>CAVSGG010000009.1:0-547531 GCA_963727455.1 Candidatus Krumholzibacteriota bacterium | reverse complement strand
AAAAGGTCCCGGTTCCGCCGTCCGACAATCCCATCAAGCTGCAGCGATTCGAATCGATGTGGTAGCGCGCGCGCAAGAGATCGAGGATGGCCGAGAGATTGTCGACCTGACGCTGCGTCCACCACATGGCGTCTTCCCAGGCCGCGGGAAATACGGTGATCATGTTCGCGCTGCGAAAGGGGTCCTTGTTGCGCCAGTGGTCCACCCCGTCTCGCCAGGCCGAATGTCGCGTGGAGCCGTGAAGAATCATCCGCAGGGGATAGGATCGTTTGGGATCGTAGGTCTTGGGCACGAGGACGGTGTAGGGATAGTGCAATCCCTCCTGGTCCACGCGCTCCTCGTGCAGTTCGCCGGTAGGAACGAAACTCGGATAACTGCGCGCGCGCAGCCGCTGCAGAGTCGAATCGTAGTCTGCAGGCCAGCCCTCGCTCTTCAGTAGGGTCCAGGCGGTCTCGCGCCCCGCTGGAGTCCCCGCGGAATTGTATTCCCGCCACAGCGCATCGAAACCGCGCGGCGTCGTGAACACGAATAAAGTCAGAAATGAGGGCGAGCATGGCACCTTGGGGGATGAACTGGAATATACGACATTCCGTGGGAGTTTGTTGCTTGATGCGCGCGGGACCGCTACCATCGGCGCCGGTCGGATGAGAGGCCTAGCCTGAGCGGCGGGAGCACGATGATTCGATTCACCTGGATCGATATCTTCTGGGCCACGGCATTTCTGCTGTTGATGGTCGGCGGCGCCGCGCTCTTCTACCGGCTCGCGCGCCGAGGCAAGAGCGATTTCTTCCTCGCCGGTCGTGGACTTCCCTGGTGGTTACCCGCTGCCTCGGTCTTCAGCACCCACACCGCGACCGACACTCCGATGTGGATCAGCGGCGTCATCTACCAGCACGGTCTGCGCGGTCTCTGGTACACCTTCTTCACGGCCTGGACCGGAATCGGCGCCTTCGTTTCGGCGCGCATCTTCCGCCGTTCTCTCGCCTACACCCAAGCTGAATGGCAGACCCTGCGCTTCTACGGATTGGGCGCCGAACTCTTGCGCGGGTGGATGGCGGGCTGGCAGGTGTTCATGAACATGTTCATCCTCGGTTGGGTGGGCATGGCCATGGGCAAGGTCTGCGCGCTGGCCTTCGGCTGGCCCCTCTGGGTCGGCTTGGTGATCCCCGGTGTGATCACGGCTCTCTACACTCTGGGCGCGGGCTATTGGGGAGTGGTGATGGGCGACTTCCTGCAGGGAATCGTCGCCATCTTCGCCATCGTTCTGGTCTCGCTGCTCGGAGTGCACGCGGCCGGCGGAGCGCCAGCCATCGGGGCCAAGCTTGTGACGCTCGGAGAGAGCTGGCGGCTCAATCCCTTCGCCTTTACCGGCTGGACCGGGGGTGATTTCCCCATCGCCTGGTGCCTTACCATGCTGGTCATCGCGGTGGTGGGCGGTTTCGGCATGGGCACAAGTATCGACTGGTACGTGGAGGCGCAGCGCATCCAATCGGCCAAGACGGTGCGTGACGCGACCTACGGGATCTGGGCCGGCGGCGCGGTCACCATGATTCGCAACGGCTTTTGGGCGGCGGGAATCCTGGGATTCTTCACCATGCTGCCCCACATCGCCAAGACCAGCGAGTACGAACTGGGTTGGTTCCGCCTGGGCTTCGAACTTCTTCCCACCGGCATGATCGGGGTTTTCTTCGGAGCCATTCTCGCGATTCACCTCTCCACCATTTCGAGCCACTTGAATCTCGGCGCCCTCTACTTCACGCGCGATCTATGGGAGCGTTACCTGCGGCCGCAGGCAGGTCCCGCCGAGCTGGTGCGAGTGGGACGTATCGCCACCTTTGCCCTTTTGGCCGGCTCCTTCTTCTATGGATTGATGATGGAGAACATCACCAGCTGGCTCATCTTTGCCCTGTGGCTGATGATGGCCGGAGTCTGGCTGCCCAACATCCTGCAGGTGATCTGGTGGCGTTTCAACGCCTGGGGCTATCTGGTGGGATGGATCGCGAACCTCGGACTGAGCTGGCTCGTGGTGTGGGTGTTACCCGAACTCCATTTCATCCCCAGCCTTCCCGACTACATGCAGTTCTGGATCCTGCTGGGACTGGGCGCGGTGATTCTCATCCCGGCCACTCTGCTCACGCCGGCCGAGCCGATGGATCACCTGGTGCGCTACTACTCGATGACGCGCCCTTTGGGTTTCTGGGGCCCGGTCCACCGCGAGGCAGTTCGGCGCGGCTTGGTTCCCGCGCAGGAACCCGCCGCGGCCAAAGGGCGAGCGCTGGTGCGCCGCCGTTGGAGCGCGGCCGAGGCCGAAAGCTGGACCCGCGAAGACTGGTTCGTCATCGTTCTCTCGCCACTGGTCCTGGCCTGCCTCATGATCGGAGTGACCTGGTCGCTGCTTCTGCGCGTCGAGGGCTTCTTCGTGCTCGCGGCCGCGGTCGTGGGAATGGTCCTGCTCTGGTGGATCATCGACCCCAAAATGCGTGCCGTCTCCGCGGAGTACGAGGAACGCCAGAGCCGCTACATTTTGGAAAACGAGGCGCTGACTCTGGACAAGGCGGAGGGCTGAGATGGATCGTGCGCTGGCCACCGTCATCGGGATGAGCATTTCGTACGTGGCGTCGTTCGCCGGGCTGCTCTTGGCCTGGTGGTCGTGGCGTCGGCGCGGACCCCACCACCGGCAGCGAAAGGACCGCGATGAATGAGTTGCCGGTAGAGCCCATGGTCTCCAACGTGTTCTGGGCCTGGATCGTCCCCGCGCTCCTCTTCGGATTCTCCTGCGTCGCCACCTGGTTGCTCTACCGGCACTTCATGCACGACGGCGACGGCGACGGGAAAGACTCCATCATCGACGACGAGATCAGCGCAGCAGGGCCATCCGCATCGTCTTCGATTCGTAAAGCCCCTTGAGCCGGCAAAAATAGATCCCACTCGCTGCCGGTTGAGCATCCGCATCCAATCCATCCCAATTGCGGGTGTAGTGGCCGGGCTCGAGCCATCCGTGGTGTACGTGGCGCACCAGTTGACCATTTGCGGAGTAGATCTCGAGCTCGTAAGGACCAGCTTGTGTGATGGTGAAGGAGATCGAGGTTCTGGGGTTGAATGGGTTGGGAAAGTTTTGCTGCAGGCGCATCGAGACATTGACGCCAGGCGTCGCGGAGGTCGGAAGGGAGAAACTCACCGTTCCCGTCACCAAGCCGCCATTGTCATCGTAGCAGCCGGGCACGTTGGGGGTGGTGCTGCAACGGTCCTGGTAGCCCAAGAAAAGTCGGGTCGCTCCATCGGGGATGTGAAATACCTGGAGGTTTCCGTCTCCCTCTCCCGTCCAGCCATCTCCGAGGAAGAAGACTTGCCGCAAACCGGGACTGAGTTCGGCGAAATCGATGCCGGAGAAGATGATTCGGTCGGGCGCGGGGTCCACCGGCTCGTTGTCATCGAGAAAGACTCCCGTGAGATAGCGGGCGCGGGTTGAAAGATCGCATCCAGCAATACCGCCATATGCTGGCGCCTCGAGGATGTTCGTGAACGCGGCGCCATCCGGGCCGGACGGTGGGCAACACCCACCGTAGTCGATGGTTCCGCTCAGGTCGAAAGTACAACTGCGTCCCGTGCCCGAAGGGAGGGCGATCTCGAAAGGAAGAATCCCTCCGCCGTACCCGCCAGTGACGCTGCCCCCCGGTCCAGGAGCAGTCGCGTGCCCGGCGCCGTAGACATTGCATTTTCCACCAACCGAGACGGATGTATCGGCCTGCGACGGCAGCGATGAATTCAATGAACACAGAAGGGCCAGGCCTGCGCTACATGCGAACAACCGGATTCGTGAGCTATTAACCAATTTGGGACCTCCGAGAAAATGGAAGCACAATTGTACGAGCTTGTACTGGAAAATTCGGGCGCGTCTTCGTTCATTATAAGGCCAAGAGTGGTCTCCTTGACAAGACCGTCTGTACCAACGCTTTCGGGCAGATCCGCCCGCTGGAAACTGGAGATGATCGTCGTGATGAAGGCATTCGTTGCGCTTCTTTGCCTCCTCACCCTTACGACCGTGGCGAATGCGGCCGAACTGGAGAATGCGGTAGCGCGCCGTGTGAACTATCTGAGCACACAGCTTTCACTGGAGGGTGATCAGGCCAAGGCGATCGAGCAGATCCTCGATTCGCTCGCACAACGGACCCGCGAGGATCGCCCCAGCATGGGTGAGCGGAGGCCGGAGGGCGATCGTGAAGGCTCCGGACCGCCTGAGGAGAGAGGCGACTCGTCGAAGATGGAGGAGCGCGCTCAGAAGACCCACGATTCCGTACTCGCTCTCTTGAGCCCGCCGCAGGCCGCCAGCTATCAGACTCTCGTCGACAAGGAAAATGAGTGGTGGCTGGATCCTCAGCTTCTGCAGATGGACACCACGCTGTCCCTTACCCTGGATCAGTGCCGAAAGATCTACCCGGTCCTGCGCCGCTCCCGCTTGCGCTTGAGGGCCCTGCGAGAGAGCGTCCGCCATACGCGCGATCAGGGCGCAATGGACAGTCTGCGCAAGGAAATGAGGGAATCCAACGAGGTCATCCTCGAGTTCCTCGACACGGATCAGAAGGAGATCTGGAAAGACCACATCGAGGCCGTACAGAAACAACGTGAGAAGATCCGCTCCCAGCACAGAAGAAACAGATGATGGATTCCCCCTTTTGGAGGTAACGATGAAGTTCCGTTCGCAAGTGTCCCTAGCTCTATTCTGTTGCATCATTTTCGCGGCCAGCTTCTCGCGCGCGCAGGAAGACGCACAGGCAGAAAAGACGCCGCCCCCTCCGTGCACGGATCCCGAATATTCTCAGTTCGATTTTTGGCTGGGAAACTGGCGGGTCACTGACGAGGACGGAAAGTTCCAGGGGACGAATCGGGTGGAGCGGGTGCTGGGCAAGTGCGCGATCGAGGAGAATTGGGTGGGAGCCGAGGGATCGAAGGGGCACAGCTTCAACATGTACGACAAGCGTCGCGGAGTCTGGCATCAGACCTGGATCGGCGACCACGGCCTGTTGCTGTTGCTCGATGGGGGTCTCGACGAAAACGGGAATATGGTGCTCAAGGGACAGCTCCCCGCGCGGGATGGCAAAGGGAATGGTCGACCACGAGATCACTTGGGAAAAGCTGGACGATGGACGCGTACGGCAGACTTGGCGGGCTTCGCGTGACGGTGGAGAGACCTGGAAGAAGCTATTCGTCGGATACTACAAGCGTCAGGACGAGTAAGAGCGAGAGTTGGGGGTTGCCCCGCGGGGCGGGGCAACCCGGAAAGTCAATCGAGTTCCTTGTCAGAATCGATCACGACTTGATCACGTAGCGAGACGAACATGCAGATGAGCTCGTTGATCTCTGCCTCTTTGCAACCCATGTTCTTCATCCCCTGCATGACATCGTGGCCCGCCGAGAGAAATTCGGCATTGGTCAATTTGAGATGGGCGTGCGATTCAGCCAGGCTCGGTCCTTCGTAATCGCCGGGGCCCCCGGTAGCCGAGACCATGAATTGCGTCACGCCCTCGATGAGATGCTTCGTGTCGACCTCGTCCATGAAACGGTCGAAGTCCTTGTTCTGGCCGTGGAGTCGCACGACCTCGGCAACGATCTTGTGGATGCCCTCCCTGCCACCGAGTCTCTCATAGAGCGACTTCGCAGAATCCGCAGCAGCCATCGCTTCCGCGTTTTGAGCGCACATTCCCTCGAGGCTCACGATCTGCTCATTCGCCGAGGGAGCTGGCGCGGCCTTCTCGCCTTGCTCCTCGTCGGCGGCAGACGAGTTGCCGGCCGAGAACATCACCAGGAAAAGCACGCTCCACGAGAGTGCGAGCATTGGTAGCTTTCTGGAAAATCTGATCACGTCAGCGTCCTTCATTGGGGGGAATTGGGGGAGGGCACAATATAGAGGATGGGTGGACTTGCGCTCTGACTGATTGACCGGGGGTCGAGCTTCAATTTCGACACACGCACTTCACGATATTCAGAACTGTTTTTCCGAAGAAACGCTAGGATTTGGCGCCGGCTGCCATCTCCTTCAATTTGATGAGCTGCTGACGGCTGCCGAGTACCATGAGGCGCTGCCCCGATTCCAGCTGCATGTGAGCATCGGGATTGAAGACCACTCCATCAGAAGTGTAGACGGCCAGGACCATGGCCCCGCTGCGCCGCCGCAAGTCGACCTCGGCCAGGCTGTGTTGGTCTAGCTCGCAGTTTGGCGTAACTTCGACCTTCCCCAGCTCGAGTCCGATTTCGTCGAGAGGCTGGTTGAACTGTTCCAGAAAATCGACGACCTCGGGTTGCATGGCCATCGCAGCCATGCGCCTGCCACTGGTCACGTAGGGAGAGATGACCCGATTGGCCCCCACCATCATGAGCTTGCGGCTGGTTCCGGGCTCGCTGGCGCGCGCGATGAGCTGGAGATCGGGGTTGAGGGTGCGAGCCGTCAGCACCGTGAAGACGTTTTCGGTGTCGCTGTCCATGGCCGCGATGAGACAGCGGGCGCGCAGAATTCCGGCCTGGAGCAGAACTTCCTCGCTTGAGGCGTTCCCTCTGAGGTAACAGATGTTCTCGCCCTCGAGTTCCTCGACGGGTGGGTTGAGGTCGATGATCATCCCGGTTCCCCCGCGCAGTCGAAGTTCGCTGACGACCTCTTGCCCCACGCGGCCGAAACCGCAGACGATGATGTGTTCGCTGAGCTTGTCGATCTTCTTTTGCATTCGCCGCTCCCTCCGGAAGCCTCCGATATGCCCTTCGAGCGCGAAATTGACGAGTTGAGCCAGTGCGAAACCGATGGTTCCGACCGAGAGCATGATGAAGAAGATTGTGAAGAGATGCACCGGCGTCGCTCAGCGGTCTGGTTTCGCCAAATCCCACCGTGCTCATGGTGATCGCCACCATATAGATGGACTCCAGCCAGCTCCAGCCCTCGATCAGACGATAGCCCGTCACACCGATCACGATGATCATGGCGATGACCAGAAACCAGCGCAGCGCGCGCAGGGCATGTTCGGATTCGGCGGGGGTACGGTTGAGATGTTCGCGGGTCACGGACGTCTCCCTGGGCTCTGCTGGCACTCTAAGTCCAAGCCTCGTGTGGCGGCAAGGCTCAATCTGAGCTTCGAACTCGCCAGGCGGGCTCGACGCGCAAGAGCGAATCGCGGCTGATTGTCTCCGTCGAGAGCGATGATCCCTCGGACGCGCTCGGGCTTGCGATGAAATCTTCCTCCTTCGCTTCGCCCCATTGCAGGGTGACGCGGATGGCGCAAGCGGGCAGTGGGGCGAGGTGGATCGACTGCGCGCGGGTGAAGACCTCGGAAAGTTCCCTCGCGAGAGGGGTCCCGCTGGCTGCGAGCCTGAACAGTTCAATCCGTATCCGCCTATAGCTGCGGTCCTGACCCGAGGCGGCGACCACGCGGTCGTGGACACGGTCCATGAATGCTTGGTAGTGCTCAGGTCTGCGCCAGAGGGCGAGAACTCCCGCTTCATTTTGGCGCTCTGAATCCCAGCCCCCGGTCTGAGCCAAGAACCCCTCGACTTCGTGCAGCATGGACCAGGCGCGCTGCGCCCTGTCGAATGCCTGACGCTGGTCCGGGTCGACCGTGCAGCGAATCCACTTCAGGATGGGTTGTGAGGGACTTGGAAGCGACATTCTACAGATTCGCCGGGTGAGCTCAGTCCGACCGGCGGCGCATGATGGGACGAGTCGGGGAATGGCGGGCCGCTTCGCTGAAACCGGATTTCTGGAAGGCGGAGGGGAGTCCGGTCCACACGAAGGTATCGGGAATTTTCTCCATCTTCGGCAAACTCGGGTAACCCTCGACGATTTTGGCTCCCCGCTTCTTGGCGAGCTCGACTGCGGCCTGAAGTAGAGCCACCGAAACTCCCTGGCGGCGATAGGGCTTCAGAATGAAGAGACAGGAGATGGACCACACGGGTTCGTCGTCAATGGCTCGCAGGACACGCGAACGGGCCAGATAGGAGTACTCGCTCCGCGGGGCGATCGCGCACCAGGCGATGGCTTCCTTTCCCAAGTAGGCCAGAACACCGGGGCGCTCTCCCTTGCTCACCAAGCGTTTGAGGGCGCGTTTGTTCGCTCCCCCCTTGCCAGCATGCCAGTCCTTGCTCGACAGGCGCCACACCATGCACCAGCAGCCCCCACAGGCACCGCGCTCCCCGAAGAGCTTCTCCAGGTCCTTCCAGCGGGAGGGGGTGGCCCAGTGAAACTTCAAGCGATCGACGATTTTCTCTTCTTTCCTCATGTGAGCGAGGTTTGCTTCGAGGGGGAGTGTCGGCTGCCGCCGTAGCATTTCTCAGCGGCAGCCGTTTCCATCAGGTCTCAGCGCGATTCCAACTTGGCCCAACAGGACCAGACCATGAGGCCGATTCCCAACATGAAGAAATTCACGGCTTGATAGCCCAAGACTGTTTTTGCTCCGTAGAACCGGCCCGCTACCGCTGCCAGACAGACGATCATCCCCACATACGCCACAACCGTCCCCAGAGAGGCGAGATACTTTTTCATGAAATCCTCCCGAATGAACTTGGCGAGACATCTCCCGCGAAGGCCCTTGGGAGCACGAGGAGACGTGCGGGCGGGCTCGGGAGATGGTCAGGATTTGAACCAATGGGAAAATGCTAGCACTTGAAGTCCAAGACGGATACAAGAACCCGCTTGTCCCAGGGGCTCGCGGGAGAGCATTCGGCTTTGGCCAGAGGGCCGAGCGCTAAAAGCGGTAGTTCAGGGAAGAGTAGAACAGATCGGACGCGTCAATACCGCCACGGGTCCACTCTCCCGAGAAATCCAGGTACCACCCCGCCTGCAATGCGGCTTCTGCCCTAAGGCCGAGCCAGTGCTGGTCGGTCTGATCCACGACGAAGCCGTCGTGGTTTTCCCTGCGAAGCCCACCTTCACCATCGAGGCGCAAGAGTGGAGTTGAGCTCCCAGCCCAGATTCAGAGAGGCCAGGATTCCATTGTAGCTATCGTTGCCGAAGCGGCTGAAGCGCCCCCCGATTTCCACCGGCAGTCGGCGCAGATCGAGCCAACTGGCGCGAAGGCTGATCACGGTGGCGCTCCCAGCTGTTCCCCCGGAGCTGCCCCGGAAGTCCATTCCCAAGTTCCATGATCGCCCCAGACGTGAATCGGCGCCCACCCAATATCCCTGGCGGTAGGTTTCATCGAAAAGGGTCTCCGGCGTTTCCCGATCGGTCCACAGCCTCACCCGATGTCGATTGTCAAAGCCCGCCTTGAGCCGCAGCTCGCGTCGAACCCGATAACGCGCAAAGAGGTAGCTCGCGGTGGGAGAAATCACGCTTGCTATCGAAGTTGCGTCTTCCATCCGCGATTGAGATCCAATTCCTGCGAAGCGAAAAGGGACCACTGGGGATCGGCCCAGGAACCCTGGAGGTACAGATATTCGCGGTTGATTTCGCTCTTACGGTAGGAGGCGATCCCGGCCAGGGTCAAGATTCCAGCGCGCTCTCTGGATCCCTTGGCGCTTGCCTGCGATAGAACGCACCCAACTCCATCACCTCGGTCGAAAATTCGAGATCGCCGAGCGTGGGTTGAACTCCCCCGGTCAGTCCGCCACTCCATCGCTCGTGGCGCAAGGTGGCGGACGCGCCGTCGAAAATACTGAGATTCGAAGTTCGGGAGAGGATTGACGTCCCAATACGATGCCCGAGGGCGAAGCGGGTGGCGACCATGCCAAGCGAAGCGCGATAGACGCGGTTCAATGCCGTGTTCGACCTTGGCGCCTTCGGTGGGCCGTCTGTAGGTATGGCGAGCTCGCGCATCGATTTCCAGCTCCAAATGGTCTTGGGCGAGATGCCTTCCGCTGATCCTGAGATCCCCGGCGGGCTGGTCGAAGTCCTGGCCGAAATCCTCACGGGTTCGCACTCCGAGAAAGCTCGCTCCCACGCGGCCCTTCCACAGGGCTTGTTCTTGATTTCCTCGGCACCTCTTCCTCGATCACCACCGGTGCAGCCTGTGATCGCGGACCTCTCCCGGCACGAAATGGATTTCGTCCCCCACCCGCGCTTGGAAGGACACCTCTTTCAACGGACAGGTAGAGCGAGTTTGTGAAGTGTAGTCCACCACCAGTGATCCCGAGCCGCTGGCCGCCTCGCCAGACCTCCACGGAATCCCCTTCGGCAATACCCTGAGCATTCCCCGCATCGATGTAGACGGTGGAGCTCGTGAGATAGCTGATCTTGGCGATGGAGGCCCCCGACGCGGGGATCGCGCAAAAGCGCGAGTAACAGCGCGAGAATGAGGGCTAGCGAGTGACGCATGGCTATCTTCCCCTCGGATGACAGTCATAACAGGCATTGCTCTCGTAGATGTAGTTGCCTCGAACTTCGCTGTGATCCGCATCGACTCGGCTTGATCGCTGTGCGCATGACAGTCGATGCAGGAGAACACAGCGTAATTCGAAGCGTTGACGTGGCAGTCCGTACAATCGTTCCACGTGCCCTGATGCCGTCCGGAGTAGATGGGGAAGAACAGCCCGTCGTGATCGAAGTTCGCGTCATCCCAGCGCGTGGTGTTGTGGCATTGTTCACAGCTGGTGCCGAAACCCATGGATTGATGATCGGGATCGTTGGTAGAAAGGTAGTCCTGCTCGTGGCAGGAATAGCACGCGGGATCCAAACCGGAGAAGCTCCCGCTGGTGTGGCACTCGGAGCAGTCCAAGGGTTTGTGTGCGCCGTCGAGAGGGAAGCCGGTCGAGGCGTGGTTGAAGCTCGCACCTCGCCACAGGGTGGGCGAATGACACAGTTCGCAGTCCTGCGAGAAGTTGCCCATGACATGATCGGGGCTCTTGGCCGCTTCGTAGTCATCGCGATGACAACTCACGCATTCAGTCGGCGTATTCACGTAGACAAGCTGTCCTCCGGCAGAGGACGGATGACACGATTCGCAGTCCTGAGTGTAGTGGCTACCCCTCAGAGGGAAACGCGTGCTGCGGTGGAGCCGTAATTGATCGCCTCGATCGATGAAACTGCGCGTCCCGTGACAACGATCACAGTCCAGGCCGAACTCACCCTGGTGAACGTCAGCATGGCAACCCGAGCAATCCTGCGGCGCATCGCTGAAAACCAGACTCTCATGGCACTGTTTGCAGGGAATTCCCTTGTGCGCGCCACGCAATTGAAAATCAAACTCGTTGTGATTGAAGTCCGCGGGGATTTCGACTTTCGACCAGTCATCGGCGCCATGGCAGCTTCCACAGTCCGCTTTCATGGGTCCGTGAGGCGATTCGGCTCGTGCCGAATTAGCGAGCAGGACGAGAAGGAGCAAGAGCCAGAGACTTTTCATTGTCGAACTCCAGAGGAGGGGAGTGTGGCCGAAGTGTGACAATCCCGGCAGGCTCGTCGCTTGTCTTTGAAGGCGAGTTTTCTGGGCGACGCTTTGCTCGCGACGAGACTCGAAGTTGCCGGTGCTTGAGCTAGCTCGCGGTGACATGCGAAGCAGGGAACGGTGCGGTGAGCGCCTTCCAGCTTGAAGCCGAAAGCGGCGTGATCCTCGACTCCGATGGTCGAGGGACTGAAGGTTCTCATGGAGTGGCAGCGACGGCAGGGGTTCTTCGCGCTCCAGTCCGCGCTCTTCGCATAGCGCCCCTCGTGAGGGTCGAGGTGGCATTCGGCGCAGGGTCGTCCCAAGGAGGTAAAGAGCCATTTGGTACCGGCCAGGTCGGCATCCAGACCCGTGGAGACATTCTTCGAGCCGCGCGGCAGGTGACAGCTTCCACACTGGATCTCGCCATGCCGTCCCTCCAATGGCCACCCCAGCGCTGCGTGCGCCTTGGCATCCACACGAGAAGGACGCCACGCGTCCACCCCATGGCATTCCGTGCAGTCCCGCGAGGGATCGATCTCCTTTCCGTGGGCCGGTGCATGGCAATCCAGGCAGCGCTTGGATTCCATGCGCAAGCGGACGTGCGCGGGGCCCCAGGCGGGATCCGGCGTCTCACCCTCGGCGGCGCGATGACACTTGCCGCAACTCAGCTTGGCGTGAGCGCCCGTGAGCGCGAATGCAGTCTTCGCATGTCGCGTGAGGTCGAAGTTCGACTTCTTCCAACTCGTTTCGTCATGACACGCCGCACAGTCAGGCCTGACGCCCTTCACGCTGAGAACTTGCTCCGCGTGGGGATTGCGGTGACAACGGTCGCAGCGATCGTGTGCAGGCCGTTTGCCCCAGGCTGATTGCGGATCGTGGCATTTCTCGCAGCGCAGTTTCGCGTGTTCTCCGCGCAGTGGGAAGGAGGTCAATGTGTGGTTGAAGCCGCTCGTGCTGGCCAGCTTGAACCCTGCCGTGGTGTGGCACCCGCTGCACTTTCCCTGGAAGCGGCCCTGATGCGGATCGGAGTGACAGGGCTGACAGTCCTGATGGGGTAGGGGACGATAGAGCGGAACCACCTTTCCGTTTGAATCGGTCTTGGCTCCGAGCTGCTGGTTCTGGTGGCATTGCGCGCATTTGAGCTGCGCGTGCCGGCCATCCAGGGGATAGGTGGTTCGCGCGTGGTCGAAGTTCGAGACCGGGCGCCAGGCCTCCTGCCCGTGACAGTGCGCGCAGTCCTTTCCCAGCGAACCCTCGTGGGGATCCTTATGGCAGTGCGTGCAGTCTGTTTCGAGTCCCAGCCAACTCTTGCCCTCGTGGATGGAGCCGGCCGGCTCTTTGACCGCCGCCGGGCCGGTTTGAAATTTCGGACGGTGGCAGGCCCCGCATTTGGCGCGAGCGTGGGCTCCCGCCAGGGCCCAGCCGGTCGATTCGTGCTTGAACTTGTCGGCCGAGCCCTCGGGCCACTCGATGAGTGTGAAATCCGTCCCCGCATGCTCGGGATGGCATTTCTCGCATTCGACGCTCCCCAGATGGGCATGAAAGCCCCGACCCTGTTCGAGCAAGAAGGCGACTCCCGCGTGGCACTTCAGGCAGTGCTCCTGGATGCTCTCCTGCTTGAGGCCGTGACACTGCGTGCAATTGCGATTGCCTTCCAAAGAGGCGTGCGCCGAGGAGAGCGGGCCGGGAGAGATCTGAGCCAACGCCGGGGAGATGAAGGCGCAGCTCAGAAATAGAGGGAGCATCATGAACGGGCGGCGAAGCACTCAGACCTCCGAGCTCACCAGGGGGATGTCCTTGTTCACCATCGCGACACCGACTTTGGACAAGAAGCTCGAGGGGGGCTCTCCTCCAATGCGGACGATGACATCGTCGGCGGGAAGCTCCCGCAATTGTCCTTCGACTTCGATCTCCACTCGCTTGGATTGAATACGACGCAAACGACTTTGCATGAGCACCGTGAGGCGCTGGTCGGCGACGGCTCTCTCGAGTTTGGCGAGGTTGCGCTCCTTCACGCGAGTGAAGCGGTCTCCCCGGTAGGACAGAGTGACCTCGCAGCCCTCTTGGTTGCAAAGTCCAAGGGCCGATTCGATGGCGCTGTCCCCGCCGCCCACCACGATCACTTTCCGGCCCACGAAGGCCTCCATCTCCACGATGTCGTAGAAGACGTGTTCGCCCTCTTCTCCAGGAACTTGCAGGCGACGGGGAGTTCCTCGGCGCCCCATGGCCAAAATGACACAGCGGGCGCGCAGACTTCCTTCCTTGAGTTCGAGCTCGAAGTGACCATTCCGCGGCTGCGCGTTCTCCACCCGGCAGCTGGTGTTCACCTGCAGGCCGGTGGTCTCGATGATGGCCTCCCAGGCCTTCAGCAGAGCCTCCTTGGTGGTGTCGGAGATCCACAGGTCTCCGTAGAGCGGGACGTTGATGGGTTCTGCCATCAACAACTTGTGTCGCGGATACTTGCGGATGGAATCGGCGAGGGTGCCCTGCTCCAGAAGCACGTAGTTTAGCCCCTGGCGCTTGGCCTCGAGTCCGGCGCTGAGTCCGGCCGGGCCGGAACCCACGATGGCCACGTCATAGACATCCTCCCCACGAGCCTCTTCACCATGGAGGGTAGCGGCCACGTGTTCGGCCGCGATTCGGCCCTCGTTGATCGCGTTCTTGATGAGTCCGCGTCCGCCCAATTCTCCCACGATGTACAGGCCGGGTACGTTGCTCTGGAAGTTCACATCGACCTGAGGCACTTCGACGCGCTGGACTGAACCGCCGGCGCTGACCACGATCGCTCCCACCGGACAGGCCCTGGCACAGTCGCCATGCCCCACGCAGCGGGCCAGGTCGACCACGGCCAGCTTCGACTGAAGGTGCAGGGCTCCCTCTTCAGGGCAGGCATCGACGCAGGTGGAGCAGCCCACGCAGAGATCGGCGCGCACGATGGCGTGGGGACGCCCCTGTGGCGACTCGGTCTCGGCGGAAGATACGGCGGCGGCGACCACCTCGAAGGCGGAGAGCGGGACACCACAGGAACTACACTGGGTGGCGCCCGAGGGAAGGACGGCTTTGCAACGCGGACAGCGCGCCACTGCCCTCGAGCTCTGTCGACGCACGTGCCAGGTGGCGAAGGCCACGGTGAAAAGCACGAATGCAAGGGTGGTCCAGAGCATGGCGGTGATCCTAGTAGAACCAGGTGGCGCCGAAGAGAACGGCCACCACGACGTGAATGGTCACTGCGATGGCAGCCGTGATCGCCACCGGCAGGTGGGCAACGTGCCAGAACCGGAAGAGGCCCTGCGTCGCGTCAAGGAGGCGCACTTGCTGGCTCAGAGCCATCTGCCGTCGCGCATTGCGCAGCAAGCTGCGCAATGCTTGACGATCCAGTGGCGGCCGATCGGGCCCCAAGTTCTTCCAGCGGCGAACGATTTCACGCGCGGCTTTTCGTCGTGCAAAGTCGTCACGCACCATCTGCAGGAGGGTTCCGCGGAGACCGAGACCGCGTGTCGGTACGGGGCTGGCCGCCAGCACGCTCGAAACGACATCTCTTTCCAGACCGGTGACGTTGGCAAGCTCCACGAGCAGCTGCATGCGTTGCTTCGTGGCTTCGTCCAGCCCGAGAGCTACTCCCTTTCGCGAACGGGGAATGCGCGAGTAGATGTAGCGACCGACGATGCCGCTGGCCACGACGATGAGCATGGCCAGATAGCCCAATCCGATCAGGCCATTGAAGCGCCAGGACGCGTGAACCGCACCGAGGATGGGAAGGGTCAAACCCACCACGATGTGGACGTCGAGCCACTTTCCCACCGACCCGCTGAAGGACATCCAGCGCGCTCGCTTGCGCAGCGGATAGAGCCAGAGGAACAGGAAGCCGAGAAAGAGCAGGATGCCGGCGCTCTGCCCCACATAGCCCGAAGGCCTGAGCCAGGCGTGGAAGGGATGGCGAACCCGCTGCGCGAGAGGCGCCAAATAGTAGGGGGCGCCGAGGATGCTTAGACCCACGAAAAAGAGGTTCGTGAGGAAGGCAGGAGAAACCCCGCGCCGGGGGGGCGCAACGTGGGATGGAATGCGGTCCGTGGAGGAAGTGACAGAAGCTGAGTGGCTCATTCGGGAACCCGTCAGATGGGTGGATCTGGCCTTCGAATCCAGAATCGCGGACCCGACTGCATTGGCCTGGGCTTCCGTGCAACCGTCATGCCCAGAATACGCAGGCCAATGCTACACTTGAAAACCTTCTGGGGACCAGGGGGGATACGGCGAACGCACCGCCGCCTCATTTTGCCTCATGCTTGGTTATTCACGAGTAAACGCTCTGAATCTATTGTATTTTTCCAGGGTCTGGAGCCCAGGAGATCGCAGCTGTCCTCTTCCGGCTTTCGTCCTTGTTAGCGAATTCAATCGCGGCGAGGCTTCTGCTCTGCTACTTTGCTCGTACGCAACACCACAGTTTGGCTCCCGTCTCAAGAGTGATCTCGGAGCTCCCCCGGGACCCAAGTGATCCATTTCCGGATCACGAGCATCGCAGGATTGCGTAAGGCGTACGGAAGGACTCGCAGATCCATCCGTCTCGCGATCGGAAGGGGTTGCGTCGTCGACGCTTCACCCGCGGTGGCCATCGCTCACGGCTGCAGAATCGGGGGAATAGTTTGCGAAAGCTCCGTGTCGGTATCGTCGACTTAGCTCACAAAGGTCCCACTCGAGCACTCTACGCGCGCGTCATGCACGCCAATCTCGCCGCCATCATGCCGCAGGTCGTCGCGGTCTGGTGTCAGGAACAAGGGCACCAAGTCGAGTTTGTCTGTTACACGGGGCTGGAAGATCTGGAGAAGGAGCTCCCGCGAGACTGCGATTTGGTATTTCTCAGTAGTTTCACGCAGTCCGCTCAGCTGGCTTACGCGCTCAGCAATTACTTCCGTTCCCAGGGAGCCGTTACCGCCATTGGGGGACCGCACGCGCGCTGCTATCCGGAGGACTGCCTGCAGTACTTCGATTACGTCTTCGGCTTCACGGATCGAAAACTGGTGCAGGATGTTCTCTTGGACTGCTCGCCCCATCGTCCCAGTGGCATTCATCTCTCCGCCGAGCAGCAACCACAGGAACTGCCCAGCCTTCAGCAACGCTGGCCCTTCATGGAGGCGATCCTACGCAAGGCGCCTTTGCTGAAGATCGTTCCGATGATCGGTAGCTTGGGATGTCCTTATACTTGCGCGTTCTGTATCGACTCCACCGTTGACTACAAGCCTCTGGCCTTCGATGCGCTCAAGAATGACCTGAAGTTCCTTCGCACGCGCATGAAACACCCCAAAGTCGGATGGCACGATCCCAACTTCGGGGTCCGCTTCGACGATTATCTCGATGCCATCGAGGAGGCGGTGCCTCCGGGCAGTATCGAGTTTGTGGCAGAGAGTTCTCTATCCCTCCTCACCGAACCCCACGTCAAGCGGTTGAAGCGGAATGGATTCCGAGCGCTTCTACCGGGAGTGGAGTCCTGGTTCGATCTGGGCAACAAGTCGCGCTGCGGAAGTCGTCAGGCGGAAGAGCGAGTGCTTCACATCTCCGAGCACATTCGAATGATCATGCGCTACATTCCTTACGTGCAGGCCAATTTCGTGCTGGGCCTTGACTGCGACCGTGGAGCCGAGCCATTCGAACTGACCAAGAAATTCATCGATCTCACGCCGGGCGCATTCCCGGGGTACTCGTTGTTGACGGCATTTGGGCGCGCAGCACCGCTCAATTTGGAGCTACAGTTGAGCGGCCGCGTACGAGCGTTCCCCTTCCACTTCCTCGACAACAACCACGCCATGAACGTCGCGCCGCTCAACTACGAATGGACTGAGTTCTACGATCACGTCATCGACCTGACCCGCTACACCTTCTCATGGAAGAACATGGGTAGGCGTTTCCTGGCCAACCGGGGCGCCATTCCCCGCTGGATGAATCTAGTACGCGGAGTGTCGTCAGAAGGACTCGGCCGGCTTCATTACTTCCAGCACCTCAGAAAAGAACTTGATCGGGATCCACAGTTGCGGGCCTTCTTCGAGGGGGAAAGCGATCGCATACCCGCTTTCTACCGCGACGCCGTACAGCGTGAATTGGGTGCCCTCTGGCAGTGGCTGCCACAGGGAGCGTTGGAACACGATTCCCGCGCGTACTTGAAATCCTCGCGCGAGGGGAATCTCCAGGTGGCCTCCAGCGTGGCAGCGGCTCTTCCCCAAGCGCGGGTGGCAGGCGCGGATTCCTAGTCGACTTGAACGAACATTAGCTCGCTAAATTGCTGTTTTTTCGTTTGTTAGCTCCCGATCCCGGACACAGATTGGCCGCGAAGACGAGTTTCTAGGCCTCGAAATCGCGGGGGTGATCCCATGGCGGATCCAATTTCCTCGATCTGCGCCCGGTACGGAAACGACCGAACGCGATTGATGGATATCGTCCGGGAGGTTCAGACCTCACTCGGTTGCATCTCGAAAGACAGCGCGCTTGCAATTGCCGAGTCCGTGTCGTGCGAGCCTGTGGAGGTGGAGAGTGCAGTCTCCTTCTACGCTTTCCTGAGCGATCATCCGCGGGGCCACATTCCCATCCGTCTGTGCAACGACGTCGTCGATCGCATGGCGAAGGTGGAGGACGTAGCCCGCGTATTCGAACGCGAGCTGGGGATCCCCATGGGATCAGTCACTGAGGATGGGCTCTTCGGTCTGCAGTGGACCCCGTGTATCGGCATGAGCGATCAGGCCCCGGCCGCTCTCATCGGCAGCGTTCCCGTGACGAATCTGAGGCCGGAGAGCGTGCCCGAACTCGTGGATACACTGCGGAAGACCAAGGATCCAGCCGCCATTCTGTGCTCAGTGGGAGATGGGAACAATGCCTCCCCGCTCGTGCGCAGCATGGTGCAAAACCACATCGAGAAGGCGGGACCCGCGATTCTGACGCCCTGGCCCAAGGGTGAGGCCGTGCGCAAGGTGGCGCGAATGGAGCCGGGCCAGGTTATAAAACTCCTGGAAGAATCCGGTTTGCGTGGTCGAGGCGGTGCAGCCTTCCCGACCGGAACGAAGTGGAAATTCGCCGCAGTGGCCAGCGGTTCACAAAAGACCGTGATCTGCAACGCGGATGAGGGAGAGCCGGGGACCTTCAAGGACCGCGTGCTTCTCACCGAGTACCCGGGTCTGTTCATCGAGGGGATGATCATCTCGGCTAGGGCCATTGGCGCAGATACCGGCATCGTGTATTTGCGGGGCGAGTACCAGTACCTCCGCCGCTTCCTCGAGGCGAGCCTTCAGGAGTATCGCGACGAAGGACTTTTGGGTCCTTCCATCGCTGGAGTGAGGGGTTTCGATTTCGACATCCGGATTCAGATGGGCGCCGGCTCTTATGTCTGTGGAGAGGAGACCGCGCTGATCTCGAGCTGTGAGGGAAGGCGCGGAGATCCCAAGACGAAACCGCCCTTCCCGGCCGAGAAGGGCTATCGCGACCAACCCACCGTAGTAAACAACGTGGAAACGCTGTGCGCCGCGACGCGCATCGTGCTCAAGGGAAGCGAGTGGTTCCGATCACTGGGCACCGAATCGTCTCCCGGAACGAAGCTTCTGAGCGTGTGCGGAGATTGCTCATGGCCGGGGGTCTACGAGTTCGAATACGGAACCAGCCTCCGCGAAGTGCTGAAGAAGTCGGGAGCGGAAAATACCCGAGCGGTCCTGGTTGGAGGTCCCTCGGGTCAGTTCATTTCGAAAGCTGGTTTCGACCGGCGCATCGCCTTCGACGATCTAGCCACTAGCGGAGCCATCATAATCTTCAATCACTCGCGCGATCTATTGGCAATGGTGGAGCACTACATGCAGTTCTTCTGCGAGGAGAGCTGCGGATACTGCACGCCTTGCCGCTTCGGGAACGAAGTGATTCTGCAACTCGTGCAGCGAGTACGCGCGGGCTGGGGAAAGCGAGAGGATCTCGAACTGCTGCGCTCGCTGGCGACCGTCATGGGTGCCGCAAGTCGCTGCGGCTTGGGCCAGACCTCTCACAATCCGGTGACGAGTACAATGGAGAACTTTCCCGAGCTCTACAAGAGCAAGCTCGGCGTCGAAAGGGGATTCGACTTGGCTGCTGCAACTTCGCAAGCCGCTGCTTTGGCGGGGCGGCGATCGGCGCATCTGGGTGAGGAGGGCGATCGTGGCTGAGAAAATCACCTTCCGCATCGATGGAAAGAAGGTTCGAACCGAGAAGGGGAGGAGCATTCTGGAAGCCGCTGAAGACAACGGGATCTACGTGCCCCATCTCTGCGCATTCCAGGAATTGCACCCGACGGGCGCTTGCCGCGTCTGTATGGTAAAGGTGAACGGGCGCTTCATGGCTTCCTGTACGCAACCGGCCACCGAGGACGCGCGGGTGGAGATCGAATCGGACGAGCTGCGCCAGATGCGGCGCATGATCGTGGAGATGCTGTTCGCCGAGGGCAACCATTTCTGCCCTTGCTGCGAGAAGAGCGGCAACTGCGAGCTACAGGCTCTTGCGTACCGCTTCGGCATCGAGAAGGTGCGCTTTCCCTATCAATTCCCCTTGCGCAGCGTGGACGCTGAGCATCCCCACTTCTACGTAGACCACAACCGCTGCATCCTCTGCGGCCGCTGTGTGGAGACGGCGAGGGAGCGCCACCGCGGGGCGGCGTTCGAGTTCATCGGGCGCGGGAAGGGCAAGCGCGTGGTGGTGACCGAGAACATGGACCGCGAAAGCGCGGAAGCGGCGGTGGAGGCTTGTCCGGTGGGCGCGATTCTACGCAAAGGCAGTGCATTCACCGTACCGGTGGGAAAGCGCCGTTTCGATCACACGCCCATCGGCTCGGAAATCGAGTCGGCGAAGCCGGAGGTTCAGTCCTCATGATCACGAAAGTGAAGCCGCGTATCGCTACCACCTCCCTGGCCGGCTGCTTTGGCTGCCACATGTCGCTCCTGGATATCGACGAGCGTTTGTTGGACCTGGTGGAGATCGCGGATTTCGACCGCTGTCCCATCGACGACATCAAGGAATTCCACGATCATTGCACCATTGGGCTGGTGGAAGGGGGATGCTCCAACGACGAGAACGTGCACGTGCTGCAGCAAATCCGCCAGCACTGTGAGATTCTCGTCTCGGTGGGCGAGTGCGCGCGGACCGGCGGAATCCCGGCCCTACGCAATCCCATCGCACTGAAGGAATGTCTCGACGAGGCCTATCAAAGTGGCCCCACCGTCTACAACCCCAGCGGCACGATTCCCAACGATCAAGAGATTCCTCTGCTTCTGAATCGAGTCATTCCCTGCCATGAAGTGGTCAAGGTCGACTATCACATCATGGGATGCCCTCCCTCGGCCGAGACTCTGTGGAAGGTTCTGACGGCGTTGCTATCGCACGAGGATGTCGAGCTTCCGTACGAACTGATCAAGTACGACTGAATCATCGTTTCGAGACTGGGCGTCAGAGCGCAGGCTCGAAAGTTTGTAAGCAAAAACACGGGGATGCAAGAATGAACACCAGAGTGGTCATCGAACCGGTCACGAGGGTGGAGGGTCACGGGAAGGTCACGATTCACCTCGATGACAGGGGGAACGTCGATCAGGCGCGCCTTCACGTGGTGGAATTCCGCGGTTTCGAACGCTTCATCCAAGGCCGGCCCTATTGGGAAGTTCCAGTCCTGGTGCAAAGACTTTGTGGCATCTGTCCGGTGAGCCATCATCTGGCTGCTTCGAAGGCCATGGACTACGTCATCGGTGCCGAGAAGATCACGCCAACTGCCGAGAAGATTCGCCGGCTCATGCACTACGGGCAGATCTACCAGAGTCACGCTTTGCATTTCTTCCATCTCGCGTCTCCCGATCTTCTTTTTGGATTCGATGGAGAGGTGGCGAAGCGCAACGTCATCGGAGTTGCCCAGGAGTATCCGCAGCTTGCGACGCAGGGGATCATGATGCGCCGCTACGGACAGGAGATCATCGAAGCCACGGCAGGGAAGAGGATTCACGGGACAGGCTCCATTCCCGGCGGGGTCAACAAGAATCTCTCCATCGAGGAGAGGGACCACTTTCTTTCGTCGATCGATCAGCAGATGGAGTGGTCGAGAAGCGCGGTGAACATCGCGCGGGACTATACGCTGTCGCACCTCGAGACGGCCTCGCAGTTTGCTGCCTTCGACTCCAACCACCTGGGTTTGGTAGACGAATCAGGAACCCTCGACCTTTACGACGGCAAACTGAAGGCCATCGACGCTAGGGGTTCCATCATCTTTCAGAGAATGAATCCGCAGGACTATGCCGAGTATATCGCGGAGGAAGTTCGTTCGTGGTCGTACATGAAATTTCCCTTCATTCGCTCCTTGGGGCCGAGGAAGGGATGGTACCGGGTGGGGCCACTTGCGCGCGTGAATCTCTGCGATCGCATGGGAACCCCCGAGGCGGATGCTGCCCGCGAGGAATTCATGGCGGTCAGCGGCGGCAATGCCGAACAACCTGAGCCTTGCCTATCACTGGGCGCGGATGATCGAACTTCTGCATTGCATCGAGCATGATCCGAGATCTGCTGAACGATCCTGATTTGCAGGGAGAAGATCTCGTGGTGAAGGGGGAGTTCCGGGGAGAAGGGGTCGGCCATTCTCGAGGCTCCCCGGGGAACTCTCTTCCATCACTACCGGGTGGACGAGAACGATCAGGTGACGATGGCCAATCTCATCGTCTCCACCACTTCCAACAACGAGGCCATGAACCGCGCCGTGTCGGACGTGGCGGAAAAGTACCTTACCGGCCGTGAGATCAACGAGGGCCTGCTCAATCACGTGGAAGTCGCGATTCGGGCCTACGATCCCTGCCTGTCCTGTGCGACCCATTCGCTGGGGCAGATGCCGCTCATCGTTGAACTCGTGGATGGGCACGGGAACGTGATCGCACGACGCAAGAAGGCATGAGCCATGGATGCCAAGCGACCCTATTTGCTCTACGCATACGGCAATCCGGGTCGTCTCGATGATGGTTTGGGTCCGGCCTGTGCGCGGGCTTTCGAAGTTCTCGCACTACCACAGCTCAGCTGTGGAGAGCGACTATCAACTCACGGTGGAGGACGCCTGGATCGTGGCGAGGCACGAAACCGTCATCTTCGTCGATGCGTCGATAGACGCACCCTCGCCATTCACGGTGGAAGTAGTCGAGGCGAAGACGAGACTCCCATTTCACCTCGCACATGTGTGACGCGGCTACGGTACTTGCGACTGCGCGCGAGGCGCTCGGCGTCACTCCGCGTGCTTTTCTCCTGGGCATTCGCGGCTACGAATTTCATTCCTACGGGGAATAGCTCTCTCGCGGGAGCGCCGGAGAATCTGGCGAAGGCGATCGAGTTCTTGCAGGAGGTCTTCGAGGGCGGTGGGGTGGAGAAACTCCTTCTTGCCGCCTCGGCTCAGATCGTGCTTCACGAGGGAGCGAACGGGGAGGTGAGGTCGAAGCCATGAACCCTGAACTCTTGTCTCTGTGCATGGTCTCGGCGAGTGTAGCGTTGCTCCACACCCTTACCGGACCCGATCACTATCTGCCCTTCATCGCCATCGGACGCGCCAAGTCCTGGTCACTGCCGCGGACTCTGGGCCTGACCGCAGTGTGCGGGCTAGGACATGTCGGGAGCTCGATCGTCTTGGGACTCGTCGGAGTGGCTTTCGGGCTCTCCATCTTCAAACTCAGCGCGACCGAGTCATCTCGTGGGCAGGTGGCTGCGTGGCTGCTGTTCATCTTCGGATGCACCTACACGGTTGTGGCGCTCTGGCGCATGCTCAGGTCGCGCACCCACACGCATTCTCACATCCACTCAGACGGCACGCGACATACACATTCTCACAGTCACGTGGCTGGCCACACGCACGCCCACGGAGACGGCAAAATCACACCCATGGGTCCTCTTCACCATCTTCGTGTTCGGCCCCTGCGAGCCCCTGATTCCCATCGTGATGGTGCCGGCCGCACGAGCAAACCTCGCCAGCTGATCTTGGTCACCACCATTTTCGCGTTGGTTACGATCGGCACCATGTTGGTGCTCGTGAGCTCTCTATCGGCTGGATTGCGCGTCCTACCCGCGAGATGGCTGCATCGCTGGGGCCAGGTCCTCGCGGGAGTGACTCTGAGTGTCTGCGGCGGAGGCATGCTCTTTTTGGGCTGGTGATACCATGGGACCTAACAGCACTACTTGCGCAACGTTTGCATCTGCGCGTGCGCGGACGCGTACAGGGGGTCGGCTTTCGTCCCTTCGTGGTGCGGCTGGCCCAGTCCTTGGACTTGCGGGGATTCGTGGGCAACGACTCGGGTGGCGTATTCCTCGAAATCGAGGGATCTTCCGCCAATCTCGATTCCTTCCGTCGACGACTCTTTGGCGAACTCCCGCCACTCGCGCGCATCATCGACATCGAGGTGAACCGACTTCCCTGCCAAGGAGCGGCGGATTTGCGGTGGCCGAATCGGTGTGGCTGCAGAAGCAAGAAATGGACATCACTCCCGATGCCGCGGTCTGTCCCGAGTGTCTTGCAGAATGTCTTGATCCGAAGGACCGTCGCTACCGCTATGCCTTCACCAACTGCACGAACTGCGGGCCCGCGCTACAGCATCATCGAGGAAGTACCTTACGACCGCGCGCGAACGAGCATGGCAGATTTTAGGATGTGCCCTCGATGCCAGGCCGAGTATGACGACTCCGCCCATCGGCGATTCCACGCTCAACCCAATGCCTGTCCCGAGTGCGGTCCCAGACTTTGGCTGAGCGACAGTGAGGGCACTGTCCTTCCCTCCATAGATCCTCTGCGAGATAGTGCGCGTCATCCTGCAAGAGGGAAAGATCCTCGCAATCAAGGGTCTGGGTGGATTTCATCTCGCGTGCCGGGCGGACGACGAGGATACCGTGAATCGTCTGCGAACTCGCAAGGGACGCGAGGCAAAGCCGCTCGCGGTCATGGTAGAGAATCTTGAGGCCGCGCGCAGCTATGCCACGCTCAGCCGGCTGGATGAGCAAGCTCTGGTGTCCATCGCAGCACCCATTCTCCTGGTGCAGAGAAGTTCACAGGCTCGCATTGCTCCCAGCGTCTACGGAGTCAGCGATCTCCTCGGATTGCTCTTGCCCTACACACCCCTGCATCGACTGCTGCTCAACGAGTGCACTCTGCCGCTCGTCATGACCTCCGCCAACACCACCAACGAACCGCTGTGTTTCACCAACGAAGGCGCCCTACAGCGCCTGAAGGGTATGGTCGACGCCTTCCTTCTGCACGACCGGCCCATCGTACGGCCGATCGATGACTCCGTGCTGCTCTCTCAGCAGAATGAAAAGCCCAGCGTGCTGCGCCGCGCCCGTGGATTCGTGCCGGATCCCATCGTGTGCTCGAAACATGCCCGCGAGCCCGTCATGGCCTTTGGCGGCGACCTGAAGTCCACGATTTGTCTTTTGAAGGAAAGAAGCGCGGTACTCTCCGAGCACATCGGCGACCTCGAGAATCCCCGCGCCTATCGCAAGTTTCTCGATGCCGGTCGGCGCTTGCAGGAACTCTTGCGGGTCGACCCGCAGCGCTACGCGTGCGACCTACATCCTCTCTATCACAGTTCGAAGTTCGCGCGCTCTTTGGGTGTGGACTTGGTGGAAGTGCAACACCACCACGCGCACGCCGTGTCCTGTATGGCAGAGAATCATCTTAAGGGGCCGGTTCTGGCCATCATCTGTGATGGCACTGGCTACGGAACGGATGGGACGATCTGGGGCGGAGAGATCCTCCTGGCGCGCTACAATAATTTCGAGCGTCTGGCCCACCTAACGCAGCTTCCTCTCTTCGGCGGTGATGCGGCCGCGCTTCAGCCCTGGCGTAGTGGTGCCGCGCTTCTCTTTCGAGCTTTTTCGAAGGACTGGGTTCAGGCCCTTCCCCGCTGGATCGACAGGCCGGATCCGCTTCTCACGCAGACAGCCACCAAGCAGATGCTGCAAGCGGACACGGCCGTCCCCTGTTCGAGTTTGGGGAGACTCTTCGACGCAGCGGCTTTCTTGTTGGGCGTGTGTGGTCACAATCGTTACGAGGGAGAGGCGGCTGTCAGTCTGGAAGTAAGTGCGCGACAGGCCCGAAGCTGGCCCAAGACCAAAACCAGGGTGGCGCGAAACGAGAGTGGTCTTTGGGAAATGAACGGGGTTGCACTCGTGTTGGATCTCTTGCGCGCGAGGGAAGAGGGGGCGGAGTTGCCTGCCTGCGCGCGCGCTTTCCACCGTGGGGTGTGCGAGCTGTTTGCCGAAGCGACGCGAAACTGCGCGCGCCAAACCGGGATACGAAAGGTCGTGCTCTCGGGGGGCTGCTTCGTCAATCGCATCCTGTTACACGAGCTCGCTGATGCACTCAGTGCCTCGGGCTTGGAGGTCTACCGGCACCAGCAGCTTCCTTGCGGCGACGGGGGGCTTTCCTTCGGGCAGGCTCTCGTGGCCGCGGCACAGGTGTAGGAGGTTCTCATGTGCTTGGCAGTACCGGGCCGGGTGATTTCCATCGATGAGAATCCGGCTGGCGCCTTGGGGCCCGAAGGTCTCGTGGACTTTCTGGGAACGAAGACGAGGGTCTCCCTGGTGCTGGTTCCCTCAGCGGAAGTGGGCTCGTGGGTCCTGGTCCACGCCGGAATGGCCTTGGAAGAACTCGATGCGGAGGAGGCGTCGAGGACCTGGAGCTATTTGCGCGAAGCCGGGGTGCTCATGGGCCAGAGTCCCGAACCAGAGGGCGAGAGAGAACTGCGATGAGAACACCTCGGGATATTGCCGCATCGATCGAGGCCGCAGTGCAAGGGAAACGTGCGCTGAGCTTCATGGAGATCTGTGGCACCCATACGGTATCTCTGTTTCGAAGCGGCGTGAAATCTCTCTTGCCCGCTTCCCTGCGCTTGGTCTCAGGTCCTGGCTGCCCGGTGTGCGTCACCCCGGTGGGATATCTCGATGCCGCCTGCGAATTGGCTTTGAGAGAGGGGGTCAGCATACTCAGCTACGGAGACATGATGCGCGTGCCGGGAACGAGTCTCTCGCTCGCGGAGTCGCGCGCGATGGGAGCGCGTGTGGAGGTGGTGTATTCGGCACGGTCGGCGGTCCGCTATGCGATGGAGCATCCCGGGGAACAGGTGGTGTTTCTCGCTCTCGGGTTCGAGACCACGACTCCCGCCTCGGCGCTGGCGGTACTGGAGGCGCGCGCGGCCGGACTACGAAACTTCTCTCTCCTGGTGGGACACAAGAGAGTGCTCCCCGCCATGCACGCTCTTCTGGAGGACCCGAGCCTGCCCCTAGACGGTTTCCTCTGCCCGGGACACGTCGAGCGTGGTCATTGGAACGCGAGTCTATGAGACTATCGCCGAACGTCTATGGCAAAGCGTGTGTAGTGGCTGGTTTCGAAGCGGAGAGCATGCTGTGCGCCATCGAAAGATTGGTCGCCATGGCGCTTAGCGGCCGCCCCGCCGTGGAAAATTGCTATCCCGTCGCGGTTCGGCCCGAAGGCAATCGCCTCGCGCTGGAGCTCATCGACAGAGTCTTCGAGCCGAGTGATACCACCTGGCGCGCCCTGGGAGTCCTGCCCGAATCCGGTCCTGCAGTTGCGCGACGGCGTTCGCCGACTACGATGCCGCACAGCGCTTCGGACTCTCGCTCGAAGCGGATTCAGCCATCCGCCGGGATGCCGCTGCGGAGAAGTGATCTGTGGCAAGATCACGCCGGACGCTTGCCCGCTCTTTCGTGTCGCGTGTACCCCATCGGACCCGGTGGGACCCTGCATGGTCTCCTCGGAGGGCAGCTGTGCCGCCTGGTTCAAGTACGCCGGCGCCACGGTGCGCGAGGCTTCATCCCGCACCGTGAGGGAGCGTCCCGCTCTGGGTATGCCCGCAGCGGTAGACCCAGCCCGATCCGAAAGCAGGTCGCGGTGAAGGAAGAACTCGTTCAATTGGCCCATGGTGGCGGCGGGGAACTCATGAATCAGCTCCTGCGCGAGCGTATCGCCCCCTGGCTCTCCAACCCGGCGCTGGATCCTTTCGCCGACGGGGCGTTGCTCGATCTGCCCGCGGGGCGGGTATGTCTTGAGCACGGACGCGTCGGTGGTGCAGCCGCTTGTTCTTCAACGGAGGCGACATCGGGAGCCTCTCAGTGTGTGGGACGGTGAACGACCTGAGCGTGATGGGAGCGCGGCCGGTGGCCCTCACCCAGACTCTCATTCTGGAGGAGGGATTGCCTCTGGCCACTCTCGATCGTGTGATGGAATCGATCGCGAATTCGGCCAAGAGGGCCGGAGTGTTCGTAGCCACGGGCGATACCAAGGTCATTCAACGTCAGCGGGGAGACGGCCTGTTCATTTCCACTTCGGGGGTGGGAATCGTCGATCCAAAGCTCCGCCTCGATCTGCACTCGATTCGAGCGGGGGACCGCATTCTCATCAGTGGCCCCATCGCCGATCATGGACTGACCATCATGGCGGCCCGGGAGGGGCTCGAACTCTCCACGCGATTGCAAAGCGACGTCGCTCCTCTGAACCGGCTGTGCTCCGCGCTCTGCTCGCTGGGCCCGCAGCTTCGTTTCCTGCGCGACCCCACGCGAGGCGGACTGGCCGGAGTCCTGGTCGACATCGCGGAGGGCAGCAAGCTGGGCGTCGAGGTTTACGAAGAGAAAATCCCGCTGCACGGAAACACCCGTCACGCCGCCGAACTGCTTGGGGCTCGATCCCCTGGGGGTGGCCAACGAGGGAAAGGTGGTGGCCGTGTGCAGTGCGGCAGCGGTGGAACAGGCTCTTGGCCTGCTCCGAGCTCAGCCCTTGGGGCGTGAGGCGGCGATCATCGGCGAGCTCGTCGAGGCACAGCCTCCGCTGGTCGAGTTGATCACGAGCATCCGGGGACGCCGTATCGTCACGCGTCCTCACGGAGAAGCACTGCCCAGGATCTGCTGAGGCCGGAGAAAAATACGAGGCAAACCATGCACGAAGCAGCCTTCGCCATCTCCCTGCTCGATCAAGTTCTCGAGCAGGCCCGACTGCACTCTCTGAGCCGGATCACGGAGGTTCACGTCGATCTCGGTCTGCAACTTCTGGTGGTTCCCGAAGCGCTCCGGGCCGCGTTTGCCGCGGCCAGCCGGGACACTCTTGCCGCAGACGCGAGGCTGAACACGAAAGAAGTGCCCATCCGCGCCCATTGCCGATCCTGCGCAAACGAATATCCGGCGGCGCTCGACGAATATCGCTGTCCAAGTTGCGGCCGAGCCGAAGCCGAGCTGGTCGCAGGAAACGAGATGATTCTGATGTCTTTAGAAGGAGAGAGGGAGAATTGAGATGACACTCGTGAAAGTGGTGCAAAGCGTTCTGAAGGCCAACGACGCAGTGGCCGCCGTCAACCGACGCCGTCTTTCGGAGCGGGGGATCCTGGGTCTGAACCTGATGAGCGCGCCCGGTTCTGGAAAGACCACGCTCCTTCAGAAGACGATCCCCGCCCTCGGTAGCCCCTCAGCGGTGCTGGTGGGCGACCTGCAGACCACGCGCGACGCGGACCGGCTGGAGGGAGTGGCGCGCGAAACCGTCCAGATCAACACGGGCAGGGGGTGCCACCTCTCGGCGAGCGAGGTCGCGGACGGACTCGACGCACTGAAACTGGATGAAGTCGAATATCTCTTCATCGAGAACGTGGGAAACATGGTCTGTCCGGCCAGCCATGACCTGGGAGAGCACGCACGCTGCATTCTCTTGAGCGTTCCCGAGGGCGACGACAAGGTCGCCAAGTACCCGACGCTTTTTCAATCGGCGGACGTCATTCTGCTGAACAAGATCGATCTTCTGGAGGTTCTCGATTTCTCGCTCGATAACGTCCTGGAGGATTTGAAACGCGTCAACACCTCAGCTCCCCTTCTGAAGGTATCGGCTCGTACCGGCGAGGGCCTGCCCGAGTGGACGGCGTGGTTGCAGAATCGGATGGATCGGCTGAGAAAGGAGAGGCTCAGTTCGGCTCCAGGGCGGCTCGAAGCACCCGCAGATCGGCTTCGCTGAAGGCCACGAGCAGGACACGCTCCGGCAGCTCGTGCTCCTGTAGTTCGCCGCGGACGGTTCCGGCCGCGATGCGCGAGGCGCGATCGGCAGGGTAAGCGTAGACCCCACAGCTGATCATGGGGAAGGCCACCGTCTTTGCCCCGGCCTCTCGCGCCAGTCGCAGGCTGTCCCGGTAGCAGCTTGCGAGCAACTCCGCCTCGCCGGCCTGGCCGCCATGGTATACCGGTCCCACGGTGTGGATCACCCATTTGGCGGGCAGTTCATAAGCCCCGGGTAATGCGTGCCCCGCCGGTGGGGCATCCGCCTAAATTTCGGCATTCCTCGAGCAATTGCGGCCCTGCGGCCCGGTGAATGGCGCCATCGACCCCTCCTCCACCGAGCAGGCTCGTGTTGGCAGCGTTGACGATCGCGTCCACCTCGAGGGTGGTGATGTCGGCCCGCACCACTTCGATCGCTTGGCATGGCTCTCCCCTTTCTGCTTGGCTTTGACTATAATTAGAACCAGATTGAGCCGACCACGATATTGGAGTTGGATTCTCAGATGTTTTCGATTCGCAGAACTGCCCTGATTTGGGGCGCGCTGGCGCTGATTCTTACCCTTTTTGGCTGTAGCGGGAAGGAGGCCATCACTCCCGCGGCGCCGCCTCCCGGCGGGAATGAGCTCTTCCCCGGACTGACTTTTGGCGACGATAGCAGCTTCGATCTCGTCACCTGGAACCTCCAGACCTTCCCCAAGAATTCCCAGACTCCCCACTACCTGGCCAAGGCCCTGAGCGCGCTCGACCCCGACGTGGCAGCTCTTCAGGAGATCGAAGACCCGACGGCCTTCCAGGCTGTGTTGGACGAGTTGGATGGCTACACTGGTCACCTGGCTCCCGGCTCCTCCAGATACATGAAACTGGCCTTCATCTACAAGATCTCGAGTGTGAGCAACGTGAGCTTCGAGGAGCTTTTCACCTCAGAGAGTAGGATTTTCCCGCGCAGCCCCCTGCTGATGCGCTGCGATTTCCAGGGAACGCCGCTGGTGATCATCGACAATCACCTGAAGTGCTGTGGGGATGGCACCATCGCCAGCGGCGACGAGTGGGACGAGGAATTCCGCCGACAACAGGCCTGCGAGCTTTTGGCCGCTTACATCAACGACAACCTGCCCAACCAGCGCGTAATCGTGGTGGGCGACATGAACGACAGCTTGACTGATGCAGCCCAGAACAATGTCTTCGAGGCCTTCCTCAGCGACCCCACGCACTTCGAATTCGCGGACATGTCCATCGCGACTGGCGCCACCAGCGTATTCTCCTATAGCCTCAAAGGGAGGCTCTCACCTGGATCACATTTTGATCACCGACGAGCTCTTTAGCGCCTTCGCCAAGACTTCCACCGATGTGGAGACCCTCCAGCCGAACAAGTCGCTCTATGGCGGCAGTAGCGAATACATCCAGTACCTGAGCGATCATCTGCCGGTGGGAATGCGGATCGAGTTCTAGAGGATGGCCGAGGGTTTTGGGGCTTGCAGCTTCGCATCACGGCGAGCGAAAGCGGCGCGCACCAACTGGCGCGTGAAGCCCTCGTGCCCCGCAGGATCCTGAAAAAGACAGAGATCGGCGCTTCCTGGATCCGTTGCCGGATAGTAGATTCCGCAGTTGGGGTTGATTTCCAGCATGAACGGAGTTCCCCCAGCATCGACGCGCAAGTCGCAGCGCCCGAAGCTGGCCCCTTTGAGCGCGACGAAAAAGCGCGCCGAGACATCGCGCAGACGAGCTTCGAGCAGTGGGTCAGTTACCGGGAACGAAGACAGCCTGTCGTACTCGACCCACTTCATCTTCTCGTGCTTGAAGCTCTCTCCCTGGGGAAAGCGGTACTGCATGGGCGTGTAGGTGGTGGGGCTTTGCGGATCGCTCCGGATTCTCCGCCACCAGCACCGTGCATTCGACTCCGTCGACGTACTCCTCGATGAGTGCCGCGCCGTGTCGTGACATGATTTTTCCGCCTGCCGGATCAATCCGGCGCGAGTCTCACGCGTGAAGCCCGGCTGAGGTCGACGCTGGCGTAGCTGGAGTGGTGCTTGACGAAGAGGGGAAAGGAGAGGGTGTTGGCCGCGCGTTCGACGTCTTCCTCATTTCTTGCGACCACGTATGAGGGAGTGGGGATTCCCTCGCGGCGGCAGGCCTCCTTCATGTCCTCCCTGCGAGGGCTCGTAGAATTCCGAGCTGGCCCCGGTGAATGGCACCCCGGCATCCTCCAGCACCCTGACCACTTCGATTCCGGGCATATCTTGGTCGGCCGCGCCATCGCAGAGGTTGAAGAAGAGATCGAAGTCCTCGCGCACGAGCCACGATACCTGCTCCACGCAGCTTTTCTTCTTCAGAGTCGCGACCGTCCACTTCGCCTCGGGGAGATAGGGGCGCGGATCGCAGGGCCAGTCATCGGCGGGAAAGGGATCGGCGTCGAGATCTCTGGGTCGTGAGAAGGCAAATCCGCAGAGGCTCGTTGCACTCTAGTGCTCCAGAAAGCGGGCCTTCAGCGCGCCCCATGCCGACTCGTTCTCCACCCCAATCTTTCCGTTCTGCGCCGCGAGGAGATGAACTACACGATCGTAGCAGTACATGCCATTCATCGAGACCGTCACATCCAGCTCAGGAAACTCAGCGTCGAGTGGGACCACGCCGCTATCGAAAGCGAGCGGACGTCGCCGTCGAAGCTGAGATTCAGAAGAAGCTGCTGCCGCTTGCCGCTCTCGTCAAGCCTGAAAAGCTCCAGTCCCTTCGATGCGATGAAACACCTCGCCCTGCCACATGACCAGCCAGCTCAGCTGGCTCAACTCGTAGTCCACGAACTGGCCATCCGTACCCGCGCGCCGTGAGGAGGAAGGAACCCTCCAGTCCGGTCTGCGCCATGATCGGACACTCGCAGGGATCGAAACAGCCCTCCACATAATTGGCTCCGTCCTCGATCGCATAGAGGCATTGATCCGTAGCGGCCAATCGTGCTCGGGCTCGTGACTGGGGATGGAATGACGGCTGACGGGACCACAGCCAGAACGAGCAACACGAGAGTATCGAGTCCCATACCAGCAACCTCCTTCACTCACGAGCGGATGAACGGGGGAAAGAACTTCCCTCACCCGGCGCCGATTTTTTGTACTCTTGGCTAGTATATCACCACGAACCCCTTCTCGGAAGGATCGCAAGGATGTTCCGAATCGCCATCATCGGTTGCGGCAACATGGGCTTGAGCTATGCCCGCTCGTTCCTGCGTTTCAATCTGGTGACCAAGGAGAATCTGCTTCTCGTCGCCAAGAACGAAGAGCATGCGAAGAAGCTTGACCGCACTCGAGCTGGGAAGAGCCGTTCCGGGAATCGACGAGAGTATCGCGGACTACGGCGTGCTCGTGCTTGCGGTGAAGCCGCAGGACTTCTCCAACATCGCTCCTCCGCTGAGCAAAGGTACTTCGCCCGGACCACGTTCTGCTCTCGGTCATGGCCGGAATCACCATCGCCACCCTTCAAGAGAAACTGCAGCACGACGCGATTGTCCGGGCCATGCCCAATACACCGACCCAACTCGGCATGGGAGTGACCGCCTTCATCGCGACCGAGATCGTCAATCTGCACCGCATCAGCGTCATCGACAGTCTTCTGTCCACGACCGGCCGGACCATCCTCTTGGGCGAAGAAAGCCAGCTCGACGCGGTGACCGCCCTGAGCGGGAGCGGCCCGGCGTACTTCTTCCACATCATCAGGATCATGATCCGGGCGGGCATGAGAATGGGCTTGGACGAATCGGTATCGGCCATGCTGGTCAAGCAGACCATGCAGGGCTCATTTCACCTGCTCAACCAGTCGTCTGAGAGTTTGGAAGAGCTTGTCGCTGCCGTCAGCTCGAAGGGAGGCACCACCGAGGCCGCGTTCGAAAGACTGAAGGAGGGCGATTTCGAGCGGACACTCACGGAGGCGATTCTGGCAGCGCATGAGCGGGCGCAGCAGCTCTCACAATCTCGCTGAAAGCCCCCGTGCCCCGCGAGCTGGTTGCCTTGCCGAGCCGCAGAGGGCTGGATATCATGGACAGGCAGCCAGACGGCATTCCCACCGGAATCCTCGGAGATCAGAGATGAAGGTTCCTCGGCTCGAACCCGCCAAGGCCGTGGCAACGGCGCGCCATTGCCTTGCCACGCGCGGCGTGCGTCTGTTGCTCCTGCTGCTCGCTCCCCTCACCCTCGTCTCCTGCGGCCTCGGGAACAATCGCGAAGACGCGGCCATGAAGAATTTGCGCGATGAAGTGCAAGGCAAAAATCTCGTGCTCGTGCTCCTCGATGCCGCAGCCTACGGCCACTTCGGTTATGCTGGCTATGATCGCAACACTACTCCCAATGTCGACGCCCTGGCCGAGAAGAGCCTGGTCTTCGACACCGCCTATACCGAGGCGTCCTCGACGGGCCCCTCGGTCTACGCGATGTTCACTTCCAGCTACCCCTTTCTCGCCGAGCGGCAGGGACTGAAAGGGATTCGAGACGCTCCCTTCAAGATCGACGAGCACACCGCAGTTGATGCCGGCGCTTCTGGCGCCGAAGTTCCCACGGCGAGTTGCGTTCTCTTCGAACGCCTGGATCGGACCCGAGTTCGGTTTCGATCGCGGCTTCACTCAGTTCCACGAGATCTACGACAACGAAGCGGTGCCCGATTCGACCGAACATCTCGCCGCTCGTACCGTCGATGCGTTCAAGACAGAATTGAGTTCGTGGGGAAGCGGAGCCAGTCTTCGCGTACCTCCATTTTCTGGAACCGCATTCCCCGTACGAACCCCCCAGGGCATTCGCGCGCAAGTTCGATCCGGTCGCGGCGGATAGCATCGACGCCAGCTCTCAGAGTCTCTTGCGCTATCGTTTCGATCCCGCCAAGCCAGCGCAGGCAGAAGATGATCCGCGCCCTCTACGACGGCAATCTTGCCTATGTGGATTCGAAAGCTCGGGGAAGTGATCGAGGCTCTGAGGAAAGCGGGCACTGGAACGATACCGTGTTTCTGGTGATCGCGGACCACGGCGAGGCGTTCTGGCAGCATGGAGTCTATGAGCACGGCCACCACATCTACGAGGAGTTCGTGCGTATCCCCTTCATCGTGCACGTTCCCGGGCGATCAAGAACTCATGGGCCGCCACATCAAGCAGCCGGTTTCCTTGGTCGATCTCTTGCCCACCTTCCTGGATCTCTTCGAGATTACTCCACCGGACAGCCTGAAGGGCGACAGTTTGCTTCCTCTCATCGTGGGTGCTACCAAGGACTTCGAGACGCGTAAGATCTTCATGCGGAACACTCACCGAACGGTTCCGGAGTTCGGTGTACGCGCGGGCCGTTACAAGTGGATTTATCGTGTGCGCGAGAGCAGCTACCAGCTCTACGACCTCGATGGAAGATCCCCACGAACAGCACGATCTGATGGCGGAGGGCAAAGTGCCGCCCGAGGCCGCGCCTCTGCGCAAGCAGATCGGGCTCTGGATTGCCACCGGCACACATCGTATCCAACCGGTCGAGAAATTGGACCCGAAGACCGAGCAGAGGTTGCATGCGATCGGTTACTTTTGATTGAGCTTGGAGTTTGCACACCCTCGCAGCGGGACGATGCTATCCTCTGAAGGGGGCCGTCTTGCGTCTCCTTGCCGCTGGAGCGCGGGGCTGAATATCATGATTCGGCAAGGCTCTCGATTACCGTCCATTTCAGGAGATTCGCGATGATCGCCTCTCCGGCGAGTATTCCGCCAACCCTGCAGCCTTTTCGCGCCGGCTCTCCCTCTTCGGCTTCTTCGGACTCCCGCTGCTTCTCACGGCCGCGCTCGTTCCTCGGTTCTTGCGGCCTGGTTCGCAATCCCCAAGAGGCAAAGATGCACCGGCTGCGCGATGCGGTGCGAGGCAAGAACCTGATCATGGTTTTGCTCGACGCGGGTGGCTACGGACACTTCGGATTCGCGGGCTACGATCGGAACACGACGCCCAACATCGATGCATTGGCCGCGAAGAGTCTGGTCTTTGATACCGCCTATACCGAGGCGGCATCGACGGGACATTCGGTATACGCGATGCTCACCTCGAGCTATCCCTTTCTTGCCGAGAAGCAGGGATTGAAGGGCATCGTCGATGCCCCGTTCAAGGTAGGCGAGAACACCAATCTCATGGCGGAGCTACTGGCTCCCAAGTTCAGCCGCCGGATCGCGAATTTCCGGAAATCCCTGGTTCGGGCCCGATTTCGGATTCGATCGGGGCTTCACGAAATTCTACGAGATCTACGACAATGAAGCGGTCCCCGATTCGACCGAGCACCTCGCCCAACGTACCGTCGAAGCCTTCGAGAACGACATGAAGTCGTGGGGGGATCAGCAGGTCTTTGCCTATCTCCATTTTCTCGAGCCGCACACTCCCTATACGCCGCCCGACGAATTTGCGCGCAAGTTCGATCCGGTGGCGGCGGACAGCGTCGACGCGAATGCGCGCAACCTTCTTGCGATACCGCCTCGACCCGCCCAGTCGGCACCGTCAAGAGATGATCCGCGCGCTCTATGATGGGAATCTGGCCTATGTCGATTCCAAAGTGGGAGAAGTCATCGATGCTCTGAAGAAGAGCGGACGTTGGGACAACACCGTCTTCCTCGTGATCGCGGACCACGGGGAGGCGTTTTGGGAGCATGGGGTTTACGCGCACGGCCGGCACATCTACGAAGAGTTCATGCGAATTCCCTTCATCATGCACATTCCCGGAGCGCCGGAGTTCTCGGGCAACACGTGAAGCAGCCGGTCTCCCTGGTGGATCCTCTTCCCACCTATCTCGATCTTTTCCAGATCATCCCCTCCCGATGGACTGAAGGGGACAGCCTTTTGCCCCTGATCGCGGGACGCACGAGAACTTCGAGAAGAGAAAGGTCTTCCTGCGCAACACCCACAGTATCGTGCCGGAATTTGGACTCCGTGCCGGCAAGTACAAGTGGATCTACCGCGTCTACGAGAGCAGTTACCAGCTCTATGATCTGATGGCGGATCCCCAGGAAAAGCACGATCTCGTGGCCGCGAACGAAGTGCCGCCGGAGATCGCGCCTTTGCGCAAACAAATCGGGCTGTGGATCGCCACCGGCACGGAGAGTGTGGAACCGGTGGACCACCTCGATCCGAAGACCGAGCAGAGCCTGCATTCGATCGGGTACTTCTGAGTCAGTTTGGGCTGCTTTAGACCGCAGACTCTTGACCATGTAGCTTCCCTCGAGCCGGTATCCGTGGCTTCGGTAGTACGCGCTGAGTTCCCACCGAAGCGATGATGGCCATCCGGGAGTAGCCCTGCTCGCAGGCGAGTTTCTTCCGCCCGTGCCAAGAAGCTTTCGTCCCAGTCCGCGATGTTGGCTGGCCGCGATCCAGGAATCGCCGGCCTCCCGTCCCGATGGTAAGGCGGGGCCGTAGACGTGAATCTCACGGACGAGTGCGCAACCTTCCAACTCGGCCAGGCCGAGCCTTTGCCCTCCCGCATGCCCGGGATGGTCGGGCAGGGAAAGTCGCAGGTATCCGGCGCAATGGTCCCCGGAATCGTCGAAGGAGAGAAAATGCTCCTCGCTCTCACGGCAGCGATAGCGCAGCTCGTTGAGGGCGAGATTCTCGGCCTGCTACGACCCGATTCTCTCACCTCCCGGCAGCGGAGACACCGGCAGCGGCGCCTCGACTGCCTCATGATCGTCGGCCACCTTCTGTCGCAAGTTCGTGATTTTGCAGCCGGCGACGACGTTGGTCGAGGGTATGTCGCGGTAGATACGGTTGATTCGGCAGTAGCGAGGCACGAGTTCCTTGCAGGCGATGACCAGCTCGATGAGGGTCTCATCGTCGTAGGGAAGGTAGTTGCCCTTCAACCAGACTTCGTAAAGAGCGGCATTCTGCAGGAGCGTGGTGGGATAGATTTTGAGTTCGTCGGGCCGCAGGGCCGGATCGCTGAACAACTTCCGAAAATCCTCCAGGTCGCTCGCCGCGGTGGCTCCGTACAGATTTGGCATCCAGTGAAGAACCAGCTTGAATCCGGCCGCGCGCAATCTCGTCATGGCCACGCGCGTGTCCTCCACCGTATGGCCGCGTTGATTGAGCTGCAGGATTCGATCGTCCAGTGATTGGGCGCCCAATTGTATCTTGGTCGCCCCCAGTCGACGCAGGTGACGTACCTCCTCCAGGCTCACGTGATCGGGCCGTGTCTCCAGCACCAGCCCCACGTTGCGGCAAGCCGCCCTCTCGTTGCGCCGCTGTGCCTGTTCGAGGCTGCGTCGCTGTTCCCGGCTGCTCCTCCGGGTGAACTTGAATCCGCTGGCTGGCCGACCTCGTTCATGGCGTCCAGACAGCGCCGGATGAAGTACTCCTGATACTCGCGCGGATAGCTGGACCAAGTTCCGCCCAACACCAAGAGTTCAATCTTGTCCGCGGGATGTCCGTTGCTGTAGAACGCGGCGATTCTACCTGCGGTCTGCTCGTAGGGATCGAAATGGTGCTGTTCCGCGCGCATGGCGCCGGGTTCGTCGCGGAGATAGCTCTTGGGCATTCGCAGATCGGTAGGGCAAAAGATGCAGCGGCCCGGACATGGATAGGGCTTGGTGAGCACGGTAACCGGAGTGACGCCGCTCGAAGTTCGCACCGGCCGCATCTGGATACGCCGCAGTAGCTCTTCATCGGGAGCGATTTCGCCGGCCTCGGCCAACAGGCGATAGCCGGCCACGAGGTGGTTCTTACTGAAGACGCCGTTGCCATCCCGCGGATGGCGGCGCAGGATGGTAGCCAGGCGCTTCTCACTCATCTCCTCGAGCGCGGCGACCTCGCTTCAGATATGGCGCGAAGGGGCTCGCGATAGCGATGGAGTTCGAGTCGGGTGAGTGGAGCCGGCTTGGCCATGGTCTTGGGTGCCTGGCGAAGAGGGAATCGGGGAGAGGGCACGTTCGTCGGTGTGCGCATCTCAGGGCAGTATAAAGGGATACTAGTGCAAGGGTCCATCCGTCGAAAGTTGATCGCGCTGAATTTAGGGCTCTACCGCCGGTACGCGGCAGAATTCTCCGATTCGCGGACACGTCTTCAGCCCGGCATCGTGCGCGCTCTCTCTTCCTTGGGCAGCTTCGAGAGCCTCATCGACCTCGGATGCGGAGATGCGCGAGTGGGTCGAAGGCTGCTCGAGGGGAGCGTGGGACCCGCAGCCCGGGGGCTTTACGGGATTCTACTTGGGCCTGGACGCCTGCGCCGAGCTTCTCGCTCTGGCACCATGTGCTGGCGAGAACTTCCAACTCGTGCAGGCCGACCTGACGGGGCAGGGTTGGGCCGAGAACTTGGTCCGGCCCAAGGGTGGCTTTCAGGCCATGGTCCTCTTTTCCGTTCTGCATCACATACCCGGGCCAGTTGCAGCGTCTTCGCTTTCTAAGGGAATGTTCCACGCTCTTGGCGGTCGAGGGATGCTGGGCGATTTCAGTCTGGCAATGTCTGCATCTCGAGCGCTTTGCGCGGCGCGTGGTTCCATGGTCGCAGCTTGGTCTGAATCAGAGCGAAGTCGAAAAGGGAGATATCCTGCAAGATTGGCGGCGCGGTGGCAGAGCTCTGCGATACGTGCATTCCTTCGAAGAGGGGGAACTGCTGAATTTGTGCGAGCAAGCCGGTCTAAGAGTCAAAGAACGCTACCGGAGCGACGGAGAGAGCGATGACCTGGGACTCTATGTGTTAGGGAGACGCGCCTAGGACTCGTGGCTCAAGATCTCATGCACGCGCGCGAGAAAAGTCTCGGCAAGGTACGGCTTCATCAACATCTCGTCGTTGTCCCCGAGGACCAGTTCACCGTCCACCTCGCGCGGATTGTAGCCCGATACGAAGAGAATTCGCGCATCGGGTTTCATCTCGCGGATCCGCTCGCTCGTCTCCCTTCCGCCCATTTCCGGCATGACCGCGTCCAAGATGGTGAGCGCGATTTCCTCGCGGTGTTGCTCGAACAGCTCGAGGGCTTCCTTTCCGTTGGAAGCTTCCAGAACGCGATAGCCGCTGCGTTCGAGGACACGCAGTGCGACTTCTCTGACGAGGCGGTCGTCCTCCGTCACCAAAATGGTCTCGCCACTCCCTGGAGAGAGTTCACCGGTGTCCGCGGAACGGGGGATCTACTACGCCGTCGGACGCGGGTAGATAGATGGTAATCTCGGTTCCCACTCCAGGTTCACTCTGAAGATCGATCGTGCCATCGTGTTGCTGGACGATCCCATACACCGTCGATAATCCGATACCGGTACCTGCTCCAACATCCTTGGTGGTGAAGAAGGGTTCGAAGACGTGCTTTTGGACCGAGCGCGGAATTCCGCAGCCATCGTCGCTGACCTTCATGTAGGCGTGAAGTCCCAGACGGGACACCAGGATGTTCCTTCAAAAAACTCTGATCGGCGAGCACCCGCCCGGTTTGGATCGTGATGACTCCCTTCCCGTTCATTGCATCTCTCGCATTGACGCAGAGATTCATCAGGACCTGCCCCAGTTGACTTCGGTCCGCATAGACCTTGGGACAATGGGGGTCGGCCTCGAAACGGATTTCCACCGATTCCCCCACCATGCGGCGGAGCATCCCGATGATCTCCCGGCAGACCTCGTTCAACTCTGAGTATCTCGGTGTCGAGAGCTTGTCTGCGGCTGAAAGCGAGCAATTGACGCGTCAATTGAATCGCTCTCTCGATCCCACTTTTGAACCTGATTCAGATCTTTCTTGGCGGGTGATTCTTCGGGAACCTCGGCGTTCGCAAACTCCAGGTAACCAATCATGGCCTGGAGGATGTTGTTGAAGTCATGAGCGACTCCGCCGGCGAGTTGTCCGACCGCCTGCAGCTTCTGCGACTGAATGAGCTGTTCCTCGAGTTCGCGTCGTTTGCGTGATATCGTTGCCGACTCCGATGATCTCCTGCACCGCGCCTTCATCATCGAGTACCGAGATCATGGACCACGACAACCATCGCCATCCCTCTTTAGTCATGGTTCGTTGCTCGATGTAGCTGGCATGCGGCGGCTGTTTCAGGCTCTCGAATGCGCGAGACAAACCGTCATGTTCCTCCGCGTGGATCAGAGAAGTAAATTCCGTATCCAACAAATCTCCTCTTCGGACTTACCGAATACCTGAAAGCAACTCGGGCTCAAGTAGAGAAAGCGACCCTGCGGGTCCATCTTCACCACCATATCGCTCTGATTCTCCACGAGCAGCTTATAGTTGGCTTGACTCACGGCCAGGGCCTCGTGTCGGCTAAGAAGAGCACTCACCATGAGGGAAACCGTGGTGATCAAGATCAAGCCCACCAACATCAGGAGCTCGTCGGCGATGGAGTGTTGGTTCGAGATGTACGTCGGGCATCGGAGCAAAACGCATCGTCCACGGTCGGTCCACTACGCGAACTTGCAGAGCTACGGCCAGGGGCCACTGTTCCTCCTTGTCATCGAGAGGGTGGAGATAGGCCCGATGGCCGAAGGAATCGAGAACTTCGAAGCGGAAACGATCGCGCAACTCCGGTTCGGACAAACAGCTGTCCATCAGATCGTTGATCCGGAAGACGCAGTTGGCAAAGCCCAACTGCTCTCCGGTCCCGTTGCGAAGCGGCTCGTAGGTTGCGAAGCCCTTTCCTCCTTGAAAGAGGTCGATGACGGGAGTTCGGCTGAGGGAACCGCTCGCTTCGGCCCGCTTGAGTGCCTCGGTGACCTCCGGACGCGGGTCGCTTCGGAGATCCTGGCCCAGATGCCTCCGCATTGGTGCTCTCGGGATAGACGATGCGAATGATCCCCCGATTGTCGATGAAGTTCAGAGCTTGGACACCCTGATAAAGCTGCACGAAATGCAAGGCGGTGGAGCGGAAGTTGAGCCGCACATCGGTGCTATCGGTGAATTGGCGGCTGCAGAGGTAATCGACCGCAGCGGTCCTGGTATCGATCCAGGATTCCAGACGTCGCCGGATTTGCTGGGCAGTGACGCGGGTCTCTTGCTGAATTCTCCTGTCTTCGCTGCCATCGATCACCGACCACAGTGCGATCGTGGCGGCGGCTCCGACGATGAAAATCAGAAGCGGCAAGTGCCTCAGCGCAGGCCCGACCCTGCGCACCGCCGGGGTGCGGCGTGAGGACTGTGCGGGATGATGGGAGAAGAGCACGAACAACCCTCGAAGATGTGCGGCGGTCGTCGATCTCACTCTCGTGGCGCGCTTCAACTGTTATCATCGGGTTGGGCAAAGTTAAAGAGCAAAGCTGAAAGTGTATCGAGGGACTCTCTGGGAATGTGCGCGCGCAGTGGAGTCGCGCTCCAAAGCCGGCCGGCCGGGCGAAGGCCTTTCGGCGAGGCGGCCGACCGCGGCCAGGAAGCAGTCCGTATTTTGATTAGGGTCACGGGCTGGACCAGGGGGCGGCCATGCGGGGACGGGCGAGAGAAGAAGCGCAGATTGAGGAAAGGACGGCGCTCCTGTGGGCCCCGGCCCTCCGCGGCAGGGGTGGGGCCGGAGCAGGATGGCTCCAAATGCCCGGTCCCACGGGCCAGAGGGGCCACAAAGAATTTGCGAAAATGGCCAAGCTCGCTATGCTCATGGGTGTAAGAGCGGGCCTCTTTGACGCCTGCGGAGATTGGTTATGGAGTAGGGTCGATCGAGTCAATGCCTCGAGTTCCCGCCACTTTCCACCCTCGCGTGGATCTCTTCGTAGCCGAATCCCGAGTTTTGCTCGGAGAGCTTCCGAGCCCGAAATTCTCCCGATTGGCGGGAGAATGTGTCCGGCAATTCGCTGGATGAGCATGAGGCGTATGGGTTCTTCCGGATAGTCCGGCGACCCCGAGCGCCTCAGATGGACCGGCGGAGCCGGTTGATGGAGACGAAAGAACGTGAAGAAGCTTTATGTAGGCAACCTGCCCTTTAGTGCTACGGATGCTGAGGTCAATGAACTATTTAGTCAACACGGTGCAGTGCACTCGGTGGCTCTGATCAATGACCGTGAGACTGGCCGTCCCCGCGGATTCGGATTCGTGGAGATGGATGACGATGCTGCGCAGGCTGCCATTAGCGCCCTGAACGGCTACGAGATGGGTGGACGCGCCCTGCGCGTCAATGAGGCCCAGGAGCGTCCCCGCCGTGGCGGCGGTGGAGGTTTCGGTGGTGGTTGGCGGTGGCGGCGGTCGTCGTGATCGCTGGTAAGAGCACTCCACTCACGATGTGAGTCGATGATGCCCCGCTCCCTTTTGGGAGCGGGGCTTTTTTTTCGGCAGCTCGGAGCTTCGCAGTGGCGCGTGAGGGAGCGTGGCTTCCCGTTCTTCCTCAGCTCTTGGTACGGATTTCGCAGGTTCAATTGCAGTGTTCCTGGCCGCGGCAGGGAATTCGCTACGCCTGTTCGTGCTTCGGACGGATCGTGAGATTGCTCATGAACTCTGCTCCTCGGAGAGCCTTCGTCTTCTTCGGTGCTCTGAGCATGTGGGCCGTGGTAGCTGCCGCCGCACAGACGCGCGGGGCCATTCCCAACCCCTACAAGCTTGCGCCGAAAATCGAGGAGGTCTGGAGCGGGAGCCTCGGCACCACCAAACAGCTTCAATGGACCGAGGTCGCGACCGTGAACTACGGAGGGCTGGACCGGCTGACCGAAACCTCGAGGAATCTACCTTCCTCAGGCCGGCGAGGTCTCCCGCAGCGTGCAGGAGAGTAAAGTCCACGGGAAACACCGGACGGGCATGAAGCGGCGCATCCGAGACAACATCGCCCTCCTTTCCCGCGATGCGCTGAAACAGGCCAGTACCTTCGTCGCGAGCTATGCGTTTTGCTCGGGCAAGCAGATGCGTGACCAGGTAGCTCGCAGTGCAGTCATCATCAGCGAGGTTCCGGGGATGCAGGGCGATTGGGAACTCACCACTCGCAGTGCCATGCGAGATGACGATCTGCTCACGCAGTGGATCCAACCGGAGACCGGTCGGGTGCTCAAGATGAGTTACCAGTCCTGGATCGATGGCGAAGCGGTGAGGGCCGAGACTCTCTTCCAAGTCCTTGCCGACGGCAGTGAGGTGCCGCGCACGACGAAGCTCGAGTTCGTGGACAAGGACCTGCGAATTCGAATCGAGTACGCAAACTACGCGAAACGCTCGGCGCCGAACTGATCTAGGAACTGGCCGCCTCGCGCATGATACTCCGCGCGATCACCAAACGCTGAATCTGGTTCGTCCCCTCGTAGATCTGCGTGATCTTTGCGTCACGCATGTACTTCTCGATGGGGTAATCCTTGCAGTAGCCGTATCCACCGAAGAGCTGGACGCAGTCCGTCGTCACTTTCATCGCCACGTCAGTGGCCATGAGCTTACACATCGCGGACAGTTTGGTGATTTTGCGGCTCCCCGCATCGATCGCGCGCGCGGCGGTATGAACCAGAGTACGTGCAGCTTCGATTTGGGTGGCCATGTCGGCCAGCATCCACTGAATTCCCTGGAAGGAACTGACCGATTGCCCGAATTGCTTGCGCTCGGAAGTGTACTCGACAGCGAGGTCCAGAGGCTCCTTGTGCCAGCCCCACTGCCTGCGAGGCAACCCCGGGGCGGGCGCGATCCAGAGTGATCATCGCTTGTTTGAAACCCTGTCCCTCAACTCCCCCCAAGAGATTCGCGGCGGGCACCTCGACGTCTTTGAAGTGGATCTCCACGACTGGCACGCAGCGGATCCCCATTTTGTCCTCGATTTTTCCTACTTCGTAACCGGGCATCCCCTTCTCGACCACGAGTCCAGAGATCCCTCGTGCGCCGCGATCGGGATTGGTGACCGCGAAGACGGTATTGAGGGATGCCACCGATCCGCCGGTATTCCACTTCTTCTCTCCGTTGAGGAGGTAGTTCTCGCCCTTCTTCTCGGCACGGGTGGTCATGCTCGCCGCGTCACTGCCCGATGCCTTTTCCGAGAGTCCGAAGGAAATCAACTTTTCCCCGGCGGCGATGTCGGGCAGCCAGCGCTTCTTCTGGTCCTCAGTTCCGCTGAGTAAAATCGGGAAAGACCCCAGAGCATTGACCGCGTAGCCCACGCCCATCCCACCGCAGGCGCGGGAGAATTCCTCGACGACCAGGCACAAATCCAAAACTCCGCCACCGAGACCGCCGTACTCCTTGGGGATCCAGACTCCCGAGAGCCCCGCGGCGCGAATGGCCTTTTGCACCTCCCAGGGATAACTCTGCTCCACGTCATACTTGGCCGCTACCGGGCGCATCACTTCCTCGGCGAGGCCGCGTGCCTGCTCTCTGAGTTCGAGTTGCTTGGGGGTATAGAGTTCGTTGATCATTCCGTCCTCACTTAACGATGGTGAGTGATTTCCCGCACCTCGCGGGGAAGTGAGTTTTCGATTCGCACAGTCCAGTGGATTCTGGGACTTGACGGCCATTCTCCCAGATAAGGAGGGTCCTGTCTGCGAAATTGTGTCAGTTAGGAATCTGGCTCAGGGGACTCATCTTCTTCCCCTTGCTTTGCTTCCTTCAATGCTTCCTCCAGCTCTCGCTGGAGAGTCTCGTACTCCTTCTGCCGCGCTGCAAGTTCGCGCTCGAGCTGTGTACGCTGCGGCGGGGGCGCCCTTCGCGCGGATGAAATCTCCATCGTGAAAACTCTTTACCGCGCGGAGCATGATCCCGGCCATCGCGTTCGAGACCAGAGTGGTCGAGGAGATCGCCACCATGGCGGTCAGTCCGATACTCAATAGGCTGAAGATTCCCTTGCGGGAAGGGTCGCCGATGAGCATGACGAGCACCGCGACGAGCGTTACGAGCAGTACGATAGCCAGAAGGATCAGTTGGCGCGGCAGGGCGCGGCTGAAATGTTCGCCCTGGCGTTTGCGCAGCAGGAAATTAGTGGCGCGCGCGACCACGACTCCAGATAGCTGCGTAGAATCCCCAAACGGGCACCTCCCACGCGAAATCCAGCGGGAGACATTCTCCGAATTTTTGCAGGAGGGAGCAAGGGACAATCCCCGGCTTGATGGAGTCGAAGGTGGAACCTATGCTCGCTCCCACAATCCATGGGGAGGGATGCGTCATGAAAGCTCGTTTCTCAGTGAAGCTCGCCCTGCTGCCCGTACTTCTTCTTTGTGCGTCCACCGCGTGTAGGCAGAAGACCGATGCGCCCAGGAACGCTGGCCCCTCGCGCATCGATCGCACCGGACAGGAGGTCACCTTCAACGCAGAGGATGGCGTGACAGTCTACGCCGATGCCCACTGGCTGAAGGAAGATCACCACGGTCCGCTCATTCTGCTCTTTCATCAGGCCGGTGCAAATGCGCGAGGGGAGTACGGTCCCATCATCTCGCGTTTGCTCGGCAAGGGATTCAACATCCTGGCCGTGGACCAGAGGAGTGGAGGCGATCGCTTCGGCGGAGTCAACCGTACCGTGCAGAACTTGAAGGACCAGCGGGAGTACAGTTACTGCCAGGCGTATCCCGATCTCGAGGCTGCGCTGGCCTGGGCGATCGAGCAGGGAAACGCAGGGCCGCGAATCGCTTGGGGAAGCAGCTACAGCGCGGCATTGGTACTTCGTCTGGCCGCCGAACATCCCGAGGATCTGAGCGGTGTGCTGGCGTTTTCCCCCGCTGCGGGTGAGGCCATGGGAGACTGTTCACCCAACACTTATGCCAAGCTGATCAAGACCAAGGTCCTCGTCTTGCGGCCGTTCTCCGAAATGCAGCGCGCGGCGGCAGTCCAGCAACTCGACGATTTCAAGACCCTGGGCTTTCAAACCTACGTCGCTGCGCACGGAGTTCACGGCTCCTCCATGCTGGTATCCAGTAGAGTGAATGGAGACGTCGAGCCAAATTGGAAAGTGGTGGAGGAATTCCTCGACGAGATCGTGAAGGGGCAAGCACCAGTACGATGAACTCCCCTCGGGAATCCGACGGTATCTTCACCACCGCATGTCCACGCAACTGTTACAGCACCTGTAGCTTGAGGGTGGAAGTCCGGGGGGGACGTCTGCGCCGTATCGAGGCCCATCCCCTCAATCGAGCTACCCCCGAAGGGCCCTGCCTCAAGGGACTCAGTTACCTCGAACGCGTTTCCTCTCCGGAGAGGATCCTGCACCCGCTACTCAGAAGGAGAGGAAGCGAAGCGTTCGAAAGGGTCGGCTGGGAGACGGCGTTCGACCTGATCACCGACAAACTTAGAACGACTCGGAAGGAGTTTGGCCCGCAGAGCGTCCTCTATTACTCGGCGAGCGGCACCAAGGGTCTCATGAACGGAGTCGGCATGGCGTTCTGGCGGCTCTTCGGTGGCTGTACCACCACTTTTGGAGACCTGTGCTGGCCGGCAGGACTGGAGGCCACCCGGTTGACATTGGGTGAGAACAAACACAATGCTCCTTGGGACATCGAGAACGCCCGACTCATCCTCATGTGGGGAAAAAACGCGGCCGAGACCAACGTGCATCAGACCGTCTTCGTGAACCGGGCGCTGCAAAATGGGGCCAAATTGGTCGTCATCGATCCGCGGCGAACGGAGACCGCGGAACGTGCCGATCTGCTCCTGCAACCCCGGCCAGGCACGGATGGCGCGCTCGCGCTCGCAGTGGCGCATCATTCTGGTGCGAGAGAACTGGCTCGATTGCGAGTTCATCGCGCGGCAGGTCATGGGATTCGCCGAGTTCGCCGAGCGGATAGGGAGTGTCCGCCGGAATGGGCTGCTCGCATCTGCTGCATTCCAGAGGAGCAGATCCGCGAGTTGGCCCGGCTCCTCGGCACCATCACGCCTGCGACGATCAACGCCGGCTTTGGCATGCAGCGCTATTCGAACAGCGGACAGACCATGCGCGCCATCATCGCGCTTCTTGCCCTCACCGGAAACATCGGCAAGAAGGGGGCGGGTTGGATCTTCGCCGACCTGCAAAGTCACATTTTCGACGCAGTGAAGGACCCGATTGCGTTCTATCCGCCCGGAGAACCCAGATGGCGTGGTACGAGTGGGAATTTCCACCGCGAGACTGGGCGAGGAAATGCTGCGGTGTAGTGATCCACCATTGCGAGTCGCGTGGGTGGAGCGCGGCAATCCGGTTACACAGAACCCGGACACGAACAAAGTGCGCGAGGCTTTTCGGGCACTGGATTTCAGGGTAGTGGTGGAGCAGTTCATGACGGACACCGCGCGCGAGGCCGATCTCATCCTGCCCGCCAAGTCGATGTTCGAGCAGAGCGACGTGATCAACGCCTACTGGCACCCCTACATTCAATTCAAGCAAAAAGTGCTCGAACCCCCGGGCGAAGTAAAACCCGAATCGGAGATCTACTGGCATCTGGCCCAGCGGCTCTCCATTCCCGCTTCACGATTCGAAGGGGTGATTCCTGCCCCCGATGACGCGTCCGTCGCCGAGTACCTTCGAGCCCGCCTGCGACCCATTCCCCGAGTTGTCTCTGGAAAAATTGTCCGAGGGTCCCGTTCTGGCCCCCGGCCATCAGGAAATCGCATTCGCGGATGGAGTGTTCAAGACGCCATCGGGAAGATCGAGTTGCTGTCGACCGAGGCCGCACCTCCGGTGGGAGGTGGATGCTCTACCGACTTACCAAGAACCCGTCGAATCGAAGCTGCAGGGACGGGAACGAGGTAAGAGAGTACCCCCTGTATTTCATGACGCCCAACACCAAGAACCGGATTCACTCGCAGTTCAACAATCTGGAGGCCATACGCCAGTTCAGTCCCGGTCCCGTTCTGCAGATGCATCCCCTGGACGCACTGGAGCGTGGGATTGCGCAGGGCAGCAAAGTGCGGGTGTTCAACCGGCGCGGAAGCCTGGAGCTTTCCGTGCAGTTCGACTCCGGGCTGAAAGGGGGCTGCGTGTGCATGACGAACGGTTGGTGGATCAGCGAAGGGGGGACGGTCAACTTTCTGTCACGCGGCCGCGAAACCGATATGGGGCATGGCGCGGCCTTCCACGAGAACCGGGTCGAGGTCGAAGCCTCGACGCAGCGCGGGTAGAGCATGCAACGCTCCTTTCACCTGGATCTCAACAAGTGTACGGGCTGCGAAGCCTGCGTGGTCGCCTGCGCGATCGAGAACGAGTTGGCGTGGGGATCGAGCTGGCGGCGCGTGGAAACCTACAACCAGAATCGTCATCCGGGCATCCCTCTCTTCCATTTGTCGCTAGCGTGCAATCACTGCGAGGATGCGCCCTGTCAGAAGCACTGTCCGGCGCTCGCCTATTCCAAGGACGAGTTCACCGGCGCGGTCCTTCTGGATCCGGACCATTGCATGGGTTGCAAGTACTGCACTTGGGCCTGTCCCTACGACGCTCCCGCCTTCAACCCCTCCATGGGGGTGGTGGAGAAGTGTACCTTCTGCAACGAGCGTCAGAAGGAAGGCCACCTACCGGGATGCGTGGCGCAATGTCCGACCACCGCTCTGCAGTTGGGGGAGCTCGACGAGAGTGGTGAGTGGCGGCGGCTGAAAGCGGGCTCGAAGGGGCTCGTCGTCGACTCCGCTAGCCGTTCCAACGGTGAGGGGAAGACACCGCAGGAAGAAGCCCCCGGCTTTCCGCAAACAGCGGCCCGGCCCGCCATCCGCTTCACGCCCCTGCAAGAAGGCAGACTCTCTCCCGCCATGGCGCCGGAGGCGATCGACAGGGGCGCCATTGCGCACGCGAAACCATCGTTCTCCCGCATCACGCTTCGTTCCGAGTGGCCCCTGGCCGCCTTCACCCTGCTCGCGGCGTTCCTGGCGGGATGGATGGGCGCTTTCGTCGCGGGTCCGCGACTGGATTGGCTCGGAATGCAAGCCCCCTCGCGGTTCGCGCTGACTCCTTTTGCCTTCATGGCCCTCGCCCTGGCGGGGATGGGACTGAGCACCCTGCATCTGGGCCGGAAGGCCCGTGCCTACCGTAGCATCCTCAACCTGCGCCACAGTTGGTTGAGCCGCGAGATTTTCTTCTATTCCGCGTTCGTGGCTCTCGCCCTCGCCGCCTGGCTGGGCTTTCCCCTGGCTGCCATCACCTGCTGGGGAGCGGCCTTCAGCGGTTTCGCCGCTCTCTTCTCCATGGACAGGGTCTACCAGGTTACCGGTGCGAAGGGCTTGCAATGGCACAGCGCGCAGGTATTTGTCACCGGTCTCTTGGTGTTCGCGCTGGCGGGAGGCTCGGCTCCGATCGTAGCGAGCATTCTCCTGGTGAAACTCGTATCGTATCTTGCCCGCAAGAGTAGGCACCAGAGCGGCAAGCGAAAGGGGTCGCACTGGCTCGGACTCTTGCGCATCTCTGGCGGGATTCTATTCCCGGCGGCACTTTGGTGGTGGGGGGGAAAAGAGTTTAGCTTTCCGATTCTGCTCTTGCTCGCGCTCGGAGAGATCGTGGACCGCTGTGAATTCTACCGCGACTTAGAAGTGACGAGTCCCCGCCGGCAGCTCGATACCGATTTTACACGGCAGCTGGCGAATGCGCATCCCGCGCAGGTCTTTCCCCAAGAAGTCTCGCTCACGAGCTGAGGGGGGAGGATGGGGAGCCCATGAAACATCTTCTGAAAGTGAACGGCCAGGAACATGCGGTGGACCTCCCATCGGACATGCCCCTGCTCTGGGTCCTACGAGACGCGCTTCAGTTCACCGGTACCAGATTCGGTTGCGGCCAGGGGGACTGCGGAGCCTGCACGGTCCTGATCGACGGTCGCCCACGACGCTCCTGCATCACCACACTTAGCGAAGTCAAAGGCAAAGAGATTCTTACGATCGAGGGCTTGGCTGAAGAGTCACTTCATCCCGTTCAGCAGGCGTGGTTGGAGGAGCAGGTGTCACAATGTGGGGCCTGTCAATCGGGCATGATCCTTACCGTCGCCGCTCTGCTCCAAGACAACCCAGATCCCACCGATGCGGAGATCGACCGCAAGCTCGGCGCCAATCTCTGCCGCTGCGGAACCTATCAACGGGTGCGGCGAGCAATTCACCGCGTGGCGCGCGAGGCGAAGTGATGAGCGAGCGAGGGAACGACCAGAACGGCAAGCGAGTGCTCTCTCGGCGAGGATTTCTGGCGCTCAGCGCCATCGGGGGCACCGGGTTGGTGTTGGCGCTCACCCTGCCGCGTCACGTGGGCGGGCTCTTGAGCCCGCTTGTAGAAGCACAGAAGGAGGACCCCGATCTCTTCGTGCGTGTCTCGCCTGAGAACCGGGTGATCATCAGGGTCGTCCGCTCGGAAATGGGGCAGGGAGTTCGTACCGCGCTGCCGATGATTCTGGCGGACGAACTGGACGCCGATCCTTCGACGATCACGGTGGAACAGGGAGACGCCGATGCTCGCTATTTCATGGGGACGGCGGGTAGCCAGAGCGTCTTTCGTTCCTATCAGCTCTTGCGGCAAGCGGGAGCTTCTGCGCGCCTCATGCTGCTTCAGGCCGGAGCGCGCCGCCTGGGAGTGGGGCAGAGCCGTTGCCGCACCGAAGCCGGTTTCGTCGTGGGGCCAAATGGGCAAAAGCTCAGCTATGGCGAGCTGGCCGAGGAGGCCAGAGGACTCGAGTTGCCGCCCAATCCCACGCTGAAGAGCCCTCAGGACTTCTCCATCATCGGGACCGATCCCCCCCGTTACGACGGGGAGGACATCGTACAGGGCCGCGCCCGTCTCGGGCAGGACACCCGGCTTCCGGGCATGCGCTACGGCTCGCTGGAGCGTCCCCCCACTCAGGGAGCACAGCTGCGAGAGTACGACGAGAAGGCCGCGAAGAAAGTCCCGGGGGTGCTCGAGGTCTTCGCCGTGGACGAGGGCGTGGCGGTCATTGCGGAGAATACCTGGGCAGCCTTCCAGGGCCGCGAAGCTCTGCACGTGAAGTGGCGCGAAGGAAAGGCGAAGCGGTTCTCGAGCAAGGAACTGGAGCGGCGCATGGACGAAGCGCTTCGCGAGCGCGGCGAGGCCGTTCGGGAGGACCACGACGCTGCAGCGGAGCTCAAGAAGGCGGCGAATGTCCTGGAGGCAAAATACGAGCTCCCCTTCCTGGATCAGGCTCCAATGATCCCGCTCAACTGTACGGCCAAAGTGAGCGAATCGGAGGCGGAGATCTGGGCGCCTACGCAGTTTCCGAACTGGGCGCGCAGGGAAGTCGCTCACCGCCTCGGGCTGTCGGAGGACAGAGTGACCGTTCACGTGACTCTCATCGGCAGTGGCTTCGGACGCCGGATCTACCCGGACGTAGTCGTGGAGACGGCAGTGGTCGCGCGGAAGGCCAAGGTGCCTCTGCAACTGGTGAACACCCGCGAGGACAACTTCCGGCACGGCGTGTATCGGCCGGCAAACCGGCATCGACTTCGTGCCTGCCTTGACGATCGAGGAATGCCGCGAGCGTGGAGCCACCACATTGCCGGGCCGTCGATTTCGGCCAGTTGGTCGCCACGCACCTCTCACCCCGAGGCCTACGAGATTCAGGGCGCGGTGGATCTTCCCTACGCTATCGAGAATGTACGCGTGGCGTATACCAAGGTGCCAGCTCCTCTGCGCTTGGGCGCGATGCGCGGAGTTGCGAGGGTGAACAACGCGTTTGTCACCGAGTGCTTTCTCGACGAGTTGGCGCACGCGGCGGGGCGCGATCCTCTAGAGTACCGGCTCGAGCTGCTGAAAGAGCGTCCGCCCTTCGAGGGCGACGGCGAGAACCTCGAACCCCAGCGCCTGATCGCGGTCCTGAAGCTGGCGGCAAAGATGGCGAATTGGGGAAGGAGCATGCCCAAAGGACACGGTCTGGGCATCGCAGCCAATGCCTACGGCTCCTGTCAGACCTATTGCGCGGAGGTTGCGCACGTCGAGCTGCTCTCCTCGGGCAAGCTCCGCGTGCACGAGCTGTGGTGTGCCCTGGACTGTGGAATCGTGGTTCACCCCGATCTGGTCAAGGCGCAGTGCGAGGGGGGTGTCGTCTACGCTCTGAGTTCGGTCCTGAAGCATCGGCTGAGTTTTTCCAATGGACGCACGCGCGAGGTGGACTTTCGCGACTATCCCTTGCTCACGATCGCGGAAACCCCAAGAGTGAGCGTGGACTTCGTGCGGAGTGAACGTTCTCCCGGCGGAATCGGGGAACCGCCGCTTCCGCCCCTGGCGCCGGCGGTGGGCAACGCCGTATTCGCGGCCTGTGGCAAGCGTGTGCGCACCCTGCCCATCAGCTCACTTTCATGAGGACCAGGGCCACCAGCGCTCCGACGAGCAGTGATCCGTCGACGAAGGTTGCGACGTAGGTCTCATGGTCACGCCGCGGGAGAAGAGAGAAGAACAGCAGTAGAGGGATCACGCCCAAAAATCGGGGATCTCCTTTCAGCAAGACTGCGGAGGCGGCGCCGGCCGCCGAGAGAACGAGAGCGGCGTTCCAGGCCGTTCTTTCTCCGAGCCACTGGGCCTCGGCCTCGCGGTCAGCGGCATCGCAAGCCAGGACGTTCGCGAACAAGGCCAAACCCACAGGAGCGAAATCGCGCGTCACGGCCAAGAGGGCCAATCCGCCCCGGAGGGTCGGGATTCCCCCCACGACACCCAACCATGCCAGTGCGATGTAGAGAGGCTTGACCATGGGTAGCCGCTTCGCCCAGTGGTGCACCAAGGAGAGTAGGAAGACGAAGAGCAAGAGGAAGGCAATCTTCCAACCGGCGAGCAGACCCAGGATTGCGGTCCCCAAAAAGCCGATCAGGCCGGCCAGGAGCAAGAGTTGGCGGTGACTGCGGACGAAGCGACCGCGCCGCGGCTTTGTCGCGGCATCGGCACGCAGGCCTTTCAAATGGTCGAAGTTGTAGACGGTGAAGCTGCCCGTGGCGATGAGAGCATAGAGGACGGCGGGTAGGCCTACATGAAGGGCAGTGGCGACCGCGGCGGTGAGAGCGACCGCGATGGCGGAGATCCAGAGGCCGCTGTAGAGGAGCAATTTCATGCGTGAGTGCTCACGCGAGAGTCCTGGCTATTTGGGGTCGACGTAGGATTTTTCTTCCATGATCGCAGAGCCCGTCGCCTCATTGATCTCCCTCTTGATCCGCGAGCGCTCGTCGTTCTTGCGGTACACAGCGCGGGCAAGGGAGATGAAGGTGTCTTGAAAGTCGCCACGGGCCTCGCAGCCGCGGATCTCGTCCTCGATCTCCCACAAGGACTCGTTGACCTCCCGCAGGGCGGAAAGCCAGAGGGAGAGTTGTGATTCTTCGATCGGGAGGCCTTCCGCCACACTCTGCAGGAGCAGCAGCTCCTTGCGTACGTTGGCCAGCTTGGACTCGTCCGAGATCCTCGCCTCCTTGATTCTCAGAATCGAGATCTTGTCCAGCAGCTCGCCGGCAGAGACGGGAATGCGCAGTTCCAAGAGGATCCTCCCGAGAGATTGGTGGCACGATCGCCGGAGCACAGTATAGGCTCAGCGCGGCCCCGGTCCCAAGCTTCCTCCGCCAGGGCATTTTTTGCTGACAATTCGCCTCGCAGCTCCTTGACACTGCCCTAGGCATTTTCTAGCCTTGTGAGCCAATTTCGACCGGAGGTCCCCTTCCTCACGATCCGATTGGTGGTTTCACGTCCGGGCCCGCTGAAGAGCGGCCCGAAGGAACATTTGCCCTTCACATTTTGCTCCGGAGTGAAAATTCGTGAAGACCATTGGACGTCACCTGATTGCCGAGTATTACGGCTGTACGGGTAGCGCACTCGATGATGTCGATCAGCTGCGTGGCTACATGATCCGCGCCGCGAAGACGGTGGGTGCCACGGTATTGGGAGAGACCTTCCATTCTTTCTCTCCTCAGGGCGCGAGCGGTACGGTCGTCATTGCCGAATCTCACCTCTCCATCCATACCTGGCCGGAACGAGGCTACGTCGCGGTGGACATCTACACCTGCGGTGGGCTCGACCCCAGGCCGGGTTTCGAGTTCCTCGCACAGGTCCTTCAGGCCAAGAGCTATCGTGTGCAAGAGATCCTACGGGGACTTCCGGAGGATCTCGATCGCCACGGAATGCTTTTGCCGGAAGACGTCAGCGTGATCACGAAGCTGCCGGAGATGCAGCCCATCGCCGCCGTCAGTGTCGCGCAAGGAGTCTGAGTCCAGTTGACCGCTGATTCTCGCCACCATGAGCCTATCGAAATGAGCGGCGAGATGCGCGGCGGCCGTTCCGAGGGCTGGCACATCGAGGAAGGATTCGGGGCGGTTCGACTCGGTCTACGCGTCTCCGCTCTGCTCCACGAAGAACAGTCCGAATACCAGAAGATCGCGGTTTGTGAGAGTGAGTTCTTCGGCCGCATTCTCTTTCTGGACGATCTTATCATGCTCACCGAGCGCGACGAGTTCGTGTACCACGAGATGATCACGCACGTCCCCCTGTGTGGGATCAAGGCTCCCAAGAGGGTGCTTGTCATCGGCGGCGGCGATTGTGGCTGTCTCCGCGAAATCCTCAAGCATCCCAGCGTCGAGCGCGCCATCCTGTGCGAAATCGACGAGCGGGTCACCGAGGTGTGCAAAGAGCATTTTCCCTGGGTGGAGAAAGTGACGGCCGACCCGCGCGTGGAGTTGGCGTTCGCGGACGGGGTCGCACATGTGGAAGAACATCCAGCAGAATACGATCTCGTGATCGTGGACAGCACCGATCCCATCGGGCCGGCGGTGAATCTCTTTCGCCACGAGTTCTACACGCGTGTGGCGAAGTGCCTCAGACCCGGCGGAGTGATGGTGGCGCAAACCGAAACCCCGTTCTACGCTCCGGAAGTCGTGGGCCGAATCCGAGCGGAATTGAGCACGGCCTTCCGCTTCGTCGACTTCTTTCTCGGGTTCATTCCCACCTATCCGAGCGGTTGCTGGAGTTGGGCCTACGCCAGCAACGATGGTCCGTACGACGCCTACTTCGACGAACTCCGCGCGCGCGAGGTCGCGCGCTCCTGCCGCTACTACAATCCAGAGATCCACCGGGCGGCCTTTTCCCTTCCCAACTTCGCGCGCACCGCGATCAACGGCGAAGATCCCTGGAAATAAATAGAGTTTCCCGCGCCCCGGATGGAATTCTCAGTGCGCTCCCGGTCCCAGAACCAGCGGGGCCAGCCACCAGCACATCAGGGTCACCACGATCAATCCCAAGAAATCCAGAATGAGTCCCAGTCGGGCCATCTGACGGATGCTGATCCATCCGCTGCCGAAGACGATGGCGTTGGGCGGCGTCGCCACCGGCAACATGAAGGCGAGCGAAGAGGCCAAGGCGGCCGGCACCATCAAGAGAAGCGGAGGCGCGCCGATGCTGCGCGCGACTTCGGCCAGGATGGGCATGAGGAGAATCGCGGTCGCGGTATTGCTGGTGACTTCGGTCAGGGCCATGGCCAGAATCGAGATCAAGGCGATGATCAGTGGCAGGGGCAGCCCCTTCAGGCCGTGAAGACCTCCTCCGATCCAGCTCGCGAGGCCGCTGTCGGCGAAGCCCCGAGCCAGAGCGAATCCACCACCGAAGAGAATCAAGATGCCCCAGGGGCTACGCGTGCGGATGCTCTCCCAGTCGAGCAGAGCAACACGGCGGCCGTCCTGCTCGCGGTAGGCCCGCAAGGCGGTGAGGAGAATCCCCACCCCGATCGCCACCGTGGTGTCCTGGAGATAGTCGGAGTGAGGGAAAAGCTGGGACCATCCCGGCACGGTAAAGGCGCCCAGAGGCAGTGGTTTGCGTGTGATCCACAGGATCGCCGCGAGGAGAAAGCAGGAGAGCACGAGTCTCTCGCCCAACACCATCGGACCGAGTTTCTGTTGCTCCTGTCGCAGAACTTCTCGGCCCGCCGCTTGAGATTCCTCGCTCGCCAGATGGCGCTGGGGTCCGAAGCGCATGAGGACGAAATAGGCCGCGGCGAGCATGGCGATGGAGACGGGGACGCCCAGGAGCATCCAGCTGCCGAAAGAGATCTCCGGGAGTTCGGGAAAGAGTGTCTTCACCTGGCCCACGAGTACGATGTTGGGAGGGGTCCCCACCAGTGTGGCCAATCCACCCACGCCTGCTCCGTAGGCCAGGGCCAACATGAGCGCGCCTCCCAGCTTTTCCTCCAAGGGAGCATCGTCCTCCCCCGCGCCGCTCGCGCGTTCGTTCTCGGCCAGGGTTCTAACCACCGCCATCGCGATGGGCAGAAGCATGACCGTAGTGGCAGTATTGGAAATCCAGGCCGAGAGAAACGCCGCGGCCAAGAGAAACCCCAGCACCAGTCGATCGGGCCTGGTTCCCACCCGCTGCACCAAACCCAGGGCGATGCGCCGGTGCAGGTTCCAGCGTTCCATCGCAATCGCGATCATGAATCCACCCAAGAACAGAAAGACAAGATGGTCGCCGTAGTTCTGGGCGGTCGCACGGCTGGAGAGGATCCCCAAGGAGGGGAAGAGAACCAGGGGCAAAAGTGCAGTCACCGCGAGGGGGATTGCCTCGCTGATCCACCAATACGCCATGAGGATCGCCACGGCCAGGGTGTGCCAGCCCGTTGGATTCAGCCCGGAAGGCGGGGGCAGGATCAGAAGGACGGTGAAGAGGAGGATGCCACTGATGAGGAAGACGGAATGGCGGTCTTGCCTCTTGCTTCTCCCGGAGGCAGGAGGGCGCGAACTTGCGGGGGGATCCGAGCCGTGCGCACTCATCTCCGTTCCAGGCTAGAGCGGGGATGACGAGGGGTCAAGCAGTGCTGCCTCCCCGCAGGTGAAGAAAAGCACCAATGACTGCCCTCAGAGACTCATCGGCAAGCGTCGGGTCCATCCGAGATCGTTCAGAACTTCCTTGGCATCCGCGTGCGAGATATTGCGGGGAATCATCGCACCATACGGCGGAATTCAGGGAATCGCGTGCAATCGATCTCTGGTCCAAATCGTGCAACACTGCTAGTGTTTTCGCGCCACGAGGGAGTAGAAATGATCGCGGTGGAGGCACCGATGGCGATCGAAGAAGTTCGAGTGGAGCGTGGTAAACCGCGTTCCGCGCGAGTGGGTCTTCTCACGCCTTCGGGTTGGGGCAACTTGGGGGATGCCGCCATTCAAGATGCGGTCATCCAGGCCATCCGCCGCTATCGGCCAGGCGCCGAAATTTGCGTTTTTTCCCTCAATCCAGCCGACACCCGAATCCGGCACGACATCCAGGCCGATCTTCTCTCCGGCTTCTCCGTGGTTCCCGGCTATTCGGTGGCAGTGGGCTGGAACGAGGAGTCGGAGAACGAGTTCGGCTCTGAGCCCCCATCCGCGCCGAAACCGAGCTCGCCGACCGCCGGGCCCTCGTTGGCCAGGGCCGCCTTGGCCAAGCTGGGGCCGCAGGCCGAGGAGCTCCTGCGCCGCGTCTACTATGACCAGGCCTACCTGCGACGCATGCGGCGCAAGTTGCGGGAATTCGACTTGGTGCTGGTCTCCGGCGGCGGTCAGGTGGACGCCGAATGGGGTGGAGCGTGGGGTCACCCGTGGACCCTGGCCAAGTGGTCTCTTCTCTGTCGCTCGGTCGGCGTGCGGTTTCTGGTACTCAGCGTGGGCGTTTGTGCCCTGGAAGACTCCGTGAGCCGTCTCTTCGCGCGCATCGCGCTTTGTCAGGCCCACTTCGTTTGTTTTCGTGACGAGAACTCCCTGCAGCGCGCGCTCGAGCTCCACCTGGTAGAGCACGCGAGGGTGGAGCCCGATCTGGCATTTGCTTACGACGGCCTCGATCCCGCGAACTGGACCCGGGGCGAGAAGAAGGTGGTGGCCGTGGGACCCATGGCGTGGTGCGATCCCAGCGTCTGGCCGCGTCGCGACGAAGAGGCCCATCGGCGTTACCTGGAGGGCCTGAGCGAGTTCGTGAGCGCCCTTTTGGGAGAAGGAAATCGTGTGTTACTCGTGTCGAGCGACAACCCTGACATCAAGACGGTGGAGTGGATCGCAAAGAAGATCGGAGCCGATCATCCGGAGTTGAGCTCCCGTCTGGAAACTCCCCGCACGGAAACGGTTGAAGAGTTCTTGCAAGTGGTGAATCGTGCCGAGAGCATGGTGGCGAGCCGCCTCCATGGCTTCCTATTGGCGGCGGGACTTGGAAAGCCCGTGCTCCCTCTGTCCTACGATCCCAAGGTGGACTCGCTTGCCCGTGAACTGGGCCTTTGGGCCTACCGGGAAGACATCGCCGAGTTCGAACCCGGAAGTCTCTTGGAGAATTTTCACCGGCTTCAGCGCGAGCACGAGCAGTGCCGCGAAAATTTGCGCGCCACCGTGACCGCCTACCGCATTCGTTTGGAACGGTTGTTCGCGCGCTCGTTGCGTTGAGTTCCTCGCTGGCGATGGGGCCGGCAAGGCAAGTTTGACCAGGGGTGTCCACGATTAGGCATCGGTCCCGGCTTCCAGCCCAGAAGGGTGATTCGATGGTTGAGCATCTGCGAGAACTCTACCGGTATCGCGAGCTTCTGCGAAGCCTCACCTGGCGCGAGATCCGGGTCAAGTACAAGCAGTCGATCATGGGCGTGCTGTGGGCCGTGTTCATGCCCATGATCGTGGTGTCGGCCGGGATACTCGTGAAATACGCCGCAGCAAAGCTCTCGGGCTCTCGCTTCGATGCAGCTGCCATCGCCTCCATCTCGATTCGCGCCGTGCCCTGGGCCTTCTTCGTATCGTCTCTGCGCTTCGCTACAGGGAGTCTCATCTCCAACACGAACCTCGTGACGCGGATTTACTTTCCCAAGGAGATCTTCCCTCTAGCTGCGGTGCTCTCCCAACTTCTCGACTTCGCGGTAGCGTCCGGAGTGCTCCTGGTGCTGCTGACCGTAGTGAGGGTGGGAGTGTCGGTACACCTACTTTGGGTTCCCGTGCTCATGTTGCTGATGGTCATTCTTGTCGCAGGTCTGGGAATTTTCCTTTCGGCCTCAGCCCTGTTCTTCAGAGACGTGAAGTATCTCGTGGAGGTCATCCTGACCTTTGCCATCTTCTTCACGCCCGTGTTCTATGACGTGAGTCTTTTCGGCAAGTGGTCCAAAGTGCTCCTCTTGAATCCCGTGGCGCCGCTTCTGGAGGGAATCGACGCGGTGATCGTGAAGCACCAGGAGCCGCAATTGCCGTGGATTCTCTACAGTGCGGTATTGGCGCTGGTCGTTCTCACGGCAGGCTATGCCTTCTTCAAGCGATCCGAGCCGGCATTCGCCGAGAATATCTAGGAGAATGCCATGAGCGAGATTGCCCTCAAGTTGGATCACGTCAGCAAGAAATTCCGCCGCGGGGAGATCCACGATTCCCTGAGGGACCTCATTCCTGCTTTGACCGGCAGCTTTCTGAAGCGGGGAACCGGGCTCAAGAGCGAAGAGTTCTGGGCGCTCGACGACGTGTGCATGGAAGTGAAGAAGGGCGAGGCCTTCGGGATCATCGGACCCAATGGAGCGGGGAAATCGACGATTCTCAAACTCTTGAGCGGAATCCTGGTTCCCACCAAGGGCTCGCTGACCGTCAACGGAACCCTTTCCGCTCTGATCGAGGTCGGAGCGGGATTCCACCCCGATCTCACCGGACGCGAGAACATCTATCTGAACGGCTCCATCCTGGGAATGAAGAAGAGAGAGATCGAAGCCAAATTCGATGAGATCGTTGAGTTCTCCGGTCTGGCGGAGTTTCTCGATACGCCGGTGAAAAGGTATTCCTCGGGGATGTACGCTCGCCTGGGATTCTCCGTGGCTGCACATGTCGACCCCGACGTGCTGGTGGTGGATGAGGTGTTGAGCGTGGGCGACCTGGTGTTCCAACGAAAGTGCCTGCAGAGAATGAGCGAGGTTTTGAGCGGCGGTGTGACCGTGCTCTTCGTGTCCCATAGCTTGCGCGCGGTAGCGGAGCTCTGTTCACGGAGCATGTTGCTGGTGGGAGGGAAAGTCGCGGCACTGGGACCTTCCGATGAGGTCATTTCCGAGTATCTCGCCCAGGCCAGCGGAGATCGTCGAACGAGTGAGGGGCCGGTGGAAGTTCGCGCGGTGCGGCTATCCACGCCCAGTGGCGACGGAGTTCATTTCAAATCCGGAGAGACGGTGGACGTGGAGGTCGAGCTCTACGCGCGCGAGTTCTGCGCCAAGGTCGCAGTGGTGCTCGATCTGCTGGACGAGAGTCAATACAACCTCTTCAACACATCTACCGAGAGAATGGGCAACCCCCCGGTCGATCTCGAGCCGGGCGAGGTCTACCGCTGCACTTTCCGTTTGGACCTGCACCTGGCGCAAGGAACCTACTATTTCGGCGCCCACGCCTATCGTTACGACGTGGAGCACAACTACGACAGCTTGGTTCCCGCGCTCACTTTCTACGTGAGCTCGGGCATCGAGGTGCGAGGAGCGGTGAACTGCCATCCCCGCCTTGTGGACCAGAAGCGAGAAATAGGGAGCAGATGAGAATGCGCATCCTGATCACCGGTCATCGCGGTTACGTCGGCTCCGTGCTGGTTCCGCACCTGCAGAGCCTGGGGCACGAAATGTACGGCATGGACATCGACCTCTACCGCAGGTGCAGCTACGGAAAGAACCCGCTCGAAATTCCCGCGGTGGAAAAAGACGTGCGGGATGCCGTCGCTGCGGATTTCACACGGGTGGAGGCGGTCATTCACCTGGCCGCGCTTTCCAACGATCCTTTGGGCAACCTCAACCCACAGCTGACCTGGGCCATCAACCACGAGGGCGCGGTGCGAGTGGCGAGGGCGGCGCGCGAGGCTGGCGTCAGGCGCTTCGTTTTCGCGTCCACCTGTAGCAACTATGGCGCGGGAGACGACCGGCCCGCCAAGGAGGATGCGCCGCTGCGTCCGCTGACTCCTTACTCGCAATCGAAAGTCAAAGCCGAGCAGGAGATCGCCGGGCTGGCCACCGATACCTTTACGCCGACCTTCCTCCGCTTCGCCACTGCCTATGGGGTGTCGCCGCGGCTCCGTTTCGACATCGTGTTGAACAACCTCTCGGCCTGGGCCTACACCACGGGGAAAGTGCACCTGAAGAGCGACGGATCGCCCTGGCGCCCTTTGATTCACGTGGAGGACATGGCCCGCGCCTTCGCGGCGGTTCTGGCCGCGCCCAGCGAGACGGTTCGAGCCGAAGCCTTCAACGTGGCTCCTCCGGGGGAGAACTATCGGATTCGACAGCTGGCGGAGATCGTCAAAGAGGCGCAGCCGGGTTGCGAGCTGGAATTGGCCGAAGGCGCCTCCGCGGACGCTCGCAACTACCAGGTGGACGTGAGCAAGATCCAGGAGCGGCTTCCCGCGTTCCAACCCAGGTGGGATGCCAGGAAGGGCGCACGCGAACTGCTGGAGGCCTATGCAAGCCACGGCCTGAAACTCGAGGAATTCGAGGGTCCCACCTACAACCGCATCGATCATGTGCGCATGTTGTTGAGTGAAGGTTACTTGGACAACGAACTGCGTTGGACGAAGAAGGCAATCCCGGCCGATTGAGGAGTTGACCTTGAACGAGAAAAAGTCGGCATCTGTCTGTCGTTCTTGCGGAGAACCCCTCGGCGAAATCTTCGTCGACTTGGGGATGTCCCCTCCCTGCGAGAGCTTTCTCTCGGTGGAGCAAATCCACTCGATGGAGCCCTTTTATCCCCTGGTGGTCTACGTCTGCAGGCGATGCTATCTGGTTCAACTCGAGGAAGTCGTGGCGCCGGACGAGATCTTTCGCGACTACGCCTATTTTTCGGCCTATTCCACTTCCTGGGTGGAGCACGCGCGCCGTTATACGGAGACGATGACGCAACGTCTGGGTCTGAACCAGGACAGTCTCGTGGTGGAGGTGGCCAGCAACGACGGCTATCTGCTCCAGCATTTCGTCAAGCAGGGAATCCCCTGCCTCGGAGTCGATCCCGCAGAGAACGTGGCAGTAGAGGCACGGGAGAAAGGGGTGGAGACCCTCACGGAGTTCTTCGGCAGCAAATTCGCTGCACAGCTGGCGGCAAGTCGCGGCAAGGCCGATTTGATCGTGGGCAACAACGTGCTCGCCCAAGTGCACGAGCTCAACGACTTCGTGGAAGGCATGCGGATCCTGCTCGCCGATACCGGTACGATCACCCTGGAGTTTCCCCACCTCTTGCGCTTGATGCAGCAGAATCAGTACGACACTATCTACCACGAGCACTATTCATACTTCTCGCTTTTGGCCCTGGAGAGAATCTTCAAGGCCCACGGACTACGCTCCCTTCATATCGAAGAGCTGGGCACGCATGGAGGCTCGCTGCGGGTTCACGCTTGCCACGAGTACGACTCGCGTCCCGAGGAAGACAGCGTGGAGGCGCTCCGACTGCAGGAGTCCGCAGCCGGACTGGACGGATTGGAGGCTTACCGGGAGTTTCAGGAGAGAGTGTATGCCCAGAAACGGGATCTACTGGAGTTTCTCATCGATGCGCGCCGCAAGGGGAAGAGAGTTGCCGGCTACGGCGCCCCGGGCAAGGGCAACACCCTGCTCAACTACTGCGGAATTCGCACCGACCTCGTCGAATTCACCGTGGATCGCAACCCGCACAAACACGGGAAGTATCTGCCGGGCACACACATTCCAATCCTAGCTCCCGAAGCCATCGCCGATAGAAAGCCCGATTACCTCCTCATTCTGCCCTGGAATCTCAAGAACGAGATCATCGAGCAGAATGCATTCATTCGAGAGTGGGGTGGGGCGTTCGTCGTTCCCATCCCCAAAGTCGAGGTTCTTCCATGACCATCCATCCCACTCCAGTCGAAGGCGCGTACTGGATTGAGTTGCAGAAGCACGCGGACGAGCGGGGCTTTTTCGCGCGCTCCTTCTGCCGGGAGGAGTTCGAAGAGCACGGTCTGGATCCTCAGGTCGAACAGTGCAACATCTCGGGAAATCTGAAACGCGGCACATTTCGTGGACTTCACGCCCAGCTGGCGCCACATCAGGAGACCAAACTCGTACGTTGCGAGAAGGGGGCGCTCTACGACCTCGTTCTCGACCTGAGGCCGGAATCACCCAGCTACTTGAAGCACTTCGGGATCGAACTCAGCGAGGAGAACCGCCGCCTGCTCTACATTCCCAAAGGTTGCTACCACGGTTTCATCACACTCCTCGACGACACGGTAGTGTTCTATCAACTTTCACATAGCTACGCGCCGGATCATGCGCACGGTGTCCGATGGAATGATCCAGTCTTCGGAATCGAGCTACCCATCGAGGTCGAACTGATCAACGAGAGAGATGCGAACTATCCCGATTACCATCCGGTGAAAAAGGGCAGAGGATGAACCAGGCACGGGCAAGGCAGTGGTCGCTCGTTCGTGGGGCAGACGAGGGTCGTGCGATGCACGCGCTCGCGACGGAACTGTATCCCCTGGCCCGGTCCATCACCGGGGACGGACTGCGGGCGACTCTGAGTCGCCTGGGAGAGGGGCTTCCCTTCCATTTGCACGAGGTAAAGACTGGAACACCGATCCTCGATTGGACCGTGCCGAAGGAATGGAACTGTAAAGAAGCGTGGATCAAAGGACCCGATGGGGAAAAGGTCGTCGATTTCGCGCGCTGTAACCTACATCTGATGGGCTACTCGGTTCCGATGCACGAGCGCATGCCCCTGTCGAAACTTCAGAAGCACTTGCATTCACTGCCCGAGCAAGTGGATTGGATTCCCTGGAAGACCTCGTACTACCAGGAGAACTGGGGATTTTGCTTGTCCCATCGGCAACGCGAGCGCTTGTCGGAGGGGGACTACGAGGTCTTCATCGATTCCAGTTTGAAGGACGGAAGCCTGAGCTACGGGGAGATCATTCTGCCGGGAAGGCGAGAAGAGGAAATCCTCATCTCCTCGCACGCCTGTCATCCCTCCTTGGCGAACGACAATCTCTCCGGACTGGTGGTCGCCCGAAGCTTGGCGTGGCACCTGGTGGAACGGCCGCGGCGCTTCACCTATCGTTTCTTGTTCGCGCCGGGGACGGTGGGAGCCATCGCGTTTCTCGCCCGCAACCGGGAACAGCTGAGTCTCATTCGTGGCGGTTTGATCGTGGCAGGGGTCGGTGATCGCGGCGCTTTCACTTACAAGCGCAGCCGCGCCAGCGTGGCGGAGATGGATCGAATCGTGGGCCGTCTTCTGCGGGAATCGGGCCAAGACTACCGGATATTTAATTTCAGTCCGGACGGATACGACGAGCGTCAATACAACTCTCCGGGCTTTTGTTTGCCCGTGGGGCGCTTTTCGCGTACACCCTGGGGAAGCTACCCCGAATATCACACCTCGGGTGATGATCTCGCATTCATCAGCGAGAAGAGCCTCGCCGAAGCCCTCGAAATTCTGCTACGGATATGCGGGGAGTTGGAGGAGAACAACTATTACAAGAACCTTCTTCCCGAAGCTGAGCCTCAGTTGGGCCGGAGAGGCCTGTACACGCTCCTTGGCGGCCACCGCGGCAAGAGCGAACGCGAGTCAGCCATGCTCTGGCTCTTGAACTACTCCGACGGGCTACATTCGCTGCGGGATATCGCAGAGCTCTCGGGGCTCGAGCACGGTCTACTCTCGGAAATGGCCGGTGTGCTCGAAGAACACGCCTTGCTGCGCAAGGAGGAATGACATGAGCGGTGATCGATTCCGCCGTTCGAAAGAACTCAGCCGAAGGGCGCACCAACTCATCCCGGGGGGTTGCCATACCTACTCCAAGGGTGACGATCAGTATCCGGAGCAAGCGCCGGCGATGATCGAACGCGGAAGTGGTTGTCACGTTTGGGACGTCGATGGGAACGAGTACATCGAGTACGGAATGGGGCTTCGAGCGGTGACCCTGGGCCACGCCTATCCGGAGGTGGTGGAAGCGGTGCGCAAGCAATTGGGCGCGGGCTCGAATTTTACTAGACCCTCGCAGCTGGAGGTCGAATGCGCGGAATCGCTTCTCGGCTTCTTGCCCAAGGCGGAGATGGTGAAGTTCTGCAAGGACGGCTCCACCACGACGGCGGCGGCGATTCGCCTGGCCCGGGCTCACACCGGCCGCGAGAAGATTGCGTACTGCGGGGACCATCCCTTCTTTTCCTACGAAGATTGGTTCATGGGCACCACCGAGCTGAACTCGGGCATCCCCGGGGCCATCTCCCGGCTCAGTCTGCCCTTCTCGTACAACGACATTCAGAGCGTAGAGAGGCTTTTCGACGAGAACCCGGGACAGATCGCCGCACTGATCATGGAGGCCGAGAGGGAATCACCTCCGGTGGACAACTTCCTTAGCCGCGCGCAGGAGCTCTGCCGAAGGAACGGGACCCTCTTCGTTCTGGACGAGATGATCACGGGATTCCGCTGGGATGTGCCTGGAGCACAGAAAAGCTATGGGCTCGATCCGGATCTCTCGTGCTTCGGCAAGGCGATGTCGAACGGATATGCGCTCTCGGCCTTGGTGGGGAAGCGTGAGATCATGGAGCTGGGCGGCTACGAACACGATCGCGACCGGGTGTTCCTGCTCTCGACCACGCACGGGGCGGAAACGCATGCGCTTGCCGCCGGCCTGGCGGTGATGAATGTCTACCGGCGCGAGGACGTCGTCGGTACTCTGCACCGCCAGGGGAAGAGACTGCGTGTGGGGGTCGAGGATGTGGTGAAGGAAATGGGGCTTGGCGATCACTTCGGCGTCGGCGGCCGCGATTGCAACCTCGTGTACATCACGAAGGATGAAAACGGAGATCGCTCGCAGGAGTTTCGCACTCTCTTTATGCAGGAAATCATCAAGCGGGGAGTTTTGGGTCCCTCGTTCGTCATTTCCTACTCCCACCGCGATGAGGACGTCGACCGGACGGTCGAGGCGGTTTCCGGTGCGCTGAGAGTCTACGCCAAAGCTCTGAGCGATGGAGTGGATCGATATCTTGAGGGACGTCCAGTGAAACCGGTGGACCGGCGACGCGGTTGAGGCGATCGGGATGGAAAAGGGAACGAGTGTGCAGCGAAGCAGAGGAATGAGATCATGAAAGTCGTGCTGTTTTGCGGAGGTTTGGGACTACGCCTTCGCGACTATTCCGAGGATCTTCCCAAACCCATGGTGCGTGTGGGAAAGCACCCAATTCTGTGGCAGGTCATGCGCTACTATGCCCACTTCGGGCACAAGGAATTCATTCTGTGCCTGGGGTACAAGGGAGAGGTCATCAAGGACTACTTTTTGCACTACGAGGAGTGCATGTCCAACGATTTCATTCTTTCCGATGGTGGCCGGCGGATCGAGCTCTTCAATCAGGACGTCGAGGATTGGACCATCACTTTCGTGGATACGGGGATCGAAGCCAAAATCGGAGAGCGTCTGAAAGCGGTCCAGCCGCACTTGGAGGGGGAGGAGCTCTTTCTCGCCAACTACACCGACGGCCTGACCGATCTCGACCTCAACCAATATCTCGATTTCGCGAAGGAGCAGGACAGGATCGCGACCTTCCTCTCGGTGCGTCCCACCGCGACTTTCCACGTGGTGGAGTCTGATCCTGACGGGAGCGTCTGCCGGATCGCGCCGGTGGACGAGGCGACACGGATCAACTGCGGGTATTTCGTGTTGAAGCAGCAGATCTTCGACGAAATGCGCGAGGGAGACGACCTGGTGACGGCTCCCTTCCAGCGTCTCATCGAGAAACGGCAGCTGGCCACTTACCACTACGACGGATTCTGGGAGTGCATGGACACCTTCAAAGACCGCCAAATGCTCGATGCCATGGTGCGTTCGGGAAACAAGCCCTGGCAGGTGTGGGCTCAGAAGCGCGCCTCCAACCAGTCCCGCTGAATCGAGGCGAGCCATGAAACATCTGGATTTGCCCAAGGGACCCTTGAACGTGCTCTGTCTCGGCGCTCACCCTGACGACATCGAAATCGGCAGCGGTGGAACGCTTCTTCAGTTACTCGCGCAACGCAGCGAGGTGCGACTGTTGTGGGTCGTGTTCGCCGCCGGTGGCGCGCGACGGGCCGAGGCGATCGCGGGAGCGGAGGCTTTCGGAAATGGCGCGAGCGCTCTGAAGACCATCTTTCACGATTTTAGGGACGGCTTTCTGCCCTATGAGGGCGCAGCGGTCAAACGATGTTTCGAAGAGCTGAAAGGCGAAGCCGAACCCGATCTCATTTTCACGCACACTCGCGAGGACCTGCACCAGGATCACCGCCTGGTGAACGAGCTCTGCTGGAATACCTTCCGCGATCAGCTCATTCTCGAGTTCGAGATCCCCAAGTACGACGGAGATTTGGGAAGGCCCAATCTCTACGCGCCGCTAGAACGCGCCACCATGGACGCCAAAGTCGAGAATCTGTTGCGGTGCTTTCCGTCGCAGAGCAAGAAGGACTGGTTCGACGAGGAACTCTTCCGCGGTTTGGCCAGGATTCGCGGTATGGAGTGTCGCGCGGAACACGGCTACGCGGAGGGTTTCACTCTGCGCAAGGCTGGCCTCGCGCTCGAGTAATCGCGGGAAAATTCCTCCGAGCCGATCTTCCAGCGCAACCACGCCTAGTGCCCCGTGGTAGGGAGAGCGAAAACCGCCCAAATTGGATAGTGGTCGCTCGCCTTTGCGGCGCTTTGGATACCAGCCGATATGAAGCGAAGTCCCCGGTAGAAAATGTGATCGAGAACCGGCTCTGCGTTCAGAAGGGCCGCGCGTCGCGTGCGAAGGCTAGACCCTGCGGGTAGGCGCGCCATGCGAAAACCGCTGTGGCGGAACATGTCTTTGAGCTTCGCCACGTCGCTGCTGGCGACGGTATTGAAATCCCCTGCTACCAACGCTGGCGGACCGCCGGGCGAGAACTCTCGTAGGATCTCTTCGAATTGCTCCAGGCGTTGCTCGCGCGGGGTGAGGATGGTGGTCGTGTGGACGTTGGCGACTCGTAAACTCTTCTGGCCCAATCCGATGATGGCCAGGACCGCCACTCGTTGCGTTCCCGCAAAGATTCCCTCGTGACGCAACAACACCAATCGTGGCTCGTAGATGCGCCAGCGCGAGAGGATGGCGTTGCCGAAGAGACGGTGGTGCTTGGGGTGCCGTGAAGCGGGATAGTAGACGAAGTCGTATCCCAGCTCGCGCGCCAGAGTGCGGGTCCCGATGGGATCCATTTCCTGCAGGAAAATCAAGTCGGCTGCGCGCAGCCGTCGGTTGGAGCTGAGGTCTTTGGCGGCGAGGCCGATCCGTTCCCCGTATTGGATGTTGTAGGAAGCCACGATGAGAGAGTCCGGAGTCGCGCTGTCCCGTGTCTTCATGCGCGCCGCGGTGGCGTAGTGTCCCTCGACCAGGTCGTTGGGGGAGGGGACGAAGTGGGGCGAAGGGGCGCAAGCCAGGAACGCGCCTCCGAGAGTCACCAACCCGAAGATCGCGAGGGCAAGGGTCGCGTGATGGAAGCTTCTCATGCCCTCGCCCTTCTTCTCAAAAAACAACGAAGCTCAGATCTCAGCCCACAGGAGCTTGGAAGTGGTTTCACGAGCCCCGCAAGAGAATCGCAGTACTGCATCGGCGGGGAGGGTGGGTGGATAGCACCCACGCTGATTTTGGCACCACGGAATTGGGGCCGAGGGGTACCCCCCAGGCCCGGTCTTTCTCCCCGGGGATGCAGGTATTGATCCGGACCAGTGTACCCGGGTAGAAAGTTGCGAGCTAGCCCGAGTCCAATTCGCCGCGCCCGGGAAGCCACCAGCCGCGCCGGGAGAGGCCCCTGACACCAGCTTTAGGGGCGGACGCCTCGTTCAGGGTGTCTCTTCTAGGACATGTCCTTCCGCGCGCGATGCTCCTCGATGAGATGCTTGACCACGTCCGGATCGGCCAGGGTGGAGATGTCTCCCAGCCCATCGTATTCCGCCGCTGCGATCTTGCGCAGAAGACGTCGCATGATCTTGCCGCTTCGCGTTTTGGGGAGACCGCGCGCGATGTGAATGACGTCAGGCGCGGCGAAACCACCAATCGCGTGCCGGACTTGCTCGCGCAGTGCGCCGCTGATGTCGTCGGCCTTGACCTCGCTTTCGCCGGCGCCCAGGACCACGTAGGCGTAGATTCCCGTACCCTTGATTTCGTGCGGAATTCCCACAACTGCCGCCTCGGCGACCATGTCGTGCGCGATCAGTGCGCTCTCGATCTCCGCAGTTCCCAGACGGTGGCCCGATACGTTGAGGACGTCATCGATGCGTCCGGTGATCCAGTAGTGTCCGTCTTCGTCGCGAGTACATCCATCGCCCGTGAAATAGTAACCGGGATACTGCGTGAAATAGGTCTGCTTGAAGCGCTGATGATCTCCCCAGACGGTGCGAGCCTGGCCAGGCCAGGGAGTCGCCAGACACAGCGCTCCTTTGACTCCGTTGCCCTCCAAGATGGTGGCCTTTTCCGGAGCCAGCAGGATGGGCTTGATCCCGAAGAAGGGGAGCATCGCGGCTCCCGGCTTGGTGGGGGTGACTCCGGGGAGAGGAGTGATGAGGATGCCTCCGGTCTCGGTCTGCCACCAGGTGTCCACGACCGCGCAGCGCTTCTGTCCCACCACGTCGTGATACCACTTCCAGATCTCGGGATTGATGGGTTCTCCAACTGAACCGAGTACACGCAGGCTGCGGAGATCATATTTCTTGACCCACTCGTCGCCTGCCCGCGCGATGGCTCGTAACGCGGTGGGCGCGGTGTAGAAGATGTTGATCTTGAGATCCTGGACCAGCCGCCAGTAGCGTCCCGGATCGGGATAGGTGGGAGTCGATTCGAAGAGCACGGTGGTGGCCGCGTTGGCCAAAGGTCCGTAGAGGATGTAGGTGTGTCCCGTGATCCAGCCGATGTCGGCGGCACAGCAATAGACGTTTCCTGGGTGATAGTCGAACACGTACTTGTGGGTCATGGCGGCATAGACCATATATCCGCCCGTGGTGTGCAGGACCCCCTTGGGCTGGCCCGTGCTGCCGGAAGTGTAGAGGATGAACAGCGGATCCTCGGCGCCCATCCACTCCACCGTGCAGGTAGCCCGCTGCTTGTGGGCTTCCTCGTCGAGCCAGAGATCGCGTCCTACCGTCATGGGGGTCTGCGCCTCGGTGCGCCGCGCCACCAGCACCGTCTTGACGAAATCCATTCCCTCGATGGCTCGGTCGCAGATCTTTTTCAAGGGGATGTGTTTGCCACCCCTCAGGCCCTCGTTGGCGGTGATGACGATCTGAGCTCGCGCGTCGACGATGCGGTCGCGCAGGGCCTCGGCGCTGAATCCGCCGAACACCACCGAATGGACCGCACCGATGCGCGCACAGGCCAACATCGAAAAGGCCAGCTCGGGAATCATCGGCATGTACATGCAGACTCGATCGCCCTTTTTCACTCCATGCGCCTTCAACACGTTCGCGATGCGGCACACCTCGTGTTTGAGCTCGCGGTAGGTGATGTGGCGATAGGTTCCGGCCTCATCGCTGGCCCAGATCATCGCGGTCTGATCGCCCTTCTTTTCCAGATGACGATCGACGCAGTTGTAGCAGGCGTTCAGCCGTCCACCCGAAAACCAGGCGAAGTCCACTTCGTCGTAGTCGGCGTCGAACACGGTATTCCAGGGATGGAACCAATCCAGCAATTTGGCCTGTTCGGACCAGAACCACTGGGGATTATCGAGTGATAGCCGATAGAGACGCTCGTACTCATCCATGCTCTGAATGTGTGCTGAATCCCGAATATGCTCTTTTACGGGGTAGACTTCGGACACCTCGACCTCCTGAACTTGCATGGATCTTCGGGGAACTGCGCCGCCCACCGCGACTGCTTCATCTTAACTCAAGATCTCTTTGCGCTGTAGGAAAGATCCATGCTGCTTGACGTGACGGCAAGTCATGACCCAGACTGGCGAAATGGCAGATTCATCCGCCCGATTCGATGGTCTTAACGCAGCTGCGCGCAGGCGCGCCGGTGGTCGCAAGCGGCGCCGGCACGAACCGTGGTGGGTCGAGTGCAGCGATCGCGAACTCTTGGACCTCCGTCTCTGCGATCTCGACCTGAAAATCCAGGACACTCCCATCCAGGAGCGGCTCGAGAGACTCTACGAAGAGCTCGCCGAGAAAGAAATTCGGCTCAGGCCACACGTATGGTTTTCGCACGAGTGGTTCAGTCCCGACGGCATTCCGGGTTTCGGCGTACCTTTCTATCTCGCCCACGATCGCCTCAAGCGTCTCGAACTGAAGATGATGCTGGAGGTTGAAGGTGGCACGGCCAGTGAATGCATGAAACTCATGCGTCACGAAACGGGTCATTGTGTCTGCACTGCGTATCGGCTTCATTACTCGCGGCGCTGGCGCAAGACATTCGGTCCCATGGGTACGCCCTATCCCAAGAGCTATCTCCCTCGGGCCCATTCGAAGCGATACGTTTTGCATCTGGACTGGTGGTACGCCCAGGCTCATCCCGCCGAGGATTTCGCGGAGACTTTTGCGGTTTGGTTGAAACCGAACTCGCGCTGGCGCAAAGCTTACCGCGGCTGGCCCGCTCTCCTCAAACTCCGCTATGTGCACGATACCATGGCGAAGATCCAGGGAAGGCCAGCTCTCGTGCGCTCCAAACGGCATGTCGAGCCATTGAAGTCGTTGCGGTATACGCTGCGGGAGTACTACGAGGCCAAGAGGGAGACCTACGGCAGTCAGAGCCCCGACGTCTACACGCGCGATCTGAGAAGGTTGTTTTCCGAAGAACCGCGGCATGCGCGCCGTATGTCCGCCGCGGTGTTCTTGCGACGCCATAGGCGCCGGATTCGTGAGCAGGTTTCGCGCTGGACCGGAGAGTATCAGTACACCGTCGATCTCGTCCTGCGGGACATGATCGATCGCTGCAAGAGCGAGAGGTTGCGGCTTCGAGAATCCGAGAAGAAGACTCTGAGCGACGCCACGACTCTCGTCACCGTACAGACCATGAACTTTTTACACCGGGTTCCGCATAGAATACTGGTATGAAACGCCTCAGGATCATCGTCCTCTGCCACGAGGATCTCGTCCCTCCGGATACTCTGCCCGAGGACGACAGCGATGCCATGGAACCGTGGCGCACCGAGTACGACGTCGTCTCCAACCTGCGTAAGATGGGCCACGAGGTTTTCGTGGTCGGAGTGCGCGACGACTTGGGCGTAATCCGGCAGTCCATCGACGAACATCGACCGCACATCGCGTTCAATCTGACCGAGGAGTTCCACGGCGAGGCCGTATACGATCAACACGTCGTGAGCTACCTGGAACTTCGAAGGATGCCTTACACCGGCTGTAATCCGCGCGGTCTCATGTTGGCCCACGACAAGGGACTGTGCCGGAAGATCCTCGCCTACCATCGCGTGCCGGGTCCGCGTTTCGAGGTCTTTCCCATGAACCGGAAGGTTCGTCCACCGCGCAAGTTGCGCTATCCCCTCTTCGTGAAATCCCAGGTGGAAGACGCATCGCTCGGCATCGCCCAGGCCTCGGTGGTCGAGGATGAGGCGAGGCTAAAGGAACGCGTGCACTTCATTCATGAGAGCGTGGGCACGGATGCGATCGTCGAGGAATACGTGGATGGACGTGAACTCTACTTGGGAGTGCTCGGCAATCAGCGTCTCCAGACTTTTCCTCTGTGGGAGATGGTGTTCAAGAAAGTGCCGGAGGGTATCTACCGGATTGCGACCTCCAAAGCGAAATGGGACGTTCCCTACCAGAAGAAGATGGGAATTGCCATCAAGGCCGCTCGCAATATTCCACCCGAACTCGCCGAGAAGATGTCTCGTTTGGGCAAGCGGGTCTATCGCATCCTCGGGCTCTCCGGCTACGCCCGGCTCGACCTGCGTTTGGACGATCAGGGCGGAGTTCACCTCATCGAGGTCAATCCCAACCCCGACCTCGCCTACGACGACCTCCTGGCCGAGTCTGCTCTCCAGGCGGGAATCAAGTACGACACACTCCTGACCCGGATCCTGAATCTGGGGCTCCAGCACCGCGCACAGTGGAGACGGCGATAGTTGCTGTTACCACGCTTTGGCGCCGCCGATGCACGAGAGTCTCAGGAGGAGATTTTCCTGCGTTGCGCGATCTCCTCCAGGGCGCGCCGTATTCGCCGGCTCAGAATGGCGGCGAGCAAGAGAATGCTGACCAGGCCCAGAACGAGGAGCGCCGTCTCGGATTTCGCGAGAGCGTTCGAGCTTGGCGCTGATTGTCCAAGGCGATAGAGCGCATGCCCAATTGCGGCGTGGAGGAGCGCCTTGGGCACCAGAATCAGCCAGGTAACCATGTAGCGCGTGAAGCTCACGTGAGCCGCGCCCAGCATGTAGTTGACCACCGCGAAGTTGGTGGGGGAGAGTCGAAGCAGGGCGAGGATCTTCCAGTCCTTCAGTCCAGCCAGTGCGTAGAAGCGGCGCCACCGTGGCCGGGCCTGGATGAATCGCCCCACGCGCTGGGCGAACAGCCAACGCGAGCCGACATACATCTCCAAGGCGGCGAGCGCGTTGGCCAGGGCCAAAATTTCGAATCCCCTGGTCACCCCGAACATCGCGCCACAGCTGAGATCGAGAATGGAGAGGGGAAAGAAGCACGGGGCCAGCGCCAGGTAGAGGGCAACGAACGCGAGCGGGGCCCACGGGCCCAGGCCCTCGATGAAGAGCCGCAATCGCGGGAAATTGTGGCCGAGAAGAAAACCGAGCCCTCCCAGGACAATCAGCGCGAGCAAGAGGCCGAAAAAGCCGGGTGACTTGTAGAAGCTGGAATGCGACGAGTTCGTGGCAGGATCTTGCCTCTGATTCGCCTTTCCCGGCGCGCGCTCGTCTTTGGGTTGGGTCGTCATGATACGCTTCAAGACGCTTTAGCTCTCAAGAGTCGTAGGGGATTGTACTGATTTCTGCAAGGGCGGCCATGGTCTATACTCACTGGGCCGAAGAAGCAATCCACCGTTCCGGAGAGAAGTTCCTTGGTCACACCCGCCTCCAACAGAGCAGAGAACACCTTTGCCCTGTGGCCCGCGCTCTTTGTCGCGGCTCTCTCTCTCGCCGTCTACCTGAAAACTCTCTGTCCGACGATCTTCGTGGGCGATTCGGGGGAGCTGGCGGCAGCGGCGGCAACACTGGGAATCGCCCATCCTCCGGGTTATCCCCTGTGGGTGCTCTTGGGGCACTGGCCGGCACTTCTCAGCCCGCACGAACCCGCGCTGGGTCTGAACGTGCTTTCGGCCCTCTGCGGCGCGACTGCCGCCGCCATGCTCACCGGCTTCCTGTTTCGACTACGCGTGACGGCGCTGGCGTCGATTTCGGCCGGCCTGGCTTACGCATTCGCGGTCGGTCCCTGGAGTCAGTCGGTCATCACCGAGGTCTACGCTCTGAACATGGCGCTGAGCGCCTCGATCCTATGGGCCGCGGTGGCCGGGCACGAAGGGAGAGCTTGGGGCTATCCCGTGGCGGCACTTCTTCTGGGCCTGGGCCTGGGCAACCATCCTCTGGTCCTGCTGACGGGATTGCCGCTGCTCTTGTGGTGGGTACACACGCGCCGCGCGGATTCCAAGCGGGCGCCTTTTCTCGCACCGCTGCTTCTCTTCGTGTTGGGAGCAAGCGTCTATCTCTACATTCCTTTGCGTCAGGCCCAAAATCCTCTCATCGAATGGGGAGGAATGCACGGCTTGCAGGACGTACTCAATCACCTCTTTCGCCAGCAGTACGGAGAGCCGTTTGCGCACGAGGGAGTGGCTTCCCTCGAGAAGCGCCTGTTGGTGTTCGCCCAGCTCTTTCTGCAAGACGTACCACCCCTTGCCTGTGCGTTGGCGGTGGCCGGTCTACTCGCTCTGCGGCGCGCCGATCGCAGGACCTTGGTGCTCGGCATCCTGGGGCTCTGGCTGGTCAGCGGTCCCGTGCTGGCAGGGAGCCTCGATTTCCAGGACAGCTTCCGTGACCGCACGGTCGTGAAGGTGTATTTCCTCGGCGCCGACCTCGCTGCCTACCTCCTGGCGGGAATCGGTTTGGCTGAGATTCTCGAGTTCCTGCGTGCGAGCTTTGCCGCCCACTGGAGGGTTCTCTGGGGAGTGGCCGCGGTCTTGACCGCAGGCGCCGTGCTCCTGGAAGGATGGACCAACTATCCCGTGTGTGACCGCAGCCGGTCGACTTTGGCCCGCGACTACGCGGACACGGTACTGAGGTCCCTGCCCAAGGGGGCTCGACTCTACGCCAACGCCGGCGACGCAGAGGTGTTTTCCCTCATTTACGAGCACGAGGTGAAGGGGGTGCGGCCCGACGTGATCCTCCACGATTCGTACCTCAACCTGCTGGTGAGGAACTACGGCGAGGACTTCGTCGCGATGGACCGATCCCAGCGCAAGGCAAAGCGAGTCGAGCGGGAAATCCAGTTCGCTCTCGACGAACCCGAAAGGACCATCTTCTACACGGAGCGCGCGTCGACCGAGGGATTCGCGGGATGCACCATGGTGCCCAATCACATGATCTTTCAGCTGCTCAGGCCGTCGGAGAAACCTGCGCAGATTTCCGCGACGATCGATTCCTTCCCCCCGGTCGATTCCGATGACTGCCTGGAAAGCGTTTTGGCCGCATCCATCCAATATCGGACCGGCCTCTGGGCACAAGCCTACAGGGATCGCGAACAGGCGCGACCTTACTTTGAGAGCGCGCGTTCCTACGGAATCAAATCCGCAGACATTCAGGTGGTGGTCGGCGAGGCATTCGCTCGGCTGGGAGACGAGACGAGTGCGTGGGAGTGCCTGCATCGCGCACTGGCCCTCAATCCCACCGATTCGGCAGCACTTTATGCGATCGCCAACTTGCAGTTGGCGAACGGGAAGGAATCCGACGCTCTTAGAACCCTGAGAGAGTTGGATAAGCTGAAGGTCCCGGCGCCCGAGGTCTACATGCAATACGGGACCCTCTTGGCTCTGCAAGGGGAGTTCCCCTCGGCGATTCGGGCCGCCCAGCGCGCGCTCTCGCTCGACTCCTCTCTCGACGCCGCCAAGACCCTGCTCGATCTGGCTCGCGAGGGAGAGAGCCTGGGCAAGTCGAAGGGTGTCGCCGCCATCCGGGATCGGGTGGAGAACTTGCGCGTGGACTGGACCCTACAGGCGGCTCGGCTGCAGTTGGAAAAGGGCGAATACCAGCGTGCGCGCGATCTCTTCGAGCGCGCTCTGCGCGCTGCCCCCGACGACAGCCGCGTTCTCTACGGGATGGGCTACACGCTGCTGGAAAATCAGAGCTTCGAGGAGGCGGCGCGTGTATTCAAGCGGATGCTCAAGCTCGATCCCAACTCGGTGAACGGGATCAACGCTCTTGCCTACACCGAGGCGGTGATGGGGGTGCATCTGCAGGAGGCGAAGCGGAGCGTCCTTTCGGTCCTCCCCGATTCGAAGGATCTTCATCCCTATCTCCTGGACACTCTGGGATGGATTTGCTACCGCGAGGACGATCCAAGCGAGGCCTTGAGCTATCTCCAAAGGGCGGAAGGCGAGCTGCCGCAGGCGGACCGCTCGATGCGGGCGGAGAACCACTTCCACATCGCGGCAACCCTCTCACGCCTGGGCCGGAAAGAAGAGGCGCGGCGTTACCTTGGTCTTGCCCTGCAAGAGGCCTCCGGCGAGTTCTGGGAGCCCGAGTTGAAAGCGCTTCAGAAGCGCTTGGAAGAATGAGGTTCAGCGCTGGCGAGAGCGGAAGTAGCGCCAGGAATCCTCGATAGTCTGCTTGGGATTCAGAACGAGATCGAAAAACTCCACACAGAGGGCCTTGAAGAGTTCGAAATTCTCGATCTTGAGGCCTTCGCTCGCGAGCCCGTTTTTCTGGTAATGCCAGTAGTCCCTGCCTCGGCCCATGAAAAAGGAGCGAGCGAGTCGCCGGTAGTGGCGGGTCCGGCGAAATCTCCATTCCTCGAGAAACTCCTCCGGCGAGAGAAACCGCTCCCCATAGCGGTGCAGCACGATGAGACTGTCCAGCTGACTGTTGTCGTAGTTGAGGATCTTCCCGTAGATCGAATTCGGGTCCACGCGCAAGTAGCTCAAGATTTGATGGACGAAGCCGAAATCCCACTGCGAGAGGATTTCGTAACAAGCTTCGGTGTCTTCGTGCATGCGCCCTTCGTGGTAAAAAGGTGTCGTGGCGCGCACGATCTCGCTGCGCATCATGACCGTCGAGGGCGATCCGAAGAGAAACATCTGGCTGAGCAGATGACGCGCCGCGATGTCTTTGCCAGAGATGACGGCCTGACTGTAGGGAAGCCCCATGCCACATAGCGTCATGCCCTGCAGATAGTAGGAGGAGAACAATCCCACCCGCGGGTTTTTTTCTCCGAGCGAAACCATCTCGCTCAGACACCCGGGATAGATCCAGTCGTCCGCCTGCACGATTTTGCAGTAGACGCTCGATGGATTCAGGTATTCCAGCGCCTTGTTGTAATTGGCGACCTGAGTTCGAAACCGCTCACTACGCACATAGCGAATTCTCGCATAACGCTCGGCATATTCGCGGGCGATCCGCTCGGAGCCGTCCGTGCTCTGGTTGTCGTGTAGGATGTACTCGAGATTGGGATAATCCTGCGCGAGCACACTCTCGATGCACTCGCGCAGGTGATCCACGGTGTTGTAAAAAGGGGTGACGACCGATACCAGGGGCATCTCGGAAGGAGATCTCGAGAAGTCCGAAACCATCGATTTCCTCCGGCCGCGCTGACCCGGTCTTTACTCCATCCGCTTGACGATGGACGCGCCGAATCCCGAACAGGAGACTTCGGTGACGTCCTTGCGGCCTTCCCGGATCATGAGACGTGCCAGATCATACGTGACTTCCCCGGCCAAGATCGAGGCAGAAATTCCGTTCAGAACGAGCTGCGCCGCCTCGGTCCACCCCATGTATTCGAGCATCATGACTGCGGATAGGATGATCGAGCCGGGATTGACCTTGTCCATTCCGGTGTACTTGGGGGCCGTACCGTGGGTTGCCTCGAAGAGGGCGACCTCGTCGGACATATTGGCTCCGGGCCCCAGACCCAGGCCACCCACCAGGGCGATGGCCGCGTCGGAGAGGAAGTCTCCTTCGAGATTGGGCAGAGCCAGTACATTGTACTCCTCGGGACGCGTTTGAATTTGCTGGAAGATCGAGTCGGCGATGCGATCCTTGACCAGGATCTTTCCCTCGGGGACCTTTCCGTCCAGTTCGTCCCAGAGCTGCTTCTCGGTGATGGTTTTGTCGCCGAATTCGTCCTTGGCGAGCTCGTAGCCCCATTTGGCGAACGAGCCCTCCGTGAACTTCATGATGTTGCCCTTGTGCACTAGGGTGACTGTGGGCAGATCGTGCGCTACCGCCCACTGCAAGGCCTTCCGCACCAAGCGCTGGGTTCCGAAGGTGGAAATGGGTTTGACGCCGATGCCACTGTCCGAGCGGATCTCACGCCCCGTCATTTCCTTGACAAGCTTGATGATGGCCAGTGCGACTTCTCCGCCCTTCTCGAAATCGTAACCGGCGTAGACGTCCTCGGTGTTCTCGCGGAAGAGAATGAAATCGACCTTGTTGGCGTACTTGTTGGGCGCGGGAACTCCCTCGAAGTACCGGATCGGACGCACGCAAGCGTAAAGGTCGAGGTGCTGGCGGAAGCGAACATTGATGGAACGGAATCGTTCGCAGACCCCGTCTTCCTTTCCACACTTGTCACAGCTGCCGGCGTGGTACTGCTGATGCGCGCAGTGCAGGCACACATGGGTCTCTTCACCGATCGGTGTGGTGAAGGGTCCCTTGATTGCAACCTTCAAGTGACGGATGGCATCCACCGTTTCCTGCGGAAACTCGCTGCCGTAGGTTTGCAGTCCCTCGAGACCGGCGTAGAGCGGGCACCAGACGATGGCACGATCCCCGTTGTAGGCTCGCTGAACAGCGGCCTTGACGACCTCCTGCATCACCGGAGTGATGTCGAGTCCGATACCGTCGCCCCGCAGGACTCCAATGATGGGCCTAGAACCCACGATGGGCTTGCCATCGCGCATTTCGATCAGATCGCCATCGGGGAGAGTCACTTTCGAGAATTTCACTTCCAGCTCCTTCGAATTCACGTCAATTTTGGCTTGTTTCCGCAAGAAGATAGGAAATGGGCCCGCGCCAGCCCAGGATGGAATTTACTCCTCGCCCGGTGCGCGCGAGTAGCGCCAGAGGATGCTCCCAGTCCAGATGCCCACGAAGGCGAGGTATCCCCCCAAAATCCAGTTGAACTCGCCTGTCAGGCGCTCACTTTCCTCGATCGCCGCCCGTACCTGCAGGTGGAAGACCAAGAGGAAGAAGATAATGGTGACCGAACAGAAGCTCAGGAGAGTCTCTCCCAACTTGAGCCGGGTCGCAATCCCCCGCCTTTCGCCGAGCCAATAGTCGCGCCGGGGGAGGTTGATGAGGCGGCTGGGAATGCGCTGCAGGGCCACCGCGAGCCCGGTGAACAAGAGGAAGAGCCCCAGGATCACTTCCCAGTAGATGCGAGCGAAGTCCTCGGGAGAGGACCACGCATCGGCGCTGCCGTGTCCGTTGAAATGGGTGGGAATCTTGTCGGGCATGCTTGGGGCGTAGTGAAACCAATAAACTACCGCGAGTATCACGATCATGAGAGTGAAGTAGAAACTGGAACTCTTGAGAACTCGCATCGTCATTCGCGTGCGGCGCGCGCGGGTGCCTCGGAGGGCGCGCGTCTCATCAAGAGCAGCGTGATGTCGTCCGAGGCGTGCTGGTGCGCCAAGAACTCGTGGATGTCCTCGAGGAGAAGGGTCTGGATGCGATCCAGAGTTTCGTGCCGCGCGGCCACGAGAACTCTCTCTGCGCCTTCACTACCGTAAAAGCGGTCTCCGTCGGTGGTCGCTTCGGTGACCCCGTCGGTGTAGATGACGAGCAAGTCACCTTCCTCGAGCGTGGCGTCGCCCTGGCCGTATTCGCAGTCGAAATCGAAACCAGAGGGGAGACCGGTGGAGCGAAGTCGATCCACGCTGCCGTTCCCCCGGATTACCAGAGCGTCTTCGTGTCCCGCGCTCGCATACAGGAGTTTTCCCGTCTTGGGTTCGTATTCGGCCACGAAGAGGGTGACGAAGCGCTCGACGGGCAGAGTCTCGCGCAGATGTTCGTGCATTTCTTCGAGTACGTGCATGGGCTCTCCGCCCAATCTGGCCAGGATCCTCAGGAGCATCGTGGCTGCCCCCATGGATAGGGCGGCCGCCATTCCCTTTCCCGATACGTCGCCGACCGCGAGGAGGATGCGACCCGAGGGACGGCGGACACAGAGATAGAGATCGCCTCCGACGCCTTGACACATCTCGAGATGGCCGTGGATGTCGAGTCCCCCGACCTGGGGAAGTTCGCGCGGCAGCAGGCTCTCCTGAACGCGAGCCGCGCGACGCCGCTCGCGCTGTTCGTCGTCGCGTTGACGCTTCACTCCGACCGCGCGCGCGATCGCGGTGAGAACCTGGAGATCGTCTTCCTCGTAGCGGCGACGGCTGATGAGGTTGTCTGCGTAGAGGATTCCGCGCACGCGATCACCGTCGAGCAGGGGGGCGATGATGGCCGACCGGACACGGAGGTCCTGCACGCTCTGATAGGCGGCCGCCGGTCCGGTGTTCATGGCGTCCTCGATCAAAAGAGAGGACTTCGTGCGGCAAACCTCCTCGATGAAATGCGCGCTGAGACGATATTTCTCGGCGTGATCGGGAGAGGAGAACCACGCGCCGCGCCGCAGGAAAGGAGTCCCCAAGCCATCGTCCTCCAGAATGAGGACCCGATCGGCGTGTACGACTTTCCCCACGAATTGGCAGGCGTTCTTTTCGAAGCTCTCGTCATCCGGCGCGGCGGCGATCAAATCGAAGAGGCTGGAGAGCATCTGCAAAATGCGATCGCGGGCCATGCCGGTGGTCTCGCGGTTTGGCGAGAAGGAGAAGCGGGAGCGCAACTCACCGTGTTCGGATAGGGGAGCGCCGAAGGAGGTAACCGCGTCGTCGCGCCAGAGTTCGGCTTCGCCAAAGGTGAGACGGCTCTGCTTGGGAATCTCGAGTTCTTCCTCGGTCTCGATTTGACGGCCATCCAGGAGCGTCCCGCTCGTGGTGCTCAGATTACGGACGTAGAGCTTTTCGCCCTCCACCCGCAAAATTGCATGCTGCCGGCTCACGCTCATGACCGGAATGCGGATCTGCGAGTTTTCCGCTCGTCCCAAAGTGAAGGACCCGTCGTTCAAATCGAGCGAATGACTCGTTCCCCCATAGTTCAAATGGACTTCCAAGGGATTGCTCCTGAATGGAAAATCTCGAAAAGAGGCGTAACCCATAGTTTAGGCCCGGAATCGGGCCGCGTCGAGCAGTGCATCAACTGGGTGCTGCATCCGGGGAAATCTCCAACTGTTTCTGCTCCCGCTGGGTGAGAAGTCCCGCGACGATCAGGAAGAGTCCCACGACGGTCGAGCGATGGATGGTCTCCCCGAGCACGATCCCGATGAACACGAGGCTCAAGAAGGGGGAGAGGAAGATGAGGTTCGCCACTTTCGACGCGTTGCTGGTGCGTTTCATCGCGGCGAGCCACAGAACGAAGGTGATGCCCATTTCGAAGGTGCCGACGTAGATGGCGCCCAAAATCCAGCTCCAAGCCCGGCCGCCCTCGTGGGGCAGGAGGCCGCCGTCCAGGGAGGCTGCGAGGGTGACCCACGGGACGGCGAAGAGGAAACCCAGGAACAAACCGACCACCGGCGGCAAATCTCCGCGGGTATGGAAAATCCAATAGAGGGCCCAGATGAGCGTACTCGCGAGGGCCAGTCCGATGCCCAGGCCGTCATAACTCAGGCCGTGCAGATTGCCTCCGGTGGAGATGACGACGACACCCCCGTAACACACGAGTCCCGCCACGAGATCGCGCCAGCGCAGACGATGGTGGAGCAGGGGGATCGAAAGCCATGAGAGCGTCAGGGCCCAGGTGTAGTTGAGGGGTTGGGCCACTTGCGCGGGCAGACGGTCGTAGGCGGTGAAGAGGACGGTGTAGTAGAGGAAGGGATTGAGGAAACCCAGGATCGCGGCGTGCAGGTACTGGGCGCGGCTGGCGCGGAAGATTAGACCGAGCTGCCGCCGCGCCGCCAGCACGAGTCCGAGCACCACCAGCGAGGCTCCGTTCGCCCAGAACAGAAGTTGCGCGGGGTCCAGCTGCCGCAGTGCGAGCTTGAAGGCAGTCGCCACCGTGGACCACAAGAGGACCGCGGCGAGGGCGTAGAGTCGGGCCTGAGGTTCGTACTTCACAGTGGCGCAGCCTAGCACACGCCGACCGTCGGCCCCGCCGGGAAAAATTCGCCCAAAAGACTCGGGAAGGGAACTTTCAGCGTCCCCCGAGACGTTCTCCCTTTGAACTCATGAACGAGCATCGACCGGGACCCTCGTATTCCGGCCAGTGGAGAGACCCCAGGAGTTCCTGCCCAGCACGGATCTCCGGCGAAGCTTGGGTGGAGCCCAATGTGCCCTCGCCCGTCGGCGATTTTCGTGTCGGGTGGCAGCGGCTCACTGGGGGCGTCAGTCCCCAGTGAGTCCAAAGGCTCGCTGCGAGACAGGAAGGAGATCCGGCGCTAGAATGGAGTGGCTCGTACCCGCATCCACCGGCGGTGACCTTCTCCATGAATCTACCACTTTCCGAGGACCTCGCCCGCCGCTTCGAGAGCCAGGTTTTGCCTCAGCTCGACCTTCTGTGGAGGATGGGACTTTCCCTGACCCGGGACCCCAATACAGCGGAAGATCTGGTGCAGGATGCTCTGCTGCGGGCCATGCGAGGAATCGGTGGGCTGAAGGATGGCTCGCAACTTCGTTCGTGGTTGGCACGCGTGGTTCACACCACTTGGCTGGATCAACTGCGCAAGGAGGCGCGCCGTCCCGCTGGATTCTGGGAGGAGAGCTTCGACGAAACGCTGCCCGATGGTGCGATCGACGATCCTGCCTCTTTCGAGCCCGAAATTCTCCGCCAGACTTTCGATGACGATTGGGAAGAGGCTTTGAATGCGCTTCCTCCGCAATGGAAGGCGATGCTGCTGTTGGTGGATGCCGAGGGCTTCTCCTACGAGGAGGCCGCGGCCAGCTTCGAGGTGCCGGTGGGCACCATTCGATCGCGATTGTACCGAGCGCGGCGACGCTTGGTTTCGCTTCTTCAAGCCCAGGACCGTCCGAAGACCGGCGACGGGAATGGCTAGGAGGCCGCAAGAGACTTGAGCTCCAATTCCGAGCACGCGCGGATCTTCGAGAAGATCCAACTGAATCCCGAGCCTGCCTCGTGGGATGAGGGGACGCGCGCGCACCTTGCACACTGTGCCCGCTGCCGCGCCGCGGCGGAGTCCTTTCAGCTCCTGCGAGAACGCCTGCCAAGGCTCGAGAGTTCGCGGGCGAGCGCGCCCCCTTCCCTGCGAGTAGGTCTGCGCGAAGCGCTCGCGGAGGCAGTGGACAGGGCGGGGCACGAGCCTCTAGGGCCGGCACAGCGTAGCGCCGAGCAGGGGAGGGTGGCGAGAGCCCCTTGGCGCTGGAGGTGGCTCGTCCCCAGCACCACGCTGGCCGCCGGGATCCTCCTGGGCTTCGCGCTGGCGAATTGGTTGCCGAGTCATCCCTCCTCCGGGGGTCAGGTTCCGGCCACCGTGCAAGACTATCTCCAGGACGTCACCCACGATGGATATCTGATCACGCAACTGCAGCGACCACTGGAACTGCTCAGCCATGATCCCCACGAAGCGTCCACCTGGCTCGACCGGGGATTGCCCTTCAGTCCCGCCGTGGGCAACGGACCGCCGGGTTGGCAGCTTCAGGGAGCCCGCATCTGGCATACCGTGAGCCGGCTGTCAGCTCTGGTCGAATACCGTGACGGTCAGGGGGCGGTCGTCCTGCTGTTTGCGGTGCCAGCGGCACAGATCGACTTCACAAAAGCCAAAGAACATCCAACCCCGCAGGGACCCCTCTACCAGGGTCAGAGTTGGGGATACCAGGGACTCGCCTGGCGCAGTGGCGATTTGGCCTGGAGCGCGGTGTCCACTCTCACGAGCGCCGCTCTCTTGGACTGGCTCTTCGCCTACCGCGCCCAACCTTGAGCCCACACCCTCGCCCGGTCGCCCTCTCTTCGTGAAACGCTGTAATTGGATGAGCAACATCCTGATTGGATGGTGAAATTTCCCATCCAAATGGGCTTGACTCGCGTCTGAGAAGCCCTATCTTCTCCAAAGGACCCCTCCAATTGGGAATCGGACGCAGTGCGTCTCTGCCCCCGCCGCTTCTTCCGGGAAGGTCTCATGAGCCTGCGCATCGAAGTCGAGCATGACAGCGCAGTTCCCATCTATCTGCAAATCGTGCAGCAGCTGCGCGAGAGAATCGCCAGTGGCGAGGTGAGCGAGGGAACCCTCTTGCCGCCCGAACGCTCCCTGGCGCAGCAGCTGGGAGTGAATCGCAGCACGGTGGTGAGCGCTTACCGCGAGCTCAAGCGCAGTGGACTCGCCCGTGCCCACGTGGGCCGCGGTACCTCGGTCCTCGCCTTTGGGCGCGAGGATAGTGCGGCGGATACGACCGCTTCGCTTCCCTGGCGTCAGCTCTTCGCGGAATCCGTCCGACAGGACAGCGATCCGCTCGTGCGCGATCTCTTGGAAATGGCCGGCCGCGAGGATGTCATTCCTCTCTCGGTGGGACTGCCCGCCCCGGAGCTTCTGCCCGCGGAGATGGTCGAGCGTGTCATGCGGGATCTCTCGGGCAAGCTGGGCTCGGCTTCTCTGCTGCAATGTCCGACCGAAGGAGTACGGCCGTTTCGCGAATCGCTGGCCGAAAGAATGCGCTCCCGTGGCGTGGAGTGTGGCGCCGAGGAGGTTCTCGTTCTCTCGGGTTCGCAGCAGGGCCTGGATCTGGCGGCGCGCGTCTTTTTGGATCCGGGAGATCTGGTGGTGGTGGATGAGCCCACCTACTTCGGAGCGCTCCAAGCTTTCCGCGGAGCGCGGGCCCGGATCATTCCCGTACCCAGTGACGAACAGGGGATGGTCACCGATGTCTTGGCCACCGTCCTGGAACGGCAACGGCCGAAGCTGATCTATACCCTGCCCACTTTCAAGAATCCGGCGGGAACCGTGATGAGTCTGCCGCGGCGCCAGCACCTCCTGGAGTTGGCGTGGCGTTATTCCATTCCAGTGTTGGAGGACGATCCCTACTCCGAGCTGCGCTACGACGGGGAGAACTTGCCCAGCTTGAAGGCCTTGGATCGCCACGGTGGTGTGATCTACCTCTCCACCTTCTCCAAGATTCTCTTTCCCGGGCTGCGCCTGGGCTGGCTGGTGGCCGACCGGACCGTGGTGCGACAATTCGCGCTCCTGAAGCAGGCTATCGACCTGCACAGTGATACTCCGGGACAGTGGGTGGTCGACGCGCTGATTCGCGAGGGTGGACTGGACGAGCACGTCCGGATGGTGCGGGGTCATTACGCACGCCGCAGGGATCTCATGCACGAGACTTTGCAGAATTGTGCTCCGGCCGGTGTGCGATGGGCCCGTCCGGAGGGTGGATTCTATCTGTGGTGCCGCCTTCCCGTGGAGGTCGAACGCTCGCGTCTGGTGAGTACGGCCGCCGAAGCCGGAGTTTCGTTTCTGCCCGGTTGGTCGTGCTATGTGGAAGATCCAGGCACGCCCTTCATCAGACTCAATTTTTCTTTTTCCCGTGAGGACCAAATCGTGCCGGGGGTGACCCGGCTCATGGATGCGGTAGCTCGCAGTTCTGCCGGAGCGCGATTGAACGTCGCCGAAGGCGTGGGAACCCATCCCATCGTTTAACGGGTTCTCGGGCATCTCCCTTAGCTCAGGTGGTCTAGCATGAACATCAAACTCGCCAAGCGGATGGAGAAGATCAAGGCTTCCGAAATCCGCGAGCTGCTGAAACTCACCCAGCACCCCGAGATGATCTCATTTGCCGGCGGGCTTCCCGCTCCAGAGACCTTCCCCGTAGAAGATCTCCGGAAGGCCGCGGATACCGTTCTCAGCGAACAGGGTCGACGCGCTCTGCAGTATTCCCCCACCGACGGGGACAAGGATCTGCGCGAGATGATCGCCAATCGCATGAACTCCGGGCGTGGCACGAATGTCACGCCGGAGGAGATTCTCATCACCAGCGGGTCGCAACAGGGGCTCGACATGTCGGCGAAGATCCTGCTGGACGAGGGCGACGTGGTCCTCTGCGAGTCTCCAACCTATTTGGGCGCCATCCAGGCCTTCGTGCCCTACGCCCCGCGTTTTGTCGAAATCAGCACCGACGATCAGGGTATGGACATGGTTGAGCTCGAGAGGGTCCTGAGCACCGAAGAACGCGCGAGAATGATCTACGTCATTCCCGACTTCCAGAACCCCTCGGGACGCACCTGGTCGCTGCAGCGGCGCCAAAAACTGATCGAGCTCGCGAATCGATTCCAGGTGCCGGTGCTCGAGGACAGTCCTTACGCCGAGCTGCGTTTCGAGGGCGAGGATATTCCCTCGATCAAGTCCATGGACAAAGAGGGTATGGTCATCCACCTGGGCACCTTTTCGAAAATTTTCTGCCCGGGCCTCCGCGTCGCCTGGTTGGCTGCCGCTCCCGAACTCAGAAGGAAATACGAGTTGGTCAAGCAGGGAGTGGATCTACACACCTCGACCATCGCGCAGCTGGACATTCTCCAGTACATGAGGGACCACGACCTGGACGAGAATATCCGCGGAATTCGCGAGCTTTATCGGGAGCGCCATGACGTGATGCTTGCTGCCATGGACGAATTCATGCCCGAAGGAGTGAGTTACACGCGGCCCCAGGGAGGGATGTTCCTGTGGGTCGAATTGCCCGAGGGGGCCGAGACACGGGAGGTGCTCGAGCGCTGTCTGAAGGAAAAGGTGGCGTTCGTACCCGGCTCTTCCTTCTATCCCAACGGAGGGCATGAGAATACGATGCGGGTCAATTACTCGGTTTCCTCCCCGGAGAGAATCCGGATCGGAGTGGAGAGAATGGCGCGCATCATCCGGGCCTATCTGGCCGAAATGGTCACGATCGACTGAGTGGAAACGTAGAATCGGCGGGAAGGGCGGGAGTCGGCTGGTTTTCTCCCGATCCACGAACTATCGTTTGTTTGACCCCGCGAGAAAGCTCTCAGAAAGGAACCTCAGGATGTTTTTCCGGAAACTACGCATTGCACTGGTGGTGTGTGCGCTGAGCCTGGTCGCCAGCGTCACCGCGAAGGCCGAGGAAGCCGCCACTTTCGACGAAGCGCTCGGTATGGCCAAGACGCAGGGGAAACTGGTACTCGTCGATTTCTACGCCGATTGGTGTGGACCCTGTAAACACTTCAAGGCGGATGCCACTGCCGTTCCCGAATTGAAAAAGGGCCTGAAGTCGGTCGTATTCTTCAGCATCGATGCCGAGAAGGGCGACGGTATCGAGCTTGCCCGGCGCTACGGCGTGCGCTCCTATCCCAATTTCCTCCTGGCGAACGCCGAAGGGAATCCAGTGTACCGATGGGTAGGATACGGCGACGCGGACGGCTTCTTGAAGAACATGAACAAGGGCCTGTCCGATCCGACCACTTTGGTGGACAAGGAGATGAGATTCGAGAAAACGCCCAAGGTAGAAGACGCAGCGGCAATCGCCGACGCTGCCCTCGCCGCGAGCGATATGAGCAAGGCGGCCAGCTGGTACGAGAAGGCCGCCAAGCTGCAGGGAGGAGGCTACGAGGGCGCGATCTACATGGCCAAGTATTACGGACTCAGGGCCGGGCTCTTCACCAAGGACCAAGTGGTTGCTGCCGCCGATGCGGTCATGGCGGGTGATAAATTCGAAGACAAGATGATGGTCTATCAGACCCAGCCGGGTTTGGCCGATGCGACGGGGGATCCTGCGCTCCGCCATCGTTATGTCGAGGATGCATGGAAGCTCGTGAAGGACAACGACTCGCCTGAGGCGAAGAGCATGCGCGATTACATCGCTGTCGATTACGCGCTCTACGTGGAGAAAGATCGAAAGAAGGCCGCGGATCTGAAATACGACACGATGCCCGAAGGGTGGCTCGAGAACCCCGATCGGCTCAACCAGTACGCCTGGTGGTGCTTCGAGAACGAGGTCGACCTCGAACGCGCGGAGCAACTCGCACGGAAGGGGGCCGAGCTAGCGGAAGCGGGCCCACAGCGCGCCGCGATCCTGGACACGGCCGCCGAACTGTGCAATGCGCGGGGCAACTGCGACGACGCAGTGAGTCTCGCAGAGCGGGCCAAGGAGAACGATCCTCAGAACGACTACTACACCAAGCAGCTCAAGCGCTTCCGAGAGCTAGCCGAGAAGAACGCCGGCTGAGCGAAGGAAATCGCATCGGTCTCGATCAGCGCCCGCCGCCCTCGTCGGTGGGCGCTTCTTCGTTTCTATCGCTCGCCCCCTCGTCCTTGGGAGCTTTCTCCTCGGGCGACCCGCCTCCACCGAATTGAAAACCTATCCCGGCCTGAAAACTGTTGACGATGTCGTGCCGCAGATAGCTGGTGGTTGCCAGGAAATTGAAGGTGTAGTCCAGGTTGATGAAGATCTTATCCGTGAGGTAGGCGTCGACGCCAACCGGTAGAGACAGGCTGAAGTTGCTCTCGTTGTCTTCGAAGGGCGAGCCATCGGTCGTGATGGTGAAGGTCGTAAATTTGAAGCCCATGCCTACGCCCGCATAGCCCTTGAGTCGGGGGTGCAGCTCGAGAAAGTAGCGAGCCTTGAGCTGCAGCAAAATGTCGTTGTACTCCCCGTGTACGTCCTGCTCCTCCGGCCCCTTGTAGTCCTCTTTGACTTTGAAGTAGTGGAAGCGGAAGCCGGCGGTCCAATTCGCATTGGAGCTGAGTTTCTCGTAGCTGAAGACGCCCCCACTGCCGTAGCTGGTCTGCGCGGCTGGATCCGTCACCATGCTCACGAAGCTGCCGTCCATGGTGACGATCGTCGCGCCTTGGCGCAGCTCGGCTCCGAGCACTAGGTTCGCGGTCATCAGGAGAATTCCCAGGGTCACAGCTGCAAGTACGCGTCGCATCATCCGTCCTTTGCTCCATCAAACGCCCTGCTCAGCAGGACCGAAGAGAGTGGCGGGAGCATCCAGGAGAGTCTCCCGAACAACGCCCAGAAGTAGACCATTCCTGCCCCGGCCCGGTCAATCCCTAGGGCGAGGCAAGAGGGTGGGCCGCCGGGCCCATCCCTCCTCTTGCGCTCGTTGGGTCTATTGCTCTGCGAGCAGAGCCGCCGTCGCCTTGGGGTTGATGAGTTTCAGCTTGGGCTGGTCCGGCAAATTGTCGGCGCCCCTCTCGATCAACGCAATGATCTCCGGCGGGGTCAGATCCGGCTTCATGGCCACCAGTTTTGCCGCGAGATTCATCACGTTCGGAGAGGCCATCGAGGTTCCGGACAGGGCCATCTTCTCTCCTCCCGGCACGTAACTCTCCACCTCGAAGCCGTTGGAATACACCACCACCTTATCACCCATACTGGTGAAGCTCGTGCGCTTGCCTTCCTGATCGACCGCACCCACCACCAGAACGTTCGGCATCTCGTAGGAAGAGGGAATGGTGCGATGAAAGCTGACGTCGGAATCGTCGTTGCCGGCAGCGACCACGAAGAGAATGTTCGGACAACTCGCGATCGCCTTCCTGAGCCCCTCGTCGAGGATATTGAAATTCTCCTCGGCGATCGCCTTGCGCTCTTCGGCGGTCTTTCCGATGCCGTTCGCCTCGAGACTCGACTCGATCTCACGGAAGGTCCAGCCCCAGCTCATGTTGACCACTCTCACCTTGGCGGCCCGGAAGTACTTGGCCGAAGCCGCGTAGGAGGCCGCATCCCGCTGGGCGATTTCCTTGGTGATCGCAGCCGGAAGGGTATGGTAATCGAAGGTGATTCGCGAGATGAGGATCTTCGCGTAGGGATTGCCCCTGGTGGCGATCCCCGCGACGTGAGTGCCGTGCGCGTACAGTCCGACGAATCCCAGCGAGGTCATGAAATTCTTCATCTGATCGGCCGGAATCGTGGACAGGTGCTGGCGAACCTCGCTGGCCGCGTCGCTCTGGATCGCGGCTTGGAGGTCCATGATCCCCTTCATGTAGTGCATCGCGTCCGCGACTTTACCCTCCTGGTCCCCCAGAGGGTGTAGGAGGTTGGGGTTCGGATTGCCCTGGAGGTCGTAGGCGATCCCGTGGAGATCATCTACGAAACCGTTGCCATCGTCATCTTTGCCGTCGAGTTTCTCGTTTGGGTTCGTCCAGAGGGAGTTCTCATAGACACTCGTGTCGACACCCGAGTCCCAAATGCCCACCACGACCGGTGTATAGTTTTTTCCCGGCGCGAGGGTCAGCTCCCGTTGGGGCCAGATGTCTTTCTTGGCCTCCTTGTGGGCATCAACGATCGTGGTGAGGGCGGCGATCCGTTCATCCTTCAGCGGCAGAATGTCCTTCAGAGCGAAGTACAGCCCGATCACCCGATCCGCCATCTCGCCGCTCAGCTCGTGGGAGTTGGCGACCACAGGATCGATCTGGGACTGCACCATGCCCATGATCACGTTTTCGGAGAGAATCTCCGCCATTCCCCTCTGCTGCTGAATGTCGTCCTGCACCACGTCCCAGGGGAGGGCCTGCAGCTGCTTGCTGAGCTGGTCCTGAAAGGCCTTCCTGTAAGCAGGCGATCCCTTTTCCCCCGCCTTACGAGCGGCCACCAGGGCCCGCGCCGTCATTCCGGTGAGAAGCTTCGCCGAAGCCTTGTCTTCCAGGTTCTTGATCTTGTCGATCCACGAGAGCGCCTGCTCGTCGTGCTGGGCCAATAGATCCAGGGTCATCAGGATTCCGTAGTAACCCTTCAGCATCGCCGGATCCTGCAGATCGTAGTTCTGCAAAATGGACTCGATGTCCTTGCGGACGGCATCCCCGAGGGCGGTCATCGCCCCATCGGAGGCGAGCATCTCGCTTACGGACCCTTCCACTGGATAGGAGCGGACGGGGAGATCGGTCAGGCTCTTCACGGGGATCTTCTCGGCCACTGCGGATTGGGCCGAGAAGCTCGTCAAGGCCAGGATCAGACAGAGAATGATCAAACTGCTGCGTCTCACGAGATCCTCCTTGAGAAACTCGATTGCTGAGGGAGGTGCCAAGCAAAGTGGCACTCCATGCTAGTCCTCCCCGCCATTCTCCACAAGCCTGGCGCGGTTTCGCCTTGACCTCAGGGCGAGTGCGACCAACGTGGGAGCAGCGTGATTCACCCTCAATCCCCATCGGTTTATGTCAGGGCAATCCCTTCCCCAACGCCAGCGCAGCCCGCACGGCCAGAGGACGCGCCGAAAACTGCTGGACGCCGCACTTGCCCTGATGGAGCGGCACAACTTCGATGACATCAGGATCGTCGATTTGACGCGCAGGGCGGGTACCTCCACCGGCTCTTTCCACTACTACTTCAAGGACAAGGACGAGCTCTTCGACGCTCTCATCGAAAGAGAGGCAGAGCAGCGAATCTCGATGGTGGTCAGGCGCATCCAAGAGCGCGATTGGGGCGGCGTCTCCCTGTCGGAGCGGGCCCGGATCTTCTTCTCGGCCGTGCTGAAAATGCACCGCAAGGAACTGGGCTTCGCCCGCGCGCGGGCTCTGCGCACCTTCAGCGGGCACGGCGGCTGGTACAAAGGGGCCGAGGGAGACGACTTCGAGAAGCCGATGCAACTTCTGGACAACTGGCTGAGCGAGAGCCCCGAGCTCGCCGAGCGCCCCGACCGCCTGCGCGCCGTGCAGATCGGACTCTCGTTCACCCTGGCTGCGCTGAGCGAGCTGGTGGTCTTTCCCGAAACGCGGCGCGCCGAGCTGAAGTCCATGAGCGACGAGGAACTTCTGGAATCGCTGGTTCTCGCGCTGGTCTCCTTTCTGACGACTGCCTCCCCGCGCTCGCTTTCTCTCTAGACGGTGCCGTAGGACGGAGCATGCGCTACACTTCCTTCGTAAGCCGAAGGAGTGTGGAGCGCTTCCGGGCTCCTTGGACCAGTTGACGGGTTTGTCATGCCGCGACGCGAGGACGGTGCCGCGATGTCTCAGAGTTCACAGATTTTCCGCGTATTGAAGGCCGACGATGGACTTCGTCTCGATCTGTTTCTCACCCGCCATCTGGGAATCTCGCGCCGCGCCGCGCAGCGTTTGCTCGAGGAGCAGAACGTGCGCGTGGAAGGTAAGCGCGCCTCCAAGGGTCTGGCGCTCAAGGATGGATGGAGTGTGGAAGTGGCGGCCTTCCAGCCCCCCGGCTCGGAGGAAATCTTGCCCTACACGGGCGAGGAACTGGAAATCCTGGCCGAGGGAAGCGGCTGGATCGCAGTGGACAAGCCGGCGGGAATGCCGGTGCACCCGCTCAAGGAGGACGAGAGTGCGACCGCCCTGAATTTCGTGGCTTCCCGTTTTCCCAAGATCTACGGGGTGGGTGAGGGAGGGCTGCGCAGCGGAGTCGTGCACCGCTTGGACGTGGACACCTCGGGCGTGCTCCTCTTTGCCACCGAGGAACGCAACTGGAAGCACCTGCGCGCCGCGTTCAGCGCACACCGCACGGAGAAAGTCTACCAGGCCCTGGTCGAAGGACGCTTCGAACGGCCGGCCAAAGCGCGACTGAATCTGAGAGTGGCGCGACACCGTCCTGCCCGCGTGGAGGTGGTGCCGGAAGGAACCAAGCTGAGCGTCAGCCGGCGCTGCCTGAGCTACCTGAAGCCCTTGGAGATCTTTGCCTCGGCCACGCTGGTGGAAGCGCGGCCGGTCAGCGGCTTCTTGCACCAAATTCGCGTTTCCCTGGCACACCTCGGGCATCCCCTGTTGGGAGACGATACCTATGGAGGCCCCCGTGGAAGTTTTTCACGGCACCTTCTCCACGCGAGTCTTCTTCATCTGGACGAAATCCTGGTCGAAAGCGGACTTCCCGCCGATTTTCAGGCTGCGCTGGAGGAGTTGCGCCAGGGCTCGCCGCGAGGCTGAGAGCCAGGGTAGGGGAAAGCATTGCGCTGCAACGGGCGCCGTGCCAGTCTCGCTGCAGTATTCCCGTGGAGTGTGTTTCGATGTCCAAGAGCGAAGCCCTTGCGGTCGCGGTGGTCGGTACGGGACGGATGGGCCGTCACCATGCCAGGATCTACCACGAGCTGAGCGATGCGCGGCTGGTGGCAGTCGTGGACAGTGATGCGGCGCGAGCGCGCGCAGTGGCGAGTGATTTCGAGTGCGCCGCCTACGGGAGTTTGGAGGAGCTGCTCAACTCGTCGGAGTCGATCGAGGCGGTAAGCGTGGTGACTCCCACCATTCACCACGGCGAGGTCGCGGCCAAACTCCTGCCGCGAAAGATCGCCTGTCTCATCGAGAAGCCCCTGGCTTCGTCCTCGAGCGAAGCGGCTGCCATTGCGCGCTTGGCGGCGGATAATGCGGTGATCTGTCAGGTCGGACATACCGAGCGCTTCAATCCCGCCGTCCGTGCTGTATCCGAGTTGAAGCTCCGTCCGCGCTTTATCGAGATCGATCGAGTGGCGCCCATGAGCTTCCGTTCGGTGGACGTAGGTGTGGTCTTCGACCTGATGATCCACGATCTGGACATCGTGCTGATGATGTGCGCTTCGCCCCTCAAAGAAGTCCACGCGGTTGGGGTAGGGGTCATCACTGAGCGGGAAGACGTGGCGAACGCACGGCTCATCTTCGAGGATGGCTGTGTCGCCAATCTGACAGTCTCGCGGCTGGCACTCAAGACCGAACGCAAACTGCGAGTGTTCAGTGAATCCGTCTATCTCACCATGGATTTCGCGAAGCGCACCGGTCTCTTGATGTCCATGGTGGAGAATCGGGAGGCGCTCCAATCGGTGCGTGAGAAGCTGCGACGCGGAGAGGATCTCTCCAGTCTGGACTACATGTCCCTGGTGAAAATGCAGCCCTTGGCGATGGAAGAAGAGGAACCCCTGAAAGCGGAGCTGTCTCACTTCCTGAACTGCGTGCGGAAACACGAGAAACCCCAGGTGGACGCGGAGGCGGGACGCGCGGCGGTGAACGTCGCCGAACAAGTCGTGCGCGCTCTGCGTTCGCATCACTGGGAGGGATTCGAAGGCTCCACGCTGCTGTGATCTCCTCTTCCCTTTAGCATCGGTCCTGGACAAATGCCGTCAAATCGCCACGAATCCGCCCAAATCTACGGATTGTGCCCCGCCCGTGCGTGGCACCGAGATTGCATGTTCTTGCTCGAAGTTTTCCCTGGCCAGAGGGATGTGTGCAAGAACCTTGGCAGTCTTGACGAAACCAAATCTTCCGCGGACACCGACCGGCTCGTTCGAACAGGAGGATCCGCGCCATAGCTCTGGCGGCGATTGGCGCGAGGCCCTAGTTGGCGAGTACTCCTCTCTCGTCAGCCGCGTAGTTCGAAAAGTCGCCTGGTGTCTGCCGGCCAACATCGAAACCTCCGACCTGATGAGCGCGGCCTGGTTGGGCTTGCTGAGCGCGGCCGCGAAATACGATCCCACAAAAAGCCTCCACTTCGAGTCCTATGCGCGCATCCGGATTCAGGGCGCGATTCGGGACGAACTGCGCAAGATGGACTGGGTGCCGCGCTCGGTCCGCAGGACTCTCTCGGAAATCACACGTGCCACTCGTCGACTCGAGCAAGAACGGGGCAGGCCAGTTCGAGAGGAAGAGGTCGCCGAGGAGCTGAAGATGGGACTCGGAGAGTACTGGCGCGTCACCGAGATCGCCACACTCATCGATCTCATGCAGAGCGGTGAGGTTGAGAGTCAAAAGGAGCAGAGCCTGAAGGACTTGGCCAAACTCAGTCCCATCGACGGTCAAGCTGAGATGGAGCGTAAGAGCCTGTGGGAGGCTCTCGAACAGGCACTTCCTTCGCTTTCACCCAAGGAAGAGACCGTGCTGCGGCTTCATTACTTCGAGGGTCAGAAGCTGAGAGAAATTGGACAGATGCTACATTTGAGCGAAAGCCGCGTCTCGCAATTGCACGCACAGGCGCTGCGGAAACTGAAATCCCGACTCGGCGTCTTGCTTTAGTACTGAAGCAGGAGCTTTCCTCAATTCTGAAGCGGTGGCCTCGCCTCAGCGGGGTCGCTTCAATCCCAGCTTCCGCATGCGCGAATAGAGAGTACTGGGGTTGAGCTGCAGGCGCTCGGCCGCGTTTCCCTTACCCTTCACGCGCCAATTGCATGCATGAAGCACCCCCGCGATGTGCTTGCGCTCCATGTCCTGAAGACTCTCGATGGATGCGTTCCCGCTTGCGGCGCCCAAGCGGGAGATGAGAGCGTAAGGCAGAGAAAGTGTGTTTCCCGAGGAAAACACTGCCGCGCACTCGATCAGGTTCTCGAGTTCCCGCACGTTCCCCGGCCAGTCATAGGCGATGAAGGACTCCATGAGCTCCCGCGGTACCTTCAACACATCCCGCGAGAGCTTGCGCGAGGTCTTCTTCAGGAAATGGTGCACCAGGACCGGGATGTCCTCCTGGCGATTGCGCAGAGGGGGGATCTCGATGGGAAAGACACTCAAACGGTAGAACAGATCGGGCCGAAACTCCCCCGCCCTCATCGCCTCGTCCAGGGGACGGTTGGTAGCCGCGATGACTCGCACGTCGACTCGCTGCAGATTTGTGGAGCCGATCCTCACGAACTCACCCTCCTGAAGCACTCGTAGTAACTTTGCCTGCAGCTCGATGGGGAGATCGCCGATCTCGTCGAGGAAGATGGTCCCGCCGTCGGCGAGTTCGAAGAGTCCCAGCTTGCGTTGGATCGCGCCGGTAAAGGAGCCCTTTTCGTGTCCAAACAGTTCACTCTCGATCAAGGTCGGCGGGAGCGCGCCGCAATCGACTTTCACCATGATCCGGTCCGCTCGTAAACTGGCGCGATGCACCGCGCGCGCCACGAGTTCCTTACCGGTCCCGGTCTCGCCCAGGATGAGGACGGTGGAATGGGTGGGGGCGACCCGCGAAATGTGATGATGGATGGCGGTGAGAACCTGACTCTCTCCCACGAGCTCCTGGGTGGCGCGCGCGTGAGACTCCTGTTCGCGCTCGTAGAGGGACTCGACTCGATGGCGGTTGCGCATCACGGCGAGTTCCTCCAGGGCTTCCAGATCGGCATCGAAAACCAGCTCGGCCGCGTAGGAGGCCACGGTGCGAAACCGCCCCTCGCTCTCTTTCAGCGCTTCGACGGCCTGCTGTTGCTGAAGTGCGCCGGTGATCAGCCGGCCCAACTTGCCCAGAAGCTCGATCTCCAGCTCGAGCCAGTCGTGGTCGGCCTGGGAGCTGCCGAATCCCAAAGAGCCGATCAGCTCGCCTTCCACGGACATGGGAATGGCCACGAACGAAACCAGACCCAGGGTCTCGATGAGTCGCCGGTCGACTGTCGCCTCCTTGGGCATGCGGCGTGTGTCATCCACGACGACCGGCTTCAAACTACTGTGGAGCTGCATCCCCCAGGGAAACCACCTGGACTTGAGGTCGCGCTGCAAAGATCTCCGGATCGGCACATTCGCGCCGCGATACAGATAGCGCAGCACCAGCCTTTGCTTGTCGGGGGGATAGAGGCAGACGAATCCCGCGTCACAGCCCAGGGCGCGCGCAGTCCTCTTCAGGGCGAATTCGATGCCACGCGGCGTTTCCTCGGCGGACATCCCCACGAACTCCAGTGCGGTCTCCACCAGGAGTTGCTGGAGCTCTTGCTCAGGGCTCGCAAGGGTCGCGTCCGGCCCAGGGGTGGGAGCATTCAGCTCAGCCGCTGGAGTGTTCACGCCATCCTCCCGTGGTTCTCAGGATCGACCGCCCGCCCGGCCGAGCCTCCGTCGTGGGGTGGAGATTTCTTCCGCAGGAAACAACGGGCAAGCGCAGCGGTAAAGACGAAATATCAACCTGAGATCGTGCGAAATATCGCCCTTTTTTCATCTGCGCCATTTTTCTCACTCAGGCTGTCTCCATAATATATTGCCAACAAGCGAGTTACAATTGTGTTCATGCTCCGTCCCCCATGGCATCCGCTGTGCAATGTAAACGGACAACCGCCGATTCTTGAGGGGGGAGCACGGAGCACTGGGTGTTCTCGAGTGCTGGAAGCCTTGGAGTTCCACCTGACCACCGTGCTTTCCCCCTCGAAGTTCTTCCACCGGCGGGATGGGAGGATAGGGCGCGGGCCATCGCTGCGTGGTGCAAACTACGGGCCTGTCATCACCCTTCAGGTCTCCTCCGCTCGGGGCATCCTTTGGTTGCCCCGAGCTTTTTTGTTGGGCCCCTGGACCGAACGCCCGCTTGCCTGGCGCGGCTTCGTTGGACAAGATGTGGGCAGCACGAATCAATCCGCTGCGGTCCGCTTGAGAATCCCCCACCCCTGAGAAGAGTCGTATGCCGGAGATTTCTTCCAATCAGATGCTGACAGCCGTCGAGGCCCTGGACGAATCCGTCGTCATTACGGACCCGGCGGGAATCATCGAGTACGTGAACCCGGCCTTCGAGGCGATCACCGGCTATACGCGTGCCGAAGTCCTGGGTCAGAGCACCAGGATTCTCAAGAGCGGGCAGCATTCCAGCGCCTTCTACGAGGCGCTGTGGGCCACCATTTCCAAGGGGGACGTCTGGCGCGGACGGATGATCAACCGCAAGAAGGACGGCACGCTCTACGAGGAGAAGGCCACGATTTCGCCGGTGATGGACGCAACGGGCCGGATTACCAACTACGCGGCGGTAAAGTTCGATTTGAGCCGGGAGCTCAAGCTGCAGAACGAACTCCATCACGCCCAGAAAATGGAAGCGCTGGGGCAGATGGCCGAGGGAATCACCCACGACTTCAACAACATCCTGCAGATCATCCTGGGTCACGTTCACTTCGTCGAGGATGAGCTGGATCCCGCTTCCCAAGAATTCGCGGATCTGGAGAAGATTCGCAGGGCGACCGAATCCGCCGCGGAACTGACGAGTCGTCTCATGGCCTTTGGCCGCAGTCAGATCAACAGCTTCGAGAAGATCCAGCTGAATCGTGTGGTCGAAGAATCGCTGGGTCTGTTACGACGCGTGCTGCGCGAGAACACGCGTGTCGACTTCGTTCCCGGTGAAGCAATGGCAGAGGTGATCGCGGACCCCAATCAGCTGCAACAGCTCATTCTGAATTTGGCCTTGAACGCTCAGGACGCGATGCCCAAGGGCGGGCGCATTGAAGTCAGTACCGGGACTATCATCGCGAAGAGTGAAGAGGAGACCACCACGACTCGCCCCGTACGGCACGCATTCCTGCGAGTCAGGGATGAGGGTATCGGGATGGATCGTGTGACCCAGGAGCACATTTTCGACCCATTTTTCACGACGAAGCGAATCGGTGGCGGTACGGGCTTGGGCCTGGCGACGGTTTATGGCATTGTTCAGCAGCACGGTGGCACGATTCAAGTCCGAAGCGCATTGGGAGAAGGGACGGAATTCGAAATACAGATTCCGCTCAGGGAGGAGGAACTCCATGGCGCGCATTCTCGTGGTGGATGACGACCAACAGGTGCGTGAGGTATTCAAACGTACGCTCGAGTCTCATGGCCACCTAGTCGTGGAAGCAGGTGATGGCCGTGCTGCAGTGGCTGCCTACCGGGAAAAGCCTGCGGACCTGGTGGTGCTCGACATCATCATGCCAGAACAAGATGGATTGGAGACGATTCTGGATTTGAGGAGAGAATTTCCGAACGCGAAGATCATCGCGATCTCCGGTGGGGGTCGCGCCAGTGCGGAGGGTTACCTGCGCCCCGCAAAGATTCTGGGCGCCGACCTCGCGTTTTCCAAACCACTCGCGCCGCGAGAACTCCTCGACGCGATCGATAAGCTCTTAAAGCAGCGCAATCACTGAGGCGGATCCGGAGACGCTTCAGCTCACGGCAGACTCGGGTTCGGATTCCGCTTTGGATTTACCGCGCAGACTCTCGATCGTCTGGCGCATCCACTGCGCCTGCTCGTAGTGGCGAATCGAGTATTCCGCGATCTCCGCGAAGATCTTCAAGGCCGCGAGGTCCTCGGCATCGTACCGCATGCCCGAGCTGTGATTGGCGACGCTGAGAATTCCCGCCACCTCGTCGCGCACGATCAGGGGCGCGATCATCGAGGTGGAAATGCTGTCCTGATTCCTCTCGTGGCCCGGGAATTCCTCGGCTGAGACTTCGTCGGACAGGAGGATTGCCTCCTTCTTGCGCGCCACGATTCCGGAGATCCCGCAGCCGAGCTTCTTGCGCGAGCCGATGACCTCATCGAGATTCGGATGCCCGATCGCGGATTGCACCACCAGTTCCTGGGTGCGCGCGTCCAGCAGCATCAAGGAAACGCGCTCGCTCTCGAAGACGTGCTTGCACATTCCCGTGATACGGTCGAAGACCATCTGGGGGTCGTTGGTGTCCGCCAAGACCTGGCTCACGCTATAGAACGCCACGAGACGGCTGCGGTGACGGCGGCTCGCCTCGGCATTCTTCAGACGAACCTGCTCGAGGGAGGAACGCAGGGCGAGGATCCGCTTCTGCTGGTAGGTGAGGTAGCTGGCGAGGAGCGCGACCATGAGGAAGAGCCCCACCAGTAGGACCACCTCGGTCCCACCCCAGGGCCACTGCCGGTGGATGATGCCTCGCAGGCTTCGCATGGTCATGGCCAAGGCACCGGTGGTGAATACCGAGACTCCGACCATGAGGAACCAGAGCCTCCAGAATTGGCGATCGAAGTAATTATCCTCGAACTGCTTCGGATCGTGTTCGTGTGGAGTATTCAATTGCCTGTCCATTCTAGCTGAAGGATGGGGGTCGTCTCCCCCGGTGGCGTGACCAGCTCGAAGCGAGCGCAGTCACCGTTTCTCATCCGTTCCTCGTTGCAGCGTTCCACGAAGTTCTCGAGCTGGCCTTGCAAACCGAGGCTCGTGATCCCTCCTCGCAGAACCTCCGTGCGCAGCCTGAGCGCGAGCTCTTCCCAATCGTCCTCCACCGCTTTGTTCCCTTGCGCGGAAGGCAGGGGAAGGACACGGGCCCGCGCGAGAGTGGTTCCGCGAGTGGGCGTTTCAGACGCCCAGGAGGTTCCCGAAAATTCCTCGAGAAAAGAAAGCAAGCAGAATGCCCCCAGGATCCAAGCCAGGGCACATCGGAGATCAAAACCACTGGGAAGGGGGATTCGCGATGCCCCGAGGGCCCGCCGGTAGCTGCCAAGTGTCTGCAGCGCATGGGGCAATACCAGCATCGCGAACCCACTCCCCGCCTTGGAGGGTGCTCGGTGCTGGAAGCCAATTGTCCTTCATGAAGAGAGATCGACCGTTTGATCAAGAACTTGAGGATTTTTTCTGCAATTCCCCAATAATATCCGTAACTCCTTTATTTTCTTTGCATCCTGTCCTAGGCTGCGAGGCACGAAAGCGCGCCCGGGGCCCTCGCGGGCCCTTGACGGAAAGGGGAGCTGCGATTATTTATAGGAATGATTCCTAAGTCGGAAGTATTCCTATGAAACACCACCAGCCCCAAAGCCCTGATCGCGCTACACGACTACGCGCCGCGGGCCTCAAGCCCACCGCGTCGCGCGTGGCGATCTTGGAAGTTCTCGAGGAGGACCGGCGTCATCCCACTGCGGAGATGGTGCTGGATGCACTCGCACCCAGAATGCCATCGCTCTCCCTCTCCACGGTCTACGCCAACCTGGAGGCTTTCCTCCAGGCCGGCATGATCCGGCGCATTCGCGGAGCGCGCGAGAAGCTGAGGGTTGATGGCACCCTACAGGACCACGATCACGCCATCTGCAAGGTCTGCGGCGAGGTCTTCGACATCCCGCAGACCCTCATGCCGCGGCCGGTGGCCTCGCCGTTTGAGAGTGAGGAATTCGAGTTCGTGGATCTGCACATCGAGTACGAAGTGATATGCTCCTCGTGTCGTGAACGCGGGGATGGGATCGTTTCCCGAAAGTAGAGAGTGTTGTTCGCGGGTGCTGCTGCACTCACAACGAGGTTCGGATGCAAGCGCATCCATAATCATGAAGGAGAGTGTTCCATGGCACAGCTCAAGGGGAGCAAGACCCATGAAAATCTGAAAGCCGCGTTCGCGGGCGAGTCCCAGGCCAATCGGCGTTACCTTTGGATGGCCAAGGTTGCCGACGTCGAGGGCTATCCCGAGGTCGCGGGGAATTTCCGTGACACCGCCGAGGGTGAGACGGGTCACGCGCACGGCCACCTCGACTATCTCAAGCCCGCCGGCGACCCGGCCACCGATGCTCCGATCGGCGATACGATGGACAATCTGAAGTCGGCGATCGCGGGCGAGACTCACGAGTACACCGAGATGTATCCGAGCATGGCGAAGACCGCTCACGAAGAGGGCTTCAACGAGATCGCGGACTGGTTCGAGACCCTGGCCAAGGCGGAGAAGTCTCACGCGGGACGTTTCGAGAAGATGCTCAAGAGCATCAGCTGAAGTTCAAACCGATCGTTGTGTAGCGGAGCCGGAATTATGCATTTCGGCTCCGCTCGTCTGAGCAAGGGAGCGAGTCGATGGGCGATGCAGCCACTCCGATCTCTTATCAACCCACCGAAGGACTCTGTTACGACCCCTCCGATCCCCGCTACTGGGATGAAGACGGCCTGAAGGGTGAGGTCACGCGCACCTTCGAGATCTGTCATGGCTGCCGACTCTGCTTCAAGTACTGCGATGCTTTCCCGCGTTTGTTCGAACTCATCGACAAAAATTACGACGGTGATGTGCGCGGTCTGAGCGAGAGCGATACCGAAGCGGTCATGGACGACTGTTTCCAGTGTAAGCTCTGCGAGGTTCAGTGCCCCTACACGGTGCGTGACGGCCACGAATACCAACTCGACTTTCCCAAGCTCGTCCACCGCTACAAGGCGCAGCGGGCGCGGCGCAGGGGACTTTCGCTCAGCGACAAGCTTCTTTCTCAACCGGATCGGGCCGGCAGCATGGCCAGAGCCAGTTTCGGACTGGCCAACATCATGAACCGGGTGGGGCTCCATCGCTGGTTCATGGAGAAGGTGCTGGGTGTCGATCGCCGCAAACTGCTTCCCGACTTCGCCTCGCGCACCTTCGAGGCCTGGGCGAAGTCGAGAGGGCTCAGCTCGAAGGGGCCGGGGGGAGAGGCAGTACTCTTCCAAACCTGCTACGTGCAAAACAACGAACCGGAAATCGGACAGGACACCGTCGCGGTTTTCCAGCGCAACCAGGTCGATCTGCGCTGTGTGGAAGGGCTGCAATGCTGCGGCATGCCGGCCTGGGAGCGCGGTGATCTGGAATCGGTGCGAAAGCAAGCGCACGTGAACCTGGACCTTCTCATGCCCTACGTGGAGAAGGGCGCAAAAGTCCTCGCGATCAATCCCACCTGTTCCATGATGATGCGCCGCGAGTATCCGGAACTGCTCGAGGGCGAGGATCGCGAGCGGGCCAAGAAGCTGGCCGAAGTGGTCATGGATCCGAGCGAGTATCTGTGGAGCCTTCGCGACGAGGAGCGCTTCAACAGCGACTTCAAGTCCAGCCCGGGCGAGACCGTGGCCTACCACGCACCTTGCCATCTACGAGCTCAGGGCATCGGTTTCAAGGGGCGCGACCTCTTGCGCAAGATTCCCGGCGTCAAACCCACGACCACCATGGAGTGCTGCGGGCACGACGGGACGTTCGCGATGACGACCCATGGATTCGAGCCGTCGAAGCGGATCGGGCAGCGTGCGTTCGACGGAGTCCAACAGGAATCGGCGGAGGTCTGGAGCACCGACTGCCCCTTGGCCGCGATCCAATTCGCGCAGCACGCTGGCCGCAAACCGATGCATCCCATGACGATTCTGGCGCGCGCCTACGAGGAGGATGGATTTTCGCAGCCGATTGACGACAAAAAGGAAGCAGAATGACGGTGGATCCTGCGATTGATCGTGAAGCAAGAGAAGAGGTGCGGACGAAATGCGAAAAGTGAAGCGTGAGGAATTACTCGATTACCAGAGCTACACCGATGTGCGTGATGAAATGCGGGAGAAGATTCTACCGGTCAAGAAGCCGCGCCGAATCGCGGTGGGAGAGAACCTCGTCTTCCTCTTCGAGAATGCCGATACCATTCGTTACCAGATCCAGGAGATGATGCGTGCCGAGCAGATCGTCAAGGAGTCGGCCATTCTCGAGGAGATGGAGACCTACAACGCCCTGCTCGGCGACGAGGGACAACTGGCTTGCGCGCTCCTCGTCACGATCGACGATCCCGTTGAGCGCCGGAAAAAGCTGGAGCAGTGGCTGGAGCTTCCCGGCCACATCTATCTAAAGCTCGAGGATGGAAGCAAAGTCTACGCTGAATTCGACCCCTCACAGGTGGGCGAGGATCGGCTGAGTGCGGTGCAGTATCTGAAATTCGATCTGAAGGGTCGCCCCCCGGTGGCCATCGGATCGGACTACGATGCGCTGAAGGTGGAGGCCGCACTCAGCCCGGAGCAAAGGGCGGCACTGAGGGCGGACCTCGAGGAGCGCTCCAGTCCGATCGGCTGATCAGCGGCGTTTCGCCTCCGACTCTCCGCAGCCTAGGAGGCGAGCGCTTCCCTCGGGACGAAATTTGACCTAATCTCTTCGATCGGGAGTATGGCGCCCGAGTACGCGCACCCTTTGATTGTCTTTTTATCCTGCGAGGCAAACGACTCGCGAGTCCGATTCACTCTTTGAAAAAGGGACACTCGATGATCGGTCAGCGGGTTTCGCATTACCTCATCACCGCCAAGTTGGGGAGTGGTGGGATGGGGATCGTATACGAGGCGAAGGACGAACAGTTAGGGCGCCAGGTAGCGCTCAAGTTCCTCCCGAGCGAATTGGCGAAGGATGATTCCACCCTGCAGCGCTTCCAGCGCGAAGCGCGCGCCGCCTCGGCCCTCAATCATCCCGGCATCTGCACTGTCTTCGCCATCGAACAGCACGATGGCGAGCAATTCATCGTGATGGAACTCTTGGAGGGAGAGACCCTCGCCGATCGCATCCGCAAAGAGAGATTTCCGCTCGAGAGGCTCCTGCAGATCTCGATCGAAATCACCGACGCCCTCGAATCGGCGCATGCCAAGGGCATCGTGCATCGCGACCTCAAACCGGCCAACATCTTCATCAGCTCGCGCGGCCAGGCCAAGATCCTCGACTTCGGGCTGGCCAAGATCGACCAACTACGCAATACGCCGGAAGGTTCGGCGGCAGCGACCGTGGTGCGTTCCGACGAGCTCACGATGGCCGGTTCGACTTTGGGCACGGTCTCCTACATGTCCCCCGAGCAGGCGCGCGGACAGCTCACCGATGCGCGCACGGATCTGTTTTCTCTGGGCGCGGTCATGTACGAGATGGCCTCCGGCAAGTTGCCCTTCCAGGGAGACACCTCGGCGGTCGTTTTCGACGCCATTTTGAATCGCGAGCCCGAGGATCTGGATCAGATCAATCCGGGCCTTCCCCCCGAGCTGAGCCGTATCATCGGCAAGGCTCTGGAGAAGGACCGCAACCTGCGCTACCAGACCGCCACCGATCTCAAGACGGACCTGCGCCGGCTCAAGCGCGATTTCGAATCGGGAACGCGGAGCGTGCCCTCTCTGAGCGATTCCCATGCGGGTACTACGTCTGGATTGGCTGAAAAATCGGTTGCTGTGCTGTACTTCGAAAATCTGAGCGGGATCAAGGAGGACGAGTACTTCCGCGACGGCATCACCGAGGACATCGTAACCGAACTCTCCAAGATCAAGGGCCTGAAGATCTTTTCACGGGCAACGGTGCTCGCCTTCCGCGACAAGCAAGTGACGCCGGCGCAAATCGGGCAGCAGCTCAGCGCGGCGTACGTCTTGATGGGCAGCGTCCGTCGTGCCGGGACGCGCTTGCGCATCAACACCCAGCTGGTGGATACCCAAACCGACTTTCCGCTTTGGTCCGAGCGCTACGATCGCGAGATGAAGGACGTCTTCGAAGTTCAGGACGAGATCGCGCGCAAGATCGCCGAGGCTTTGCGCGTGACGCTGTCACCCCAGGAGCAGAAGGCGCTGGCTGCCAAGCCCACCGACGACCTGCAGGCCTACGACCTTTACCTGCGGGGCCGGAACTTCGCCCGCCGTCTCTCGCGACAGGACCTGGAATTCGCGTTGCAGATGTACGAGAACGCGGTCGCGCTGGATCCCCAGTTCGCACTGGCTCACGCTGCCATCGCCAACGTCTGTGCGCAGTACCACTATCACTTTGATCGGGCCCAGTCCTGGCTGCAGAGGGCCATCACGGCCACCGAGAAAGCCAGCGCGCAGGGCAAGGATCTTCCGGAGATCCTCGTGGCGCAGGCCTGGGTAGCCTATGTCGAGAACAATTACGCCGAGGCCGCGACCCGGGTGAGCGCGGCCATCGAAATCAAGCCCGATTGCGAGGGCGCCTACTACTTGTTGGGACGGGCCTTGTTCGCAGCCGGACGCTACCAGGAGCTGGTCGATCTGGCAGAGACAGCGATCGCTCACTCCGGGGAAAATTACAACGTGTACGTGCCCATCCGAAATGCTCTCGGTGCGTTGGGGAAGAAGGAGGGACTGCACAATCATGTTCAGAGAGAAGTACAAATCTACGAGAAGCACTTGAAGACCGTGCCGGAAGATGCCCGGGTTCGCACTCTCCTCGCAGGAGACTATGCAGACCTGAAGAGGTCCGAGGAGGCGGAGCGCGAGGCCAGCCTCGCCATGGCCTTGCGCCCCAACGACGCCATGGTGCTCTACAACGTCGGCTGTGTCTTTGCGATCCTGGAGAACAAGCCCAAAGCCTTGCAGGCTCTGCGTAAGGCAACCGACGCCGGGTTCAAGGATCCGGTGTGGGCCCGGCACGATCCGGAGCTGACTTCGCTCCACGGGGAACCCGAATTCGAGGAGATGTTTCCAGACACTGAATGAAGCTGGTGGGGTAATTGAGCACGGTGTTCGACAGCATCAATCCGGTCACGGGTGAGATGATCGGCCAGTACGAGGAGATGTCGGCAGACACTCTCCGGCACCTTCTGAAACAGTGTACGCGCGCCCAGAGCTCATGGGCCGAGACACCGGTCGCGCAGCGCGCGAAGCCCATGCGCGCGCTTGCTGAGCTACTGCGTTCCCGCAGCGATGAACTCGCCGACTTGATGACCCACGAAATGGGCAAGCCCCGCAGCCAGGCGGTGGCCGAGGCTAAGAAGTGCGCCTGGGTCTGCGAGTATTACGCGGAGCACGCCGAGGGTTTCCTCGCACCGGACGAGGTGGAAACCGATGCGCGGCATAGCTTCGTCTCCTACCAGCCTCTGGGCCTCGTCTTGGCCGTCATGCCCTGGAACTATCCCTTATGGCAAGTGTTTCGCTGTGCGGCTCCGGCCTTGATGGCGGGCAACGGGATCCTCCTGAAGCATGCTCCCAGTGTCTTCGGCTGCGCACTCGCGATCGAGAAACTCATGCGGGATGCGGGTTTTCCCGAGCATCTCTTCCGCTCGCTCATTCTGGACATTCCCCTGACCAACGCTCTCGTTCATGATCCCCAAATTGCCGCTGTCAGCGTCACCGCCAGCGTGAGAGCCGGGCGAGCCATCGCGGCCGAGGCGGGAAGAGCGCTGAAGAAATGCGTGCTCGAACTGGGTGGCTCCGATCCCTTCATCGTGCTCCACGATGCGGACATCGACCGGGCGGTCGAGGTCGGAATCGCAAGCCGCTATCAGAACAGCGCACAGAGTTGCATCGCCGCCAAGCGCTTCATCATCGTCGAGGAAGTCTACGAGGAATTCGTGAAGAAGTTCATGAAGGCGGCGCGCTCCTTGAAAGTGGGCGATCCCGAGCTGGAAGACACTGCCATCGGCCCATTGGCGCGGCTGGATTTGCGCGACGCGCTCCATGACCAGGTCGAGCGTAGTGTCGAGGCGGGGGCACAGCTGATCTTGGGTGGAGAGATACCGGAAGGCCCCGGCGCCTTCTATCCGGTGACGGTTTTGGGTGGAGTGCGTCCGGAGATGCCGGCCTGGCGCGAGGAGATCTTCGGCCCGGTGGCCGTGCTGATCCGAGCCGAGAGCGAACAGGAGGCCATCGACTTCGCCAACGACAGCGAGTTCGGTCTGAGCGCCTCGGTATGGACCAGGGATCTGAGCCGAGGGGAACGCATCGCGAACGAGGAGCTGCGCACCGGAGCTGCCTTCGTGAACGAGATGTCGAAGTCGGATCCGCGAATGCCATTCGGTGGTGTGCGCGATTCGGGCTATGGGCGTGAACTCTCGATCCACGGCATCCGTGAGTTCGTGAACGTGCACACGGTTTGGGTAAATGACGCCTAGAAGGCGAGGGTGAGACCATGACCAATCTCGCAAACGGTCGAGTTGTACCCAGGTGGAGCATTCTCTTGCTCCTCGCCATGCTCTGCCTCTGCGCCTGCGCAAAGTCTCCCGAAGCTCCCGACTATGCTCTGGTACTCCATGGCGGTGCGGGCACCATTCTCAAGAAGAACATGGATGCGGCGAAGGAGAAGGCCTATCGCGACAAACTCACCGAGGCCCTGAAGACGGGTGAGGGGATTTTGAAGGACGGCGGGTCGAGTTTGGACGCGGTGCAGGCGGTCATCGAGGTGCTGGAGGATTCTCCCCTCTTCAACGCGGGACGCGGCGCCGTGTTCACGGCCGAGGGAAAGAACGAGATGGATGCCTCGATCATGGATGGCAGCAACCGCAACGCGGGGGCGGTCGCGGGCGTGACGACGATCAAGCACCCCATCGCGGCTGCGCGAGCCGTGATGGTGCAGTCCAAGCACGTCATGCTTTCGGGAAGGGGAGCCGAGACCTTCGCGGCCCAGCACGGCCTCGAAATCGTGTCACCGGTCTACTTCTGGACGCAGAGGCGCTGGGACGCGCTCCAGCGGATGAAAGAGAAGAGTGAGACGGAATCAGGCGGTGAAGTGAAGGAGCACGGAACCGTGGGCTGCGTTGCCCTGGACAAAAATGGAAACATCGCCGCGGGTACCTCCACGGGAGGCCTGACGGGAAAGCTCTGGGGGCGTATCGGGGACTCGCCCATCATCGGCGCCGGAACTTACGCGAGCAACGAGACCTGTGGCGTGTCCTGCACCGGGCAGGGGGAGTACTTCATCCGAAACGTAGTCGCTTACGACCTTGCGGCTCTGATGAAATATCGAGGGATGAGTTTGAAAGAGGCCGCCAAGAGCATCGTTCATGGAGAACTCATGCAGCAGCACGCTGAGGGCGGATTGATCGCCTTGGACAAGAATGGTAACATCGCGATGGTTTTCAATACACCTGGAATGTACCGTGGCTTTGTGAAGTCCGGCGGCAAGATGGTCGTGAAGTTCTACGGTGATGGGGGAGACGACATTCAATAGCTTTGAGCTACCACCGCCGCGCTGCGCCTGCCCGCTTTCAAATTCCTATCGAAAATTCCATAGCTTGAAGCGCCCCTGAGTCAGTGCGGCCTTCGAGGTGGAGGGAATTCCAAGTTCCCTGAGTACGCGGGGAAGGCGCGCTGCACTTCTCGGAGTCTGGAAGTAGACCAAGGCCCTCGTTGCAGCCGGTAGTTCTATCCGAGCGAGAGGAACTCGCGAAGCGTCGGGGCGACGCAGGTAATTGGAAAAATCGCTGCCGGCAAAAAACCATGGATACACTCCGTGAACGACCAGCTCTCGGTGAGACAAGTTCTGATTCCATGTCCTCCACGCCGCGAGCTCCTCGGGCGTACATCCGGTAAGCTCCTGGAGTCTTTCCGCGCGGGAGTGTTCCCTGGCGGCCTGCAGAGCGGGACTGAATGCGATCACCGTGCACGCCAGGGCGACGAACCCTCCGGCCAGCAGCGCGGGGACTGTCCCCATGCGCAGAAGAGCCCGGCTTTCGATGGTGCGCTCCTTGTTTCCGAAACGCCGTACGATCAGCTCGACGCCGAAGGCCACGAAGACCACCAGCAAGCTGTAGGGCGCTAGGCCGAAGCGAGCTAGCGAGTAGCCCTCGCGAAGCCAATCAGGCGTCTCTCCAAGCGGGTCCTTCAAGAATGCCGGAATGTTGAAGAGGATCGCCACCATGAGGATGATGCTCACGACGAGCGCGAGAGACGTTCTTCTTTCCTGCCGGGCGAACAGCACCAGTGGAACAAGGACGAGACCGAGGAGCGGGAGGATCCCTAGATGGTCCTTTAGGGCATGCAGGTACAGAGCGCGTCCTTGCGCCGAGTCACGCAGATACGGCCACACCGAGGTGAAATCGTGGACCCCGTAAATGCTGCTGTGACTCGAGGCGGGAAAGATAGTGAATCCGAAAATGCCTACTCTCCCGGGATAGAACGGGTTCTGCGTGAGGATCCAATTGCGGGCGAAGGGAATGCACCCCAGGGCTAACGCGATCCCGGCAACGGGAATCAGTCGTTTGAGGGAAACGGCCTCCTGACCACGCAGGCTGCGCGCAAGGAGGCTCGAGACCAGCACCACGATTACGAAAAAGGGACCGAGGTGCTTACAGCCCATGGCCAGGCCCAGGCTCATCCCAGCCATGATTCGATCGCGGCGGCTGTCGAGCGGTCCCAGGCACCACGCCAAGCCCGCGAGCAGGAGAGCCGCCACCCACAGATCGCTCTCCTGCGTCGTAGCCTGGCGCTGAATCGCGCGCGCAGTTTCGAAGTACACCCCCACCGTGAGCCAGGCTACTCCTCTGCGTATCTCGAGTACTTCACAAAGTCTGACCAGCGCGAAGGCCAGGAGCAGATACGCAAGGGGGTTCTGAAGGGCCATCAGCGCGTCGTGCCACTTCGTGCTCCACCACCAACCGCCCGCAAGCTCGGCATAGGGTGGACTGTGTCCGAAGGGTGCTGAGAGGTCGAAGATGTGCCCCTTTATATAGGTATCCAGCAGAAGGGGGAGGTGATAGAGGAGGCTGTCTCCGTCCCAGGGCGCTCTTGCGAGTGATTTGATCAGTTCCTGGGCCAGTGGAACGGCGATGAGGATGGCGCCCAACGCCACGACCCCACTCTCCAGTGAGAAGCTCTCCCGCGGGATCATCTCGTCCTTGGGCGCGGTACTCTGCGAACGCGCCAGCCTCCAGAACATCCCGGCTGCAGCCAGCGTCACGAGGCCATGCGCTTCAAAGGGGTGCAATTGGCCGAAGAAGGAGAGTAGGAGCTGGGCGGAAACGACCAGGCCTACCCAGCCGACGATGCCCGAACATAGAGCTGTGGCGAGACCGCGCGCTAGATTGCGTCTCACCCAGAGGACGGAAACTGCAACCGAGAGCGCCGTGCCAAGAAGAAGAGCGCCGGATCAAGAAACGTCATGGGCACCTACTGCGGGTCAGTGCGAATGCAAACTCGTCTCCACTGGGACACCATGACGCAATGTCTGCAGATTGACACAACTGCGTTCAGCCGCAGCCAAGAGGCGCTTCACGAGTTGCGGGTCGGTGCCCTCGGCCGTCGACAGATTGACATCGCAGTGCATGGATTGCATTCCGACCGGGACCTCGCGGTCGACGGCCAAAGTTCCGCGTACGTCGATCTCCCCTTTTACATCGACCTCCAGCGAAGTCAAGCTCACTCCCAGTCGTTCCGCAATCATTCTCAGCGTGGAGTCGAGACAGGTCGCGAGCGCCGCACACAAGAGGTCTCCAGGGTTGGGACCATCGTGAAACCCGCCCACGGCGCTATGGATCCCAAAGGGCCAGGTGATGCCATAATCCTGGCTTCCTGGCGCGAAAGACCCGTGGAAGGGATCGGTTTGTACTCCTGCGACCGACCGAGCACGGTCGGTGATACGGGCCTCCTCGGGCATCGTCTTGTAGCGTTCGCGTAAGGGCTCTTGGCGTTGACGCACGGCGATGTTCTCTCTCGGATTCTCAGGATGCAAGTCCTCCATGCTCCGTTCTCTCCTTCGTGGTTTCTCGAAAAATCCAGTGAGCTCTGAAGCTCGTCGACAAGCCCAAGCTAGATGAGAGTAGGAAGTCTGCCACGCCGAGAGAGTCAGGTCACCCGCAATTCCTCGGCTCCCCTCGTTTCCTCATGTCCGCAGTGTTCTTCAGATCGGGCAAATCAAGGCACGTTTTGCAACTCGCTTGCATGTATCGTGCGCGGTATCCGCCTCGATGAGTAACGGTCATTCACATCCGGGATCGAGTACGTTCTCCTCGTACGAAACGAATCAAGATGAACTGTCATCCGGAAAGTCGCACTGCCATCGACCCTCATCAGCACTAACTCACCTTCGGGAGTCCGCCTTTCTTCACGCTCTGGGGAATGGCACGCAACCTTCTAGTCACCGAGCGATCCAGAATCCCTCCGGCCAGCTTGCAGTAGCTTTTGCTGCCTGGCCGTTCCCAGCTCCGGATGATTGTCCAGAGCGCAGAGCAGAGGCGATTGACGTGTCGAAGTTTCCCAAAAGACGGTTCCTCCTGGCGATCTTGTCGATCGTGGCAGGACTTTCCCTCGGACCGTGGAGCACTTCTTCTGCTTTGGCGCAGAGCTACACGCAGCTCCAGGTTCTTCTTCCCGGGGAGACGCCCGCACCGGGAACGGTGAATGGTAAATCCGGTCAGCCCGATACGCAGACGGTGGGTGTTCCTTTCAACATCCTGGTCAGGGCCTGCGATTCCTCGTGGAATACGCAAACTTCCATCACGAGTCAGATTCAGATCACCAGCAGCGACGAGACAGCTACGCTGCCTCCGAGCGCCGTGATGAGTGACGGAGAACTGCAATTCACCGTCACGCTCAACGCCGACGGACAATTCGACTTCCAGGCGAGCGATTTGACCGACACCACGATTCCCGATGCCAGCTCGAGCCAGGTGGGCTCGGTCCTGCTGCAGGGATTCGAGTTCGCGCGGATCAACCAGAAGAACCAGTACGCCGGACAAGCGATGTCGATCTCGTTGTGGGCTGTGGATACCAACGGTCAGCAACTGAACAACTACGACGGCCCGGTGCGCTTGCGCGAATTGACGAGCTACGGAGAGGGCCGCATCGAGCCGGCCACGGTCGACCTGGTGAACGGCCAGTGGTCGGGTCAGGTGACGATGTATCGCGCGGATGAGACGGCCATCAACCGCGGAAACGTGAACATCTACGCTCTTCTGGACAGTGATCCGTCCCGCAATGGCACGAGCGATCCGTTCTCGGTCCACCCCGGAAATTTCTCGCGTGTTCAAATCGTAGTTCCCGGCCAGTCCGCGGAGCCGGGAAGCGTGAGCGGGCTCAGTGGAGAGGCCGCGACCCAGGGCGCAGGGCAGGACTTCACCGTCGAGGTCTATGCCACGGACGACTACTGGAATCCCCTGCCCAGCGGGGACACCGTACGAATTATCTCCAACGACCCACTGGCGAGCACGCCAGTGAGCGGCGCGTTGAGCAATGGCTTCCGTCAGTTCACTCTCTCTTTGGGAACGGTCGGTTCGCAGAATCTCAGCGTTTCGGACCAGACCAACGGCAGTATCGCGGGGATGACCACGGTGGGGATTCCGGTGATTCCCAACGCGATTGCCGGCTTTGCAGTGGACTCCTTTCCCACTCCGGTGCAGGCAGGGGACTCGGTCACCGTGAACATCCGCGCGGTAGATGGTTCTGGCAACACGGTGCCTGGCTATTTCGGTGAAGCCAATCTGGCCGCGAATACCGGACCGGGAAGCATCTCGCCGGATCGCATCACCTTCACCGCCGGTGTGTGGAACGGCAAGATGGTCTTCCGTGGAGCCGGTGGCGCGGTCTCTTTCACCTGCTCCGACTATGCTGCGCCGCCCCACACGGGAACGAGCGCGAACTTCGTGGTGCTTCCGGGTCCCTTCGAGAAACTCCAGGTCCGGCTGCCCGGCGAAATTGCACAGGGCGGAACCGAAACCGGGGTGAGTGGCGCACCGCAGGATCAAAACGCGGGGAGCAGCTTCAATCTTACAGTGCGCGCCGTCGACGCCTACTGGAACCGGGTTCCGGGGATCAGCGATACGGTGACTCTGAGTTCGAGCGACCCCTTCGCCAGCTTCCCGGCAAACGTCGCGCTGCTCAATGGAGAGGCCACCGTGCCCGCGACTCTCTTCAAGGCGGGCTATCAAACGGTGAGCGCGAGTGACGCCGATTCTTCTCAGATCGCCTCCCACACCTCCAGCCAGGTTCTTGTGCTGCCGGGAACCTACTCTCGAGTACTCATTCTAGCGCCTGGCGAATTTCCGGCACCGGGAACCGAGAATGGCCGCACCGGCTTGGCGACTGATCAATCCATCAACTACGCCTTCACCGTCACCGTGTATGCGACGGACCAATGGTGGAATCCGGTTCAAGGCGTGAACGATGTGGTTCGTCTGAGTTCTTCGGACGCCATGGCTGAGCTTCCTGGCGACACCGCAATGCAGGATGGCGTCGCGGAACTCTCCATGCGTCTTTCCACGGGCGGTTATCAGCAGATCACCGTCGCAAACGTGACGCAACCCAGCATGCCCACGAGCACCACCCAAGTGCGCGCGATCTCGAGCGGTTTCCATCTCGAGGCGGAGGTCGACAGCACGCACGTGATGGCAGGCGGGAACTTCCATCTGACGGTCAAGGTCACCAACGACGCGGGAAGCGTCATTCAGGAGATCAATACCGGCGTGAACCTCAGCGTACGAAATGCCTCTTCCGGCGACCCCGGAGCGGGTGAGCTTCGTACCACGCAGTTCCAGATCCTCCAGGGTTCGACAACGGTGGACATGTATTACACCTACGCGGAGGACATTCAGATCACCGCTACCGACGACCTGGGCCACGAACCCGCAACGACCGATGTGATCAGCGTGGTGCCGGGCACCCCCGATCACATCGACTTGGTTTCGGATCCCACATGGTTGAAGGGGAACAAACACTCAACCGTATATGCCCGGGTCCTCGACCAATACGAGAACGGCGTTCCCATGCAAGGAGTGGTCTTCACCCTCACGCAAGGGATGGGAACGCTCACACCCCTGGACGCAGAAACCGATGACGCTGGCATCGCGAGGGCCGACTTCCTGAGTCCGCGTGAACCCGAGATGGACACCATCCAAGCCAGCTCCGGTTCTTTGAGCCAGGATCTGCAGGTCGAGACGGCGCTCGTCGATCCCGACGCGCCTGGTGGGACCATCGCCAACTATCCCAATCCCTTCCACCCCAACGAGAGTCCGACCACGATCGCCTACAAGCTGGCCGACAACGCCTCGGTGCGCATGCGGATCTACACCCTGAGCGGAAACCTCGTGCTCGAGAAAAACTTCCTTCCCGCTGGGGAAGGGGGGACGGTCGGTCTGAACGAGGTCGTGTGGGACGGCCGCAATGGGGACGGCGAGATCGTGGCCAGCGGTGGATACATCGTCGAAGTACGGGCGGAAGGCAACGGTCAGACTCTCCACGTGATGCGCCGCAAAGTCGGCGTGGTCCGATAGGGGAGGAAGCAGGATGAAATTCATGAAATCAACGACCGCTATTTTCTGTATCAGTGTCCTGTTCATCGCTCTGGGTGGAACTTCCGCCGTCCGGGCACAGGATCCGGTCTACGGGCAACCCGGGGACTGGCTCACCAGCTATCAGACCGCGCGAACTGCCGGCATGGGCGGGTCCTTCGTGGCTAACGCAGACGGCGCCCTTGGCAGCTTGTGGAATCCTGCGGGACTGAGTCACTTGCTGCAAAACCAGACGCAATTCGAAACCGTTTCCCTCTTCGGCGAGTCGCGCATGAACGCGTTCAGTTTCGCCCTACCGGGTCAAACCTTCCCGAGCGTCGGCATCAGCTTCGTGACCCTCAATTCGGGCGACTTCGAACGCACCAACGAACTGAACGACCACCTCGGGACCTTCAGTGCGGGAAATCTCGGAGTCTATCTGACTGCCGCCAAGAGAGTCTCGGAGAAGGTCTCCATGGGTGCGAACTTCAAGATGGTCCGCGAGTCGCTGGAAGATTTCAACGGTGGTGGCGTGGGGTTGGACTTGGGACTCATTGCCGATATCACCCGAGAGTGGAAGGCCGGTGCCAGCGTTCTCAACATCGGTGGACCGAATGTAACCTACCGGGAAGCCGATGAAAGCTATCCCGTGAATTTTCGGGGTGGTCTGGCGTGGAACGGAATGAAGGGCCGCGCGTTAGTCACCGCACAAGTTGAAGCGCAAAAGGGACCGGGGGCGATTGTTTCCACGGGCGCCGAATTCTGGGTGCACCGCGTGCTCGCGTTGAGAGCCGGGTACCGCGATCAACGCGTTGCAGGCGGGCTCAGCGTGCGCGTGTCCCACAACATGCGCCTGGATTACAGTGCGCAGGACAACGAATTGGACGTCCTGCATCGCGTGGGTATCGTCTACGACTTCGGCGGATTCCACGCCACCTCGCAAGCCAGACCCGAGATCTTCTCGCCCAGTGGTGAGAACTCGGTCACTACCTTCCACCTTAAGACCCGCACCCGCGGCGAGGCCGTCGAGTGGTCGCTCGACATCATCGACAAGGATGATCAACTGGTTCGCCGTTTCGGCGGCAAGGGTAATCCTCCGGCTCTGGTGCTGTGGGATGGAACCGACGAATCCGGTATGCCGCTGCCCGACGGCAGCTACCGCTATCGCTTCTCGGTCACCGACGACGAGGGCGTAGAAATCTCCGCCAAGGAGCAAACAGTGGAGATCTCCACATCCGGTCCTTCGGGCAAAATTCCGGTGGAAGTCAATTGACGCGAATCAGGAGCAGAGTTCGCATGAAGATCAGAGCGCGAAGGCGCATATCGGAGTTGCTCGTAGCCGTCCTTCTGGTGTTTCTCCTTCCGGGAACATCGAGAGCGGAGGACGATCCCAGCGATTCCAGCCAAAGCAAGGATGCGAGTGCGCAAACTCCGAAGACGCTCACCGGACTCGGGATTCAGTTCGAGTTTGCGAGCGCCTTGACCGGCGTCGCCCGCAAAGGAGCGATCAACTCGCTGGAGCAGCCGCTGCAGAGCGTTCTCCAATCCGATCTGGATGACGCTGAAAAGGCGGCTGCCACTTTCCTCTTTGCGGAAATGGAAGGCGAGTTGAATCGGCCCGCCAAAGCGCGCGAGCTTTTTGAGAAGGCCGCGAAAGAGGACAAGAAGGGCCCCTTCGTGGACGACGCAGAGTTCGCCGCCATCCGTGCGCTCGAAGCCGAGGGCCAGAACGAAGAGGCCTTGAAGCAGTGGAAGAAGTGGGAAGAGGAGCATCCCCACAGTCCGCTCCTGGCGCAAGCCTGGATCGCTCGAGCGTGGAACGAGTTGAGGCAGTCCAAGTGGGACAAGGCGGAGAAGACGCTGAACCAGCTGAAGTCGATCGCGCCCTGGACCAGCGGGATGCAGAGGGTGGTCGTGGCTCACGCAACGATTGAATATGCGCAGGGTGATCCCGCGGCATGCCTGAGCGAGCTGGCAAATGCCCCCGCCCACTCGGCCGCGGTGAGTTACTTGAATGCTCTCTGCTACGATGAGCAAGCTGAAGTGCTGCACGCCGCGGCAGCCTATCAGGAAGTCTATGAGCGCTATCCGGATTCTCCGCTGCGTTACCTGGGTCTGTACGCCAAGGCGAACTCTTTCCTGAACGGCAAGGCGTATCGCAGTGCGGCCGAGGGTTTCGCCACGGTCGCCAAGGAGAGCAAGAATCCCGAGTTGCAGGCGGAAGCGCTCCTGAGGCAGGGGGCCGCGCTATTCGCGGAAGGTAGTCTCGAGGAGGCGACTCCGGTCCTCAAAGGTCTCGTCAGTCGTTTCCCCAAAGCGGACGCCGCCGCGCGCGGTCAGTTCCTCCTGGGTGAGATCAGTGTCGCGCAAGACGATCCCCAGGGCGCGATCGTCCAGTACAACCTGGTCCTGCGCAATTATTTCGAACATCAAGTGGCGGCCAGCGCGCAGTACCGCATTGGCCGATGCTACGAGACTCTGGGGCGCCGGGCCGAAGCGGTGGGGGCCTACGAAACCGTGGTGCGCGGTTATCCGCTGGAGGCCGAGGCTCCGCCGGCGGCGTACCTGGCCGGTGTCGGGCTCTTAGAGATGGATCGTCCGCTCGCGGCCGCGCCCTACTTCCAATTGGTGCTGGACCGCTATGCGGGACAAAAAGGGAGTGGTGGTTTCCTCATCTTCAAGGACGATAAGCAGAAAGAAGTGGTCGAGGCTGCGCTGTGTCTGCTGTTGCTCTCCTATCATCAGGCCGGCGATCTGGGTCAGCTCAGTGGCGCGCCGCATTTGATGTTGCAAGCCATGCCTCCAAGCCAAACGAGCTGGCGCGGCTATGCACTTCTCATCGATGCGGATGCTCTGGCTTCACAGGGCCGCTACCAGGATGCGCAAGCTTCGCTGCAGAAGCTCCTGGGTGTCTTCAAGGAGCACGACATCGCGCTGCCCGCCACGCAGCTTTTGGCCTGGACCTTCGCGCAGCAGGGCATGGACGATCTGGCCATCGCCACCGAGAAGAAGATGCTGCAACGCTTCTCGCCCGATGAGTCCAGCGACTCGGTCCGCTCGGCCTACCTGCGCATGGCGCACGTACACTTCAACCAGAAGCACTACGAGAAAGCAGCCGAAATCTACGAGGATTACCGGCACCGCTTTGGTGATTCTCCGCAGTTCGCCCTGGCGACCTATCAGGCTGGTGTCTGTTACCAGCGCTTGGGGCGCAGCGGAGACGCCGTGGATCGATGGGAGGAGCTGGTGGCTCGCGAGCCCAGCGCTCCCATCGCGGAGAAGGCCTGGGCCCGCGCGGGCGATCTGTACTTCCAGAGCGGCCACTACGAGGATGCCAAGCGCTGTTACCAGGGTCTCCTGGAGAACTTCGAGAGCAGTAGCGCGGGGGCTACCGGGCTCCTGCGCATGGCCCAGTGCGACTTCAACGCGGGCGCGACGCGGATGCTCTACAGGGCTATTCCACCGTCATCGCGCAGTATCCGCACACGATGAGCGCCAAGGAGGCCAAGAGGGGCATGGAGCTGGCGCTCTACCGCCTGGGCCAAGAGGATTCGGGCAGCGAGGTCTTGTCCGAGCTGATCGAGAAGTACCCCGAGAGCAGCTTTGCCGCCGATGCGCAATTCCAGATTGCCAGCGGACTCTACAAGAAGGAGCAGTACGCAGAAGCAGCCGAGGCCTTCCGCAGAGTGGTCAGCCGCTTCCCCAGCTACGACGAGGTCGACCGCGCTCAGTTCCTGAGTGGGGAGGCCTGGGCGAAGGCAAACGAGACCGAGCGCTCGATTCAGGCCTACCAGCAGTTCTTGCTCTTCTTCCCCGAGAGCGAGCTCAGACCGACCGTCCAGTTCCGTCTCGGGCTCCAGCTCTTCCAAAAGAAAGACTACATGGAAGCCGCCGTGAAATTCACCGCGGTGGTGGATCAGAGCGACGACAAGGAACTGCAGAGAGCCGGGTTGTTCAATCTGGCCATGGCCCAACAGCTCCTGGGTCAGCTGGCGGACGCGAAGACCAGCCTTCAGCGCTATCGCAGCCTGTACCCGCAGGACGAGCGCAGCGTCGAAGTCTCCCTGCAGCTGGGAAAGATCGACGAGTCCCAGGGTGAGTGGGACGCGGCGGCCGGCGAGTACGAGAGCGCGCTGAATGCGGGAGTGAGCAAGGACGCGATTTGCGAGGTGTTGTACCGACTCGGGCAATGCCGCGAGAAGCTGACGGAAACGGACAAGGCTCTCGCCGCTTACAGGCGCTCGATGAAATCCGGCGATGCCAAGGATTCCTATCGTCTGTCGGCGATCGCGCGCTGTGCCGCCATCTACGAGGACCGCGAGGATTACACCAACGCCGTGGCCGCCTATCGAGACCTGATTCAGAACGCTGATGACCCGGAGCTGGTCGCGGTGGCGCAGAACCGCGTCGAAGAGCTCAAGTCCGTCATTCACTAGTTCACGGGGATTTCCCGAAAGCAAAGGAGAACGCTCGATGTTTGCCGAATTCGACTGGGTGGGAGCCACACGCTCAAGCCCAATCATGCTCCTCCTGCTCGTCTTGAGCATCGTCACCCTGGCCGTGACCATAGAACGGTTTCTCTACTACCGGCGACGCTCCGGAGATCCCGAGCAGACACTGCACAAGGCCCTCGAGTGCTTGCGTCGGGGGAAGACCTCGGAAGCTCTCTTGCAGTGTGAGCACTGCAATCACCCCATGGGCAGAGTGGCCGCCCAGGTTCTGTCGAGGTCCAGGGAACTTCCGGCCGAGTTCGAAGAGCGGCTGCAAGTCGCTCTGAGCCGCCAGAAGCTCCTCTCTGGAGAAGAACCTCTCCGTCCTGGGCAGCATGGCCGCGGTGGCGCCTCTGATCGGTCTCTTCGGAACGGTCTGGGGCATCATGCGGGCCTTCCACGACATGGCGCAGGTGGGATCGGCCGCGCCGTCGGTGGTGGCGGCGGGAGTGGCCGAGGCACTGCTGACGACCGCTGCCGGTCTGATCATCGCGGTGCCCGCGGTCTTGCTCTACAACCACTTCTCGCGGCGGATGTCGGTGATGCTGACGATCGCGGAGAATCACACGCGCTCGCTCAGAGCCTCCCTCGGTGCAGAGGATCAAGCGCCGGCTGAGGACCTGAATCCGACGGTGGATCGCATTCGTTCGGTGATCGGCGAGCCTAGCGGAGAACCGGTCGCGAGCACGCATCCCTAAGCGAGGATATCCATGCGCAAGTCAGAATACTCACCTGGCGGCGGCGGAAGTCACGAAATCAACGTGACCCCGCTCATCGACGTCTCCTTGGTTCTGGTGGTGATCCTGCTGCTGGCGACCCCACTGGCCTTCGAGTCGAGCATCGCGCTCAGACAGGCCGCCGCCAGCGGCAGGAAAGCCACCGAGAAGACCAAGCAGGAGAGGGTGGAGATCAAGATTCTCAGCGACGAGGCACTCACGGTGAATCGCGAGCGCATCGACCAGCAGCAGCTGGAGGAGATCTTGACCCCGCTCCTGGCGAACGCCGGAGAGAGCGAAGTGGTCGTGGAGTGCGCTGACGCCGTCAGCCACGGTCGTTTCGTCAACGTTCTGGACCGGGCGAAGTTGTGTGGAGCTCGGAAGATCGCGGTGAAGGAGTAGATCATGAAGAAGCCGCTGTTCGAGGAGCTTCCTTGCTTCGTCAAGATCAACGTGACGCCGATCATCGACGTGGCGCTGGTGTTGGTGATCATCCTTTTGGTCACCGCTCCGATGATCACGGTGGCCGATCTGGACATCAAACTGCCCACGGCCCACACGCGCGGAGCCGAGGACGAACATCGGATCAGCGTGAGCTACAGCTCCGAGGGGCAGCTCGCGGTCGATGAGCAGATGGTGACCCTCCCCTCACTCGCGCAAGCCATCCAAAGGCGACTGATGACGGCGAATGGGGACAAGACGCTCGTGGTCGTGCGCGCGGATGCCAGGGCCACCCACGGAGAGGTTCGGGCCATCATGGAAGGCTGTCGAAGAAGTCCGGCGCGCGTCGCGTCGCGGTGGCCACCAATCAAAGCGGGAGCGAGAAGCCATGAATGCCATCGCCTACGCGCAAACTCTGGAGCTTCGTGAAGAGCACGAGCTGAAGCAGAAAGGATGGATCAGCAGTCTGATCGTCCACGCGCTGCTCATCATGCTTCTGCTCATGGCACCGAAGATCGCGCCACCACCGGCCGCGCTGACGGAGTTCACCTGGCTGGAAGATTCGGGAACAACCAAGAATCCCGTCGAGGTGGCGGCGCCGCCGGTGCAGGCGGCGACCGAAAAGCCGAAGCTGAAGGAGAAACCCTCACCGCAGCCGACCACCCAGGCTCGTTTCGAGCGGGTGGAGAACGAAAAGGCCGAGGTCGAACCGAAGCCGCAGAGCCTCACCGCGCGCGACGATCGGCTCAGCGAACGGTTGGCCGCGCTCCGCGACAGCAAACCCACGCTGGCGGTGGAGACACCCCACAGTTCCGCGCTGCTCAAGGCCCCCGCAACCGAGCTTGCCAAGACGGGCGCCGTGGACGAGAAGAAACTCATTCGCGAATCTGGCGTGCCGACCGCGGCTCCTTCCGAGTTGCGAAGGGAACGAACTTTGAGTCGCACCCCGTCGCTCGCAAACGTGAAGCCGACCGAGGTCGCCACCGCGCCCAGCGCCATCATCCCCAAAAACGCCGACCTCACGGTGCGGCGCACTCTCTCGGGTGCGTCCCTGGCCGGACCGGCGGCGGACCGGCCGATCCGTAAGTACATCATGCCGGCCTATCCCGAGTGGGCGAAGAAGGAGGGCGTGGAGGGCACCGTGATGCTGAGTTTCGTGGTGTTGCCCGACGGCAGCGTGAAGAAGAACGTCATGGTGCACCGCACTTCAGGTTATCAAGACTTCGATCTCAGAGCGCAGCAGGCCCTACGGCTGTGGCGTTTCGAGGCGCTCCCCGCCGGCTCGAACCAGGAGCAATGGGGCAGCATCACCATCCACTTCAGATTGACCAGCTAGTGAAAGGGTCGCCGATCATGAAACCCCGAAGCTTCCGCAAGACGCGAAGAATCGCGATCGCCGCTGCCAGCGGAATCCTGGCGCTCGTGCTTTTGCCCCTCTCCGCGACGGCACGCAGCGCGGCGAATTCCACTTCCGATCCCTCTTCGGATCCCGCGAAGCAGAACGCGATCAATGCCGCGCCGGACTCGATGACTTTGAAGGGAGACGAGAAGACCACGGTCTTGCGTTCCCTCACCGTGGAAGGCGAGGACAAGATCCAGATCGAATTCGATCGTCCGCAAGCTCGACCTGAAGATCGACGGTTACGCCATCGAGGGTCTGAGCTGGGGCAGCGCGCTGGACGTCGTACAGCGACGGGAGGTGGACCTACTCTCGCCCCTGGTGAACACCTCCACTGCGGATCGAGCCCAATCGCTGGGCCATCCCTGGTTGCGGCAATTCCGCGAGGGTTCGGTGGCACGCTTTCACCCCGAGCTCGATGACGTGGCCAGCTGGCAGCTCATCATCGCCGACTCCAAAGGCGACACGGTGCGTGTCTTCAATGGAAAGGGATCGCTCCCCAAGGAGATCGTCTGGAATGGAGTCTACGATTCGGGAGAGCTGGCTCTGCCCGGACTCGTCTACTCGTACGTGCTTACGGCCAAGGACAAGGCGGGAAATCGGCGCAATTTCGTGGGTGAGGGATTTCAGGTGTCTCCCTATCGTCTCGCGACCGACCACGCATTCCGCCTGGTCTTCTCGGGGAAGTCGCTCATGGGGCCCGAGGTGGCGCAGCGGCCGGCGGGGGTGGACGATCCCTGGCTGGTGGAGGCCGCCTCCTGGTTGAACCAGTACGCGAACGCGAAGGAGCCGATCGAGATCCATGTCTTCGCGCGCAGCCACGAGATTGCCGAGGCCATGGGTGCTGTGGTCCAGGAGCAGCTGGCGCGGCATTTGGCCGGCTCGCCCATCAGGCTCAAGATCATGACGCAGGCACGCAGCGAAGCCCCGAAGGAGGGAGCGGTGACCATCGCGGTCAAGAGCTGAACCAGGGTTTGTCTTTGGCCCCGGAGAGAATCCGGGTATCATCCAAGTCATTCTCCCAGCGACGTCCCGGCACAAAGCCGGGACGTCTCCGCATGCGCAACAAGTACTGGAATCCACGATGATCGGGAAGACTCTCGGCCACTACGAAATCGAAGCGCGGGTCGGCGTCGGCGGCATGGGCGAGGTGTATCGCGCGCGCGACATACGCCTGGGACGCACTGTCGCCGTCAAAATCCTCCCCGAGCAGTTCGCTGCCGACCGGGAGCGCGTGGCACGTTTCGAACGAGAGGCGCGCCTCCTTGCCTCGCTCAATCATCCCCACATCGCCACGCTCTACGATTTTTCCCAGCACGAAGGCGTGTACTTTTTGGCCATGGAATTGGTCGAGGGAGAGGACCTCTCCACCCGGCTCGCGCGCGGACCCATGCCGGTCGACGAGGCAGCGCGCGTGGCCGCCCAGGTGGCCGAGGCGCTCGAAGTAGCGCACGAGAATGGCGTAGTGCACCGTGACCTCAAGCCCGCCAACATCCGCTTCGCGGCCGACGGCAAGGTCAAGGTGCTGGACTTCGGTCTGGCCAAGGCGATCGAAAGCACTGACAGCGACATCGACCACTCGCCCACCATCGTCGACGTGAGCACCGCCGGAGTGATCCTGGGCACCGCGGCCTACATGAGCCCCGAGCAGGCCAGGGGCAAGATGGTGGACAAGCGGGCCGACATCTGGGCCTTCGGTTGCGTGCTCTTCGAGATGTTGACGGCGCACCAACTGTTTCAGGCCGAGACGGTATCGGACACCATCGCGAAGATCCTCGAGCGTGCACCTGCCTGGGAGCTTCTGCCCGCCAATGTCACCACCGAGCGTAAAGCGGCTGCTCGAACGGTGTCTGGAAAAGGACCTGAAGCGGCGTCTGCGCGATATCGGCGATGCGCGCATCGAGCTCGAGGACGTGATTGCCGATTCGAGAATGATGGTAGCCCCCCAGATCGCCAGTCCCCGTCGTCAGTCCCGGCTCCTGTGGCTGGGCCTGGGTCTCGTCGTGGGGGCCCTGCTGAGCTTTGCAGTGCTCCGGGTCAGCGGTCATCAAGAACCGGAGTCTTTGCGGCAGACGAGGGTCGCCCTCAAACCCAACGTGGATACCGTTCCCCTCTCGCTTGCCCCGGCCCTATCGCGCGATGGGCGGATGCTGGCCTTTAGCGCAAGAACTCCGGAGGGACCGCGTCTCTTCCTGCGCAATCTTGATTCTTGGGACTCGCGCAAACTCACCGAAATGGGCGCAACCAGCCCCTGCTTCTCCCCAGATGGCCGTTGGGTCGCTTTCCGAAGCCAAGGCGAAAATGGTCGTCTGATGCGCGTTTCCGTCGAGGGTGGCACGCCCTTGCTCATCTCGAAAGACGTGGGAGGTCCTGCGGGAGTCGCGTGGACCAAGGACGGCCAGATCATCTGCCCCACGAGCCTCAGCTCGGGACTCGTATCCATCCCGGCCGTGGGTGGTTCTCCCGTTGCGCTCACACATCCCGACAGCAGCGCGGGGGAGCTGGGTCATTGGCAACCTTGGGTTCTTCCCGACGACGACCATGTCTTGTTCACGGCCTGGAGTACGCGCTTGGACGATGCGCGCATCAAGGTGGTGAGCCGCAAGAGCAAAGAAGCTCACGTTGTGGTGGAGAACGGAGTTTCTCCCATGTACATGGAGCCCGGCTATCTCCTCTATGTGCAGGGCGCCACGCTCATGTGCGCGCCCTTCGATCCCGATCGGGCCAAAGTCACGGGGGATCCCGTTCCACTGATCGATCCGGTGCGGGTGAGTATCACCGATGGTTCTTCGAACGTCACGGTAGGGGGCACCAATCTCTGCTACCTGCCCGATTTTGCGTCGCATGGGCGCCTGGTGTGGGCGGATCTGGAGGGCAAGGTCGAGCCGATCGTCCCCGAAGAGCGCGACTATGATCGGGTCTCGATTGCGCCAGACGGAAGGCACATGGTCCTCTGTATCGAGGAGGCGGGTAAGAGCGATGTTTGGGTACTGGATTCGGTACGCCAATCTCTAACGCAGCTCACCGTCGATGGCACCAACCAGAGCGCGATTTACTCGCCGGATGGACGGACCATTACCTTCGCGAGCATGCGACGAGGCCCCTTCGAGCTCTATTCGATTGCCGCCCAGGGAGGGGCGACTCCGCGGCTCCTCTTTCCCAGCGCGAGGGACCTGAATGCCTTTGACTGGACTCCGGATGGGGAGGCTCTCCTGTTCGGAAGTTTCGACAAGGGAACGGGAATGGACATCATGAAGTTCTCTCTGGAGGATCAGAAGGTGAGTCCCGCTCGTCCAGTCCCCCTTCAACGAGACGGGGGCCAAGGTCTCTCCGGATGGGCGTTGGTTGGCGTATGGTGCCGTGAGTTCCAACCGGAGCGAGGTCTATGTCTCACGAATGGAGGGCGGGGGCCGCACTCAGGTCTCTGTCGACGGGGGGATCGGAGCTCGCTGGGCAAGTGACGGGAAAGCCCTCTTCTATTCAGGGCCTCAAGGTGAGGCTTTGTATCGGGTCGAGCTGAGCCTCAGTCCTCGGTTTCGAGTGGGCCGACCAGAGAAAATCCTCTCGCACGAAGAACTCGGTGGCTACGTCGAGGACTATGACGTGTACCCCGGCGGTGAGCGTTTGGCTATCGTGTACAATCGAGATACCCAAGGGCAGAGAGCGTTTCACCTGATGATGAACGTCCCCGCGGAGATGGAGCGGTTGATGCACCGGTCGGCCGCCCGATAAGAGAGATGTCCAAGGCCGTTGATCTGAAAACTGTGACTCGGCCTCAGGTCGAGCGGAAGGGAGATGCGCGGCGCCAGAGAGTGGCGCTCGTTACCGGCGCGAGTTCGGGAATCGGACGTCTGGTGGCGCGCGATTTGGCCCTGCAAAATTTTTGGGTCGTACTTCTGGTACGCGATGAGAATCGCGGTCGCCGCGCGCAGGAGTGGATTCGCAACACCGCCGAGAGCGACAAGACGGAACTCCTCCTCTGCGATCTGGGTGACCTCGAGCAAGTTCGACGCGCGGTTGCGGTCGTGGAGGAGATGCATGAGGTCCTCGATGTTCTCGTGAACAACGCCGGCCTCATCTCGCGCACCCACCGGCTCAGTCCACAGGGCCACGAGTGGACTCTGGCCGTCAACCACCTCGGCCCCTTCTTGCTCACGAACCAGCTCTTGGGCCTTCTACCTCCCGGCGCGCGCGTCGTGAACGTGGCCTCCGTTGCGCATACCCGCGGCCGCATCGACTTCGACGACATGACCCTGTCCAGGCACTATTCCTTCTGGGAAGCTTACGCCCGGTCCAAGCTGGCCAACATCCTCTTCACCTATTCCTTGGCGCGGCGGCTCGCAGAACGTCGTGTCGACGTGAATTGTCTGCATCCGGGCACGCTTCCTACGGGAATCGCGACTGGCCACTCCAGGCTTGCGGGCTGGCTGTGGCGCGCTGGAGCCCCCTTCTTCAAGAAAGTCAGCGAGGGAAGCGACGCGGTGGTGCACTTGGCCACCGCGCCCCAGCTCGCAGGAGTCAGCGGCGCCTACTTCTACCTGAAGGAGCGCGTGGAGTCTTCCCCGCTCAGCCGGGACGAGAGGCTGCAGGAGGAATTCTGGCGCTGGTCACAGGCTGCGGTTCAGTAGCGCGGCGGAGCCGGCGGCTTGTTATCCAGGATCTTCTCGATGCGTTCCATCACCGTCTCGTCCAGCTTGGACACGAGAGCCATAGTTTTCAGATTCTCCCGCAACTGATCCACATTCGAGGCGCCGAGGATGACCGTGCTTACCCGTTCGTTCTTCAGACACCAGGCGATAGCGAGCTGAGCCAGGCTCATCCCGAGTTCTTGGGCCACAGGTTCCAGATGGACCGTCTTGCGGATCTTCTCCTTCCCCTCCTCGGAAAAGATGATCTCCTTGAGCCAGTCGTAACCGGGCAGATTCACCCGTGAGCCTTCGGGAGCGCCGTCCTTGTACTTTCCAGTCAAAATTCCCGAGGCCAGGGGCGACCAAATCGTCGTTCCCAATCCCACCGTTTCGTAAAGATGGCGATACTCGGCCTCCACCCGTTGGCGCGAGTACATGTTGTACTGCGGTTGCTCCATCACCGGAGGAATGAGTCCCCACTCGCGCGCGACCTTGTGCGCCTCCATGATCTCCACTGCACTCCACTCGCTGGTTCCCCAGTAGAGCACCTTGCCCTGCCGAATGAGGGTGTCCATGGCGCGGACCGTTTCCACGATGGGAGTCTCCGCGTCGGGACGGTGACAGAAAAATAGGTCGAGATAATCCAGTTGGAAACGGCGCAGGGCGGCGTGGCAGGCGTCGTGCACGTGCTTCGCGGAGAGTCCGCGTTGCGTCGGCTTCTCGCCGCCCCAGAAGACCTTCGAAGAGACGCAGTAAGTATCGCGGCCCCATCCCAGCTTCTTCAGAACTCGTCCCATGATCTCTTCGGAATGGCCCGCGGCGTAGGCTTCGGCGTTGTCGAAGTAATTGACCCCGGCCTCGTACGCCACCTCCATGCATTCTTGTGCCGACTCGTCGCCGAGCTGGAGGTCGAAGGTCACCCAGGAACCAAAGGAGAGAGCTGAGACTTTCAGGCCACTATTGCCCAATCTGCGATATTGCATCGTTCTGTTCGGCCTTTCGGGCAGGGGGATTGTCAGTATCGCTTCGTTGCGGGTAAATATCACCTATGGGGGCATCGTGTCTTGGCTCCTTCTTACTAGAATCCCGCAGAAAGCGCGACAATGCGACCGACTCGACGACTTCAGGTGCTTCTCCTTCTCGCGGCCACTGGACTTCTCTTTGTCTTCCTTCCCCGGGAGGATTCCAGCCACTATCGTGAGCAATTGGCGCGCTTGATTCATCTGCGGCAGCATTTCGGGAGTGGCTCGCCCACCGCCTTCCACCTCGATTCCAAGATCGAGGACGCCCGGAACGAGGAGCGCGGGGAACCGGAAACCGACCGCCCCGACCTCTTCCTGAAGATTCTCCACGACATGAAAGTTCCTGCCGACCGGATCGAGGACGGGTACCAAAAGGGATACCGCATCCTCGAGCTCGAGAAGGCCAAGTCGAGCGCCAAGGCCGCGAGCACGCCTCTATCCTGGGTGGAGCGGGGGCCGGGCAATGTGGCGGGGCGAGCTCGTGGTCTGCTGGTCGATCCCTCGGACGCCACGGGGAACACCTGGTTCGTGGGATCGGTCGGCGGAGGCGTGTGGAAGACCTCCGACGCGGGGGCGAACTGGCTGCTGGTGACGCCCGATCCGCAGAGCTTCGCCACTTCTACGCTGGCCCAGTGCGAGAGTCAGCCCGACATCATTTATGCAGGGACGGGGGAGAGCTTCTTCAACATCGATGCAATGAACGGTAACGGCATGCTGAAGTCCGTGGACCATGGCGCAAGCTGGGCTCCGCTGGCGAGCACCCTCGATGATCCCGAGTTCAACAACATCTCGCGCATCCTGGTCGATCCCAATGACCCCGATGTGCTGATCGTCGCGGCCACGACCGGTCGCTACAAGCAGGACTACAACATCAGTTCGAACATCTTCAAGTCCACCGATGGCGGCGCCACCTGGACCACGGTTTTCACGCAACCCGACGCGGGGAACGACGTGCAGGACCTGAAAGCGACCCCGGGGGATTTCACCGTGCTCTACGCGACAGTACGGCAGGGAGGAATCCTGAAGTCTATCGATAGCGGGGACAGCTGGTCCTACACCAACAGCGGAATTACGGATTTCGCTGGTCGCTTCGAGTTGGCCATCTCTCCCGTGAATACCAGCCGCATCTTCGCTGCGGCTCAGGGCGCTTCCGGAACCAGCCAGCTCTGGATCTCCTCGGACGCGGGAGCCACCTGGGCTCAGACTACGGAGATGGGGACCGAGCCGAATTGGCTGGGAGCGCAGGGCTGGTACGACAACACCATACTGTGTCATCCCACCGACCCCGACGTGGTCTACGTGGGGGGGATCCAGTTGTGGAAGATCACCATGCTCGATGCGAGCCATCGGCAGAGTACGCTTCTCGCCCAGACGGGAGTGCACGTTGATCATCACAATCTCGTGCTCTTGCCTGGAAACCTGAATACCCCGTGGCGGCTTCTCGACGCGAACGACGGTGGCATCGCCGTTTCCTCCGACATGGACACCGGTTGGAGCATGCCCATCCTCGGTTTGAATACGACCCAATTCTACGGAGTGGACAAGAAGCCGGGCGCCAGCGCCTATATTGGCGGCATGCAGGACAACTCCACCTGGCGATCTCCTGAAAATCCCGACGCCCTGACCCCCTGGGTGTTTCAGATCGGTGGCGACGGCTACGAGACCTCGTGGAACTTCGTCGATCCGCTCAAACTGGCGGGAGGATATCAATACAACGGGATTTTGCGCTCGATTGACGGCGGAACCACCTGGAACGCGGCGACCAGCGGTCTGAGCGACACGGGAAGTGGTTCGGCACCCTTCATCACCAAGCTCGGAAAGTCCAACGACGCGCCGGACTTGCTCTTTGCAGTGGGGAAATCTGGGGTGTGGCGTAGCGACGATTTTGCGGCGAACTGGAGCCTCGCCAGCATGAACACCTCCGATTGGGTGTTCTCCAGTTTCCTGGACGTGAGAGTCTCGCAGGCCAATCCGGACGTGGTGTGGGCAGGCTCGCACATGGACGTGGGCGGCTCAATTTACCTTTCGACCAACGGCGGCCTGAGTTTCGCGCCGGTTCCGGACTTCCTTGGCGTGACCATGGGACAAATTTCCGGCCTGGCCACGCATCCGAGCGACGATCAAACGGCCTACGTCCTCTTCTCCTTCGCGGGCCGGCCCAAGATTCTCCGCACCCAGGATCAGGGACAGAGCTGGCAGGACATCACCGGCTTCGCATCCGGCGCACCGAGCAGCAACGGCTTCCCCGACGTGGCGGTCTACGACCTTCTCGTACTGCCCGACCAGCCGACCACGTTGTGGGCGGGGACCGAGATCGGTCTCTTCGAGTCGACCGACGACGGAGCATCCTGGCATCTGGCCGACAACGGCCTGCCCAACGTGGGCATCTGGCAATTGACCGCCGTCGAAGACGAAGTGGTGGTGGCCACCCATGGACTGGGCATCTGGTCGGTCAAGCGGCCCAGCATGGTGGCGGGGAAAACCTTCACCCCCCTCATCGAGAAGCTCTACCAGATTCCCTCCGGAGAGTTGGACGTGGAGACGACCCTGCGCTCCGCGTACGATTCCACCGAGGTCATGATGAACGGTGCGGTGGCCACCGTCCTGCCCGCCAATGCGGCGGGGGACCGTCCCCTGGTGGAACTGTCCGTCATGAACTCGGAAATGGCCAACATCCAGCTGGTCTCCCACCTGGGGGCCTCGAGCTACTCTTCCCCGGTCAAGTCGCTCTATGTCTATGCGTTGAACCCGCCCGTTTTCAGTTATGCCACCGATTTCAACGGCGGCAATCCTGATTTCGAAGGGAGTGGACTGAACGTGAGCCTGGCGTCCGGGTTTAGCGACGAGGCGATCCAATCGGCCCACCCCTACGCGGACAACACCACCTCGACTTCCACTCTCACCATACCCATTCGGGTGGCTCAGTCCGACGCGATCATGGAATTCGATGAAGTGGTGCTGGTGGAGCCGGGCGATCCGGGAACGGTGTTCGGTGACCTGGCGTTCTGGGATTACGTGATCGTGGAGGGCTCCAAGGACGGCAGCACCTGGCTACCCCTGGTGGATGGCTACGACAGCCGCAGCGATCCGGATTGGCTCAACGCCTGGAATTCGTCCCAGAGCGGCAACTCCTCGCTCTTCCGCCATCGCAGTCTCGATCTTCTGAACACCTTCGACTGGGGCGACACCATATTGGTGCGCTTCCGACTCTTTGCCGACGCGGGCGTTCACGGATGGGGTTGGGCAGTTGACAACCTATCCATTCAGGTGGGGAGCCCCACCGGAGTGAACGACGCGCCCGGGCGGCGCTTCGTGCTCGATCAGAACTATCCCAATCCCTTCAATCCTTCGACTTCGATCCGCTACGTCTTGCCTCGCAGCGGCAAGGTGAGTCTGAGGATTTACGACCAGAGGGGTCGACTCGTGCGCACCCTGGTGGACGGTGCGGAGGAGGCGGGAGAGCGGACCGTGGTCTGGGACGGACGGAGCGAGGACGGCATGAGAGTGTCTAGCGGAGTGTATCTGTACCAGCTGAAGGCCGGCGAGTTGGTCGAGCACCGCAAGATGACTCTGGTGAAGTGAGAGCCGATCAGCTCTTCGCCTTCGAGGAGCCTGCCGCGCTCGGGGCGCCGACTGCCTTCTCCCAGAATTCGAGCGCCTTTTGCATGGCCTCGTAGAGGACGGTTCCTTGCGGATAGCGTCCCTTCGCATTGCGCTTGCCGGCGGGCATTCCGGTGAAGACTTGCAAGGCCTCGTGGACGGTCTTTACCGCCCAAACCGCGAAGCGTCCCTCGGCGCAGGCCTTCACGACATCCTCGCGTAGCTGAAGGTCGTCTGCATTGGCCTGGGGAATGATCACCCCTTGCGAACCGTTGAGTCCCTGGTCGGCGCAGGTGTCGAAGAAGCCCTCGATCTTCTCGTTCACCGCCCCGATGGCCATGATGTTCCCCATCTGGTCGATGGCGCCGGTCATGGCGACTTCCTGACGCAGGGGAATGTCGGTCAGGGCGCTCAGAAGGCAGCAGGTCTCCGCACCGGATGCGGAATCGCCGTCGATTCCTCCATAGCTCTGTTCGAAGGCCACGCTCGCATCGAAGGCCAGCGGATGCTCGGTGCGCAAGAGGTGCCGCAGCAATCCACCCAGAATGTAGAAACCCTTGGTGTGGATCGCGCCGGAGAGGGCGGACTCACGATCGATGTTGATCATGCCCGCCGTTCCCGGGCCGATGGTCGCGGTGATGCGGGCGGGGAATCCGTAAGTCATGTTGCCGGCCGAAATCACCGCAAGCCCGTTGACTTGCCCCACCTGCTTGCCGGTGGTGGAGATGCGAATCGTTCCCTCCGCAATCTGGCGGCGAAAGCGACGCGAGGGGTGATCGGCGCGCGACTTGCGGCGCCGGATTGCTTCCTTCACGTGGGTGTCTCGCACCAGATTTGCGTTCTCGCGGGAGGCGAGCCATCCCGCTTCCCGCACCAGGTCCGCCATGCGGCCGAAGCGCGCCGTGATGCGTCCTCCGTCCGCCGCCACTCGGACTCCATGCTCGATGAGGGCCGCGACACCCTTGCGCGAGAAATGAGGCAAGTTCTCCTCGCGCACGAAACGCGAGACCCAACGCGCGTAGTCGCGGGCGCCGGCACGGTCGTTGGGAATCGTCTCTTCGAAATCGGCCAGCACTTTGAAGAGATCACGGAAATTCGGATCGAACTCGTCCAGGAAGTAGTAGATCTGGGTGTCTCCCAGTAGCACTACCTTCACCTCGATGTCGACGGACTGTGGTTTGAGACCAGGACCCGGCCAGGGCCCCATGCTATCCGGTGGGTGGACCTCGAGGCTGCCGGTGCGCAGGGTCCGCACCAGGTATTTCCAGGCCTCGGGATCGGAGAGGAGATCGCGGGCTTCCAGGATGAGATAACCGCCGTCCGCCTGAAGGAGTGATCCGGCGCAGATCCCCATGTGGCTGGCGCGTGGCTCTTGATTTGCCGTGAACTCCAGATTGATGCTTCCCACCAGATTGGAGAGAGTGGGCGTACTCTCCACTACGACGGGGCAAGCACTCGCGCCGGAGCGATCGACCACCACGTTCACCCGATACAAGCTGGTGAAGGAAGTGTCACTTCCCAGCTGGGGCAAGCGCAGTTCCATGAGGTCGTTGAGCAGTTCGTCCAGCCACTCCTGTATCGCCTTCTCGGGGAATGCGCGCCGCACGAGGTGCAGGCGGCGGTGCAGAGCCTGCTGCACCGTGCCGCGGAAGAGGGCCTCCACCTGCTCCGAAAACGCTTCCCGGATTTCCCCCGCTTTCTCGTGGAGATGCTCCAACTCTTTCTCGTAGCGAAGCCGTTTTGCGTTCACGCGTTTGTATTGGGCATCGCTGATCGTTCCCTCGGCGTGGAGGCGATCGAACTCTTCGGGGACCACCGCTTCGCCCTTGACCAGCGGGAAGATCGCCTTTTCCGCCATGGTCTCGGTGCGAACCGTGACCAGACTCAAACCGTCCGCCGCGAGCGATTTCTCGAAGGGTTGAACCAGCGCCTGCATTTTCTGCTCGGCCGTCTTCTCCAGGGCCTTTCTGCGCGCAGTGACCGTATCCGAAGTCAGGATCTCCCGCAGCCCGGTCTGAACGAAAGCGGCCAGGCGCTTCATGTGCAGGCGAAAGACACCTCCCTGACCGGCTGCCAGCGTGAGCAGCCGAGGTTGATCGGGCTGGCTGAAATTGTGCACGTAGCAACGATCGTGGAGCGGAGGACACTCCATGCGCAGCTCTCGCAAGAGCTTCTTGACCAGGGTCGAACGCCCGGTGCCGCTGAGGCCGCGCACGAAGACGTGGTGCTCCTGGATCTTGCTGCTCAGGCCGAACTGCAGCGCATCGAGAGCGCTTCCCTGGCCGATGACCTTCTGCAGGGGGTGAAGGCTGGCGGTCGACTTGAAATCGAGTCGATTCAATGGACAGTGCCAGCGCAGTTTCTTCATGGCAAGGGCTCTGGGTGTGGGCATGGCTTCCTCCTGAGTGCTTGTACGCTAGAGCCGGCTGAGGAACTGGTCAATAAGGGCTTGCGCTCCACTTCAAGAGCCGTCTACCGTGTCGGGGCTCGAGCCAGGACTCAGTCGCTTCATTCCAGCCAATCCGCCATGCCACAGAATTCTAAGCACGACGACTCCCCGGATGTGGACGAAAGGAAGCACCGCAGCTTCCGGCGGAGCTGCCGGGCCACCCTGGTCGCCGTCTATTGTCTCATCGTCATCGGGGGAGTGGTGCGCAGCACGGGCGCCGGGATGGGCTGTCCGGACTGGCCCACCTGCTTCGGGCGCCTGGTACCGCCGGTCTCCGAGTCCCAGCTGCCCGGGAATTACAAGGAGATCTACCTGGCCAAGCGACAGGCCAAGAACGAGAAGCTGGCGCGAATGCTCAGCGGTTTGGGCTTCGTCCATCTCGCCAACGATCTGCGGCACGAGCAGACCCTCAGCGAGGAAAACGAGTTCAACCCCGCCAAGACCTGGACCGAGTACTTGAATCGGCTCGCGGGGGTGAGCGTGGGATTCCTCTTCATCGCCACCTTCATCTTCTCCTTTTCCTACCGTCGAACGCGTCCACTGGTGATCTGGCTGGCCGCCCTGGCCCTGTTGACGGTGGGGTTCAATGGATGGGCTGGATCGCTCGTGGTTTCCACGAATCTGCTGCCCTGGATGGTCACGGTGCACATGCTCCTGGCCCTGCTTCTGGTGGCTCTGCTAGTGCTTCTTCTCCAACTCACCCGGCCCAAGAGCGAGAGATGGCGGCTGCAGTCCCTGGATCTAGGACCTCTGAAAGTCCTACTGTCCGCCGCGGTCGTGTGCATGGTTCTCCAGGTCGCGATGGGGACGCAGGTCCGAGAGAACGTGGACACCGTCGCGCGCATGATGGACAACACCCTGCGGGACACCTGGATTCAAAACCTGGGCCTGATCTTCTACGTACACCGCAGCTTCTCGATACTCCTGGTGGTCTTGAGCGCTGCGCTGTTCTGGCTTGCTCGCAGGCGCGCAAGCGGAGGGCATCCTCTGGTCGGTTGGTGCCGCGCGCTCTTCTTCATTACTCTCTTCGAGGTGGCGGCCGGAGCCGTCCTGGCCTACTTCGCGCTGCCCGCGATGGTTCAACCGTTGCATCTTGGTCTGGCCGCGATCATCTTCGGCTTTCAGCTGCAGATTCTCTTGCGCTTGAATGGGAGTTCCTCTCCGGCTTGAGTCAATATTTTCGCATCCATCCCGAGACACCCCAACTGCGCCTCTTGCGTCAGGCTGTTTCCATCCTGCAGCAGGGCGGAATCATCGTCTATCCCACCGATTCCACCTATGCCTTCGGCTGTGGCATCGGCGACAAGTCGGCGTTGGAGAGGATCTGCCGCATTCGCCGTATCGATCAGCGGCACAATTTCACTCTCTGTTGCCGTGATCTCTCCGAATCCGGGACCTATGCCGTCTTCAGTACGCCCGTCTATCGTCTGCTGAAGGCGAACACGCCGGGCGCCTACACCTTCATTTTGCGAGCGAGCCGCGAGGTGCCCCGCCGGCTCATGCACCCCAAGCGCAAGACGATTGGCCTGCGGGTGCCCGACCATCCCGTGACCCAGGCCCTGCTGGAGGAGCTCGGCGCTCCCCTGATGACGACCTCGCTCATTCTGGCCGGGGAGAAGGCCCCCCTCACCGACCCACAGGACATCCGCGCGAGGCTCGAGAGCCAGGTAGATCTGATCATCGACGGCGGCTTCGGGGGGCTCACCCCAACCACCGTGATCGATTTCACTTCGGACTTTCCCGAGCTGATTCGCGAGGGTTGCGGCGATCCAGCTCCCTTCTCCTGAAATCCGCCGCAAGCAGCTTCGTCCCACCACGATCTTCGCAGCGCAGCTTCGGTCACCTTGATTTGCAAGCGCCGCCGGGTTAGCCTTCTGTTCAGAGCCGTCCCCTCCGACTCGATCACTTGGACGATCTCCCTTTTCAGCCAGCGGCCATGGATTTGCCACGCCTACAGTTCAGTTATCTGCGCGAACAGATCGTCGGCGTCGACAGTTCCTTCGATACCCCCTTCGGACAAAGAATGCTCGTCTACTGCGACTACACTGCCAGCGGCCGCTGCCTTCGTTTCGTCGAGCAATATCTCATGGGTCTGCAGCGACACTACGCGAATACGCACACCGAGGACGACGTCACCGGCCGCAGCATGACGCAACTTCTTCACGAGGCGGAATCCGCAATCAAAAACGCGGTGCACGCTGGCCCCAATGGCCGACTCATTGCGGTGGGAACGGGCGCCACCGCCGCCATCGACAAACTTCAGCAAATCGTCGGGGTTGCGCTGCCACCGGCCACGAGATTGCTGCTCACCCAGCTGATGAAGGAGCATCTGGGAGAGATCCCTCACGAATCGTACGCGCGATTTCTACGCAAACGGGAGCCGGTGGTTTTCGTGGGGCCCTACGAGCATCATTCGAACGAGATTTCCTGGCGGGAGGGACTCGCTTGCGTTCAGGAGGTCAAGCTGACTGCGGACGGGGGTGTGGATCTGAAACACCTGGAGGAGCTGCTGAAGGACCCACGCTTTCAGGGGCGCCTGCGCATCGGGACCTTCAGCGCGGCATCGAACGTGACCGGTCATTTGACCCCGGTGCACGCGATCGCGCGCCTTCTGCACGAGCACGACGCAATCGCGTGCTTTGACTACGCGGCCAGTGCGCCTTATGTAAAGATCGACATGAATCCCGAATCGGAACAAGAGGGAGGCGATCCCTCACTCGACGCAATTTTCGTCTCGCCGCACAAATTCCTGGGGGGGCCGGGCTCGTCGGGCATCCTCGTTTTCAACGAACGCATTTACCACCGAGAGTTACCTCCCACGGTGAGTGGTGGAGGTACGGTGGATTACGTCGGGCTCAGCAGTCACGATTACACCCCCCGCATCGAGATGCGTGAGAAGGCCGGGACCCCAGGAGTGCTGCAGACTCTGAAGGCAGGGCTCGCGTTTCTGGTCAAAGAAGCGGTCGGAACGGAGAGCATCGAGAAACGCGAGCGCGCGCTTTTGGGGCGGGCCATGCTTCGCTGGGGAGAACATCCCTCGATCGAGATTTTGGGCAACCCGGACCCTTCCAAACGGGTCGCCATCGTCTCATTCAATCTGAAGGATCCCTCGGGTAGCTACTTGCATCCCAAGTTCGTCACGCGCATTGCGAACGACCTCTTCGGCATCCAGTCGCGCGCGGGCTGTTCCTGCGCAGGTCCCTACGGCCACCGCCTGCTGAAGATCGATGCGCAAACCAGCGAACACTACCGGGCGTGGATCCAAAAGGGCTACCACGGCTTGAAACCCGGATGGTGCAGAATCGGATTTCACTACATCATGGACGATGACGAGGCGGACTACGTAATCGATGCCGTGCTGTTTTTGGCGGATTACGCGCACCGCTTCCTCTCCCTCTACGAATTCGATCTCGGGAATGGCGCGTGGGTGCACCGCGAGGAGAAAGCAACGGGGAAGGCCTTCAGTCTTCAGGCCGCCCTCTGTTCGGCCGCGAGCGGCCCCACTGCGTTGAATCCGGACGATCGCAAGAGGCGCTATCAGGAGTATCTGCGCTTCGCCGGAGAATTGGCCGAACGCCTGCAGGACGACGCGGGTGAAATGAAGCTGGAGGGAGAGGCGGGAGAACTTCAGTACTTTCGTCTCCCGGCGGCGACGAAAACTCCGGTGGACTGAGTGCCGTGCCCGAGCTCCCCGAAGTGGAACGTGGACGGAGGATTGCCGCGGCGGCTGCGGAGGGGAAGAGAATCTTTCGTGTCATCTGCCGGCGAGATAAGATCGTGTTTGATGGAGTCTCCCCGAACCGCTGGAGGAAGGCTCTCACCAAAAAGACGGTCCGCGAGGTTCACCGGATCGGCAAGCAGATCTGGTTCGAACTGGATTCGCCACCCCATCCCCTCTTTCATTTCGGGATGACAGGTGCCTTCAGGGTGCCAGACCGGCTCGACCTTCCTCTCGCCTCACGACCTTCCCCCGATCCGCACGAAGCCTGGCCGCCTCGTTTCACCAAGATTCATCTCTTCTTCGAAGAGGGGAGCGAGTTGGTGATGACCAATGCGCGGCGGCTGGGGAGAATTCTCCTGCGGGATGATCCACTGCACGAGGCTCCCATAACCCGACTGGGATTCGATCCTCTACTCGCTATGATCTCCCCGGCGCAGTTCCGAGAGCGCGCAGGAGTACGTCGGACCGCCATCAAGAACCTGCTGATGGATCAGAGCTTCTGCGCGGGAGTGGGGAACTGGATTGCCGACGAAGTCCTCTACCAGGCGCAGATCGACCCGCGCCGAAGCGCGAGCGGACTCACTTCGCAGGAACTCGAGAGAGTTCGGCGCCGGCTCAGAGCCGTCGTGAACTTTGCGGTGAGAGTGGATGCCGACAAATCTCGATTTCCCGCCGACTGGTTGTTTCACGTTCGTTGGGGAAAGAACGAGAACGCACGCACCCTCGAGGGGAACAGAGTGGAGTTCCTACAAATCGGCGGAAGAACCTCGGCGTGGGTACCCGCGCGGCAAAAGTGAAGCACGGGCCGCTTGTGATCTGATAGAATCGATGGACAGGGGGGACGGACCCTAGAATCAGGAGTCCGCCATGACCGCCGACGTCGAAGCTCTGGCTTCCCAGTCCACGCCCGCGGCCACGACCTGGCCATTACTTCACAAGGGCATCTCGCGCAGCAAGCGCATGCAATCCACTCGCCTCAGGCGTTTCATGCAGAGCGCGCTCTTGAGACTTGCTCTTGCGTGGCTCTCCTTCGCGATCGCTTTGGCCGCGTGGAAGGCCGTGGCTGGTTTCACCGCTCGCCGCTACTTCAAGAACTCCTCCATGTAGCGGCAGCGCGGGCTGAACTGGCCCCTCCACAGAATGACCGCGCGCTGCAGGGGTCCCGGCAGCTGCGCGTCCTTCAAGCTTGCCTGCAGATCGGCCCTCGCCAGGGCGGGAAGATACGGCCTGAGGGAGTGTCCAAAACTCGTCGAAGCTTCGACCGGTAACTCGCTGGGAAGATTTCCCACCGCCAAGACCTGCAAACCCGCGCCCTGAAATCCTGAAGCCGCCTCACGGCTGTCAGGCTTGTAGACGTAGACCGGGTCTCCCGGCTCGGTCTCACGTACCGTGCAGGCCAAGGAGCCGTCGATGTCACAGGTGATGTCGCCGACCGCCAGCAACTTGGGCGCCGACTCACCTGAGAACAGTGCGCGCAGTACTTCGGCATCGGCGAAGCGAGGATAGCGCTCTTCCCAGTAGATCGCATTCACCAGCAATGACAAGTTCTGCAAGTAGGGGGCGAAGACGGCGCGGTAGGCTTCAGGGTGCTGGTAGTAATCCTGAAGTTCGAATTTGCGTTCGGGGACGATTGGCTCGACCAAATGCTCTTCCTTGAATACGACCTTGCCAAGGCGATCGCGAGTCCGTGAATTCGAGCTCGTCCATGCCGCGAGCTTCTCGGGAACAATCTCCGCGCAGGGAAGAAGATCGAGGATTTCCTGGGCTCCTTTGGAGACGCGACCGTAGCCCAGAATTCCCACCGTGAAGGGACAGAGAGCAGCAGGAAGGCCATCGCGCGCGATCTTGTCCCCCACTTCGCTCACTGCTGCTTTCAACGCGGAGAGATTGCGATAGGCGTGGGCAGGTTCGAGCTGCAGGAATGGTGTTTGCAGTCCCAGGACTTGAAGACGTCTGCCCAGCATCCACAGACTGTCGGCCATTCCCACCAGGCCCGCATGATGGGAGAAGAAGATCAGGCGCTGTCCCTTTTCGTTGGTCACCAGTTCGTAATCGAGGAGCGTGCAGTGAAGCTCTTTGAGCCGCCTCAGGAGCGGCATATTGTAGGACTGCCCCTTGATGGTGTGCGAAAAGAACATGTAGGCGCCGCCTTCGCGGAAGTAATCCAGCGGCATTTCTTTGACGCCGAGCACGATCTCGCAGTCTCGGACCGAATCGACCACGCGCGCCCCAGCCTCACGGTAGCTTTGATCGGAGAATGCGCGGCGCGGAAACGACTCGACCTCGATTTTCATATTCTCTTTGAGAAGTTGCTTCACATCCTCGGGGGTGAGGACGACGCGGCGTTCCCATTCATTCTTGTCTTCTTTGCGCAGGCCAATCCGGTGGCTCATACTTCTCTCCCGCGTTCATTTTGAAATGGGACCGCAAGCGATCGATAAAGAGGCCCAATATCTTGCCGTAAACCGCCACGCAAGACAAGCTGGAGCCTTCAATGGCAGGAATCTTCAGCGTCCGGGATGGGAATAGGCGCCGCTATCGATCTGTTCGACGCCCCGCAGGTACTCGAGGTCGCTCAGGCTGTTCTTCCACATGCCCGCGCTGCGCGCCCCGAAATAGCCCAGGAGGAAGACGAAAAGCACCGCGATCGCCAGGGTCCTGCCGCTCAGGCGCTTCCTTCCCGTCCTCATCTGCAGCGCCTCACCGACCGGACAGACCGCGACACAGTCCATGCACCCCGTACATTCGGGATCCAGCACCTGCCCTCTGGTCGAAACGGGCAAGCGGGCCATGCACGCGCGATCGCACAGTCCGCAGTCGATGCAGCTCTTCGGATCGCGAACCACCCGCGTGGGTGACAACCAGGATATCAAGCCCAGCAGGGCGCCGTAGGGACAGAAGTACCGGCACCAGAAGCCCTTCACCAAAGTCGATCCCACGACAAGCACCAAAAGAACCACGCCCGCGGTGAGCGAGAGCCGGGAGAAAAATAGCCCCATGTGCACGTCGGCCATGCGGTTGTACGGGCCTTCGAGGAATGCGCGTAGCCCAAAGGAGCCCATCGCCACGATACTCTGCAGGAAGAAGAGCATGAGGAGGTATTTCACTCCCCTGAGGAGCCGGTCTGCCCAGAGCCACGGCCAGAAATTACGACCGAAGATGCGCCGCCCCGTGTGGGCCAAAAGCTCGCTGAGAAATCCGACCGGGCAGATCCAGGAGCAGAAACTCTTGCGCAGCAGGAAGGCCGTCACCAGGGCGATGAGCACCAGAATGGTCGCGGCGGGATGAATGCGGTTGAGCGTACCCCCGGCGACCCAATCGAAGAGTCCGATCACGCCACCGATGGGAAGAAATCCTTCGACTCCGGGCGGGCGTTCCGGCAGGGGGAGATTTCCCGCGCGCGCCGCGCCGTAGAAGCGCGCGAAGGCAATGCCAATCCACACGCAGGACGCCGCCATCGCGGCCTGGATGATCCAGCGCGCGCGAAAGCTGCGCTGCGTCTTCTTGCCGGCAACGCCGCCGAGCCAGCGCCACGCCGCGCTCAGACTTTTCTGGAGTGACAGAATATTCACGAATGAGGCGGGAGAGCGAAATCGGGGGAATGGGAAAAGACTGCTCGCGTCCCGCCCTCAATATGGCTTTTTCGTCCGGCGGATCCAAGAAAACGAATCCCCCGGCGGAGACGATCATTCCGGGCCGGGTGCGGCTCAGTCCAGCGCGCCGATGTCACGCCCCAAGAGGCGCGTCAGAAGCTCCGATTCACAGTCCTCGTGATTGCGCAGGTGGGTCAAAATTTCCCCGAGACGGCGACGCAGACGCGGATTCGCAGGTTCCTCACCTTGAGAATAACTCAGGCTGGAGTGGACCAGCTCCCGCACTTCCCGCAGCAGCTGGGGGTGCTGCCCCTGGAGTTCTTGCAATGGCTTTGCCCCGCGAGGATGGATCTTCACTAGCTCGTCGAAGACCCCGCTGGAGATTTCGAATCGAAAATGGCGAAACAGCTTGTCGTGAAGTTCGACCAGGTTCTTCGAGAGATCGGCGGCCCAACGGTGAAAGCCTTCGTTTCCAATTTCCGGACGCGGCTGAAGGGTAAATCCCTGGAGATGGGTCAAGAGAGTGCGCAACTCGCGGTGTTCGGCGAGGACTTGGTCGGTTTGGCTCATGGCTTGAATTGATGGCTTCATAGTTCCCCTCCTCGAGAGGAAGGCGGGCTTGTTCCGCGCGCAGCGCGGACCAAAGCTAACAAAAAGCTCAAAAGAACTTTAATGATAGATAATCGGAGTTACTACTCCACAGGATACCAGAATCTGTGCTCTACTGCCAAGGGCGCAGTGCGACACGACTTCATTTTGCCCTGGAAAGGAGCTTCGGGCGGGAGTAACACTGGGCCGATTGGTGAGTTACCGTACTAGTGAATTCGGCGCACCCGAATGGAGGGGCCACATTGCAGTATCCGGTCTGGGACCCAGCTTTTGCCCATGGACTTCTCATTGCGGTCGTCGCGATCCTTCACGTCTACGTCAGCCACTTCGCCATCGGGGGCGGGCTCTTTCTGGTCGTCACCGAGCACTTGGCGCGGCGCCGCGGAGACGATGGACTTCTGAGCTACCTGCATACGCATTCCCGTTTCTTCATTTTGCTTGACTCTGGTATTCGGGGCGATCACTGGCGTGGGCATTTGGTTCACGATCGGGCTCATCAATCCGGCGGGGACCTCCGCCCTCATTCACGCTTTCGTGTGGGGTTGGGCCATCGAATGGGTCTTCTTTTTGGTCGAGATCATCGCGGCCCTCGTTTACTACTACGGCTTTACCACCATGCGGCCCCGCGATCATCTGATCGTGGGTTGGATTTACTTCGCTGCCGCTTGGCTCTCCCTGGCCGTCATCAACGGAATTTTGAGCTTCCAACTCACGCCGGGGAAATGGATCGTAAGCCACGGCTTCTGGGACGGAATTCTCAATCCGAGCTATCTCTCCAGTCTCGTCGGTCGCAGCGCCTTTGCAATCACCCTTGCGGGCCTTTTCTGCCTGTGGACCGCGACACGTCTCGACTGGGGCCCCCTGCGGCGCTGGCTCACGCGTTACGCGGGGGCCTGGGCCGTACTCGGACTCGTCGGCACCTTCCTGAGCGCGATTTGGTGGTGGGATGGACTGCCGGCGGCAGTGCACCAGTTGGCGGCGGGAAACATGCCCATCGCACTGGACGCGTTCAAGGCGATCGTGTGGACTCTCCGGGGGTTGATTCTGTTGGTCGTCGTGCTCGCGATCGTGTTCCCGCGCTGGGCCAATCCGGCGACCACCATCCTGATTTTGCTCTGCGGGCTGGCAGTGCTCGGCTCGGGCGAGTGGTTGCGCGAAGCGGTACGCAAGCCGTGGGTGATCCAGAACTATCTCTACAGCAACGGTTATCGTGCGGATGAGGTCAAGACTCTCAAGACCGCGGGAATCGTGGCGTCCGATCCGTGGGTCGATACATCGAAAGCGAACGATCCCGTGGCCATGGGCGAGGAGATCTTCCGCGCCGCGTGCAAGAATTGTCACTCGCGCGATGGCTACAATGGGCTCGCCTTTCGGGTGCGCGGTTGGGACGAGCAGTTCACCGCGAGCTTCATTCAGCGCTTGGAATACAGCCTGCGCCCCATGCCACCCTGGGTAGGCACGCCACGCGAGGCAGACGAACTCGCACAGTATCTCTTGAGTCTGCCGGGAGCAAAGGAGAGTACCCCCAAGAACCCCGACGGGATGGTGGTTTTCGAGAGACGCTGCTCCTCCTGTCACACTCTTTACGGAGAACGTTCTCTCGCGGAGCGCCTCGATGGAATGAGCGCGCAGGACATCGACGAATTTCTCCAAGACGTGGGCTCGGACGAGATGCCGGCCTTCACCGCCGGGGAAGCCCAACGACGCGTATTGTCCGAATTTCTGGCAAAGGCCATCGAAGAAAAGAACAGCGCAAAAGAGCAAGCTCAGAACGAAGGGAGTACACGATGAACTCAGTAGTGCCACTGCCCGACGTTCTGCCGCTACCCGGACCGGTGTGGTTGTTCAAGACCCTGCTCCAGCTCACGTTCGTGATCCACCTCCTCTTCATGAACTTCACTCTGGGCGGGGCCATTCTCGCGGTGGCGTCGCGCTTGCGACGCAACGACGAGGGGCGACGTCTCGCGCGCTGGATCGAGACGAAGTTGCCCACCGCGGTGGCCATGACCGTGGTGTTCGGCGTCGCCCCGCTGCTCTTCGTGCAGGTTCTCTACGGGAATCTGCTCTACACCTCGAGTATCTTGATCGCCTGGCCCTGGTGGCTGGTCATTCCGGTGTTGATCGTGGCCTACTACGCGGCCTACGCGCAGGCATTCAAGGGCGAGCGCTACAGCGGGGTCTACCATGTGCTGGGCTGGGTCATTCTTCTGGGACTCCTGGCCATCTCGCACGTCTTCGTCCACAACATGAGTCTGATGCTGCGACCTTCGAGCTGGGCCGCCATCTACCACGGCGATCCGTCCGGATTGAATGGGAATTACGGGGACCCGAGTCTCTGGCCGCGTTACTTGCATTTCCTTCTGGCCGCGGTGGCGGTCTGCGGAATGATGATCGCCTGGGTGGGAGCACAACGCGTAAAGAGGGACGAGGCGGACGGACGCGGTATGCTCCACTTCGGCAGCATGTGGTTTCTCATCCCCACCGGCTTACAGTATCTCGTGGGAACCTGGTTCCTTTTGTCCTTGCCGCGCGAAGTCATTCTCTTCTTCATGGGCAAGAGCGTGGGAGCCACCGTGGCCTTCATTGCCTCGATCATTCTGCCTCTCGGAGCGCTCATGACCGCGGCGATGGCAATTCGCCATCCCCAGCCGCAGAGACTGATGAACGTCGCGGCGGCGCACCTCCTGGGCACCATCGTGGCCATGGTCTTCGTGCGGGACATCGTGCGCGACCGCATGCTCGCGCCGGTTCTCGACTTGCACAGCCTCAAAGTACAGTCCCAGACCGGGGTGCTCGTGCTGTTCGTGGTACTTCTGCTGATGGGATTGGCCACCGTCGCGTGGATGCTGCGGGTATATGCTGCCCGCTCGAAACCCTCTTGAAACTGATTGCGAGGCTGAGGTCCACGAGAATTTACGGGGCCTTAACGCTCTCTTCATCTTCTGCATTTACTTTGACCGCGACTTCTTTGAACCCTCATTTCCCAAGGAAGTGGAACATGTCGCCTAGCACTCGCTCCTTCGGAGTCTTATCCGGCTTTTTGATGTTTTTGGCCCTGAGCGCCGCGAGCAGCGGTTCGGCGCAGTCCAAAGAGATGTCCGTGCAGTGGAAGGACGGGCTGCGCTTCGAGAGCCCGGAAAGCGACGTCTCCATCAAACTGGGGGGACGAATTCTCAACGACTGGGCCTGGTTTCCCGAGAGAAGCGATGCTTCGGTCTCCACTTCCGATGCTACGGAGTTTCGCCGCGCGCGCATCTACCTTGCCGGGAAACTCGGCGGCGGTCTCATCTTCAAGAGCCAAATCGACTTTTCCAGTGGTGAGGTTGCCTTCAAGGACATGTACATGGGCATCGAAGACCTGCCGGTGGTAGGGGAGCTGAGAGTGGGTCAGATGAAGGAGCCTTTCAGTCTCGAAGAGCTCACCAGCAGCAACTACATCACTTTCATGGAGCGTTCTCCCGCGGCGGCCTTCGACGCGGAGCGGAATACGGGCATCATGGTTCAGAACTCCTGGTCGAAGGAACGCGTGCTCGCTTCGGCAGGAATCTTCCGCGACACCAACGAAACAGGAGCGGGAAGCGGCGACGCCAAGTACAACTACTCGGTCCGCCTAAGCGGTCTTCCTTACGAAGACACAGAAAACCACCGCCTCCTCCACCTCGGAGTGGCCGGCAGTTTGCGCAAAACCCCGGACGGCATGTACCAGATGTCGATCCGGCCTTCCTCTCATCTGACGAACAAAATTCTCCACAGCGAGGTGCTGATGGCGAACGAGTATTCTCTGGCCGGTTTCGAGGCCTCGGCGGTCATGGGTTCCTTTTCGCTGGATGCCGAGTACCGGCTGACCAATGTCAACCTGATCAGCGGAGACAATCCCAATCTCAGTGGATTCTATGTTTCGGGGAGTTGGTTTCTGACCGGCGAGAGCCGACCTTACAAGCACTCCGAAGGAGCCTTCGGTCACCTCAAGCCGAACAGACCGCTCGGAACTGGCCCCGGCGCGTGGGAATTCGCGGTGCGAGCCGCACACGTTGATCTGAGTGACGCCAACGGCGGTCAACTGGACGACTACACAGCGGGGATCAACTGGTACGCAAACAACAACGCGCGGGTGATGCTGAACTACGTCTACTCGGACGCGAATGAATATGGGCAATTCAGCGGGCTGCAGACCCGCTTCATGGTATATTTCTAGTGGTTTTTGGGCCGCCGCGGAACGAGGTCCTGCGCGGCGGCTCGACTCCTCTCTCGACCTTTCAGATCCAGCAGGAGGACCGGATGCAGCACCTCGATCGGGCCTTGGGTCAGCTCAGCATCGACATTCTCGCCGTTGGTGACAGGGTCGAGGAAGCGCTAAGCTCCGCGGCACAAGCTTATCTCGGGCAGGACATGGTGACGGCGCGCGCCGTCATCGAAGGCGACAAGGAAGTTGACGCCCTGGAAGTGGAAGTCGAAGAGGAGTGTCTGAAGATCCTGGCCCTACACCAACCGGTAGCTGCCGATCTGCGCTACGTCGTTACCGCCCTGAAGGTCAACAACGATCTGGAGCGCATAGGGGATCTCTCGGCCAATATCGGGCACCGCACCGTAAGCCTGGCCTCCCTGGGCGAGATGCACGCTCCAACCACGCTCTCTGTGATGAGCCGCATCTCCCTGGAGATGGTCAGAAAGAGCCTCAAGGCGCTCGTAGATCGCGATACTGCCTCTGCTCGCGAGGTACTGGAAGAGGACAACCGGCTCGATGAACTGCACCGGCGCACGTTTTCCGAACTGATGACTCTGATGGCCTCCGACTCGTCGGCGGTCAGCGAGGCGACGCAACACCTTTCCGTCTCGCGATGTTTCGAGCGCATCGGTGATCTGGCCACCAACATCGCCGAGGACGTGATCTTTCTCGTTGACGGCGATGTCGTGCGGCACGGTGGCTCGATCTAATTCCCACTTTTCAGCTCTGCACTGAAGTACAGAAGGCGCACCGAGTGGCCTTGATGGGAATGGTCGACAGGCACTGGGAGCATTCTTTGGTCGTGGGCTCGGCTGGCTCGGGAGCAGGCTCTTCTTTCTTGAGTCGATTGATCGAGCGGACGACGAAGAAGACCGCGAAGGCCACGATGAGGAAGCTGATGATGGTGTTGATGAAGACGCCGAGGTTGAGGGTCACCGCTCCTGCCTCTTGGGCCGCGACCAGGGTCTCGTAGGGACCGGCGGCTTCCGCCCCGTGTTTGAGAACCACGAAGAGATTGCTGAAATCGACTCCACCGAGCAGAAGACCAATGGGCGGCATGATGATGTCGGCCACCAGGGACTTGACGATGGTCGAGAAGGCGGCCCCGATGATGATACCAACGGCCATGTCCACCGCATTGCCTTTGACTGCGAATTCCTTGAATTCCTTGAGCATCTCAACCTCCAGTGCATCAGGAAACTTGACTGAATGAGCTGGGAGCCCACTCACGGGCAGGTCATCGTAAAAAATGTGAAAGATCTGCGCCGGCTTGTCCAGCGCAAAGCGGGCAGGACCGTCTCAAAGGGGGCGGTAGGTGCGGAAGACGAAATCCCACAGCGGAGTGGAGATCCCGAAGCGGTCATGGCGTGGATCGAAATGATGCTGCAGGTGATACTGCCTGAGCCACTTGCCCCATCCCCTGCGGGGATGGAAGTGGTGGGTATAGTAGTGGATCCAGTCGTAAGCGAGGTAGCCGAGGAAGGTCCCGGCGAAGACCTGAGCCCACAGGCCGGATCCGAAGATCAGGTAGTACACGAAGCCCGTAACCGTTCCCAAGAGCCCAATCATGAGCGGCGGAGCGACAAGCCGCATCTTGTCGTCGGGAAACTCGTGGTGATATCCGTGGACCATGAACATCCACATTTTGCCGCCCCATCCCGGCGGCTGATAGTGGAAGACCCAGCGGTGCAGGATATACTCCAGAAAGGTCCAGAGCAGAATTCCGAGTCCCATCAACCCCAGGGTTTCGAACAAGGTGGAATGGCCGAGCACGATTCCACGATAGAAACCCAAAAGGACGAAGGGAAGAGTGTAGAGGAGTGGCGTGGCGGGGTGCGCTTTGCTCAAGAACCGCTCGACCGGGTCGTGACGGAAGATTCTGATTCCCTGCTTGCGGCGCCGATTCTCCGGCATCGGGGGATCATCGATGCTCTGCCAGCGGGCGACGACCTGGAGCAGTTCCTCAGACCAGACCGCGCGACCTCGAGTGTGGGCGTAAGGTGCGTCCATGTGGATACTCAAAAAGGGGAAGTGCCAAAGAAAGGGACTCCAACCGAAAAAAGTGTAGAAGGCTTGCCCCAACTCAGCCAGTCCAATCTGGTTGGTAAGGGGGCTTTCGTGTAATGATGCGGCTAGCTCGAGGTTTCTCCCCCTGCCGACGAGGACAAGGATGCGTTCGCCAACTTCATCCATGCGTATCCTGGTGGCCGGCGCGGCCGGTGCCATCGGGAGCGGCATCGCAGCCGAGCTGCTGGAGGCCGGGGCGCGCGTCATTGCGGTCGACCGGGACGAAACTGGACTCAGGCGTCTCAAACACGAACTCTCCGACGCAGCGCCACAAAGACTGAGCACCGTAGCTTGCGAACTCTCCTCCCCCGGAGGAGTCGCGAAGATGGCCCGCGAGGTCCTTTTGCCGGCAAAGGGACTGGACGGCCTCGTATCCTGCCTGGGATCGTGGTGGGAGGAGGGTCTCTTGCGGGAGGTCCCCGTCCTTCAGGAATGGGAGAAGGTGGCGGCAAGCACGATCGTACCCCAGCTGCTCCTGGCCCACGAATTCGTACCGGTACTGGTCGAAAACGAGAAAGCTCGCTGTCTCTGGATCAACGGGGGAACGGCCGTGAATCCGCAGGCGCGGGCCGGTCTGATCAACATCGCTTCCGCAGCCCAACTCATGCTCGCCCGAGTGCTGAGCGTGGAGGAGAGGAGTCTGAACAGCGCGACGCTCCTGCTGGAAGGGCCGGTACGTTCGCGCAAGCTCGTGGATGGAAATCTGGAGTGGATGGACAGCCGGGCAGTAGGATCCGCCTGTGTGCGCATCTTGGGCGCGAAGAGTTTCCCAAGAGGTGCTATTCTGCGCGCTGCCAATGCCGCAGAATTGAGAAAGATCCCTGAAGAGCAGCTGGAAAGCTTGTCCTAAAGCGCCAAGGAGTATTGATGAAAAAGGAGTGTCTTTGTCATTCGGGGTGGGACTACGAGGAGTGCTGCGGCCCGGTCCTGCGCGGCGAGGAGAATCCGGCGAAGGCGGAGGACCTCATGCGCGCTCGTTACTCTGCCTACGTAGAAGGCAAGATCGACTTCATCGTCGACTCCACATGGCCGGCCAAGCGCGACGAGCTCGATTTGGATCACATCAGGGAATGGTCGAAGAACTCCACTTGGCAGGATCTCGAGATCCTCGAAGACCCCGAGGCCGACTCCAACCGCAACGAGCAAATCGTGGAGTTCAAGGCATACTACCTCGACGCGGACGGGCAGGAGGTGGTCCATCACGAGCGCAGTCTCTTCCGCCGGGAGGAGGGCCGCTGGTACTTCGTCGACGGCAAGCCGGGTCGTCAGGAACCCATCCGCAGAGAGTCGCCGAAGATTGGGCGTAATGATCCCTGCCCCTGTGGAAGCGGCAAGAAGTACAAGAAGTGCTGTGGGCTCAAGTCGAGAGCATGAACTACCTCGGTGAGATTTTTGCCCTCGCAGCTCCTTTGAGCTGGTCCATCGCGGTCATCCTCTTCCACAGCACAGGAAGGGTCGTTCCGCCCCTCGCCCTGAATTTCTTCAAGAATTCGGTCGCGCTGGCCTTATTCATCCTGACCATGGCAATCGTGGGCGAGCCCATTCTGCGCTCTCATCCGGCCTCGCTCTATCTGTTACTTGCGGTGAGCGGAGTCATTGGCATTGGCATCTCCGATACGCTCTTCTTCATGACTTTGAACCGCGTGGGCGCGGGAATGCAGGCGATCATCAACACCAGCTATAGCCCGTCGATCATTCTGCTCAGCTTTCTCTTCCTTCACGAGCGTTTGCGGCCGCTTCAGCTCCTGGGAGTGGGCTTCATTCTCGGCGCGGTGCTCTCTCTCGCGTGGCCCACGAAGGGGATCGAGCCTCTCCCGCGTCGCACGGTGCTCATTGGAATTTTGCTTGGTTTGGGCACTACTTTCACACAGGCGGTCTCCATCGTGATGGTGAAACCCCAGCTCGCGCAGTTGCCGCTGCTGTGGGCCAATTTCTGGAGACTGGCGGGCGGGCTTCTGACTTCGATTCTTCTGTTCGGATTCCTGCCCGGCCTGCGTGCCGGCTTGCGCACTCTGAGGAATGTCAAAATCTGGCCTGCAATGATTCCCGGTACCGTGATGGGAACCTACGTCTCACTGCTGTTCTGGCTGGGTGGCATGAAATACACCCTCGCCTCGACCGCTGCCGCCCTCAATCAGACCGCGACCCTGTGGACTTTCGTACTGGCAGTTTTGCTCCTGCACGAACCCATTACTCGAGGCCGCCTGATCGGACTTTTGGGTGGCTTGGCTGGCGTCGCGCTCGTGACCTTCGCGTAGTCGCCTTGGCACGGTCCTTCCTGCACAAACTAGAACGAGGATTTGAGGCTGGAAAATGGGGTTCTCATCGTGCGATTTGCACGATGAGCCGCAAAGTCGGCAATGTCGAGGTGCCGCGAACTACAAGAGCCTCGTCTGTCGTACAGAAGTGTGCGAAGATGGGTTGGGGCCGCTCCCTTGGGGGCGGCTCCATCTTGTTTCAGCCTTCGACGATCTCGTAGCTCGTACTCACCTTTGCGGGCCGGGCGATCGTCTGGCTCACTACGCAGTACTTCTCCTCGGAGAGCTCGATGGCTTTGGCGAGGCGTTTCTCGCTGATTCCCTTGCCCTTGGCCTTGAAGTGGATACGGACGGTATGGAAGGGCTTGGGATATTCGTCATTCTGATCGGCCTGCACTACGATGCTGAGACTCTCCAGGGGTTGACGCGCCTTTTCCATGATGCGAACCACGTCCACGCCTGTGCAGCCGGCGATACCGAAGAGCACCAATTCGGTGGGCATGGGGCCGCTCTCCTCTCCGCCTACTCTGCGAGCGGAGTCGGTGCGAACGGTGTGGCCGAATTCGCTCTTTCCCTCGAAGGCGATGCCGCCCGCCCAATCCATCTGAATTTCCACCGGGTCTTACCTCCATCACGCTCAGTCATCGATCTGACTCGTCGAACTGCGTTGTCAAAAGTAGGCAATTCTCGCTAATCTTCCCACTTTGTTTCGGAGCGCACCAGCCGGTCCGGAATTGGAAATCGGCGCGCAATCGCGCCATCCCGCAAGATCTACTCGCCTAGCGGACGCATCTCGGGGTAGTATCCCCTGGTTGCACATTCGTCCCTTTAGCCTTACTCGTCCAGACTCTCAGTCTCTCGGCGAGAGCATTTCGTTCCCCAAAGACACTTCGGTCAGGGAGTAGAGCCATGAAGACCATTCGATACGCGCTGATCGTACTTCTCCTGGTCAACGCAGTAGCTTGCGCCAGCATGAGCCGGACGCAGAAAGGCGCCGCCGTGGGCACCGCCTCCGGTGCTGCCGCCGGAGCAGTGGTGGGACACGCGGCCGGCAACACCCTTCTGGGCGCCATCATCGGTGGTGCAGTCGGGGGCGCGGCCGGTGCCTACATCGGGCACTACATGGATGAGCAGGCCAAGGAGATGCAGCAGGACCTGCAGAACGCCAAGGTCGAGCGAGTGGGGGAGGGGATCAAGATCACCTTCAACTCGGGAATTCTCTTCGATACCGACAAGGCGGAGTTGCGGCCCGTGGCCAAGGACAATTTGCGCGAGCTCGCCGTCATCCTGAAGAAATATCCCGACACCAACATTCTGGTGGAAGGTCACACCGACGCCACCGGTACCGAGGAACACAATTTGAGCCTCTCGGTTGCCCGGGCGCAGGCCACCGCAAACTACATCACGGGACTCGACGTCGACCCGACTCGCTTTACGATCATGGGCTATGGGGAATCCCAGCCGATTGCGGACAACAGCACCGTCGAAGGTCGACAGGCGAATCGCAGAGTGGAAATCGCCATCATGGCGAACGACAAGCTCAAGAAGGCGGCCAAGGAGCGCCAGGGATAGAACGCTCCTTGCTGCAGCGGACCGGCTTCGAACCTGGGTGAAGGATGGAGATGGCAAAGAAGCGCTCGAAGGAATCAAAGTCCAAAGAGGAGAAGCCGGCTACCAAGGAGACGAACGGTTCCAAGGATCGCGCCGAGGAAGGGCCACCGACGAACCGGCGTCTCCTGGTGCTTTCGCTTCTGGCCATGGGGGTGGTGTTCGGGGACATCGGAACCAGTCCTCTCTACGCGATCCGCGTCTGTTTCCGGGGCGAGTACGGAATTCCGATCAGCAACGAGAACGTGCTGGGCGTACTCTCTTTGATCTTCTGGTCGCTCATCTGGGTCATCTCGCTCAAGTACCTGATCTTCATCATGCGGGCGGACAATGACGGGGAGGGCGGGATCATCGCACTCATCGCCATTCTGCTGCCAAAAGGCAACGAGAGGAGGAGAACCCACTGGCTTCTCGTCTTCTTGGGGCTCTTCGGCGGAGCGCTGCTCTTCGGGGACGGCATGATCACGCCCGCGATCTCGGTGCTCAGCGCGGTGGAGGGGCTCGAGATCGCGGCGCCGGTGTTTTCCTCTTACGTGGTGCCCATGACCATCGTGCTCCTGGCGGGACTCTTCCTCCTGCAGAGAAAGGGAACGGCGGGGGTTGGCTCGCTCTTCGGGCCCGTGGTGTTCGGCTGGTTTCTCGTGCTCATGGTGCTCGGTGTGCACGGCATCCTCCGTGCCCCTCAGGTTCTAGCTGCTTTGAATCCCACGCATGCGGTGAACTTCTTCATCGTGAACAAGATTCCCGGGCTGCTCACCCTGGGCACCGTCTTCCTGGTGGTGACGGGAGGGGAGGCCCTCTACGCGGACATGGGGCACTTCGGCCCGCGGCCCATACGCGTCGCCTGGTTCACCGTGGTTCTACCCGGGTTGCTCCTCAATTATTTCGGTCAAGGAGGAGTCCTCCTCACCAATCCCGACGCGGTCCGCAATCCGTTCTTTCTGCTCGCCCCGGGCTGGGCCTTGATTCCTCTGGTCATTCTCTCTACCGCGGCGACGATCATCGCCTCCCAGGCCGTGATCTCCGGTTCCTTTTCCATGGCGGGACAGCTGGTTCAGCTCGGCTTCAGTCCTCGCGTCGAAATTCGGCATACCAGTGAAGAAGAGATCGGACAGATCTACGTGCCCTCGGTCAACTGGATGCTCATGCTCTGCACCATCGGTCTGGTCTTGGGCTTCAAGACCTCCGACAACCTCGCAGCCGCCTACGGAGTCGCGGTGACTACCACCATGGTCATCACCTCGATCATCTTCTATTTCGTCTGCCGTGAGCGGTGGCAGCTGGCCGATGTGGAGTTCCATGTTGCTCACGGGTTCCTTCCTGGTGGCGGACTTGGCGTTCTTCGGCGCCAACATCATCAAAGTCGAGTACGGGGGATGGTTCCCGTTGCTCGTCGGAATGCTGATCTTCACTCTGATGTCGACCTGGAAACGCGGAAGGGAAATTCTGGCTTCGCGTCTGAACGAGGGAACGGTTCCCGTGGAGGATTTCTTGAAGCAAATCAAGAAGGACTCCCCGCAGCGGGTTCCAGGGACCGCGGTTTACATGACGAGCCAGCCGGAGATCGCGCCCCACTCCCTCATGCACAACCTCGGGCACAATCACGTGCTGCACGAGAGGGCCATCCTGCTCACGGTCGTGATCGAGGATACGCCGCGAGTTCCCGCTACGAGACGTCTCGAACTGGAAGACCTCGGCAACGGGATCTACCGGCTCATCGGCCGCTACGGATTCATGGATACCGTGAACGTGCCTCGCCTGCTCACGACTGCCAAGGGACGCGGCTTCGAGTATTCTTTGGACCAGACGACCTTCGTCTTGGGCCGGGAGACGCTGCTGCCCACCAAGAGGCGCGGCATGGCGATCTGGCGCGAGTGGCTCTTCGCAGTGATTTCCCGCAACGCGCAAACTGCCGCGTCGTACTTCAAGATCCCGGCCGGCCGTGTCTTGGAGATCGGGGTCGAAGTAGAACTCTGAGCGAGCGGGAGCGCGAGTTCGGCGCCTTCCACACACCAAAAGGTGGAGAAGTTTCATGGACACCATTTCACTGGACGAACTTGTCGTCATCGAAGATTTGCTGAGCGACGAGGAGCGCCTCGTGCGAGAGTCGACTCGCCGTTTCGTGGCCGATCGCTATTTGCCGCGTGCAGCTGAGCTTTACGAGAATGCGGAGTTCCCACTGGAGCTCGCCACGACCATGGGTGAGCTGGGACTTCTGGGAACGAATCTGACGGGATACGGCTGCGCCGGTCTGAACAACGTGGCCTACGGCCTTGCCATGCAGGAACTCGAATACGGTGACAGCGGATTAAGGAGCTTCGCTTCGGTGCAGGGCTCTCTGTGCATGTACCCCATTCACCGTTTCGGCAGCGAGGAGCAGAAGGAGAAGTACCTGCCCAAGATGGCCAGTGGAGAGCTGGTGGGTTGCTTCGGGCTCACCGAGCCGAATGCGGGGAGCGATCCGGGAGCCATGTCCAGCCGTGCCGTCAGCGATGGAAATTCCTACGTCTTGAGCGGCAACAAGATGTGGATCACCAATTCGCCCATCGCCGATCTGGCCATCGTATGGGCCAAGCTCGACGGAGACGCGGCCAGCGACATCCGCGGTTTCGTGGTGGAAGCCGATTCCCCCGGATACTCTGCGCCCGAGCAACACCACAAGATGTCGCTCAGAGCATCGAAGACGGGTGAGATCGTTCTGAATGAAGCGCGCGTGCCCAAGAGCGCGTTGCTGCCCAAGTCCAAGGGACTGGGAAGTCCTCTGAGTTGTCTCAACCAGGCCCGTTTTGGCATCGCTTTCGGCGCCGTCGGCGCCGCGCGCGCCTGTTTCGAAGAGGCGCTCGAGTATGCACTGCAGCGCAAGGCCTTTGGCAAGCCGATCGCAGAAAAGCAACTCATCCAGAAGCAACTGGTGGACACGGCGGAGAACATCGCGTTGAGCCAGCTCGCGGTGATCCACTATGCGCGAATGAAGGACCAGGGCAAGCTCGCTCCCGCGATGGTCTCTCTCGTGAAGCGAAATTGCGTGCGAATGGCGCTCGAGGCCGCGCGCACTTGCCGGTCCATCCTGGGCGCAAACGGGATCACTCTGGATTACGCCTCCATCCGACACGCCATGAACCTGGAATCTGTTTATACTTACGAAGGAACCCACGAAGTCCACACCCTCATTCTCGGCAGAGGGCTCACGGGAAGGGATGCTTTCTAGATGTGGTCGAGAACGTTCTCGCTCGCTTTCATCGCCATTCTTCTCGCTGCTTCGAGCGCCCACGCGCAGGGCACCAGCGCCGACTCGACTCCCCTTCCGATTTTCGCAGATTCGACCCTTGCCCAGCCGGATTCGCTCCTGGCTCCCGCCGATTCCAGTATCGTCATCCCTGACGCGCGCGGCGGCCGCGTGCTTTTGCCGGTGCGTGAAGTCCGCGGCGACGATCATCTCGCCGCAGAAAGAACCGGAGAAACAGGAGCTCAGTCCGACGCGCCTGCAAGGAGCGCGACGCGCTCACCGTGGCCGACTTCGTTCCTCTGGTGCCAGACGCGCGCGCGGCGACCAATTCGCGCGGTGAGACGGTCCTGATGCTGCGCGGCGCCCCCGAGCGACAGATCGTGATTCAGCAGGATGGAATCCCGCTCACTCTGCCCTGGGACGAGCGCGCCGATCTCTCCCTTTTGCCCTCCCTGGCCATCGACGAGGTTGCGGTCACCCGCGGGACGGGGAGCGTGCTCTCTCCGCCCAATTCCGTCGCGGGAATGGTGGAGCTGAAGACCCGCGAGCAGAGATCCCCCGGCTCGGAGCAGAGTCTGCGCGCGAGTCTCGGCGAAGCCAATCTCCATCGGGGCGAGGGTGCTCGTCACCTGGGCCTCGCTCGCTGGGAGGGCGCGGCCTCCATCGCGCGCGAAACGCGTGATGGCTTCCTTTTGCCCAAAGACTATCAGCCCGGATTCCACCAGGAAGTGGGAAGGCGGACCCGCACCAACAGCGCGTTCGAACGCAGCAGTGCTCTCGTGAAGCTCGGACGCAACTGGCAAAACGGCAGCCGCGTCGCATTGTACTTGCAGGGCTATGATGCTTCGCGTTCGGTGCCTCCCGAGGACCACATCCAGGACGCCCGATTCTGGAGGTACCCGAAGATCCAGCGCGGGCTGCTCGGGCTCGCGGTGAAGCTGCGACCCTCGGAAGGAGATCGCTGGAAGGCCGATCTGAATGCCTCGCTGGATCGCTTTCCATCAGGAAATTCGCGCCTTTGACGACGCCGGCTACGATTCGCCCGCTTTGACCCCCGGAGTGGACTACGAGACGGACGACGATGCCACCGGGTTTCTCCGCTTGCAGACTCGATCGCCGTCTCGGCGAGTCCGATCACCTCAGCCTCGTGGGAAGCTCGCGCTACACGCGTCACGCCGAGAGTCTCGTCTACGAGGGACCGGAGCAGCGCTTCAGCGAGTGGCTTTCACAGGCCGCGACTGCAATACGAGCTTCGGCCGAAGCAGGGTGTGGCCTTGCGACTGGGCGCTGGCGTGGACGCCGCAAGCACGCCGCAGACTGGCGACAAACCCGCGCGCGCGCCGCAGGCCGCTCCTGCCTTGAGCGTCCGCGCGAGCAAGGCCCTCTCCGCTCGCGGCAGCCTTTACCTGCAGGCTGCGCGCGCGCAGCCGTTTTCCCTCCCTGCGCGAGCTCTATTCGGGAGCTCTGGGCCGCTTCGAGCCCAACCTGGATCTGAAACCTGAGGACCAGAACTCTCTCGAACTCGGAGGTACCTTGCAGGGCCGGCGCTGGTCTCTGTCCAGTTCAACCTTCTGCAACTTCACATTCGACGGAATCGAAAAGCAGAGCCTCCCCGGCGGAAAGTTCATGCGCGTCAACGCGGATGAAGTGCGCGTGCTCGGCTTGGAATTGGGCGCCACCTGGCGGCCCTATCCCGGCGCGCGGGTGCAGGCGCACCACTCCTTCCTGCATTCCAGAGCCAAGGAGAACGGCTCCTTCAGCGCCCATGTCGAGGACCGCCCCTCGTTTTTGAGCTATCTCGAGCTCAGTCAACGCTGGCGCTTCGGCGCGCGCCTGGCGGCGGAAGCTATCGCCACCGGCGGCCGTTTCAGCCAGGATCTGGACGCGGGTGAGCTGCGAGAGCTTCCCGCGCAGATTCAATGGAACCTCCGCGCGAGTTGGGAGTTCGTTTCGACCTCGAGCTGGCTCGATTCGACAGAGCTCTATCTGCGCGTGGACAACGTCTTCGATACGCTTCTCTACTCGCAGCTCGGGCTGCCCGAGCCCGGAAGAACGCTGCGAGTGGGCATCAACGCTGAATTTGGCGATTGATAGGGTATCCCCGGGTTCGCAAGAAGCCGCGCGGAACGTGTATGCTGATCCTCAGCTTCACCTGAAGATGCAGAATTTCGACCTAGCGACCGGTTCGATCATGCGAGAGTGGACTCCAAATTCCTGGCAAGCCAAGCGCGCCATCCAGCAACCGAGTTATCCCGACACGGAGGCGCTCTCGAGTGTGGTTCAGCAGCTGGCGAAATTGCCGCCGCTCGTCACCTCCTGGGAGGTCGAGACCCTGAAGCAGAAACTCGCCGCCGCGGCTCGGGGTGAGGTGTTCTTGCTACAGGGGGGGGATTGCGCGGAGAGTTTCGATTCCTGCGCCGCGGATGCCATCACCGCGCAGCTCAAGATCCTCCTGCAGATGAGTTTGGTTCTCGTGCACGGCACCAAGAAGAAACTGGTGCGCGTGGGAAGGATCGCCGGTCAATACGCCAAGCCGCGCAGCAGGGATCAAGAGCGCCGCGGGGAGCTGAGCCTGCCCGCCTATCGTGGTGACCTGGTCAATCGCAACGGCTTCACGGCCGAGGATCGCACTCCCGACCCCAATCTGTTGCTCCGGGGCTATGAGCACGCCGCGCTCACCCTCAATTTCATGCGGGCGCTGGCGGAAGGCGGATTCGCCGATCTCCACCATCCCGAATACTGGAAACTAGATTTCGTGAAGCACTCGAGCTCGAAGGAAAAGTACGAGGCCATCGTCCAGTCCATTCGAGATTCCGTGGAATTCATGGAAAACGTGCTCGAGACGCGAGTCAACAACATGCGCCGGGCGGAAATTTACACGAGTCACGAGGGACTCGCGCTGTACTACGAGCAGGCACAGACGAGAACCGTCCCGCGTCGCAGCGGCTACTACAACCTGGCCACGCACTTTCCATGGATTGGATTGCGCACCTCCGATCCCGAAGGCGCGCACGTGGAGTACTTCCGGGGCATCCGCAATCCCATCGCGGTCAAGGTGGGAGTGGAAACCAGCGACGAGTGGATCGCGGAGCTTCTGGAGATTCTCCATCCGCAGGACGAGCCCGGACGTCTCACTCTCATCCACCGCCTGGGCGTGGATTTCATCGACGAACATCTTCCCCGGATCATCGAAGCTGTGCGCCGCAGCGGAAAGACCGTGGTGTGGTGCTGTGATCCGATGCACGGCAACACCGAACGCACGCCGAACGGGCACAAGACCCGCCGCTTCGAGAAGATCATGGGCGAAACCAAGCGAGCCTTCGCCATCCACGAAAAAATGGGCACGCTCCTGGCGGGTGTTCACCTGGAGCTGACGGGCGAAGACGTCACCGAGTGCGTGGGGGGAGCCAGGGGCTTGAATGAGGCGGATCTCGAACGCGCCTACCAGAGCACGGTCGATCCCCGCCTCAATTATGAACAAGCGCTGGAAATGGCCATGCTCATGGCTTACGAGCTCAAGACACGGCCTGAGTCCGCGCGCTAGCGCTTGACGGCGGCTGCCACCAAGCTCCTTCAGATTGGGGCCCTTGATCGGCTTCAGGTCGTAGGTGACCCGCGTATAGGGTTTGTCGATCTTCACGATCCGGCTCAGATCGATGGGAGTTCCCACGATCACCGCGTCACAATCGGTGGCGTTGATCGTGGTCTGCAGATCGCGCACTTGCTGTCCGCTGTATCCCATGGCGGGAAGAAGCACTCCGATCTCCGGATATTTTTCGAAAGTCGCGCTGAGGGTCCCCACGGTAAAAGGCCTTGGGTCCACCATCTCGCTCACGCCCACCGCTTTCGCGGCGATCACGCCGGCGCCGTACTTCATGCCGCCGTGAGTCAAGGTGGGTCCATCCTCGACGACGAGCACGCGCTTGTTCTTGATGACCGAAGGATCGGCCACGGTCACCGGACTCTCCGCGTAGACGACTTTCGCCCTGGGGTTGTGCTCCTTCACGCTGGCTTCGACCTTGGCCACGTTGGCGGGATCCGCCGAATCCATCTTGTTGAAGATGATGAGGTCGGCCATCTCCATGTTCTCGCGTCCCGGATAGTAGCTGAGTTCATGACCCGGACGATGAGGATCGACGATGGTGATGTGGAGGTCGGGCTTGTAGAAGGGGGTATCGTTGTTGCCGCCATCCCACAGGATGACATCGGCTTCCTTTTCCGCCTCGCGCAGGATGGCTTCGTAGTCCACGCCGGCGAACACGAGAATGCCGTTGGCGATGTGCGGTTCGTACTCTTCCATCTCCTCGATGGTGCACTCGTGCTTCTTGAGGTCATCGATGCTCGCGAAGCGCTGCACCGCCTGCTTGGCGAGATCGCCGTAGGGCATGGGGTGCCGAATGGCCGCCACTTTGAGCCCCAGCTCCTGCAGGGCATTGGCGATGTAGCGGGTAGTTTGACTCTTTCCGCAGCCGGTCCGTACTGCACAGACCGCAACCACCGGCTTCGTGCTCTCGATCATGACCTTCTTGGCGGGGGCGGTTTCGAAACTCGCGCCGGCCGCCTCGACGATCTTGCGCTTGCCGTCGACGTATTCGTAACTCACGTCGCTATAGGCGAAAACCACGTGCTCGACCTTGTGCTGGGCGATCAGCTTTTCCAGATCTTCCTCGGCTTCGATGGGAATACCCTCGGGATAGCCTGGCCCCGCGAGTACGGCCGGATAGCGCCGATCCTCGATGCCGGGAATCTGGGTCGCAGTGAACGCAACGACCTCGACGGAGTCGTTGTTCCGGTAAAGTGTATTGAAGACGTGGAAATCTTTCCCCGCCGCGCCCATGATCAACACTTTCTTCGCCATGGTCCGACCTTTCACAATCGGGTTCTGCCGAGCGGGAGAAGACACTCTGAGAGTTCCCCTCGGCGTGAACGCTTCACGCTCCCAGATCCGTTGAATTTGCCCCCCAATACTAGGGGGCCGCCGGGCCATGTCCAAACTGGCCAGCGGCCGGATCCCCTCTTACCCTCGCGGGGAGGATCCACACTTCCAATGGGGAGGACTCGACCGTGCGTATCGCAATCACCGGATCCTCGGGGCTTTTGGGCCAGGCGCTGACGGAGCGCCTGACGGCGCTCGGCCACGAGATCCTGGCGCTCAAGAGGAACAGAGGCACGAGTCCCGGGCCGTGCCCACTGGAATCCCCGGAGGGGGGAAATCGACGCGGAGGCCCTGGAAGGGCAGGATGCCGTCATCCATCTCGCGGGGGAGCCGATCTCCTCCGATCGCTGGACCCCTGCCAAGAAGGCGCGCATCCGCGACAGCAGGGTGAAGGGCACGCAGCTCCTGGCGGAGGGGCTGGCTGGGCTCTCCCGTCAAGCCCAGGATCCTCATCTGCGCTTCGGCCGTGGGGTATTACGGGGATCGGGGCGAGGAGCTCTGCGCCGAGTCGGACCCGCCCGGCCGGGGATTCTCTGGCGGAGACTTGCGCGGCCTGGGAGGCCGCGGCCGAAGCGGCTCGCCGGGCCCGGATCACCACCCTCCATCTTCGTATCGGCATGGTGCTGTCACCGGACGGTGGGGCCCTCGCCCGCATGCTGCCTTTTTTTCGCTTTGGACTCGGGGGCCCGCTCGCCGGCGGCGATCAGTACTGGAGCTGGATCGCTCTGCCGGACCTGGTGAAGCTCATCGTCCACTATCTTCAGCACGAGTGCGAGTCAGGACCGGTCAACGCGGTGGCACCCGAACCCATGCGTTCGCGAGATTTCGCGCGGACCCTGGGCCGGGTATTGCACCGTCCGGCGTTCCTGCCGATTCCCGGTTTCGCCCTGAAACTCATCTTGGTGAGATGGCGGAGGAACTCCTGCTTCGCCAGCGCACGCGCGCTACCGTTTCGCGCCGAAAACGAGGGATTCAGCTTTCACCCATGCCACCCTGGAGGAGGCGCTTGCGCCACGCGCTTTGTCCGGCCAGATGAGCTTGGGTTCAAGGCGCTCGCGGGTGTAGAGTACCGCCTACGCTGATCCTTTTCTCCGAAGTCCCCACCGAAGTCCGCCGGAGACCGACCCGCATGAATACCCTGCAAGCTCTCGACTTCGCGTTTCGCTCCTTCGTGGAGGAGTCTGAGCACATGTCTCAGATTCTCTTCGGCGGGCTGCGGAGCATGCGGAACGCCTGGCAGCACCGGGAACGGATCGAGGAGCAGGTCTTTCGCTGGGGAGTTCCGCCGGTTGGGTGATGCTCTTGGCCGGACTCTTCATCGGACTCGTCTTGGCCATGGAGTGGGGAACCAAGCTGGAGCAGTTCGGCGCGAAGCTTCTCATGGGCCGCATCGTGGCCATCGGGGTCATTCGTGAGATCGGTCCCGTGCTCGCCGGAATCATGATCGCGGCGCGGACCGGATCCATGGTGGCGGCTGAATTGGGTTCGATGAAGGTCACCGATCAGATCGACGCGCTGCGCGCTCTCGGAGCCGATCCCATCGAATATCTGGTGATGCCACGCCAGGTCGCCAGTGTCCTCACCCTCTTGCCCTTGACTCTCTTTTGCGATCTCATGGGCGTGATCGGAGGCTGGGTGATCGCAGTGACCCTGCTGAACACCTCGAGCACCTTCTACTGGGATTCGGCCCTGGACACTCTGCAGTTCAAGGACCTCGCGGTGGGATTCATCAAGCCCATCTTCTTCGGATGGATCATCGCATCCATCAGCGCTCATTATGGACTCTACACGCGCGGCGGCGCCGCGGGAGTGGGGGAGAGCGCTACCCGAGCCGTGGTGGCATCGACTCTGACGGTTCTTGCCACGGACTTCGTTTTGGGCAAGCTCATCCTCACCCTCTGGGGGGGTTGAGGAGGACGACATGACGGACTCTCAGCAACTTGTGACCAACGACTCCATACAGTGCAGCCGGAAGACGAGATCGTGATCGCACTGAAGGACGTCCATCTGTCCTTCACCCGGGATCGCGAAATTCTCTCGGGAGTCGATTTCTTTGTGCGTCGCGGGGAAACCAAAGTCGTTCTGGGCGGAAGCGGCGAAGGTAAGAGCACCATTCTTCGCTTGGCCCTGGGCTTGATTCGTCCCAACAGCGGCAGCGTCGAGATCTTCGGAGAAGAAATCAGCAAGATGAGTGAAGCCGCTCTCAAGCCGATCCGGCACCGCATCGGGATGGTCTTTCAGGCGGGAGCGCTCTTCGACTCGATGACGGTGGCGGAGAACGTGGCCTTCTGCACCACCGAGACCCACGGTCTCACCCTGGAACAGGCCGAACCCCTGGTAAGGCAGCGCCTGGAATACGTGGGATTGTCTGATGCCTACGATCTCATGCCTGCCGAGTTGTCGGGGGGCATGACCAAGCGGGCCGCCATCGCGCGCGCGATGGTCTGCAGTCCCGAAGTCATTCTCTTCGACGAGCCCACGACAGGGATCGATCCCATTGGCGTTCGCAGACTGCTGCGGCTGATCTCCCGCCTGCATGACGACTTTCGTGTGACTTCGATCGTCGTCACCCACATATTGAACGATGCCAAGCAGATTGCCGATAGCGTGGCCGTGCTGCGAGAGGGTAGAATCGTGTTCGATGGTAGCTTCAACGAGCTGATGGCTTCTCCCGACCCTTTCATTCGCGAGTTCATCGCCCAGCAAGAAGGACTTTGATTCATGCCGGAACGGGAACCTCAAGGGCTGGCGCAATTTGAAGGTGGGGGTCTTCTTTCTGGCCACGACCGCCGTGCTCTTCGCCGCTTTGTTCGTAGTGGGAACCAACTCGCGGCTCTTCGAACGCAAGTACCATCTGAAGTGTTACCTTCCAAACGCGCAGCAGCTCGGCAAGGGCTCCATGGTCGCCCTGGCTGGACTGGAGGTCGGTAAGATCAGTGACATTCGCTTCGCGCATCGCGAAGACGGCAATAACATCGAACTCGTTCTACAACTTCCCCTGCAACGGCAACGTCAAATCACAGAGAGTTCGGTTGCGACCATTCGAACCGTCGGCGTACTCGGAGATCGCTTCATCGACATCTCCGCGGGACAACCAGGTGAGAAACCACTTCCTCGCGGGGCCGAGATCAAGATCATGGCCCCCACCGATTGGCCAGCGACCTTCCAGAAGGCGGCCGGAGCGCTCGACAACTTTTTGGAAATCGTCAAGAAGACCTCCGAGGCCGTCGACAAGTTGGATCGAGGCGAGGGAACCCTGGCCATGTTGCTGAACGATCCGAGCCACCGCGCAGAATCTGCACGACGCGGTCTCGAACCTGGCCGAGATCAGCCGCGGATTGAAACAGGGCAAGGGAAGTCTGGGTCGCCTGGTGAAGGACGACAGTATGGCGCGGCGACTGGAACTTGCCATCTCGCGCTTCGATTCGCTCGCCACCATGGCCACGGGGGGCGATGGCCTCGTGCACCGCCTGTTGTCCGACCGGGAGATGGCGGATGGGATGGGACGAGCGGTGGCGGGAGCCGATACTGTGATGAGCCAATTGCTCGGGGAGGGCACCACGGCCCACCTGCTCCAAGAGGACGATCTCTACCGGGAGATGCTGGGCACGATGGAAGAGGTCCACGCTCTCATCCAGAAGATCAAGGAGCATCCGGAACGCTACCTCAGCATCTCCTTCTTCTGATATACTGAGGATTCACATTCTCCTCGGTGCGGCTTGGAGTCTCCCGATGGACAAGGAATCTTCCCTCAGAGCGCGCTCCGCGAGCGGGCGGAGTTCCATCGCAAGTTTTTTCACTTCCACCCGCGCACGGATTTGGAGCTGCCGGTTCCTCGTCGTCTGCGCTGTGAGCTTCCTCGCGAGCGCAACGGCAACAGCGGCTCCGGCGCCCCTCAAGCCTCACGGTCAGCTGCTCGAAGAGGTGATGACATTTCTAGAAAGCGACGTGGGGAACGGAGGCATCCGCACCTACGATGACGATCCCGCCGGACTGCCCGCACCGCCGTACTTCTACCACTTTTCCATCCAACCCGATAACGATCTTGAGAGCATCGTCAACGGTTATCCCGGCTATCTGAGTATTTCCTATCCTGCGTTCACCACCAGCATCGCGGTCGACGCATTTCTGGATTGGTGGAGCTATTCGGGAGACCTGGATGCTCTGGATCGGGCAGTGACGATGATGGACTGGCTGCTCGATCGGCGCACTCCCGCTTCCGACGCGTACGGCAATTGGCCCTACTCCACGCAGACCGATGGGGTGATGGGTGGGGGCTTCGATGGGGAGTCCGTCATGAGCGACAAGCCCGCCATGGTAGCCCTCCGTTGTTTGCGTCTGTATCGCATCACCGGGCAGGCCCACTTTCTCGATGCCGCGCTGCAGATTGCCGACACTTACGTAGCTACGCAGCTCAGCGGAGGCGTCGAGGACGACGGACGCTGGCCTTTCCGGGTGCGTCCCTCAGATGGACTGGTGATTCAGGATTACACCAGCCATCTGATTCCCGCCGTGCGCTTGCTGCAGTCCCTGGAAACCGACCATCCCGGAAACGGTTACGGCGCCGCGGCGGACAGAGCGATGGCATGGCTCTTTGCCAATCCCCTTGAGCCCACGAGTCCGCGATACATGTATTGGGAAGGATTCTACGAGGACGTACCGCCGGAAGAGATGATCGGTGATCTCGATCACTACAGCGCCGAAGAAACTCTGGAGTACCTGCTCGACCGCAATGATCCGGGCGACCTGGACAAGGCGATCGAGATCATAAACTGGTCGACCAATCGCTACCTGGCGCCCTGGAGCATGGAAAACGGTTACGACGCCTACGCGCCGGTAGTTCTCGAATGGGATCACTGGCCGCATTCCACCTACTCGGCCACCGGACAGTGGGCATGGATGCAGTTGCGGCTGGATGCTTTGACCGCGGGAACGGCCGCGAATGACACCCTCTGGCGTCAGCGCGCCATCGGCGCACTCAACACCCTGACCTACGGCCAGGGTCAGTTTGCGCCCCCCGACGGGGATGGACGAATGCTCACGACCATCCGCGAACTGACCGACCCGAGCTTTCTCCCGGGGACCTGGTACGAACAGAACTTCAACACCGTGAAATACATGCTCCAGGCTTTCGGCTTGGCGCCCGAATTGGCGCCCAACGAAGAGAACCACCTGATCGCCTACCAAGACGCCGAGCCCACCTCCGTGCAGTATTCCCCCAGCGAGATCTTGGTCGCTTGGGACGCGCCGGGTGAAGCGCATTTCAAGCTCGCGGCTGCTCCCTACGGGGTACTCCTGAACGACGAATGGATCGACCCGGCGGCACCCGGTGCGCCTCTGGATCGAAGTTGGCGCTACGACCCCGCGACCCAGGTACTTGACCTCGCGCACGATGGAGAGACGGCGCGCGTGGTGCTCACGGCCGGTCCTTCGACCCAAGCTCCTCCGGTGCGCAGTCTCCTGAGCTTGGGACCCGCACATCCCCAACCCTTCAATCCCAGAGTGGTCATTCCCTTCACTCTCTCGCGGGGAGAACACGTCGAACTTTTGGTGGTCGATCAGCGCGGACGTCGTATCAAAGTCTTGGCCAGCGCTTATCAGCCGGCGGGAAGCTCACAGACGAGCTGGGATGGAACGGACAGCAGTGGCCTCGCGGTGGGTAGCGGCGTATATCATGCGGTGCTGCGCACCCGGGAGGGGAGTGCATGCGACCCCACTCGTGCTCGTTCGCTAGGCTCTCGTCGAGGTGGCTGTCTCCGTGTGACGGAGCCGGGCTCCGATCAGGGGAATCTGCCGGCGGCGCAACCAGAGCACCGACAGACTGCAGGCGAGAACCACCCAAGCCAGGACGAACAGCAGACCGCCATCCGCGTCGACGCTGATTCCCAAGACTGTGAGATGGGAGAGGATTGCGCCTAGCATGAGGCAAGTCGCCAGTCCGCCGCCCATTGCAGCCAATCGAGGGCTCAAGAGCAAGATTACCGCGATCGACTCCAGCACTGCGGTTGCAATACGGCCCCATGGTTCGACACCCAGACGGGTGAAGATCGCGACCGCTTCCGGCGCGCCACGGAACTTGAAGTAGAGAGTCTGCCCCAGAATGGCGGCAGCCAGGATCTGGGCGGCCCACGAGAGCCAGAGCCTTCGTCCAGCCAGGGATTCTCGATCCACGATCTTCCTTTCGATTCTTGGGCTTGGGAGGCGATGGCACCACAGTAGTCATCGCCGCGTCCATTCTCACTACGGCGCAGCGAGGCGCCCTGTGACCGGAGTCAAGCCGCGATGGAAATTCTCAGGGGCCCTCGTGGTGCGCGCCATCCCACATTTTCTCGCCGGCCGTGACCGCGAAGGGGAGAACGTTTCCCTCCGGCGGCAAAGGACAGGTCGCGTAGGGAGTAAATACACAGGGAGGATCATAGGCCTTGTTGAAATCCAGGATGATGGTTCCGTCTTCTTTGGGAGGATCGAGATAGAGAAAGCGGCCGCCGCCGTAGGTGGTGAGTCCGTTCGTCGCGTCACCGAAGACCAAGAAGAGTTCCTCGCTGGGTTTACCGCTTGCTTGCAGCTGGATCGTCTTTCCCTCACGCGAAAACTCGACCACCCCGTATAGCGGTTCGCTGGAGACCTGTCCCAAGACGTTGCGGATCTTCAGGGCCTTGGGAGGGTCATAGGGCTTCCATTGCGCGCGAATACGCCAGCTCGAATCTACCGGAAATCGTTCGATCCCAGCGAAGTTGCGCCGTACTTCGCTCTCGCTGTCCTTGACTCTCACGAAGTACTCATCGCCCCGATCGATGAGATAGAAGCGGAGGCTGCCGCTTTGCAGAACGGTGGGATTCTCCGAAACGTCGGCTAAGGAGAGCAATATCACCCACAAGCGGATTTCCCGCGCTCTCCACCGTGCCTTTCCCGCTCGGAGTGAAGCTGAAACTCGTACCAGTACGATGGATGACGCCGAGTGAGTCGGGCGCGCTCTGAGGAAGTTGCACTTGGCTGTCCGCGCTCGATCCGACCGTATTGTCGCCTTCGACGAGCGGGTAGAGACCGACCAGAGTAAGCCAACCGTCCTCGCGTTGGAGCCGAGCGACGCGTCTGGCATGCCAAGCGTCGATTTCCTGCCGGTAGGTCTGGTCTTCGCCGAGGCGCGCCTCACTGCTGGCAGCGCTGGTTCCATAGGAAGTGGCACAGGCGATGACGCCGAGCAGCGCACAGCCGCAGAGAACGAGGCAGAGTGCGAGGCGGAGTATCCCACCGGCGCGCTGGAGTTTCATACGCGACTCCCGATGTCCAAGGGGGATCGAATTCGAGACCTCAGTGTAGAACGATGGGGGAGGCGCGTCGAGAACAGGCCGTCGCTCTCCGCTGGTCCGGGGGCGCGATTTCGGGCGCATCACTTCTCTGGTATCCTCGAATCGACGTCGTCGCGCGAATCGGAGAGATCATGTCCACCGCTCTTGCCAGATGGAGACGGCATCGGGTCGACTACCGCGGGCCGGCCTTCGCCGCGCTCGTTTTGGCCACCTTGCTGATCGCACTGCTCCCGCGAATGTGGCTCCTTCTCGATCATCGAGAGACTCGTGAAGGGCGAACTTGGCTCGCAGCCTTGCCCCCTATTTCGCCGAAGACAAAAGCCTGCAACTCATCGACCCGCGCCTTCTTTCCGGCGCGCCGCGACTGGCAAACTCCAGCCAACGCAGCCCGCGCTCGTCCATCCCCGCACCCGCAGAAAGTAGCGCTGGACAAGGAACCCCCGAGGAGGGGAGAGGGCGAGAGCGATTTTGCCTGGGATCCCACGCGGGGCTATCGGCTCAGCGACGAGCTGTGAAGCCCCGAGAGTCCTCCGCGCCGCGGCTCAGAGGGATCGATTCCCCTGAGCTTCGGCTCGCTTCTGCAGTCCGGCCGTCTCCCCGCCATCGCGCCGAGAGACAGCGCGTCCGTCATGGCCACGCTCAATTTCGCGAAATTGCAGAGGCAGATCTTCCTGAAGAATGCGCCATTCTGGGCCTCGCAGAAGGCAACCGAACGCGCCCGCGAGCTCTATCTGCGGATGATCATGAGCAATCCTCTGCGGGGACCGCAGTAGGCGGTCGCGAGGATTCGCAGCACAGGTCGGATCAGCGTGAGGTTTCCCACGATCCGTCCCCCGAGATAGGCGATGGCCGCGCAGGTGGCACCGGGCAGCGAGAGCAAGTGAATCGAAAGCCAGAGGACGGTCGCGATTGCGAACAACTCGGCCGCGGTCGCCCAGGAGATGGGTTCAGTGCGGCGTCCGCACACTAGAATGGAGCGCTCGAACGAGAGAAGAACCGAAAGGGCCGGAAAGAGAACCAGGATTCGCGTGGGAGGGAGGGCGAAAGGAGATGAGTTCCGGTTCGAGCCCGCTCAAGGTACCGAACCAGAATCTCCGCGAGTGGGGTGAAGGCGATGAGTGCGAAACCGAGAGAGACTCACCAGAGCGAGTAACTTCGCGAAGGTCTTCAAGGGAACGAGTTGGCGCCAACGATTGCCCATGAGCGCAATCACCACGTCGTGAAAGGCGAGCGCGGGGCTGCGGAAGATGAAGGATAGGGAATTCACCACCGGAAGAACCGCGAGCGACTCGAGACTGTAGGCGGCGTGTCCCATGAAGAAGGTCACCATGGGATGCGCGGCGAGGGAAATCGTCGAGGTGAGAGCCAGCGGCAGGTAGAAACGGACGATTTCCAGATATCCGAGACCCGGAAGTGAATCCTCCGGCTCCGCCAATCGCCTCAAGCGCTGCTCGCGCCATGAGCCGGCTCGCCAGGGCCTCCGCGCAGACGCCGCAGGCCAGCGCGGCGGCTCCCACGTAAGCTCCCGGAACCGGCCTCAACCAGAAGAGCACCAGCGCCACCGAACTCATGCTGAGCAGACGAACCACCGTGCCGTAGGCGACGCGCCGCGTGAAACTCTGCGCGAATCAGCACTCCCTGGTAGAGCCGCCGGTATCCGATCGCGCCCGGCCAGGGAAGCATGATCCACAGCGAGACTCGCGTGAGCTGCCGCACTTCCAGCGGCAGGTTCATCAGGGTTCCGGTGACCCAGTCGAAGAGGGGAGTGGCGAGGAGGACGATCTGAAACGCGGTGATCAGACCGTTGAGCAGGTAAGTGAAGCGCCTCAGACGGCGGAAGCTCGGTCCATCGGCGGCCAGCGCAGTCGCGGCGCTCATGATCATGATCACCGGCGACTCGATGATGATCGCGAAGGCGTAGCTGACCCCGTAAGCGGCCAAATTGAATTTCGGCTCCACGAGCCGTGCGATGATGGCCGCGAGGAATGGGCCTTCGAACGCCATCATCAGCCAGGTGGCGGCCAGGGGTAGCCAGAAGATGAGAATTCGTCTCTGGCTCAGCCGTTCCTGGTCGAAGGGGTGGTTCATGGTCAGGGGATGATAGCGACTGTTCCGTCAAAGGCAATGCGCACATCGAGCTTGCGAGCTGTGGCGGGGTTTTCTAAAGTCTTGGCGCAGAGCGAAGGCAGAGCCCCGCGCAGCCAGGCGAGTCGAGAGGACGCTCGCGCAAATGCAGGGAGTGATCAAGGCCCAAGAGGTGTAATGAGATGGCAAAAGCGAAGTCCAGCAAAGAGACCCTCCAGTTCAAGGCCGACCTGCGTCAGGTCCTCGAGATCATCACCCATTCGCTCTACAGTCACCGCGAGGTCTTCCTGCGCGAACTCATTTCGAACGCGAGCGATGCTCTGGACAAGCTTCGTTTCGAAGCTCTGACCCGTCCCCAGCTGCGGGAGGAGCATGGCGAACTCAAGATCCGCATTTCGGCGGACAAAGAGTCGAAGACCTTGAGCGTGAGTGACAATGGTATCGGCATGAGCCGTGAGAGCATCGTGGAGGATCTTGGCACCATCGCCAAGAGCGGCACCCGGGCCTTCCTGGAACAACTCCAACAGGCCAAGTCAGCCGATCGTCCCGAGCTGATCGGCCAGTTCGGGGTAGGTTTCTATTCGGCCTTCATGGTCGCCGACGAAATTACGGTATCCTCGCGCCGCGCCGGCGAGAGCCAGGGTGTGGAGTGGACCAGCCGCGGGGAAGGCGAGTTCACGCTGGTGGACATAGAGAAGCCGGAGGTGGGCACGGAGATTCGTCTGCACCTGAGGGAGGATGCACAGGAATACCTAGAGAACCATCGGCTCATGGATTTGGTTCGCAAGTACAGTGACTTCATCGAACATCCCGTGGTAATGGAGATCACGAAAGAATCCGACGGAAAAGAAGAGGCGGTAGAGGAGAGGCTCAACAGTGGGAAAGCGATTTGGCTCAGATCGCCCAAAGAACTCTCCGAGAGCGACTACGCCGAATTCTACAAACAGATCGCGCACGATTTCCAAGATCCCCTCTCGACCATCCACTACAGCGCAGAGGGTGTCATCGAGTTCAAATCGCTTCTCTTCATTCCACAGGCGCCGCCCTGGGACCAGCTCTTCGGCGAATCCAGTGGCGGACTCAGCCTGTACATTCAGCGCGTATTCATCATGGACGACTGCCAGGAACTGCTCCCACCGTATTTGCGTTTCGTGCGCGGGGTGGTCGACAGCGCGGACCTGCCGCTGAACGTCTCGCGGGAGCTCCTGCAAGAGAACGCGCTCGTTCACAAGATCCGCAAGAACCTCACCAAGAGAATTCTGAAGAGCTTGGCCGAAATGAAATCGGAGGATCGCAGCAAGTACGAGAAGTTCTTCAAGCGCATGGGACCCGTTCTGAAAGAGGGTATCACCCGCGACTTCGAGAACCACGACGCGGTGGCCGAGCTTCTGCTCTTCGAGAGTACGCGCACCCAGGCCGGAGAGACCACCACGCTGGAACACTATGTGGCGGGCATGCCGGAGGATCAGGAGGCGATCTGGTATCTGATCGGCGAAGAACGGTCCCAGCTAGAAAACGCGCCCTATCTGGAGTCTTTCAAGTCCAAGGGGCAAGAGGTCTTGCTTCTGACCGATCCGGTGGACGAATTCCTGGTTCACTCCCTGCCCAGCTACAAGGACAAGCCCCTGCGCGCAGTGGACCGCGAGGAGACGAAGGACGAGGAGATCTCCCAGCTCACGAAAGAGAGCTACGAGGCCGTCCTTGAGTATCTGGATTCCCGTATCGAAGAGGTTTCCGAAGTGCGCCTCAGCTCGAGGTTGCGCGAGAGCGCGGCGTGTTTGGTGGCGGCGGAGGGTGCACTGGGTTCGCACATGGAGCGGCTGCTGGAGAGGATGGGACGTGATGAGGAGCTACCCGAGAGCAAGCGGATTCTGGAATTGAATCCCGAGCACTCCGCGGTGCAGGCACTCAGGTCGCTGTACGAGCGCGACAGCACGGATGCGCGCGTCGAGGCCTTCGGTCGCCTTCTCTACGACGAAGCGGTACTTGCCGAGGGCTCCCGACCCAAGGATCCGGCCGCATTCGCGCGTCGGATCAACGAGCTCATCGCCGCCAGCGCGGGCGAGTCAACGCGAGAGTAGCACTGCGGAGATGGAGCGGCGCTCTCCCTCGGATTCGGCGAGCAGCCAGAACACCCCGGCCGCGACCCGAGTTCCCCGGTCATCCCGGCCGTCCCACGAAATCTCATGCTGTCCAGCGGAGAATTCCCGTCGCTCTAGCTCCCGCACGACCCGTCCTTTGACGTCCACCAAGCGCAAGCGGACCTCTGCGGCACGGCTCAGCTCGAGAGAGAAGCGCAGCCCGCGCGCGGTCCTGCCCAAGAGGGAAATGCGCAGGAAGGCACCGGTGGCAACGGGAGCGGCTACCACCTGCAGCGCGAGCTGAAAACTCCGGGGGCCTTCTTGGTTCCAGGTGGAGTCTCCATCGTCCTCTTGCGCGCGGACCCGCCACCAGTACTTCTGTCCCGGCTCGAGTGAGCGAAGGTCGAGAACCGTATCTTCTTGCGCCGGATAGACCTGCGGCGCGTCGAATTCGGCTGATTGATCCACTTCCACCACGTAGCGGATTCGTTCGCCGTCGTAGCTCCGGGCGTGCTGCCAAGAAATCCGAAAGCCACTCTCGCCCATGACGCGACCCTCTTCGGGCCAGAGCAGACGAAACTCACCCGGGGGATCGTCGGCCAGAGCTTCCCATTTTGCGGCATCGCCCAACAGGATTTCGCGCGCCGCCAGGCTGTCGGCCGCAGTGGGGTAGCCACGCCGTTTCAAACTCTGTTGATAGAAGGAAGCCAACTCGTCGGCACTGCTCCGCGCAATCTCGATCGACACCTCGGCCGGGATGCCTCTCTCCACGTAGATGGGAGAACTCACGAGACGAAGACTGTCCTGTGGCGCGAACCAGCTTCCGCCTTGAGCCACCGCCTCCACGAAGACCGCGTCGTCGCGCGGAAAGTCAAGCGTCGCGCTCACGCTCAAATCGTTCGCGTCCGAGGGATCGAACGGTAGGTCTTGACAACGGCCAGCTCTGCCATGAATCGTAACGCGTTCGATCGGCGCCCAGGAAACGAGGTGGAGTTGCAGTACGGCCGAGTCACTGGAAAGCTGCAGCCGATCGCCGAGGGAGGCATCGTTCAAACGGTAGTCCAGCAGTAGGGGACCGTTCGACGCATAGCAGCGCTGAGCCACCACCGCATCCCGCCATTGGCGATCGAGTAGGGCGTGCGCCGGCTGAGCCGGATTGTCGATCTGAGCATAGGTGCGCAGGGACCCTACGGGAGGAATGAGGGGCCGGTCGAGCACGGCATCGGTCTCGCCGAGGCTCGCCCAGTGTGCACCGGCCTCCAATCCATCGATCAACGACTGCAGGTTCCAGCGCCGAGCTGGGTCATTGCTCCAACTCGCCGTCGCCACGCCGGCCACCTGAGAGCCCATGGCGAGCGAAGCCAGTTCGCGTGCCTCGCCCGTGTCGGGCCAACTCAGAACGTATTGCGAGCTTCCTCCGGTGTGCGGATGTGCGATGTACGCCAGCGGCGGACTGGCGTTTGCAAGAACCTTCTGCAGGAGGGGCCAGGCGGGAAGTCTGGGACCGTTGGCCCAGGGGTTCCCGTCCACGGTGACGAGCGTTCTCGCGCCCAGCACCACGACATGTCCCCAGAAACCGCTTCGAAATTCTTCCCCCCATACGATCAACGATCCCCTCTGGTCGAAGCGGACCGCTCCACTCGGCGTATCGAAGTGGTTGTCCAGGAGATACAGGAGATCGAGATCCTCCGCCCGCGCCATTTTACCCACTTCTTCCACGCTCGGAAGGGGATACACGCTCGAACCGTCAGCGTGCGTACGGTGAACGTGTGGGTCGGCGGAGATCCAGCCCCATTCGCGAAGATCGATCCAGTGTCCGACGCTCAGAATCAGTTCACGGTCTCCCGCGAGATCGACGGTGTATTGACGCGGAATACGAGTCGGACCGCCCAGCACGCATACGCGATACACGCCGGGCGGAAGTTCGAGTGTCAGCTCACCCTCAGCGTAGAGATAGGGCCGATTCGTCAGATCGAGATGGGTGTGGAGCGAAGGATCGGGAACACTCAGTGCGTCGCCCTCTTGCGAAAAGACCTGTAGCCTGGCAGCCGCAGCCTCGCCGCTGTCCTGGTCACGGAGGATCAGGTGCAAATTCGCAGCGGAAGAAGCCGTGACGCCGAACAGCGCAAACCCGAAAAGGAGTAGGAGAGTGTGGGCTTTCATGCTCGGAAATCTCGCGGATTCGATGGCTCGGAAAGTTCAGGGGAATTCGCCGGGACGCGAGGAGAGTATGACACAAGCACCTCGGCGATTTCCAGCCACCTAGCTCAGAAGAGGCGCTGCAGAATCGCCATGCGCAGCTCCTCCAGAGAGCGCGTGGAGAACCCCTGATCTGGCATTGGGAGACCGTCGGGCTCGACTTTCCGCGCGTCCGTCGGCCCCCTCTGCAGAAAGGGACGAACCAGACTCTCCATTTGGGGTCGCTTCAGTCCTTCCTTCGTCTCGAGCAGTTTCAGCCATTCGCTGAGCTGTTGCGCATCGCGAAGGGCCTTCAAGCGTAAATCCCCCACCACTCGGCCCCGCCCTGCGGGGCTCGGCGCCAGAAGCAGCGCCGTTCCGGGAGCATCGTCCGGATCGTAGTTCGCCCAGGAGTCTGCGTTTCCCAAACTGAGCCAGACCAGAGCCCCGCGCGCTCCGTCCAACCAGGCTCTTGCGATCCACGCCACGGTGTCGCTGACCGGGGCGTCTTCCTGATTCACCGCGCCATAGACCTGCCAGCGAAAGTGCAGCGAACGCGCGAGTTCACGACAGCGCCGGGCCTGCGCCGCACTAGTCTGGCCGCCGGTATAGACGATCCGTGCCCGCGAATCGAGGGCGCCCTCCAGCCACTCCGGTCGCGACACATCCGCGCGCGTGAGCCACTGCGAACGCTTTTGTGGCGGGAGGTTCTCATCGAAGAGAGAAAGGAAAAAGCCGAGGGCCGACCAATCGGTCCAGTACAGTGGTTCGTCCGTATTCCACCAGGTCGAGCGTCCGTAGTCGGTACGATGCCGCATCTTGGAACCGAAAAAGCAATGCAACTCGGTTTGGTTCCAGCCCTTCTGCTCGAAGTGATCCACGAAGGATCCTTCCACCTTCGCGAACGCGCGCAGATAGCTGGCATCGAAGGCCCGATCGATCCTCGGTGCGCTTTCGGGGTGATCCCACATCCAGCGGTAGGGATCCCCGCGCTTGGGCCAGCGACCGCGATAGTGGTAGTTCGCGGGAGTGATCGTCGTCGGCCACGATTCCCAGAACGGCAGATAAAGGACTTCCAGGGGCCGGGGATCGTCGGGAAAGGCGCTGCCGGTGAGGAGTGAATCGGCGAGGAGGTCGTACTCGGACCAATCGAGAGAGGGTCCAGCGCGACCCTTGCGCAGGCGCGGGCTCAGGACCCAGGGAGTGAACACGCAACGGTTCTGTCTCGCGATGCGAAAGTAGCTGAGGGCGGTCTTGGGCACATGGTAGGCGTTGAGCTCGATTCGAAAGCCCGGCGTGCGCGGCAGACTCCAATTCACCAGTTCGAGTTCGATGGGGAGTTGTTGGGTTCCTCCTGCTTGCCACTCGACGCGTCAGTGCACCGCGGTAGACTCCGGGCGTGGCGTCGTCTGGAAGCTCCAACTCGATGAACAGGCGCGGTTGGACGCGCGCGCGGGTCCATTGCTACTTCGGGCTGAGGTCCACGGGCACGCCAGCTTCGAACGGAACGAGGTAGGAGGGCTGCCATCTCGTGTCGGCACGCTGCACGTACCAGAGCGAATAGAGTTTGAAACTGGAATGAGAAAGCGTGTCGCCGTTCACCGATAGCAGATCTCGCGGACGGATCGTCACGCTGCCTAGAGAATCCTCTCCCTCGCTCTGCACCACGAGTTGAAAGGACAGTGTTTCGCGCCGCGCTCCCGCCAGCCGCACTCTCTTCCCATCCCATACCGCATTCGATACCCAGGGTCTCAGAGCCTCGAGCCCCCTTTCGTCGAGTCGGAGCGTAGCGACCGGATCGAGCTTGGCCAGCGCGGGCTCGGCCCATACGGAGGGTGGTCTGGCTGGCGCGTTCTCTCGAGGCGTGCGAGCGCTCCTGGCCAGGGGCGCCGGTTCGGGCAGCGCTTCGCTGGGCCGAAAGCTGAGTCTCGATGCGGGACGAGGCAAGTCCCACTTTCGACAGGGCTTGCAGGGAGAGAGTATGGCGAGTGCCGGCTTGCAGACCCTTCAGCCAGAAGACCGTCGAGTCGCCGTTGCAGCGGACGGGGAATTTGCCAGTTCTCCAGAGCTTTGCCATCGAGCCACCCGCGGTACGCGAAGGCGGCGCAGTCGTACGCAACGGCCACGCGCGTCGCTCCTCCTATCAAGGCTGGCGCGGGACTCGTCGGCGAAAAGACTCAGCTGTGGAGCGGTAGGGGGTGGTCCAGAAGATGGGTCTCGCACTCTAGCTCCAACCACGGCACTCCTTCCCAAGATTGGGCGCTCTGGAAGTAGTAGTTCCGCATGTAGGGCGAGCCGCCCTCCATCAGTGCCAATCCGTCGCTGATGCCGCAGGCCATGGCCTCCACCAAGGAAGTAGGCAGCTCGACGCTGATCCAGCGCTCCGCGTCCCTCTGTACCGCGAGGGTATGCACTTCGGTGTTGCCCGCGCCCATGCAGACGTCGCAAAAGGAGGAGCCCGGCCAGGACCAGCTGGTCGCCGTCGGGGAATGTCGGGAGAGTTCCAACTTGCGCCGTCACGTCCCGAGTAGGCGCGCTCCGCCCTTCCTTCCGTCCACTGTGAGCTCACGGTGGACACGCGTAACCAGCGGGGCGCGTAGGTACCTCGGCCGCGCAGGTGAAGACGCGCTGCGAGGAGAGGCCTCGTGCGAATCGATGTGAGGTCGAAACGAATTGCTGCCAGTTCCTGCACGGATTTCAACTTGAAGACTGGGCTGCCTCCGGCGCCCGTATCGCTCTCGCGTGGCGTGGCGTGCGATAGCCAAACGTCGGCCGTGGCGGGCAGGCGCAGAGTTTCCGCCCGGATGGGCGTCGCGAGCAACAGGTACAAGAAACACAGCGACACATGCAGTCCGCGCAACGGTGACTCTCCCCGATTGAAGGACACCCCTGCATGCAAGCACTTCCGTCTCCGCGCTGCAAGCCTTGCCAGAGCGCGAAAAACGGCGCAGGATACACCCTCCTTGAATGTACGAGGTGACCATGATTGCCCGCATCTATCGTCTCGCCGCCCCGGAGCATCCTCTGGTGCTCGAGACAGAGGACCGCTTCCTCGATCTGAGTGCTCATCTGGCCGAAGAGGGTCTGCCCGCCGAGTTCCTCGAGCTGTCCCGCCGAGGTTTCTTCGCGCCCTCCCAACTCTCGGCCCGGCTTCGAAGTGGAGGCTGGAAGGAAGTTTCGCCGCCGCGGGATTCTGCGCTCGAGTTGGATACCCCCATTGCGGCATCGCGGGTGGGCAAGATCCTCGCACTGGGCAAGAACTTCCGCGCCCATGCGGCGGAGTTTGGAGAAGAGGTGCCCCGAGGAGCCTCTGTTCTTCAACAAATTGCCCGAGCTCTTGCGTCCCAGCGGCGCCACCGTCACGGTCCCTTCCTGGTACGAAGAACGGGTCGATCACGAAGCGGAAGTTGCGCTGGTGATAGGGAGCGAAGGGAAGGACATCACGCTCTCGGAAGCCATGAGCTATGTCGCTGGCTACACCGTGGCCAACGATCTTACGGCGCGCAGTCTGCAAGGGCGCGATCGCGAATTGAAATTCCCTTGGTTTCGCGGCAAGAACCTGGACGGATTCTGTCCTTTGGGTCCGTGCCTGGTACCCCGAGAACAGATCGACATCTCCGATCTACGCGTTCAAGCCCGGGTGAATGGAGAGCTGCGCCAGGACGCCAGCACTCGGGACTGGGTGGTGGATATTCCGCACGCCATCGCCTACCTCTCGCGCCACTTGACGCTCTACCCGGGTGATATGGTCCTCATGGGAACCCCGGAGGGAGTGAGCCCACTGCAGCACGGGGACGAAGTCGTGTGTTCGGTGGAAGGCATCGGCGACCTGCGGACCATCCTCGAACGCAAGTGAGTTCGGCCGCGAGTTCGGCTTCTCCCGCTCGAACAGCGGTCCATTTCTAAGATCTTTAAGGCCGGGGGAAGTACTCCTCGGCGAGATCCAGGAGCAGTTCACGGAGCTCGGCCGCCGCACCGCTCGTACAGCCCGTGATCTTCACCTTGAATACATCGTTCTCACTGCGCAGGCTCATGACCTCCACCGTATCGCTCGCGCTGGTGCAACCCGCTTCCGCCTGTTTGAAGATCTCGATCATCGAAGAGTCGAGGGCGAGGTTGTGCACCTGTTGTAACTGCGTACTGACGAGCGTGTCGATGCCGGTGACGACCGCCGGGTTCCCGAGCGGGTTCACTCGGATTTCGCCGTCGAAGAGGACCTGGACGAAGCCCAGGCAATCGGCGCCTGCGGGACAATCGATTCGAGTCTCCTGGAGCATCACTCCGTCCCGGACGGTGTCCGCTCCGGGATCGATCGGCATGGCTGGCGCGGTGGGTTCGTCGTGGTGTGAGCAACCCGCGGACGCCACTAGACTGAACGCGAACACCAGTAGAGGCCAAAAACGAATCCGCATCGCGCACCTCTCTCGCACAGCTTTTTCTCAAGTGTGGGAGGGTAAGAGCTCCTCGACCCACGGGGTGAAAGCGCCGCTCTGAATGAGCGCCTTGATCGCGTCGATATCGGGAGAGAATCGCCGGTCCGTCTCGTAGAACGGCACCTTTTCGCGCACTCTTTGGAGAACTTCCCGTAGCGGCGGTGAAGATTGATGCGGGGCATGAAATTCGATGCCCTGGCATGCAGCCAAGAGCTCGATGGCCAGAATCCCCGCGGTGTTCGCGGCCATCGGGAGCAGGCGGCGCGCGGCGTGTGTGGCCATGCTCACGTGATCCTCTTGATTGGCGGAAGTGGGGAGGCTATCGACCGAAGCGGGATGGGCCAATTGCTTGTTTTCGCTCGCCAAAGCGGCGGCGGTAACGTGCGCGATCATGAAGCCGGAGTTGACTCCGCTCTCTTTTACCAAGAACGCCGGAAGGCCACTCATCTTGGGATCGGTGAGCAGCGCAATGCGGCGTTCGCTCATGGCTCCCATTTCCGCGAGGGCGAGGGCCAGAGTGTCGGCGGCGAAGGCAACCGGCTCCGCGTGGAAATTTCCTCCGCTGATGACCTCGCCGTTCTCGGGGAAGACGAGTGGGTTGTCGGTCACCGCATTCGCCTCGCGTGAAAGCTGTGCGGCGCAAAATTCGAGGAGATCGAGACATGCACCCATGACCTGGGCCTGGCAACGCAAGCTGTAGGGGTCCTGCACCCGATCGCAGTTGCGGTGGCTCTCGTGGATCTGAGAACCTTCCAAAAGTCGCAAAACCGCGCGCGCGACCGCAATCTGCCCCTTCAGGCCACGGAGTTCGTGGATGCGTGGGTCGAAGGGAGCAAGGCTGGCCTTGGCCGCGTCGATACTCAAAGCGCCCGCGATCACCCCCGCCGCCAGATCATTCTCCGCCGCGAACAGTCCCCGCAGTGCGAGCGCGGTGGACACTTGCGTTCCATTGATGAGCGCCAGCCCCTCCTTGGGAGCGAGCTCGAGCGGGAAGACTCCCGCTTGGGCGAGGCCTTCGGCGGCCGGCAGTTCCTTGTCCCGCACGCGCACACGCCCCTCGCCAAGAAGTGTGGCGGCGAGATGGGCCAGGGGGGCGAGATCGCCGGAAGCACCGACAGAACCCTGCGAGGGGATGCAGGGCAAGACGTCCGCAGCCAAGAGCGACTGCAGGGCGCGCACGAGTTCCACCCGCACTCCGCTGTGGCCGCGCGCGAGGCTCGCGATCTTCAGGACCAGGATCAGGCGAACTGTAGCGTCGTCGAGCGGCGCCCCGGTGCCCGCGCTGTGGGAGAGCAGCAGGTTTCTCTGCAGGAGCGCCAGTTCGCCGGCGGGGATGCGGGTCTGTGCGAGAAGTCCGAAACCGGTGTTGACTCCATAGACAATCTGGTCGCGGCCGAGGATGTTCTCGATCGTGGTGCGGGCCGCCTCGATCCGCTCATAGTCTTCCGCGCGCAATTCCAGCTCTACCTGGCCCTCTTCGACGCGCCGCAAGTCGCGCCAGCTCAATTCTCCCTTCTTCAGTACGATCTTCGCTGGAGAGTTGCCGCGACTCATCGGGAGGCCGCCACGTCGCCTTTGACCTCTGTTTTCGATCTCTCGTGTTCGTAGAGTTGAAAGAGCTCGGTCAAGAGGCGGGGAACCAAGCGCATGCGTTCGGGAGTTTCCACGTAGGCGATCCGCAGCTGGGTCTTACCTGGATTCGCCGCGCCCGCGTCAACCGCGTAGAAGCCCGCCATCGGCGCGGTCAGAAGAGTGAAGGATTTGCCTTCGATCCGGACTTCTCCCTTCTCCGCGCAAAAGAGCACGAAGTCCATGGCGTCGAAACCGTCCGCCGCCGCTTCTCTCAAATCGACCACCGTGTAGAGGGCCGCGTCGGGAGAGGAGACGATGGCGCGCGGCAGGCGCTCCTTCATCTCGTCCGCGAAATCCTTGAGCATGTCCCCGTAATACTCGCGCTGATGCTGGAACCACTCGCGCAGATCGGAGTGGTCGACCTGGGCGAGCGCAGCGAAGATCCACTGCCCGATGTGATTGCTGCACAGACTCGCGGTGTTCTCGGCGACCGCCTTGCGATGGAAGCTCTCGTTGTCGCTGATCAGGGCGCCGATGCGCAGGCCGCAGGCATTCCACACCTTGCTCGCAGTCTCGATGCTGATTCTGCGACCGGAGATGCCGGGAACTTCGGACTCGCCGAGTTGCCACACGCTCAGAGATTCGTCCCCCGTGTAGTACAGCTCGCGATAGGCTTCGTCGCTGATCAGCCAGAGATCATGCTTCACACAGAGACGCGCGAGCTGCAGCAGAGTCTTGCGCGCGTAGAGTTGGCCGGTGGGATTGTCGTAGGGAATGACGACCATCCCGGCCGGCCGCTCTTTCTTTATGACGCTCTCGATCTCGTCGATCGCGGGCAAGGCGAATCTTCCGCTCTCGTCCAGGCGGCGCGCAATAGTGACGGTCGCGCGCCCCAAGCGACTCGCGAACGCGGTGTAGTTGGTGTAGGCGGGGTCGATGAGGAGCAGCGGACGATCCTTGCTTCCGGCCGCTCCGCAAATCCCGGCAATCACCAGCTCCATGGCCTGGCTTCCGCCATCGGTGACCTGTGAGTAGAGGCCCTCGGTGACGCAGCCACTCGCGGCGAGAATGTTCAGGAAAGCCTGGTTCGTCTCTGCCAGTCCCAACGTCGGCGTGTAGCGCACCACGCCGCGGGCAAACGGGCTCTTCTCCTCGCCGAGCTGGTTCATGCGGGCAATGAGCGCGGGATGCATGGGGAGGGATACGTTGCCGATGGCGACGTTGATCGCCTCGGTGTCGCCGCCCCTTTCCGCGAAACGGATGCTCGCCACCCGAATGGCCGAAGGTTGACGTCCCTCGAAGTGCGAAGAGAGCGTAGGCATGGTCTTCTCCTGTTTTGGCCGAAGCTTCAGCGTACCTCTCTAAGATAGTCCTCCCCAGCTTCTCAGAAAGGGAAGCCCAGGCTGGCGGTGAGGGTGAAGAACTGCAGGTCGTCGATTTCCTTCAGGAAGGCGACGTTCATGCGGCCCTCGATGGTGAGATGCAAGGCCGGTCCGCCGAAGGCCGTTCCCACTCCCACGCCGCCCGCGATGCCGCCCTTGGAGCCTCCGCCGGGCGCGTCGTAATGTGCATAACCCGTCTGCACCGTGAGAAAGATCGGCGAGGTCTTGGCGTGGGCTTTGAGGCCGATGGTCCCCTCGAAGTAGGAGGCACTGGTGTCGCTGTTGCCCAGCTGAACCAGGGCGTCCTTGGTCTCCTTGTCGACGGTCAGCGGCGAATAGGCCGCGTGGAGATACACGCCGAGCAGGGCCATCTGTCCCAAGGGGTTGATCTCCTGAATGTCGAAGGTCGCGCCAAAGTAGGGGGAGACATTGATACGATCGTTCAAGCTGGAGAAGGGAAACAGCCCACCGGCTTCGACCCCGAGACGGTTTGCCATGGCGGGGGAAACTGCCGTGGCCAATGCGATCGTGAGAACCAGGATGCCCCAAAGGGATGGACGTCTCATCACTACCTCCTACCGGACGAGCCCATGCGGACGAATTGGCCACAGAGTACGGCGCGGCCAGGGTGGACTCAAGCTCTCGATCGAAGGGGAGGAGAACTCACTGAATGCCCTCATTCTCCCGGGTGACGGTTCGACCTGGCGCGGCCTCCTTCGGGTCGAGCAGGGGATGCTCGCGCGGGGGAATGAGGGGAGCGAGATGGGCGATTCTCCACGCGGGCGTTCCCCGGCGCGCGAAATATTCGGGAGATTTGAAGAGCCGGTGGATCATGGTCTTGCGCAGCCCCACCGAGGGGTGCGGATCCCAAGCCGCGAGTTCGGCAGACGCCGGTTCGCGCTTCCCCACTTCACGGTAGAGAGCCGTGATGAAGTTCCGCCAATTCTCGCCGCAATCGTGCCAGCGTTTCTCGCTCGACCAGGCGCGGCCATGCGCTAGGCAATAGGACTCGTCATAGGGGAGGTTTGAACCCTTGGCCAGGCCGCGATAGAAGTCGGCGGCGGATCGCGCGCGCCACTCCCGTTCCCAGCGCGCGACCCAGCGCTCATACTCCTGTCCGAGCTTCTCTTGGCCCAGGATCTCGCGGAAGTAGAGGGCGGAGTCGTCCCGCACCGAGCCGTCGTTCTTCAGGCACTCTCGTTCCAGCTCACCCTGGTAACGATAGAGTTCTTGTAGATAGGCATTGAAGACGTAGCCCGGTCCGGTTCGTAGGTGTTCGGTGAGATTCTCCAGGGGAGCCTGCGTGACCACCGTGGCCAAAAGCGCCATGCTCAAGGCCAGAGCGGGCAAGCTGCGCCAGCGCCGGTAACAGACCGCCCACAGCAACATGGCGAGGAAGGCGAAGCCCATGATCCACGCGTTGGGCCAGTGGATGAGCGCGAACAGGACGGCCGGAACGAGCACCCGCGCGCGCGGGCCGGCTCCCAGCACCCGCAGGCGCCCCGCGACGAAGCAGAGGAATAGGCTCAGCTGGAGCAAGGCGTAGAGTGGATAGGTCAAAAGAGAGAGCAGCACCGAATGCCAGCGCGGCACGAGTGCGGAGAGCCGGCGCGCGGAGTGCGGGCTCAAAAGGATCACGAGCAGGATCCACGCGGTCGCGGCGAGCAGGGTGGGCCAGAGCAGAAAGCGCACGGACTTCGAAAAGCCGGTGGCGCTTCCCTTTAGCTCCCGCCACCCCTCTTCCTTCACCAAGAGAGTCAGAAGGAGCAGCGCGAGCGTGGCGACGAGCCCGTAATGGAGAGCTTGCCACGCCCCGGAGGGAATGAAGGCCCACACCAGCGCGAAAAGAGCGGGGAAGAGGTACATCTGCCACCGTGCCCGGCGCTGTGCAAGCGCTCCGGGCGCATCCGATTCGCTGGATTGCGGAGCCGCGAGCCTTCTCCGCCAACGAAATTGCAGGGCGGCGGCCAGCGCGAAGAGAGCGATGCCGGCCGCAATTGCCAGCGCGGGGGAGAGGACCTCCGAGAGGGGAAAGGGGGCGGCATGGCGCAATCCCACCGCGCGGTATCGCATGCCGGTGGTGAAGAGAATCGCCGCCAGGCTCAGAATGGGTGCAATCCAGGACATATGAGGAAGGTGCGGGAGCGGGTGAAGCGCGCACTGCAGCTTCCGGTGGGGGATTCGGCTTGTCAAGCCGCCAAACATTGCGCGAAACCGCAGAAAGGATAGTTTTTTGGCGAGATTTGTAGCTCGGCCAAAGCCTGGCCTTTGCCCCGAGCTTTCGCCCACCCCTTCACGAGGGCCCAAAGCCCGAGAGTCCGAACGGAGACCCCATGACGACGACCCCTACCTCGACTCGCCTCAGCCACAAGGTGGCCGATCTCACTCTGCACGAGAGGGGGCGCAAGGAAATCCGCCTGGCGGAGCACGAAATGCCAGGCCTCATGGCCGTCCGCAAGCGCTACGCGCAAGACAAGCCGCTCCAGGGCGCCAAGATCATGGGAAGCCTGCACATGACCGTTCAGACTGCAGTCCTCATCGAGACCCTGAGGGAACTCGGCGCGGACCTGCGTTGGGTGAGCTGCAACATCTTTTCCACCCAGGATCAAGCGGCGGCGGCCGTGGTGGTGGGACCCGAGGGCAGCGTGGAATCCCCGCAGGGAGTGCCGGTGTTCGCGTGGAAGGGGGAGAGCCTGCCCGAGTACTGGTGGTGCACCTCCGAGGCCTTGATGTGGCCCGACGGAAGCGGTCCCGATCTCATCGTGGACGACGGTGGCGACGCCACGCTCATGGTCACCAAGGGCGCAGAGTTCGAGCGCGCGGGCAAGATCCCCGAATTCGATTCCAAGAAGGACAGCGAAGAGTGGGGCGCGTTCTTGAGCGCACTGCGTGAGAGCGCCAAGAACCATCCCTCCCGCTGGACCGAGGTGGAAAAGGGCATCCGCGGTGTCAGTGAGGAGACCACCACCGGGGTCCACCGTCTCTACCAGATGGCCAAGGCGGGCAAGCTGCCGTTCGCCGCGATCAACGTGAACGACTCGGTCACCAAGAGCAAATTCGACAACATCTACGGCTGCCGGCACAGTCTGCCGGACGGAATCATGCGCGCCACCGACGTGATGTTGGGCGGCAAGGTCGCGGTCGTCGCGGGCTTCGGAGAGGTTGGCAAGGGCTGCGCGCAGGCGCTGCGAGGGCAGGGTTGCCGCGTCGTCATTACCGAGATCGACCCCATTTGCGCGCTGCAGGCCGCGATGGAAGGATATGAGGTCAAGACCATGGACGAGATGGTCGAGCGGGCGGATCTCTTCGTCACCACTACGGGCAACTTCAACATCATCACGGCCGAGCACATGGCGCGCATGAAGGACAAGGCCATTGTCGGCAACATCGGTCACTTCGACAACGAAATCGACATGGCCGGTCTCAAGCGAACCAGTGGCATCCAGCGCGTGAACATCAAACCGCAGTACGACGAGTGGGTGTTCCCCGACGGGCACAGCGTGTTGGTCCTCGCCGAAGGCCGCCTTCTGAATCTGGGTTGTGCCACCGGCCACCCCAGCTTCGTGATGTCCGCGTCCTTCACCAATCAAGTCCTGGCGCAGCTCGAGTTGTGGAAGAACCACGAGAGCTACGGCAAGAGCGTGCATGTGCTGCCCAAGAAGCTGGATGAAGAGGTCGCGCGTCTGCACCTGGACCATCTCGGTGTGAAGCTCACGCGAATGAGCGAGGAACAGTCCAAGTATCTGGGAATTCCCGTGGATGGGCCCTACAAGCCCGATCACTATCGCTACTGATTCGAGGCTCGGGTTGAGGGCGGGGCGTCGCGAGGGCCGCGGCCTAGAGTTCAGGAGCTGGATCCACCGTCGGCAAAGGGCTCCTGAAATACCGCGCCGTCCTCCAGTCGGACCGCACTCAGGGCTCCACCCCAGACGCAGGCCGAGTCGAGGCACCAGGCGTCCTCGCGCAACATCAATCCCAGACGAGCCCAGTGGCCAAAGAGGATCCTCTGTCCGCGGGTCCGCCGTTCTTCCGCCGCGAACCAGGCTCGACTGCCGGCCGGACGCTCCTGCAAGGCGCCGCTGAAGGAGGGCACCATCGCGCCCTCTTGGTCCACGACGCGCAGGCCGGTGACCACGCGCAGGAAGGACGCCGCCTCGACGAGCTCGTCCGACCGCTCGGCCATCGATCCCGCTTCGACAGCTCTCATGACAGCGAGCAAGGCCGGGGCATTGGGCCCCGCGAGGAGTTCTTCGCACTGGGCGGCCCGCTCCAAGGCCTCTTGGGCCGTCCACGCCGGCAACAGACCGGCGTGGACCAGCAGTACACCGCTCTCTTCCTCCCGAACCAAGAGGGGACGCGTTCGCAGCCACTGCAGGAGTTTTGCCACATCCCCGGCCGCGAGAACCTCACGCAAGGCACGGGCCCGCGAATATCCCCGCACCTTCCAGGCCGCCGCCAAGAGATGCAGATCGTGGTTTCCCAGCACGCAGACCAGCTCGCTGTGCTGCTGCATGGCCCAGCGCAGAACCCCGAGGGAATCGGGCCCCCGGTTCACGAGGTCGCCAGTCGCAAGCAGACGGTCCCGACCGGACCGCAGGGGCAAGCGAGCCAGAAGGCGCGCCAGCGTCCGCGAGCAGCCGTGAATGTCGCCGATGACATAGTGGGCCATGGAGGGGCAGCTTGGGGGCAGCGGGAGCCGGAATCAAGAATCGCTTGGGTTTTTCGCGCGTTTCACTAGGATATACGTCTTGAGATTCGCCATGACTTGGCCGGCTGCCCAGCAGCGCTGTTCCCTCCCCTTCGGGGTGCTTTTTTCACAGGAGGAGCTCGATGCGTCGCCCATTCGCGTTCGCCGCGATCGTCGTTTTTGCTTTTATTTCGTGTTTTCTCGTGGCCTGCAACCAGAACACCAAGGATCCCAACGCAAACGACCAGGCTTCCATGCAGAAGCAGGCGCCGGTGCGTGGCGATGAGGAGCTCCCGGCCGGTCATCCTCCCATCGAGGGCATGCAGCCCAATGCCTCGGGCGGGAAATCGCCCACCGTCATTGCGGGAGTCAGCTACACCGTGCCGCAGGAGTGGGTCGATGGGGGTCCGGCCGGCATGCGCGCCGCCCAGTTCCAGCTTCCTCCCGTGGCGGGCGACAAAGCCCCGGCTGAGGTCACCGTGTTCTATTTCGGTCCCCAAAATGGCGGTGGCGTCGATGCCAACATCGCGCGCTGGATCGGCCAGATGACGCAGCCGGACGGCTCGAGCTCCGAGGACGCTGCCAAGCGGGAGAACATGGAAGTGGACGGGATGCCGGTGCACATCGTGTCGGTGGACGGGACCTACAATGCGGGCAGCATGAGCAACGATGCCGGTCCTCACGAGGGCTATCGCATGGTGGGGGCTATCGTCGAGGGTCCGCAGGGCAGCGTGTTCTTCAAGCTGGTCGGACCACAGCAGACCGCGACCGAAATGGAAGCGGGGCTGCGGGCCCTGGTGAAGAGCTTCAAGAAGCAGGGCTGAGCGGACTCAGGCTTCCAATTTCTTGAATTTCACGCGGTGGGGACGGAGTGCGTCGCCCTGCAGGCGGCGACGCCGGTCGTCCTCGTAATCCTGGTAGTTGCCCTCGAAGTAGCGCACCTGGCTTTCCCCCTCGAAGGCCAGGATGTGCGTGGCGACGCGGTCCAGGAACCAGCGATCGTGAGAAATTACCAGCGCGCAACCGGCGAATTCCACCAAGGCATCCTCCAGGGCGCGCAAGGTATCCACGTCGAGATCGTTGGTGGGCTCGTCCAGTAAGAGGACGTTCCCGCCGCTCTTGAGCAGTTTGGCCAGATGGAGTCGGTTGCGTTCACCTCCGGAGAGCTTGCCAACTTTTTGCTGTTGGTCCGGGCCTTTGAAATTGAAGGATGCGCAGTAGGCGCGCGAGTTCATCTCCTGTTTGCCGACCTGGATCATCTCCAAGCCACCGGAAATCTCCTCCCACACCGTCTTTTCCGCGTCGAGCTGCTCGCGGCTCTGATCGACGTAGGCCAAATCGACCGTTTCTCCCAGATGGATTTCTCCACCATCGGGTTTCTCCTGCCCCACGATCATCTTGAAGAGGGTGGTCTTTCCGACACCATTGGGGCCAATCACCCCCACGATTTCTCCGGGAGGCACCGAAAACGAGAGGTCGTCGATGAGCAGACGGTCGCCGTAGCCCTTTTGCAGATGCTTTAGCTCGAGAACGGACTTGCCCAGGCGTCTGCCGGTCGGGATGAGGATCTCCGACTTCTGTCGGCGCTTGAGAGCGGCTTCGCTCAAGAGTTCGTCGAACTGCGCAATGCGCGCCTTACTCTTTTGATGGCGGGCCTTGGGGGTCATGCGAATCCACTCGAGCTCGCGCGCCAGGGTGCGCCTTCGCTTGCTCTCCTGCTTTTCTTCCAGTTCGAGGATCCGCTGCTTTTGCTCTAGCCACGAAGAGTAGTTGCCCTCGAAAGGAATCCCCCGGCCGCGATCCAGCTCGAGAATCCAACCCGCGGCGTTGTCGAGGAAGTAGCGGTCGTGGGTAACGGCCACTACGGTGCCCGGATAGGAGTCGAGATACTGCTCGAGCCATTCGACGCTCTCCGCGTCGAGGTGGTTCGTCGGTTCGTCCAGAAGAAGCAAGTCGGGTTTTTGCAGAAGTAGCCGGCACAGGGCAACCCGGCGCCGTTCCCCACCGGAGAGGACACTCACCTCGGCCTCGGCCGGGGGACAGCGCAGGGCGTCCATCGCGATTTCCAGGGTCCGCTCGATTTCCCAACCGTTTGCCGCGTCGATCTCGTCCTGCAGCTGGCCCTGCCGTTCCAAGAGCGCGTTCATTTCCTCCTCATCCATGGGCTCGGCGAATTTGCCGCTGATCTGCTCGAACTCGTCGAGCAGCGCTTTCACCGCTGCGACGCCTTCCATGACGATGCCGCCCACGTTCTTGCTTTCGTCCAGGACGGGTTCCTGGGCGAGCATACCCACGCTCACGCCGTTTCCCGGCTTGGCTTCTCCCACGAAATGATCGTCGAGCCCGGCCATGATGCGCAGCAAGGAACTCTTTCCGGCGCCGTTGTGACCGATGACACCGATCTTCGCGCCCGGCAGAAAGCCCAGCGTGATGTCCTTGAGGATGATGCGGCTGGGAGGGACGACCTTTCCCAACTTGACCATGGTGTAGACGAATTGTGGCATGCTCAGCGCACCAGAACCAGGCGCTGGGTGTCCACGATACCTGCCGCGGCGAGTTTTGCGAAATACACTCCGGATGCCACCGATGCTCCTTGGGAGTAGCGTCCATCCCAGCTCGTAGTGTGAACTCCGGCCGCTTGCGAACCGCTCGCCAGCGTCTTCACCAGGCGGCCAGCGAGATCGTAGATGCGGATCTCGACGCTGGACCTCTGGAAAAGATGGTAATTGAGACTCGTGTTTCCCGCTGTCGGATTCGGATAGGAACTCTCAAACCAGGCTCGACTCTGTGTTCCGGTCCCTTGCAATGCCGGTGCGGTGGTGGGGTCGGAAACCTTGACCAGAGACACCAGGGACATGGCCGGCAGATCGAGAGCCACGCTCTGTGCGAAAATGTCGCTGCTGGTCGCCTCAGCATCGAAGTACTCCGGGTTGTTCTGGCCCGGGCCCTCGTACTTCGTGTCCTGGCTGTGGCCCGCCACCTTCCAGCGCCCGGAGAGGGGAAGACCCACACGGTAACTTCCGCAGTCGGTGTTGGAGAAGTTCGCGACGCAAACGACCACGTTCCCCCCGTTGTCGTAGCGTTGGAAGGCGATGACGTTTCCGCTCTCGTTCAAATGGAAGACCTGCCAGGAAGCTCCCGATCGCAGCGCGGGGTTGGTTTCCCTGAGCGCGATCAGGTCCCGGTAGTACGCAAAGATTCCCGAGTAGGTGGTCTTCTTGCTCCAATCGATGCGATCGGCGTAGTTCGGCCCCCACCCGATGTCCTCCAGCCATTCCGTTCCCTGCAGAATCGCGGGAACCCCGGGAGACAGAAGCACGAGACCCTCGCCCAGCTTGCTGCGTCCCTTGGCATACTGGTCCTCGTGGGTAGCGGTGGTGTCCACCAGGGTCACGAAGCGTTGACCTCCGCTTTCGCTCCACGCCTCGCTCGCGGGCCGTCGATCACCTCGCGGAACGAAGAAAGCCTCAATTCGGTTGCGATAGGAGAGTCTTTCCACTCTGGGGATCGAAGAAATGGGCGCGGCTCAGGTTGAGGCGGAGAGGAACTTCCTGCTCGACGGAGACTCCCGTGGTGGAGGGGACCCGGCTCGTAGCGGTGACGCCTTCCAGGTTCCAGTAAAGGAGCGTCTCGCTTCCCAGGGGTTCGATCACGTCGATCGTGGCCGTGAGTTCGGTGCTGAGAGGTGACGAGCCAGCCGATGCAGCAAATGAAGTGTCCTCGGCCCGAAGTCCCAGGATGAATTCGCGGTCGCGCAGCTGGGCCAGAGACTTTGGCATCGTACCTTGGAGTTTCAGCCGGTGCTCGCCGATCCGCAGCATACCGCCCTCGTCCGTGCCCAGTCGTGCCGGCCAGAAATTCATTCGTGGGGTGCCGACGAAACCGGCCACGAATCGATTCGCCGGACGATTGTACAGCGCCATCGGCGTGTCCACCTGTTGCACGATCCCATCCTTAATGACCACGATCCGGTTGCCCATGGTCATGGCCTCCACCTGATCATGCGTGACGTAGATCATGGTCGCGCCGAGTTGATGGTGCAGGCGCGAGATCTCGGTCCTCATTTCGGCGCGCATGTCCGGATCGAGGTTGCTGAGTGGTTCGTCGAAGAGGAAGACCTTGGGTTCCCGGACGATGGCTCGACCCACCGCCACGCGTTGGCGTTGACCCCCGCTGAGCTCACCGGGCTTTCGCGAGAGAAGCGTTTCGATGCCCAAGACCCGTGCTGCCCGCTGCACGTTGGCCTGAATCTCCTGCCGGGGAACTTTCCGAATGCGCAGTCCCAGGGACATGTTGTCGAAAACGCTCATGTGGGGGTAGAGCGCGTAGTTCTGAAAGACCATGGCGATGTCGCGTTCGCGTGGTGGAACGTCGTTGACGACGCGATCGCCGATACGAATCGTACCCTCGGTTACGTCCTCGAGTCCGGCCACCATGCGCAGCAAAGTGGATTTGCCACAGCCCGAGGGGCCGACCAGTACCAGGAACTCCTGGTCGTGCACCACAAAGGAAGCCTCGCGCACCGCTTGCACGGTTCCCCCGTAGGTCTTGGAAACCTTCTCGATCGAGACCTGAGCCATGGTGAGAACCCCCGCGAATACCAACCAGCGGTCCCGGCGACGAATGGACCGGCGCCCCAACCGGCGCAAAGTCTAGGCAATGCGCGCCGTCCCCGTCAACGCACGAGGGTCAGTTTTACCGTTTCCGACTGCGTCGAGGTGCGGATGCGTGTGTGGTAGACGCCACTCGAGAGCTGGCTTCCGTTCGCGTCATGGCCATCCCACCGCACACGTCCGGTACCGGCTGGCCGATCTTCATCCAGCAGACTTACCACGTGCCGCCCGGTGGCGGCGTATACGTCGAGCCGCAGGTGTCCGGCTGAGGGCAAGGAGTAACTCAGTTCCACGCGCGGGTTGAAGGGATTGGAATGCGCGGCCAGCCGGAGGCGGCTGATGCGTGGTGCGGGGCTGCCGGTCGCGATACGCGAGCTGATGCGCAGCATTCGCGGCTCGGCCGTGCTGCCGCTGTTGGTGATGCTCTCCGATCCGCCCGGATCCAATACGTAGAGCGAACCGTCTCCTCCAAACGTCAGCACGTCGCTGCCGTAGAGGTTTTCAAAACCGCTGGCGAAGATCGAGGGCGTGCCGTCGGCGCTCACCGCCACGATGCGCTCGTTGAACGCGTCGGCCACATAGTCAACCCCTTCGCCGAAGGGACCGGAGGGGGCGAAGGCGATGTCGATCCCGTTGGCGATGAGGGGATCGTCCACCCAGCTCGTCCACGCGCCCGAGGAGTCGACTGCGAGCAGCTCGCCGCGACCTCCCGTACCGAGCTCGGGGTCACAGACGACGAGCTTGCCTTCCAGCGGATGCCCGGCCGGAGCCTGCTCGAAACCGCGCGGTTGACTCATGCCCGTCGACCACAGCGTGCTGCCGCCGCCCGGGGCGACGCGGTAGAGCCCTCCCGCCGAGGGGGAACTCAGGTAGGCGTAGCCCGCCAGAGCACCCGTTCCCGCCACGACTGCTTCCACCGTGCTGGGGGGGGTGCAGAGTAGCGACCATACGCCATCCGCATCCTGCATCATGACTTCGAAAGGCGTCGTCACCAGGAGTCCGGCTCCGAAATCGCCGCTTGCGTCGCGGTCGATGGAGAGAATGGTGTCGAGGAACTCGGGGCGTGTCGCATAGCTGGATACGCGCTGGTTGGGACGCATGCTCAGAATCCGTTTGCGCTCCTACGTCGCCCACCAGCGGATCGTCCACGTGCGGATGCGGTCCCGTGAGCTCACCGGGTAGAACTTCCAGACCCAAAGGGTGGTGCATGTTGAACGGCATCAGCACCTGGACCGCGAAACCCGAAGGCAGAGTTCAGACCGGCGTCGCCCAGCCCGCTGTGGAGGATGCTCTCGAAATCCTCATCCAAGCTGCTGTCCGTCCTGTGCGGTGAGAGCGGCGTCGATGCGCAGGCGCCAGGTGCCGCTGTTGGGCCAGGGTGAGGTGGGGGTGATCACCGCCGTGTCCTGGTTGCGCCAGTACACGCTGAACGAAACCGGAGGGTCGAGGTCGAAGTAGCTGCTGCTCGCGGGCTGCATGGGCCGGTCGAAGCCGATCTCGATCTTCTGGTATTGGTCCTGGAACCAGCCGTCGTGATGAGGGCTCAGACTCAGGATGCGCGGACGCGTCGCGGGATTCGTTTGGGTGAAGAGGAAGTTGGCTCGCGACGCCAGATGAAGCTCGAGGTAGCCTCCGCCGCCCACGGTCAGAGTTCTGCCCGAGCCCAAGCGGTCCTCGACGATCACTCCAGTGTTCCAACGAGTCGGGACCGTCACCGTGGTATCCATCCAGGACGTATTCATCGCCACCAGGACGTCATGCTGGGGAGATTGGGGATCGGGGCGGAGGTACACGAGGGCCCCGGGGTCGGCATCATCCGCCGCCAGCACGCTGATTTTCCCGCGGCGAATCGCCGGCAGTTGATGACGGAGGTCCTGCAAGCGGCGGGTGAGTGCGTAGAGCGGGGTCGCCATGTTGTAGCCGTCCCCCTGGCTCGGACCGAAATCCCATTGCCCGTCCCACAGGTCCTCTCGGTTCCAGGGATCTCCGCCGCCATCGTATTCTTGCTCGGTGCCATAGTAGAGTATGGGCATCCCGGGCCAGGTCAGAAGCCAGGTGAGCGCCTGGCGCAGCAGGGTATCGTCTTGCCAGGCGAGGCCCTGCGCGGCGAGACGTCCCATGTCGTGGTTGTCGTAGAAGTTTCCCAGTTGCCAGCGGGTGGAGGGATCGTAGGCCGTCGAATCGGCCATGACCCAGTCGAGCACCGCGGGGAAGCCGTTGCCCGAGAAGACCCAGCGTGCCGCGAAACACATGGGAAACCAGGTGGCCGAGTTCAGAGCATAGGCCCCACCCGCCTGGGTTCCCGTGTAGTAGCCCACCTTGGCCGGATCCCCGTCGTAGACCTCTCCCATGAGCAGGAAATTGTCCTTTCCCTCCGCCAGCGCGGCGGCGCGGATGCGCGGCGCGAAATCCTGCCAGAACCCGATCTCCACATGCTTGACCGTGTCGATGCGAAAGCCGTCGCAGTCGGTTTCCTGGATGAGCTGCGAATAGGCGTCAGCCAAAACGTCGCGAACCGCCGGCAACTCAGTTTTCAGATCATCCAGGCCGAAGAGCCCGCCCACAATCTGCTCGGGGTCGGAGTAATCCTGGATCTCTCCGTTGGAATGAAACCACGAGAGATCGTCGAAGGGAGGGTCGTAATGATTGGCGGCGTTCCACCAGTTCAGCTGATAGCCGCCGGAGGGATCGTAGTCGGGATAACCGGGATCGAAGGATCCGATGAGATTGCCCATGTGGTTCGTGACCACGTCGAGGATCACGTAGATACCACGCGCATGTGCAGCGGAGACGAAGGATTGAAGTCCGGAGAGTCCACCCATTTGAGGGGCGATGGTGAAGAAATCACGCGCCGCGTAACCGTGGTATTCGCCGTTGGCGTTGAGCACGACCGGGGAAATCCAGACCGCGTCCACTCCCAGTCCCGCGATGTAGTCCAGCTTTGCCTGGAGTCCCTGGAAGTCCCCTCCGTGTGCACGAGAACCGTCTGAGGGATCGTAGCTGCCGCCCAGATTGTCGTTGGAGCTTGCACCGTCGAAAAATCGGTCGGTCACGATTTGATAAACCGTGATGTCGCGCCAGGACTGCGGAGAAGGGGTGCCCGCGTGGACGATCGAAGCAGCCACGAGCGAGACGAAGAGCAATGGAATCAGGATGATTCGCGTATCGCAGATGACGGTCACACATGGCGCTCGATGCCTCTCGTGGGGGTGGATCGGCAAGAACAGACGGACGACTCACGAGCTGGGGAAGCTTAGCACATCAGCGCGCACTTTGAAGAACGGTGGATTTCTCGCGGCGATTCGGACAGACTGGCGCCCAACCCCTTTTTGGTTCATCCGTCCGTACTCGGAAGGGAGACGAATTCATGGACCAGATCGAAATTGCCGGAAGACAGTATCGCTACGCCACGCGCTTCGAACGCTGGCTAGGTCAGTTCCTGGATGGACTCGTCTACGTGGCGCTCGTGTTCATTCCGATTTTCCTTTTGCACTTCATGCTGGGCGAAACGGTCGCGGTCGTGCTCGGATCCATCCCCGCCCTGTTCTATCTCCTGCTTCAGGATGGACTTCCCGAGGGCCAGAGTTTGGGGAAGAAGGGCGTGAATTCGCGCGTGATCAATGCCACTACGGGAAGGCCTTGTGGATTCGGCGAGTCCTTCGTTCGCAACATCTCGCTCTCATTCTGAATTGGATCGACTGGATCTTCATTTTCGGAGAGCGGCGTCAGCGTCTGGGCGACAAGCTCGCCAATACCGTGGTGGTGAAAGTGGACTGAGCTTTCCCTTCGGAGAATCAGCTTTTCTCGCTCTCGATTTCTGCCAAGGTGTGCTTCAGTTCGAGAGGATTCGTGAGGACTCGCGCCTCGATCTGGCTCCAGACTTCCCGGTAGCTCTCCGCTGCGGCGCCCCCGGCGATGATTGCCACCTGCGCGGGAAGTAGTTGCCTGAGTTTGAGGAGTTCCTCGCGCAGTTCGGGGTCCGCTGCGGGGTGGACCAGGCTGAGGGCCAGAGCCTGGGCTTTCGTCTTGACCACGGCTACGGCAACGTCTTCCAGCGGGAGATCCGCTCCCAGATAAGTCACTAACCACGGCCTCTGCAGTGGGCGAAGCGGCGGTCGCAAAACGCTGCTGGGCAAGCTGCGTGTGATCCTCTTCGACGAGGGCCGAGAGTTCCTCGGTCGTGAGGAAGGCGACGCCCCCGATCCGCCGTCCCGCCGCCAGCCGCAAAAGACGCAGCCGAGGAATTTCCTAGTCGGAATAGACGCGCTGCCCGCCCCGGTCCGCGCGCGGGCGACGGCCTGGTAGCGCTTTTCCCAGGCCCCCGGGAGTTCCGGGCTCAACCCGGCGCGCAGAGCCGCGACTTGAATGGGATGCCTTTTCTGTATCACGAAAGCCCCACCCCCTTTTGTCCAAGTATTGTCTAGAAATAATAAGACATATCCTTGACATATGGCCAATCCCGCGTAAATTTCCGCGTGGTGTTGGACAAATCTTGGACAAGCTTTCAAAGTCGGAGGACAGAGATGAAGCAGCTCGATCTCTCAGTGGAATTCTTCTGGTGGTCGGCGGTCTCAATTGGGGCCTGGTCGGTCTCTTCGGTTTCGACCTGGTGGCCACCATCTTGGGGACATGAGCGCGCTCAGCCGGTTGGTCTATACCCTGGTCGGGGTCTCCGCGCTGTATCAGGCCGTTCAATGGCAAGAGATTCGTTCGCGCTGGCAGTGGAGTCCCGACCGTCTTCGGTCACGGCTGAGTCGCATCGGCAGGCGGGTTGACCAGAAGTATGCGTGTGGTTCCGGCAATCCGAGTCCGAGTACTGAACGAGGGTCCCCTACGCTTTGAGGGGACTTCGTTCTGTACTGGATGGTCGCTCAGCGGCGATTGGTCTGGAACTTCGCGTTGCAGAGGGCCGTCGCGCTCGCCGCGGAGCGACGGCGGCCCCTGCTCATTCTCGAAGCCCTTCGTACCGACTATCCGTGGGCTTCCGACCGGCACCATGCCTTCCTGCTGGAGGGCATGCGCGAGCACGAGGAGGCCCTACGCAACAGTGGCGTCGGGTATTATCCCTACGTGGAGCCCAAGCCTGACGCCGGCTCGGGTCTCCTCGCTGCTCTCGCCGCGCGCGCAGTCTGTGTGGTGACCGACGACCATCCCGGGTTCTTCTACCCGCGGATGCTGAAAGTGCTGCGACGCAAGTCGATTCGCGATGGATGCCGTCGACTCCTGCGGCATCTTGCCCCTGGCACAGTCCCAGAAGGCGTTCGCTCGCGCTCATGACTTCCGGCGTCATCTGCAACGAGAGCTGAGCGCGCCCCTGCGAGAATTCCCTCGTGTGTGATCCTCTGCGCGGGCGGATCTGCTTCCCTTCCGCGCGGATCTTGAAGAAATCGAGACGCGCTGGCCCCGCCTTTCCGCGAGAAATCCATCGATTCCCTGCTCTCCGCGCTCCCGATCGATCACAGCGTGGCGCGGGTGGAGAAGCGTCATGGCGGCACGAAGGCGGCGCGGCGCGCCCTGAAGACTTCCTGGAGACGAAACTGGACCGCTATTTCAAGAGCGCAACCAGCCGGAGCTCCATGCCTGCAGCAGACTCTCCGCCCATCTACACTATGGGTACATTCGCTCCCACGAGATCTTCACCGCCCTGGCCGAACGCGAAGGCTGGAATTTCTCCCGGGTCAGCGGGCAAAGGCAAGGGTGCGCGAAACGGGTGGTGGGGCATGTCGGAAGGTGCGGAGGCGTTTCTCGACCAACTGATCACCTGGAGGGAAGTCGGATTCAATGCGGCGCGCTTTTTGAAGGACTACGCGAATACGATTCGCTGCCGGACTGGGCGCGGGCGACGCTGCAGGAGCACGAAAATGACCCGCGTCCGTATAGCTACGCCTTGAAGGAATTTGAGGAAGCGCGGACCCACGATCCACTGTGGAATGCGGCGCAGACACAACTCGTGCGCAAAGGAGAAATCCACAACTACCTGCGCATGCTCTGGGGCAAGAAGATCCTGCACTGGAGCTCTAGCCCCCGCGAAGCACTCGAATCCATGCTGCAGCTGAACGACAAGTATGCCCTGGATGGACGCGATCCCAATTCCATCAAGCGGTATCTTCTGGGTTCTGGGGCGCTACGACCGAGCCTGGGGACCTGAGAGAGAGGTCTTCGGCAAGATCCGTTACATGAGCTGCAAGAACACGGCGCGCAAGCTGCGCGTGAAGGAATACCTCGAACGCTATGCAAACCAGAACTTGTTTTGAGTCGTTGAGTACGATCAACGATCCGGTCGCGCGGCAGCAGCTTCTGACACGGAGCTTCGCCTTGGCCGAATTTCGGCAGATGCTGCGCGAGAATCCCTCGCGCGGCGCTCTGGTCGACTTCCATCGTCGGCACAAGCACCTTCTACTCGCCTGCGATGAGGGAAACTTGCGCCGCATGGGACCGCTCGTTGCCTCCTGCGGCCAGCGCCCCCTCGAAGACATCCTACCCGAGTACGGACGATTACTAAAAAGCGCACTGGCCAGAACTCCGCGGACGGGCAGCACCATCAACGCGCTGGAGCACGCCTTCGGTTATTTCAAGGATCGAGTTTCCCCGCCGGAGAGGGCACACTTTCTAGGATTGATCGAAGACTATCGCGCGCAGCGGCTCCCTCTGAGCGCCCTGTTGACTCTCCTGTGGTCCTGGATTCTGCGTTTCGACGAGCGCTATCTTGCTTCCCAGAGCTTCTACCGTCCCCGCCCCAGGCTCGCGGAGATGCCGGACGAAAGAGATAGGAGAGAAACAAGGTGATCCTTGCTCTGTGTTTTCTGGCCATGATGGCCACCAGTGCTCGTGCGGAGTCCACCGCCGAGCATGCTCCGCGCGTGGTCGACGGGCTCGACTTGCAACGCTATGCCGGTCACTGGTACGAGATAGCTCGCATACCCAACCGCTTCCAGCGCGAGTGCGCTTCGAACACGACGGCCGAGTACACTCTGCGAAACGACGGTCGCATCGAGGTGACCAATCGCTGTCGCAAGGAGAACGGGAAGATCCTGCAGGCCCGCGGGATTGCGCGTATCGCCAGCGGAGGGAACCCGGCACGACTCCAAGTGAGCTTCGTGAGCATCCTGGGAAAGCAGCTCTTCTGGGGAGACTACTGGGTGATCGGTTTGGGGGAGGACTACCAGTGGGCGATCGTGGGCCATCCGCAGCGCAAGTACGGCTGGATTCTGGCCCGGCAGCCATCCCTCGATAACGCGACTCTCGCCCGCATCCTCTCTCGCTTGGAGGAGGCGGGCTACGATCCCCAGAACTTCGAGTTCACGAAATAGCGCGCGGGGCCTGTTCTGCCCCGCGCGCTCGTTTCTACCGCCACCGAGAGAATGAGGAGCTCTCAGGTTTTATCATCTTGGCCGACTTCGCCTCCGGGAAGTCGTAACCCGGCAGGGACAGATCCATGAGGTAATTCTGCGTCCAGTCCCAGTTGCCCGAATTATCTTCCTCCCGGTCGCGTTCCCACACCTTGCCGATGCCGGCTGCGTACCAGAGGGTGTCCGCGCCCGATTGGACGGTAACCCCGCCGTCCTTCATCGCGAAGTCGAGGATCCACTTCCAGCAGTCGTACCAGATGATCTGTGGTCCCACAATCTGCTTGGACAAGATGGGCCAGCCGGACCGCCCGCTGAATGGAATGTCGGGCGACAGAGGTAGATCCTCCTGCCCCACGAGCTGCGCCGAGTATTCGATCTGAATGGTGCCACCGGTGTTGGATGCGGTGGTGGTTCCACTCCAAGTCTGGGCGCTGGGGGGGAGTTTCAGCCAATCCACCGGCGGGCTCAGCGTTGTCTCGACCAGCGTGCCGCCATCGTACTCGGTGAAGCCCATGAGTTTGACGGCGTTGCTGGTGCGGCTCAGGATGTCCCAGCCGTTCTCCGTCTGGAAGACATCGTCATAGCTCACGCGATTCCAGGTCGTTGCGTCCTCACGCCGCAGACTCTCGTAGGTCCCGTAGAATTGCGGACCCATCTGACCAGAACCCTGGTCGTAGTAGCTGATGCTTTCGAAACCGAACTTGAAGCCGTCGAGGAAGGGGTAGTAGTCGACATCGCCGCTCACGGTGAGCGAGAGGTCCAGTCCCGAGGTGTTGGCGTTGCCCGCCATGTCCGTGAAATGGTCGAAGGTGGCGCGCAGGGGAAGCCCACTGGGGAGCGGGTGGGGCAATGGAACCGTGAAGACGGTGAAATTGTCCGACCACTGCGTTTGCTGTCCCGCCGAGTTTACCAGGAAGAACAGCTGGGCCCCGACGACCGAGGGGTCGAAGTCGTTCGGATCGATCGGCTCGTCGAAGGTGAAGCGAATGAACGAGGTGTTTGGTGAAATCGTCGAGCCATTGGCCGGTTCCATCGACACGAGATTCGGCGGCGTGGTATCCCCCGTAGCCCCCGTCTCGAACTCGATGACCGCTTGGGTGCTGAGGTTGCGCCCGTCATCGGCCTGCGCCGTGACGGGAATGGTCACCCGGATCGTGGCGTTGGCAGGGAGCGCCGAATCAAAACTCAGGGTGATCCAGCTGTCCCCCCCTGCAGTGACATGGAATGCGAGATCATTGAATCCGCCCGGGGGATCCGGGAGCACCTCTTGTGCCGAGATTTCGCTGGAGAGCGAAGAGACGTCCATCGTGGTGGAAAAGAGCAGAGTCATCTGCGCGTTGGTGTTCACTCCGGTGGCTTGATCGGCGGGGATGCTGCTCAGGAAAAGCACGGAACTGGTCTGGGTCCAGAAACTCCAGGAATAGGGGCTTCCCAGGGTGCCGCCGCTGGCGCTCTTGATGCTCGAATCGAGCGTCACCATCACGTGCTCTCCCTGGTTCCAACTCGTGTGTTCCACCTCGATCACGTTGTTTGCCGGTCGGTTGACCTGGGTGACGGAGGCCGAACCCAGTCCGATGAGTCCGCTCAGATCTTGAGTGGTGTCGAGAGGCTGATCGAAGGTCACCCGTACTGTCTGCATGGGATCCACTGAGGCATCCAGATTGCTGGGTTGTACGGTCACCACCTGAGGCGCAACCGGATTCGTCGTTGGTTCGGTGCTGGTCTTGCTATCGCTGCAACCGGATGGTCCGAAGAGGACACCGCAGAACAGAATGATGAATGCGAAGCTGGCATCCCTCTGGATGCTCGTGATCTTCATGACAGCTCCTCTCTAGGTGGAACCGGGGAACGAAAGACTATCTTCGTTTCGTCTCGACCTAAAGGCCTAGCACCAACTCGAGCTCCAGCCAAGCGAAACTCTGGCTTGCCTCGGCTCCCAGATGGCTCGAGGCGGCTTTGGGCTCTCGCCGATCTCAAGCAGACAGCAGCTCCTTTGCGCGTTGAAAGAGGGTGGGGAGCCCACCAGTGTGCCAAAACACCACGGTCTGGTCGGACGAAAACTCCCCCGACCGGATCAGTGTGATCAGCCCCTTCATGGCGCGGCCTGTGTAGACCGGATCGAGGACGACCCCCTCCGTGGTGGCCACCAGCCGCAGCGCTTCCTTCTCACCCTCTCCTATCACGCCGTAACCCTCGCCGTGGAATTCGCCGGAGTAGTGAATGTCTCTGGAGTCGAGCGAGGACTCGCTCTTGAGGAGCTGCGCTGCTCCGCGAGCGATCGCAAGCACCTGGCCTTTGAAGTCCTCGGAGCGTCCCTCCTCCGGATCAATTCCAATTCCGAAGGGAATGACATCGGGCGCGTACCAGGCCAATCCCTGGGCCAGCCCGGCGTGGGTTCCTCCCGAGCTCGAGGCGAAGATCACGTGACTGGGCTTCTCGCCTCGCTCGCTCAGCTGCTCAGCCAGCTCGCGCGCCGCGTTCACGAAGCCCAGTGCGCCGAGGGGATTGGATCCGCCGTAGGGAACCAGGTAGGGACGTGCGCCCTCGGTCTCGAGCTGCTTTGCCAGCGCGGGAATGTCCTCGCCCTTGCGATGCTCGCCGCAGTAGTGCGGAATCGCTCCGCACAGCAGGTCGAGCAGCAAATTTCCCTCGGGGACCGCCGTCGGGGTCTCGCCCGCCAGGACCAGGTGACAGGCCAGGCCACAGCTCGCCGCGGCGGCCGCGGTCTGACGGCTGTGGTTGGACTGTTGCGCGCCTCCGGTGATGACGGTGTCGCAGCCACGGGCCAGGGCCTCTCCAAGAAGAAATTCCAATTTGCGCACCTTGTTTCCACCGAACGCGAGGCCGCTCAGATCGTCGCGCTTGATCAGGATGCGCGGCCCGCCCAGGCGCTCACTCAAGCGAGGGGCCTCGACGAGCGGGGTAGGCAGTTGGGCAAAGCGTTGGCGGGGGATGCCGCTCCAGTGCGACTCGGGGGGCGGTGGAAGCATGGAATCCTCCTTCGAGAGTGTGTGGTGCGAAAGGAGAGTACGCCTCTTTGGTCGCGGGAAAAAGTCGTCGCCCTGAGTTATCCGTTTCTACCCGGGTATACAAGTATTGAGATTGAGGAGCGGGCCCGGGTCCACCGCGGCGCAGCAAATCCGCGCGCGGGACTACTCCTTCGCCAAGAGGAAGCGCAGGAGCTCGGGGAGCCGCTTCGCCCAGTCGCGTTCGTGATGACGGGCCCCCACCGCTTCCACGCTGAGGAGATTCTGGCCCTCCTTCATCCCATCGGCGACGAGAATGTCGCGCATGGCGCGGAGTCTGCCGATGGAATCCTCGACTCCATCGTGGTTCTCGTCCTCGAAACCGCCGGATTCCAGGCTGCCCATGTCCTGGTAGAAACGACGGGTTTCGGGTCGGCCGGCTCGCTTGGCCACTTCGAGAATGCGCTCCTGAGCCCACCAGTAGGAAGGGGAGACGGCGGCGACCCCACCGCCGAACACCTTCGCGTACTTCAAGCCGGCGTAGGCCGAGATCAACCCGCCCATGGAGGATCCGGCCATGTAGGTGTGTTTTGGCTCGGGCAGTGTGCGGTACTTCGCATCGATGGCGGGCTTGAGGGTGTCCGCCACCGCTCGCAGGTAGCTGTCCCCCCCGCCACCGGCATTCCATTTCGCGTCGTACCAGGGCCCGTATTCCTGCATCCGCGCAGCGCCGCCATTTTCGATGCCGACCACGATGAGTGCGGGAAGTTCTCCTTTGGAAATCAATCGCTCCAGGGTTTCGTCGAGCCGCCATTCCCCGGCGTAGGAGCGCTCCTCGTCGAAGAGGTTTTGTCCGTCGTGCATGTACAACACGGGATAGCGGCGCTCGCCTCCGGCATAGCCGGGCGGGAGGTAGATCCAACAGCGCCGACCATGCAGGAAGGAAGGCGCCACGAAAGACTCGACATGTCCTGCGATCGTCGACACCTCGGTATCCGCCCATCGGGCCACCGTCAACTCGTAGCTCGCGCCGTCTCGCGGTCGCAATCGCCGCGCGTCGAGAGACGAGCCGTCCGCGTTCACCTCGACCCTGTCCCAGCTTCCACGGCAGAACAAGAACAGCAGCGGTCGTTCGACAGGGGAGCTCAAGTGCAGCTGCCATCGTCCATCCGGGCGCGCCTGCAGCCGGTACTTTGGATCGTCCGGGCGCCATCCATCGTGATCGGTGGAGAGGTAGACCGGCTCGTCTTGTTGCGTGGCATCCGGAAGGGTCACCACCAATGTGAAGCGAACCCGGGGCCCGCTCTCCTGGGCGCGTGGAGTCCTCGAGGGCCAAGCCAAGAACAGGCTCGCGCAGTAGAGCGCCACGAGAGCGCGCAGAAGCGGTGAGGACAAGTGCGTTTCCTTCCTGGAGTGCCGGGGCAGCTCCACGATCGAGTTCAGAATCCCCCTATCGGGTGCGAGCTCCATCCATCGTGATCATACTATGTCTCGTCCCAGTTTCTCCCGCCTCCTTCGATTGCCTCCCCCGAGAACGCGGAGAAGAGCATGTCCGGCCGAGAATCCAGCCAGGAGAGGATCGTCAGACAGCGCATGAAGCTCAGAGAGCGCTTTCTGCGCAAAATGCGGGAGACGCCCGGCGCCTCCGACCGAGAGCCTCAGGGAAGTGGTCCCCAGAATCGTCACGGGATGCCGCGTCTGCCGGTGGGCCAGACCGAAACGAAGAAATGGCCGGTGCTCGATCTGGGTGTGAGCCCCGAACTCTCGCGCGAGAGTTGGCGGCTGCGCGTCGACGGTGCCTGCGAGAATCCTCTGAACTTGGACTGGGAGAGTTTTCACGCCTTCCAGCAGGTGGAGGACATCAGCGACTTTCATTGTGTTACGACCTGGTCCAAACTGGACATCCATTGGAAGGGAGTCCGGGTGAGCGAGATCCTGGCTCGGGCCGAACCACGAGAAGACGCGAGTCACCTGCTCTGCCACGCCTACGATGGATACACCACGAACCTCCCCTTGGAGGAGGCGCTCAAGGATGACGTCCTGTTGGTATACGAAGCCAATGGAGAAGCTCTGCCCCATGAGCACGGGGGGCCCGTGCGAATGATCACTCCCCAGCTCTATGCGTGGAAGGGAGCCAAGTGGATACAGCAAATCGAGATCCTCAGCGAGGATCAGCCCGGATTTTGGGAGCAGAGAGGCTATTCCAATACGGCGCATCCGTGGCGCGACGACCGATACAGCCGGTGACGGCAAGGCAGCAGGTGCGATGATCCTCGTTGACGAGCTCGAGTTCCATTATCCGGACGGCGATTTCAGCCTGCGAATCCCCGATCTCCGGTTCGAAACAGGGGAGTCGGTGGCCGTGATCGGGCCCAGTGGTACGGGCAAGACGACCTTTTTGAACCTAGTCGGCGGAATCGTGACCGCGTCGGCGGGGAAAGTCGTGCACGATGGAACCGATCTCACGAGCTTGAGCGATGCGGAGAGAAGGGCGTTTCGCATTCTCAACATGGGACTCATCTTCCAGGAATTCGAACTCCTGGAATACCTCACCGTTCTCGACAACATCCTGCTTCCCTACCGGATTCATCCCGCGCTGAGGATGGCTCCGGCACTGAAGGCGCGAGCAGCCGAGCTGGCCGCTGTGGTGGGCATCTCCCACGACTCGGATCGTTACGTGGATCAGCTCTCCCAGGGCGAGCGGCAGCGTGTGGCCATCTGCCGCGCGCTGCTTCCCCGGCCCAGCTTGATTCTGGCCGATGAGCCCACGGGAAACCTGGATCCGCGCAACAAGGGCAAGGTCCTGGATATCCTCTTTTCGTACGTGGAGCGCGAAGGTGCGACACTGCTCACCGTGACCCACGACCATGATTTGCTCGAGCGCTTCGAGCGAGTCGTCGATTTCAGCCGTTTCCATGCGGAGGCAAGCGGGCTGCCCTCAACGGCGGACGGTGGCCTATGAGAGAGGTCATTTATCTCGTCACGCGTTACTTGAGTTACCACCGGGTGAAGACCACGATCCTGGTGACTTCGATTACGCTCATCATCTATCTTCCGGTCGGCTTGCGGGTCCTGGCAAATCAGAGCAGAGCGGAATTGATCGCGCGCGCCAAGCTGACCCCTCTGTTGCTGGGGGCCAAGGGCAGTCCTCTGGAGCTGACCCTGAATTCTCTCTACTTCGAATCGGACGTACCCGACCCGATGCGCTACGCCGAGATCTCACGGGTGGATTCTACCGGTCTGGCGCAGCCGATTCCTCTCTACACCCGCTTTCGCTGCCGCGGCTTTCCCATCGTGGGCACGACCCTCGATTACTTTGCATGCCGTAGTCTGCGGCTGCAGTCCGGCCGCACTCTGGCTCTGTTGGGAGAGTGTGTGGTGGGTTGGGAAGTGGCGCATCGCCTGGGCGTCGCGGTCGGCGACCACCTGGTGTCTTCGGCGGAAAACGTATTCGATCTCGCCGGCGCCTACCCCTTGAAGATGCGTGTCGTGGGTATATTGGAGCGCAGCTATACGCCGGACGACCGCGTGATCTTCACCGATCTCAAGACCACCTGGATCATCGCGGGTATCGGTCACGGCCATCAGGACCTGACGAAACCGGGAAGCGGTACGCGAGTCGTGCAGAAGGACGGCAGCACCGTCGTCGCCGGTTCCTCGCTGATGCAATACAACGAGGTCACCCCAGAGAACATTGCCTCGTTCCATTTCCACGGCGAAAAGAAGGACTTTCCGGTCACGGCTGCGATCGTTCTCCCCAAGAACGAAAAATCGTCCACTTTACTGCGTGGGCGCTATCTCTCACAGAAGGAGCCGGTGCAATTGGTGAGCCCGCGCGAGGTGATGCGCAATCTCCTCGCCACAATTTTCACCGTGCAGAGCTACTTGATCGCGGCCGTGCTGATCGTTGGCTTGGCCACCCTGGCCACGGCGATCCTGGTCTTCATGCTGTCTCTCCGGCTGCGCCGGCGCGAGATCACCACTATGGTGAAAATCGGCGGATCGAAGCGACGCATCGCCGCGCTCATGGTCTCGGAGATCGTCGCCGTGCTGGTGTTGAGCGTGCTCTTGGCCGGTGGCCTGACCCTGGTGACATCCCATTTCGGCTCGGCGATCATCCGCAGTCTGATTCTCTCTTGAAGCGGGAGGCAGGCCAGTGGCTTCAATCGGAGGCTCTTTCAAAGTACGCAGAACCAGTGTCCTGCTCTGGGCTCTTCTCTTGCTCGCATCGGTTTTTGCCGATGGCTGCGCTCAGAAGGGCAACGATTCGCAGCAGAGCGAAAGGACACCCTCCTTTCGGCGCGGCAAACCCGTTGTGTACACGGTGAATTATCCGCTCAGCTACTTCGCGGAGCGCATCGGCGGGCAGGGAATCAAAGTCGTCCTGCCAGCCCCCGCCGATTTGGACCCCGCCTTTTGGATGCCCACGGCGGAGGAAGTTCTTCGCTACCAAAGCGCGGACTTGATCCTCTTGAACGGCGCCGACTATGCCAAGTGGGTCAAGCGGGCCACCCTGCCTCCCGAGAAGTTGGTCGACACTTCCGCCAGCTTTGCGGACAGCTTTCTCGTGATCCCCAACGCGATCACGCACTCCCATGGACCCTCGGGAAAGCACTCGCACGCCGGCACCGTCTTCACCACATGGATCGACTTCCGCCAGGCGAGCCGGCAGGCGAGGGCGATCTACGATGCTTTCCTCGCGCACGACTTTGCCGACAGTCTCCTCTTGCGGCGCAATTTCGAGGCTCTAGAGCGGGACCTCTTGGACCTGGATTCCGGCCTGCGCACCCTCACTCAGGGGCACCGCGGCCAGACTCTCTTCGCCTCTCATCCCATCTTCCAGTACTTCGCGCGTCGCTACGGTCTGAATTTGGTGGCCGTTCTGTGGGAGCCCGGCGAGTTCCCCAGCCAGGAGCAATGGGATCACCTCGCCGAGCTTCGGAAGAAAGACGCCGCAGACTGGATGATCTGGGAAGGCGTGCCCTTGCCCGCGAGCAAGCGCAAGCTCCTGCAGATGGGCATTCACAGCGTCGTCTTCGATCCCTGCGCGAATCGTCCCGCCCACGGAGATTTTCTGAGCGTCATGCGCGCGAACCTGGAGGGCTTGCGCGCTGCTCTGTGAATAGGGACAGGGCAGTGGTGAACGCGGATTCCGCGGCCAGCACGGGGGCGAAGAGCGCGCCATCCAACGAACGGCTCACTGTGGCTTCGCTCACCCCGCGTAGTCGCGCGACATCCTTGCGGCGCGCGTGTGCGCGCGCCAGAGCGATCGTTTCCCGTTGCTTGGGTTTCCAACGCATGCGCACGGCACCGAGGAGTCGCAGAAGGCCATTCAGCACGCGCTCCTGCTCTTCCTCGAGTCCCGCGCACGCAGCCCAGGCTTTTTCCCGGTGCGCGGTGGCAAGCGCCGCGCGCGCGCGGTCGAAGCATGGGCCGCCCATGCCGTGCACGCGCGGACGAAGCTCTCCACGGAGAGGTCCCCATCCGAGCCCCCAGCGCAGGGACAGCCCCTGGGCTTCCGACTCGAGCTCCGCTACCAGCTCGCAGAAGGCGGAGGGATGGCGCAGTACGGTCAAGACGCGCCCCTGCTCCCCGCTCCATTCAAGGGGCGTCCGCAGTTGGCGCCGGTGCAGGCGCGACACCTCCTCCAAGGCCGCTTCCAGCCGCTTCCGCGAGGCCACCGATTCTGTCGCGGGGAGGCTGAGCTCGCCCGCCACAACCAGGTATGAGGGCAGAGATTTTACAAGTTCCATAGGATAAGTATAAAAAAACCAAGCTCAAAAAGCGACAAGTATAGAATGAGTGGTAATATAATTAGACTAATATTATAATAGTTAGCTCAAAAATACTAATAATATCGAACAAAACGGAAATGTCAGTCTCCCTCACTCCAGCTCGCGCCCACTTGCGCTGGTTTCTGCCAGGGCTAGTGTATCTGCTCTGTCTTTCGCGGAGGTCCATGTATGCCAGCGGTTTTTGCCTGGGAATTCCTGATCTTTCCGCTCGTAGGGGCGGCGATCGGGCTGGTCACCAACGACATCGCCATCCGGATGCTCTTCCACCCCTACGCCGCAAGGAAGCTGGGCCCCTGGCGTCTGCCCTTCACGCCCGGTTTGATTCCGGCGCAACGAGCGGTCATCGCGCGCAACATCGCCGAGACCTTTGAGACGAAGCTCCTATCCACCCGCGAGATCCATCAGTTCTTCACCGGTGAGCAGGTTCACCGCAGGGTCGAATCCAAGGTCGAGGAAATGCTGCGCAGTCTGGGACCGATCGCCGCCATGGCCGCCGGTTTCAAGCCCATGATCGTCAAGCGCCTCCTGGAGGGGATCGAGGAGATGGCCGAGGAGGCGGTTGAACAGGATGGCGGCTTCGACGTGGCACGCCGCATCGAAGACCGCATCAACGAGATGGACATCGCCGCTCTCGAAGAGCTCATTCTGGGCTTCTCACGCAAGCAGTTTCGTTACATCACGCTCTTTGGGGGCGTCTTGGGCTTCGTGATTGGCTTGCTCCAGGCCATCCTCAGCGTCACCCTCGCCAAGGCAGCTTGAGCGCGCACGAAGCATATGAGCCCCGATCAGGCTCCGCGACCGATTCCCACCTGGCGCAAAAGACCCCGTGGGCCGAGTCGGTAGAGCGAACCCAAGAGTAGCGCGGCGAAGAGAGCCACTCCCGCCTTCTGCCACCAGTGATAGGCGTGGGCGTGGCTCCCCAGCTCGGGAACCGTCGCGGCGAGACCGGGCAAAAGATTGACGAGCCAACCCAGAAGGATGCTGCTCACAGGAACCGTGAACATCAGGATCCATACCGCGCGGCGTTTGTGGACCCCCTTAATGGCACCGTAGGTGGTGACGTTGGTGGCGGGACCTGTGAGGAGGAAGGCCAATACCGCGCCCACCGAGGCACCTTTGGCCAGGAAAATCGTAGCGATCGGCGTTGCGCCCGAGGCGCAGACGTAAAAGGGGGTCGCCACCAGCCCAAAGATCGGCACCTGGATCACTTCAGGAATGAGCGCGATCAGCCCATTCATCAGGATCGGTTCGATGAGCCCTGCCACCAGAATCCCCACCAACACCCACGGCCCCAAGTCGTCGAAAAGTTCGCGGACGCCGAAATCGAGAGCCCCTTTGAGATCATTCCTCGCAGGGAAGGTGGCGGGATCTTGAGATGCGGTGGCTGCGGTGGAGGGCATGAGCTTTCCCGCCACCAGTCCCGCGATCAGGGCCACGAGAAATGCCGCAGCAAGTCGCACGAGAGTGACGGAAGTTCCCAGCAAAGGAATCGAGATCAGAACCGCGTCGAATCCCAATTCCGGAGTCGCCACGAGGAACGCGGTCGCCGCCGCGGCGGGCACTCCTCGCGCGTGAAGACTGCGATAGAGCGGCACTACCCCGCACGAACAGATGGGCAGCGGCAGGCCGAAGAGGATTCCCTTGAGTGCGCTGGACGCCTCAGTGCTTCCCCGCAGAAGTTGTTTGAGGGAGCGCGCGGGGACCATCGTCATCAGCCCCGCTCCCAGAAAGCCCAGTACCACCGCGTACGAACTTTCCATGAACAGATAGCCCATGTTGCGGAAGCCGCGCTGGAGCACGGGAGGCACCGTATCGGGCAAAAGGAAGAAGATCGTCAACGCGAGCACTGTGCCGGTTGCAGCCCATGCAGGGCTCACCCGAATGCCTCCATGCTTGCCTTGATGACGGTGGTCCATCACGACATGGAGAAGGCCGCCCGCGAGGAGGGAGAAGATGATTCCCGACACCGGCCCAACGCTGAGGGGAAGCAGGAAGCGGCTCAGTCCGTGACCGACGAAAGTGGCGGCTCCAATCGCGGCCAGGATCGTCACCGCGATCTTCGATCCAAATTGAGGTCGCACCGACCACCAGATGAGCAGGCCCACCGGAACTCGGTGGAGCAAAATGGCCAAGGGGAGACTCCACCCTTCGGTGAGATGCTCGTGCATGCCGTGCTGGTTGGCGGCCAGCGCGGCACCGTCGAGGGCCGCGTGTAGCACCAGACCGATCACAGCGAGCCACAGGATCGAGGACGATTCGTCCGAATCGTGTCGATGCAGCTTCTTTTCCGTGTAGAGCGGAAGGAAGGCGCCGATGGCAGCCAAGGGGATGCACCAGGCACCGATGGAATCCCGCGCGTAGGGGAGGAGGTGAAGAAGGGCCAGCCCTCCCACCATCACGAGGATGAAGCCATCCAGCAGGGCATGGAGATTGGATCGCCGCTGCAACACCCCCGCGATCAAGGGGCCGAAGCAGAGAGCCACGGCGGCGAGGATCAGTGCACTTTGCGCGTCCATTGGGCTCCCTGATCCGCGAACGAATGAGAATTGCCGACTTCGGAGTGTTCTAGAGTAGTTTCAGCTGCCTGAATTCTCAAGCTGCGGGAGTGGACCGCAGTTCCGCCATTCGGGCGCCAGGTCGGGGAAGCTCCGCGCGAAAAACCGCAAGACCTGTTGGAAATCCACCGCTGATGCTAGATTCGAAAGGTTCGCCCGTGGGGGGCGTCACTACCGTAATCCGGAGGTCCGTCGTCGATGCACCGCGCTTCTGCAAGAGTCTTCCTTTGCGTCGTGTTGCTTCTCCTTCCACTGAGAAGCCCCGTTCACGCGCAGAATGCCACCGACGAGGCGACAGGTCCGAGTTACGGTACGGTGGAGGAAGCGACCGCCGCCGACGGTCTGTACGCAGTGCTCCAGACCGATCTGGGCGTCATCGTATGTAAGCTCTTCTTCCAGCGAGTCCCCCTCACGGTCGCCAATTTCGTGGGCCTCGCTGAGGGAACCAGGAGCGGCGTCGATGGGCAATCCGACGAATCGACGAAGCAACCCTTCTACGACGGTCTGACCTTCCACCGGGTGATCGGTGGCTTTCTCATCCAGTCCGGCGATCCCACCGGGCGTGGTACCGGCGGACCCGGCTACCGCTTTCGCGATGAGATCGTACCGGGCCTCAGTTTTGATCGTCCCGGAGTCCTGGCCATGGCCAATCAGGGTCCCAACACCAACGGAAGCCAGTTCTTCATCACCGAGAAGCGTGAGTCCGAGCTCGATCGGCGATTCAGCATTTTCGGGCGCGTGGTGATGGGAATGGATGTCGTCTCCGCGATTTCTTCGGTACCCACCAATGACAACAAACCCGAGGAGGATGTGCACTTGCGGTCGGTGAAGATCATCCGGCGCGGGAAAGCGGCGCAAGAGTTCGATGCCGAGGCCACGTTTCAAGAGCTCAAGGACCTGGATGCGACCCAACTCGCCCGGTTGCACACGCAGCGCTTCCAAGAGAGGGTCGATCCACTGCGCAAGAAATCACGCAAGCAAGATGATGGCAGCCGCATGGTCAAGACCGTGAGTGGAAATGGCGAGAAGCCGAAGAAGGGACAGACCATCGTGGTGAATTACGCCTGCTACCTTCCCGACGGGAAAGTGGTGGAATCGACGTATCAGGACGGAAAGCCCGAGGTGTTGGTGGCCGGCGAGCCTCGCAGAGGTCTGCAGTGGGAGATGAATTTCCTGAAAATGCAGGTGGGGGAGGAGCGCTGGGTCTTTCTTCCCGCGAAGCTTGGATTCGGAGTTCGGGGTATCCCGGGAGTCGTTCCTCCAAACAGTCCGCTTATCCTGCACCTCGAGTTGGTCGCGATTCGCAAATCCGTGGCCGCGAGCGAGGCAGCCGCCCACTGAGTTTGGTGCCCAAGCCGAGGCAACATCGCTCGCGGTGGGACGAGTTCTCGCGAAAACGCTTGCCGTCGTGGCGCGATTGAGTTATTTCCGGCTCTTACAGCGCACGGGTCGCAATGGGACCCCACTCCATCACGGTGCACTGCACCAAGGGTAGGACTTCCCTCGGACTCGTTGTCGATCGTGAAGGACCGGTGTGGTGCCGGCTCCTCGTTTGACAATCAAAACCCAAGGAGGCCCACTGTGGCCAAGAAGAAGACCGCTGCCAAGAGGAAGACCGCCAAGAAGAAGACGGCGAGAAAAAAGGCCGCTTCCAGGAAGGCCGCCATGGAGATGTTGCTCGTGGGAAGCAAGACGAAAGTCGCGCTCAAGAACTACGGGGTCAACGTTGCCGGAGACGCTCTCGATGGTCTCAATGGCATTGTCTACTGGTACATCGAGCAGGCCGCGAAGCGCGCCAAGGCGAATGGCCGCAAAACAGTACGTGCCCACGATTTCGTGAGCATGTAAAAGCCCGAGTTTTCCTGCTCCCACGGCGCACGCCTTCTGTTAGCTGCGTCGCGCCGGCAGCGCGAACAAGAGACCGTTCCCATCGGGGGCGGTCTCTTCTCGTTGCTGCTGTTAGCATTCTTCTTCATTTTAGCAGTCCCACTTCGCTGAATTGCGGCAGTCCCCCGTGCATGAGGTACCAAAGCAGATAGAGTGCGAGTGCAAGCAGATGCGCTGAGAGAAAGAAGACGGAGTACGCATCCTTCTTTCGCTCTTTGAAGCTCGAAGCGATCCACCCCGAGAGTGCGAACGCCGCGAGGATTCCTAGCGCCGCAGTCTGTCCTTCCACCGTGATCGCGAAGTAGCTGAAGCCATAGGGCACCGCGCCCACGATGCAGCTCACCGGCGAATCTACTTCTTCGCGTTTGGCTTGGACCAAGAGCAGGACTGCGAGCAGGATGATAGCGGCATGCCACAGCACGTGGCTCAGGTGTTCGTCCAGAAAATAATCCAGGCGATAAGCCGCGGTGAGCGGCCGTGCGTCGAGCAAGTGCCCCAACGCGTTCGCGGCCAGGTGCATCGAATGCCCTTCGACCCAGAGAGCCGAGAGCACCAAGAACAAAATCATTTTGGGCCATCGGGGCCAAGCCCCGTGGCGTTGGTACAAGAGGAGAGCGTAGAGCGGCAAGAGCGCCAGAGGAGTGAGCATGTCAAGTAGGTCCCCGACGCGCAGCAGCCCGTGAGGAGGCGCGGAGGCCACGAGGTAGGCCGGGCTCAATAGAAAGAAGGCGAAGGCGAGAGAGAACAGCGCGAGACTACGTGAAGGATGCATGGCTGTCTCCTTTTCTGCGGGGGAGTGAGCATGCCCGCACTGTCCTCATCCGGCAAGTGACAGCTCGTCTTGCCCGAGAGGCGCGAAAGTCTTAGGCTCCGCAGCGAAACCACCACCGGGTACCAGGAAGCGAGAGAGATGCGAAGCCCAGGTCCGTATTCGCCGCTACTTTGCCTCGTGAGCTTGCTTCTCGTGTCGTTTCCCGCGAGCTTTGCGCGGGCAGCAAAGGACGACGGCCTCCCCGACTACGCCACGGAGTCGAGCTGGCTTTCGAGCCCGCCGGGAATGTCCTCCAGCTTGGCGGCGGGGCTCTTCAATCCAGCGGCTTTCGGCACCGGGTCCAGGTCGGGAATCTACTTCGGCTGGAAGCGGAACGAGCAGCTCAGCGCGCACCCCTTCGATCGCCCTCTCCTGTTGGAGTCTCACGATCTAGCCGCCATCGTCTCCTTGCCCGTCTTGAGTTTTTCCTACCGGCGCTTCGACTTCGACGGAAGCTCGAGCGGCTCACCGTTCTTGCAGGATCTGACGGTGGATCTTCCCACCGTGAACGAGTATTCCCTCGCCCTAAGTGGAGGCGACCGCTCCCATGCGCTCGGGCTGGCGTACTCCTGGGCCGGCGGCGATCGGGACCTGATGCCGCGTCATCGCCGCCTGAGCGCGGGACTCATCGAGCGACGTCGCTTCGCTTCCTTTGGGCTCAGCGGCGACTGGGACCTGCAGACGGGAGACCTCGCGGGCCAGACCGATCTGGGACTTCGACCCTTCGGGCCAGCCTGGACTTTCTTCGGTGAGTTGAGCGCTCGCCCCGATGACTCGAAGAAAGCGCAGTGGCGCAGTGGCCTGGGAATCGAGAGTCAGATCGTCCCCGGCCTACGCGCCAGCGTGCGCTACCGCGACGGGGGAGTCTTTGGTTTTGGACTTGCCTTGAGTTTCGACGGCGGATCGCAAGCCGGCTCGATCGTGGAATTGGATGAGAACCGGGTGTTGCAAGAGGTTCACTCGGTACAGCTCGGCGCCCAAGTGGATGCGCCACTGCGTCTGTGGCGCGGCGCTTTGGGCAGCGGTTCCACGGTGGAACTCTCGCTGAAGGGAACCATGCCCTATCGCCGATATCGCTATTTCGACGATCGCAACACCTTCCTGTCGACTCTCAGACGTATCTCCGATTGGGCCGATGAACCGCGAGTCGACCGGCTCGTGCTCAATCTCTCCGGCATGCACATCAGCAGCGCCATGCTCTGGGAGCTGAGGAAACAGCTCGAGGAATTCCGGGCGCGCGGAAAGACCGTCGTGGTCTACGCCGATCGCCTGACGCTCATGGGAACCATGCTGGCGAGTTGTGCGGATGAGATCTGGCTCGACCCACAAGGCGATCTGGATCTGCGCGGACTGAGCTGGGGCAAGACCTACTACCACAACGCGCTGACCAAGCTCGGTCTGGGCGTCGAGGCCTGGCGCTACTTCAAGTACAAATCCGCGTTCGAAGTGCTCTCCCGTAGCTCACAGAGCGAGGCGGACAGAGAGCAGCGTCAGGCACTCCTGGACGACTACTACGAAGAGGCACGGTCCCTGATTTGTTCCGCCCGCGGTTTGAGCGCCCAGAACTTCGACGAGATCGTGGATACCCGCGGTTTCCTGAGAGCGCCCGAAGCGCTTCAGCTGCACCTGGTTGATAAGTTGGGGAGCTATGAAGAAGCCCGCAAAGGCGCCGAGAAGGATGGGAAGTCCCAGGCCCCGTCCCCGCACTCCGCGCGCGAGCACGCTCTGCTGAGTGTCACGGGTGATCCGCGTTGGCGGCGAGCCGAGTGGGGCGAACCGGATAGAATCGCGGTCCTGTACGCCATCGGAGAGTGCGCGATGGACAAAGGGATCGAAGGACGTCGCTTGAGCAAACAGATCGAGCAAGCGCGGCAGGACCCGGCGGTCAAGGCGGTGATCCTGCGCGTCGACTCTCCGGGCGGAGATCCCCTTCCCAGCGACATGGTCGCGCGAGAAATGCGCAAGACGATGAAGGAAAAGCCAGTCGTCGTCAGCCAGGGGAACGTCGCCGCCTCCGGCGGATACTGGATCAGCATGTACTGTGATTCCCTGCTCGCGTCTCCTCTCACCCTTACCGGCAGCATCGGGGTCATCGGGGGCTGGATTTACGACAATGGCTTCTCCAAGAAAATCGGTTTCGACTACAGTCAGGTCCAACGGGGCGCGCATGCCGACATGGGCGGTGGCATCGTGCTTCCTTTCCTCGACGTGGCGGTGCCGCACCGTCCCCTCGACGAGATGGAGAAGGAGCGGGTGGAGAAGATCATCCGCGCCATGTATGGCGATTTCGTGAGCCAGGTGGCCACGGGGAGAGGCCTGAGCGAAGCGCACGTCGATTCGGTGGGGCAGGGGCGCATTTGGAGCGGGACGCGCGGGGTGCGCGAGGGACTCGTGGATGAGATCGGGGGACTGTGGTCAGCGATTGGTATCGCGAAGGAGATGGCGGGCATTCCCGCCCAGCAGCCGGTGACTTTGCTGGAGGGACCCGGTCTGGGAGCCTTCAATCTGGCCGCGCTTTGGCCGGACTTGCTTCCCTCGCTGCAGGCAAAGCTCACGCTCGATCCCCTCTCCGGGGGTCCGGTGCGCCCGCTGGGTCCGTGGATGGGCTTGAGCGAGCAGGAGCTGCGTTTCCTGCGCGATCTCTTTCAGTCGCCGGGGCAGCCCGTTCTGCGCGCAGACCCCATCGAAATCCACGACGGAGGAGGACAGTAGTTCTGACTTTGACTGCGCCCAGCAGGCCGGCAGGCGCAGTTTCGCGAAGATTCGCCTAGACTGTGTCTGGATTCTCCCCAGCCGAAAGGCCCCTTCGTGTCGTCTCGCCCGCGCACGCTTCGCTGCCCCTTGCCGCGCGTCGTTCTCTTCATCGCTTGCGGAATGCTCCTGTTCGTCGGCTCCGTTTCCGGCTGCTCGGACTCCGTGTCCCCGACTCCTGACGCGCCCAAGGTCTACCAGTATGAACTTCAGACCGTCTATCCCCAGCTCAGCTTGGAGAACCCGGTCGGACTGTACGCGGCCCCGGGTCTGGGCCAGCGGCTATTCGTGGTGGAGAAGCGGGGCAAGATCCTCGTGCTCGATCCTGGCGACTCTTCGAGCGCGAAGGTCTTCCTGGACATCGCCGACAGCGTCGCCAGTGCGTCCAGCGAGCTGGGGTTGTTGGGTCTGGCCTTTCGCCCCGATTACGAGAGCTCCCGTTGGTTCTACGTGTACTACACGACTTCCGATGCGTCGGGCTATCACGGTCGTCTCTCGCGCTTCACCGCGGAGAGTGACGGACTCAGCGCACAGGCTTCCAGCGAGGTGGTCCTCAGGGAGTTCGATGAACCCTTTTCCAACCACAACGGCGGCGGGATGTGCTTCGGCCAGGGGAACGAACTCTACTTGAGTCTGGGCGACGGGGGTGGCGGCGGAAATCCTATCGACTCCGCCCAGGACCGTACCCAGTATCTCGGCTCGATCCTGCGCATCGACGTAGGAGCCAACGAGAGCACCCCACCTTACTACGGGATACCGCCCGACAACCCCTTCGTGGGCAATGGCGAGGGCTTCAGGGAAGAGATCTTCGCCTACGGATTACGCAATCCGTGGCGCATCTCGTACGACGCCACAAGAGGCGAACTCTGGGCGGGAGAAGTGGGGCAGGGAGAGTGGGAGGAGGTCGATCGCATCGTCAACGGCGGCAATTACGGTTGGGATTGTCGCGAGGGAGCCCACGACTATTTGGGGCCTCCAGGCGGCCCCTCTCCACAGTGTGCCTCGGCTGGGCCCTTTCTGGATCCCCTGTACGAATATCCCCACACCGAAGGCAACGCCGCGATCACTGGCGGCTACGTGGTACGTGGAGCCAGTCTGAGTACGCTGGAGGGCCGCTACGTCTTTGGCGACTATTCCTCCGGACGCATCTGGGCCATCGACCATGAGGGTCAGGATCTGAAGAAACTCCTGGACGCGCCCTTCCGAATCTCCTCCTTCGGCCTGGGAGCCGACGGCAGTCTCTACGTATTGGAATATGCCGCGCAGGGAAAGATCCATCGCTTGGTGGAGAGCCCGCAAACTCCCTGAGCGGCCCTCGCTTTTAGCGTCGCCGGCCCATGATGCGTAGCAGCGCCAGGAAGAGGTTGATGAAATCGAGATAGAGTTGCAGCGCGCCGTAGACTGCCAACTTCGATCCCGCGCGTCCGTGGGCCCGCCCTGATTCGTGCACGAGCATCAGACGTTGGGTGTCGTACGCAGTCAGACCGGTGAAGATCAAGACGGCCAGATAGGAAACCGCCATCGTCAGTCCATCGCTGTGCAGGAAGAGATTGACCACCGAAGCCACGATGATGCCGATGAGGCCCATGAAGAGATAGGAGCCCCAGCCAGACAGATCGCGCTTGGTCGTCATACCGTAAAAACTAACCGCGCCGAAGGTGCCGGCGGTAATGAAGAACACCGAGGCGATGCTGGCTCCGGTGTAGACGAGGAAGAGGGTGGAAAAGGTCACCCCGGTCAGCGCCGAATAGAGCAGGAAGAGCCCGGCCGCCGCAGCGAAGGAGAGTCTTTGGAAGGCTGCGGCCAGGACGATCACCGCTCCGAGCTGGAGCCCGATCAGAAGCAGAAAGCGACCCTGGCCTCCCACCAGCTGGGCCATCAGTTCGCGGTTCTGGAGCAGGCCCCAGGCGGTGAGAGCGGTCACCACCAGTCCGGTGCACATCCAGGCGTAGACCTGGCTCAGAAAGGAAGTTCGCGCCTCCACCGAGCTGTGGCTCAGGATGCGTTGGCGCTCTTGAAGATCGAAGGAACGCGATTGGTCCATCATGGTTCCCTTCCCCTTGGGGAGGACTCTGGATTCTCCCACTGTCTGAAACGCACCAGGCTCCGGCCTGTTCCCGCTTCCCTGACCGCAAAGGAAGATCACAAGCACCGAATTTGGCAAGTCCAAAGCTCGGTATGCCTTGCCGCGCAGGCCTTTTTGGCGTAGTTAGTGGGGGATTGAAATCGGTTTTCAATACCGCAGCCTCGGCCGCGCTTGTTCACAAGGAGTGATTTGCATGCCGTACGATCCGCAGCTCGTAGCTCCCATGCGTGAGGAGCTCACTCGTCTCGGAGTTCAGGAATTGACCACTGCCGCAGCGGTGGACGAGTGGATAGCCGAGAACGACAGCCCCGGACTCCTCATCATCAACAGCGTTTGCGGCTGTGCCGCCGGCCAAGCGCGGCCCGCGGTGGCGCTCGCTCTGCAGCATGCGGCGCGTCCGGCCCGAGTCGCCACCGTCTTCGCGGGACAGGATGTGGAGGCCACCGCGCAGGCTCGCTCCCATTTCGCTGAGTTTCCCCCGAGTAGCCCCAGCATGGTGATGTTCAAGAACGGCGAGATCGTGCACTTCTTGCCCCGGCATCGTATCGAGAGTCGCAGCGCGCAAGAGATCGCACAGGAACTCACCGAGGCCTTCCAGAAGCACTGCGTGACGGCCTAGGGAGCACGAAGCTCAGGAGAGACCGCGTGGGGACCTTTCACCACGACAAAGGAGAGCTGCACGGGATCACCGTGGTCGTCGTGACCGATGGGCCGGAGCTCTTCGTCGGACGCTGTGACACCATCACTGCGAAGCAAGTCGTTCTTCTGGACGTGGAGGCCCACGTTGAAGGAGAGAACGCATCGAGCCGCCAGGAATACCTACAGCGAGTGAGCATGGTGGGCCAGCGCGGCGAAATACCGCGCGTGGTCGTCCCCACAGAGCGCGTGCGCAGTTTGCAGCGCTTGGCGGAACTCGAGATTCCCTAGGGCGCTGCTGCGGGCTCGTCGTGTGGCAGGAACGCGATCCGCCGAGAACCCACATCGAATACGATCGTGAAGGGCGCCAGAAAATCGTGCATGAGAGTACCGGTTGTCGTGGAGTCCGCCATGGCGCCAGTCTCATCGGTCGAAAATTCGACGGTGGGAGATCAACGCAAGGAGGGCGGAACCATTCGGCTCCGCCCGTTTTCATCGCGCTGGATTCGTCCTCAGTGGCTGCTGAGATACTCCGCCATGCCTTCTGAGCTGGCCTTCATGGTGTCCGCGCCTTCGTCCCAGCCCGCGGGGCACACCTCGCCCTCGTGGCTGGTTACGTATTGGAAGGCTTTCAGCAAGCGGATTGCTTCCTTGGCGTTACGACCGACCGAGAGATTGTTGATCGTCTCCTGCATGACGACGCCCTCGGGGCTGATGAGGAAGAGTCCGCGCAAGGCAACTCCCGACTCCTCCAGCAGGACGCCGTAGTTGGCCGCCGTCGTCTTCGTGACGTCCGCGAGTAGAGGATAGTCCAGGCTTCCACCCAGAGCGCCATCCTCGGCCTTTCCATCCACCCAGGCCTTGTGGACGAACTTGCTGTCGATGGAGATTCCGAAGAGAGCACAGTTCAACTTGCGGAACTCCGCGGCCATCTTGCTGAACTCGAGTACTTCCGTGGGGCACACGAAGGTGAAGTCGAGCGGATAATAGAGTAGATAGACCCACTTCCCGCGATAATCGCTGAGTTTGAAGGTCTCGAAATTTTTGTTGAAATAGCCCTCGAGAATGAAATCCGGGGCTTGCTTGCCGACCAGGGACATCGATGTTTCCTCCTGTGGGTATCCTCGATTGGCGGCGGCCTGGCCCAGAGTAAGGGCGAATCGAGGATGCCGCAAGCCAGCGGCGCCTTCCGCGCCTACGCACTCCGCTGTATTCGCGGGGGAAGTTCTTGTCTAGCGCAATCCCTTGTATCACATTCGCCAGGGACGTTCTTGGGACGGATGGACGAGCCTGAGTTCGCCCGTAGTATCTACGGGCTCCGGGTTCCAAGTCCTGGCCTCTTCTCAGGAAGGTACAGACGAAAAGATGGACACTGCGCTCGCCGTTCACCGTTTCCACTTCGCGTTCACCGTCACCTACCACTACCTCTTTCCGCAACTCACCATGGGATTGGCCCTGCTCATCTTCTTGATGAAGAGCCTGGCCATCAGGACGCAGAAGGAAGAGTGGAACCATGCCGCGCGTTTTTGGATTCGACTTTTCGCCATCAATTTTGCGATGGGCGTCGTAACCGGCATTCCTCTGGAGTTCCAGTTCGGCACCAGCTGGTCTCGATTCTCCATCTTCGCAGGGGGAGTGATCGGCCAGAGTTTGGCCATGGAAGGCGTCTTCGCGTTCTTTTTGGAATCGAGTTTTCTGGGAATTCTCCTCTTCGGTGAAAAGCGTTTCGGTCCACGCGTACACTGGGTCGCTTCACTATTAGTCTTCGTCGGATCCTGGTTGTCCGGTTACTTCATCGTGATCACGGACGCCTGGATGCAGTATCCACGCGGCTTCGAGCTCACAGCGAACGGGGGAGTGGCCCTGACGAGTTTGGGCCAGTTCCTTCTGAATCCCTGGGGACTCTGGCAGTACCTCCACACGATGATGGGCACCACCGTCACCGCCGCCATCTTCGTGAGCGCGGCCGGTGCCTTCTACCTTTTGCAAGATCGTGAAGTCAAAGTCGCTAGACGCTTCTTGCGCGTGGGGGTACCGGCCGGGCTGATCGCGGCCATCGCCCTGGCCTTTCCCACCGGGGATTTTCACGCAAGGATGGTGGCGAAGCATCAGCCGGCCGCTCTCGCCGCGATGGAAGGTCTCTTTCAGAGTGAAGCGGGCGCGCCGTTGGTTCTGATCGGTCAACCGGACGTGGAGCGGCAGAGCCTGGACAATCCGATCAAGATTCCCAAGGCGCTGAGCTTCCTCACTACCAGCCGGCTGCGCTCGGAGGTACCGGGGCTCACCACCTTCCCCAAGCGTGACTGGCCGGACAACATTCCGCTGCTCTATTTCGCGTATCACATCATGGTGGGTCTGGGCACGATCTTCATTCTGCTCTTGGGGTTGAGCATGATTTGGCTCGCGCGGGGGAAGCTCTTTCAGAGCCGCTTCTTTCTCTGGGCGCTCGTGATCTTGTTTCCCTTTCCCTACATCACCAACACGGCGGGATGGCTCACCGCGGAGCTGGGACGACAGCCCTGGCTCGTGTACGGCCTGTTGCGCACGCAAGATGGCTATAGCGATACGGTCTCGGCGGGCAACGGTATCTTCACCCTCATGGGGTTCATGGGCATGTACACATTGCTTTCGCTCCTCTTCATCCTGTTGATGTGGCGTGAAATCCAGCGTGGTCCCGAAAGCGAAACTTCACACTGATCGGGAGGATTCCCTTGCAGACGATCTGGTTTTGTTTTGTGGCATTCATGATCGTGATGTACGTGCTTCTCGACGGTTTCGATCTGGGAGTGGGAATTCTGCATCGCCTCGTCGCTCGAAGCGACGAGGAGCGTCGTCTCGCCCTGGCCACGATTGGGCCGGTGTGGGATGGCAACGAAGTGTGGCTGCTGGCCGCGGGGGGAACGCTCTACTTCGCTTTTCCCCTACTCTACGCCAGCGCGTTCAGCGGCTTTTATCTGCCCTTGAACATGGTGTTGTGGCTCTTGATGGGTCGCGGAATTTCCATCGAACTCCGCTCGCATCTCGAGGCCCCGATTTGGCGTTCGCTGTGGGACTCGATCTTCGTGCTCAGTTCCTTTCTCTTGGCGTTGTTCTTCGGAGTGGCGCTGGGAAACGTCGTGCGCGGCGTCCCGCTGGATTCCAGCGGCAGGTTCTTCGCGCCCATGTGGCTGGGGGGGCGTCACAGCGTGGGAGTTCTGGATATCTATACCGTGCTGGTGGGAGTGACCGCGGTGGTCGCGCTGACGCTGCAGGGGGCCACTTGGTTGAACCTGAAGACGAGTGGTCCCATGCAGCAGCGCTCGCTGCACAAGATTGGAATCCTCGTGCCGGTGCAGCTACTTCTCACCCTGATTCTCACCGTCGCCACTTTTAGAATTCAGCCGGTGATTCTGCAGCACCTGAACGCGCAGCCTTGGCGCTACTTTTTCCCGTTGTTGGCGCTCGCCGGGCTCTTCGGTCTTTTCTGGTTTCCACGCCGTGGAAAGGAGCTGAGCGCATTCTACGCTTCGTGCGCCTATCTGGCGGGCATGCTGGGTGCGGTAGTGGCCGGCGTTTATCCCCTGGTGCTTCCGGCCCTGGGTGACACCGGATTGAGCCTCGATATTCACAACGCGGCCGCTCCGCTCTCGGGCCTCAAGCTGGGGCTCTACTGGTGGATCCCCGGAATGTTGATCGCAATGGCCTACTCGAGCTGGATGTATCGCAAGTTCGCCGGAAAAGTCGGCGAGGACGGAACGAGTTACTGAGCCCTCCCTCGGCCAGGCCGCGAGCGCTTCCGCCCAGGGCGGTTCTGCCAAGATCCCTCAAGAACTTGCGAGGGGACCGACACTTCCTTCGACCGCGGCGAGAATTTCTCCGCTTCGCACCAGCTTGCTCATGGCATTGTGGTCGTTGAAGAGGGGACGATCTTCCTCCAGATGTTCGACCTGCTTCCGGATGGCGCCCCGTGCCGCCTCACAGCCTTGGCCCGGCTTCCACCCGCGAAAATCCAGAGCCTGCGCGGCGGCCATCAACTCGATGCCAAGCACTCCGTAGGCATTGTCCATGATCTGTCGGCTCTTGAGTGCGGTGTTCATTCCCATGCTCACGAAGTCCTCCTGGTCGGCCGCGGCCGGGATACTCTGTGTGCAAGCCGGAGTGGAGAGGATGCGTTGCTCCACGATGAGCGCGTCCGCCGTGTATTGACTCAGCATGAGACCGCTGAACATCCCCGCGCCCTTGGTCAAGAACGCAGGCAGACCGTCCGATAATTTGGGGTTGAGGAGCCGATTGAGGCGACGCTCGCTCAGGACGCAGACCATGGTGATGGCTGCTCCCAGGCCTTCCATCGGCAAGGAGACTGGCGTCCCCTGGAAGTTGGCGCCGGTGAGCACAGTATCTTCCTCGGGCAAGAAAATGGGATTATCGCCGACCCCGTTCAGCTCCACTTCGATCTGTTCTTTGGTCCAGCGAAGCTGATCGCGCGCAGCGCCAATGACTTGGGGAGTGCTACGCATGCTGTAGGAATCCTGGACCTTCACTTTCAGTTTTCCGCCTTCGGCCAGATCTCCTCCCGCCAAAACGAGCTTCAAGTTCTCGGCCGAGACGACCGCCCCGTGAAAACCGCGAAGCTCGTGCAGGCGGCGATCGTAGGGTTTGAGATTTGCTCCGAGCGCATCGAGACTCATGGCCGCGGCAATTTCCGCGTGTTTCAGCCAGATTTCGGCCTCGTACGCCACCAGCGCGGAGATCGCAGTGAGCAGATTGGAACCGTTGATCGCGGCCAGACCGTCACGGGCCTGAAGACCGGGGATTTCGATCTCGGCCTGTGTCATGGCCTCCCGCGTGGACATGCGATGATCCCGGTAGAAGCATTCTCCCTCTCCCATCAGGGAGAGCGCGATCTGACTCATGGGCGCGAGATCCCCGCAGGCCCCCACGCTGCCCTTCTCGCAGACCACCGGGGTGACTCCGCGGTTGAGCATGTCCAAGTAAGTCTGGGTGATGATGGGACGGCACCCGGAATTCCCGTGTGCGTGAACGTTGACGCGCGCCAACATGGCGGCGCGCACATGCTCCAAGGGTGCGGGCTCACCGATCCCCGCAGAATGGTTGTAGATGAGGTAGCGCTGGAATTTCTGCACCTGCTCGGGCTCGAGCGCGACACTGGCGAGCTCTCCGATGCCGGTGTTGACCCCGTACATGACCTCGCCCTCGTCGATCTTTCGTTCGAGCAATTCGCGGCATTGAGAGATCCGTTGCCGGGCATCGGAATCAAGTTCGACCGCTTCGCCCTGCCGTGCCACGCGCACAAGGTCCTCGATCCGCAGGTTCTTGCCCGTCACTACGATCGCCATGTTCACTCCCGAGAGTTCAGAGGCTGAATTGTGGGAAGGTCGCTCCAGCTCACCCCTTAAGGCTCAAGCCTACTCAGCGAACGGCCCGGTCACAAGGGCAACTGAGAGCGCCGGAGTCGGTGCATCCTGGCGGCCCAGGTGTTAGAATGTGACCAGCGGGCAGTCGATCACGCCGTCCTTTCCCGAAGGGAATCGATATGCACAAGCTGGTTCTTTTGCGTCATGGCCAGTCCACTTGGAATCTGGAAAACCGTTTCACGGGCTGGACTGACGTGGATCTCACCGAACAGGGGATCAACGAGGCCATCCAATCCGGCCGGATCATGAAGGCCGAAGCTTACGATTTCGATTTGATCTACACCTCGGTTCTCATGCGTGCGATCAAGACCATGTGGTTGGTGATGGAGGAGATGGATCGCATGTGGTTGCCGGTGATCAGAGACTGGCGGCTGAACGAACGGCACTACGGAGCTCTCCAGGGCCTGAACAAGGCGGAGACGGCCGAGAAACATGGCGACGAGCAGGTGATGCTCTGGCGGCGGAGCTACGCCACGCCGCCGCCCGCGCTCGAAACGAGCGATCCTCGTTGGCCAGGGCACGATCGCCGCTACGCTTCTCTCGCTCCAGAGGAGATTCCCTGCACTGAGAGCCTAGAACTAACCGTGAAACGTTTTTTGCCGCTGTGGCAACAGGACATCGCGCCTCTGGTGAAGAGCGGACAGCGACTCCTTCTTGTCGCGCACGGCAACAGTCTGCGCGCGCTGGTAAAATTTTTGGATGCGGTTTCCGACGAGGAGATCGTCTCCCTGAACATCCCCACCGGGGTTCCTCTCGTCTACGAACTAAACGAAAACCTGAAGCCCCTGAAGCACTACTATCTGGGAGATCCCGACGCGATCGCGGCCGCAGCCAAGGCAGTCGCCGATCAGGCCAAACGGAAGAGCTGAACGAGGCCGGGGAGGATCAAGTCCGAATCCGGACTTCGACCGATTTGAAGGCAGGGGTGTGCGAGCGGGGATCGAGATTGCGGGGCACGAGTACGTTGGCTTCTGGATAGTACATGGCGATGTTGCCGGCCGGCAGATCCGCTGCCCAGGCCACGGCATCCATTCCGCCCGCGGCGGATTCTACGCGGATTCGCTGACCGTTCCGTAGCGCGAGACGACGTAGATCTGCCGCCGCCATCAGTGCGGCATTGCGCGGCGCGGAGTTGCGGTAAAAGTCCTCCTCCTCGTAGACCACCGAATTGAACTGCCCCTCGCTGCGGAGAGTCATGAGGCGAAAACGACCGGCCTTGGGGCGCCAGTGGGGCAGGGGAGTCGTGTGGAAGTGGGCTCTTTTGTCCGCGGTGGCGAAGCTGGGCCGATGGAAGGTCCTTCCTGCGATCTGGAATTCCTCGCCCCCGACGCCCAGCTTGGCGATCGCCTCGTAGCCGGGAACCACCGCCGCGATGCTTTCGCGCAGCGACTCGTGGTTTCTCAGTTTGCTCCAATCGAAACGCCCCTCGGGGAGAATCCGATGGGCCAGCGAAGCCAGGATCTGGACCTCTCCCCGCGCTCCCCGCCCGTTCTCCAGCGGCCGATCTCTCTGAGTAGCGGCACGCAGTCCGCTTGCGGGCGATTGCTCTCCACCCACGCTGAGACGCACGAAGTTGAACATGCTTTCCTGGCTCGTTGCCTGCAGTTCCTCGTCGCGGGTCAGGGCCGGCAACACGAGAGTCTCGCGTCCGCGTCCGGCCAGGTGGCCCGTGTTCAGCTTGGTGGAAACCTGCATGAGAAAGGGGATCTTGTTCAGCGCAGCAGAGGCCCAATTCGCGTCCGGATTGGCGCCAAAAAGATTTCCTCCCAAAAGCAGCGCCGCATCGATCTCTCCGCGCTGTGCGGCTTCCATGCAGGCGTAGGTGTCCATCCCCGGCGGGAGCGTGGTGGGTACTCCGTAGAGGCCCTCCAGCTTCTCGGCGAAGGCCTGCTTCAGCGCCGGAGTCACTCCGACCGAACCCACTCCCTGCACGTTGGAGTGGCCGCGAATCGGCAAGAGGCCGCAGCCCGGACGTCCCAACCAGCCGCGCGCCAACGCCAAATTGGCCACGGCCAAAATGTTGTCCACGCCGAAGGCATGGTGGGTGAGTCCCATCGCCCAGAGCAGAATTCCGCTGCGCGCGGAGCAGAGCATCCGCACGGCGCCCTCGATCTGGTAAGGGTCGACCCCGCAAGCTTCGTACAGTTCGCCCCAAGAGCTTTCTTCGAGGTCCTCTCGCAGCGCTTCAAATCCGCTCGTGTAGTGTTCGATGTAGGTCTCGTCGAGTCCGCCTTGTTCCAGCACTCCCTTCAGCAGGGCTTTGAGCAGGGCAATGTCACTTCCCACGTGAGGCTGCAGGTAAAGACTGGCGATTTCCGAACCGAAGAGAAGACTGCGTGGATCACTGGGCACGCGGAATCTCGTCAGTCCCAACTCCTTTAGGGGATTGATGACGATGACCTGCCCCCCGCGCCGCCGTAGCTGCATGAGCTGGGTGATCAGACGGGGGTGATTGGAAGCCGGATTGGCACCAATGACCACGGCGAGATCGGTGCGCGCAAGGTCAGCGAGCACTACGCTGGAAGTTCCCGAGCCATACACCTTGCTGAGCGCGACTCCACTGGCCTGATGGCAATAGTACGAGCAGTTGTTGACGTTGCTGGTACCGTAGGCCCGCGCCACGAGCTGCAGGAGGAACGCAGCTTCGTTGGAGGAGCGCCCGCTGGCGTAAAAGAAGGTCCTCTCCGGTCGAGTCCGCCGGAACGCGCGTGCAGCGAGGTTCAGCGCATCCTCCCACGAGATACGCCGATAGTGGGTATCACCGGCACGCGCCAAGATGGGAAAGGAAAGGCGGCCAAGGCTCTCGAGTTCCGCCGAACTCATCGCGGCCAGAGCGCGCAGCGAGTTCCGATTGAAGAAACCCTCGGGAATGGCGGCGGCCAGATCCCCCGCCACCGCCTGGACGGACTTCTTACAGATCGCGGGAAAGTGGCCAGATTCGTCGACCATTCCCCCCGAAAGGCCACCCATTCCCAGTGCGCAGGTTTTGCAGGTGTTTCTTCCGCGCAGCCGCTTCACGAACTGCAAGAGGCCCCCGGCCTCTCTCGCTTTGGCGAGAACATAGGCTATCGCGGGGAAACCGCCGGCCGCGTTTGGTGAGAGCAGGGACATGGATCCAGCTTTACCCCCATACGGGAAAGAGGACGTTGTCTGGTAGGGTTCGGAAGAAACTCACGAGTCGACCCCGAGATCCTCGTCTGTCGGCCCCGCGCTTCGCCGGTAGCGCGTTTTCATGAATTCCATCGCCGGCGCCATCAAGTGACGCCAAGCCTTCTCCGTCTCCTCATCGAAGTAACGGTCGTATTCGCGCGCGGCCTCGATTAGGCATTCGATCCAGACGGTGTAGTACTCGGGCCGGATGTCGAGGGCATTGCGGCTGTGGAGCTGAGCGATGCGTTCGAAGTGGACGTCGCCCTCGGGAGTCTGATCGTCCAAGAGCATCGTCATGTAGAGGGAGGAGGTGAGCTTGCGCTTTTGAATCTTGAAATCCGTGTCTTTGAACTTCTCGGCGATGTCCGGGGAGCGGTCGCACAGCAGTTCGTAGAACCTCTCGACAAATCCGTCCCCTCCCAGGCAGCGCTCCAGGCTGCCATGGAATATTTCCATTTCGTGTTCGGTCATGGGGCTGGCCTCATCGTAGATCGGGGGGAAATTCCAGCGTGGCCCATCATGCCACTTTCATCCGCTTCGGGTCCAGCCCAGCTTGACTCACGAGTCGAGCAGCAAGACGCCGAGCGCAACCGGCAGGTAAACGAGTGTAATGAAAAAGAAGCGTCTGGCCCAGTTTTCGTTCCGTAGGGGTGAAAATCCCCGCACCGCCGACGCCACGATCAAGCCGCCCAGGGAGAGGGCGACCGCGAAATAGAAGATCCCTCCCTTACCCTCGGTGCTGAGGCCCAGGTGGAGCGCCAAGAACCGGCTCAGGAACAGGCTGCTGAGAGCAAGCCCCACGCTGGTGCCGAAAATGTGACGCAGGCTGACACGTTCGCCATAGACCAGGGGAAAAATCTTGAAGCCAGCTGCGGCATACTCCTCTTTGCGGTACAGGGAAATCGCAATGAAATGGGGAATCTGCCAGACGAAGAGAAGCGCGAAGAGCGCGATCGCGCCCCCGTCGAAACCGCCGGTCACCGCGGTCCAACCCATCGCGATGGGAAGCGCACCGGGGATGGCCCCCAGATAGACCGCGCTCACGCTGCGCGACTTCATCGGCGTGTACAGGCCGAGGTAGACGAAGAGCGACAGCGCGGCCAAACCTGTAGTAAGCAGGTTGGAGACCAGAGCGAGTCCGACCAAACCGCTCAACGCGAGCACCCAGCCCTGGATCAGAGCCACGCGTGGATGCAGACGTCCTGCGGGGAGCGGTCGCTCCTTGGTTCGTTCCATCTTGGCGTCGGGTTCCTGTTCCTGGTACATGTTCAAGGTCGTCCCCGCGGCAACCACCAGGGTCACGAACAGGATGGTCAGCGCGGCCTCACCCAGCGGCAGCCCACCGGGCGCCAGCTTCATTCCCGCAGCGGTAGTGAAGATTACCAAGAAGGCCAGCCGCGGCTTGGTCAAGACGAAGGCGTCGAGCAGGCTTTGACCGAAGAGTCCCCGCGATGTTGCGCCCTCGACGCGAGGCGATCGCAGAGCGGCGTCCAGTCCGTCCAACTCGGGCAAGACGCTCGCGCCCAGGTGAAGACGGTTGGCCAAGAGGACCCCGAAGAGCGCAGTCGCGACCGCGAGATGGAGAAAGACCCACAGGGGGGCCAGGTTGTGGATCAGCCCGAAAACACCGAGAAAGAGCTGCGTTGCCACCAGAGCCATGGCCGAAACCGAGAGAATGAGGCCGGCCCGGTCGGCCCCCCCGCCGGGCGAGGAGTTCCCACGATCCGCCCCGCTCAGCGCGAAGCGAAGGCCCTTCCAAGCGCTGGTCACGACCAAAGTGGCGGTGACCAGTGCCGAGAGCCGATGGATCATGTTCCAGCGTCCCGGGGCGTCGTCGGGCCAAAAGACGTGGACCGAGGTGGCGGGATCCACGCCCAGAAGTGCCGCGCTCTTGCCCAGTCCGAGTGCGGACCCGGCCCCGGTCTGGTGCAGGAAGGCTCCCAAGAGCATCTCCACGAAGGTCGCGGAGATCGCCAGATCGGCCCAGGAGTGCAGCGAGGTGATCCTCGAATCCACCTCGGTGGCCGGCGGCGCGATCCACTCCGGACGGGTGCGGAAGGTCATGGAGAGGCACAGCGCGAAGAGCCCGAGTCCCAGTGCCAGATGGGCCACCGAAATCAAAGTGGGAAGCATCAGAATCACGGCCACACCGCCCAGGGCCGCCTGCAGCAGGACGAGCACCAGGGCAGAGCGGCTGAGCTCCAAGAGTCCCCGATCCAGAGCTGGCCGGCGCGCGATCGCAATGGCGATAGCCAGGGTGAACAGGGCGAGAGCAGCCGCCAGATAGCGGTGGGTCTGGGCGAGAATCGTCCCCGGGCGAGTGGAGAGAAGCTCCCCGTAACAGAGCGGCCAATCGGGGCAGCTCATTGCGGCCCCCAGGATGTGCAAGAGGCCTCCCACCAGAATGAGTGCGTACACCATGAGCGTGAGCACCAAGCACGCTCGAAAAAGACCGATTCTGCCTGGATCCTCAGGCGCCATGAGAAGGGAACCAATGGTAGAGCATGAAGTAAATGATGACTCCGGTAATTGAGACATAGAGCCAGATGGGGAAGGTGAAATGCGCCCACTTGCGATGACGGCTCCGGTTGTATTTGAGACCGTGCCGCAAGGTGACGATGACCAGCGGGATCACAGTAGCTGCCAGAATGGTGTGGCTGATCAGGATGGAAAAATAGAGTACCCGCACTCCGCCGCCGTAGCTGAAGCGCGTGGTCCCGTGGACCGAGTGGTAGCTCAGATAGCCGATCAAAAAGAGAATAGACGAGGCCACGGCGCTCAGAATGAGGCGCCGGTGAAGGCGCTCTTTGCCCCGGCGGATCGCCGCATAGGCACAGAGGAGCAAAACGGCCGCGCTACCGTTGAAGAATGCGTTGAATGCTGGCAACTGATCGAAGCTCATCCTGAGTTTTCCCGAAAGAGAACCGCGCAATGATAAACCCTGCAGGCCGATACGGCATCCAGAGTCTAGCCAAAATGGCCGAATCCCTTAAGCTTGAGATCGGGCCTTTCGGCACCCCACGGTCCGCGGGACCTGCGAGGAGTTTCTCTCTCGCGCTTTGTAGTGCCATTCTCGTGAACTAGAGGTTCGAAACTTGGAACCAGAACTTCCGCCAGAATCCCCACCGTCCTCGCCTTCCGCCATGCGGACCCTGCGCTTCGTCCTGGTCCTACTGTTGATCGTAGCTTCGCTCAGTGCTTTGGCCGCGTGGTTCTTTCTACATTCGACGCAATCCGGTCCGGAAGTGGTCACCTCCGCACCCTCCTTCGAGTTGGTGGATGAAACCGGCGCCAAGTTCGGCTCCCAAGATCTAAAGGGTCAGGCGTATGTCGTGCAGTTCTTCTTCACGTCCTGCACCACCGTCTGTCCCAGGATCACGGATTGGATGACCCGAATTCAGGAACGGACCAAGTCTCTGGGCGATCAGATGCGGCTCGTCTCCATCAGCGTCGATCCCAAGCACGACACGCCGGAGAGACTGAGGACCTACGCCAAGGGTTACGGCGCCATCCCCGGTCACTGGAAGTTTCTCACCGGGGATCTGGATGCCGTGCAGAAGGTCGTGGTGGACGGTTTCTTTCAGGTCATGGAACCTCAGTCCAACAAGAATACCGGGCTCTACAACATCGCTCACAGCGAACGCTTCATCTTGGTGGACCAGGTGGGAAGAGTGCGTGGGTATTACGAATCGAACGAGAAAGGGGTCGAAAAACTCATCCACGACTTGAATGTCGTGGTCAAGGAGAAGAAAACCTGAGCCTCGTTTTGCCGGCGTGGCTCGAGGGCTCAAAGCCCCGTAGTTTGGCGAGAGAGATAGGACTTGCCCTCTCCCCGGGATTTTTCCCATCTTGTCGGCAATCTGAGGCCATCTTAATCCCTATCGGAGGAATCTCATGTCTTTTCCCCGCGCCTTTGGGCGGATTCTCACGACAGCCACGGCTCTCGTGCTTCTCTTTGCTTCCGCAGCGCAGGCCCAGTCGAACTGGGCCGTCGCCCGCAGGGAGGACGCAGGGCTAAAGAAGCTGATCGCTACGCTGGCTCCTCATTTGAAAACGGTGCCCGGTGCGGATGGGGCAACCGCCATCATCATGTACAAACAGCATTTCTTCCAGATGGAAGAGAACGGGTATCGGGTATGCACCAATATGGTGTACGAGATAGAGGACCCCGGTAACTTGGCGATGGAGCTCACGAAACCCTACTTCGGCCCGGGAGACGACTATCCCGAGCGCTCCGCATTCATCATGCGCAAGGACGAGATCCAGCGCTTCGACGAGAAGAAGATCGAGGTGACGAAGGGCGATGGCGAGTTTGTGCGCGATCAGATTGAGATCCAGTGGGGCGAGCTGAAGAAGGGCGATGTGGTCGGGTGGTCCATCGTGGAGGTGCACAAGGGGCCCCTCATGGCATGGGTTTCTCCCGCAGCCGACCGTTATCCCGTCATCTATGCCAGCGTGAGGATACTCAACGATGGAAACTCCGACTTCGTGGTCCAATCGCACGGCATCGATGCGGACAATTTTTCACTGAAGACGAACGGTCTGGTCAACGACCACACCAAGGAGTGGAGCGCAAACGCGAAGAACTTCGCGCCGATCGCTTCGCTACCCTGGACCGGGCCCTATCCTCTCGGAACCCCCGTGTTTTCGATCGCCCTCAAGGCTCGTCACATCGCCCAGCCAAACTTCTATACCGGCTGGGTGCCGACCAACGGATGGGTAACCCTGGCCGGCTTTCTTGCCGCGGGCAAGGAGAAGATGCTCACGGACGCCGGGGGCGTCGACATCAGCGCGTCCGCGGTAACCTCCGGATTGAGCGATGAGGTGGCCAAGGAAAAGGCGATTTGCGAGTTCGTACGCGACAAGATCCAGAACGTCAGCGGGGAGCAATACGAACGAGGCGCGCTCCGAAGCCTCAAGAAAGTCCTCTCGACCAAGGAGGGGACGCCGGTGGAGAAAACGGCCTTGATGATCGCCATGCTCGATGCGGTGGGCATCAAGTCGGAATTCGCGCTCGCCCGGCCGGAGAAATGGGGGAAGTTGGACGATGAGGCCGAACATGGCTTCAACTCGTTCCTCACCCAGGTCGTGCGCTGCGGCGCGAAGAACAGCCGCTACTACGCTCCGCAATGTTCGGACTGCGATGCCGGCACTCTGCCCGCGGATTGGGGAAAGGCGCAGATGTTCTACCCGAAGCCGGGTCTCTCCAGCGAGATCAAGGCCTACAACAAGAAGATCCGTTCGGAGGCCTTCGCGAAATCCGGAAAGCTAAATCTGTTGAAGATCTCCCTCGAGGCGGAGAGGCACGGTCAGAAAGAGGGCTGGTACGTTTTCGAGACCTACGGGGCCGAGCCAAGCGCTCAGTAGTCGATCGAGGCGATTCAGGCCCGCAAGGGGTCGAGCAGATCATGCAGGAGCTGACCGTACTTGGTCAGCTCCTTTGCTTTGTCCGCACCCTCGAGACGGCAGACTCGTTCGCACGCGTCCTTCAGGCTGCGCGCCAGAGAGTCCTTCTCCGATCCCCTTTCCCGTTGCCGGGCCTTCGCCGGCGTTCCGGCGACGCCATCCAGCGCGGGGGAAAGGCTCGTTCGAGAATTCCGGTAGGCTTTTAGGGTGGCTTCGCAATGGGACTTCAGTTCGTGGGAGTTCGCGCCCTTGGCCACGATCTCCTTATAAGACCGGTAGAGGCGCGCGCGCATCAAGAACGGCGCGCGCGCAGCGGGATCTTCGAGTTGACTCTCACTCGTCAACGGCAAGAAGGGAAAGGCGGTGCGCAAAGAAGCAGTGAAGAGCCCGTCCGTGAGGCCCAGGACTTCCTCGCCTCGGACGAGATTCGCATCGAACAGACCACAACTCGGCGATCGGCTCTTAAGCACGAATCCGTCCAGGTCCTCGACGCCCAGTTCGGCCAGGCGTTGCTTTGCCCAGCGGTGCATGGCGCAGGTGTGATCGATCCGACTCTCCAGTCCGAGCATTCGAGGCGCCGTCGCTTCCCCTTCGAGCTGCACTGGTTCGCGCGGCACCCCCATCCCGAGTTCAACTTCCGGACAGACTCCGATCCACTCGATGCTGATTCCGGCCGGCCACCAGCCTTGGATGCTCTCCTTTATGGCACCGTCGTAGCGCACCGCTTCGCCCAGAAGGCAGCGGCTCACCCCCAGTCTAAGCGCCGCTTGCGTACCCACCGCGAATCTATCCCGCCTGCTCTTGGCGCCGGATCAGGTTTAACGCGGACCCGGCCTTGAACCATTTGATCTGTTCGCCGGTCAGGGTGTGCTTGGCCTTGAATCGATCCTCGTTGCCGTCGGAGTGCTTGAGCACCACCGTCACTTCGCTTCCCGGGGCCAGATCGCTCAGTCCCAGGATGCTCACGCGGTCATCCTCCTGCACTTTGTCGTAATCCTCTGGATTCGCGAAGGTGAGGGGCAGAACACCCTGCTTCTTCAAATTTGTCTCGTGGATTCGCGCGAAGGAGCGCACCAGAACGGCGCGCGCGCCCAAGAAGCGCGGTTCCATGGCTGCATGCTCCCGAGAGCTGCCCTCTCCGTAGTTCTCGTCACCCACCGCGATCCAACCTTTGCCGGCCGCTTTGTAGGCGCGAGCGATCTTGGAAAAGCTGTCGATGGATCCGTCGAGCTGATTCTTGCCGCGACCCGTCTCCTCACGGAAGGCATTGACCGCGCCGATGAACATGTTGTCGGAGATCTTGTCCAGATGCCCTCGGTAGCTCAACCAGGGACCGGCCGGAGAGATGTGATCGGTCGTGCATTTTCCATCGGCCTTCACCAACACCAACAAGTCCTCGAAGTCCTCTCCATCCCAGGCTTTAAAGGGTGTGAGAAACTGTAGTCGGTCACTCTCGGGCGAGATTTCCACCTTGATCTCGTCGCCATCCTCGCTCACCGGAATGAAGTAGCTGGTATCGCCGCGGTCGAAGCCCTGACGGGGGAGCTCGTCGCCTTGCGGAGCTTCGAGCCGAAACTCACTGCCATCGGCCGCCTTCAGGGTGTCCTTCAGGGGGTTGAAGTCGAGACGGCCGGCCAGCGCGATCGCCGTGACGATTTCCGGGCTGCCGATGAAGGCCATGGTCGAGGCATTACCATCGTTGCGCTTGCGGAAATTGCGATTGTACGAGGTCAGGATGGAGTTCTTCTCTCCCTCGGAGACATCGTCGCGCTGCCACTGTCCTATGCAGGGCCCACAGGCATTAGCCAGTACGACCCCACCCATCTTTTCCAACTCGGCGAGCTGTCCGTCGCGTTCGATGGTGGCGCGGACCTGTTCACTTCCGGGAGTGACCATGAACTTGGTCTTGGCCTTGATGCCTTTGGCCGCGGCCTGCCGGGCGATGTGGGTCGATCGATCGATGTCCTCGTAACTCGAGTTGGTGCACGAACCGATGAGGGCGGCCGAGAGCTCGATGGGGTATCCGTTCTCGCGCGCATCCTGACCCATGCGTGAGAGAGGATGCAAGAGGTCGGGAGTGTGGGGTCCGACCAAGTGTGGCTCGAGTTTGTCGAGGTCGATCTCCACGATCTCGTCGTAATATTTCTCGGGGTCCTTCGCGGTCTGAGGGTCCGCCACTAATTCGTCTTGGTGCTTCTCTGCCATCTCCGCCACTGCGGCCCGCCGAGTAGCCCGAAGGTAAGTCGCCATCCGTTCGTCGAAGGGGAAGAGACTTGTGGTAGCACCGAGTTCAGCTCCCATATTGCAGATCGTGGCCTTGCCCGTGCAGGAGATGCTCTTCGTGCCTTCGCCGAAGTACTCCACGATCTTGCCGGTGCCCCCCTTCACCGTGAGCAGGCCGGCCAGCTTGAGAATGATGTCCTTCGGGGCGGTCCACCCGCTGAGCTTGCCGGTGAGCTTCACCCCGATGAGACGCGGCCACAGCACCTGCCAGGGCATTCCGACCATGGCGTCGACCGCATCCGCTCCACCCACGCCGACCGCGACCATACCCAAGCCGCCCGCGTTGGGGGTGTGACTGTCCGTACCGATCATCAAAAGACCGGGGGCGGCGTAGTTCTCCAGTACCACTTGATGGATGATGCCGGCTCCCGGCTTCCAGAACCCGATCCCGTATTTCTTGGAAGCACTCTTGAGGAAACGAAAGACTTCGCCGTTTTCGTCGTTCGCGACCTCGAGGTCCTTCTCGGCTCCGACCCGCGCGCGAATCAAGTGATCGCAGTGCACCGTGGTCGGAGTCGCGACCTTGGCCTTCTCCGCCGCGATGAACTGAAGGAGTGCCATCTGCGCCGTGGCATCCTGCATCGCCACGCGATCCGGAACGAGATCGACAACGCTCTTGCCGCGGGTGGGAGCCTCATCCTTGTTTCGCAGATGAGCGAAGAGGATCTTCTCGGCCAGCGTGAGCGGATGTCCCAATACCTCGCGGCCCTTCGCGTGGTGGGAGGCGAGATTCTCGTAGACGGTATGGATGGCGTCCAACCAGTTCTTCTGCATTGCGAATCCCCTTCGATGAGTTGGAGCGAGGCTCCGAATGAGTGCTCGTGCTCGCGTGGTGGTCCGGCGCAAATATAAGGCTTCAGGCGCGATCGTCCAGCCGCTCTGGCCAGAGTGAACGCGAAACCGTAGACTGGAATCAGCGAACTCGAGCTCCAAATCGACCTGTTCTTGGGGGAGAGACCTTGATCGACGCCGCCGCCCGACTCGTTCCGATGGCCGAGCGATTCCTTCGGATTCGCCAGACCACCCTGCAGCTGATCGAGCCTCTCAGCCCCGAGGACTGCCAGGTGCAAACTATGCGCGAGGTATCGCCCACCAAATGGCATTTGGCGCACACGACTTGGTTCTTCGAGACCTTCGTTCTGGAGGCTGTCGAGCGTGAGTTTCGGCCCTTTCGCCCCGAATTCCGGGTTCTCTTCAATTCCTACTATGAGACCGTCGGAGAAAAGCACCCGCGGGAAAGACGCGGCTTCCTCTCGCGACCTTCCCTGCGCGAAGTCTTCGAGTACCGCCGCAACGTCGAAGAGAGGATGCAGGAAATTCTGACCCAAGGGACACTCCCGCCCGAACTGCATCCAGTGGTCGAGCTTGGACTTCAACACGAGCAACAGCATCAAGAACTTCTTCTCATGGACATTCAGCACGTGCTGGCCACGAATCCAGTGGGCGGCGCCTACCGCGAGTTGAAGGGCTGTCCTGCATGCCCCACCGAGGACCTCCAATGGAGAGGATTCCAGGAGGGGCTCTTCGAGATCGGCCACGGGCAGGAGGGGTTTTGCTTCGACAACGAAGAGCCGCGCCATCGAGTTTGGACGGAAGCCTTCGAAGTGGCAAATCGTCTCGTCACTGCCGGCGAGTACTTGGAGTTCATGAGCGATGGAGGTTACGAGCGTCCGGAACTATGGCTCTCCGACGGTTGGGCTCTGGCCCAGGAGGAGGGTTGGCGAGCACCATTGTACTGGGAGAAGGTAGAGGGGGAGTGGTACCGTCGCGGCCTCTTCGGTCGGGCCAGGGTTCGAAGCGATCTTCCCGTCGCTCACATCAGTCATTTCGAGGCGGATGCCTTTGCCCGTTGGAGCCACGCTCGCTTGCCGACCGAGTATGAGTGGGAGAAGGCCGCGACTGTGACGCTCGCGGAGGATCCGGATCTTCTGGAGGAGGGAAACTTCCTCGAGAATGGATATTTGCAAGCCCGCGGTGCCAAAGGAAGCGGTTTGGGGCAGCTCTTTGGTGATCTGTGGGAATGGACCGCTTCTTCCTACGGACCATATCCGGGTTACCGGCCGGCCGGCGGCGCATTGGGCGAGTACAACGGGAAGTTCATGGCGAACCAGATCGTTCTGCGCGGTGGGTGTTGCGTGAGTCCCCGGGAGCATCTGCGCGCGAGCTATCGCAACTTCTATGCGCCGTCGTCTCGCTGGATGTTCTCGGGACTTCGACTCTGCAGAGACTTGAAGCGATGAGCCGCGATCCCCTGGACACTCTGCGCGCCAAGCTGGCCGTCTTCGAGAAGTGGCCCGGCCCCTATCTCTTCAAGTTCATCGCTCCACGCGGGAAGATCCACGAGCTGAAAGAACTGTTCAAAGAAGAGGAATACACTCTTCGCTCTTCACGGACGGGGAAATACCTGAGCCTCAGTTGCCAGAAGGTGATGGAGTCGAGCGATGCAGTCATCGCAATTTACGCGGAGGCTCTGAAAATCGAAGGCGTCATTGCCCTTTGAGACGCAGAGTCGAGGGCACGCAGACTGCCAGGCTTGAAACCCGCGCAAGCATGAAGACGCCAAGGGCCAGCCACAGAACTTGGATGCTCTGCGCGCGATAGGCGAAGAATGCGAGGGGAGCGAAACCAACCAGCGCGGAGAAGACCATCGCGAGACTGAGAATTCGTCCTCTCACTAGTCCGATGAAGTAACCATCCAAGGCGTACGCAATCGATCCCACGCCCAGGACCGGCCACAGCCACATTTTCAGGCCGTCGATCTGGCGCAGGACATCAGCGTGGTCCGTGAGCAAACGGAAGAGCCTTGGTGCGAACACGAAACCACTCGCGAACAACACCCCGGTGACCGCACTCCAAGAGACCGACATGAGAAGGAGTCGCCGTAGCTGGACGCGGTCTTTGGCTCCTTCCAAGATGCCCGCCAGACTCTCGGTCGCGAATGCATAGCCGTCGATGAAGAACGCGGCGAGCGTGACCACTTGCTTTACCACCGCCGTGGCCGCCAAGAGGACGGCGCCCATGGTGGATGCGATGTTGGTGAAGAGGGCAAAGACGCTGATCAGCGCCAGAGTTCGCACCAAGATGTCATTGTTCAGGGAAAAGGTGGCGCGGAGGCCCTTCATGGAGAGACAGGTCGGGATAAGCTGGCGGATACGCCTCAGAGAAAGGTCTCTTGCCGCGAAGAGCAGTGCGCAAGAGAGCATGAGGTACTGGGCGATGGCAGTGGCGGCTCCCACTCCCGTCGCGGCCAGGTGCAGGTGGAGGATGAAATAGAAGTCAAGGATCACATTGGAGAGATTTCCCACCACCGACATGATCAATACGCGCCCCGCCTGTTCGCGTCCCAAGAACCACCCCAGAAAGACGAAATTCAAGAGGACGGCCGGGGCTCCCCAGATGCGCGCGGAGAAGTAGGCGCGACCGGCGGCCTTCACGCCCGTATCGCCCTGCAGAATCCAGAAACCCAGGAGCGAGAGGGGCTTCTGCAGCAAGAGGATGAGAAGTCCCAATCCGAGAGCCATGGCCACCCCCCGCAAAGCGACCACCGCGACTTCTTCGGAGTTCTCCTGTCCCACCGCCTGCGCCGTCATTCCCGTCGTCCCCATGCGCAGGAAACCAAATGTCCAGTAGATGTAGTCGAAGAGGATCGCGCCCAAGGCCACTCCGGCCAGGAAGCGAATTTCGCCGAGATGCCCCAAGAGGGCCATGTCGACCAGGCCGGTTAACGGGACCATGAGATTGGCCAGGATGTTCAGCGAGGAAAGCCGCCAAAATCGCCGGCTCAAGCTCCGCGGCCGCCCGCGGCTCATCTTCGCCGGTCCGGCCTCAGTGGTCGTCATCCTCGCCGATCTCGATGTTCACTCCCCGATTGTGCTTGCCGGAAATCGTGGCCAGTTCCAGAGTCCAAGCACTCCGGCAGGTGGGAAGCGTCGCCTGCAATCGAGTGAGATAGGGCTCGACGCTCTCTTTTAGGGAAGCCGGAAGCTCGCCTTCGAAGGGAACGCGGGCGTCACCGATCCGACCGTGTTCGAGAGCTCCCTCCAGCGCTGTCATGAACTTCTGTTCGTCCTCGTCGAGCGTTTCTTTGCTCCGAAGATCGCGCAAGGCGTTCTCGAGCTGTTGCCGATAGACATCACCGAAGCTGCCGTAGCTCCCGTTGAACTTGAGATGGTTGGAGGTGGAATCAGCATCGCTCTGGTTCCGGCAGCGCGGGGGAGACCATTGCAGGTCGCACACGGCTCCGATGACGGTAAGATAGAGGTACTCTCCGGGAGACATCTCCTTGGCGAGCAAGAGGGAATCGCGGGCGCTGAGATAGACCATGGTGACACGCGCCACGGCCATTCCGCTCTTTGCCATCTTCAGTCCGAGTTTGAACTTCTCGAGTCCCTTCGCCTCGTGCATTTCATCTTCCTGCTCGGAAACCTCGTCGAGGGCGTCCACGAAGAGTCGGGTATCGTGCGGTTGATTCTCGCGAACTTGCAGATAGAGTTCCATGCGCTCGGGTGAAATGCGTCCGTTCAAGGGTGGAGTGTAATCGTCGAGTCGTCCGTATAGCTTGACCAGTTGCTCTTCACGCTCTTTCAGGGGCTTCATCTCGGGGAGTTGGTTCTTGAGCGAACGCACGAAGATCCAAGAGGAGACGATCGAGATCAATAGAACGACGCCCACCACGATTCCGCAGCCAATCATGAACTTCTTCATGGAATCACCTCTGGGTCGAGTGATATCTCGGTCCTATTGAGCGACTCTTTGACGCTCATACTTCTTGCAGGGGTCGAGATCCTCCACGTAAGTGCTTTGCCAAAGACGGGCGAAGAAGCCCTCTAGTTCAAGAGCGATCCGGGAGTCGTGCATCACGAGCCCCACGTTCCTCGTGTCATGAAAGTAGCTCTTCCCCCAATTGGAGGTTCCAACCCAGCTCGATGCGCCATCGACCACGAGGTATTTCGCGTGAATCACGCGGGCGAAGGGGATGAAACCCTTGGACCATTGCGGAATGGTGGCGATTCTGACCGTGACCTGATCGAGCGTCTGCAGGCTCTTCAGGTACTGCATCGAGCTACCTCCCTTTGACCAGTTCGCCAAGATCATCTCCACTTTGACGCCGCGCGCAGCCGCTCTGCGCAGGGCGTCGTCGAGGACGCTCCAATAAGTGTGATCGCGTCCCACGACGTGGTACGAGAGGAGCTGAAAGCGTATGTGGTTCTGGGCTCCGTCCAGGAGTTTTACGATCTGCGGCAAGTCCCAGTCTTCTTGGTGCGGGAGAAATCCGGTGGGGCTGAACGCGGCTGAGTAACCCGCAGGAAGGCTATCCGGGGTGGCGCTCACCGGCGGAGGATCCTCGCCATTGGATCTCGCCCAGTCGTAGTCGAATACTTCCTTCAGTCGTCGGCTGATATGGGGGTCGTTGATTTTCAATCCCAACTCCTGAATGTGGGCCAGCGAGCGCCAGTCGAAGTTTTGGCTGCCGAGATAGGCTTCGCGCCCATCCACGAGGAAGTACTTCGCGTGCAGCACTCCTCCCATGAGCGCGCCCACGTCGTAGATGCGCAACTCCACGTTTCGCTGCGCATCGAGACGATTCAAGGTGTTGGGGTAAGTTTTGTAGAAGTTTTTTTCGGCCAAGAAGCGCACCTTCACCCCGCGCTTTGCGGCCGCCTCGATTGCCTCGATCACGGCTTCGAGCCGGCCGGCGCTTTCGGGATACGCCTGCCGGAGGGAATCGGGGGCGTTGGACGCGTAGAATTCGGCGAAATCGAGCTCCTCGCGCGCGCTTTTCACCATCTGCAACCACACTTGGGGCGCGTCCGGAATGCCGGGATTGTCGAGTTTGGTTTCCACCGGCCAGCTTTCCACCAGTTGGACCGGCTTCTCGGAGTCGGAATGGGAGGGGACGGGGTGTACGAGGCCGAGCAGGCAAGAGAGCAGAAGAACCCCCGGCACACGCGATGGCAGAGACACAGCTACCTCCTTGAAGAGCAATGTGGGTCAGGATACCAGCCGGTGGAGCGTGGGGGAAGGAATCTCATTTCTCCTCGACTCGAAGGCTCCGGCATTGCTTCTCTGCAGCGGGTTCCCTACACTCGCTTCGCGGCACTGACTGGTCGGGATGACCCGGCATCGGAGCTCGTGTTCTTGTCGCGCTGACAGAAGGGAGGCAGAGGGCAATGCGTGTGGCGCTCGGCTGTGACCATGGCGGATTCCCACTCAAGGCGGAGCTCTTGAATGAGCTCGCCGTACAGGGCCACGAGCCCATCGACTGTGGCACCGACTCCGCCGACCCGGTCGACTATCCGCGTTTTGCCTCCAAAGTCGCCAAAGCTCTGCTCGATGGAAACGCAGAGCGCGGGATTGTACTCTGTGGCAGCGGTGTCGGGGCCGCAGTTGCTGCCAACAAAGTGAAGGGTATCCGTGCCGGACTCTGTCATGACACTTACTCCGCGCATCAGGGCGTGGAGCATGACAACATCAACGTATTGTGCCTGGGGGCCCGGGTCGTGGGCCCAAGTCTCGCGAAAGAGATTGTAGTTGCGTTCTTGAACGCCCGTTTCAGCGGCAAAGAACGCCATGTGCGACGCCTTCAACTCGTTGATGAGCTGGAGGGTCAGGGAAAACCTCTCTAATCAATCGAATCGGCGGCCTGTTCCGCCCTCTTCCATTCGTCCGTCTCAACCTCGCCTCGAGGAGTTCCGCGATGAATCAGAACCCCTTGACTCGTTTGTACGAACTCGGCCAGTCCTTTTGGTGGGACTCCCTCAGCCGGCGTGCCCTTCACGACGGTAGCATCGCGCGTATGCGTGACGAAGACGGGATGCGCGGCATCACGAGTAACCCGAGCATCTTTCAGGCGGCAATCAGCAATGGTGACGATTACGACAAAGTGGTCGCCAAACTCCATCGCTCCGGACTGGATCCCGAATCGGTTTTCTGGGAACTCGCGGTCCGGGACATCCAAGAGGCCTGCGACTTGTTGCTGCCGGTCTTCGAGGAGAGCGAAGGAAACGACGGTTTCGTCAGTCTCGAAGTCGATCCCCGATTGGCCTACGACGGAGAACGCACGATGAAGGAGGTCGACCGGCTTTGGGATTGGGTGGACTGTGAGAACCTCATGGTGAAGATTCCCGCCACCAAGGAGGGAATTCCGGTCATTCGTGCCGCTCTGGAGAGGGGCCGCAAGATCAACGTCACCCTCCTCTTCAGCCGCCAGACCTACCGAGAAGTGATGGAGGCCTATCTGGGCGCGCTCGAGGCCCGGCTCGCGCACAAGAGGCCGCTGCAGAACGTCGCCTCGGTGGCATCCTTCTTCGTAAGTCGCCTCGATACTTTGGTGGATGCGAAGCTGAGCGAAGTGGGTGGCGAGCAGGCGAAATCTCTCATGGGCCGGGCGGCCGTGGCCAACGCGAAGCTTGCCTACCGCGATTTTCTCGAGGTGTTTTCCGGCGAGCGCTGGGAAAAACTGGCCCGGGCGGGCGCTCGGGTACAGCGTCCTCTGTGGGCCTCCACCAGTACGAAGAATCCGGCCTATCCCGACACTCTGTACGTGGATCCTCTCGTGGGGAAGGACACAGTCAATACCATTCCGACCGTTACCGTGGACGCCTACCGCGATCATGGGAGGCCGGAAGAGGATGCCATCCTGAGGGACCAACCGGAATCGAGTGAGGCGCTCGAGGAGATCGAGTCTCTCGGTATATCGCTGCAGTCCGCGACCGACGAGCTCCTGAGGGACGGGGTGGAGAAGTTCGAGCGGAGCTTCGAGGGTTTGCTGGAGGCCTTGCGGGAGAAGGCGGATGCCGTCGGCTGATTCACTGGCGACTCGCGACAAGGAGATGGCGCGTTCCCGGGCCTTTCTGAGCCGGGACGGGTTCTGGCCGATGCTGGCAAGGATTGCGGCCCTGTTCCTGGTTCTGTACGTCTTTCTTTTTTCCATCGAGTTACTCGGATCGACCTTCAAGCTCATGGGTAAGAGTTTCGCGGTCGGTCTCATCAAGACGACCGGAAACCCCTTCACCGGCCTGTTGATCGGCGTCTTGGCTACGAGCCTGGTCCAGAGCAGCTCGACCGTCACTTCCATCGTCGTAGGTCTGGTGGCGGGAGGCGGACTGAACGTTCCGGGCGCGATTCCCATCGTCATGGGCGCCAACATCGGAACGAGTGTCACCAATACCATCGTATCGCTGGGACACATGGCGCGTCCCCAAGAGTTCCAGCGAGCGTTCAGTGGCGCGACCGTTCACGACTTCTTCAATCTCATGGCCGTCACGATCTTCCTCCCTCTGGAGATTTTCACTCACTTCATCGAGCACTCCTCTCAGTGGGCCGCGCGATTTTTGGTTGGACAGTCGGGTGTGAGCTTTCACTCTCCCCTCAAACTACTTGTCAAGCCGGTTGCAGAGTCGGTCCAAGACATGATACGCCGGCCGATCGAGGCGGATTCAGTGGCCGCATCGATCTTGGTGGTTCTCTCACTCATCCTGCTTTTTTTGAGCCTGCACTTTTTGGTGAAGCTGATGCGCCGGCTCATTTTGGGCAGGGTAGAGCTGCTGATGCACCGGTTCGTTTTCCGGAACGCCGCGGCAGGCATTCTGGCGGGCACTCTCATCACCGTTCTGGTTCAGAGCAGCAGCGTGACCACAAGCCTGCTCGTTCCCCTCATGGCTGCCGGTTTTGCCACGGTGGAGCAGATTTTCCCGGTGGTACTCGGGGCAAACGTGGGAACCACGGTGACGGCGCTTCTCGCCAGCCTGGTCACTGGAGCACCGGCTGCTCTCGTGGTGGCCCTGAGCCACCTTTTTTTCAACGTTTATGGGATACTTGTGCTCTATCCTCTACGCAGAATACCGATCGGCGCCGCCAAGATCTTGGGCCGCTTGAGTGTGCGCTCGAAGGGATACGCAGTAGCCTATGTTCTGCTCGTATTTTTCATTGTACCCTTGGCCCTGATCTTTTTGACTCGCTAGGAGAATCTCATGTTCCGAGCTCTCTTGAATGCGCTTCGAAAAAAGAATCAGCTTAGCAAGGCCTTGGACCTGAGCTACGGATGCTTGGAAAAGGCGGAGCTTTTGGCCCGCGCTTCGATCGGAGATCTTCTCGACGGGAAGAAGCCAGATCTAGACATCTATGCGCTCGATCGGGAAATCAACCGCGGCGAGATGCAGGTGAGACGCCTGGTCTTCGAGTATCAGCTTCTGAATGAGGTCTCGGACATGACAGCTAGCCTCGTTCTGACCAGTACGATTATCGATATCGAACGTATCGGTGACTATTCCAAGAACATCTACGAACTCGCCGAGAGGTACCATCACCCCTTCATCGGCAACCGGCACTTCGATACCGTGCGTACTATCGCCGAAGATGTTCTGAAACTCTTTCCCCGCGCCGCCGAAGCGTTCCGGGAAGCGGACGCTGTGGCCGCGGAGTCCATCATGAAGGATCACAGTATTTTCGGTCGCCGGCTCGATTTGGTGCTCGATGAACTCGTGGAGGATCCTCAAATAGGCGCGAAAGACGCAGTCATGGTGGCGCTGAGCGCGCGCTATACCAAGCGCATCAGTGCCCACTTGTCCAATTTGGCCAGTAGCGTGGTCAATCCTTTTGACCGCATCGGATTTCGACCGGGCAAACAGGACCCCGAAGATGCGGATTGATAATCTTTAGGAGAAGAGATGCGTAAGTTCATTGCATGCTGTGTGGTCATGATGGTGTTCGCGTTCGCGGGAGCGAGCGCGTCTGCCTGCACTAATTTCATCGCCAGTAGCCAGGCCACTACCGATGGCTCGGTCATCGTCACCTATACCTGCGACGGAGAATTCCTTCCGCATCTGGAGCGCGTTCCGGCCGCCTCGCACGAACCGGGAGATTCGCTGGCGATCAGGAGCTGGTCGGGAAAGGTCCTGGGGTGGGTGGCGCAGCCGCCGCATACCTACGGGGTTGTGAACCTCATGAACGACCATCAAGTGACCATCGCCGAGACGACCACCGACGGCCGTGAGGAGCTCATCAACCCAGCCGGCTTGCTGCACTACTGGGTCCTGATGCGCCTTGCTCTGCAGCGGGCGGCCACCGCGCGCGAGGCGGTGGAAGTGATGGGCCAACTGGTCGACGACTACGGCTATCGCAGCAGCGGCGAGTCGTTCTACATCGGGGACAAGAGAGAGGCCTGGATCATGGAGATGGTTGGTCCGGGGAAGAACCCGCCGCCCGGCAGCCCTGGTGCCTACTGGGTGGCGCTGCGCGTGCCTGACGGATATGTCTGTGCGCACGCCAACCTCGGACGCATCGACACCTTTGAGAAGAACGATCCGAAGAACTGCCTCTACTCGCCGGGAATGGAGGAATTCGCGGCCGCGCACGGCTGGTACGATCCCTCCTCCAGCCAGGCCTTCAGCTGGCGCAAGGCGTTCCATCCGGTAACTCCGGAGAAACTACGCTACACCGCGACTCGCGTATGGAGTTTGTATCGCCGCTGCGTTCCTTCCGAAAATTGGTCCAGCGATTACCATCGCGGAGTGGCGGGGGCGAAGCCGCTCCCCCTGTTCATCAAGCCCGATCACAAACTCTCGGTACAGGATGTGTTCGCCCTGATGCGCGACCACTACGAGGGCACGCCCTTTGACATGACCAAGGGAGTCGACGCTGGCCCCTACGGCAGTCCCTACCGCTGGCGGCCCATGGGATTCGAAGTGGATGGCCAGCACTACACTTGGGAACGCCCCATTTCCACCCAGCAGACCGGCTTCTCGATGATCACGCAGTCACGCGCCTGGCTGCCCGATGCCATCGGCGGGCTCACCTGGTACGGAGTGGACGACACTTACTTCACTTGCTATCTGCCTCTGTACTGCAGCATCGAGGAGCTTCCCGAGGCTTTCACCGTTGGCAGTTTGGATCACTTCTCCTGGGATTCCGCCTGGTGGGTGTTCAACTTCGTCTCCAACTACGCCAACTTGAAATACTCCTACATGATCCAGGACATCCAGGACGTACAGGCGACTCTCGAGGGAGAGTTCTTCGCGATGCAACCCGTGGTGGAGAAAACCGCCGAGAGTTTGGCCGAGAAGGACCCTGCGCTGGTGACGCGCTACCTGACCGACTACTCGGTGAGCCACGGTGAAGCGGTCGTGCGCCGCTGGCGGCGCTTGGGCGAGGACCTGATGACCAAGTACAACGACGGCTACGTGAAGGACGAGAAGGGAAAAGTCACCGAGAAGGGCTACCCCGAGACCTGGCTCGAGACGGTGGTCAAAGAGAGACCCCAGCAGTTCCTCTTGCCGCCAGACACTACTTCTACAACGGCCATGGCCCAGTAGCTGACGGCAGCTCGCTCCGTCCCTATGAGCCCTGGAATTCTGTGGCGAAGCTCGACACCGCGCGCCAGTGCTCAGTGGCCGGCGCGCGCGGTCTGTGCGGCCTCTGCGTAGACCTTGTTCTTCTCGCGGAAGGAGTCGATCGCCTCCTGCAGGCCCTCGAAGACCCGGATCATTCTGGCAAGCCGAATGATGTGAAAGAGGTTCTTCACGCGCTCAGTGGCGATCGCGACCCTCAGCTCCCCGCCTCGGTTGGAGAGAGAGGCCTGGGCAGCCACGATCATGCCGATTCCCGGTGACGCCACGTAGGGGACCTGGGTGAGATCGAGGATCACTCGGCGCGCACCATCCTCGACCAGCTTCAAGATGAATTCGCGGAATTTGTCGGCGGCGGGTCCACCGACCATGCTGCCGGCGACCGTGACGATGGTGAGGGAACCTTCGTTCCGGGCGTGGAATTTCATGATCTTGCCTCCTGGGAGCTTCGTGAGAAATCAACATGTCCCAGGTGTCGACCGCTGCCCTCCGCGCCGCGGTTCACCGTCTTGATAAGAGAGACGAACTTTCCTCCAGAAGACCTCCGCATCTTCTGTTATTTCTCGGATTGTTCTCGCTGGCTAACCGCGGACGACTGCAGCTCGCGCGTTTACAGAGTGATGGGCGCGAGTCGAGGCTTCTTGTAGACTGATCCACATGCAGATTTCACCCGGCACAAAGCTCGGTCCCTACGAAATCCTCTCTCAGCTCGGCGCCGGGGGAATGGGGGAGGTCTATCGTGCGCGCGATACGCGTCTGGACCGTGAGGTCGCGGTCAAGGTTCTGCCGGAGCATCTCTCGGCTCAGCCGGAGGTGCGCTCCCGCTTCGAGCGTGAAGCGCGGGCGGTGTCCTCGCTCAATCATCCCCACATCTGCACTTTGTTCGACGTCGGCCGCGAAGGGGACACCCACTACCTGGTGATGGAGCTCATCGAGGGGGAGACCCTGGCCGATCGACTCGACAGGGATCCCTTGCCGCTCGCCGAAATTCTCACTTTGGGCACGCAGATTTGCAGCGCCCTCACCCGTGCTCACCGCGCCGGAATCGTCCATCGTGATCTCAAGCCGGGGAACATCATGCTCTCCAAGGCGGGGGCCAAGCTGATGGACTTCGGTTTGGCGCGCGCTGGGGGTTCCTCCCAAGCCGGCGCAGTGGGCGTGAGCCAGCTCGCCGAGTCGCCGACCATCGCGCAGCCCTTGACTGCGGCGGGCACGATCCTCGGCACCTTCCAGTACATGTCTCCCGAGCAGCTCGAAGGCAAAGAGGCTGACGAGCGGAGCGACGTATGGGCGCTCGGATGTGTCCTCTACGAAATGGCCACGGGCAAGAGAGCCTTCGACGGAAACAGCCAGGCCAGCCTCATCGCTGCCATTATGGGTCAAGCACCGCGTGCGCTGAAGGAACTCGCGCCCGCCTCGCCGCCCGCTCTGGACCGCTTGATTCAGGCCTGCCTGGCCAAGGACCCCGAGGAGCGGGTGCAGACGGTGCACGATGTCGGTTTGCAACTGCGGTGGCTGCAGACCGAAGACGAGAGCGGTACGCAGTACAACACCGCTTCCACCACCACTTGGGCACGGCGCGGTCCGCGCTGGCCGCTCTGGGCGGCGGTAGTCTTAGCTGTTCTCGCGGCCTCGGCCACCGCCTTCGTCTTCGGTCGCAGAGATCGGCCGGCCAGCGAGTCAACCGAGGTTCAGTACCACCGCAAGACCTACCGCAAGCAGGCCATCTTCACCGCTCGCTTCATGCCCGACGGAAAGACCATCGTCTTGAGCAGCGCACTGGAGGGAAACCGGACCCAACTCTACATCATCCGTCCCGAGTATCCCGCGCCACAGCCACTCGGAACGCAGAACGTCCATCTGCTTGCCATCTCCTCGCAGGGTGAATTGGCGGTTCTGGTCAATGCGCGTTACACGGGACATCACCGTCTCTTCAGCGGCACCCTGGCGCGCATGCCACTGGAAGGTGCTGCCCCACGGGAAGTCCTGGAGGGCGTCCGCGAAGCGGATTGGTCGCCTGACGGCACGCAGTTTGCCATCATCCACGAGGTCGATGGGAAAGATCGGCTGGAGTATCCCATCGGAAGGGTCCTCTACGAATCGGCCGGCTACCTCAGCGACCTGAGGGTCTCACGCGACGGTGAACAGGTCGCGTTCATGGAGCATCCCTGGCGCTGGGACGATCGGGGATCGGTCAAGCTCGTCGATCGCAAGGGCCATGTGCGGGTGCTTAGCTCGGGATACTGGGGCATGGAGGGGTTGGCCTGGTCGCAGGACGGTGCCGCAGTACTCTTCAGTGCAACCCTCAACGGGAGCGATTTCTCGGTGTTCCGCGTCGGCCTTCAGGGAAACGCAAGACTGGTACGTCAGAGCGCTGGACTGTTGACGATCCACGATATCGCAGTGAATGGTACCTGGCTCGCGACCCGGGACGACTATCCGTTTCGAATCATGTTCAAGGGCGCCGGCGACAAAGAGGCAAGGGACATCTCCTGGCTCGACGGCTCCGTTGCTCCGGTGCTCTCAGCCGATGCCAAGACGGTGGTGTTCTGCGATCAGGCTGAAGACGGCGGACCGAATTACGGGGTGACCCTCCGCTCCACCGAAGGAGGCGCGATCGTTCGCCTGGGAGAGGGAATTGCGGAGCAACTCTCACAGGACGGCAAGTCCGTACTTGCGGTCGTTCCCAGCACACCCCCACGCATCATGCGCTACCCGGTGGGTGCGGGTCAGCCGGTGCGCCTGGACCACGGGGGATTCGAAAACATCGGAGCGACGTACTGGCTACCGGGCGAGAGCGAGGTGCTGGTGAGTGGAAACGTGGCGGGCCAGCCGCCCCGCTGCTTCCTGATCAGCGGGGTTGCGACAGAGCCGAAGCCGGTGGGTCCGGCCGGCATCCGGGAGGGCCTGCCCTCTCCGGATGGCAAGCTCTTCGTTGCGCTGTCCCAGGACGGCTGGTCGCTGTACTCGATCTCGGGGGCGAAAGAGCCCCAGAAAGTGAAATCGATGTCATCCCGGGACCAGCTCGTTCGCTGGAGTCTTGACGGATCCGCACTCTACTGCTTTGAAGGGAGTACGATTCCCACCTTGCTGGATCGCGTCGAGATCGCCACTGGCGAGCGCACGAGAGTTGCGACGCTCGGCGGGAGCGATCGAACCGGCCTGCTCAACATCGTCTCGATCTCGATGGCGGAGGACCTGAAATCGGTCGCCTATTCCGGCTGGTACTACGACTCGGTGCTCTACACCATCGAACGCACAACTCAGAAGAATCCCGAGTAACCCCAGGGCATCATCTCAACGGAATCTGGCTTTGAGCCCGCCGAACCCAGTCGATTGCGCCGCCACGGTCTGGGACCAGATGCCCGTGATGGAGCTCTCGTTTGTTGCTGCCGCGAAGGGAGTCAATCCCAATACTTCGCAGAGGCAGCGAAGCACCGTGTAGTGGTTGAGATGCTGGGTGGAAGTCTGTCCCGCCTGCACCGCAGGTCCGGCGAACACGGTGAGTACGTGGTTTCCCGAGTGGCTGTCGTCCTCGTCGAAGGTGAGCACCACCATTCCGCGCGGTCCCACCGCATCCAGCATCGCCGGGATGTTGGCAGCCAGCCACGCGTCGGCGGTGGCCACGGAACAGCTGTGCATGTCGTTGCACTGGTTGGGCACCACGAAGGAAAGCTGGGGAAGAGTTCCGGCGGCGATGTCGCTCGCGAGCTCGGAGTAGGGTCGCTCGCGGGTGTGATCGAGATTGGAAAAGTCGGTCCAGGGCTCGTGTTTGCGCGCGTACAGCGAACTGTTGGCGGTGCACACAGTGCTTCCCACCGCGGGCAGATCCTCCGAGTACGCCCGCCAGCTGACACCGGCTGCTTCGCAGGCATGCCCCAGATTCTCGGTGGAGTACGGCTGGCCGGGCGAGGGGCAGACGTCGTTGGTCACGCCCTGGGTACCGCCCGCCCACAGCGCCAGGTAGTTCGGCTGCGAGGGATGGGTGACTCCGTAGGAGTTGGTGAAGAGCACGCCGCCGCTGATGAGGGTGGAAATGTAGGGCGCAGCGACGACCTGGTCATAGCTGTGATTTTCCATGATCACCACGATGACGTGGTCCAGTGCCGGTGCTGCCTTCGCCAGCGCGGGAGCGGATTGCCACAGAAGCACTGCGAGGGCGAGAGGGGCCCATAGGCCCCAAGCGAGGTTACGCCTGGTGTTGCCCGCGAACTTGGTGGAGCGGAATTGCTGAGACATGATCGTGTCTTTCTGAGGGGAAATCGAAACACAGCGACTCGTAAGTATACACGCTTTTTCCCGCTGTGATTCCCGCGGGGGACTAAGTGGCTCGGACTAGCTGGCCATCACCGTCTTTGCCTTTTGCGCCACGCGTCCGTCTCCCTTCAGGGCGAGCATCCGCTGAAGCGCCATGCGGGCCCCGGCAGCTACGTCCTCGGGCACGTGGATGGGATTGACCTCGCGGTCCTCCACCAGCTCCTGCAGACTGTGCAGGAGGTGAGGGGGGTCGATGCGATACATGGTGGCGCAGGCGCATTGGATAGCCGAGAGACTGCGAATATCCTGTTCGGGGTGTTCGTTGGCCAGGCGGTTCACCAGGTGATATTCGGTTCCGATCGCCCATTTCGATCCTGCCGGAGCTTGGCGCACCTGCTTGATGATGAACTCCGTGCTTCCCACCAGGTCTGCGTTCTGCACCACCTCGAAGTTGCACTCCGGATGCACGAGCACCCTTCGCTTTGGATCATTGGCGCGCAGCCAATCGATGTTCTGCGGATTGAAGATCTGGTGCACGCTACAGTGTCCGCGCCACAAGATGAGTTTCGCATCGCGATAGACCTGCGCTTCGCTTCCGCCGTCCGGCATCCGAGGATCCCAAAGGGGCATTCGCGAAAGGGGAATGCCCATGGAGTATCCTGTGTTGCGACCGAGGTGTTGATCGGGAAAGAAGAAGGCGCGCTTACCGCGTTCGAATGCCCAGCGAAGAACGGCGCTCGCGTTGGAAGAAGTGCACACGACGCCACCACGTCGTCCGCAGAAAGCTTTGATCTCGGCCGTGGAGTTCATGTAGGTGATGGGGATGATCTCGTCCACGCCGAGTCCCTCCAGGATCTCCCATGCCTCCTCGACCTGATCGAGCCGCGCCATGTCCGCCATGGAACATCCGGCGCCCATGTCGGGGAGGAGCACCGTCTGGTTCCCCCCGGTGAGGATGTCGGCGCTCTCGGCCATGAAGTGCACTCCGCAGAAGACCACGTAGGGTGACTCCTTCTGCGCGGCGGCGTGCTGTGCCAGCTTGAAAGAATCTCCGGTGGCGTCCGCGTGACGGAGGATCTCGTCCGCCTGGTAGTGATGGCCCAAGAGGATCACCCTGGAACCCAGCTTCGCCCTGGCCTCTGCAATCCGCGTTTGCGTTTCCTCGGCAGAAAGCCCCGTGAGTTCCTCGGGGAGAGGTGTATAGGTCTTTTGCATCATCTCTTCTGGCATGGAAGACACCTCGAGACATCAGAAGGGCAAAAAGAAGCCCTTTTCACGGAGATGGAGGAAATCGACATCCTTGAATCGATAGAGCATGGCTGGACGTCCCGGACCCTCCGCTCGCTTCTCTCCAACCGCTTCGACCAAATCCAGGAGCTTCAGGCGGCGGCGAAAATTCCGTTTGTCCAGGGAACGATGCAACACGATCTCGTAGCTCGACTGCAGTTCTTTGAGAGTGAAGGTCGCGGGCATCAACTGAAAACCCAGAGTGGTATACTCCAGTTTCGTGCGCACCCTCGACAGGGCCGTGTCCAACATCTCGCGATGGTCGAAGGCCATCGCGGGCAACTCGTAGACCGAGAACCAGCGGGCCTCGGCTTCGAGCCGGTGTGGGGTGAGGGGACAGCGATCCGCCGCCACCAGGGCGACGTACGCCACGCTCACCACTCGTCCCCGCGTGTCACGCTGGGGTTCGCCGAAGGTGTACAGCTGTTCCAGGTAGACGTCCTGCGCTCCGGTGGCCTCTCGCAATTCCCGCCGGGCCGCCGACTCGAGGCTCTCCTTCTCGTGGACAAAACCGCCGGGAAGGGCCCAAAGACCGGCAAAGGGCTCGTCGAGACGCTTCACCAGCACCACCTTCAGTTCCCCCTCCAGGATGGTCAAAATGACCGTATCCACCGTCAGGGGGAAGGAAGGAAGCCGGCGCGCGGCCGGCATCTCCAGACTGGGTTTCTCGGCCTTGGTCAACATGACACCCACTAAATAGTGTTCCGGTGACACTTATGCAAGGCCGAGGGCTCAGTGGGGCTCAGCGGTAGCCGATCGCCACGTAGCCCACCCAGTGGTGCAGGTTGTTGGGGGCGGTCGCGCCCAGTCCCAGGATCTCGTCCAAATCGAGGGAGGCCTCCGCCACGCTCGTTCCGTAGTCGAGCAGAGTGCCGGTGAGGGGATGCGAGTCGAGGGCCTCGCTCACGCGAGAGGCCACGTCCAAGCCGAAGGGCACCGAGAAACGGCCGCACCAGCTGAGCTTGTACTGGGACACGTCCTTGTCGTCGACACAGGTGTAGAGGAACTGCTTCAGCCTCTTTCGATCCACAGGGCCCGTGAGTTCTTGCTCGGCCAGAGTACGATCGCGATCGACGGCTTTGGCATAGCCCTGGATGTCGGTGCCAAACTCGGCAAAGTTGTTCCCGCCCCATCCTCTGTCACCGTAGTGGACTGCGTCGGAGGAGGCGAGGATCACGAGGTCCTTGCCCAAGCTCCATCCCTTTTCCTTCATGATCTGTGTCAGTGCCTTACTCACCGATTGCGAGATGTGGTCCATGGTCTCCCAGTCCATGTAGGGCACGAGAATCGGAACGATCTCCACCTCGTGGTCGTAGGCCTGGAGCCAGGGTACAATTCCCTCCACGGAGTGCTCGACCATCTGCATGTCGTTGTTGACGACGTACTGATCGGCGGGCAAACGCGAGATCAACTCCTCCCTCAACGGCGAGACGCTCACCGGTCCATAGGGCCCTCTCCATGCTTTGTAAGAACCGAAGACGAGTTTGTTGCTGATGTTGAAGGCGCTCGCCTTGTGGAAGACGCCGAAGAGGATGACGGTCTTGGCGCGTATGTGTGGGGCGATCAGCGCATAGAGCCGACTCGCGTAATAGTAATCGTCGTGGGGACAGACTGCCGCGGCGAAGGGAGTGTTGGGATCCCAGCCTTTCTCGTGCATGAGCTCTTTGGTGCGCGGGGCGGCGAGGGCTTGGCTCTGAGTGAGAACCGAGTCCATTTGTTCGGCCGTGGTTGCGTAGCCCAAATTGTCGGCGAGCCCGCGCAAATCGTTTGTCGGCTTCACCGGAATGGCGTCCATGAGCTGTTTGGGCCCCTCCGCGCGCGCTGCGGAAGTGAGTTCGTGCCAGGGAATTGGCAGAGAGAAAAGAATGAAGAGTGCAACCAAGAGGGCGAAGTCCCGCCGTATCGAACGCATGGAATCGAAACCTCCTTCAGCTTCGACTTCCCTCGGTCTTGAAGCTATGCGGCAAGATAGTACCTTCTAGTCAGTCCCTCAACGGACTCGGGTCCGAATTCTACCCTTCACTCGCAAGGTTCGAAGCCCTGGAAAGGATGCGCGGATGCATTTGATCTCCAACCTCATCGGGAATATCAGTTGGGAAGAGGTGATCCTGGGCGCTCTGCGGGTCCTGCTCGTTCTGGTGGTGTTCTGGATCGCCATGAGTTTGGTGAAAATGGGGCTGCGGCGTCTTGAGGAGAACCTGGTGCGCCGGGGCAAGGAAACGGGGGACGTGCCCAATGAGGCGGAAAAGCGCGCGGAAACCCTGGTCCGACTGTTGCGCCAAGCGGTGCTCATCATGCTCTGGGTCGTGGCGGGGCTGGTGGTTCTTCGGCAATTCGGGGTGGAGATCGGTCCCATCCTGGCCAGTGCGGGCGTTGCGGGTGTCGCTGTCGGCTTCGGGGCCCAGAATCTCGTGCGCGATATCATTGCCGGTTTCTTCATGATTCTTGAGAATCAGGTCCGCGTGGGAGACGTTGCCATCATCAATGGCACCGGCGGGCTGGTGGAGCAGATCAACTTTCGCACGATCATCTTGCGCGATCTTTCCGGCACGGTGCACGTCTTTCCCAATGGTACGGTCAACACCATGTCGAACATGACCCGCGAATGGTCAGCCTATGTCTACGATATCGGAGTGGCCTATAAGGAGGATGTGGACGAGGTCATCGAGCTGATCAAGAAGGTCGGCGCCGAGCTGAAAGAGGATTCGCACTACGGCCCGCTCATGGTGGCGGATCTCGAAGTCTTCGGAGTGGACAACTTCGCCGACTCGGCCGTGGTGATCAAAGGCCGCCTGCGCACCCGTCCGATCAAACAATGGGAAGTCGGACGCGAATTCAGGCGCCGCATCAAGCATGCCTTCGACAAGGCCGGCATCGAGATCCCCTTCCCGCACCGCTCGATCTACTTCGGGGAGGCGAGTGGACCGGTTCTCGCGCAGTTGGTGAACCAGGCTTCCCTCGAGAATCGAGAGGGCAGGCCCCGGGACGAAGCGGAACCCGAGAAGCGCTAGCGGAAGAGGGCCACCGCGTCCAGGCTCTTGCGCTGAAGATCCGGAACCTCGCAAGCTGCGGCGGGATAGCCCACCGGGAAGAGGATGTAGGGCTTCTCATTGCGTGGTCGCTGCAGGATTTCGCTGAGAAAGCCCATGGGACTGGGGGTGTGGGTGAGCGTGGCGAGCCCCATCCGGTGCAGTGCGGTGAGGAAGAGCCCACAGGCCAGTCCCACGCTCTCGCTCACGTAGTAGTTCTTCTGCTTGGTGCCCTCGTGCGTGAGCGAGTAGCTCTCCGCGAAGACCACGACCAGCCAGGGAACCACCTCCAGGTAGGGCTTCTGCCAATTGGTCCCCAAGGGACGTACCGCCTCGATCCACTCCTCGGGCATCCGGCCCTTCTCGTACGAGGCGTACTCCTCCTTCTCGGCCGCCAATCGGATTTCGCGCTGCAGAAGCGGATCCTCGATTGCCACGAATTTCCAGGGCTGACGATGGGCCCCACTGGGCGCGGTGGATGCGCTGCGGATTGCCAGCTCGATCAACTCGCGGGGAACGGGATCGTCGCTGAACTGCCGGACGCTGCGGCGCTTGTTCATCTCGTCGTAGAAGGCGCGCCCGCGAGCCAGAGACTCCTGCAGGCTGAGGCGCGGCGCTTGGTAGGGCACGAAACCTGGTCTGTTCACGGGGGCCTCCCTCGCTGAATTCCGCCGGAAAACTGCCATTTTAACCCGAGATCCGGCCTGGGAGAAGGGTTCGCGGAGAATTTGGGTTCGCCAGTCAAATTCCGCATTTCTCTCGCAACCCAACTGTATTACAGTCCGTAATACACCCATGTCTGCTCAACCACCACTCGCATTTCTCCTGGAGCCCAGCTCAGGGATACCGCTGTACCGCCAGCTCATGGACCAGTTGCGTCTCGAGCTCTTCTCCGGCCGTTTGGCCGCGGGGACCATGCTGCCCTCGGTACGCCAGCTCGCCCGTGAGCTTTCGATCAATCCTATGACCGTCTCCAAGGCCTACTCGCGTCTGCATGAAGAGGGAACTCTGGAGCGCGTGGCGGGACTGGGCATGCGAGTGCCCGAGGATCCCGACCAAGAGTGGCAGGCCAGGCTGCGCCACGAACTCTTGCCCCTTTTGCGAGAATCGGTGGACTTGGCCAAAAAGGCCGGACTTTCGCGATCGCAATTGTTGAGTCTCATCGAACCCCTGCTGGAGGACCTGGACCATGAGTGAAACCGTTTTGCGAACTCAGGCGGTGGAGAAGCGCTTCGGCGAGAAGCGAGTGCTCAACGGGGTGGACTGGAGTGTCCCCCGCGGCTCGGTGGTCGGCCTCTTGGGACGGAACGCGGCGGGGAAGACCACGCTACTCAAGCTGGCGCTGGGACTTCTCCGCGCGGACCACGGACAGATCGAGCTGCTGGGGGAGGATCCCTGGGAGCTGTCCGACGAAACCAAGTCGCGGATCGGTTATGTGCCACAGGAGTATCACCCTTATCCCTGGATGACGCCGCGAGAGGTTCTCGACTACATCGCCGCGTTCTACCCCCACTGGGACGCGCTGTTCATCGACGAACTGCTTCGCAAGTGGGAACTCGATTCGGACACCCTGAGCAAGGATCTCTCGGTGGGACAGCGGCAAAAGCTGGGACTTCTCGCGGCTCTGGGGAATCTTCCGGAGCTCTTGATCCTGGATGAGCCCGCCGCAAGTCTGGATCCCGCCGCGCGGCGGGCCTTTCTCGAGCTGGTTCTGGAGGTGGTGAGCGAGGGAGAGCGCACCGTCATCTTCTCGACCCACATCCTGAGTGATCTCGAACGCGTGGCGGATCGGGTGGCCATCTTGCGCGAGGGCAGAATCGTGTACGACGATGATCTCGACTCGTTGAAGGACAGCGTGAAGAGAATGCGGATCGTGTCCACTTCCGAGTTGCCACGCGACCTGGACATTCCCGGGCTCCTGCATTCGAAAGTACAGGGCCGCGAGGCAGTGATCAGCGTGATTTGCGAGAACGGATCGTTGGCAAAGGAACTGGAACGGCGCTTCGCCGCCCAAGTCCAGGTGCAGGAATTGAATCTGGAGGACATCTTCCTGGAGATGAGCCATGACTAGTGCCTCCGGCGCGGCCATCCGCGATTATCCGCGGCGCGTGCGCTTTCCACTTTCACTCTTGCTCTCCGTGGTTCTTTTGGCAATCGCGGTGGAGGGACATCTCAAGGGCAGGGAGTGGGCGGGCGAAGCCGGTTTGTTGATCACGAGCATGCTGCTCATGCTGTGGGCGGGGCTCGTCAGCGGGCATCTGAAGCAGGTTCTGGCCCGGCCCGAGGGAAGCCTGGCCCCCCACTACGGGATGGTCCAACTGAGAGTGGCACTGATCGTGGTGTCTCCGCCGCTCGTGTTCGCGATCGTTGGGGCTCTTCTCGCCGGTCTCAGCCTCGTGGCCTCGCTCGCGCTCGTGCTGCTCGTTTTCAGTATCTACTGGAGCTGGCCTTATTTCATCGAGCACGGGAACCTTCTCATGCTCTTCGGTCCCTCACTTTTCTTCATGGTTTCGACGCTCACCGAGCTTCCGCGGGAAGACAACTGGAATGCCTGGCTCAAGATCAGCGGGAGTGGTACGGCCTATTGCCTCTTGGCGATCGTGTTCTCATTGGCTCTCAGCGCCTTCACCATGCGCAGGATGTTGCGTCTGAGCGAGAGCAGCTTCGAATACCGCTTCGATCCCTCGATCTGCTGGCGCAGCGGGTCGAGTCCCGATTCCGATACGCCCTTCATCGCGCTCTTTCAGAATCTCCTGCCCTGGTTTGGACGTTACTCCCTCCAGCCACGTCTCAGCGTGTATCGGGCGGGGGTACTCCGGCGCATCGCACACTGGCGTCGCGGTATGGGACCTCGCTCTCCCATGGTGAGCGGACTCTCCATGGCGCTGTTGATGGCCCTGATGGGAATGTTCTTCTTGATATACAAGGAGCGGCATTCGCACGCCGAGACCGGTTTGATGTTCATCTATCTCGTCATGCTTCCCTTCAACCGCTATGGGCATTCACAACGCCGGCGTACTTACTTGGAACGCGAAGCCCTCTTTCCGGTCGCGCGCGAGCGCTTCGTGCGCGAACTCGGATACGCTTCCTCTTTCGACATCTTCTCGAGTTGGTGCTTTCTCTGTCTGGGAACCGTGGCTCTGCGAATGCTGGGCCTGTTCGCCACCGTGTCGTGGAATTCGATTCCCTATCTCTTTTTGCTCTCTCTCGGCACCACTCTCTTGGGAATCGGATTCTCTCCATGGTTCCTGCGTTTCAACGGTGACAAGTTACCCGCTCTGATTCTGAGCCTGCTCTTGTTGATCGTGGGTGGGTGCGCGGGGCTTGCCCTTCGGTCTTCAGTGGGCTTCTCCGGGTGGGGAGCCTGGCTCTCGATCGTACTCCTGCTCTGCGGACTGGGAGCCCTCACAGCCTATCTGGGGTACCGGAGTTGGGGAAAACTCGAGCTGGGACGCAGGGACTTGTGGTGATCAGCCCTTCATGAAGTAGGGGGCGAAGGTGATGAGGGAGAAGACGACCGCGAGGACCGACCCCGCCGCGAGCGCGAGGGCGGTGAGCACCACGCCGAGTCCTTCGCGTCGATCGGCCTCGGGCAAGAAATAGCGTGCGGTGACGTATCCGAAGGCGAAGCCGCCCAAGTGCGCCAGGTTGTTCGTGCGGGAACCCATGAATCCCAAGACGAGCAGGATGCCGGCCCACAATAGGGCCTGACGGGTGATGGCGTCGCCCAGGTGGCCCCCGTGCGCGCGTCCGTAGAGCACGGTCGCGGCCAGAAGACCGAAGATCCCCCCCGAAGCGCCGACGGTGGGCGCGCCGCTGATTATATCGGAGACCAGAAAGCCGCCGATCGAGGCCACCATGAAGATCACGAAGTAGCGGGCCGGGCCGTAGCCGTCCTCGATGGTCGGACCGATGCTCCGGATCCACAGCAGATTGAAGCCGATGTGGAGCAGACCGCCGTGCAAAAAGGTGGCCGAGAGTACGGTGTACCAGTGGCCGTGGCTCGCTGCCGCGCCCGAAGTCATCCCCAGCATGAGCAAGGAGCGACCCGAGGGTGACAGGATCTCAAGGAATCCCCCGTGGGAGGACAGCGCTGCACGAGGATCCAGCGCGAGGGAAATGAGATAGAGCAGGATGCAGAACCAGGTGATCCCCGCGGTGGGATCCAAGGACTCTGCGAAGTGGGAGAGGCTGGTGGCGTACCCGAACATCCCCGGCTGCCAGCGGCCACAGAAGGGGCACCGCTCTTCATTGACATCGATGAGCTTGCCGCAGGAGGGACAGACGATGGAGCCGCTGGTTTGACGCATGTGGCTTCAGAGCCTCGACACCGGGCCGAGCATGTGCACCCTTTCCTAGAGAACGGCTTCCACCGAGCTGATTTCGGGAATGAAATGACGCAGCCGCGCCTCGATGCCTTGCTTGAGCGTCATGGTGGAACTCGGGCAGCCACCACATGCCCCCTGCATCTTCAAGTATACGACGCCGTCGCGATAATCCACGAAGACCACGTCGCCGCCATCCATGGCGACCGCGGGACGAATCTGATCGTCCAGGATCTCCTTGATGCGGCCGACGATCGCTCCTTCGCCTGCGGCGTGCCCGTCGTGTCCGCCGGGAACCGCCGGTTCGCCCGAGCGCAGGAAGTCCCGAATCGCTTCGGAAACTCTGGGAGTCATCTCTTCCCATAGACCGTCTGCATTCGCGGTGACGGTGACCAGGTTCTGGCTCACGAACACCCCTTCGACTCCATCAATGTCGAAGACTCTCTGGGCCAGAGGGGAGCGCAACGCCGATTGGGGATCGCGAAAGTCCGCACTTCCGGTGGGCAAAAGTGTGCGCTCGGTGAGAAACTTCATGCTGCGGGGGTTGGGGGTTCCCTGGACATGGATGGGAATCTGTGCCTCGGTGCTCATGGCCTTCCTTTGAGAGTCAGGGAATCTTACCCGAGCCTTCTTCGGGCTCGCCTGTCTAGTGTAACGCGAAGCCGCCGGCTTGGCTTCCTTCGATTGCCGGCCAGTTCCAAACCCCGGGAATCTCCTGCCCACAGCCGGGGCAAGAACTCTCTTTGCCGCCAGCCGAAGCCAGGGTCCTCTTCAGTACCCGAAATCCGCGGCGCGAGACAAGGTTGGTTCCACAACTCGGGCAAAGGGTCGATTCTCGATCGTCTTGGGCCGAGCCCAGGTTGCCGAGGTACACGTAGCGAAGGCCTTCCGCGCGCGCGATCTGATAGGCGCGGTCCAGGAGTTCGTAGGAAGTTGATGCGCGGTCGTTCATACGATAGTCGGGATGGAACGCGGTTAGATGCCAGGGGAGGTCGCGGTCGAGAGCGGCCAAGAAACGCGCCATCTCGCGGATCTCCTCTTCATCATCGTTGAACTGCGGAACAAGCAGGGTAACCACCTCGACCCAGAATCCCCTCGTCTTTAAACTCTCCAGCGTAGTGAGCACTGCCTTCAAGGTGCCGCCGAGCTGGCGATAGTTCGCATCGCGAAAACTTTTGAGGTCGACTTTGTAAAGATCGAGTCGGGGACGCAAGAAGTCGAGTACCTCTGGCGTGGCATTCCCGTTGCTCACGAAGCCTGTGAGCATACCCGCTTCTTTTGACCGGTCGAACACAGCGGCCGCCCACTCGGCCGTGATCAGTGGCTCGTTGTAGGTGCTGATCAGCACGCGGCTGTTGGCCCGCCGGGCCGCATCCACGATTTCCTCCGGAGTGCACGTCTGAAAACTGGCCACCGCGTTCTCGTCGCGCAGGGTCTGCGAGCTGATCCAGTTCTGACAGTAGCCACAGTGGAGGTCGCAGCCCAGCATGCCGAAACTCAGGGCTGTTTCGCCGGGCAGAACGTGGTAGAAGGGCTTCTTTTCGATGGGGTCGAGCGCGAGTGCATGCACATAGCCATAGGGGACGCGCAGCTCGCCGTTCTGGAGAAAGCGCACGCGGCAGACTCCAGCACGACTCTTGGCTAGGCGACAGCGATGACCGCAGGCCAGGCAGCGCAGGCGGCCGCCCTCGAGCGGTTCCACCAGCGCGGCAGCGGCGTTCACCGTCTGTCGGGAAAGGAGTTCGGCCAGTTGCAAATCGGAGCTCATCTTGTGTTTCTCGCTGCGAATGAGGACACCAATGCCATGAAAGAGCAATCGAGCGCTCGAGGCAAGCTCCTTGGCTTGCCAAAATTCGCGCCCATACTTGGGCTTTCATCCCCGGTGGGATAGACGCTACACTCTCTGACCTCTCCCTGGGGCCCCTGGAGGCGGATAGACATGGAAGATCACTACTCAAAAGATACGCAGCAGAGCGTCCGCTTCGCCAAGAGCGAATCGTCGGAACGCGGTCGTCCGATCGCCCTCGTCGCGGTGGGGGGACACGCATTCATGGAAGCTGGAGGGAAGGGAACGATCGAGGAGCATGAGCGCTGCGCCTTCGCTCTCTGTGACAAGTTGATGACCCTGGTGGAGCGCGGATACGAGCTGGTGATCACTCATGGAAACGGACCCCAGGTCGGATCTCTTCTCATCCAACAAGAGGCCGCGCAGCCCGAGGTAGCCCCGATGCCCTTGGACGTACTTGTCGCGCAGACCGAGGGTTCGCTGGGGTACATTTTGCAACAGGCGCTTCTCAACCAGCTGAGGAGTCGCGATATCGGACGCTACGTGGTCACTGTGGTCACGCAAGTCCTGGTAGACGAAAACGATGAGGCCTTCAACACGCCCACCAAACCCATCGGTCCCTTCTTGAGTGAAGAGGAAGCCAAGCGCCGCGCCAAGGAGCTGGGCTGGACGGTGCGCGAGGACTCCGGCCGCGGCTGGCGGCGGGTCGTACCCTCTCCGCGTCCCTTGAAGGTGATCCAGCGGCACATGATCCGGGACACCGCCAGAAAGGGGCACATCGTGCTCGCCTGCGGGGGCGGTGGCATTCCCATCACCGAGGAGAAGGGCACGCGCGCCTACAAGGGTCTGGAGGCGGTCATAGACAAGGACCTCACCTCGAGTGTTCTCGGCAGTGAGATCGGAGCGGAGCTGTTGATCATTCTCACCGCGGTGCCGCAGGTTTACGCAGGCTTCGGCAGCAAGAACCAACGTCCCCTCGGCGCCGTCACCCTGCAGGAGATCGAGCGTCTTCGCGAGGAAGGAAACTTCCCCGCCGGAAGCATGGGACCCAAGATCGACGCCGTGATCCACTTCTTGAAATCGGGTGGCGTCCGCGGACTCATCACGGATCCGGACAACCTGGCCGAGGCGCTAGAGGGACGCGCAGGGACGCATCTCGTGGGACGCATCTGATGCACTCCACCGCCCAGCCGCTTCCCGTCGTCCTGAGCATCGCCGGCAGCGACAGCGGAGGGGGCGCCGGGGTGCAGGCTGATCTGCGGACTTTCTCTGCATTGCAAGTGCACGGAGTCTTCGCCGTCACTGCTCTGACTGCACAGAACACGCAAGAGGTTCGTCACGTTCAACTCGCCTCAAATAAGAGCGTGTGTGAGCAGATGCGCGCGGTTTACGACGACTTCCCGGTGGCAGCGGTGAAAACGGGCATGCTCGGAAGTCGGGAGATCGCCGAAACAGTAGCGGCAAGTTTGGCTGAGATGAACTCGGCTCCCGTGGTGGTCGATCCCGTTCTCAACGCCCAAAGCCGTGGCGTGCTGCTTCCCTTGGACGCCCTGAAGACTCTCGAGAGCTTACTCTTTCCTCTGGCAACCCTCGTGACGCCCAACCTTCCCGAGGTCGAAGCTCTTCTGGGGCGCCCTGTTCGCTTGGGCATGCAGGAGTTGGAGATAGCCGCGCGCCAACTCCTGGAACTCGGCCCGAGAGCGGTACTGATCAAGGGGGGCCACGCCGGCGGGGAGCGAGCCGACGACATCCTCTTCGACGGCAAGGAATTTCGAGTCTTCTCTGCACCACGAGTCGAAACCACCAGCACTCATGGCACGGGGTGCACCCTCTCGTCGGCCATCGCTGCGTATCTGGCGCGCGGATTCGAACTCGGCGAGGCAGTCGGGCAGGCCAAGGAATTCGTGACGGAAGCGCTGAAGAGCGCGTCGCCTTTAGGTCACGGGCACGGACCCCTGCACCATTTCCACGAATTCTATCCCTCTCGCTCCATCAGTCGCGGCGACTCTCGAGGGAAGGAGTCTCGACGTGGTAGGGGAAGATGCTGAGTTCTCCGAACGAGACTTTTGATCGGTAGCTGAGCCGAGGACCCTCGGGATCGCTGATCTCGCGCTGGCCCTCACCGCCGCTAACCTCTCCAAAAACGGCCTTGCCGTCGCCCTGCCAAACGGCGTTGTCGGGGAGCCGGAGCGACATCTCGCCCATCCTCATGTTCGTGACCAGAGAGGTGTCACGCAGAAGAGGTCCCCCGAAGTGGACTCTCATCTCTCCCATACCTCCTACGATGAGAATACTGCGCGCTGCCAACCTCGAGATGCCGTTGATTTCGAACTCGCCCATTTTTCCTTCGAGACTGAGTCGGCTCATGTCCAGGGAATTGGAACGATCGACGTCCATCTGGTAGTCACCCATCGTGAACTTGCTGGTGAGCTTGGTCAGAGCCAGGTTGGTCAGATCGACCTTGCCTTCCCCCTTGGCGAGAGAGATCTGGAGGTCCATGGGGGTGTCGACCGGTAGACGCACCTCGATCCGGTTGTCGGGGTGGTCCTCGGAGAAGTTCTTTTCGGCCAAGACTCTCTTCAACCAGTGGACACGGGACTTGAAGGACAGGTGATAGGTGGGAGTCCCGTCGTTGTCCACGTCGTAGTTCTGCATCAGATCGTAGGTCGCTTTGTCGTACTTGGCCTCCACCTTGATGCCGTCTTCGGCCGGCCCCGGGTCGATGTGGAATTCGGCCTCTTCCATTTCGATCACCACGCGCACTGCGTTCGACGGTGCCTGCGCTTCCTCATCGCTCGCGGCGGTTTCCCTTCGTTCCAGGTGAGTCCTGGTAGTGGAAGGTTTTGGCGTAGCGATTTCCGTCGGAACCTTCTGGCCCAACTCGGTGTCGACCATCGAGGGCTCGGGTACTCCGCTCATCCGTGCGCTCAGCACGAAGATGAGCGCGAACACCAGAAGTACGAGAGGGGAAAGGAGGCAGCCGAGGGCGACTTTGCTAGCTCTACGCATGGAAGCGGCTCCGTGGCAGGGGGGCTGAAATGGGCGGGGTTTACCCCGAAGCAGAACTACGGATCCCCCACGTTCTCAGTTGCGCCGGTCTTGGATGCTTCGGTTCCGACGGCAAAGACGTCGCGTGCGTTTTCACGGGGGCTCATTTTCCTTCGCGAGCTTGCCATCTGCTATTATCTTTGTATCGGCGTAGGCCTGAATTTGCAACTTCGAGAAAGGACAGTCCGCATGCCTCCCCTCACCCGGCTCCCCGGGCGCCTTCCGGCGTCCGTGTATCCTCGTTTCCTCGTCTTCGTGCTGATTCTGACCATCTTTGCCTCGCCTGCCTTGGCCCTGCGGGTGGTCTCGTGGAACGTCTTGAATGCTTCCCCGAGTAATCTCTCCTCGCGGGTCGGATATGTGCGAACCGTGTTGTCCGCCGTGCATCCGGATCTCATGATCGCCGAGGAGATCATTGGTACTGATGGGGCTCAGTACTTCCTGGACAACGTCCTCAACACCATCGAGCCGGGACAGTGGAGCATGGCCCCCTTCGTGGTGGGCCCGGACACGGAAAATGCCTGTTACTACCGGACCAGTGCCCTGAACTATCAGAGCATGGTGACCCTTTCCACCGCTCTGCGCGACATCAACGGCTGGGCCTTCAAGCCGGATGGCTACAGCGCGAGCGCCTCGGAGTTCCGGATCTACGCGGTGCATCTAAAAGCCAGCTCGGGCACCGACAACGAACAGAAGCGGCTCGCCGAAGCCACCATCCTGCGCAACCATCTGAATACTCTACCGGCGGGAAGCCACTTCCTGGTGGGAGGCGATTTCAATTTCTATTCCGCCAGTTCCGAACCTGCCTGGGACGAGCTGACGGGGAGCCTGAGCGACAACGACGGACGGGTCTTCGATCCCATCAATCGTGTCGGAGACTGGCACAACAACTCCGCCTTCGAGGACGTCCATTCTCAGTCGCCGCGACTGGACAATCTGGGCGACGGAGGCAGCACCGGCGGCCTGGATGACCGCTTCGATTTTCTCTTGGCCAACGACGATATGCTAGACGGGTCGGGAATCGCGTACTTGAGCGGTACCTACACCACCTACGGTCAGGATGGAAACCACTTCAACAAGAACATCACCGACTCTCCCACCATTCCCGAGGGAACGACCATCGCCAACGCCCTGTTTCGTGGTTCGGATCATCTGCCGCTCTACCTCGACCTTCAGATGCCCGCCAAGTTGCAGATCACCGGAACCCTGGGCTTCGGCCGCGTGCTGGTGGGAAGCTCGCCCCAAATCCTCTTGAGCGTGAGCAATCCGGCTCCCATTCCTTCGGACGATCTCGACTACAGCATGAACGCAAGCAGCGGCTTCACCGCACCCGCGGGAACTTCGAGCGTGTCCGCGGGTGGATCGGGCTCGGCGTCCATCGGAGTGGTGACCTCCACCCCGGCCGATTTGACGGGAACGGTCGATTTCACCACCAATGCGCCCGATAATCCCACTGCGCAGCGGGCCGCCTCGGCCACCGTGCTTGCTCCGGCCGCACCCTCGGTGCGTTCCGACGCGTTGGTCGCGAGTGAGTCGGCCGATTTTGGCAACCACGCTGAGGGAGAATTCAGCGACATCCAGGTGGATGCCTACAACTACGGCTTCGATACCCTGCAGGCCCTGCTGAACGTTTACGATGTACAGATTTCGGGTACCGACGCGTCACGCTTCAGCGTGCCCGGTTTTTCGGCGGTCAATATTGGCGGGTCCGCCGCCAACTTCACGGTCCACTTCGACGACAACGGAGTGACCGGTGGCCAGGTGTATGTCGCGGCTCTCCATTTCAAGACCCGCGACGAGCAGGGCGTTCTCGGTGCCAGCACGCGCGATGATCTGGTCTACAACCTGAGCGCAACGGTGCAGAACGTGGGCACTGCCACTCCCGCCATTCCCGGACTGACTCGCCTCTTGACGAACCATCCGAATCCCTTCAACCCGCGCACGACCATCCGTTTCGATCTCGCGCGCGATGCCACCGTGCATCTCTCCGTCTACGATGCGCGTGGGCGCAGGATTGCGAGCTTACTCGACGGCCCCCAGCCAGCGGGCTCGCATTCGGTCATCTGGAACGGCGTAGACTCCGCGGGACGTCAAGTCGCCAGCGGGGTATACTACTATCGCTTCCAGGCCGATGGAGTCGATCAGACTCGATCGATGACGCTGGTGCGCTGAGAAGCGCGTAGTCGAAACGGGGGTAGTGGGCGCCCGGCGGCGCCCACTTCGGTCGATGGCGAGAGTTCTTCTTTCTTTGCTGGCGGCAGCCATGCTCCTGAGCGCCACCGTGGCGCCCGCGCATGCCGAGAACGAAGATATCCAATCACCCGCCCAGTGGCTGGGCCATCCCCTCGGCGCGGACCGGGAGCTGGCCGGCTGGGATAGCATCGTTGCCTACAGCCATCATCTGAGCGAGCAGAGCGATCGGGTGGACGTAGTCCAGCTCGGTCAGAGCACTCTGGGCAAACCCTTCATCGTCGTGATCCTCGGCAGCGCGGAATCCGTGGCCCAGCGCGACCATCTGCAGGACCTCGCCCACCAGCTCTATACGGTAGGAGATACCGATTCCGCGCGGGCGCGCGAGTTGGCCCGCGAGGGAAAGGTGATCGTCGCATTCTCCATGGGTCTTCACGCCATCGAGGTGGGAGCCTCGCAGGCCGCGCTGGAGATCATGTACGAGTTTGCCACCCGTGATGACGCGCCCATGCGCTCCATTCTCGACAACTGCCTGGTGCTCATGGTGCCTTCGATGAATCCGGACGGGCTGGACATCGTGCGCGATTGGTACGGCAAGAACCTGGGGACCGAGGCCGAAGGCAGCCCGCCGCCGTGGCTCTACCACCACTACGCGGGGCATGACAACAACCGCGACGGTTTCTTCAACAATCTGAAAGAGACCTCGCTCTGGTCGCGCCTCATCTACGAAGATTGGTTGCCCCAGGTCATTCTCGACGAGCATCAAATGGGGACATCAGGTCCCCGGCTGTTCCTCCCACCCTTCGACGATCCGATCTCCTCCACGGTGCACCCACTGGTATACAGCCAACTCGCGGCGGCCGGTCAGCAGATGCTGAGCGAACTCACCGCCGCCGGCCACCGCGGGATCACCACCTCCACCATCTTCACCGGGGAATGGCCGGGTTCGGTGCGCTCGACCGGCTTTTGGCACAACATGCTGGGCCTGCTCTCGGAGGTGGCCAGCGCGCGTATCGCGACGCCACTGTACTTTGCGCCGGGAAGCCTACACGGAGGTGGGCGAGGCCTGCCCTCATATGCGCGGCAGTCCAATTTCCTCGATCCCTGGCCGGGCGGTTGGTGGCGGCTGCGGGACATCGTCAGCCTGGAGAAGGACCTCAGCTTCTCCTTGCTCGCCTATGCGGCGCGCGAGAGGGAGGAGCTCCTCTTCAATTTTTATCGGATGAATGCCGAGGCGGTGCAGCGCGGACGCAGCGAAGCGCCCTACGGATTCGTGGTAGGGGCCGACCAACACGACGAGGGATCCGCGCACCGCCTGGCCGAGCTGCTCCTGGACGAGGGGATCCAGCTCCGTTGGCTCGAGGGTCCGGCTGCGGTGGGGGGAAGACCGTACCCCCAGGGCGCCTATCTCATCGACGCCGCGCAGCCCTTTCGTCCCTTCCTCATGGAGATGTTGGATCCGCCAGACTATCCGGCCCACCGGGCGAGCAAGGACGAGGCGGCGCTCCATCCCTACGATCTCAGCGCCTGGAATTTGCCCGCGCTCTTGGGAGTGCGTGTCGAGTCCCTCGACGAGGCCGTCGATTTCAGCCGGGCTGCGCCAGTGGTTCGACCCCATCGTCCCTTACCCGAGGCGGTGGATGGCCCGGTGCGTCTGCCCGCCCGGGACAACGCGAGCTACGTGGCGGCAGCAAAACTTTTGGCCCAGGGAGTCGAAGTCTGGCGCTGGAAGAGTCCTCCGGAACCTTCCCCTGGCTTGCAGAGCCGGATCCACCAGGGCGATTTTTTGCTTCGCGACGGGCGGGCGCAGGATGCTCTACTCATGGCGGCCGGCGCGCACGCTCTGCCGGTGCCGAGTTCCAGTATGGACGCCGCGGCGCTTCGCATCCATGCGGCTCCTCTGCACGCGCCTTCCCTGGCGCTCTATTGTCCGTGGGGAGGGAGTACCGGCGAGGGCTGGATGCGGTTGGTTCTGGATCGCAGCGGCTTCAGCTACCAGCGCCTGCGTAACGGTGACTTTCGCGCCCTGAGCAACCGGGTCGACCCGGGGGAGGTCCTTCGGCGCGACTACGATATCATCGTGCTGCCTCCGATCTCGCCCGAGATCCTCTCCGCGGGGCGCGAGGAGGCGCGCGGCCCCAGTCTTTCCCGCGCTACCTGGCCCAAGGAGTACCAGGGAGGCCTGGACGATTGCAATGCCGCCGAGCTGCTCAGCCAGTACGTGCGCGCGGGAGGGACTCTCATCGCAATGGGACCCGCCACACGCTGGGCCACGCATGCTCTGAGGTTGCCGGTGCAACCGGAACTGGAGCTCCTCTCCTCGGATGAGTTCGAGGCGCCGGGGACCCAAGTGAGAGTCCAGCTCGACCCGACCCATCCCCTGTGCTGGGGCATGCCTTCCTCGATTGCGGCGGTTCTTGACGAGGGCGAGGCCTTCCGTCCGGAGGCCTATACCGAGAGGATCGGGGTCCCCACACTGTACGCCAGGGAGGATCTGCTCGTTTCCGGCTATCTGCGGGGGGAGAGACATCTCGCGGGACGGCCGGCCCTGGTGGACCTTCCGTTGCAGAAGGGGAGGATCGTCCTCTTCGGCTTTTCCCCGCTCCACCGCGCTCAGAGCGAAACGAGCTTCAAGCTATTCTACAATGCGCTGCTGCGTACGAGAGCAGCGGAAGAGGCTGCCGACTAGCCGGGCGCGGCCAAATTCAGCCCGAAAAATCGCTGGCCTGTGTTCCTGCGCGATGTGCTCACGACAGGAAAATGATCAGTCGGGGCTTTACCTCACCTCAGCACGCTCTATATTGGCCGCCATCAGGGGGGATGTCCCGGGTCGCTGAGCCAGCTATCTACCGCGTCGGCTTGCTCACAGTGCTAGACGAGTTTAGACTGCTCTCTTATATCGTTAGAGAACGCGGGAGGTTAGCCTTGGACTCCACAAACTCGAATTCCCCCTCCTCAGAGCCGCAGCTGAAGCAAATCTTGAGCAGCGAGCAGGTGCGCCACGTCATGCGGCGCGAACCCTTCACCGTCGCCCTCCATTCCCCAGTCCAGGAAGCGGTGGAAGGGATCAAGGCACGCCCCACGAACTACGCGCTGGTTGTCGACGGCGAGCGCCTCCTCGGCATCTTCACCGAGAGGGACTACCTCGACAAGATCGCCGGAAACGGGGTCTCTCTCAAGCGACCGGTGGATGAGTTCATGACGAAGGAGCCGCGCTGTATCGGTCCGAACGATTCGATCCTGCAGGCTCTCGATCTCATCGTCGAAGGCGGCTATCGGCACATTCCCGTGGTCGAGAACCACAAGTTGGTGGGAGTTCTCACCGCTTTGGGCATCGTGAAATACATCGCGGAGCTCTTTCCCACCGAAGTCTACAACTTGCCTCCCCACTTGGGTCAGGTCATGAGCCAAGCGGAGGGGGGTTGATGCGGCATCGTAACGAAGACTTCAACCTGAACCTCGAGGACTGAAGATCCATGTCAGAGCGCAAAGTGACCGAATTGGAATGCGTCACGATTCGTTTCGCGGGTGACTCCGGAGACGGAATGCAACTCACCGGGTCACGATTCACGGATACCGCGGCCTTGGTCGGAAACGATATCGCGACCTTCCCCGACTACCCCGCCGAAATCCGCGCCCCAGCCGGCTCCCTGGCCGGGGTTTCGGGATTCCAAATCCAATTCAGTTCGCACGACATTCGCACGCCGGGGGATCACCCCGACGTTCTGGTGGCCATGAATCCGGCCGCGCTCAAGGTGAACCTGAAGGACCTGCCCAAGGGTGGAGTCCTCATGGTGAACGAGGACGCCTTCGCCAAGTCGAACCTGAAGCTGGCGGGCTACGAGAGCAATCCGCTGGAAGACGGTTCCCTGGACGACTATCGCCTCATTCGGGTTCCCATGACCGAACTGACCATCAACGCGGTCGAGGAAACCGGTCTCAAGCGCAAGCTGGCCGAGCGCTGTAAGAACTTCTTCGCCCTGGGCGTGATGTTCTATCTCTACCAGCGCTCCCTGGATTCCACCCTGGCCTGGATCGAGCAGAAATTCGGCGCCAAGCCGGAAATCGCGCAGGCCAACAAATTGGCGCTGAAGAAGGGTCTGCATTACGCGGAGACGGTCGAGGTCTTCCAGACCACCTACGAGGTCAAGAAAGCCGCGCTGGCTCCGGGAACCTACCGCAGCATCAACGGAAACCAGGCGCTTGCTCTGGGTTTCGTCGCGGCGGGCGCGGTGAGCAAGACCGACGTCTTCTACGGCAGCTATCCCATCACTCCGGCCAGCGACATCCTGCACGAGCTGGCGCGTCACAAGGACTTCGGCGTGAAGACCTTCCAGGCGGAGGATGAGATCGCCGCCATCGGTGCCACCATAGGGGCCGCCTACGGCGGATCGATCGCGGTTACCGGAACCAGTGGTCCCGGGGTGGCGCTGAAGAGCGAGGCCATCGGACTGGCCGTGATGACCGAGCTTCCCCTGGTCATCGTGAACGTGCAGCGCGGGGGACCTTCCACGGGCCTGCCCACCAAGACCGAGCAGGCGGACCTCTTCCAGGCCGTGGTGGGACGCAACGGCGAGTGTCCCCTGCCGGTGCTGGCGCCGTCGACTCCAGGCGACTGCTTCCATGTGGCCATGGAGGCGGTGCGTCTCGCGACGAAGTACATGACTCCGGTCATGGTGCTGTCCGACGGCTACCTTGCCAACGGGGCGGAGCCCTGGCGGATTCCCGATCTCGCCGAGCTTCCGCAGATCCACGTCAAATACGCCACCAAGAGCGAGGGCGAGTTCATGCCCTACCGGCGTGATCCCAAGACCCTCTCGCGTCCTTGGGCCATTCCCGGCACTCCCCATCTCGAGCACCGCATCGGTGGCCTGGAGAAGGATCACCTCACAGGAAACGTGAGCTACGATCCCGCGAATCACGAGGAAATGATCCAGCTGCGCGCGCGCAAGGTCGCCGGCATGGTGCAGGACGTTCCCGACCTTCAGATCGAGGGACCCGCCGACGCGGAGTTGCTCATCCTGGGTTGGGGTTCCACCTACGGAGCCATTGCGAGTGCTTGCGAATCGCTGCGGAACACCGAAGGTCTATCCGTCGCGAATGCGCACTTGCGCTATCTGAACCCGTTCCCCGCCAATCTCGGGAAAATTCTCGAGAGTTTCGACCAGGTCTTGGTGCCGGAAATGAACCTGGGTCAGCTCCGCCGCCTCCTGCGAGCCGAGTATCTCAAACCTGTCATGGGCTTGAGCAAGGTGCAGGGGAAACCGTTCAAGGTGGAGGAGATCGTTGAACAGGCCAGGGCCATTCTGGAGAAGAAGGCTGTCGCCAGATGAGCCCGAAAGGAAGAATGTGATGAACACCGCAGGAGCTACCGCTGAGAAGCTCACCCGCAAGGACTTCGCCAGCAACCAAGACGTGCGCTGGTGTCCCGGTTGTGGGGACTACTCCATTCTGAGTCAGGTTCAGAAAGTGATGCCCGAGTTGGGTTACCCCAAGGAGGACATCGTCTTCATCAGTGGGATCGGCTGCTCCAGCCGCTTTCCCTACTACATGGATACCTACGGATTCCATAGCATCCACGGCCGCGCCATCACTCTGGCCACCGGCCTGCGAATCGCGAATCCGAAGCTGAGCATCTGGGTCATCACCGGTGACGGTGACGGCCTGTCGATCGGCGGGAATCACTTCCTGCACGGTCTGCGCCGCAACCTGGACATCAACGTCATCCTATTCAACAACCGTATTTATGGTCTCACGAAAGGCCAGTACTCCCCGACTTCGGAGTACGGGAAGAGGACGAAGTCCAGTCCCCAAGGCACGGTCGAGCATCCCATTCGCCCCATCCGCGTGGCGCTAGCCGCCGAGGCGAGCTGGGTGGGAAGATCGACCGACGCCGACACCAAGCACCTGTCACACATGATCGAGCTGATGGCCAAGCACGACGGGGTCTCCTTCCTCGAGGTCTATCAGAACTGCATCATCTTCAATGACAAGGCCTTCGAGGAGTACACCGCGAAGGCGGTGCGCGAAGATCACATGATGTATCTGCAGCCGGGCGAGCCGATCCGTTTCGGAAAGGACCGTCAATACGGGCTGCGTCTCAAGGGCCTTCGCCCCGAAAAGGTCACCATCGGCGAAAACGGCGTCACCGAGAAGGATCTCATGATTCACGATGCCACGAATCCTGCGATGGCCTACTTGCTCTCCACTCTGGACTACCCCGACTTCCCGGTTCCGACCGGCGTTTTCCTGGATGTGAAGAAGGACATCTACGAGGAAAGTCTGCAGGCGCAGGTCGATGCCGCGCGCAAGCGCGAGGGGGCGGGAGATCTGAAGGCTCTACTGCACGGAAAAAACACCTGGGTGGTCGCCTAGACGCGAAAGTGAGAAGCACATGGATTGTCCCCTCTGCGGTCATGCTAATCTACAGGGCGTCGACGCCTGCGAAGTTTGTCACAGTGATTTGGCCTCCGCGGACGTGGAGAAACTTCCGGAATCGGCTGAAGACCGGAGTTCTGGGGGACACCCTCTCGGATCTGGAGACCCTCAAACCCGGAGTGGTCGGTCCCGAGCATTCGGTGGCCGATGCTCTGCCCCTGATGCGCGCGGATCGGCGCGGCAGCGTTCTCATCTGCAATGAGGACGGGGTGAAGGGAATCTTCACCGAGCGCGATCTCATCCGGCGCGTGGCGCCCGACGCTGAGCTCACCACATTGAAGATCTCCGAGGTCATGACCGAGACACCCTTCGTCTACTCCCCGAACGACACCATCGCCTACGCGCTCAACGGCATGACCGCCTGGGGAAACCGGCATCTGCCCATCTGCGAAGAGGACGGAACGCTGACCGGTTTCGTCTCGGTGCGCAAGGTCCTACGCCACATCAAGGAGCGTTGCGACGCGGGCGATTGCTGAGGTGGCGGGTGTATCCCCGCACACCTGGGGGAGCCCAATGATTCGTCGCGCCCGCGCCGCTCTCGTACCCTCAGTCGTCATCATCCTGATCCTGTTCGCCCATGTGGCCGCCGCCACGGTCGTCGTGGATACCCTGCACGGTTTCGCGGCGCGCGAACCCGGCTGGTCCGGTGGCCTGGACGGGTTGTTCACCGGGCAGGGTGGCAACAGCTCCAGCCTCCAACTCGCTGCCGGCGGCCGCATCCAGTGGCGAGGTCGTGTCCAAACCCTGCGCTTGCTGATTGCCGGATCGTACCAGGAGAGCGACAACGCGGTGACCGACCGCAACGGCATGGTCCACCTGCGCCACAACCATCGCCTGGGCGCGCGTTGGGCCACCGTATCCTTCGTGCAGGTCCAGGCCAACTCCTTCCAGAGGCTGACGTCCCGCTTGCTGGCGGGCGCCGGTCTGCGCTACGACTTCGTCGACCGCCCGGGCAGCCGCCTGGCGGTGGGCCTGACCCCCATGCTGGAGGCCGAGCGCATCGCGGGCCAGACCGGCCACACCGGGCGCGGTCGCCTGTCGACCTTCATTCTGTCCCGGCGTGCGCTCGCAGCCGGCACGAAGCTCGAGCTAGTGGGCTACTGGCAGCCTTTGTGCGCCGATTTCGGCGACACCCGCACCGTGGTCAACGCTTCGCTGGCAGTGAAGGTCAGCGGCGCCGTGGACCTCAAGGCAGGCATGGCCGTCGAGCACGACACGCGGCCACCAGCCGGCGTTAAGAAATCCGACTGGAGTACCTACACGGGCTTCGGCGTCGTATTCTGAGGTTTTCCAGGAAGATCCGCCGGGTAGATTGTGTCCGTCCCAGGAGAGGACACGTCGTTCGGGTTGAAGCTCGAACTCGCGCACGCGTCGGCCTCGGATGTCGAAGATCGCCATGCGTCCCTCGAAGGGTCCGCCCTGAGTTGCTGGCCGGCACCTCCGGCCACAAATACAGGACAAACGTCTCTGCCATAGGATGATGGACGGCCACAAGCGGGTGTGCCATCATCAATCGTCCCTACGTGCAAATTTGACCATCCCTCGCTCCCGGGTGGTCGCCGGGCGTCCCCCAGCCAATTGTCCACCAGGCACGAGTGTAAACATTCGAGGTGACACGCATGCGTATGTGGTTCTCGGTTCTTCTTCTATTCTGTGTCGCGGTCGCCATGCCGCTGCTGGGTGGTTGTGGAAGCGACCCGACTGGGCCTGAGAACGGCGGATCGTCCGCGTTCTCGCGTATGATTTTCGGGAGCGGAAGCGACAATACGCTCTCGGGCGACGTCGCCGTGACCTCCGACGGTCTGAGGGTGATGGTAGGGCAGTGCGGCCATTCGCTACAGATCACCGGCTCCTCCACGATTTTCGGATCCTTCGGGTACCTCGCACTTCTTCGTGGCCGGGTTCAATGCGGATGGTTCGACCTCCTCGGTCACCCTCGTCCCCGGTGCTGGTACTCCCCCGGAAATCCACGCGATGGTGAGCGACCCGAGCAACAACCTCGTGATCGCGGGGTATTTCTTTTCCGACATTACCTTTGGATCCATCAACCTGACCGGCAGCGGTAGCGGGGACGTGTTCGTGGCCAAGTTGGATGCCACCGGTCACCCGATGTGGGCTCAGGGGGGGACGCAGGGAGTGCTCGATGACGAGGCCACCGACCTCGCGGTAGCTCCGGACGGCTCCATCTATGTCGCCGGTTTTAGCTACGGAGAGATCGATCTGGCCGGACTGACGGTAGGACCGCGGGAAAGAACAGCGGCTTTCTGGCGAAGCTGGGGTCCGGTGGCGGGGGGATCTGGCAGAAGACGGCGACTACGGCGTCCCAGTCGATCTGCTGGGGGACGGCCGTCAGTCAGGATGGCTCGGTGCTCGTGTGCGGGGGGTATGAAGGTGCGAGCGTGACGATCGGCGGGGTGGTCCTGCCCAACGACGGAGCGGCGAATGCGTTCGTATCCCGTTTCAGCGCCGGTGGCGCGGGGATGGGCAACATCCGCATCGGTGGATCGGGTGCCGTCGTAGCGCGGCGGGTCGCCACGATCGGCGACGAGCCCGTTGTCGCGGGCACATTCTCGGGAACCGCCGACTTCGATGTCGACACCTCCGCGGGATCCATGGCGGCGGTAGGGATCGACGGGTTCATCGCGCGTTATAGCCGGGCCGGAGAGCTGCGTTGGGTGGTGACCCTCGGCGGAGCCGACGACCAGTTCGTCAGCGACTTGGCCCTCACCGACTCCGGAGAAATCGTGGTGTGCGGGACTTTCTCTACCATCCTTACTGCGGGGTCGACGACGCTCAACTCGGTCGGCGCGACCGACGCGTATTTCGCGCGCGTGTCTGCTGACGGCCAGGTGCGCTCGGCGCAAAGGGTGGGCGGCTCGAACGAGGAGACGACTACCGGCATCACGGTGTCGGGAGCTTCCATCATCATGGTCGGCAGCAGCAAATCCAACGACTTGAGCTTCCCTGACGGATCGCAGCGGCCGCTCGCCGGCGTGGTCGATGCCTTCATCTATCAGCAGCCCTAGGCGGAAAACGCCAAGCCCTGACAACCATCAACCTCCGAGGTCCTAGTCGTGCGTCCAAGCTTCTTTCGTTTACTCGTCGTCGCGCTCTTTGTGTCGTTGGCACTGAGCGGCTGTGGGAACGGCTCCACTTCTCCCGAGGATGGCGGACTCACCGTTTTCGCGAAGCGTATGGGCTGTCGTCCCGACCTCAGCACAACGGCCGATGCCGTGGTCGTGACCTCGGACGGGAATCGCGTCGTGGTGGGTTCCTTCAACGGGATGCTCCACATCGCCGGTTCGCCCGATTCACTGTCCGCGGGGGGGGGCTCGCGCACTTACTTCGCTGCTCTTGGCCGCGACGGATCGCTCGCGTGGCTCACCTCGGCTGCCGGTAGCGCTCCGCAAATCGCCCACATGACGCGGGATGCGAGCGACAACCTCCTCCTCGTCGGCACCTACGACGGAAGCATCAATTTCGGCGGGATCACGCTCCCCAACAGCGGCGGTACTAACATCTTTTTCGCCAAGCTCGACAAGGACACCCAGCCAATCTGGGTTCTCGGTGCTTCCTCGAGCGGGATGGACGATGGCGAAGACATTGCGGCCGACAGCGACGGCAATGTCTACATCTGTGGGTACGCCGGCGATGAAATGACAGTGGCGGGGGAGGACGTGGGTGTGCCGGGGCACGTGACGGGCTTCCTCGTGAAGCTGCGCGACAACGGTGGCGGGAGTTGGGCTGAGACCGCGGCGACGCTCGGAGTCTCCAGCTGCCAGGGGGTTGCCGTGAGCGCGGACGGCACGGTCGTGGTGTGTGGAACCTACGCCGAGAATTCGGTGGATATCTCCGGCGAGGTCCTCCCCAACGACGGCTACACCGACAGCTTCATCGGACGTTTTGGCGCCGATGGCTCCAGGCTGGGCGCCATTCACCTCGGTGGCGCCGGCGGCACCACTGTGCGCGCGGTGACGACGCTGGGCAACGACGCCATCGTCACCGGGTTCTTCAACGGAACGGTGGACTTCGATCTCAACACCGCCGCTGGCAGTGCCACCTCGTCAAGCGCCGACGCATTCGTAGCGTGTTACAGCGAGGCGGGTGAGCTGCTCTGGCTCAAGACCTTCGGACCGGGGGACGATCAGATTGGGTTGCGACTCGCCCGCATGGATGGAAATCGTATCCTGCTGAGCGGCCAGTTCTCGAGCTCCATCACTCTCGGTTCGAAGACTCTCACGTCCACCGGAGAGCAGGACGTGTTCTTCGCCCGTTTGGACGCCGAGGGCAATGTCCTCAGCGTCGGCCAGATCGGCGGCTCCGACACCGAAGAATCCGCGTCTGCAGCCGCCGACGGTTCGACGGCGGTCGTCGTGGGGCTAAGCTGGTCAGATGAGACAATCTTCCCCAATGGAACCCAGCTGAGCCGCTTCGGCAAGCTCGACGGCTTCCTTTACCAGCAGCCGTAGGAGGTTTGCGGTGCGAGTGATCGTAATGGCACTGGCAGTGCTCATGATTCTGGCTTCCGGATGCGGCAGCGACTCCCCTTCGGGTGTCCAGAACACGACGCCGACGAGCTACGAGGTGAGCGCGGCAGCGGACTGGTTTGTCACCTCGCCCGACATCGATCTTTCAAAGTACGCCACCGCGAAGATCGCCGTGACCTTCGAGAGCGATGTGACGGATTTCATGAATTTCAGCAAACCACCCCAGATCCAGCTCTGGTCGGAGCCCGACAATTACAATTTCGTCCAAGCGGGTGCGGTCACGATCAACGACCAGCCGTCGGGCCAGGCGAGCCCCGGAAGCACGTTCATGTACGATCTGGCGATCGATCTGTCCAACGTGCCGCCCAACCAGCTTCACATCGCCATCCGTCCGACGGAGAACACCATCTACGGTACGCTGGGACCATCAGAGATTTCGGTAACCTCGTCCACTGTGACGTTTTTGGACACAGAGCATACCAAGCGCTGACTTCTCGGGCAGCCGGCGCTGGGTCGCCTCGTGCGCGCAGCGCAGGCGACAGCGGGACCGCTCGCGCGCCGAGCTTTCCCGCCTCGCAGATACCGCCGCTACTTGCTGTCGAAGACCAGGACCCGATTGTTGTACTGATCGGCCACCAGCAGCCGCCGGCCGACGATGCTGAGCCCCGTCGGGAGGTACATCGTCCGGTCGGACGGTCCGGCGTCGGCGACCCCATCCTGGTTGTCGTCGTTCCGGCTGGCGCGGTGGAACGCGCCCTGCCCCAGGATCCGGCTCGCCGCCTCGTTGTTCTTGCGGGGAAACGGCGTGTAGATCATCACCCGATTCTCGCTGGTGTCGGCGACGAACAGGCTGTAGCCGTCCGAGGCCAGTCCGCTTGGGTGGTCAAATGCGTTGTCGAAGCCCCCTCGGCAGCAACCTTCGCTCTCGAAATCGGACGCTCCCAGCACGATGTCCGCTGGGACGCCGTTCGCAGTCGGAACCGAATTCCAGATCAGGACGCGGGCATTGTATTCGTCTGTCACCACGAGCCGCCTTCCGTCGCTCCATACCGCTGACACGTTGCCTGTGATCGAGGCGGTGGGTCCGGCGCCCCCGGACGTGAAGTCGGGCTTGCCCACGACGACGTCCGCGGGCGCGCCGTTGGTCGTGGGGATGGTGTTCCAGATCAGGACCCGGTGGTTGCCGTACTCGGCCACGAACAGCTTTCCTCCCGCGACCGCGAGATCGATCGGACCGCCCAGTTTCGTCGACGAGAGCCCGGAGCTTGCTGTCGTGAAATCGGGCTGCCCGACCACGACGTCGGCCGAATCGGGGCCCGTGGGGAGCGAGTTCCAGATCAACACGCGGTTGTTGAAATAGTCGGTGACGAACAGCTTGCCGTCGGACACCGCGCAGGCCGTCGGTCGCCGGAAGCGCTGGATCGATGTCCCTGACTGATTGAATCCGAAACCGGTCTGACCGACGACGAAGTCCGCGGCGGCGCCGTTGGTCGTGGGAAATGAGGTGTACCCCAGCACGCGGTTGTTACCCGGATCGGGAAGGTAAAACAACCCGGAACCCGCGCCGCTCGGCGAACTGAGGCCGATCTGGTTGGTCACGGTGCCCCGGTTGGCGTCTCCGGAGCTCATGTCGAGCTGGCCGAATTCCAGACTCGCGCGTTGGAAAGTCTCAAACCTCAGCGCTTGGACGCCGGTCGTGTCGGGGCCAGTGCTGCTGTCGCCGCAACCAAGTGAGAGTGCTAGGAATACCAATACGACAGGGAGGAGGCGCGATCGCATCCCATACCTCCGGAACCGGGGGAAGTACGGTAACCGCACGACGGCAGTGCGTCGCGTGCGCCAAGTGTACGCTAGACGTCGGGGAGAAAGCTAGCGAAACGCCGATCAGCCGCGCGGAAGCATGGACTCGAGTCAGCAGGAGTGACGGATAGCGGATTGTATGGGGCGCTTCGGCCGACAAGCGAGCACCGAGCTGCGAAACGGTTCTCTCCCTCGGACACTGATTTCGGCGTGAATCAGGTACACCTCATCGCCGGCACCAGAATTCACGGGCTATCCCGATCTATTTGATGTTATCATGAAAGTCATTCCCCCCGAATCGGCGATCAGCAAATTTCCCCCCATCGTAGGCGAGCCACCCACCAGACCCGATCCGCGGAGGTCGCAATGAAGCCCCTGTTCTACTCAGTCCTCGCCATGTGGCTTGTCGCGGCCCTTGCGCTTTCCTCGTGCTCATCGTCAACCGCTCCTGATCAGACGACCAACACAAACGGCTCGAAACCACCTGACTCGTTTCCGCCGATCCCGCGCCCCTCGACGCCGAACGAGATCCTGCCCGATACCTCGTCCACCTACTCGGACATCGTTCCCATCGAGGGCAAGAAAGTGGACTTCATACCCACATGGACGGCCGGCGTATTCACCTGGGACATCGATGTCCAGACGCAGTATCAAAAGTACTTGAGCGGCAACGCGTGGTACGGCGACGCTCCTGGGTCGTATTACGACCACACCGCCCACAACTCGGCTCTCGTTTTCGAGAACGGCGTCGTGGATCTCAGGTCGCCGACCCCCTACGGGAGTTCTTTCATCCCTCCGGATCCGTTCCCGAAACGGGTGCAGTTCATCAACGATGGCAGCGTGCTCGCGCAGCCGATCAACCCGGACAGGACCGAAGCTTTCTTCGATTTCATTCAATATCCAGACCTGCATATCCATGGGGCTCTTTTCAACGGCTCCGTCACGGTGGCCAAGGATCCGGCCTTCGGGGAAAAGACTCGTCGCGCCGCCTACTACGTGGCGGCCACCGGTTGCCCGCTGCTCACCAATCCGGTGAATATCATGCGTGAGCGGTTCTGGGTGCGCGTGCCGCTCTTGAGCGACGGGAGCACGCTCAAGAGTATCCGCGTCGATCCAGGCGCGTCATTCTCGGTCTCGTATACGCGCACCCAGGGGACCGACTACCAGGACTCGTACACCTTCACGCGGGCGATCAACGGCGAGCTCGGCGCGTCGTACTCCGGTGTCGGCGCCAAGCTGGGCGGGTCGCTTTCCGAGGCATTTCAGTCCACGGTCACCGTCCAGGAGCAGAACTCCGTCACGGTGACGCGGACGATGACCGGCATCGAGGGTAAGACCGTGGTCTACTCGGTTTGGGAGTCCGTCGAGCACTACACCTTCGTGGACGAGGACGGCCATCCCTACACGGATCCGAACTTCACCTTCGCGGACCTGGGCTCGGCCGACATCAAGGGCGAGTACGAGTGGATCTCGAGCACACAGTTCGACTACCAGTAGGCTAAGCCGCGGCCCGTCGTTTGCATCGAGATCCTGCTCACACCTGGCAGCTCGCGTCCGTATGGACTACTCCGCTTCCATGTTGCCTTGGCAAAGTGCAAGGAAGAAAGTGAATATGAGCCACTTTCTCGACGACGCTGCCACTTTCCTTTTACCGTTTCCAATTTGCGGATGTTCCCTCAGATAGAAATTCCAAGGGCCCTCGATCTCGCCATCGGCCTGTCGTGGACCAGTCCGAGACTGATCACGATCGCTCTATGCTCAATGCCCCTTCGTACACTTGCAGGGGGCTGACTAGAAAGTTCGCCATCAGCAGTCACATCGAGTTCGAGATCACGTTGGCCGGTGCTGGGATAAATCGGTGTCCGAACCCGCACCTGCTTGGCGTCGAGTGGTCTCCTAGCGCAGGCGCTTCGCGCGCCGGGGTTCTTTAAGCACCAGACCTCGGAACAGCTCGCGTGGACGTGCGGATGGAAGTTCGCGGCGTAGCTGCCGAAGGTCTGGATCGACGCGATGGCGCCCACCTGCGCCCGGGGGTCATCGACCGCCTCGCACAGCAGGCGCTGGGTCGCCTGGTGCGCGCAGCGCGGTAGGATCGACAACAGTCGGCGCTCCCGCTCGAACAATCCACGGATCACCTTGGGTACCGTGAAAACCACGTGGCGGTGGGCAACCGGGCTGAGCACCTCCTCGACCAGATGTTATCTTCTGGAGCTGGTTCTCAAGGACGGTCAGGGTGACAAGCTGGCCAACGTGGTCTTCGCCGACATCAAGGACCGCAAGGAACGCAGCATTTTCTCCATTCGTATACAAAACACTTTCGCCGAAGAGATGCGCAAGAAACGCCTGATGACTCTGATTCACGTGTTTTTGATCCACCGCTACAGGGCGGTCTCGGTACACTACGTAAGCCCCACCGAAGACAACCACTACCAGACCCAGAAGATGATGAAGCACGGCATCTTCAGCGACGTGCACAGCGAGGTGGGTCAGATGATCGTGGCCGACGTGAATTCCGCCCGCATCGCGGAGCTGATCGCTCCCGACACGCATGCCATGATGAAGCTCATCGACAAGACGGGTCCGCCGTCGGCTTGAGCGAACGATGGGCCCGGCGATCGCTTGCGTCGTGGCTGGGTAATGCCGCCCGCAGCTAGCGCTGCATGATGATCTTCCGGCTCATCGATTCGCCGCCGTACTTCAGGCGAACCAGATACACTCCGCTGGGCAGTTCGCTCCCATGGGCGTCGCGCCCGTCGAACTCGAGACGATTCACCCCTTCGCCGAATCGTTGCCGGATCTCACGCACACGGCGGCCGCGCACATCGAAAACCTCCAGAGTGGCCTCACCCGCGCGGGGCAAGCGCAGGCGAAGCTGCGTCCCACTCGACCCAAAGGGGTTCGGCCAGTTGCTCAAGAGGCCCAGCGAGGTGGGCTGAAAGTTCCCCACGCCGGTTACCACGTCGACCATGGCTTCGTTGGACGCGTCACTGAGGTTCCCGTGTACGTCCTTCGCCACAACGACGTAGTACCAGGGCGAAGTTGCAGCGGCGCCGGTGTCGACGGCCATTGTGTCTGCTGTCACGAACAGGAAGTTGCCCGGGTCAATCGCGACCGCGGGCGAGCTGCTGCGGTACACCTCGTACTCGAGGAAGTCGGGCTCATTCGCCCCACTGGGGCTCCAGTCGAGATCGACGTTGGTCTCGCCAGCGCGCACCGCGGCCAGGGTCTTGGCCGAGGCGGGAGCCAGGTCGTCCACCGAAGCACCGCTTGCCTCAATCGACGGGAACACCACGTACTGCGAGTAGGTATGGGCAACGACCTGGAAATGGTGCAAAGCCGGATTGGTGCCGGTCATGTCCGATTCGGTCGCCACTGCCATGCTGTAACCCGGGAAGGCGTGGGCACTCTGCTCCCCCATGTACTCCCAATAAAAGTCGCCGGCCGCGGAGAGGCGGTAGGCGGGGCCTTCGAATTCAGCGCCCACTTCGTCCAGGGTGACCTGGGGCGTCAAGCCGCCACCAGCAGTCTTGGCGATGGCATCGGTCGCGCGCCATACCGAGTAGTGACTGATCTCCGTCAAACCCGCCGCGTCGTGGTCGCTCGGTAGCCAGTCCACGCGCACGAATCCGCCTTGATCGCCGGGAACATCCGCGACGCTCGAAATTACCGGTTCGGGGTGTCCCCAGTAACCATGGGCGAGTTCGACGCGCTGGGCCAGAATGTCTCCGTCACCGGTAAAGTGGTCCATCCAGGCGATGAACGCTCCGCCCGCGCCGTCTGCGACAACCTGAGGATCCCGGCAGAGCAGTAGCTTGGACAACTGGATGCCGTTGTTCGGCCACATGCGTGTGCCCTCGGTCGAGAGCCGCTGCGCGTAGATGCCCCCTGCGGGTGAATTCCGAAAGTCTTCCCAGGCAAACACAACTCCGCCATCGTCGTCCAGTGCCAGATTCGGGCTGAATTGGTTGAACGTCGCAGTGCAAAGCGCGACTCCATTGTAATCCCACTTCATCTTCCCGGTCGTATCGAAACGTTGTGCATAGATGTCGTTGTCGTTGGTCGCGGTGGATCGCCGGTCGACGAAGACCACGATCAGATCTCCCGTGGCGGGGTCGCGAATCATCTCGGCGTCGTCCTGGCGATCAACCTCTGCCGCCACCGCAAACGGTGTCGTCGTCGAGATGCCAGATGCGTTCAGGATTGTGGCGTACAGATCCGGATCGCCGCTACGCGCATCCTCCCAGATCACCGCCGCGCCACCGGCGTCGTCTCCAACGATCTCTGGATTCAACTCACTGGTTCCGATGATGCCGCTGATGTCCCTTCCGTTGTTCCCCCAGAGTACCGATCCGCTGTCATCGAGACGGTTGACGAAGATGTCCGCATCCGGAAAGCGAAAGTCGTACCAGGCCATTACGATCCCGCCCATGCCATCGCTATCGGCACGAACGTCTGACTGTTGCGAGCCTTCGCTACACACTGCAACTCCATTACTGGTCCATTGTCCCGTACCCGCTGCCGAGAGTCGCTGAGCGTAGATATCTCCAAGCGTGTCTGCCCTCTTATCCATCCAGGTGAAGATGGCTCCTCCCTTTCCATCGGCAACAACCTGGGAACCGTACTGGTCATTGGCCGCTCCGCAGACGAGGATGCCGTTGGATGTCCACTGTGGAATGCCACCGGTACTGAGCCGCTGCGCGTAGATATTGGCATTCGAGGAACCAAGCCGATAGTCAGTCCAGGAGATGATTACGCCACCCGGACCGGCGCTGACCAGCTGCGGTTCGATCTGAACGTTGCTGGCCGTACACACGGCTACTCCATTGACCACCCAGAGAGGATTGCCTTCCGCATCGAGGCGCTGGGCATAGATGTCCGTCTCGGACGAACTGATGCGATCGTCCTCCCAGACGACGAATGCTCCGCCCGAGCCGTCCGGGATCGCTCTCGAATGCTGTTGCTCGTTGATTACCGAGCTCACCGGATTGCCATACTGCTGCCACGAGGCCTGGCTGGGCGCTGCTGGCAGGGCCAGAACTACGAACACGGCGCAAGAAATTGCAAAGAGGGGGCGCTTCATGAGTCTCTCCAGTTCTTGGGGACGGCCTTTCCTCCGGAAATGAGAAGGAAATCCGAAATCGAAGTTCCTATCCCTAGGGACCTCAACGCGAGACGCGTGCGACTCGAGGCGTCACCGCGGGGCTCGTAGAGAATAGGTCGCGCGAAGCCGTGAGGTGTGACGGGCGGTCCGGCTAGCTGGGCCAGGACCGCCGTCGGCCTGAACTGATCTTCTCCCTGCCTTCGACGATCAGTCTTTGGCCCCCACCGCCCCGTCCACCGAGTAACTGAGCGTGCGCACGACCGTGTCGAGCGGCTTCCCGTCCACTTCCACGTAGGCGCTGCTGGGAAGGTAGTTGAGGGGGCGCCCTTTCATGCCTGGCAGCTGCACATCGCGACCGCGGGAGAAGCTCACCCTCTCGGCGTCCAGGTGTCCAAAGAGGTAGTCGGAACGCTTTGGCTCGAGCTTGGCCTCGGAGATGTCGACCGGGACCCAGACCTGCGCGCTGTCGTCGTAGAACCAGGCCCAGCAGTGGTAGCCCCCGGCATGATTGCTCTCGCCAGCGAGCGACATGGGGAAGCCCATCTCGAATCTGGCCGGCACGCCTTCGGCCCGCGAGAGCGAGAGGAAAAGCGAGTGGAAGTCGGTGCAGTTCCCGCGGCGGACATCGCAGGCCCGCTCCGAGTCGCCGTGCCCCCAACCAGGGGTCTGCTTGTCGTAACTCATGGTCGATCGGACATAGTCGAAGCGAGTGCGGTTGGAGCCCGCGATGCTGTCGGCCAGCGCCTGGATGCGTGGGCTGAGACTGACCAGCCCCTCCTCGCGCAGAAAGAGGCGGCGCTGCGCGGCATCGAGCGTCGCCGGCTCCGGCGCCTTGTACGGGGCGGCGTAGCACGCGGGCCGACAGAATCACCCATAGGCTCGATGCCGGATTCGACATCGTCACCCTCACAACTTTGCTATGGAAGTCTGGATCCTCCACGTAGCTCCATGGAGCGTCGGTTTCGACGCCGAGATTGGACACCGATTGCTCCGGGAGTTCCTGGGGAATCGACGGATAGTGGATTACGGATAGTGGATTGAATACGGCGCTTTAGCCGAAAAGCGAGCAACGACCTTCGAGACGGGAGCTCTTTGCGCTGTGTTCTCGGTGCGATGATCACCATGAGGATTGATCGTCGATCCCCGACTCACCCTACCGCAACTCTGTTCGCCCGACATGCGCCCACCTGAGCGGCTTCCACCTATCCTTGGGCACACCGTACCCCCGACGCTCGTGCTGTTACGCATTCGTCGGGAGGCTGAGAGATCAGGTAGGGGTTCATGCTCTAGGCGGAGCTCGTTGCGCCGTCCCCTCGTGCGGGTCGTTGCCGCCGATCCGTGCCAAGTGTCTGAGAATCCGGTCCACCACCGCTGCTTCGTCGATCACCGACACGATCTTCATCATTACCCCGCACTGCGGGCAGAGCATGGGGTCCAGCTCGAAGATCCTGCGCAGCAGGCGTGCCCAGCTGCGGCTGCGCGCAGTGGAGGGTGCCCTGGCGATCGTCGCGTCCTGGGGGTTGGCTCTTGCCCCTCGAGCCCGGTGCGAGTACCAGCCGTAGTATCTGACCAAATGCTGGCGTCGAGCGGGGTGATCGCGTCGAGCCGGATCGGCGCGCGGGTGATGTACCGCGCGAGGTGCTCCTGGCGCTCGGTGTGATCGGGCAGCACCGGCTCGCCGGCATGGACCCCGAAGCCCGAGTGCTGCCATGACAGGAGCATGGCCTCGGTCTCCTCGCGCAGGCGCTTCGCGCGCCGGAGCTCTTTAAGCACCAGCCGTCGAAACAGCTCAGTCAGCGTCTTCTGATCCCACCACTCGACGCGCTCAAACCATGGATCGCCGCGGCGCGGTAGGTGGAACGCTCCCTCGGTGATCAGCGCGTGGACGTGCGGATGGAAGTTCGCGGCGTAGCTGCCGAAGGTCTGGATCGACGCGATGGTGCCCACCTGCGCCCGGGGGTCATCGACCGCCTCGCTCCTAGCGCTTCCGGAGTCAGTTCCCCACTTGAATTGGCGGGGTGTCTCCGGAGTGGTCGCCATCGAACTTCACGATCCAAGTCAGGACTTCGATGGGAAGCGGTTGTTTGTCGCCGATGTCCACTCCGTCGGACCACGCGGAGGGCATGGTGAAGTCCACCGTAAGACCGCGTAGTTCATCCCCCTCGGAGAAGCCCGTGGGGCGCCAGTCGATTCTGAGTTCCACGATCTCGCCCGTCTTTCTAATGCCGTTGATGGCGACCCTGGTCCCCGACGGGTCGGGCCAGCTTCCTCGGATCCGAAAGGTATGCGGGGCATACACGTATTCGTCATAGCTACTGGTGCCGTTCGTTCCCTCCAGCATGAGTGTTACTTGGGACGGCACGTTGCTCGTCACGACGAGAGGTGGCGAGAACGACAGCTGGATGTGGACTTGATCTCCTGGTGAGACGTCCGAGAAGTTCGGGGCGGAGAGCGCGGTGCCCCCGGTGAAGTTCGTTACGTCTCCCGGAGCGTAGTAGCTGGCGTTCTGTGCCCAATCGGATGCACCGAAGCTCTGTGTCAAACAATCCACATTTGCATCCCCACAGGCGATGGAAGGGCCGGTGGGACTCTTGCTGTCCGAGCAGGCGAAGAGCAAGACGCCGAGGGTCAAAAGGAGAACGAACAAAGGAAGCGGCTTGGGGCGATTCATCATCTTAAATCACTGTGCTTTCAACTGGATTGGGGGAATATCTCCGCTGGTGTCGCCAGGCAGTTCGGTGGACCAATTGAAGCTGTTGAAGGGAAAGGTCCGATCCAATGCGATCGCCGTGGAATCGGACCATACTTCAGGCATGGTGAATCGAAGGCTGATTCCCTTCAGCTCGTCACCTTCGGACAACCCACTCACGTTCACGTTGGCGAGCAAGTGCTCGACGTATCCCGGCCTCCCGATCCCGCGCATGCTCACTGGCTGAGGCTCCGCGTTCGTCCAGTCTCCTCGCAAGCTAACGGACGCATCGGCGGTCATGTACAGGTAGGTGTTGACGTTGTCGAGTAAGCCCACGAACTGCAGGGCTACCAGAGACGGCACATTACTGGTGACCACGATCGGAGGAGAGAGTGTGATGTTGAGGGTGATCTCATCCCCGGGCGAAACGTCTGGGATGTTCGGCGTCTCCAAATAGCCGGCTCCTACGTAGTCGGTAACGTCGTAGGTCGGTCCCAGATAGGTTACACTGGTCCGCCAGTCTGTGGCCTGTAGGGTTGCGTACACGCAGTGGACGTTTGCATCTCCGCAGGAAGTGGACGTGCCAGTGGGGCTCTTGGAGCTCGAGCAGGCGGAGAACAGAACCAGGGCGGTGGCGAGGGTCGCGAACGAGGATCGGAGCAGGAAGCGGCCCATGATGGCGTGCATGGTCGCCTCAGAGACCTTGCACGCGGACCGGCGGAGTCTTGCCACGATGGTCACCTTCGAAGAGGACGCTCCAGAGGAAGTGATCCACTGGAACTGGCTGATCGCAAAAAATGGCCGAGCCCTGATCCCATTGCGCGGGAATCGGACCATCGAATTCTCCTGGATACGGGGGAACTTTTCAGATCATAGCGCCGCTCGTGCCCGGGGGGCAAGTCGAGCCGATCAGGTACACCTCAGCGCCAGCCCAGGAATTACGGATAGTGGATTGTATACGGCGCTTTGGACGCCGAGCGAGCACTGACCTTCGAAACGTGCGTCCCTCGCATGCTGTTCTCGGTGCGATGATCACCATGAGGATTGATCGTCGATCCCCGACTCACCCTACCGCAACTCTGTTCGCTCGACATGCGCCCACCTGAGCGGCTTCCACCTATCCTTGGGCACACCGTACCCCCGACGCTCGTGCTGTTACGCATTCGTCGGGAGGCTGAGCGATCAGGTAGGGGTTCATGCTCTAGGCGGAGCTCGTTGCGCCGTCCCCTCGTGCGGGTCGTTGCCGCCGATCCGTGCCAAGGAAAAGTGACTTGTCAGGTCGCGCTAGTATGCGGCCTTTAGCGCGCCCCAGCTCGTGGACGCAGCTGGTGAGGGTTCACGCTGCCGGCAATTTACCCCCGTTACTCCGTCAGATTCCCACTCGAAGACGATGGGAACGCAGCCATAAGGGGTGCAGGTGTCATCCCATTCATTTGCAACACCAAAGGAGAGAGAGGCCGGATTCGCGACGCACTCCGTGTACTGCGGAGCAACCGCACCCGAAGCGATCGAGGGGCCGATACAGTAAAGCACGTCCACCGTCGGGGGTGAAGTCCAGGTGAAGGTATGCTTGGCCAGGCGGATATGAGTAGGATCGGGTCCCGCATCTGCACTACCGGCCAGGAAGCAGACCCCGGTGTCGACACGAACCTCACCCACCAAGGCATCGCCGGAGTTTTGAGCCGTCGCCGTAGGATAGACGACCGCAGTGCTAACAATAGCAGAAGCATCGGTCGAGCTCAGTTTGTACTCGTATCCGGAGAGCTCGGGAATGTCGTACGCGATGACCCAGACGTCGACTGAGGGGAAGTCATATAGGTCAGGATTGGGAACGAGATCCGTTCGTCCGTCGATGTAGAACACGGTTCCCGCCTCGTCGAAGGCCATGCCGATCTTCTGAGCGGATGCCTCGGAAGCCATGGCGAGGATCGCCACGAAGGTAGCGAACATGGCTAGTTTGATCATGGTGCGACTCCTTCTTCGTGGCAGCATACAAGTCTTTACCGTCGGGAGCCAGAGCCATTGTAGGCCGAACCAGTCATCTCTTTCAAGAGTCCCACCCAGATCTTCTCGCTCCAGTGAACCCTTGCTGCCGCACCACTACTATGTTATACATAGTACATGGTGAAAGCTAATGATGCGTGACAACTGGATGACGCAGCTCCGAAAGGGCGTGCTGGAGCTCGTGGTGCTCGAAGTCCTGCATGAAAGGAAGCGATACGGCTATGACCTGGTTCAGAGAATCTGCGAAGTCACCGGCCTCGAGGTGGGCGAGGGCACGGTCTATCCCATGCTGAACCGCTTGAAGCGCGCCGGTCTGATTTCGAGCGAACTCGTGGAATCCGCCGAAGGCCCGGCGCGAAAATACTACCGATTGACTCGAATTGGCCGGCGGGAACTCACGTGGATGAGGGGTGAGTGGACCGCTCTCGTCGACCGTTTGGCAATTCTGGCGGAGCCCAGCGATGACTGAAGGACTCACTCCCGAAGGAGCCGCGGCGCTCGAAAGCTACCTCGACGAGGTCAGGCAGTCGTTGCGTGGCATGGAAGTGGACGCCACCGAGGTGTGTACGGACATCCGCGACCACGTTCGCGAATCGGTGGGTATCGAGCGCACGCAGCCCGCCGACGCCGACGAGGTGAACGCGATCCTGAAGCGGCTGGGGGAGCCGACGGACTGGGAGACTCATGCGGGACGAGACAAAACCGAACCCACATCCGCAAGGAGCGCCGCACATCCGCCGGACTGGTCTGCCCTGGGCGTCTTCGCCCTTGCGATCCTGAGCCTCTGCACTTTCCCCTGGATCGGCCCCATCGGGCTGAGCCTTTCCTGGGTGGTGGGTCGAACGGATAGTGGATTGTATACGGCGCTTTAGCCGACAAGCGAGCAACGACCTTCGAAACGGGTGCTCCTTGCGCTGTGTTCTCGGTGCGATGATCACCATGAGGATTGATGGTCGATCCCCGACTCACGCTACCGCAACTCTGTTCGCCCGACATGCGCCCACCTGAGCGGCTTCCACCTATCCTTGGGCACACCGTACCCCCGACGCTCGTGCCCTTGCGCATTCGTCGGGAGGCTGAGGGTACTGGTAGGGGTTCATGCTCTTGGCGGAGCTCGTTGCGCGGTCCCTTCGTGCGGGTCGTTGCCGCCGATCCGTGCCAGGTGTCTGAGAATCCGGTCCACCACCGCTGCTTCGTCGATCACCGACACGATCTTCATGGTTCCCCCGCACTGCGGGCAGAGCATGGGGTCCAGCTCGAAGATCCTGCGCAGCAGGCGTGCCCAGCTGCGGCTGCGCGCAGTGGACGGTGCCCTGGCGATCGTCGCGTCGGGCGGGTCAGCTCTTGCCCCTCGGGCCCGGTGCGAGTACCAGCCGTAGTATCTGACCAAATGCTGGCGTGGTGCGGGGATCTAGGCGCACAGACGGCGGATCATCTCCAGAACATCGAGTTCGAGATCACGTTGGCCGGTGAGGCGCTTGGTCAACTGTTTGAGGATGCCATCGTTGCCGAGAAACTCCTCGGGCTTCTTGCCGGCGATGAGCTCATCGAGCAACTTGTCGGTAGGATCTGGCTTGGCCATGGCTCTTCTCCTTTGATAGAGTATAGTTCAAGGCCAGTTACACAGAAAAGCTTACAGTCTTGATAATGGAAGCTCAAACACGAGGATTGAAAATGAAGCGAAATCACCTCTATTTCATTATCACGCTGTTGCTTGTCGCGATGGCGGTCGTCGGCTGCTCTGACAACGGCACCGCCCCGGTGCTCGACAAGGGCCCGGCTATCACACGCGTTTGGATCGAGGGCGCGCTCAACGTATCCCTCGGTGGCACCACGGCCATGAAGGCCATGGTCATGTACGAGGACGGCACAACCCACGATGTCACCGAAGACGCCGCCTGGGACACGCTCGACCCCACCGTGGCTACCGCGGACAACGGCGTCGTGACAGCGGTCGACATCGGTGTCACCCAGGTGCGCATCCGCTACCGCGGCGTCACCTTCTCCGACTTTCTCGGTGTTCCGACGCGTGGGTATCCTCAGGGCTCCATCTCACTCGAGGGATACAGCGGGGTCGACCAGGCACTCCAGCTCAACCCCGGCGAGACCCGTCAGCTCAAGATCGAGATTCGATACCCCGACGCCACCACGCTCGACATCACCGACCGCGCGGTCTTCGACTCGTCCAACCCCGCCGCCATTTCCGTCGATCCATTCGGAGTGGCCACCGTCCACGTCGACCAGGGCGCGACCGAGCTCTGGATCGAGTACCGTGGCCAGTACGCGCAGTTCACACTGCAGGTGGGTGACCCCCTGCCCAAGCAGTACGAAGTCTATGTGGAAGCCGAAAGATTCGCGGCGCCCAATTCGTGCGACAGCGCCACCAACGCTGATGGCGGCGACGGCGAATTCTGTTACCAGATCAACGTCGTTACGCCGACCGGCGACCGCCTGCTCGTCGCCGAGACCACCGACTATCCCAGCAAGGACCACGTCATCCACGTTGACCAGAACGGATCGCTGACCCTCAACTCCGCGCAGCTCGGCCCGCTCCCACTCAGCGAAATCCAGGCCCTCGAGGTCGAAGTGCGCGTGACCGAGTGGGACCTGCAGTGGACCGACTTCGGCGACCCCATACACGATTCCGATATGGACGACAGGTCGGACAGCCGCGTCTATCGCGGCTCCGACGGCTTTTCGCCCGGCGTCCACACCATCAACCTCACCGGATCCGCCGACTGCGAAGTCGAGGTCAGCTTCCGCATCATCGCCGTCCAGCTGTAGCCCCCACCCGGAAGGGCGCAGGAACGCAAGGGCCCCGTACGGATAGTGGATTGTATACGGCGCTTTAGCCGACAAGCGAGCAACGACCTTCGAAACGGGTGCTCTTTGCGCTGTGTTCTCGGTGCGATGATCACCATATTGACCTTGGTGCGATGAAGAGTTTGAAGAAGCAGCAACAGATGAAAGGAGCCGCGGCCCTCTGGGGCCGCGGCCTGTCCCTGCCCCGAGTTCAATAAGCAAGTGCAACACTTCTGGCTTAGCGACTTCCGCGCTAGAATGCGCGGATTATGTCTAAACACTACAAGCACTTGTCCGAAGAGGAGCGGGATCGTCTGGCGATCCTCAAGGGCCAGGACCTGCCGATGAGAGCGATCGCGGCTCAACTCGGTCGGTCTCCCTCGACGATCTCACGGGAGCTGCGTCGTAACGCCTCCTCCGGCAGATCAAGCGGCTATCTGCCCCATAAAGCCCAAACCGAAGCCGACCTTCGTTGGAGGCAAAGTCATCGTCGGCTGCGTCTGAAAGCCCCCTTCCTGAGGTCATATGTCCGAATCGGTCTCAAACGAGGCTGGTCACCCGAGCAGATCGCCGGACGACTTCGATACGAAGGTCACTCGCTGACCGTCAGTCACGAAGCCATCTATCAATGGATCTACCTCGAGGCTAGGGAGCTGATCCCTCGGCTCGCCAAGTCTCACCGCAAACGACTACCGCGCCGGTATTGCAAACACTCCCGATTCCGTATCCCCAACAGGGTTTTCATCTCCGAACGCCCCCAGCATGTGCTTACACGGGAATAGCCAGGACACTGGGAGGTCGACACCGCCAACTCACCTCGCGGGACGGCGGCGCTCGCTGTTGCTGTCGAACGCAAGACTCGGTACATGAGGATCAAGGCCATCTCTCGAAAAACGGCTATGGCGTTCCGCAAGTCGCTGGTTGAAAGTCTCGGCAGCTATCCCGACCACATCCGAGCGACAATCACTTACGATAACGGTGCAGAGAACACATGCCATTGCTGGGTCGATCGCGCCCTGGGCACTCAGGCGTACTTCTGTGAACCTTATCACAGCTGGGAAAAGGGGACTGTTGAGAACAGCATCGGCTTGGTCCGACGCTACTTCCCAAAGGGAACATACTTCAACAAAGTGACAAGGAATCAGGTAGTATCGGTCGAGAGAAGACTGAACAACAGGCCTCGTAAGTGCCTGAATTACCAAACACCTGCGGAGGCGTTCAGACAGGCGTGTTGCACTTAGTCGTTGAATGCAGTATACCATAGGCGAAGCGGCCAGCAGGCCCACCATGTTTTGGGCCAATCCATCATTTGCAATAGCCCTTTGATTTTGCGAGATTGTAGTTTGAGCATCGACCAAGTTCGCAGGCGCGCTTCCAGTCGATGCACGCAAGCTCCGTCTTGCCGAGCTTTACGAGGTACACAAAACCTCTGCTGTCATAGGCTTCAGCGAAGTTCTTGTCCAGCTCGATCGCTTTTCCGTAATCTGCGATCGCTTTCTCGAATTGCCCAGATCGTGACCACTCCTCGGCTCGATTGTAGAAGGCGTGGACATCATTCGGATTGATCGCAATTGCGCTGTTATAGTCAGCAAGTGCTTCATTGTGCTTGCCCAGCACTTGATTGGCGTTGCCTCGGTTCTTGTATGCGGCAACATCCTTTGGATCAAGCGTGATCGCCTTTGTGAAATCTGCAATGGCACTCACGTAGTTTTTCTTTGTGACATACGCCACGCCTCGATTGTAGTAGGCGACGGCGTCTGAGGAATCAAGGCTGATCGTATGATCGTAATCGGCAATAGCTCCATCGACGCTGGCATTTGCAAGACGGATGTTCCCGCGGACGAGATAGGCAAGCGCGTAGTTTGGACTTTGCTTGACCGCCATATCGATTTCGGAGAGTGACTCATCCAGACTTCCTGCATTTCTGAGTTGAGTGGCTCGGAAAAGATGGATGATTGTCGCCGAATCGGCCCTAGCTGCGATTGCGTCGGTCGCAAGTCTACGGACCGCCTTGGCATGCTCGTCCCAAGGATCGAGTGCCAAGGCCTTTTCCACCTCGGATTTCGCTAGGGTGAATTGGCCGTCGCTTCCATGTTGAATGGCAGAGTCGAGGTGGTCTTGCTCCTGGGAATATCCTGGTGCTGTGAGAAATAGGCTACAGGCGAACGGATAGTGGATTGTATACGGCGCTTTAGCTGAAAAAACGGATAGTGGATTGTATACGGCGCTTTAGCTGAAAAGCGAGCACCGAACTTCAGAACGGGTGCTCTTTGCGCTGTGTTCTCGGTGCGATGATCACGATGAGGATTGATTGTCGATCCCCGACTCACCCTACCGCAACTCTGTTCGCCCGACATGCGCCCACCTGAGCGGCTTCCACCTATCCTTGGGCACACCGTACTCCCGACGCTCGTGCCCTTGCGCGTTCGTCGGGAGGCTGAGGGTACTGGTAGGGGTTCATGCTCTTGGCGGAGCTCGTTGCGCCGTCCCCTCGTGCGGGTCGTTGCCGCCGATCCGTACCAGGTGTCTGAGAATCCGGTCCACCACCGCTGCTTCGTCGATCACCGACACGATCTTCATGGTTCCCCCGCACTGCGGGCAGAGCATGGGGTCCAGCTCGAAGATCCTGCGCAGCAGGCGTGCCCAGCTGCGGCTGCGCGCAGTGGACGGTGCCCTGGCGATCGTCGCGTCCTGGGGAAAACCTAGGAAAATCGGTGTATTAGCGAGCAAGTGATAACGTACGGTTTCTTTTGCACATTTGAAGGTGAGGGGTAGTCCTCGATCTGGAGCGACCAGCTCGAGAGCAATCTCTCAGAGAATGTGTGAAAGATTCTGGACACTACCTAGACAAGTCTCTTAGGTCAGTATATAGAATAGTTCTCGCTGGCATACGTCATGGGTGCGTAGCTGAGCGTATTGATCGAACCGAAGGGAGTTCCGATGAAGATTTGGCTACTTCTAACATTCACCATTTTTAGTCTTGTGTCCCCTGCATTTCCCCAAACAACCGACAGCTTCGTAGCAATCTTCCCGCACGGTCTCTATGGAAATGACACGGCCCTCGCATTCTACGCGGTGACTGGATCTGGCGACATTGTTAGTCAAGGGGAGGACATGAGATGGCGACTAGAACGTAATATCTTTGACGAAGCTGGGTACGCCAACGCAGGTGATAAGATTGTTGCACTTGCTCATCAGACCCCCACATCGGAGCTCCAATGCTCGGTTACAGCATCGGGTGAGTATTTCTTCCAGTCCTTTGCGCATGGCAGCAGGTGGACCCACGAGGGCAACATAGGCACACTTGCAGGACACCCTGCTACTGGACAATTTGTTGCACTAACGGTCAACGGCAGCTACATGTATGCCCCAGCCGACGGCCGCCAGCATGCTTTGACTGATCATGGGGAATGGTATCGTAAGCCGCGCAATGCCGAGTGGATGTACGTTGGTAACATCGCAGACGATAGTAGCGTCGTCCTGACCCCCTCCCGCAGCGTAGGAAAACTGAAGGCCTCGATGGCTAGTAAATCAGTGACAAAAGGACGTTGAGCGTAAAGCGCAGAACAGAGAGGGAAGACTGACATACTCTCCTGGAACCGATTTGGTGCAAAACTTATGAGTCGGACCCTCGAACGGAGGTGCTGGGCAAGCTCGAGACCCTCGGAAATCATACGCTTGCTCGGCTTCCCGGTGAGGCGTAGGATAATTACCGATACTGGATAATTCGCAGCGGACCCTTTTGTGGGGCAGTAGAATCTAGATTAGCCGCACTAGAGAGGGACTTGGTTGTTGATCGACCGATACTTTCCACAAGTGGTGGCTGAGAAGTCGTCCCTCCCGGCTGCACTGCATCGAGAAGGCGAGTCACGTTCAGTCCCGACGCAAGAGATCGAGGCAGTCCTCAACCTTCTGCCTGCCCCTCTGCCGGACGTGGGCTGTTTTCTCGACCGTCTTACTGGGTTATGGCGCTACGAGTTCGGAGTGCCCGCAGAAGTTGGAGGCAAGGAGTTCGTCGGGGCGCACATTTGGATCGAAGTGCGCAAGCTGTTTTCTGTACTGGCCAGCGTCCAGATCCAGCTTCAAGGAGACCAGGAGAAGACCTACTTGCGTCGCCTCTCAGACGCAAACAAGCATCTAGATGCACTAACCGAATTCTCACCGATGATCAGGCTGTCCCCTGAGATCGAAGCTAGGTTTGAGGTTCGAACCGGCGCCGGCGGGCGCGATGCGGATTGGCTCTTCATCGATCCGACCGGTGCTAGAGTAATGCTGGAGGTAAAGCGTCGAGTAGCGGATCTCTACCAACACAGCGAGAAGCTGGTGCTTGGCGCGGATCGCGGGTGTGGAGAGCTCCCGCCTCCAGAACACGATCCACAGATTCTCTTCAGGAGTGTTGAACAGAAGTTTGCTCCCGCCTCTCCCGACAAAGTGCTGCAGGGAGCGTGGATCGTCACGAACGTTGCTCAGGAGAAAACCAAGCTCCGAGCTGCGTTCGATTCACTCGACCCGGCTAGGGTTCACTTTGCCATCCTGAACAACTGGAGATCAGATGCGAAGGTTCTCGCGCAACGAGTCCAAGACGAGAAATACCTAGTGTCTATGTTCTCTCTCAAGAACTCCGACAAGTTCGAGTTCGAACGGCATGAGGGCCCCTAGCTCTCCACTCCAGCAGTCGAGACCCGTTGTCACGCCAAGTGCTGCGGGTGCATCATGAGGCTCGGGATTAGAGGTGGCTCAGCATCAGTCCCGCCAAGTGGTCTCGCTGCTGAGCGAACACGTTATGGAGAAGCAAATGTCTAGTGTTCTGGAACCTGATGCAGATCGTCGTGTGAATCTGTCGCTAGGCGACGCGCTTGCCGTTATTGTATTGCTGCCAGGCGTCGTTTATGGCGCGGGGTACTTCATGTGGGTGGCTCCGTCGCTACAACTCTATGGCGCGAACTTGGCGCCGAAAATTGGTATCTCAGGGTTATTGGTGCCGGGAATTTGTTATACAGTAACATTAGTGTTGGCTGCAGTTTTCGCAGTAGTCGTTGGCTCGAGAAGCCTGATACGCCTGCCGTGGCCAAGGCGGCGCGAAGTGCGTGTTTTCGGAGAGCTTGTACTCTGGGCCCTATCAATATTTGCGATCTCAATAGCATCAAATATTATTGCCCACAATACTACTTCAGCAATCAGATCCGGCCCTAGCGGTAGCACCATATATGTTGTCACTCATTTGTTGGTCGTGGGATTTACGATCCGACGACTATTTGGTATATTGCGGAGCCGATTAACGCATCCGGCCGTTGAACGCCGTCGCACGTCGTGGTTTTTGCGTGTTGCGCAGGGATTGCTGGCAATGCTCCTGTTATATGTGCAGATCCCATTGGCTTTGCTTTTCGGAGCGCTAGGCCCAAACCCAGTGAGACAAAAATTTCCCGCGACAGTCTTCTTGGGCGCGCAAACCGATGCCAACGACAGGGGCTACCATTCAAGCCGTGTGGTTGACATTGTCGACTCAAACGATGAACGACTTCTTGTCTACGACGAACGAAGCCGGATAGTCGTCGCCATTCCTCAGCGCGAAGTGAAGGAGATCCGGTGGGCTAAGTGAATAGAGTTGATTGTACGTCGTCAACTGAATGAGACAAACCTCGCCGATTGCTAAAGGACACTTTCACGATAGATCGACGGTAGAACCAGCTCCTAGTTGTGGTGTGAAACCTCTGTTGTGCCACCTGCTCCCTGCGTGAACGTCACGGAATTGTGTGCGCCTCATTTCAACAAAACCATCCGTTTGGTATCCACAAAGTCCCCAGCACGGAGTTGATACAGGTAGACCCCTGAGGCCACTTGGTTTCCTGCGTCATCCTTGCCGTTCCATTGGATGTGATGCTCACCAGCATCGATGTGCTCGCTGACCAACGTATTCACATGCCTACCAGCGAGGTCATAGATCTCCAGCAGGACGGCCCCTTCCTGAGGAATCGAGTAGGTAATCGTGGTACGTGGGTTGAAAGGATTAGGGATTGCATTGCCCAAGTGAAAAGCGATGGACCGCGTAGGAGTTTCAGGCACATCCGTGGACACATCGCTTTCAATGACCCTGAATCGCTGATCTACAGAAACATCGACCAGCGTCTGGTAACCGGTCACTCTGGGGAGTATTCCCATACTGCTCATGATTTGCTACATCCTTTTCGTAGCCAGGATCGGTGATTGGTCCTGGAGTTCCAACGAGGAGGATTTCATGCGAGTCACCGCCGATGGTAAGGTTCACCGCAGCGCCGCGGAGTGGTCGGAGATCTTCGATAGCTTCGATAAGAGCAGATTGAGCCGTGAGAAGTTCTGCGAACGAGAGCACATCCATGCGGCCAGCTTCGCGCGCTGGCATCGGAAGTTGAGGAGTTCGCAACGCCGTTCTGAGGTTACTTTGGCCGAGACGAATTCGCAGACTGCGCAGGAGTCCTTCGTGGAGATCACTCCGCAAAGGGAAGAGCTTGCCCCCTGGACCGTCGAGCTCGAGCTGCCCGGCGGATGCGTTCTCCGGCTGCGGAGCTAGGCGTGCTGTTTTCGTCCACTGTCCCTCGTATCCTCGCCTACCGCGAGCCGGTCGACATGCGCAAACAGTTCGATGGGCTTTTGGGAGTGGTTACAAGTGTGCTCGCAGAAGACCCGCTCACGGGGACGCTCTTCGTCTTCTTCAACCGCCGCCGCAATTATCTGAAGCTGGTGTACTGGGATCGCACTGGCTTTTGTCTCTTTGCGAAACGCCTCGAACGCGGCCGCTTTGTCCTGCCGGATTCCTCGGCGAAACAGGAGCTGAGCGAGAAGGCGTTCCGTTTGCTCTTGGATGGGATTCCACTTGGAAGAAGATCACAAATGCGCTAGAAAGAATGCATGACTTCTTTAGAGCGCGCAGACACGATGAACCGCGAAGAGATTGCCGCGCTGCTCGAGGCCAAGACTGCGATCGAGAAAACCAACGAACAACTTACTGAGCGCATCGACGAGCTGCAGCACCAACTCGATTGGTTCAAACGCCAGCTCTTCGGGGAGAAGTCCGAGCGCCGCCTGACCCTCGATGAATCCCGCCAGCTGTCCCTGGGAGAAAGCCTTCAGGCCATAGAGGCCACACCCGTGGAGGAGACCAAAGTCGAAGGCCATGCCCGGCGCAAACGGTTTTCTGGGCCCAGTGACAGCACCAAACTTCGATTTGACCCTTCACTGCCGGTGCGGGAGGAAACTCTCGCGTGCCCCGAGGCTGAGGCCCTCGATCCTGGTAGCTATGATATTGTCGGCCACAAGACCACGAGCCGTCTTCTCCAGAAGCCCGCTACCTACGAGATCGTGCGCTACCGCAGACCCGTGATCAAACGCAAGGACAATGGGGCCTTCCTTGCGCCCGACTTCCCTCCTACCGTGCTCGAACGCTGTGTGGCCGACGTGAGCGTCTTAGCGTGTACACTCATCGATAAGTTTGTGTATCACTTACCCCTTTATCGCCAGCACCAGCGCATGGAGCAGGCCGGGGTCCACCTCAGTCGCTCCACGCTGACCAATTGGGCGCAGCGCACCAGCGAGCTCCTGGTGCCCCTCTACCAGGCCCAGCTCTCCTCGATCCTCGACAGTCAGGTGCTGGCCATGGACGAAACGCCGATCAAGGCGGGGCGTAAGGGCAAGGGGAAGATGAAGACCGGCTACTTTTGGCCGATCTTCGGTGAGAAGAAGGAGATCGCCTTCGTCTTTGCTGCAACGCGGGCGACGCGGGTGATTCACGAGGCACTGGGAGCCTACCAGGGTGTGCTCCTGAGCGATGGCTATGAGGCCTACGAGCGCTTTGCAAAAGCAAGCGAGGGTGTCACCCGCGCGCAGTGTTGGAGTCACACTCGCCGCAAGTTTGTGCAGGCCGAAGCGAGCGAGCCGGCTTTGGCAAAGAAGGCTCTGGATTGGATTGCCGAGCTGTACAAGCACGAATCGATTCTAAAGGAGAAGCATCGGTCCGAAGAGAAGGCGCTGCTTTACCGGGCGGTACATTGTAAACCGACTGTCGATCGCTTCTTTGCGTGGCTTGCCGAGGCCTTTCACGATCACTTGCTCTTACCCAGCAGCCTATTTACCAAAGCGGCACATTACACGCTGGATCGAGAGAAGGCCTTGAGGGTATTTCTCGAGAATCCCGACGTGCCTTTGGACACGAATCATCTCGAGCGTGAGATCAGGCCGATTGCGTTGGGAAGAAAAAACTGGCTCTTTTGTTGGACGGAGATGGGAGCGCAGCAGGTGGCCGTGGTCCAGAGTTTACTACGAACCTGTCGCATGCACGAGATCGATCCCTACGTCTACCTGGTCGATGTGCTGCAGCGGATCGCAACGCACCCCGCCAACAAGGTCCATCAGCTGACCCCGAGGCTGTGGAAAGAGAACTTCGCTGACGATCCCATGCGCTCCATCGCAGATGAGAGATAGGAATCCGCGACAAAACCGAGAACGCAAGACTCCCTAGAGCGACCGGTTACAGCGTCTGCACGATGCCACTGGGCCAACGCAGAAATAGGGAGTCGACGGTAGTTGCTGTCCCAAGACCGAAGTGAGCAATCCTTGAGTGTTGCGACCAGAATCCAGATCCTGCAGTGATCTCTTGGATCTGGGAATGGGTACCAGTGATGGCGCGGAGGCGAAGGCCGATTCCAAATCGGTTGGAGACCGTGCCATAAGGCTCGACCTCGATCCAGTGGTTCGCCGAATTCTGTTGGTTCTTCAGAAGGAGGCTTGATGAATCGGCATCGTCGGTCGCCATGAAGACGTCTAGATCCCCGTCCCCGTCGACATCCGACCAACCGGCGCCATTCTGGACCCCGCCAGCATTGAGAGGCGGGGCGGATACGTCAGAGAAGGTGCCTCCCAAATTGTGGAATAGTCGGCTTGGATCGGGTCCGCTAGTCAGATGGAGGTCCAACCATCCGTCGTTGTCAAAATCGATCCATGCCGGACTTCTGCTACCACCACTGTCCGCGAGAACGGGCGGAGTAACATCTTCGAAAGTCCCATCACCACGGTTGTGAAGCAGTTGACTTGGGTGGTCTAGGTTCGCCAAATACAGATCCAGATAGCCATCACAGTCGTAGTCACCCCACGCGACACCAACGGTGCCTTGGTCACTGTTCAGAGGACTCGAAGAAACATCGGTGAAGGTTCCTCCATCATTGCGTAACAGTGTATTCGAAGCAAAGGGATAGGCTGTACGTCGTCAACTGATTGGGACAAATTGCGCCGATTGCTAAAGGACACTTTCACGATAGATCGACGGTCGAATCAGCTCCTCCTTTCCTGGTTTGAGACCTTTGTTGTAGCGCCTGCGGCGGCGTAGCGTCTGCGCCTTCAGCCGCTGCCTGGCCGTCTGGATCTCCCGCCCCCGACCGAGGTACACGTCGGCCGGGGTCAGGTTGCTCAGCGACTCGTGGACGCGCTGGTGATTGTAGTAGTGGACGAAGCGCTCGAGCTCTTCGCTCAGCTCCCCCGGTGCGTAGTAGTTCTTCAGCTTCACCACGTTCTTCATCGTCCGGTGGTAACGCTCGATCTTCCCCTGCGTCATCGGATGGTAGGGCTTGCCACGGGTGTGCCTCATCTCATGGGCCTGCAGATACTCCTTCAGCTCCTGAGAGACGAAGCAAGGTCCATTGTCCGAAAGCAGCCTGGGTCGATGTTTCACCGCCACGTGATCCGCGCCTGTCTTCTCGATCGCCTCATCGAGGAGATCGGTGACATCCGCAGTCCCCATCCCCGTATAGAGCTTCCAGGCGATGATGTAGCGGCTGTAATCGTCCAGGATCGTCAGCAGGTAGTACCAGCCCCAGTGGACGATCCGGAAGTAGGTGAAATCCGTCTGCCACAGCTCGTGGATCGCCCGCGTCGGCCGCGCAAACTCATCCGCGGCGTGCATCACGATGTAGTGCGGACTGGTCACCAGATCGAAGTCCTTCAGGATGCGGTAGACGCTGGACTCGGAGATGTACAGCCCCTGGGTATCCGTGATGTGCCAGGCCAGCTCCCGGGGGCTCATCTCGGGCTTCTCCAGCGCTGTTTCCACAACCTGCTGCCTCTCAGGATCGGGAATCCGATTCCAGAATTGCCGCGCTGATTGCCTCAAGGCCAGGCCCTCGTAGCCTGCCTCCTCGTAGCGCCGATACCAGCGGTAGAAGGTACTCCGAGGAACATCCAGCTCCTGCAGCGTTTGCTTCACTCCCAGCTCCGACTCCTCGACCAGGCGGATGATCTCCATCCTTTCCGGCTGACTGAATCGCATCGTCAGCGGCCCCGTCCGCCGTCTAAGCCACTGATATTTTTTTTGAGCCCACGGACACGCAGCGTCAGATCGGCGACCGTATGCTTCAGCTCGCTGTTCTCCTGACGAAGATCCTCTACCTCGCTGCTGCTCGCCTCGCGCTTGGTGTCGCCCATCAGACGGCGCTTGCCGGCCTCCAGAAACTCCTTGGACCAGGTGTAGTAGAGATTCGGGCTAATCCCCTCCCGACGACAGAGCTCGGCAATACTGTCCTCACCCTTCAATCCGTCCAGGACGATACGAATCTTCTCCTCCGCGCTGTAACGTCTGCGTGTCTTGCGGCGGATCTCACGGACTTTCGACTCGGGACTCGTAGATTCGGACATGGTACACTCCCTTTGGGGTTCTTAAGGATACCTCAGAAGTGTCCTCTATTTTTAGCTTGGATCTGTCTCAATCAGTCTGACGGGAAACAGGTAGTGGCCATCCAGTCTGTATCGGTAGCCAAAGGCGTCGAGAAATGGTCTTTCTCATAGATTGGATCGTAGCCACAGGTCGTATCGTTGCCTCGAGACCACATGGTGCTTACAACGCCATCAGGAGTCTCTGCTCCCTGCGCTGGACAACCGGAATATTCATGTTCAGCCCCAAACACATGCCCCACCTCATGGTAAAGTAACCCTTGCAGCGCGTATGACTTTGCGTCGACCGGGTCACCGTCAGCATCCCACGTTACATTGGGGTCATACGTCACACTGATATGTCCAGTGGTGAAAGTCGTCTCCCCGATAGCACCTGGTTCCCCGCTAGAAAAACCGGCACTACTAATCGTGATGTCGGCCTTGCTCTCCTCCTGAGTTTCCGAGAAGACAATATTCGCGTTGCTTGCGGTGTTCATGGCATTCAACCAAAAGGCAATTGGCCAAGGGGCCGTCAGACTAGCCTTCTGATCTGCCATCCACTGGTAACAGCTCGCACGGAGAGTCTCGTGACCGCTCGGTTGCCCAATGCAAGTGCCAGGATCCAGGACGCTGAAGAAGAAGAATATGAACAGGCTGTGCTTGATAACACGACACACTGTGATCAACCCCCGTAATACTGGAGTAGCTCGGTAATGCGATCTTCGAGAGAAGCTCCAGAGTCAATCAGAGTTCGCTCTATGTATGACGCATTGTATTTTCCATTCACAGTTGAACCGCTTGGGGGAGGATATGTCGGCACGATCTCGCTTTGCTCATAGGTCAATTGAGTTTCATTGTCTGCGGACTGCAGCAGAATCTCGGCCCAACGAATGCGGTAGGGAACCGGAAATGGATCATACGTGATCCTTCGTCTACCTTCTTCAAAGGTCGCGGCAGCGAAAATAATACGATCCCCAGGTTTGAAATACTGATAATCATATTTCGGAAACCCCTCTACCATCGATGTCGCTGCTCCCTCTTGAGGGATTATGGCTCCTAGACTCAAGAATGATTGCGTGCCGGATGCGTTCCCCACGATTGACTGTTCGATAGTTACATCAACAATGCTATAGGACCAACAGTCGGCCTTGAACGGTGTGCGGAAATCCGTCACTACCCCAATCGCAGCAATAACCGGTTGAACCCGATTAGGAAAAGGCGGATGGGGTAAGGGGGGGTCTGGCCTCGGATATGGATCGTTTCCATAGACATTAATGTTCTTGAAAATAGCAGAATAGGAGGATGTTGCGGATATCAGCTCGCCTGAACGAAGCGTTACGCGGCAACTACAGAGACCACCCAATCCTCGTAAGGTAAATGCTCCTGCATTGAATTCAGCAGAAGGTATGTAAGAAACCTTTGCAAGGACGATGACGGATTCAGGCGGAGCAGCCACACATTCTCCGAGCCCAACTCGAAAGATCGAGTCATCTCCATAGTTCAATGCACTAGCAGGATAGAGAGTCGTAGCGCCTCTGTACAATGTTGAATCATGTGATGCAGGACCCTCCAATTTTCCTTCCCAGCCCGTAATCAAGAGCGAATCGCCCCATCCATATGCGCAGACATATAGGTCTGTCGGCACCCAGGGGGTCACTGAAAGTTCTGAGTACATTGGAGTGTCCATTGGCAAGCTGTCTGGGAACACACATACTCCCAGCACCACTCCGCTGGCCTGCGCTCGAGCGGAAAGCAGTAGAATCACCAAGAATATAGAAATCTTCACTCTACTCATTACATCCCCCGATGGGTCAGATGGTTCGAATCTAGATCCACCCTTCTGATGTTCCAATCAATCCACACGATTTGCCAGCTAGCTGATTCCTCCTGGAACGGATAGTGGATTGTATACGGCGCTTTACGGATAGTGGATTGTATACGGCGCTTTAGCTGAAAAGCGAGCACCGAACTTCAGAACGGGTGCTCTTTGCGCTGTGTTCTCGGTGCGATGATCACGATGAGGATTGATTGTCGATCCCCGACTCACCCTACCGCAACTCTGTTCGCCCGACATGCGCCCACCTGAGCGGCTTCCACCTATCCTTGGGCACACCGTACCCCCGACGCTCGTGCCCTTGCGCGTTCGTCGGGAGGCTGAGGGTACTGGTAGGGGTTCATGCTCTTGGCGGAGCTCGTTGCGCCGTCCCCTCGTGCGGGTCGTTGCCGCCGATCCGTACCAGGTGTCTGAGAATCCGGTCCACCACCGCTGCTTCGTCGATCACCGACACGATCTTCATGGTTCCCCCGCACTGCGGGCAGAGCATGGGGTCCAGCTCGAAGATCCTGCGCAGCAGGCGTGCCCAGCTGCGGCTGCGCGCAGTGGACGGTGCCCTGGCGATCGTCGCGTCCTGGGGGTTGGCTCTTGCCCCTCGGGCCCGGTGCGAGTACCAGCCGTAGTATCTGACCAAATGCTGCCGTGGCGCGGGGATCTGGGCGCACAGACGGCGGATCATCTCCAGAACATCGAGTTCGAGATCACGTTGGCCGGTGCTGGGATGGATCGGTGTCCGAACCCGAACCTGCTTGGCGTCGAGCGGGGTGATCGCGTCGAGCCGGATTGGCGCGCGGGTGATGTATCGCGCGAGATGCTCCTGGCGCTCGGTGTGATCGGGCAGCACCGGCTCGCCGGCATGGACCCCAAAGCCCGAGTGCTGCCATGACAAGAGCATGGCCTCGGTCTCCTCGCGCAGGCGCTTCGCGCGCCGGAGCTCTTGCAGCAATAGTTGATATTATAATAATTATAAACGAAACTATATTTAACTCAATTAAAGGAGTGCTCCATGGGCGACGCGCGGGTCGACATCCCCCAGGTCTTTCGCTACACCGATCACGAGGCCCTGGTGAACGTCTGGTGGACGGGGACCTTGATGAAACGAATGGCTCGTCGCTTCTTTCGCCGCTCCAAGATCTCCGAGGCGGAGTTCAACCTGCTGCTCGTTTTGCGTCATGCCATGACCGATCTGAGCCAGAGTGACTTGAGTGAGCGCCTGCTCGTCGACAAATCGAATGTCACTCCTCTCATCGACCGGCTCGAAACAGAAGGTCTCATCCGCCGCGAAGTCGATCCCGAGGACCGGCGCCGCTATCACGTGGTTCTGACCGCGGCCGGCCGCACGCAAATCGATGCCATTGATCCCGCCTATCACGAAATGGTGGGCGAAGCCATGCAGGAACTCAGCAAGAGCGAGTGCCAAACCCTGATTCGACTGACCCGCAAACTTCGTCTCGGACTGGTGAAGGTGGAGGACGGGCTCAGCTCGTAGAGGAGGGATTCCCGTGGAGGCAATCGTCATCATCCTCGTGCTCGTGGCCGTTCTGGCCGGTCCCGTCGGTCTGACCGTGGGCATCGTTTGCCTGCGCCGGATCGACCGTCTACGCGCCGAGCTCGGCCTCGCAGCGACAACGCGGGCTACCGCGCCGAGCTCAACCCCTCCGGTCGCGGTGACTTCTCGAGTAGCGAGCAAAGGCAGCGCCGGTCTCGCCGAAAGATTGCGCAGAGCCCGCAGCGGCCGCGGGGAACCCAGCAGCCGCGGCGAGGAGGATCGCGGCCGGCCGCTCGATCTGGAAGCGATTCTGGGAGGACAGTGGCTCACCTGGATCGGGGTGCTGGCACTCTTTTTTGGCACCGCCTTCTTCTTGGGCGTCGACCTGGGTGCGAGTTTTCTGGCCGGACTGCCGCAGCTGATCATCGGACTTGCGGTGGCGCTCGCCTTTTGTGTCATCGGCCGCGCATGGAGCCGCAGCGAGAGTCTGCATTTCCTCGGATTGGGTCTGCTTGGTGGGGGAGTGGCGCTGCTCTTTCTGGTCGCCTATTCGGCCTACGGCTTTCACCACCTCGTGCCGCTGGGGGCGGTCCTGCCCATGCTCCTTTTGGTCGCGGTGGCTGGCGCCTGGCTCGCCCTCGAGCGCCACTCCTTGACCATCGCTTCTTTGACCCTCACCGGCGCGCTGTTGACTCCGGTTCTCTTTCCCCACACCGAAGGACTCACCAACGCACTGCTTCCCTATCTGGTGGCAGTCAACCTGGGCGCGGTCCTGGTGGGATTGAGGCGTGGATGGGCCGGCTTGCCCCTGGCTTCTTTCGCCGGCGCGAGTCTCCTGATTGCCCTGTGGATGGACGCCGAATACGAGACTTCTAGCCGCTTGTTTGCCTTTGTGTTTGTCGGCGCCTCCTGGTTGATCTTCGCCCTGAGCCCGAGGTTCCGCGGGCTGTATGGACGTCGAAATTTGGATGTTCGGCCAAGACGCTTTGGACCTCCGGCGGAGTTTTGGAGCGTGGCACGGGGAATCCTGACCGTCGCCAACGGCCTGCTCTTCGGCCTTTTTTGTTACCACGTGCTCAGGCCCGATGCGCTTCGGTATCAAGGTCTCGCCTTGGGCTTGCTTGCATTTGCATACCTGCTGCTGAGTTTCACCGTGTATCGCTCCAGCGCCAACGCCCGCATCAGCGATGCCGGCGCCCGCATGAACTTCTACACCGCGATCGCCTTGGCTGCACTCGCCGTACCGGTGCAATTCGATCTGAGCTGGATCACTCTGGGCTGGACGGCTCTGGCGGGCGTTCTTTTGGTGCACGGAATTCTCGGCGCGGATCGCAACCACCGTATCGCCGGACTGACCGTCCTGGTGCTGGCGCTGGTGCGGGTTCTCGCCTTCGACCTTCCCATATCGCAGAGAGACCCTGAGGCATTTCATTTCCTCTTGAACGGGCAATTCCTCACCGGACTCGCGGTGACGGGTCTTTTGGCCTGGTCGGGGTGGTCCTACCAGCGGGGACGTTTCGAGTTGGCGCGCTTCGAGGAGCACTTGATCGTGCCATTGGTCCTGCTCGCTGCATTGGTGCTGTGGTGGAAGGGGAGTTTCGAGATCGCTGCTTGGTGGAAACTTCATGGCCTTGGCACAGATCTCGAGTATGCGCCCCAACGCATGGCATCGATTTCGTTGTTTTGGCTGCTAACCACGGGTGCGGTGCTCGCGACCGGACTCTTGACTCGCTTCCGGCCGCTGCGACTTTTGGGAGTGGCGCTGCTCACTTTGACGACGGCGAAGATCCTGCTGTGGGACATCCTGTCCGATCGCGCGTATGAGGCGGGGCTGCGGCCGTTCTTCAACTTTCAATTCTCAATCGAGCTCGTGCTGCCGGTGCTCCTCGCCGGGGTGGCCTGGAGCTTCCACCGGTATCGCGCCCGAGTTAGCGCGGGCGAGTACAAACTACCAATGCCGCTGGTGCTCAGTGCTCTCTGCGCACTCATTTGGATTATCTCCGCCGAGATTCTCTATCACTTCTCGTTCCGCGCGCATGCGGGGATGGTTTCGAGCGAACGCGAGAGCCTGCTGACCCTCTCCCTGGTATGGGCGTTCTACGCCGCGGCGGTGATCGCGGTCGGTTTCCTCGCGCAGTTCAAACCCATGCGACTTTTGGGGATTACGATGCTTGCCATCACGATCGCGAAAGTCTTCGTGGTCGATCTGACTAGCTTGGAACAGGGCTACCGGATCGCGGCATTCGTTGGTCTGGGCGTGTTGGTTCTTGCGATCTCCTTGCTGTACCAAAAGCGCCGCCCGAGAAGCGTCTAGCGCACCAAGACTGCCTTTACGCTCAGGGTAAACCGACGCCCAAACTCAGCACGGCACTGGGGTCGTAAATCTCCGTGAGGTCCTTGTCCAAAGGAATGCGAATACGAATGCTGGGCTTCAGGCGGCCGTAATCGAGGTTCGTGAAAATATCGAACTCATGAACAGACTTCTGGCCGAAATTGGCGTCGGAATCATCGGATGCCCAATAACGTCCCACAAAACCTGCGCCGAAGGAGGCAGGCCCCGCGCGATAGGTGCCATGCACGCTATAGCTGACCCAAGCTTCGAAGTCGTCGGCCAAGGTCGTACCCGAGTCGAACCAGAGGATGGGTGCCAGACGCAATCTCACACCAAATCCCTCCGCGGAACGGTAGCGGTAATTGAGGCCCAGTGTCGCCGAAGCCACTTCGGGGAGGAAGGCCTCCGGCCGGTCCACCTGATCGATGAGAAAGCCGAACAGAGCTGCTTCTTCGTTGTCCGGGGCGAAGGGCAGACGGACACCGATCTCACCCATGACTCCTGCATCACGGGGTCCCAAACGCAGACCAATGTAGGGGTTCCCGATGGCCGTAGAGGACTCGGGTCCTTCTGGGTTGGCGACGTGGGCGAACGGGACGTCCACACTGAGGGCGAGGGTCTCTTTGGTCTCGAAGGTGCCGGATAAGATCAGGCCAGAGAAAAGGTCGTGAAATTCCCATCATCCACGTTGGGGAGAACCGCTTCCAAGCGCAGCTCATCGCCTTGATCAGGCCGGGGAAGCCATATGGACTCCGCGACCGCGGAGATGGGAACGATCAGAACAAAGAACAGTACAGAGCACAGAAGAAGGCGCTTGGAAACACTCATCATTCGACCCTCTCCATGTAAGGACTGGAACACACTGGGCTCACATAAGAGACAAATGTGTCCTATGATGGAGAGAGAGTCAATTCCGCATCGTTTAGCGCACCAGCGCGAGCTTTTCGCTGAATTCTCCCGAGCTCGTCACCAGATGCGCGAAGTAAATTCCCGAAGCCAGGGCGCCGCCATTCTGATCGCGCCCATCCCATCGGATGTAGGATTCGCCGGCCGGCATCGGTCCGTCGAGTAGGCGACGGACTCTACGTCCACGCACGTCGAAAATCTCCAAGCGCACGTGGCCTTGGTTTTCCAGGTACATTCTGATCTTGGTCGACGGATTGAAGGGATTGGGATAGGGCTCAAGAAGACCGCTGACTCGACGCGTCACGCTCGGATTGGCGGTCGAGAACTGCTGCTCGGTCAGGACAAGCTCGCGCATATCCGAGAAGCTGACCGTGGCCTTGCTGCCATCGGGCAAGGGCTGCGTGGGTTGGACCGCATCCACCTGCAACGCGCTGACGGCGGTGTGTGGAGTGCCACCGGGCTCGCTGACCACGGTAGGGGAGTTCCATTCGGTGCTCACGCCAGTCGCGGTCATCGCCGGGCGTAAAGGCCAACTCTCGAGGGACGCGAGTTCCGGCGTACTTCCGCCGTACTCCCACTGTTTGATGCCGCCGACCAAGCCCTGCACCGTCCAGCCGCTGGCGCCCACGCCGCTGAAGTCGGTCGCGAGTTGGACAGTGGGACCATTGCGCAGGCTCCACTTCACCTCGCTACCGGTATTGTTGCCCTGGAACACGACGTCCACCGCGCCATCGGGTTCGGTGGTCATGTTGGGACCGGGGAAATTCAGTGCCACGGGTTGACCGTCGAGCCGCTCCACCAGGAACGACGCCGGGTTGTTCCAGTCCGAGCGAATGACTTCCAGGCCCGCATTGGTGTTCACGTAGTAGCCGTTTTGCAGATCGCGGTAGATCTGGTCAAAGCGCTGGATCCCGAAGGAGGAGATTTGAATGGGGGGGACGTGGTTGGCCGCGAGGTGGATTCGTCCGAAGAGACCCCGCGGCACGGTGCCACCCGTCTCCGAGGTCAGGATCAACTGATCGCCGACGTAATCCTGTCCCCCGATGGACACCGTCACGTCCTTCCCCCAGTCGCACAGCAGATTCAGTTCTTCACCGATGGTAAAGAGACCCAGGACGGCGGGCAGTCCCTCGTCGCATTGCCAGCTGCCGTTGAAGCCACTCTGCGAGAAGACGCTTTGGTCGTCCTGGGTGAAGTTCAGCGAAAGCGTGGGAGATCCCAACGCACTCATGTCCACCTGGTGGGTCATGACGCCGGAGGACGCGGTGGACTGAAGTGTGACGAGCGAGGCACCGCCCGGGCTCTGGTAACTCCAGTTCAGGCTTGCGCCGTCAACCAGATTTGCGGTGGGCATGGAGTTGGCGAAGACGATGCCGGCTCCGTCCACCCCGGCGGTTCCGACTTTGGAAGAGGATCCTCCTCCCCCCATCAGGTCGATGTTCATCGCGCCCATGGAAAAATCGAGTCCGCCGAGCTCGAGACCTCCCGAGACGCTCGTGAGTGTGGCGGCATCGAAGGCTTCGGTCACCAGGCCGGCATAGACCTCACCCGGAAAGGGATTGAGAGTGGCGCTGGTCGTGCCTACGAAGGGATGACTGACGATATTCGGGTCGCCGCCGACCCAGCCTGGCACACCAGGGCTTCCGAAGCTGGAATGGGAGTACGCACCCGGCCGCAGCTCGAGGCCCTCGATCGTGTACCGGAGCCGTAGCCTCAGATGTAAGAGCATCAACTCGTCAGTATCCGGATAGGGAAGGATGGAAATCACTGCAGAGTACCACACCAAACTCAAGTCAGAAGGTGGCACGGAGTTCCCAGGCCTCCAGTAGGCGGGAGCGGGGCCAAACTCCGTGGAGACCACTTCGATGGCAGGGTCGTCGAGGAAGGGAAGCCCGAGCTCGAATGCTCTCTTGGGGTACCCCGCGGTGAGTCCTCTTGCGATGACGTATACGTCGAAAGTCGATCCGGGAGCTGCGTTCCCAATCGTCTGCGTTCCCGCCTCATCAAAATAGATGCCGAGTACTCCCTGCGCGGGACCGATGTTTGGTGGGTTGGAAGGACAGTCGAAATCGAGGGCGAGATGGGCCAGGAAGATCTCCGTATCGACCTGAGACACGACTCCGTCCTGGTTATAGTCCACTCTCTGGTCGTCCATGGAGCCCAGCTCGTCGAAGAGAACCCAGTCCAGGAGAGTCAAGTTCAAGTCCTTGTCGAGGTCGAAGCACCGCACTTCGAGATTGATCGGAATGGGGGTGAGGCTGCCGCCGATCGGGACATCGTCGATGCAAACCTCCATCTGTTGGGCATAGCCACCGGCGGCAAGTGGCATGGTGAATTCGGTATACCCGGCATCGTCGGTGGGTGCGTCTGCGGTAAGTGGTCCAGAGCACCAGCTGAGATCACTGTTGGGTAGAGCCTTCAGTGTGATGCGACTTGCTGCCACGAAGGGAATGGGATGGTTGACGTCGTCGAGAACCTGTACCTGAATGGTAGCGCCGGCATCGGCCAACGAGGGTCCAGACCCGTCGGGTAGGCAGGTAATGACGCTGGGCCCCCCGGGCAATTTCACGATGGAGTTCGTGACGCTGGGGGTTCCCGGGGGCAGTGATTTGGAAGCCGGCTCTGCCGCATCGCTCAAGCGCGCAGACAAACCGGAAGTCCATGATACCCCGAACACGACGAGGAAAAGGACCATCAGGCCTCGAGCCCGAGAATCCGAGAAAGCTCGGGCGGGAATACAGAGATTACGGCGGAATCCGGGCATTGGGGCCTCCTCCTCGCCTGGGCGCGGCGCAGGTCAGGATGGGATGCGAACGCGGGGGGAATGCTCGCAACGGCGCGGCGCGCGGACGAATCGGGGCGTTCGCAGAGAAAGGGTCGTTCCACCTCGGGAAGTGTGACACCCGAAGGGGACCAAAAACCAAATTCGATGCTGGGAAAGCCGGCGCTAGCGCGCGGCCGCGGCGACGAGTTTTCCGTCGCCGACCAGGCACGCCGCGCTGTCATGATGGAAGGCAGAAATACCCAGAATCGTCTTCACGAAGTGTCCCTACACTGCATTCAACGACTAAGTGCAACACGCCTGTCTGAACGCCTCCGCAGGTGTTTGGCAATTCAGGCACTTACGAGGCCTGTTGTTCAGTCTTCTCTCGACCGATACTACCTGATTCCTTGTCACTTTGTTGAAGTATGTTCCCTTTGGGAAGTAGCGTCGGACCAAGCCGATGCTGTTCTCAACAGTCCCCTTTTCCCAGCTGTGCTAAGGTTCACAGAAGTACGCCTGAGTGCCCAGGGCGCGATCGACCCAGCAATGGCATGTGTTCTCTGCACCGTTATCGTAAGTGATTGTCGCTCGGATGTGGTCGGGATAGCTGCCGAGACTTTCAACCAGCGACTTGCGGAACGCCATAGCCGTTTTTCGAGAGATGGCCTTGATCCTCATGTACCGAGTCTTGCGTTCGACAGCAACAGCGAGCGCCGCCGTCCCGCGAGGTGAGTTGGCGGTGTCGACCTCCCAGTGTCCTGGCTGTTCCCGTGTAAGCACATGCTGGGGGCGTTCGGAGATGAAAACCCTGTTGGGGATACGGAATCGGGAGTGTTTGCAATACCGGCGCGGTAGTCGTTTGCGGTGAGACTTGGCGAGCCGAGGGATCAGCTCCCTAGCCTCGAGGTAGATCCATTGATAGATGGCTTCGTGACTGACGGTCAGCGAGTGACCTTCGTATCGAAGTCGTCCGGCGATCTGCTCGGGTGACCAGCCTCGTTTGAGACCGATTCGGACATATGACCTCAGGAAGGGGGCTTTCAGACGCGGCCGACGATGACTTTGCCTCCAACGAAGGTCGGCTTCGGTTTGGGCTTTATGGGGCAGATAGCCGCTTGATCTGCCGGAGGAGGCGTTACGACGCAGCTCCCGTGAGATCGTCGAGGGAGACCGACCGAGTTGAGCCGCGATCGCTCTCATCGGCAGGTCCTGGCCCTTGAGGATCGCCAGACGATCCCGCTCCTCTTCGGACAAGTGCTTGTAGTGTTTAGACATAATCCGCGCATTCTAGCGCGGAAGTCGCTAAGCCAGAAGTGTTGCACTTGCTTATTGAACTCGGGGTGGGGACAAGGGACAGGCCTCTCCAGAGTGATGGTGGCCCGATCGCCATTCCCTCTACGCAGCGGGCGGGTCACGTTCACTTGGACCCGTGCGCTTGAGTCGAGTAGAGGATGCTGTCTCCACGTGTGATCGCCAGCTCCGAGCTAGGCTCTCCGTCAGGCTTCTGACCATTCTTACTTCCCACGAAGATCCGATCGGACCCACTGGCGACGTCCATTCCAACGTAGCCACTCTCGTCGTGAAGCGAGAGTACTAACCCTTCCGTACCTCGATTCGAATCAAGACCAAGGACCACTCGGTCCGATCCGTTCACCGTGAGGAGTCCGTATCCGGATCGCTCGAACCCTTGTGCGTCGTTTATCACAATGCCAGTGGAGGGTCCCAAGCGTCGCCCGATGTTTGGGTCTGGGGTCGGGCTGCCGACCGCGACCCGGTCAAAGCCGTTCTCATCGAGAATGAGCATCCCATTCGTACTGTTATCATACCCGGCGTAGTACTTCATGTACTCGTCGGGATCCGGGTATCGGCCGGCCCAGGCTTCTCTTACACGAGCATCGTCAGTGCGGACTCGATGACTGGCCGATGGTATGGGTGCGCCGATCAGAATGCGCTCCCGCCCCTGATCATCTACGAGAACTAAGCCTCGTGCCCGGAGGACCTGGGGTTCGGCCTTCTGTTTCGCACCATACGCGACTAGCATTACCACCAATAGCCCCGTCGAAGTGGCCAACCACTGCATTCGCCTCAGTGATTTCTCGAGGCGTCGGACGCGTTGCTCCATGCTCTCTCTCCCATGCTGGGGGGTACGGTGGCCCACCCGCCCCTGATTGGACGACTCGACTCGACCCCGTCTCGTGCTGACACCCACCGGCTTAGGGGTCCCAATTCATGCCTCGGAACACGCCTTACCAAGTACTGGACCGTATGACCCGAGAACAGCCCCTCTCACTCCCTACACGCCCACTCGCAGCCGTGTTCGAGCGGCCCACGCACTGGTCGTCGTGTCATCACTGCGAGCCATCCCACGTTCACGGCGCTCGTAGCCAGGCTTTCAAGTGGGAGTCGGCGTAGGTCACACGTTCCACTGGACTCTCGATGTGCACTCCCCCGTGATCGACAGCCAGTTTCTTGGCTGGGGGCGCGCCTGCGTCGATCCACTCGTTCAGCGGAACTCCGTCCACAGTCACAAACGAGTCAGGGGAGTCAATCCCTAGAGGCACAGCGATGAAGTGCCCATCGAGGCCCTCCACGGATGACTCTCCAATCGTCGCTACCAGCTCGTCGTCGTGGCACAGCCGCAGAAAGCGATGCAGTACGCGCCCATCACCGACTGGTTTGGCGTTCAGAGGATCCAGACCGCAGACGTGGAAGCCGGAGCCGTCCTGCCACACGATCTCCACGACCAGCCCCTCGCCTCCAAGAAGACTGTCGGCTTCAACCACCCGTCGGCCCTCCAGCGACCGGAGATACTCAGCCACCCCAGGATCGGCACTGGGAGACACTCTGGTGTCGGCTCGGCCGCCGACCACATGGTTCAATTGCCCTACCAGCGTGCGGTTTTCGCGAATCAAACGCACTGCCCAGCCCGGGTCAAGTCGGTCCAGAAGCAAGCCGATACCAGAACCGGTGACGTAGAAGACGCGTCGAAGCTGTGGGGCGCTCAATCGGTGAAGCTTGTCTTGCCGGGCCAACAAGCTTCTGCGCTCCTGCTCCGCCTGAGTGTTCCATGGCGCTTGCGCCTCAGAGGCCCACCGCTGCAGAGCCCGGAGCCTAACGTACTCGGCCAAACCCTCGTTCAACTCCGTCATGTCCTCATAGACGACCACAGACTCGGAAAGCCGAGACCTGCGAGTCGCGCGCACGGCCAGGAATTCCCGAGCCAGGTTGCGGACCGTCGCGAGAGACGTGGTGGCCAGCGCCCGCGCGATCAGGTCTCCCTCGCGACCGAGCAGCGTCATGTTGACCGCGTCAAAGGCGGGATACAGCCGGATTCCGGGAGGATCTTCCGCCCCACCGAACATCCTCCCCTCCGACCGAACTCTCGCCTCGTGCTGATGGAACATCTCGTGGATCGCGAGTCCAGCGTTGCTCGCGACTGACTCGTTCGGAAGAATCGAACTCATGGCAAACTGCCGACCCTCCAGCAACGCGAAGGGTGATTCGTCGGTCCACCCGCCCACCAAACCGGGAACGGGAGCGAACTCGCCTGGCAACGGAGTGGCCGGGTTCGCGTACACCATGCCGTGACCCCTCACGTTGTAGAGCGTCGGCACAACCTCCGGCCGGAAGTCCGGCCAGAGGAGCGGCCTCCGGCCCGCGAGTTGAACCAGATGGTCGATGGGAAGCACTCGAAGGGTCCACTCCGGCGCCGTTCGAGACCCGCTCATCTTCACCGGCTCCGCTGTCGCACCCGCCCCGGCACCCGGTGGAAAGGCGCATGGGAACGTGATCACCAAGACCAATAGGGAGACGAGGGCTGGATGCTGTCTGTACATCTTCGACCTCCATGGGTTGCTCATCCCAGAACTCCGAAGCGATTCGGAGATCGCGTCACCTTGATTCCAGCTACGGAATTCCACGGTTCACTCCCGACTTGTTAGGGTTTTCGGGCGGACCAGTGAATTCCCCCATTTGGCCCTACCCGAACAGTGAAGGGCAGCAACCGGGGGTCAGGAACTAGCGTGACGCTGTCACGATGCTGGACGAATCTGACAGACCGTCCATCGATGGTGGCGGCCACGGCCAGCCCGCGGCGAATCGACAGGGTGAACACACCGGCAGGGTCGGATGCTCGCACAGTGTGGATGGCTGTGACCCGATGCATCACGTCGCGCGTGGCCTCCGCGCCGGTCACCACCCCCGTGCACGCCCCGAAGATTAGAATGGTCCCACCCAGGATCGCGATAGCGGCCATTCGGACCCAACCGACTGCGCCAAGGCGATGGGGTGGTGCGACCATACGACGAACTCGCTCTACGATAGGTGCACCGTCACCGCCGAGCGCCAATTCTACTCCCGTGCGCCCGAGACTCAGTTCGAGCCTGGCGAGCGACGCAGCGTAGCGTCGACGGTCCTCCACTGCAACGGCTGCGAGATCATCACACGCACACTCGCGGTCCAGATCGATCTGACGACAGATCCACCGCGTCAACGGGTGGAAGACCAGGATGGCGCGGACAAGGAACTGAAGGGCGTTGTCTCGATGATCACCCCGCTGGACGTGGGCCAGTTCATGTGCGAGTAAGGGCGACAGCTCGCTTCGCGGCGCATGCACCAAACCTTCAGGAACGAGCACTGTCGGGCGAATAACCCCGAGAATCGTAGGGACCTGCACCTCCGCGGACACTCGCAGTCTCGCCCGAACATTCAGGCGTGCCGCGACCTCCAAGTACATGGCTTGGAGCTCTTCTGGCGGCGCCGTGCTTCGTCGCACGACTCGCCGCGCCGAACAGACTCCGACGATAAAGCAAACACAGGCCGCCACGATCACCACCCACCATGCCAGCCCGAGCCAAGGGACTACATTGGTCGTGCGCTGTATGAGGGAGTCGGCGACCGGCATCACGGACCTCACCACAGGACTACTCGCTACACCCCCTGTGCGGATCGCCGCGGGGGCGTCCCCTGACAGTAGGACGGCGCCGGTAGCCGCCGGGAGGATCGGAAGTGAGACCAGCGACAACCACGCTATCCTGTATCGCCAATGGGGGGGCGCCTTCCTACCGGCTCGACGCAGCACCCACACCAAGCCCGCCACCACTGCAGTCTGCCAACCGAGCTGCAGAACGCCCCAGCCGAGAATGTTTGTCACCAGCGCCATCGACCCGGGCATGCCGCTAGTCCTCCCTCTCTAGTTCGTCTAGTAGGCGTCGTAGTTCAGCTGCCTCCGCCCCCGTGCAACGCTCCCCGGTCAAGGCTCGTAGGGCCAGTTGTGCGGCCGAGCCTCCGAAAGCGCGCCTCGCTAGGTCCGCCGCAAGACGGTTCTGCACGTCTTCTTCCTTCACCGCCGCCGAAAACACATGTGCCCTCTTGCGATCGTCCACCCTCACCAGTCCCTTTTCCGTCATGATCTGCAAGAGCTTGCCCACGGTGTTGTATTCCACCGAGTGGTTCCGACGGATCCGATCGTGGGCTTCTCCCACGGTGCTCGGTCCTCGAGCCCACAAAACCCGCAGGATCGCCAGCTCACCATCGGACGGCAGTGGCCGCATGGTCTCCCTCCTAGAGTCAACCCCCCGACAGCTTACTCCGAACCGGTTCGGAGATCAATGCCCGGATGCACTTTTCCCCAGAGATCGTTTCTCTGCCCTCGATCCGAGCCCCGGCCTCCACCATCCACATCCCTGCCGTCGCCTGGGAACGGAAGACCGGGTAGCTGGACTACGGGACGCGCCACGGAACCGCCCGCGGCTCGGTCCGCACCATCTCCGTCCGTTCTGAAGGGCCAATCGCGTGCTTGCGCGCTGGCCGTACGCCCCACTCCTCCCAAGAAGGTGACGCGGTGCCATGCTCAGCTGTTCAGGACTCCGACTGTTGGCGTCTATCCACCATGGACGGCGCGATGAACCGCCTTGTAGGCGTTGACGGAACCGCCCGACCGGACCTTGCCTCGGAGTGCATCGATCGGGGTGGCGGTGTCCATCAGCAGTTGGATCAGAGCCGGTGGCGTCAGATCGGGTCGAATCGAGAGTACGAGCGCAGCAACTCCTGCGACCACCGGCGCTGCATTGGAGGTTCCCCCCCGAGTGGCATAGGTACTTACTCCGTCTCTGAACGCCGTGGTCAGATTTTCGGCGACCGCTCCGATCTCGACCCGCTTGACACCATAGTTCGAACCACGCCAACGACTTCCGGTCTTGTAGTGGATCAGTGTGCCGTCATAACCCAGTTCGGCCACACGTATCATGTTGTCGAGGTCAAAGCACTGGGGATACAAGCAGTTCTCGTCGCTGTCCACATCCACCCCGTCATTGCCGGCCGCCAAGACGAGCAGTACGTTGTGATCCCGTGCGTAATCGATGGATTCCTTCAGAGGCTCCAACCGCGCTGGATCATCGATGGAAACGTAGCCACTCCAGTTGATGATTCGGGCTCCATTGTCCACCGCATAGCGAATCGCCCTCGCAGCATTGGCGGCTCGCTCGGTATCGGGGGCCTTGTATCGGACCCCCTGGGCGCCAATCTTCAGTAGCATCAGTGACACGTCCCAGTTGATGCCGGCGATTCCCCGGTGGTTGTTTCCTTTGGCTCCAATGATCCCAAGCGCCGGGATCGAGTGGGAATACGGCTGCACTCGGTTCCTGTCCATCCCGTCGAAAACATAGGGATCCGGATCGGGATCTTCGAACGCGAAGTCCCATCCGAGTACGTCGTCTACATGCCCATTGCCGTCGTCATCCACGCCGTTGGTCTGTCTTGGATATCCTGAGCTGTCCACCCCGACCTCGCCCGGGTTCTGCCAGAGATTGTCCTGGATGTCCTCGTGCCAATAGAAGAAGCCATCATCGAGGACAGCCACGACGACCGCTCTACTACCCGTGGTGTATTGCCAGGCCGATGGCAGGTCCAACAACACCTTCGGATCGACCTCGACCTCACGCGACTTGGGCCGGCTTGAGTCCAGAATCAACGTCGTCCGACCTGCATTGTGCGCGTAGTAGATCTGCTCGGGGTACAGGGGGTCATCCGGGATGACTTGGGCTCGACAGGGGAAAGTGATGAACAGCAGAAGATCAAGAGCCAGCATCCCGACCATGAAGTACTTCATACCGTCCTTCCCCTCGACCTGACAATAGAGAACCGACACTCCAACGGTCGATCCTCGGGAGTCTCCACGCCTCGCGAGAGACTATAGTATGGCCCTTGGCGATTCCAAGCTGCATCACGCATTCGTCATCCGTCCGACGGAGAACACCATCTACGGGACGCTGGGACCATCAGAGATTTCGGTAACCTCGTCCACTGTGACGTTTTTGGACACAGAGCATACCAAGCGCTGACTTCTCGGGCAGCCGGCGCTGGGTCGCCTCGTGCGCGCAGCGCAGGAGACAGCGGGACCGCTCGCGCGCCGAGCTTTCCCGCCTCGCAGATACCACCGCTACTTGCTGTCGAAGACCAGGACCCGATTGTTGTACTGATCGGCCACCAGCAGCCGCCGGCCGACGATGCTGAGCCCCGTCGGGAGGTACATCGTCCGGTCGGACGGTTGGGCGTCGGCGACCCCATCCTGGTTGTCGTCGTTCCGGCTGGCGCGGTGGAACGCGCCCTGCCCCAGGATCCGGCTCGCCGCCTCGTTGTTCTTGCGGGGAAACGGCGTGTAGATCATCACCCGATTCTCGCTGGTGTCGGCGACGAACAGGCTGTAGCCGTCCGAGGCCAGTCCGCTCGGGTGGTCAAATGCGTTGTCGAAGCCTCCTCGGCAGCAACCTTCGCTCTCGAAATCGGACGCTCCCAGCACGATGTCGGCCGGAGCGCCGTTCGTGCTTGGAATCGAATTCCAGATCAGGACGCGGGCATTGTATTCGTCTGTCACCACGAGCCGCCTTCCGTCGCTCCATACTGCTGACACGTTGCCCGTGATCGAGGCGGTGGGTCCGGCGCCCCCGGACGTGAAGTCGGGCTTGCCTACGACGACGTCCGCGGGCGCGCCGTTGGTCGTGGGGATGGTGTTCCAGATCAGGACCCGGTGGTTGCCGTACTCGGCCACGAACAGCTTTCCTCCCGCGACCGCGAGATCGATCGGACCGCCCAGTTTCGTCGACGAGAGCCCGGAGCTTGCTGTCGTGAAATCGGGCTGCCCGACCACGACGTCGGCCGAATCGGGGCCCGTGGGGAGCGAGTTCCAGATCAACACGCGGTTGTTGAAATAGTCGGTGACGAACAGCTTACCGTCGGACACCGCGCAGGCCGTCGGTCGCCGGAAGCGCTGGATCGATGTCCCTGACTGATTGAATCCGAAACCGGTCTGACCGACGACGAAGTCCGCGGCGGCGCCGTTGGTCGTGGGAAATGAGGTGTACCCCAGCACGCGGTTGTTACCCGGATCGGGGAGGTAAAACAACCCGGAACCCGCGCCGCTCGGCGAACTGAGGCCGATCTGGTTGGTCACGGTGCCCCGGTTGGCGTCTCCGGAGGTCATGTCGAGCTGGCCGAATTCCAGACTCGCGCGTTGGAAAGTCTCGAACCTCAGCGCTTGGACGCCGGTCGTGTCGGGGCTCGTGCTGCTGTCGCCGCAACCAAGTGAGAGTGCTAGGAATACCAATACGACAGGGAGGAGGCGCGATCGCATCCCATACCTCCGGAACCGGGGGAAGTACGGTAACCGCACGACGGCAGTGCGTCGCGTGCGCCAAGTGTACGATAGACGTCGGGGAGAAAGCCAGCGAAACGCCGATCAGCCGCGCGAAGCATGGACTCGAGTCCATAGGAGTGGCCCTGCGCATTCGTCGGGAGGCTCAGGGTACTGGTAGGGGTTCATGCTCTTGGCGGAGCTCGTTGCGCGGTTCCCTCGTGCGGGTCGTTGCCGCCGATCCGTGCCAGGTGTCTGAGAATCCGGTCCACCACGGCTGCTTCGTCGATCACCGACACGATCTTCATGGTTCCCCCGCACTGCGGGCAGAGCATGGGGTCCAGCTCGAAGATCCTGCGCAGCAGGCGTGCCCAGCTGCGGCTGCGCGCAGTGGAGGGTGCCCTGGCGATCGGCGCGTCCTGGGGGTTGGCTCTTGCCCCTCGGGCCCGGTGCGAGTACCAGCCGTAGTATCTGACCAAATGCTGGCGCGGTGCGGGGATCTGGGCGCACAGACGGCGGATCCTGCATGGATAGGGGAGGCCAGAGAGCATGGCAACACAACCCTTGTCGAGGTGGCACGGGCTCTTCAGGTGCATGTGATTTCGCGTAGACTTGGGCCGGCGATCAAGTTTGTTGAACTCGCGCCGTTACTCGTCCGTCGGAAGCCTGGGCGGCATCGTATAGTCGCGCCGTCGCCCCCTTGAAAAACTTCATCGAAGCCCATTGCACACTCATCTGTTTGTACTATATTGCATCTACGCACCGCCACCTTTGCCACCCAATTTCTGGAGAGCGGCGTGTCCTACCACGAGCAGCAACAAACTACGAGATCAGCTGTCTTCTCCCCGAAGTCCGCGGCTGCTCCCGTCGCCCTCCGAGCAGGAGATACAGAGTTTTCACTCGTTATGCGCAAGCTCTGGGTCGGGCGTGGCTCGCTCTCGCGCGACCGCCGGCACTTCGGCGAAGCTAGGCTCCCCGGCGTCCTCTGGCTCCCGCGCGACTGCAGTCTCTTGCGACAAGCTGCGCGACACCTTCGCCGCCTATCGCGCCGCCGACTCGCGGCTCCTACTCCGCCTCTGTCTGGCCAGTGCCTATTTCATCGCGCTGCGGGGGCCGCGCTGGATGGCCCATTCGCAACGTGATTACGCCAACGCGTTGCTCGGCGTTTCCCCCTCGACCCTCTTGGAGTGGGTTCGAGTAGGTCGCCTGCTCTGTCAGCAGCCGCATCTGCGGGCCGAGTTTCGCGAAGGGCATACTTCCCTTCGTGCGCTCGACCTCATCGCGCGGCATGGGTTTAAGGAGCAAGATGCCAAGGGCAGCGGGGAGGACCACGCTCCGGGCGCATCCGCCCACCGCGCAGACAAACAAGAACGGAAGGGGACCAACTCCGAACCGGCAACCACCGGCACTGCGGGAGGGGACGAGTCCGGCGAGTTCACCAACATCTCCTTTTCCGCACCCGCTCCCGCCGTCCTCTATCTCGAGGACTCCCTCGAGCTCGCCCGTGCAATTGTGGGACGCTGCCAGGGCGACGAAGAAGCCATCAGCGCCCTCCTCGCCGAGGCAGGCGGCGAAGGCGAATCAACCGTTGATGCGGCGCGGGCACGGCGCCGTTTCGGGGTTCGGGACGGGCGCACGCACACTCCCCTTTCACGGGAACAGTCCGCGCGTTTGGAACGCACCGCGCGAACCCTCCCCCATCCGCGCCTTCCCGTCCTGGGAGAGATTGCCCAACGTCGCTACGCCTTCCGTCTGCACGCCCTCTTGCAGCGTCTTTTGGCGCGACGCAATCGCCTGCGCCTCCGCCAAGAAGATCAGCTCTATGAATGGATGCTCGACGGTCTACACGAGCGCTACGGGTACTCCAACTTCGAGCGCTTCGCGCGCGCGCTTCTCGATCTGCCGCAGTCGACCTGCACCGATCGCCTGCGTCGCGCGCGAGAGAGGCGGAGAAAACACCCCATCGCCCTCGCCCGCGCCCGGGGCAAACTCTCCACCGTGCAGGCCGACCTCCTGGCGCTCCTGCATCGGCGTTGCCACGTTCCCGTCTCTGACCTATGGAAGTGGATCCGCTACGCACTTCGCCATACCGTGCGCGGCCTGCGCGCCGCCATGGCCTGGGCGCGCCGACAGCTCCTCACCGACTATCGCGCGTGGTCTCTGGCCGGTTGCGCTCCTCCGGATGAGGACCAACTCCGAACCGGCAACCACTCTTTGGAAGTACTCGTGCGAAATCCGGAGCATGCGCAAGGGGCCGCTCTCCACGAGGCACTCTTGGCCTGGAATGACGCCCCCCGGGGCACCGCTCGCTTTCGCCTCAGTCTTCAGACCCGCGACGAGCTCCTGATGCAGCTCGCCAGCGAACAGGATCGCGTGCGAGCCCAGGCCGAAGTTCCCGCGCCGCGACGGATCCCGGCGTGGCTCGCGTTGTGTCGCCTCTTTTATCGCGCACGCAAGGTGTGGGCGGACCATCACCAGTCGATCCCGGCTTCCCAACGGCGCATTCTCGATCGCGATGGTTGGCGTTGCGCCACTCCGGAGTGTACGCAACGCCGCAACCTCCAGGTCCATCACCTGCAGTACCGGGCGCGAGGGGGCGACGATCGCGACTCCAACCGCATCACACTCTGCGCGTTCCACCACCAGATCGGCGAGCACCAGGGGCTTTTGCGCGTACGCGGCGAAGTTGGGACCGACGGGAAAGGGCTCACCTGGGAGATGGGCCTCGATGAGCACGGGCGCCCCTTCAGGGTTTACCGCGACGAGAGACTTATGGCGTCAACGTGAACACTTCCAGGAGGGACAGTGACGGACAACGGACAGACGGAGAGTGAATTGTATAGGGCGCTTTGGCCGAAACGCGAGGACGGACCTTCGAGACGGGTCCCCCTTGAGCGCCGACCCAGGTACTCGCGTCGGCAGGGACTACTCCGCCTCCATGTGCGGATAGCGGAAATCCTTCGCGGGTACGAAGGTCTCCTTCACCGTGCGCGGCGACACCCAGCGGATCAGATTCAGAATGCTGCCCGCCTTGTCGTTAGTGCCGCTGGCCCTGCCGCCGCCGAAGGGCTGTTGCCCCACCACCGCGCCGGTCGGCTTGTCGTTGATGTAGAAGTTGCCGGCGGCAAAACGCAGCGCCTGACTCATCTTCACGATCACTTCGCGGTCCTGGGCCCAGATCGCGCCGGTCAGCGCGTAGGGAGAACCCTGATCGCAGAGGGCGAGGGTCTCGTCCAGCTTCTCGTCCTCGTAGCGGTAGAGGGTGAGCACCGGTCCGAAGATCTCCTCGCACATCGTCACAAAGCCCGGCTTCTTGGCCACGATCACCGTGGGCTGGATGAAGTAGCCGGTGGAGTCGTCGCACTCACCACCGCAGAGAATCTCCGCGTCATTGCTCTTCTTGGCCTCGTCGATGTAGCCCTTGATGCTCTCGAAGGCGGGCTTGTCGATCACCGCGCACATGAAGTTGCGGAAGTCCAGGGGCGAACCCATCTGGATTTCGCCCACCATTTTCTTGAGCTTGGCAGTGAATTCGTCCCACAGGCTGGCGGGGATGAAGGCGCGGCTCGCGGCCGAGCACTTCTGGCCCTGATACTCGAACGCGCCGCGCACGCAGGCCGTGACCAGCGCATCGAGGTCCGCGCTCTGGTGCGCGAAAATGAAGTCCTTGCCGCCGGTCTCGCCGACGATGCGCGGATAGCTCTTGTAGTTGTGGATGTTCTCGCCCACCTGCTTCCACATGCGCTGGAAGGTCGCGGTGGAGCCGGTGAAGTGAATGCCGGCCAGGTTCGGGTTGGCCATGACCGGATCGCCCACCTGCGCGCCGCTGCCCGGCACGAAGTTGATGACACCCTTGGGCAGGCCGGCTTCCTCGAGCATTTGCAGCAGGAACCAAGCGCTGTACACCGCGCTGGAAGCGGGCTTCCACAACACGGTATTGCCCATCATGGCCGGGACTGGTGGGCAGATTGCCCGCGATGCTGGTGAAGTTGAAGGGAGTCACCGCGAAGACGAAGCCCTCCAGTGGCCGGTGGTCCACGTAGTTCCACATGCCGGGTTGGCTGTCGGGCTGCTCGCTGTAGACCTCTTCCATGTAGAAGGCATTGAAGCGGAAGAAGTCGATGAGTTCGCAGGCCGAATCGATCTCGGCCTGGAACACGTTCTTGCTCTGACAGAGCATGGTGGCCGCGTTGATGGTGTCGCGCCAGGGACCGGCCAGAAGGTCAGCCGCCTTGAGGAAGATGGCGGCGCGCGACTCCCAGGACATGGCGTTCCAACGGGCGTGCGCCGCGTGCGCGGCCGCGACGGCCTTTTCGATCTCGGCCGGGCCGGCCTTGTGGTAGCGACCCAAGAGGTGGGAGTGATCGTGCGGCACGCGGCATTCACCCGTCGCGCCGCTCTTGATGCGCTCTCCGCCGATGACCAGTGGGATTTCGACTTCCTGTCCCATCAGCTGCTTCAGCTTGGCCTTGAGCGACGCGCGCTCTTCGCTATCCGCTTCATACATGCGCACCGGTTCGTTGCCGGGCATCGGGATGTTCAGGATGCCGTTCGCCATGATCTCTCTCCTCGAATTTCTTCAGGCTCTTTTGGACTGCTCGCGCGCAGCCTTACCCTCGCGGGAGGAAACTAGTCAATTCCCAGGAGGAATCCCAAGAGCAGAGTCAGATCCGGAGCGCCATCGTCGAAGCCGAAGCCCAGGGAGGCGCGGATGTGACCGTTGTTGCTGACCAGGTAGTCCAGCCCGCCGTTGATCAAGCCGTACTCGCTGGCGCTGCCCCAGTTCAGCTCGCCCAGCGCGCTGAGATCCTGCGAGAGGGGATAGATCACCCCGCCGCCGAAGTGAATGCCGGTGTCGCGGTTGTCGCCGCCCTTTTCCACGCTCTCGATTCCCGCGTTGCCGAGCACCACCAAGCCCGAATCGAGGTGGTAGCGCATGGCTCCGAAGAGATCGACGTTGAAGTTGCTGGCCCCGACCTCTTCCTTACCCACGGGGAGGTCGACCCAGGCACCGAGCGAGAACTGTGGGTTCTGCGGCTGGATGCGATAACGGACGTAGCCGCGCAGATCGGAGAGGCCGGTTTCATCTCCGCCATTGTCCACGCTGAAATGATCCAGACTCCAGCGCAGCCCGGTCTCGAAATCGGGCGCAGCGCGAAAACCGGCCTGCCCTCCCAAATTCCAGCCGCTGGCATGATTGTAGTCGTTGAGCGCGAAGAAGGGCTCGACCACGACACCGGGGGCGATCACCGTATCCTTCATCCAGGCCACGAAAGGACGGACATCTTCGCTTTGCCCCCGATAGCTCAGATTGGACTGCGTCCTCGCGGTGACCGTGGAAGAGCTCGTCGTGGAGCCCTCCATGTTCTTCGTCTGCGTCTCTTGAGCGGTGGCAATTCCGGCCGAGAGCACGAGCAGAGCGACGAGAATCGCAAAGAGGATGGTGCGTCGCATGATCAAACTTCCTCCTAAAAATGAGTCGCTGCCGGCCTGGCGTGGGACGATGGCCGAACCGGGAACATGAGTTCCTCAGGATTTTGGCAGGCTACGCCAAGCCCGCGAATCCCGCAAGAAACTTGGGCCTCAAGCCGAACTTGCGGTGACCGGCGATTTGCCAGAGAGTGAGGCCGTCCCGCGCGAAGCATGGAGAAGCCATGGAAAGCTACATCCGCATCACTCCCTCGCTGAGCTTGCGGCGCTCCGAACTGCGCTTTCGAACTTCGCGCAGCGGCGGACCCGGAGGCCAACACGTCAACACCAGCGACACCCAGGTGGAATTGCTCTTCGACGTGGCGAAGAGTGACAGTTTGGGGCCCCGACAGCGGGCCCGGCTGCTGGAAAAGCTGTCCTCGCGTCTCGACGGACGGGGGGTGCTGCACCTCAGTTCCTCAGCGCACCGCAGCCAAACGCAAAATCGGCACGAAGTCGTGCGGAGATTGCAGGAGTTGTTGACGGAAGCCCTGCGTCGCCCGCGCCCACGCAAGGCCACCAGGCCGACCGCGGCCAGCCGCCGCAGGCGAAAAGAGGCCAAACGGCGCCGCTCTCAGCGCAAGCGGGAGCGCCGCGCCGTCGACCCCGAGAAGGAGTGAGAGATCGTGAGCAAGCGAGCGCTTCTCTTGGCCCAGCTGGGAACGCCCGACGCCCCGACGCCCGAGGCGGTACGCCGCTATTTGGCGGAGTTCTTGAGCGACTTTCGCGTGGTCGACTATCCGCGCTGGCTGTGGCTGCCCATCCTGCACGGAATCGTGTTGCGGGTCAGGCCCAAGAAGAGCGCTGCCCTGTACCGCCGGGTTTGGATGGAGGAGGGATCGCCCCTGCTCGTCTACAGCCAGCGCCTACAGAGAACCCTGGCGCAAGCCCTGGGATCGCAGTGGCAGGTGGCCCTGGGCATGCGCTACGGGAATCCATCCTTGAAGGCGGCGCTCGAGGAGCTTCAAGAAGCTGGATTCGACCAGATGGTGGTGCTACCGCTCTTTCCACAGTATTCGCGTTCGACCAGCGAAAGCGTCTACGACAAGCTCGAACTCCTGTGGCCCAAGAGCCGTCGTGAGTCGAAAGTGGTGGAGCTGCGCGGCTTCGCGACACACGAGAGCTATCTGGAGGCCTTGGCGCAAACCGCGCGCGAGGCGCGGGAGCGCTGGGGTGAGCCCCGCCACTGGCTCTTGAGCTTCCACGGTCTTCCGCGCCGCTACATCAAACAGGGAGACCCCTACGCGAAGCAGTGCGAAATGACCGCGCGCGCCCTCGCGGCCAGAATGGACTGGCCCGAAGGCAGCTGGGAACTCGGCTACCAGAGCCGTTTCGGACCCGAGCCCTGGATTACTCCCAACACGCAGGAGCGGCTGGTGGCCCTGGGGAAGGCCGGCACGGAGAGCCTGTACGTAATGACACCGAGTTTCACCACCGATTGCCTGGAAACCCTGGACGAAATCGGCGAATTGGGGCGTGTGCTCTTCCAGGAGGCCGGTGGCGGCGATTTCAAGCTCGTGCCCTGTCTCAACGATCATCCGGCCTTCGTGAGGAGTCTGGTAGGCCTGGTTCGTGCATCTGTAGTAGAATGAGCGAAGGAGTGGAACTGTTGCGCGCTTGACGGCGTAGACCAAGGACGCCACCTTGGCTTCGACGCTTCCTCAGGAGTTAGACCGGATGGCTCGTACCATCTCGATCGTTCCCAAGGCATCCGATCGCCAGATGAGCGATCGCGAACAACCTGACTATTCCGCACACCCGCTACTGGACCCGCACTTTTTCGAACGCGATCGCAATGCGATGCGCCACTACGTGCGTCTTTTACGCGAGAACATGAGCAACCCCTGGCGCTACCAGAGCCTGCTCAACCGCCTCTTGCATCCGGTGAGCGAACAACATTCCCTGGAGGTGAACGAGAGAATCATCTCCTCCTACCTTCACGACGCCAGCGCCTATCTCGCGCAGCTCGTGCTTCTGTTGCCCGAGGAGGAGAGAAAGCACTTCTCCTGCGATCCGAGCATCGCCAACTGCAACGACTTCCATCAACTGGTCGAGCACCTCTTCTGCGACCACAGCAGCCGCTGTGCTTTCGAGGCGCGGCGCAAGCTCTACCTCGCCCGAGTTCTCATCCAAATCGATCGTACGCGCCGCATCCAGGAGGGCCCGCGTCACAAGCGTTATCTTCTCTCGATTCTCGATCGGGAGCTCTGGGCCTACGTGCAGGAGTCGGGGGACGTCGAGGTGAGCTATACTCTCGACGAATCCGGAGTGCGTCTCACCGAAGCGCGCGGTAAGCGATCGGACTGCCACTGGTTCCGTTTCAGCACCCGCAGAGTGGTGCGCGATCTGCCGGGTGGGCCCTTCGACTTGCCCATCTACCACGTTTCAGCGCGATTCAAGATGGACGGGGCGCCGGTCGCCGGCATGCGGCAGAGGGACCGCCGCGCCGAGGACTTGCCGCGACTGGAGAGAATCCGTTCAGCGTCTGTTCTCTCCAAGATGCTGCGCAAACGCATCAACGATCCCGTCGCCATCACCGACATACTGGGTCTGCGATTCATCGTGAAGGATGAGAAGAGCGTGCACCAGCTGGCGGATCTTCTGCATTACGTTCTCGGCGGACCGCTTGCCTTCCGCAATCAGGTCGATCTCTTCCGCTATCCCGAACAGCACCAGGAGATGAATCGCTTCAGCAGTAGTGACTTCAAAGTATTCAAGGAAGACGTCGACGTGCTCTACGCGCCGTCAAGGGGCGAGGCGATTCAGCCCTACATCTTCCCGGTCGAGCTGCAGATTTTGACGGTGGAGAGCTATTTGCGGACCCTCGTGCGGCGCGACAACACCAGCCACCGCGCCTACAAGCGGCGGCAATTCTTGGAAGGGGTCTTCCCCTACCTCTTTCCCGCCGAGATCTACGGCCTTCCCGGCCGTCCCAAGGGCTCGGATTCGAGATCAGTACCGGCGCATAGCGCAGTCTGAGCGAGTTCAATCTTCTCGGCGAGCATTGTCCTGCAAGGAGCTTCACACTTCGCGCTTGTCTTCGGGCACGCGCGTTTTCGCGGCGATGTAGTGCACGTTGGAGAGCTTCAGGCCCATACTGATGAGACGGATCTCCTCCTGCTCCTGAAAACTGACCTGCCCGTCGCCCGCCGCCACCGCGAAGAGTACGTCGAGGAAAGAAATACGTTCGGCCTCGCTGGTGAGGGAAAAGAACTCACGCAGGCTGTGGTGGAGGTCGAAATCGTCGCCCGAGTGAATGAGGACGACTTCGGTCACGGCTCGCGCCACTGCCTCGCTCAGTCCCCAGCCGTCCTTCAGCGCCTCCACCATGACCCCCCGTTCGCCTTCATCGACGCGGCGATCCACTTCGGCCACGTGGGCCAAGAGTCCGCCGGCCAGGCAGAGGCGCTTGAGCTCACGCTCGGAGAGATCCAGCTCTCGTTCATCCTCGGCGATGCGGTCGGAAACTTCGCGCAGGATGGCGCGGTTGAGTTCCTTCAAGCGCTGTTGGGGGAGTTCGGCACCCCGCGCGCTGGCGCGCAAACGGAGAGGTCCCTGGAGGAAGCGTTTCAGCTCGTGCCAGACGCTCGTGTCGTTCACTTCGGTCGCGCGACGGATCTCCTCCATCACCTCGCGTTCGGGTTGCCCGAACTCACGGTCGGTACGCAGGAGCTGGTCGATGGCGCCGAGCACCAACTGCCGGTCCTCCTCCGTGGCGATGCTCTGACTCAAATTGCCGATGAGCCGTTCGCGCTCCGCTTCCTCCACCGGGATTTCCGCGCGGCGTTCGAGTTCGGCCCAGTGTTCCGGTCTGAGCCCCGGCAGGTGGAAGAGCAGATCCTTGAGGCTCTGCAGCTCTTTGTGGCTCAGCTCACCATCGGCCCAGGCGGCCGCAATGAGGGCGTGACCCAGATTTAGTAGCACTTTGGGCTGCGTCATGAAATTCTCCTCACCAAGCCTTCCCGAGCGGAATGAGGTACCCTACCATCAGGGAAACTGGGTGTCGAGAAACACGCAACTCCGTGGGGTCTTCAAGCAGTAGTGCGCCTCAAAACCACACTTGCACTGGTCTTCGTTCTGATCGCGGGATTCGCGCTGTCTTACCTTTTGAGTGAATCCGGGCCCTTGCCGCAGCCCACTGTGAGCGAGAAGAATGCTGCGGCGTCCCCACAGGAGCGCCAGACGAGGCGAGGAGTGATTCTCTTCGCGCCGAATCTCGAAGAGACCGCCTATGCCCTGGGCTACGGAAACGAAATTCTGGCGACCACGGACTACTGCGTGTGGCCGCCTTCCCTTCTGGGCTTGCCCAAAGTGGGAGGGGCCCTCGATCCGAAACTCGAAAGGATCCTCACCCTCTCGCCCGATCTCTTGGTGGTGCAGGGCAGAAGCCGAGTGCTCTCGCGCTTCGCGAAGGAGCACTCCATCCCTCTGGCGCGAGTGGACATGGACCGCGGGCTCGACTCCATCCTCGAGGGTTTCTGTGCGATGGACTCCATTTTGGCTGGAGGGGTGAGACCGGATGGCGAGCGCCTGCGCGCGAAAGTGGAAGCAGAGCTGCACCGCATCCAGGCTCGCGCCGATTCCATTTTTCAGTCTTCACCACGGCCCGAGGTGCTCCTTTCCCTGGGGCACGATCCGGTTGCTTTGAACCGACTGTGGACGGTTGGCAGCAAGAGCTTCTTGGGAGAACTCCTTCGCCTGGCCGGTGGCGAGCCGCTGTACGACGATTCCCCCCTGGGGTACTTCGAACCCAGCCTCGAATCCGTGCTCGCCCGTCCTCCCGACCTCGTCCTCGAGCTGCGTCCCGAAGAAGAATGGAACCAGAAGCGAGCCGATGAATTGGCGGCGATCTGGCACGAAGGAGGTGTATCCTGTCCCGTCGAATTGGTGACCTTCGATGGTCTTCTGATACCCGGGCCGCGGATTGCCCAGACCGCGCAGAACTTCCAGGACGCGATCATCAGAGCGCGAGGAAACTGAAACATGGCGCTTCGCCTGAGCAATCTCGGCTTCTCCTATTCCGAGGGAGTGCGTGTGATCACGCGGCTCTCGCTCGAAGTGAAGCGCGGCGAGCTGGTGATGCTCCTGGGCCCCAACGGAAGCGGGAAGAGTACGCTCCTGCGCCTGGCGGCCGGGCTTTTGCCCGCCGGAGAGGGGAGCGTGGAATGGGAAGCTCGCGAACTGAGCGACTATTCGCGCCGCGAGCGCGCGCGCAAAATCGCCTTCCTTCCGCAACAGGTCGAGAGCATCCACGTCCACACGGTGAGAGAGACCGTCGCCCTGGGACGCTATCCCTACCTGGGAAGCTGGGGTCGACCCGGCGCCACGGATCTCGAAGCGGTGGAACTGGCGATGCAGCGCACCGAGATCACCGCGCTCGCCTCACGCACGCTCTTGGAGTTGAGCGGTGGAGAACGGCAGAGAGTTCATCTGGCGGCGGCGCTGGCCCAGGGAGGGGATCTTCTGCTTCTGGACGAGCCGACCGTTTCGCTGGATCTGCACCATCAGGTGCGTTTCATGACTCTGCTCGATGTCCTGGCTCGCGAGGGCCGCGCCGTGCTCTGCGCCACCCACGACTTGAATCTGGCGGCCGCCTTCGCCAGCCGTGTCGTGATGCTACACCGCGGGGAGTGCGTGGCCGAAGGGGATCCGGCCGAGGTCCTGAAGGGCCCGCTTTTGCGGAAGGTCTACGGTGATGGCCTCTGGGTGGGCGCTCATCCGGCCGGCGACAGGGTCGTGGTACTGCCGGCGATTCCGCGCGGGAAGGACCAGCCATGAAGCGCATGTTTCTGCTCGCGCTCTTCTGTCTCGCGGTTCTTGTCACCGCCCCCTTCCTGGGCAGCACCTCGATCGACGTGCGCGGGGCTCTCTTCGACTTCTTGCACGGGGTACACAGTCCCCGGGCGCAGATTCTTCTCCTGCGCGCGCCCCGCATTCTGCTCGGGCTCTTGGCCGGAGGCAGTCTCGCCGTCGCGGGCGCTGTCTTCCAGACTCTCTTGCGCAACGACCTGGCCACTCCCTACACCCTGGGAGTCTCCTTCGCCGGCGCCCTGGGCGCCTTTCTCGCCCTGAGCGTTCCCGGTCTCGCCTTCGCCATCGGGCCGCTCTCCTCGGTGACGCTCTTCGCATTCGTGTTCGCGGTGATCGACGTCGGAGTGCTCTATCTGCTCTCGCGCCGTGGGCGCAACCTGGACACCAACGAGCTTCTCTTGGCCGGCGTCACCCTCAATTTCTTCTTTGGAGCCGCGATTCTCCTCCTACGCTTCCTGAGCGATCCCTTCCGGCTGCGCGCGATGGACCACTGGATGATGGGAGGCCTGGCGGTGGGCGGCATGAGCTCGCTTGCACCCCTGCCGGTGGTGCTGCTCCCCGCTCTCCTCCTGGTGGCGCTGCAGGCGGGGGCGCTGGATCAACTCGCCTTCGGCGAGGAACTGGCCAGCAGCCGCGGCGTCGAGGTCGAATCCAGTCAGACCATCTGTTTGCTCTCCGCTTCGGCCCTCACCGCAGTGGTGGTGGCGGTGACCGGACCCATTGGTTTCGTCGGACTCTTGGCTCCGCACGCCGCGCGCCGCGTGCTGGGTCCCGCGCACCGGCGTCTCTTGGCCGGCTCGTTTTTGTTGGGGGGAGGATTCTTGGTTCTGGCCGACTCCATCACCCGCAGCATCGCCCTGGCCGGCCGCGGAGCGGAGCTTCCGGTGGGTGTGCTGACCGCAATCGTGGGCGCTCCGCTCTTCCTGGTGCTCTTGCTCAAAGCGCGAGGCAGATGAATCTCATCCATGCTGGTCGCGGAACACGACTGCGGCTAGACTGGGGTCATGGTCAAACTGAATCGAATCTACACGCGTAGCGGCGACGATGGATCGACCGGGCTCAGCGACGGCAGCCGTGTCTTCAAGGATGACGTACGCATCGCGGCCTACGGTTGCGTGGACGAGCTGAACGCCACCATCGGCATCTGCATCGGCGCCTGCGAGAGCGCTGACGCGGACACGCGCGATGCTCTGTGTGGCATCCAGCACGATCTTTTCGATCTCGGAGCCGACCTCTCCACCCCGCAAAGAACTCAGAAGAAGGAAACGGATTCCACGGAGGACGAGGCGCTGCGCATCGTCGCAAAACAGGTGCAGCGCCTGGAGAAGTTGATCGATGCCGCCAACGAAGAACTCTCTCCTCTGAACAGTTTCGTGCTTCCCGGTGGTTCCGCTCTGAGTCAGCGACTCCATCTGGCGCGCACCATCTGCCGGCGCGCCGAAAGGCACACGGTCGCGTTGAGCCGCAAGGAGCAGATCAATCCCCATGCTCTGAAGTATCTGAACCGGCTCAGCGATTATCTCTTCGTTGCCTCGCGGATGGCCAACGGCAAGGGCGAAAAGGACGTGCTCTGGCAACCCGGACGCAATCGAGACTGAGAGTACGAAGTTCATGGAACCACGACTGCCCTTTCTGGATCTTCAGGCGATGCTGGCGCCGCAGAAAGAGGAACTGCGCCAAGCTCTGCTGGAGGTCCTGGACTCCGGACGCTTCATCGGGGGCGCCAAAGTAGCGCAGCTCGAAGAAACTCTGGCTGCGTTCGTTGGCGTGAAGCACGCCGTGGCCTGCACTTCGGGCACCGTGGCCGAACAACTCCTACTGATGGCTCTGGGAATCGGCCGCGGCGACGAGGTGCTGGTGCCCGATTTCACTTTCGCCGCCACGGCCGAGGCGGTGCTGCTCGCGGGAGCGAGCCCGGTTTTCGTGGACGTCGAGCCCGAGACCTTCACCATGGATCCGCAGGCGGTCCGCGCGGCGCTCACGGACAGAGTGAAAGCGGTCGTGGTGGTGAGCCTCTTCGGGCATCCGGCGCGGCTGGCCGAATTGGAGGCACTCTGTGAGGAACGCGGGATCGCGCTGCTGGAGGATGCCTGCCAGAGCCTCGGCGCGAAGAGCCCCACCCGTATGAGCGGCGCCTTCGGACGCGCCGCTTTTACCTCGTTCTATCCGGCGAAACCGCTGGGCGGTTTGGGCGACGGCGGGATGATCTTTTGTGAGGATGGCGAACTCGCCGACACTTTGCGTCGACTGCGTCAGCACGGGGAGGTGGGGCACCACCTCCACCAGGAACTGGGCACCAACGCGCGTCTCGATGCTCTGCAGTGCGCCGCGCTCTTGGTTCGTGCCCGCGCCTTCCCCGATGAACTCCAGATGCGCCAACGTATCGCGGAGCGTTACTGCGAAGCGCTGGACGGAGCGGTGGAAGTCCCCCGAACGCGCGAGGGTTGCCGCTCCTCCTGGGCGCAGTTCACCATCCAGCTCGCAGGCGCCGAGCAGCGCGCCGGTTTCATCCAGGAGCTCGACGCAGGCGGCATCCCCACCGTGGTGCACTATCCTCATCCCTTGCACATCCAGGCTGCTTTCAAAGACCGTTGCCCGCGGACCCTCGCGACTCCAGTTACGGAATCCCTGTGTCAGCGAGTCGTGTCCTTGCCCTTCTCGGCGCGGATGAAGTCCAGCGATCAGGAGCGAGTGATTCGCGCCGTGAGCAGCTGGGCCGCGGGCCGAGATCGTGGAGTTTGAGGCGCTCGAACGCGGAGAGGTGGCGGTGCGTTCTTCCTTCTGGAAATGCAGAGCGATTCTCGGCCCGGCCTCCCTGGGCTTGCTCGGACTCTTTCTCTTGATCGGCGTACTGTGCGCCCCGGAAGCGGCAGCGGCTACCACCGGGGATGATCCCGCCCTCCAGTGGGTGCGGGACGCGGACTACGATCCGGCCGTCCCCACGCCGGCTTCGCTCCTGGGGCACCCGCTGGGGGAGAGGCCGGCCTCGGTCCAGCAGCTTCTCGCCTACGCGCGGCTCTTGGCCGAGGCGAGCGATCGGGTGAGTGTGCAGGAGATCGGCCGCAGCGTCGAAGGCGATCCTCTGCTCCTGTTGGCGATCAGCGCTTCGAAGGATCAAGAGGGACTGTTGCAGTCGCGGACCGCACTGGATTTCTCCGCGAGCGTCAAGGCGCAGACGAGCGGCGCGCAAGCGCCTTTGCCCGCGGTGTGGGTTGCTTGCGGAATTCACGGGGACGAGGCCAGCGGCTGCGACGCGGGCATGTTCTTGGCTTACCACTTGGCGGCCGATCGTAGCGAACAGACCCAGGAGCTGCTCGAACACCTCGTGGTTCTCATCGACCTCTGCCAGAACCCCGATGGAAGACGTCGCTTCTTGCAGCACCTGCGATCGTTCACGCGTCAGGTCGGCGGTCCCGATCCCCATCCCGAGGCCATCGAACACACGCAGCTCTGGCCAACTGGCCGTTACAACCACAACTTCTTCGATCTCAACCGCGACTGGGCCTTTCTCACGCAGCCCGAGACCAGGGCGAGGGTTGCCGCCTTCCTAAGCTGGCGCCCCCAGGTCTTTTTGGATTTGCACGAAATGCGATCGTCCTCCACCTACTTTTTTCCGCCCTCGGCCTTGCCGCACAATCCGTTGCTTCCCCAGGAGCTGCAATCCTGGCTCGAACTCTACGGGAAAGCGAATGCGAAGGCATTTGATGCGGCTGGAGTGGACTACTTCGTGCGCGAGCACTTCGATCTCTTCTACCCCGGTTACGGAGATTCCTGGCCCAGTCTACAGGGCGCAATCGGGATGACTTTCGAACAGGGTAGCTCGGACGGACTGCGGATCGAGGATGGCAGCGGAGCCATCCGCAGCTACCGCGATGCGGTTCAGCATCATTTTTTGGCGGCGCTGACGAGCTGCCGGACGAGCGCCGCCAAGAGCAGGGAACTGCTCCAGTATTCGCGCCGCTTCCGCGACGAGGCCCTGCGCAGGGCGGACAAGGCCGATGCGAAGGAGATTCTCTTCGACCTCGGCCAGGCTCCGGCGGAGGCGCGGCGCCTGGCGCGCCTTCTGAGCATGCAAGGGGTGCAGGTCCTGCGAAGCGAGCGTGGCTTCGAGGCCAGAGTTTCCACTCAGGAGAGCGGCGAGGAAAACAAGCACGAGTTCCCCGCGGGAAGCTACCGTATCGTGCTCAGGCAGGCAGCCTATCCGCTTCTGCAAAATCTCTTGGGCTGGGATCAGCCCATGGATGAGGGCTTTCTGAAAGATGAGACCGAACGCCACCGCGCGGGACTTCGCGATCGTTTCTACGACGTGACGGCGTGGAGTCTCCCGCTCGCCTTTGGCTTGACCACCTACTACAGCGCGAAAAATCTGGAAGTCGCCAGCGTTCGCGTGAAGACAGAGAAGATACCGTCGAGCCCGGCGCTCGATCCCGCAAAAGCGTCCTACGGCTACCTGATTCCCGATCGAGACAACGCGAGTTGTGCCGCGCTGGCCGCGCTCTGGCGCGAGGGCGCGAGAGTCTACCTCGCCCGCGAAGCATTCAAGCGGAGCGAAGAGAGCTTTCCCGCGGGTAGCCTGGTGCTCAAGCGTTCGGTCCAGGACTCCACCCTCGCGCTGGATTCCTTGCTCGAAAGAGTCGCGCGCGACACGGGGGTTGAAGTCGTTCCCGTCAGCAGCGCATGGAGTGATGAGGGACCATCCCTGGGAAGCGATGCCGTGCTGCGCTTGCGTCAGCCGCGCATCGTGGTCGCCGGTGGACCGGGAGTGCGCCCGACCAGCCTGGGCAGTGTGCTGTGGGTCCTGCAGGAGCACATGGGAGTCGACTGCTCGACGGTGCTCCTGGACCAACTGGATGAGCTGCGCCTGCGTGAGGTGGACGTGATCGTCATTCCGGACCTCCAGAAGCACGCTCCGCTCTTGCCGGATCTGCGCAGCTGGGTGGACCAGGGAGGGACCCTGGTGGCGCTGGGCAGGGCCAGTGAGGCCCTCATGGACCTGCCGGGATGGTTGTCCGCCTCGCTGGAAGATGGGGCCCAGCCAGAGGGGGACGAGTCCGCGCCGGCCTTGGAAGCGGAGCCCGAAGCGGAAACTAGTCCCTATCCGAACGAAGAGGACGCAAGTTCTCCACCCGCCGTCGAGGGCTCCGCCGAGGCGCGCCATGCCGCCAGCAAGCCCTCCGATTCGCCTCCTTCCATCCCGGGCGCCATCTTCCGCCTGGAGAGGGCTCCCTACCACTTCCTGTGCTACGGCTTGAGCAGGCCCATCTGTGCGCTCGTGCAGCAGGGACGCCAGCTGCGCGCGGGAGAGCAGGAGCAAACGGTGGTCAACTACGCAGAACACGAGCCCCTGATCGCCGGTTTCGCCTGGCCGGAGACCGTACAGGCCCTTGCGGGGGCGCCCTACCTCATCTGTGAGGAGCACGAGAAGGGCAGGGTCGTCCTTTTCGCCGAAGATCCCAGCTTCCGGGGCATCTGGCCGGTAACCACGCGTCTCCTGTTGAACGCGGTTCTTCTGGCCCCCAGTCTGCCGCGTTGAGCCTGCTACGAAAGGCTGTTCGGGTCTTTACGAACTCGAATGGGTAGAATCATTCCATTCTAGAGAAGTCATTGCGCCGCCCTGGAGATTGGATTCTCTTGGTAACGGAAGCGGTGCAAAACCGTTCCCCGGGACGACCGCTCCCGGCCGCCTGCGGAAACTGCGGTCCAGATTTTTCACGACCACGTGCGGGTCGGACCGCTTTGTGGCGATTGGAGATGAGGCTGACACACGGGCGCCGTCAGCTCATCTCAGCGAGAATGCACTCGCAGGGCGTGGCGAGGATTCTCATTCACGCTGCATGCACTTGGCATTCCTCATGAGGTACTGGGACCAATCCTCATGATCAAAGGTCTCCAAGTTGGGTACGGCCCGCGCACCTTCTTCACCCCCCTGTGCGCTTCATCGAGCATCGGCTCCCACCGGTAGCGCAACTTGAGCATGAACGGGCAGGGGGGTGTTCTTCCAAGTGAACTGAATTTTCTCTGAGGCGAGGTGAGCGAGGCTCACCTCGCTTTTTTTTGCTACTCGCTTCCCCGCGGCCAGCCGTTTATTCTCGAAGCAGCACGCGGTTTGAATCACGAAGAAGATGGCGCGAAGGGCGCTGGGATGAGAGCAAACTCGAGAGAAGGTGACGATCTTGGAATTCGTGAGCATTGCAGACGATGTCGTCTTGGGTAAGGACGTGAAGATCTATCGCTTCGTGAATCTCTACGGCTGCAAGATCGGAGACGAATCCCGCATCGGCACCTTCGTGGAAATCCAGAAGGGCGCGGTCATCGGACGCTACTGCAAGATCAGCTCTCACACCTTCATCTGTGAAGGGGTTCACATCGGAGACGGTTGCTTCGTCGGTCACGGCGTCATTTTCATCAACGATCTCCATCCGCGCGCGGTGACTCCCAGTGGGAAACCCGAACAGGAGAAGGACTGGGCGGATCGCTTCGTGCCCACCGAGATCGGCGATCAGGTTTCCATCGGTTCGGGTGCCATCATCATGGGCGGCATCCACGTGGGCAAAGGCGCGGTGATCGGAGCCGGCGCCGTGGTCACGCGGGACGTGGCGGCCAAGGAAGTGGTCGCGGGAGTCCCCGCGCGCGTCTTGTACCACGGCTAGTTTCCCGGCTGGGATCCAGACGGCACCATTCTTGAAAGCAGCACCGGATGAGCGCGGTCCCGTCGTGGGGACGGGCGCGTTCGCGATCCGCATGCGTACCGGCTTTCTGGTCACTCTTCCCGAACAACTCGAATCTTTCGAAGCCGTGCTGCGCCGAACCCCCGGCTCGAGGATTCTCGTCGCCAAGGGCCGCTGGCCTTCCCGAGAGCTGAATCCGCGCGCGGAAGTGCTGCGCAGCGCCTTCGAACACGGACTCGAGCCGCTGAGCGAACCCCAAGGCGAATTCGACCTCCTGGTGAGTCAAGGAGAAGTGCCCGAGTCCAGTCTCCGCGCCTGGCTGCGGGAGCGAGGCGCCCTGGTGGAGTGGCGCGATCCCGGCATTCCCGGGAGAATCCCGTCCGCCACCCTCACTCTCGTATCCGGACCCTCGCTGTGCGACGAGGACCCCTCCCGCGCGAAGGTCGTCATCGGCGATCCTGCGCTGGACACCGCCCTGCAGCCGGGCGCGCGCAGTCGCGCCCGCTACGCACTGGGACTCTCCGCCGACAGCTGCCGTCCCCTGATCTTGCTGCGAGCCGAAGCCGCAAGCGAGGGCATCCGAGCCATGACCCAGGCCCTGGCCTCCCTCAGGGTCGAGGCGGATCTGGTCCTGAGCTGCTCCACCGCGCGGCGTCTGCTCGATCCACGTCCCTTCGGGGCAGCCCTCGCGGGCCCCGGGATCTACCTCGCCGATCGGAAAATTCCCGAGGCCGAGCTTCTCGCCGCCAGCGATCTCGTTCTGGCTGAAGCAGGTACGACACTCTTGCGGGCGGCCGCTCTGGGCCGGCCAGCTCTTGGTCTGGGATCGTGCCATCCCAGAGGGAGCTTCAGCGAGAGAGAGACGCCGCTGGCCCGGGCCCTGCGAGCTTTCGAGTGGGTGGAGGACAGGGACCAACTGGCCCGCGCGCGCGCTTGGCTGCGCTGTGAACCGATCGAGATGATGCGCGCGCCCAAGGCCGCTTCACGCGAGATCTTGGGGCCGGTGGATGGAAATTCGGTACGACGCGCCGTGCAGGCCCTCAAGCTTCTGGGAGCGCAGTGCGGCGCGCGCGAAGGCCTCTTCAGCTGAAAATCTCGGACTCCGGCTACTCTTCTTCGGCTTGCGTTGCGGCTGCCTCAGTGAAGAGTCCGGGGGCGGCCGCGACCCGCGCGAAGCCGGCCTGGCGCCGGCAGACCGTCGCCGTGAGGGGAGCCAGCACGAACTCGAGGGTATCGACGCAAAGTTGCGCGTGGGGGGAGGCGGCGGTCTCCTCGGTGAGGATGAAGCCGGCGCAGCCGGCGTTGGCGAATTCGCCAATCCACTCCAGTTGCGAGATCTCCGGCATTCTGGAATCCACCATGGTGCTCAAGAGTCCCCCCGAGAGCAGGAGGGGCCGGCGTCGTCTCGCGCACGCAACCAGGGCCCGTCCCACCTGTTGACGCGCCCGATCCCCCCCGCTTCTCGCCACGAGCTCTCCGTAAGGAAGAACCAGGGCATCGCTGGCGGCCACGATCGACTCCAGCTGGGTGTCACCGAGTTCATCGGGCATCGAGACGCAGCTCGCGATTTGAATCGAGGGCAAAAGAAGCTCGCGCGCGTGCTGGAGCTCGCGGAGTTCCCGCACGCCATTCAGGGTGATCCAATCGAAACCCTCGGCCGAGGCGAAGATCAAAAATTCACTCGTGGTGAGAAGGCTGGTGCGCGCGTGACTCGACGGACCAGGCAGGTCCAGGATGACGGGACAGGAGTAGGAAGCTCGGGTGCGGGTAATTTCAGCCAGTGTTCCGTGGGACGCATCCACGCGTATCAGGTCCGCGCCGCGCAAAATCGGGGTGCCACAAGCTACGGTGGCGATGATCGAAGGTTTGAAGCTGCTGCTCTGTCGTGGCGGGTTCACGCTGGCCAGAATTCCCGGTCCATCCAATCTCGCGGCAGCTCGGCACGGCATCGTTCCCATCCCCGTTTTGAAAATGTTTCGCCCGGGGCACATCCGCTCCCTCGGGGGAGGAGATGGCGAGGGAAGCCCCGGGCACAGCGCCATCCAGCAAGGCGGATGCCGAGTGCGCGGTCAGAGAATCTTCGTGGGAATCAGCCGGAAAGAACGGCTCCGGCGAGGGCGCGGGACAGGAGGGTGGATGAGAGGGAGCCAGCCCGCGAGGCGGGCGGTCAGGGGCTGTCCGGCGGCGAGGGCTGGTGGCGTCGCGCGGCCAGGGCGAAGGCCGCTCCCAGGAGGAAATAGAGCAGCATCTCCACCTCGTCGTCGGTCTGGTAGACCTGAAAAAGCCCCGCGATCGAGATCCCGGCCTGGCAGGCGAAGACCCCGGTGAGGATCCAGGCCTCGCGGCCCGCGCCGCGGCGCGCTTTCCACAAGAGAACCATGCTGAGGATCAAGAGCGCGAGGGCGGCCAAAAGTCCCACCAGGCCGGCATTGACCCCGTGCATCAGGAAGTCGTTGTGTGCGTGGGACTTCGTGTCGTAGAAGCCCGGGACTTCATAGCTCTGCATCATGCGGCTGAAATTCCCCGGCCCGAAACCCAGCCAGGGCCGCGCGAGAATTCCGTGCACCGAGGAGCTCCAGAGGTTTCTGCGCGTCTCTTCGGCGCCCGGCTGAAAGAGCGCCGTCACACGCGCCATGAGGGCGGGGGTGGCGAGGAGGGCCACGCCCATCGCCAAAAGAGGAGCCAGAGCGAACCACTTGTGGCGCCGGGGCAGAGCGATGCCGAGGACGAGAATTCCGACAAGTGCTCCGATCTGGGCGCTGCGCGCGAAGGACCACAGCAGAGCCAGGCCGGTGAAGGCCGTCGCGCAGATCGAAAGCGCGCGCTCGAGTCGTTTTGTGTCGCGGCTGAGGAGAGCCCAGGACGCCGACACGATGAACAGCAGCATGACGTGGCCGCCGTAGGTCAGATGATGGCCGAAGAAGGCCACCGACATGTACTGGCCCCCGGTCATGGGGGCGGGGCGATGGTGCCACCAATCGATTCCGCTGAAGTGTTGCCAAATCCCGTACACGGCGACCCCGGCGCCGACCAGAAGGAGGAGCTTGACCGCGCGCCGGACGTGGTCGACCTGACCGAAGGCCGCAAGAGGCACCGAAACCAGCAACAGCTTGAGCCACATTTCACCCAGTAGCTTGCTCCAGTTACTGGGGTAGGGAGCCGCGAACACGGTCGCGCAGAGGTGAGCGAGGTAGTAGGCGAGGAGAACCAGGACGAGGGATCGTGGTACGGCGCCCTTGGGCCGCGGGCTCAGGAAGCAACGCGCGAGGGCAAAGGCGGCCAGCGTCCCGGCGCAGATTGCTCCAACAGCGACGGAGAGGGGAGCGGCGATGGCGAACGCGTAGATCGGCAGGGCGAAGAGAACGAACCACCGGGATCTCATCATTTCGTATGGCCGTGAAGTTCTCGCTCGAGCCATCCGCAGAGAAGATGACCCACCAGGATGTGGCATTCCTGGATCCGGGCGGTGTTCGAACTGGGGACCATCAGGAGATGATCGCAGAGTCCCTCGCTCGCCATTTTTCCGCCACCAATTCCCGTCATTCCCAATCTGCGCAGTCCCATCGACTTGGCCAGCCTGAGAGCGCTCAAGACATTGGGGCTGTTCCCGCTGGTGGAGATGCCCAGTGCGATGTCCCCCGGCCGGGCCCGTCCCTGCAGTTGGCGCGCGAAGATTTCCTCGAAACCGTAGTCATTGCCGATGGCGGTGAGCGCGCTGGAATTCACGGTGAGTGCTTCGGCCGACAGAGGCGGGCGTTCCCGTTCGAAGCGGCCGCTGAGTTCGGCGGCAATGTGCTGCGCATCGGCGGCGCTGCCACCGTTACCAAAGGCCAGCAGTGAGCCCCCCCTTCCCAGGGCGTCGGCGACCGCCTTGGCCATCGCGGCGATGGTCTCCGCCTGATCCAGCAGAGACTGCTTCACTTCGATGCTGGAGCGAATCCCCTGTCGCACGTATTCGAGCTCGAGATCGGACATGCTCACCGCGGAAAACCTCGAAGGGGAATGGGTGGGAGGAGTGAGAGACCGGGACGAAGGGCGGATGGATCGTGCCCGCCGCAGCTTCATCCCCAGCTCCGGTTGAACTTAGCCGCAGCGGCAGAGAACGACAAGCACCACCCTTGGCTCCTGCTTGAACCCGCCTGGGCTTTGCGCCAAGATGCCATTCATGTCCACACGACTTCGGCTCCAGGACTTCGCCGACTGGACGAGCTATTATCGCGAATACCAGATTCGCTTGACGAGGGAGGCCCTCCTTCCCGCTCTGCGGCGCTGGGGCAGGTGGCACGAGGGGTTGCGCATCCTCGATGTCGGCTGCGGAGACGGGGGAGCCGCGATCGCCCTGGCCCAGGCGGGCGCTCGACTGTGCGGCATCGAAATCGAGCCGAGACGCCTGCAGGGCGCGCTTCGTCAGGTGGAGGCGGAAGGCTTGCGGCTGCGACTCGAACTGGCCGACGTCACCGATGCCGCCAGTCTCTCGAATCTGCCCGGCCCCTTCGACCTCATTCTCTTCCGCGACGTTTTGGAGCACATTCCCGCGCGAGAAAAAGCTCTCTCCAATTGCCGAGCGCTCTTGGCCGAGACGGGAGGAATCGTGGTGGTGTTCCCCCCGTACTACTCTCCCTTCGGTGGGCATCAACAACTCCTGCATCCTCCCACTCGACTTGGACTCCCGCTGGCGCGCTTGCCGTGGGCGCACTGTCTGCCGCGCGAGCTCTTCAGGAGTCTGGCCAGAAGCGCCGACGGCACCGATGATCCGCAATGGGAGGAGATCGAGAGGATCCGCGCCACGCGCCTCACCCTTTCCTCCTTGAGAAGGGCGGCACGCGCAGCGGGGCTTCGCGCCGCGCATCAAGATCACTACCTACTGAGACCGAGTTTCGCGCTGCGCTACGGCACCCCCGTACTGGGTGCGGGAGTTCTGGGCGCCATTCCCCTTCTGGCGGAGATTCTCGTCACTGGAAGTTACCAGTACCTGGAGCCGGTGAAGCGCGAACGCTGAGCGTGCTGTAGCCCGCTTCAGCGCACGTAACCCAGACTCTTCAAGCGGGCGCGCGCGCTTTCGGAGAGCTGTGGCCTGGGTTGCTCCAGGCTTTTCAAGATTCGCTGGGCATAATTGGAGAGAATCGTCTCGTCCTCTTCCCACTCCACGCGGTCTCTTGACCCCAGTACCGCTTCGTCGTGCTGGCTCGGGGGCTTCAGATCCACCAGAAGATTTCTGGTCTCGTCGGGATCGTTCCGCAGGTCGTAGGCTTCGTAGAGAATCGCGCCGGAGGGGGTGCGGCCCGCGATCAACTTGGAATCGGGCCGGCGCAGATCGAACCACAGGGTGTCGTTGGCCACCGAAGAGTGCGAGAGGCTGAAGCCGCGGGAGTCCAGACTGTCCGCTCGCAGCGAGAATCGCGCGAGCAGCGCGCGACCCAGCGAATCCATGCCCACCGCGCGCGCCATGCTGCGCGGCCCCTGGCTGCCTTCGTTCCGCTCTGCTTCGATCCCTGGCGACCGCTCTTCGGTCTTCGGTTCGAGCCACCACGCGGCGAGGTGCAGCTCGTCATCGTAGAGGTAGGCGCCGTGGTCGAAGCGGAAACCGTGACCGTGTGTGCCGAAACTCTCGCCGTGGTCGGTGACCACCACGATGAGCGTTTGCTTGAGAAGGCCCATGCGCGCCAGTTCGCGATCAAGGCGCGTGAGCGCCTGATCCACTTCCACGATTTCCTGCGCGTAGGCCTGACGTTTTTGCCAGTAGTCGGAGTCTTCGCCCAACTCTGGTTCGCGCGCGAGCGCGGGCAGAACGCCCGGAGTGGGAGGGGCTCCCAGGGGCTCGTAGGGCGCGTGAGCGTCGTAGAAATGCAACCACAGAAAAAAGGGCTGGCTCGTACGCTGGCGCAAAAAACGAAGACCGTTCTGCACCGTTTCCTGCGCGCGGCGTTGGCGGCTCAGTCCGCTGGAACGCCGGGTGAGCCAGCGGGCGATGCGTTCGGCGCTGGCCACGACGGCGAGCCGCCGCATGGGCGCCGCGGGACGGAACGAATCGTCGTAGACCTGAAAGCCGCGGTCCAGACCACAGAGGTCGGGATGCAGTACCGCGGACGAGAGGATCGCAGCGGTACGGTACCCTCGCTCACGAAGCCGCTGCGCCAGAGTTCTCACCCCCGGCCGGATGGGCCAGCCGTTGTCCTGGGCTCCGTGCTCGAGTGGTGTGAGTCCCGTGAGAAGGCTGCTGTGCGAGGGCCCGGTCAAGGGAATGGGCGCGGTCAGGTTGGTCCAGCGCGTGGCCTTGTGATCGAGTTCTTCCAGGAAGCCCTCGGGATCGAGGAACTTCGCTTCGGGGGGCAGGTGATCGAAGCGCGTCGTGTCGAGCGTGATCAGAAGGAGCGAGGGGGAGGAACTCGCATTTCCTTCAGCCTTGGTGGAAGTGTCTTGCGTCGCATGGGGAGCCTCGAGAACGCCGCTGAGGGTGGCCGCGAAGGCGGCGGCAAGGCCCAAGGGGAGCAAGAATCGGCGGCGCAAAGTGGGCGTCAAGAAGACGGGCAGGGCGAGGCTCAAGGTGGCGATCCCGCTGGCCAGAGCGAGGGTGGCCATTCTGCCCTCGGGCCCGAAGTGGGGGCGCAGGCGCAGGAAGACCGCGGCGAAGACCAACGGAGAGAGGGCCAATCCCACGGTGAGGCCATGGACGGCCGCCGTCGCGCGTCTCGCCAGAAGCGAGAGCACGAATGCGGCGACCAGTCCCCAAGTTGCGCCAAGGACGAGCGCGACGATCCAGGTGCTCCACCACTCGGAGAGAGAGAGCAACGGGGGATGCGTCCCCTGAATTGCCCAGCGCGCGTCGAGCACTCCGAAGAGCGCGCCGGCCAGCGCGCCCTCGCACAGCATCACAAAGCGGCTACTTCTTGGCTTTGATCTCATCGAGCTTCTCGAGAATCTGCTCTGCGTGCCGCTTCACGTCCGGCTTTTTCCAGATGTGCTGTATGCGACCTTCCTTGTCCAAAAGGAAGGTGCTGCGCTTGATACCAAGGCTTTTCTTGCCGTACATGTTCTTCTCACCCCAGGCTCCGTATTTCTCGGCGATCTTGTGGCCGGGATCGCAGAGCAGGGGGAAGGGGAGCTTGAACTTGTCGCGGAACTTCGCGTGGCTCTCCGCATCGTCCGGAGAGATTCCGTACACCTGGATGCGTCGGCGTTTCAGCTCGGACCACTGGTCCCGAATGGAGCAAGCCTCCTTCGTGCATCCCGGAGTGTCGTCCTTGGGATAGAAGTAGATGACCGCGGGCTTGCCCACGATATCCTTGTTCAGAGATACGCTTTTTCCGTCAGTGTCCTTGGCGGTGAACGCGGGTGCCTTGCGGCCGATCATCAACTCCGTCATCGTCATGCCTCCATCCATGAGCTTTCCGCGAGAGCCCAAGGGGGTTCGGCTCGCGCGCAATGGGCAGTCGTAAGAGATACCAGCGGGCATGATATGCCCAAGCGCGGAGGCTGGCCACACTCCTCGCCGCGAAGCGGTCCCCCCTCGATCCACACTTGCCGGCGGGGCGCGGAAACTCTAGGCTGAGTGCGCCATGAAGACGGAAAGAAACGAACCCGAGATCCGAGTCCTGATGATGCCGCGTGACACCAACGCCCATGGCACCATTTTCGGTGGCATCATTCTCTCCTACATCGACCAGGCCGGAGCGGTGGCGGCGCATCGGGCCGGCTGCCGCAAAGTGGTTACTGTCGCCATGGATCAGATCGAATTTCACGAACCGGTTCGCGTGGGGGACCTCGTGAGTTTCTACGCCGAAGTGGAGAAGATCGGACGCACCTCGATCACCGTGGTGGTGCGAGTCCACGCGCAGTGCGAGGACCTTCGAAAATCGGTACTGGTGACCGAAGCCCGCGTGGTCTACGTCAATGTCGGCGACGACCAGCGTCCGCAATCCATCGAGGCCTGACTCGGTCTCAGTGGAATCCCGGCTCGTCGTTTTCGCGCACGCGCAACTTACCGTACTTGGCCAACACGTCCTTCACTTCGCTCGCGACGCCAATACAGGTGAACGAGAGATTCTCCTCGGGATACCACCTCGCGATCGCCGCCTTGCAATCGTCGAGTGATACTTCATCCAGCGCGGCGAACCTGCCATCCACGAACTCCCGTCCCAAATCATATGCGGTGATGAGGCACAGGACCCGAGCTAGAGAGCCATTCGACTCGTAGCGGTAAGGCGTCTGCCCTTTCAGGTAGGCCCTGGCCGAGTTCAGCTCGTCCTGGTCGAGGCCCTTCTCGTGCAGACGCTTCAGGGTCTGCAGAGCCAGATCGAGGGCCTTCTCCGTCGTTTCCTTGGCGGTAAAGGAGGAGATGTAGGCCGATCCCGCCTGCCGTCTGCGGTCGATGGTGTAGCCCGCGCCGTAAGAGAGGCCGCTTTCGATGCGCAGCTTGGTGTTGAGCCAGGAGGTGAAACGTCCTCCGAAAACCGTACGCACGAGCTCCACCGCCGCGTAATCCGGATCGCCCCATTTGGGACCGAGACTGCCGATATGGAACCAGGTCTGCGGAGTATCGGGCTTGTTCACCAGCAACACCTCTCGCCCCTTCACGGGCTTGGGGGCCGGCACTTTGGTTCGCGCGACTCGCGCCGCCGGCATGCCCGCAAAGGTCTTCTGAAGGAGGCTCGCCGCATGGTCCATATCGAAGTTCCCCACCACGGCCAGGACGGCGCGGTCAGCGCCATAGTGATCGCGATAGAAGGAGCGGAGGTCCTCCGCTTTCACTCCCACCAGGCTCTTCTCGGTTCCGTCGACGGGTTGGCCGTAGGGGTGGTCTCCGTAGAGATGAGCGTCGTGGTACTCGCCGAGTACGAAACGGGGATTGTCCTTGGCCTGGCTCACGTTCTCGGACATCTGCTGCGCCAGCTTCTCGATTTCATGTGAGTCGAAGCTCGGCCTGAGCACGGCATCGGCGAAGAGAGCCAGCCCTTCGTCGAAATCCTTGCTGAGGCACTGGAACGAAATGGCCGTGCGATCGTGATCGACTCCCGTCGTCAAATTCGCGCCGAGGAAATCCAGGGCTTCGGCGAACGCGGCGGCGTCACGATCGCCCGCGCCCTTGCGCAGCGACTCGGCGCACAGAGAGGCCAGCCCCGCGTGCTTCGTGGGATCCGCGGCCGAGCCATCCAGGATCCACATCTCGAAATTCACCAGTGGCTCTTCGCCGTGCTTCATGAGCAGGAGCGTCATTCCGTTGTCCAGCTTGCGGGTCTGGTACTCCGGCAGCTTCAAAGTGGGTGCTTCCGCCCGCGCGGAAGTGAAACAGAGCATCCCCGGCAAGCAGACGGCGATCAGCGCGAGCAAAAGAATGCGCAGGGACGCTGCGCGCGACCGAAGTGTCGAGTTCGAACTGAGAGCTACATCGGGCTGACTACTTCTTCTCATCGGCTTGCTCCGCTTGAATCGGGACGAGAGTGACGACGGTACGATTGTCCTGGGTGAGGTATTGGGCGGCCACGCGTTTGAGATCCTCGGTGCTCACCATTTCGTAATCCTGGGCCGCGCTGAAGAGGTGGCGCCACCCCTCGTGGAACATCTCGTAGTCACCGAGCGACTGGGCCTTGCCGCTCAGAGTGGAGAGCCCGCGATAGAAGTCGGCCAGGAGGATGTTCTTGGCCTTTTGCAGCTCGCGTTCCTCGATCCCTTCCTGCGCGACCCGGTCGATTTCCTCGTACAGCGCCCTCTCCACCTCGGCGCTCGACGCGTCCTTCCTGACTTCGGCGAAGAGAGTGTAGAGGGTGGGGTCGAAGGCCTCTCCCAGATCCCCCCAGATCGAGAGGGCGGTCTGGTCCTGGTCCACGAGCCGGCGATAGAGCCGCGAGCTTTCCCCGTCGGTGAGGACGAGATCCAGAAGCCGCAGGGCGGGGTAGTCCTCACTCGATGCCTGCGGAACGTGCCAGGCCGCGGCCACGCTCGCGAGCTGCGCGTCCTTGTGCAGGATGACGCGCCGCTCTCCGCGCTGAACCGGTTCCACGGTTACCACGTCGCGGCCGATTTCGCGGGCGGGGATCGTGCCCAACTTCTCGCGCAGCATGGGGAGCACCTCGTCGGGATCGAACGCGCCCACCAGGACCATCGTGGCATTGTTCGGTGCATAGTAGCGCTCGTGGAAGGCTTCGAGGTCTTCCTGACGCCAGTTCTCGATGTCGCTCCGCCAGCCGATGACCGGCCACTGGTAGGGGTGGGCGATGAACGCAGCGGCCCAGAGTTGCAAAAGCATGAGCCGTGTATTGGAATCCTCGATGCTCCTTCGTCTCTCGCTCATCACCACGCCGCGCTCGCTCTCGACGACTTTCGGATCGATGGAGAGCGAGGCGATGCGGTCCGCCTCCAGGTCGAGAGTCGTCTCGAGCGCGCTGGCCGGAATCCAATCCTGGTAGACCGTGAGGTTCCGACTGGTGTAGGCGTTGTTGGATCCTCCCGCCGCCTCCATGGTGCGGTCGAAGGCTCCGGGGGGATAGTGCTTGGAACCGTTGAACATCATGTGTTCGAAGAAGTGAGCCAGACCCGTGATGCCCGGCGCCTCGTTGCGGCTGCCGACGTGCCAAAAGGTGTAGAGCGAGAGATTCGGAATGCTCTGCACCGGCCAGAGCAGGACCTTCATCCCATTCTGCAGCACATGCTCTTGAATCTCGGGCGGGGGATCCTCCGCTGCGGCACGGCCGGCGGAGAGCGAGAGAAGGACGAGGGCGCCCACGAGCGAGATCGCCAAGGGTCGCAAGAGGCGTTGGGCGAGGGGCAACGGCCGAAGCAGGTACATCGCACTTCCTATGGGCTCGGGGAGGCGTACGGCGGATTCCCGCCGCGCAGCTTGTGTCCCGTGGAAAGAGGAGAGTCTAGCAGGCTGATGCGGGTGAGACTACGGCGGGTTCAGCCGTCGTGGCGAAAGCCCGGGATAGAAGCAGAAGAAAGCATGGGGCTTGATTGGCTATCTTGCAGCCCTCCGTTCACTTAGATGACATTTTGAGGAACACCCCTTAGGCTCGAAGCATGCTAGGGAAATGACGCCACTCTCTGCCACGGAGAGACGTTTCCGTCCTTTGCCCGGATTTGATGACCCAGATGGACCTCTCGATCCTCGTGTGCACCTACAACCGCTCGCAGAGTCTGCGCAGGACTCTCGAGAGCTTCGTACGTCTCGAAGTCGAGCCAGGCTTGCGCTGGCAGGTCGTCGTCGTGGACAACGCTTCGACCGACGACACGCAACAGACCATCGCCTCGTTCGCCGGGCGCTTACCGTTGGTGGCCGGACATGAGGAGAAGCAGGGCAAGAGTCACGCCTTGAACAGCGGTTTCGATCTGTGTGAGGGGCGGATCCTGCTGCTCACCGACGATGATGTCCAGGCTGATCCCGCTTGGCTCGGGGCCACTCTGCGGGCCTTTCGGGAGCAAGCTGTCGATGCGGTCTTCGGGCGGATTCTGCCGCGCTGGCCCGGCGGGGTTCCCTCGTGGTACTCGTCCCGGCTCGACCCGGCGCTGGCCCTTCTGGATCTGGGGAATGAGCCCTTCGATCTGAAGATCGGTGACGACGGCTTCTTCGGAGCCAACGCGGCGATCCTCAAGGACACGGTGGACAAGCTGGGCCGCTGGTCCGTCACTCTGAATCGCGTCGGCAGCGGTCTCTTGATGGGCGAGGATACCGAGATCTGCGATCGGATTCTGCGCGCGGGCCGGCGCGTGTACTATCAGCCGGAAAGCGTGGTCCTGCACTGTTTCGATGCCCGTCGCACCCGGCTCAACTACTTTCGCCGCTGGTTCTACGCCCACGGGCAGAGTTCCGTCTTGCGAGGTACTCAGTTTCCCGCCGAAGGAGCTTTCTTCTTGGGCATACCCCGCTACCTCTACCGCCAGGCGCTTGAGTATGCGCTTGCCAGCGGTTGGCGTTGGTTGTTTCGTGCGCCGGCGGTTGCCTTCGCGTACGAGACCAAACTGTGGAGCATTCTGGGCGCGATGGCCCAGCATCGCGCAAACCGGAAGAGCTCTGACGGCGTTAGTTCCTCTCGAGGATGACCCGCTCAGGACGAGGTCGAGGCAGGCATGGATATCAGCGTGATCATCCCCAGCTACAATCGGGCCCACCTCATCGGTGAGACGATTCGCAGCATTCTGGGCCAGAGTCTGCCCCCACAAGAGATCATCGTGGTGGATGATGGATCGACCGATGACACCCAGCGGGTCATCGCGTCCTTTGGCGGCAGGGTGCACTACACGCGCGTGAGAAACGGAGGGGTCTGCCGGGCGCGAAACCACGGCTTTTCCCTGAGCCATTCGCCGTGGGTGGCGTTTTGTGACAGCGACGATCTTTGGACCACAAACCATCTGAAGCTGCACAGCGAGTTGCGGGAGCGTTTGGGAGAGGTTCCCTTCTCCTTCTCTAACTTCCGCATCGTTCGCGACGGGATCTGGGAGGAGAAAACGAAGTTCGAGGAAGCTCCGGAGGGCTTTTGGGTCGGTGCGGAGGCCATTCCCGGCGGCTGGTGGCCGATCGTGGACATGTACGGTCGCGTACTGCGATTCCAACCGATCTTCCCTTCAGCGGTGGTGATGTCGCGCGATCACTTCGAGGAGATCGGAGGCTTCGATCCGCAATTCAGCCGCACTCCTTCGGAAGATCTCGACTTCATCCTGCGCAGTGTGGAACACTCGAAAGTCGCCGCACTGGAGGCGGCCACGGTGGGGATCAGGAGGCATGGGGAGAATTTCTCCGGGGATCTCTTGGCGACTCTACAGGGGGAGATCGAGATCCTCTACCACGCCCGCGCCAACCACGCCACGAAGGCGGATTACTCCGCCATCATCGACGATGAGATTACTTATCGAAGCGGGGTCGCGGCTGAAGTCGCTTTCGAGTGCGCCGAAGTTGCTGCGTTTCGCAAGTTGGTCCGCGAAGTTCCCAGATCGCAGCGGCATCTGAAGTTGAGTTTGAAGAACGCGGTGATGTCTCTTCCCTCACCTCTTGCGAGCTTTTGCTCCCGCAACCTGAGCCGGCTCAGTTCACACTATCGAGAACGCACGGCACGATGAACTCGGATCGAATCGAGACCAGCACGACGCCGACTCCCCCAGAGGATTCGCGGCCGCAGCATTCGTTGAGCCGTAGGGTGTTCGGAAACCTCGTGGCCAATCAAGCGGGTTTCTTCTTTCCGCTCGTGATCGGCTTCTTGATGGCGCCCTTCATCGTGAGGAATCTGGGCGACAAACTCTATGGAGTCTGGTCGCTCATCGTGGCGTTCACTGGCCACTACGGACTGTTCGCGGGGGGGATCCAGAGCGCCACCACTCGCTATCTCGCCTACGCGATCGGACACGAAGATCCCAAGATGGAGACGCGCTATGTGAACGCGGCTCTGAGCATTCTCTTGCCCGCCGCCGGACTCTGTGTGTTGGGGGGTATCCTGGTCGCGATCTTCGGTGCGGACAAGTTCAACATCCCGCCGAACCTCTTGCACCTGGCGCGGCATACGATCGTGATCGCGTCAGTAGCGGTGGGCGCGACCTTCGGGTTCGCGGTGTTCAGCTGCCTTCTCGTGGCCAACCAGCGCTTCGACACCATGAACGGCATCGCGGTGGGCGGCTTGATTCTGCGGGCGGGCCTCATCGTGATTCTGTTCAAGGCTGGATTCGGGATCCTGGCCCTGGCCTATCTCACCCTCGGAATCGCGGTTCTCACCGGAGTGCTCTATTACTTCGCCGCGCGCCGGCAGGAGCCCCACTGGCAGCTCGACTTGCGCAAGGCGGATCGCGCTTCTCTGAGAGCACTCTTCACCTTCGGCGGCAAGTCGCTCGTGGGAATCGCGGCGGATCTGCTGATGACCCAGTCCGACCTCGTGCTCATCGGGATCTACTTTCCTCCCGAGCGGATCACCGTGTATGCCCTTGCCTCTACCATGCTGCGCTACACCGGGAGTTTCGTCAGCTCCATCGTGCGGGTCGTCGATCCCTATGCGGCGCAGAGTTTCGCGCGCAGCGGCACGCGCGGAGTGCGGGCGGTATTTCTCGAGGGAAGCGTCTTCATGTACGCGATGGGCGGGATCTTGGCCGCCGGCGGCATCATGCTGGGGCAGGCTTTCTTTCGACTCTGGATCGGGCCCGAGTACGGAGAATGCGGCGTGCTCATGGCCATCCTGATCTTCCCGCAGCTCTTCAATCCCAGCTCACGCTTGGGCTATTCAGTGCTCACCGGGACGGCGCGCATCGGAACCTACAACACGATGCGAGTGAGCTCGGGAGTCTTGAAGGTCGTGTTGAGTCTGGTCCTCATGCGCTACTACGAGATCTATGGGGTGGCGATCGCGACCCTGGTCGCCTATCTGCTGGTCGATCTGATTTGGTTCCCTTCCTACATGAGCCGGGTTCTGCAGTACTCCATCCGCCAACTCTACCTGAAAGCGCTGGGACCGGGGCTCATCGTGTTCTTCGTCACCCTCGCGACGGGATGGGGGGCCATCCATGCCTTGGAGCCCAGCAGCTGGTCCTTGCTGCTGGCCGACTCTGCCCTGACCGCGCTGGGAGGAACCCTCACCGCCTGGCTCGTTCTTCCCAGAGAGGTAGTTGGTGTCGACTGGCGGCTGCGCACCCGGCAGGTCGTCGCGTCCAGAGTTCGTAATCTGATGTCCCGCATCAGAGGCTGAGCCGCTGGCAAAATGGCGCCGAATCAGCCTGTCAGACCTCGACCACGTTGAGCCAGGTGTCGTGCTTGTTGCAGACACTGAGCGCATACAGGGCGCCTTCGTAGCTCTCCAGTTTGAAGGTGGAGAACGGCGCCTTGTCCTTCGTGGGGTCGAACATGTTCTCATCGAGAAAGCTGAAGTTCTTGTCCAGGAGCACGTGCTTCACGATGTAGTGTTCGTAGCCGTCCATCGGATGCGAGGTGCGGACCTGAACCGTGAGCCCATCGCTGCCCTTCTCGATTTCGATGCTGGGCAAGTGAAGCGCGACCTTCTTGCTCCAACGTCCCGGCGCCTTTTCGGTGTAGTACACCCCGCCCGCCATGGGGCTGTCGGGAATTTGCGCGAAGACCATTTTGGGGATGACCAGGGCACCTGCGGTGCCTACGAGTCCCACTTGGATGAATTGACGTCGATCCATGGATCTCTCCTTACTTGCGCATCGTTGGGGATCAGTTCGTTCTTTGCCCCGAGAGCTCGGCCAGGAGCTCTCCGCTCCGCGCGAGGCTCGGGTGCAGAACTTCAGTCTAATCGCACAGGGTGCGCCGAGCAACGTTGAGCGCTTTGGGCTCAATCGTCGACCATCTCGATGCGAAAGTGTCGCAGGGCGCGGCGGAACTCCGAGGGTAGCGGGGCGGTGACCTCAAATCCCACCGAGGGATCTTCGAGTTCGAGCTGCCTCGCGTGCAGCAGCTGATGATCCAGGAACGAGCGCATACCCGAACGCTCGTCCCTGGCGCGATCTCCATAGCGCGGATCTCCCACGATCGGCAGTCCGTGCGCTTTGCAGTGGGCTCTTATCTGATGGGTGCGTCCGGTCAGGACCTCGGCCTGAAGGAGAGAGCACTCGTCACCGGCCGCGATCCAGCGAAATCGAGTGCGCGCGGAGAGTCCCTTCTCTCCCATCTCGGCCACGACGACTTTGGGTGCGTTTCGTTTGGAATGTGCAAGGCGGCGCAGCGGAATCGTCAGCTCGAAGTTTCTTTCCAAAGGGCGGCCCCAGACCACGAGCCAGTAGACTTTGCGAGTTCGCTTCTCCGCTTGGGCACTGCGAAAGCTCTCCAGCGCGCGCGCGGTCAGTCCGAGGCAGACCGCGCCGGTGGTTCCCGCGTCCAGACGGTGCGCGGCGGCGGGCCGCACCTTGCCGGCTGCCGCGTCCTCCTCGTAACGCGACAGTACCCAGTTCAAGAGTCCGGGGGTCCCTCCCTCACCATGATCGCAACTCACGCCGGCCGGCTTGTTCGCCACCAGGAAGCCGTCCGCCTCGTGCAACACGGTGATGGGCGGTCCCTGGTAGCGGGGAATGGGCGACAGACCTGCCTCAGCTTCCTGATTCGCAGAAGGCCTGGTTCCCTTCACGGGGTGATGGGCGACGACCACGTCTCCCGACTTCAAGCTGACGCCCGGGCGGGCCTTGACCCCGTTCAACTTGACGTCACCCTTACGCAACATGCGCTGGATGTGCGAGGAGGAGACCGAATCGAGCTGCGATCTGAAGCGGCTGAGAAGAAAGCGATCGAGGCGCCGGCCGGCATCCGCATCGCTCACCGTCCATTCGAAACGCATGATTCCTCCCTGGTTCCTTGACCCGTACCCTCTCAGACTCCCATACTTGAAGCAGCTTCGCCGCCCCTGATCGAACTTTCTTCGCCTTGATGGTGCAGCTCTATCCCCCCGGAGGCCGCAGGTGCGTTTGGATCCCAAGACCAATCCGGCTTATCTCAAGCTCGATCTCTACTGCAAGGGCTCACGCATCGACGAGAGCTGTTACCTCGAGCGGGCCGGTGGCCGTCCCATTCTACGCACGCGGGCCGGATTGGGTAGTGGTCTCGAACTGATTCTTCCGGACGGGCTGTGGACCAACGTCCCGGTGGCCGAGAGTTTCGTGGATCGCTCTCCCTACCTTTTGAGGATGGACGGCGATCAGCTGGTGCTGGAGCGCGAGGGCGAGTTCATCTGCAACCCTCAGCTTTCGCCAAAGCCGGCCTGGTACGAGCGTAGCACCAGCTCGGGACGAAAGATGCGGCAGATCGGGAGTTTGCAGGGGACCTATCTGGGAATCTACCCCGGCAAGGTCTGCGAGTACTGGACGCGCGACACGAAGGTGAACTGCCACTTCTGCAGCGTGGGGCTGAACCTGGGCCACGACGACGCGGACGAGAAGGAAGTGGAGGAGGTGATGGAAGTGGTGCGGGCCGCGGTACTCGAGAGCGGAATCACCTATGTCGATTTCAATACGGGTCACTACCCGGGCGAGAGCTATCTCGATCTACTCGAGCCCTACATTGCCGCCATCAAGAAGGAAACCGGTCTGCTCGTCGGGGTACAGACGCCACCGCACGCCGATCTTTCACGTTACGACCAACTCAAGAAGATGGGCGTCAACCGCGTGAGCTTCTGCTTCGAACTCTACAATCGCGAGCGATTCATCGAGGTTTGTCCCGGCAAGCACACCCAATACGGCCTGGACCGTTACCTGGAGGCGATTCGCTACTGTGCGTCCCTGGGCAACGGAGACCTGGCACGGCTCGAGCCCTGGGTCACGAACGGAGAGATCATCGCCGGACTGGAAAGCCCGGCCGACAGCATCGAAGCCATCGACTGGATCACCGAGCAGGGTGCAGTTCCCACCGTTTGCGTCTTCCGTCCGCTGAAGGGTACCGACTACGAATCCGTGGACGTTCCGAGCACCGAGGACATGGTTCCCATCTTCGCGCGCCTCTACGACCGCTGCATGCAGAAGCACTTGCCCATCGGCGTCGCGCCCAACATTCACGTGAGTTTGGTCATGTTGCCCGAAGAGTGCGCCGGACTGAGTGAGCACCGCGGTTCCTACCTGGCGCATCGCATGAAGCTCAAGGCGATGCATACCGCGTTCTCCGCGGCATATTACGCGAAGCTGCGCAGCGCCAAGCAGAAGTTGCGGCGGATGGTGGAGGCGGGACAGGTCGCGGCCTAGGCCCCCGGATCCTGGCTGAAGTAGAGGCTCAAGAGTTGTGGCGCGGGCAGGCCGGCGTGCTCCGCTTTCACGCTCAAAAGCAGAATCCCGTCCCCCTTGCAGCGCGCGCAGTGCGCGCGCCGCGAAGGCTCCTCCGCACAGTCGGGGCAAGGCACCGAGACGAAGACTCGGGGAGGATGCGCGCTGGTGCTCAGCTCATTCCTCGTTGGAAGTGGGCCTCGCGTGGCCCGGACTCTCTACTCGATTTCGAACTTCACGCCCTGCGCCAGCGGCATTTCACGGCTGTAATTGATGGTGCAGGTCTGGCGGCGCATGTAGACCTTCCAGGCTATCGCTGCCGGCCTCGCGTCCGCCGCCGGTCTCCTTCTCGCCGCCGAAGGCGCCCCCGATCTCGGCGCCGCGACGTGCCGATGTTGATGTTGGCGATGCCGCAGTCGCTACCTTCGCGCGCGAGGAAGCGTCTCCGCGGAGCAGCAAGTTGGTGGTGAACATCGCGCGGGACAGACCCTGCGGGACGTCGTTGTTGCATCGCGATCGCGTCTTCGAGCTCCTCGTAATTCGATGACGTAGAGGATGGGCGCGAAGGTCTCCTCGCTGGCGATCTGGCATGTCGTGCTTCGCGGCCTTGACGATGGTCGGCTTCACGAAGTAGCCCGGGCCGGTCGACGCGCTTGCCGCCGGTGAGCACTCTCGCCCCCTCGGCCTGCGCTGTCTTCAGCGCGGCCTCATGTCCTCGATCGCAGACCTCGTCGATCAGCGGTCCCATCAGCGTGCTCGGGATCGAGCGGATCGCCCGATGGGAGCTCGTCATAGGCCTCCACCAGCCGCTCCGGTGAACGTCCTCGGCGATGACGCTTGTGCAGGAACAGCCGGCGGGTGTGAGTGCAGCGCTGGCCAGCGGTGCCCACGGCACCGAAGGCGATGGCGCGCAGGGCGAGATCGAGGTCGGCATCGTGCGTCGACGATGATGGCGTTGTTGCCGCCCAGCTCGAGCAGGCAGCGGCCGAGCCGCTCGCCGACCGCCTGCGCCGACGTGGCGGCCCATTCGGCACCGAGCCCGTGGCGCTGATCAGCGGAACCCGGTGGTCGTTGATGAGCGCTCACCCACCACCGAGCCGGCGCCCACGCAGAGGTTGAAGACGCCCGCGCAGTCCGTGCTTCTTCATCACGCGATCGCAGAATGTGCTGGATGGCGATGGCGCATGAGCGGGGTCTTGACTGGAGGGCTTCCAGATCATGGTGTCGCCGCAAACCGCCGCGATCATCGCGTTCCAGGCCCACACCGCCATGGGGAAGTTGAAGGCGGTGATGATGCCGATGACGCCGAGGGGATGCCACTGCTCGTACATCCGGTGGCGCGGCACGCTCGCGAGTGCATGGTCAGTCCGTAGAGCTGACGCGACAGGCCAACCGCGAAATCGGCGATGTCGATGGCCTCCTGCACCTCGCCCACTCCTTCGCTGAGAATCTTGCCCATTTCGAAGGAGACGAGTTTGCCCAGCGGACGCTTGTACTTGCGTAGCTCCTCGCCGAGCTGGCGCACGATTTCGCCGCGTTGCGGAGCCGGCAGCATACGCCAGCTGTCGAATCTTTCCTGCGCCGCGCCGACCACGGTTTCGTAGTCCTCGTCGCTGGCCTGCAGAACCTTCCCCACGGGCTCTTCGCTCGTGGGGGAGTAGCTCGTGAGTTCACCGCCATTGGGATGTTCCACCCAGCCTTGTCCGTAGACGCCGGAATTGACACCGGAGAGACCCAGCTCCTTGAGAAAATCGCGCATCGGAAGCTACCCCTGAGAGAAAGAGACACGAAGGCTTGACCGGACCGCGGATGTCCGGCGGCCAAGATAGCACACGATGGGATGCTGGCAAAAGGGAGCGAAAAAGAGCGCGGCCCAACCCCGGGAGGTGGGTTGGGCCGCAGCTTAGGCACCCGCGAGTCACGGCATCTCGCGGACGCTCGGGAGAAATGTTCGGGGCCCCCGGGCCGACGGCGGCGATAGGCGCAAAGAGCGTCGCCCCCGTTGGGAATCAAGGAGGTACCAGCCGAGTTTCACCCCAGTTCTCAGGGGCGTATGCTCAGGCCGTTCGCCGAAACCTCCGGATCGAGGGCCCCGCACCCCACCCGCCACGACGGAGGGGGTGAGTGCGAGACCGCTGGCGCTGCTCGGCGCAAGCGCTTCTCCTGATGGACGCGACGGCAGCAAGGAATGTGCGCGAGAATTTGGGTTTGGCCGGATGGGGCGTCAGAAGGGTTCAGAGCGGATCAGTGGGTCTTCGAAGTGTTTGCTGCGCCGGTTTGCAGCGCGATCTTCCCGCCTTGGACTCGCCCTGCCGCAGCAGGGAGGGGGCGCGAGAGCGTCACTCTGCTTATCCTCTGCACAACTCTCCCTCACGGGGAAGCACACGATCACTCCCTGCCTCCCCCTTCCTCCTCGACACTCTGTTTTGCGCCTTCATGGGGCGCAGGGAGGACGATCCAAGCCCGAGCCAGCGAAGTCCAGGAGATCTCATGCGAGAGAACGGCACGCAGCAGCGTCATACCAACCATCTGATTCACGAACAAGCCCCTACCTCTTGCAACATGCACACAATCCGGTGGACTGGTACCCGTGGAATGAGACGGCTCTTGCGCGCGTCGCGCGAGGAGAACAAACCCGATCTTCCTCTCCATCGGCTATTCCGCTTGCCACTGGTGCCACGTGATGGAGCGCGAGTCTTTCGAGAACGAAGCCATCGCCGCGCTCATGAACGAGTACTTCGTGTGCATCAAAGTCGATCGCGAAGAACGCCCTGAGCTGGATGAAGATCTACATGGCCGCGGTCCAGGCCATGACGGGCCAGGGTGGCTGGCCGATGTCCGTCTTTCTCACGCCCGATCTGAAGCCCTTCTTCGGCGGCACCTATTTCCCGCCCGAGGAGCGCTTCGGCCGACCCGGATTCCCGCAGGTTCTCACGCACTTGCACAGATGTGGAAACGCAGCCCGAGCGCCTGTCCGCGGCCGCCGAGCAGCTCTCGGCTACTCTGGGCCAGCTAGCGGTGCGCAGCGACGAGCGGAGGGCAACTCGACGCCGGGCCCGTGCCAGGCTCCACGAACACATCGAGGCTTCCTTCGACTCGGCCTGAGTCGGTGGATTCGGGCAGCGCACCCAAGTTTCCGCGTTCGGATCTCGGTTCGTTGCTGCTTGCGCCGCTACCGCGACGAAGGGAACGCGGAGGCTCTGACGATGGCGCTGAAGACGCTGCGGCACATGGCCGACGGCGGCATCTACGACCACCTGGGCGGCGGATTCGCGCGTTACAGCACCGACGGAAACTGGCTGGTACCGCACTTCGAGAAGATGCTCTACGACAACGCACAGCTCGTGCTCCACTATCTGGAGGCCTATCAGCTCGACCGGCGAAAGACGCTTGGCGGAAGTCGCAGCGGAGACTCTCGACTACGTTCTACGCGACATGCGCGATCCCCTCGGCGGATTCTACTGTGCGGAAGACGCGGACAGCGAGGGCGAGGAAGGCAAGTTCTACGTCTGGAAGAGCAGCGAAATCGAGGAGGCCCTGCCCTCCGAGCTCTTCGATGTCTTCCGCCTGGCCTACGGGATATCCGAAGCCGGCAACTGGGAGGGCGCCAACGTCCTGTACCGCGCCGCAAGCGACTCGCAAGTGGCCGACGAGCTGTCGATCCCGCTGCCGACGGTGAAGGAGGCGCTGAAGGAGGGTCGGCGAATCCTGTTCTCCTTGCGCGAGCAACGCATCCGTCCCGCGCGGGATGACAAGGTTTTGTGCGGCTGGAACGGGCTCATGATTCGCGCTCTGGCGCGCGCGGGAGTAGTGCTTCACGAAGAGCGTTATGTGAGCGCAGCCACCGCGGCCGCCGATTTTCTGCTGCGCGAGATGGTCGTCGAGGGAAGCCTGCGGAGGCGCTGGCGGAACGGACAAGCTGGCATCGACGCCTACTGTGAAGACTACGCGATGCTCGTCCTCGGATTGCTCGAGCTCTACCAGGACAGTTTGGAGCCCCGTTTCTTCGCCGCGGCCAAGAAACTGCACTCCGCCATGATGCGCGATTTCGCCGCGGAGGAAGATGGCGCGCTCTTCACCGCCAAGAAGGGGAAGGATGAACTGCTGGTGCGCGTCAAAACCGGTTACGACGGAGCTACGCCGACCGGCAACAGCGTGGCCGCGGCCAACATGCTCACCCTTTTCGAACTCAGCGGCGAGGACGAGTACGCACGGCAGCTCGAGCGCATTCTCAGGGCCTTCTGGGGAACCCTTTCCACTCATCCGGCGGCGATGGCTTCGATGGTGCTCGCGCTGGAGGCCTATCTGGCCGAGCGTACGGAGCTGGTCCTGTCCGGGAGCCGAGAAGAAGTTGTACCACTCCTGCATCGCGCCCGCGCCAGCTATCACCCGCACCTCTTCGTCTCACATGCCTCGGGCGAGCGAAAGAGCGAGGAGCTGATGCCGCCCCTGGTGGCGAAGAGCGCTCTGGACGGCGCCACCGCCTACGTCTGCCGCGCCTTCTCTTGCCAGCGCCCTACCTCGGATCCCGACAGCATGGCAGCGCAACTCGGAGGCACGCGTAGCAGCGGTTGAGTCCCCACCCTGACCCTGGTTCTTGCTCCAAGCAGCGGTGGAGGTTAGGCTTGCCGCTCAACGCTCAGCCGCTGAGGTGGATCGCAATGAAATTTTTCGCTTCGCGCACTCTCCGTCGTGCTCTTCCGCTCTTGGGACTCAGTTTGCTCTGCACGGCGCGCGCGTGGTCGCAAGAGCCCGCCCGCTACGACTCCTCGATGAAGCGGGTTCGTTTGCTCACGCAGAATCCCGGCCCCTACTCGACATGGGACAATGCTGAGGCCTACTTCTCTCCCGATGGAAAGAAGCTGATCTTCCAGTCCAGCCGCGACGGACGCGCTTGCGACGCGATCTACAGCATGAACGACGACGGAACCGGGGTCAGGATGGTCTCCTCGGGCGAGGGTCGTTGCACTTGCTCGTTCTACTCGCCGGACATGAAATGGATCGTATACGCCAGCACGGTACTCAGCAGCAAGGAGTGTCCGCCCCGGCCCTCGATGGAGCATGGCTATACCTGGCCCGTCTATGCCGCCTACGAGATTTTTCGCATCCCCGCCGCGGGGGGCGCGCGCGAGCGACTCACGGACAGTCCGGGCTATGACGCGGAGGCGGTGTATCGACCCGACGGGAAGAAGATCCTGTTCACGAGCATGCGAGATGGCGACCTCGATCTCTACGACATGAACCCCGACGGAAGCGCAGTGCGGCGCTTGACGGCCACCCCGGGCTACGACGGGGGCGCCTTCTACACCGCCGACAGCCAGCACATCGTGTTTCGCGCGCGGCATCCGGAGGGGGAGGAGCTACAGGATTACCAGAAGCTCTTGCGCGAGGGCCTGATCCGCCCCAGCAAGCTCGATCTGTACCTGATGGACGCCGATGGGGGGAAGCTCCGTCGCATCACCCATTCCGGGGACGAGGGCGCGACGAACTGGGCTCCCTTCCCGCATCCCGACGGCCGTCGCATCATTTTCGCCAGCAATCGGGACGATTTCGACCAGACGGTGCCCGGACAGTACGGCTACAACTTCGAGCTCTATCTCATCGGGATGGACGGGAAAGGGCTGCGCCGCTTGACCTTCAATCGCAGTTTCGACGGATTTCCCATGTTCTCGGCCGACGGCAAGCAGCTGGTCTGGTGCGGGAATCTGATCGACTCCCGGCCGCACGATACCGACGTCGTTCTGTGTGATTGGCGCGAAAGTGGACGCGAAGGCCGAGAATGAGCTGTTTTGTGCGGGGAACGGCATGGAGATTGCCTTAGCGATGAGGCAATCCAGCCCCTGACCGGAGCGGTCGATCCCGGCCGAGGCATCTCGCGATGCCCTCCGTCAGATCGGGGAAACGTGTGGACGAGGAGAAAGCTCCCATGAGCCCGATCCAGCGCTCGAGCAAGAGTACCCGCCTTCGTACGATGCGCGCGCTCGTACTCGACAAGGTGCCGCAGTTGGCGACGGTGAGCCGTCCCCGCGCGGCGGAAGGGGAAGTGCTGGTCAGGGTTCGCGCTTGCGGGATCGCCAGCAGCGACTTGCAGCTGGTGCGCGGGATTCGCGCTCCGGGGCGCGAGCGCGTCATTTTGGGTCACGAATTCGTGGGCGAGGTCGTGGAAGCCACGACACCGGCCGGAGAGGCCTGGATCGGGCGCCGCGTCGTCGCCAATCTCAATGCCGGTTGCACGCGCTGCCTACCCTGCCGCGACGGCAAACCCTGGCTGTGCGAACTCACGCGGGATCGGGCGCTGGGAATGGGGCTCACCGACGGTGCTCTGGCGGAATGGGTGACCATCTCGGAGCGCGCCCTGGTCGAGGTGCCCGAGGGAGTGGATGACGAAGAGGCGATCTTCGCACACCCTCTGGCCAGTGCCCTGGAGGCTTCTTCGCTGCTCGAGGGTCCTCCACCGCAACGGGTTCTGGTGGTGGGGGACGGCAATCTCGGCCTCTTGACCACCCTCGTTCTCCATGCCGCGGGACATACCGTGAGCGTCCTGGGTCGGCACATGTCGCGCCGGGAGCTTTTGTGGCGCAGTGGAATCTCCTTCAGCGGAGTGGCGGGCGCCGACGAAACCGCGGGCGACCCGGTCTCCGGAGCGAAACTCGTCACCGAATCCTACGGAATGGTCTATGACTGTTCGGGCCATCCCTCGGGCTTCGATCTGGCCGTGGCTGCCACGCGCCCTCGCGGACGCATCGTTCTCTTGAGCCGCTTCGCAGCCAATCAGGGCTTCGATTTGCGCTTCCTCACCGAAAACGAAATCGATCTGATCGGAGTCAACGGAGGAAGGCTGGAGGACAGTCTGGCCTATCTGCAGCGCAAGCGACTGGACATTCTTCCTCTCGTCGCCGGCAGCTATTCCATGCAGGAGGCGATGACCGCCCTGGAGAAGGCGAACACGCGCGGAACCCTCAAGGTTCTGGTTCGCAACGCCATGGGAGGAGGGATCGCGTGAAGAGTCTTCTGATGGATCGGGAGCTCACGCTCACCGAGATGAACGAGCCGGGACTCACCGAGGGAAGTCTGCGGATCAGGGTCCTCATGAGCGCGATCACCGGTCTCGACGTCGATGTCGCCTCCGGACGCCGGCCCTACACCGGGATCCCCGGGACCTGTTTCGTGGGCAAGGTGGAAGAGTGTCGTTCCGAGGAAGGGCGCGCGTTGGTGGGTTCGCGCGTCGTGGGCCGCTCGATCTACGGCTGCGGGATGTGTGACGCCTGCCGTCTGGGTCACGACGAACGTTGCCGTGACCGGGTGCGTCCCGGTCTCTTCGGGGCGGCCGGCGGGCAAGCCGAGTACATCCATCTTCCGCGTCGAGCGGTTGCGGTCGTCCCTCGCGGAGTGAAGGATGAGGCCGCGGTGCTTTCACCGCTCATCGCTGCCATTTACGATTCCCTGACTCGCGGACAACTGCCGCGCTGGACGAACGTGCTGGTGGTGGGAGACGGCGGTGTCGGGATGCTGGTCGCGCTATCTCTCGCTTCGGCAGGATATACCGTCACGCTGCGCGGCAAGCACGGAGATCGCTTCGACCTCATCCGTCGCCATGGCATTCACTTCAATTTGGCGACCGACGAAGACGAGATGAATGGAGTTCGTCCCGGCCGTTTCGGTCCCGCTCTCGCCAGCTATCCCTTCATCTTCGAGGCCACGGGACAGTCGGGCGGCTGGAAGGCCGCGACGCACTTGGTGTGCCCAGGCGGCACCATCTTCATGATGAGTTCCTGCCACGACGGAGTGCCGCGCGCTTTGACTTTGGTTCTGGACAAGAGCATCCGCGTGCTCGGTCTGCGCCAGGGCCCTCTGGAGCCGGTTCTCAACATTCTCGCCGCGGAACTCTTCGATCCCACCGAGGTCGTGAGCCGCGTCTACCCCTTCGAGGAGGCGGCCCAGGCCTACGCGAACGTCAGCGACCGGCACGAACGGCTCGCGCTTCTGAGGATCTCTCCGCGGGACGATTAGCGGATGCGGATCGCCCCGCTGCCCGTGTCCAGGCTGTAGCGGCCCTTGCCCGCGCCCACCGTCAAGAGAGCATAGTCCTTCGATTGCTTCTCGATTTTGGCTCCCTCGAAATCGATGTCGATTCCGCCGCTGCCGGTATCCACCTCGATGCGCGCGGAGGTCTCTTTGGGCAGGACGAGTTCGATTCCGCCGCTGCCGGTGTCCACCAGCAGCTTCTCACAGAGTACCTCGCGGCAGGCCACCTCTCCCGAGCCGGTGTCGGCCTTCAAGTCTCTGGCTCGGATGCTATCCAGGCTCACTCCGCCGCTGCCCGTGTCGACATCCACCCGCCCCGCTTCGACGGAACTGAGCTCGACGGATCCGCTTCCGGTGTCCACGAGAAGGTCACCTTTCACGTCCCTGGCCTTCACGTTGCCGCTGCCGGTATCGACCTTCACTTCGCCCTGGACCTCGGCGATCGAGACGTGACCGCTGCCGGTATCGACGAGCAGATCACCGTGGATCCTCTGCGCCGTGACGGGGCCCGAATGCGTGTCCAGTCTCAGGGATCCCGTTAGATCGTTCGCGTCGATGCTGCCGCAACCGAGGTAGATCTTGCTCTCCTTACCCTTCGGGACTTCGATACGGAGGTCGACCCAGAGCTTCAGGCCCTTGCCCGATCCGCGCACTTCGATTTTCTGCGAAGAGCCGAACAACTCGCTGAACCAGCCATGGTGCCCGCTGGATCCCAGCTTGGCGGAGAAGCGTGTGTGCGAATGCTCGCCGAGGGCGGGGTAGACATAGTCCTTTTCCGTGTCGGTGGGGAACTGCACCAGCACCTGGGCTTCGTCTCCGTTCTTCTCATTCTTCACTTGGATGAGCTTCTCGCTGGCGTCCTCGCCGCGGACATCGAGATGGATCTTGAATTCACTGCCTTCGCTGCCGACGATCTGAACTTTCCCGATCAGATTGCCCAGGACCAGTCGCTCTCCCTTCACGCTCAGTTCTTTCTGAAAGTCTGCTCGAGCGGGAAGGGGGCGCTCACGAAGGTGGCACAGAGCAGGAAAAGCAGCGAAAGCACTGCGAGGCGGGTATTCTGGTTGGACATGCCGAGTCTCCCGGGGAAGGGGGGGCGGTGAGCAAGAACTCTCCCGCTCTAGCTTCTCTGGGTTGGACGCAGCGAAGTCGCAAATGGTTTCATGCCGAAGGATTCGACGCGGATGCTCGACGGACACGCCGAAGAGAGGGGGATGGAGGAAGGCGGGGTGCTGCAAGTTCACGAGCGCGGGGGGGTGAGGCTGTGGCGGCTCCATCGCGGCCGCGGGAACGCACTCGATGAGAACACTCTCGGCGCGCTGGCGGCCGCTTTCCGGCGGGCTGACGGAGACCCCAAACCGATCGTCTTGGCGAGCGCAGCCCGCTCGTTCTGCACCGGGCTCGATCTGGATTTCGCCATCGAGCTGGATCGGACGGGCATGGCGCGGCTGATGAGAGCGTTTGAGGAGGCGCTCAGGGCCTGTTATCTTCACCCCGCTCCGGTGGTGGCCGCGATCGCCGGGCATGCCCTCGCGGGCGGGGCCCTGCTGGCGCTTTGTTGCGATCGGCGTATCCTGGCCGCCCGGGGCTGTCGATTCGGCATTCACGGCATCCACCTCGGTGTCTCGTACCCCGAGATCGCCATCGAAGTTTTGCGCGATTCTTGGCCGCGGCGGCTCGTCGAGGAATTGCTCTACGAAGGACGCATCTACGAGCCGCAGGACGCTCTTCGGCGCGGCCTCGTGGACCTGGTCGTGCCCGGGGAGGAAGTGGAAGAGGAGGCCGTGGCCTGCGCGCGGAGCTTGGCTTCCCCTTCGTTGGCGGCCTACGCGCTCGCCAAGGCCAGTGTGCGCCGGCGGGCGGGTGAGCGTCTGGCCCGCAACACCCCGGGGGCCGACGAGTCCTGGCTCGATCAGTGGTTTTCCCCAAAGACTCGCGCCAAGCTTCTGCAGGCGAGGGATGCGCTGATGCGCGGCGAGGGCAAGAAGCCCGGAGAGCTCGCCTGAAATTCTACGCTTGGCCGCCGGGCTGATCTTCGAGGTTCTGCGGCCACACCCGGATGGAGAGACATGATTTCCTGCGAAACACGGGATGGGGTCAGCATCCTCCGCATGGAGCGCGGTCACGGGAACGCACTTTCTTTGCAGTTTCTCGCCGCGATCCAAGAACAACTCGACGCCGCCCAGCGCGATCTGCCGCGCGGTCTGGTCCTCACCGGCACCGATTCCATCTTCTGCGCCGGTCTCGACCTGGAGCAGATGATGAAATTGGACAGGGTGGCGATCCGCCGGCTCTTGCATCAGCTCTATGGAGTTTGCCGGCAGCTCTTTGCCTTTCCCCGCCCCGTCATCGCGGCCATCAACGGACATGCGATCGCCGGGGGCGCGCTCTTGGCTCTGGCCTGCGACCTGCGCTTGATGGCCCAGGGGGAGGGCAAGTTCGGGCTGAACGAGAGTGCGCTTGGCCTGGCGGTGCCGCCCAGCCTGGTCGAAATGGGACGCTACACCCTCGATCGACCTCTGCTGGAGAAGCTGATGTACGGCGGCATGGTGTATCCGGCCTTCAAGGCCTTCGACATGGGGATTCTCGACGTACTCGTGGAATCGAAGCAACTCATCGATCACTCGATCCTCTCGGTGGAACGCTGGACGAGTTCGCTCACCGCCTTCGCGGAAATCAAGTCGCGGCTGAAAGCGCCTACCCTGGACGCCATGACCGCGGCCCACCTGGAAGACGAGGCCTGGATTCGACTCTGGTTCCGGCCGCAAACGCAGAAGCGACTTTCGGCCGCCCTCGCCACCCTGAGAGACAAAGGGAACTGAAATGAGTTCGATCCCTCGCGATCATCCGCTGCTGTTCTTGCCCGGACCGACCGAAGTTCTGCCCGGGGTCGCTCGGGCGGGGACGCTTCCCATGATCGGTCACCGCGGTCCGGAGATCTCGGTCCTCTTGAAGGAGACGATGACCAAGGTGGCCGAGGTCCTGGCGACCGAGGGCTCGGTGTTTCCCCTTTGCTCCTCGGCAACTGGCGCCATGGAAGGCGCGATCCGCAATCTCACTTCAGGTCCGGTGCTCCATCTGGTCTGCGGAGCCTTCTCCAAGCGTTGGTCGAAATTGCGCGCCGCCTGCGATGTGGAAGGGGAGGAAGTCGTGGTGGAGTGGGGAGAGCCCATCGATCCCGAGCGGGTGCGCGAAGCGCTGCGCGCCAAAGTCTATCGCGCGGTGACCCTCGTGCACAACGAGACCTCGACCGGGGTACTGAATCCTCTGCGAGAAATCGCCAAGGTCGTGCGCGAGGAGAGCGAGGCACTGCTCTTGGTCGATACCGTCTCCTCCATGGCTGCGGTCGAATTGCGCCTGGACGAATGGGGAGTGGACCTCTGTCTGGCGGGTACGCAAAAGGCCTGGGCGCTTCCGCCCGGTCTCACCCTCGTCAGCGTTTCCGATCGCGCGTTGAAGGAAAGCGAACGCGCGCGCGGCAAAGGCCTGTACTTCGATTGGTGTCTGCACCGGCGCAAGATGGACTCGTGGCAGACTCCCAACACGCCGCCCATTTCGCTGCTCTTTCAGCTTCAGGCCGCGCTCGCCCAGATGGAGAGCGAGGGCCTTCAACAGCGCTACGCGCGGCACGCAGCCATGAGAGATCGAGTTCTCTCGTGGGCCGCCGGCCGCTTCGTGCCCTTCGCGCGCGAGGGTTTCCGTTCTACTACCCTCACCGCTCTCACGGTCGATTCGGTGGACATCGCCAAGTGGCTCGAGGCCTGCCGCGAACGCGGATTCGTGGTGGGGGCGGGATACGGCGACACGAAGTCGCGGGTGATTCGCGTGGGCCACATGGGCGAGATCGATCCCGAGCTTCTCGCGGAATGCCTGCAGGTGCTGGATGAAGAGTGGGAAAAACTGAGGAGTGGTGCATGAGAGCGCCGAACGCAGCTGCGCAAGCCGGCAAAGAAAATTTCGGGCCGGTCGTGGCAATGGATCCCATCGCCGAGGAAGGGCTCGCGTTTTTGCGCGAGAACGGTTTTTCGGTGATCGACGCAGCCCAACTCTCAGCGCGCGATCGTCAAAATGCGCTGGGCGAGGCCAGCGCCATACTGGTGCGCAGCGCGACGCGCGTCGGCCGCGAACTCCTCGATGCGGCGCCGGCTCTGCGCGTGATCGCGCGCGCCGGAGTGGGCCTGGACAAGATCGATCTGCAAGAGGCTTCACGCCGCGGAATCGTCGTCTTCAATACGCCGGGGGGCAATGCGGTTGCCGCGGCCGAGCTGACCTTCGCGCTTCTGTTGGCCCTAGTGCGCAAGCTCGTGCAGGGGCACCTCGCATTGGCGAAAGGTGAATGGGAACGACAGCGATACGTGGGGACCGAGTTGGCGGGAAAGAAGCTGGGAGTGGTGGGAGTCGGCCGCATCGGAACGCTGGTCGCCGAGAGGGCCAAGGCCTTTGGCATGCAGATCCTCGCGCACGATCCCTTTCTCAGCGACGAGAGGGCGGCGGCGGAAGGTTTCACGAAACTAGAGCTGCAGGATCTCCTGCGCCGTGCCGACATCCTCACCCTCCATCTGCCACTCAGCGACGAAACGCGCGGACTCATCGGCACTGAGGAGATCGCGCTCATGCAAAGAGGCGCGTTGCTGGTGAACTGCGCGCGCGGTGGTCTCGTGGATGAATCCGCCCTGACCCGGGCACTGCAGTCGGGGCATCTGGCGGGCGCGGCCCTCGACGTGTACGAAGAGGAGCCGCCGTCCGCCGGCCATCCGCTTTTGTCCATGGAGCAGGTCGTCCACACCCCGCATTTGGGAGCTTCCACCAAAGAAGCCAAGTCGAAGGTGGGGATTGCGGCGGCCCGGTCGATCGTCGAGTTCTTGCGCGAGGGCAGCACTGCGGGCGCGGTGAATTCGCCGGACTGAGCATCTTTGCGGCGCTCGCCTGGCCACCGCCGCTTCCCATTACCAGCTGAAGAAATACAGATCAGCGTCCTGGGGCTCGAGCTCGACCAGGGCGGCGCCCTCGGGGTAGAGATCCGGCGCGCCGTTCTTTTCGTCATGCCACACGAAACGCAGCTCGGGACCGGGATCCTCTTTCAACTCGAAGGTGATGGCCAAGAGCTGCCCCGCGGAATCTTCCACCGGACCGAAGCGCAGGAAGCTGCGGTCGAGATCCCCGTGAATCGGCACCTCGAGCTCGTAGATCTCCATGAGTCGATTCCACCCGCCCTTCTCCCACTTCCAGATGCGAATGCGCACGCCCACCGTCAAGGAGTCCGCATCGGTGCGCCAGCGCACCGCGAAACCCTCGAGGTCGCGCGGACCCACGCGGAAGCTCTGGCCGATTTCAAACTTGGTGCGCAGGGCGGGACTCACCCCGTTTCCCACGCTCTGCTCCACGTCGGGAAGACGCTGGGGGAGCGTGAGCTCGCTGATCTTCTCGCCGGGATCGAGGTGCTGAAGAACGCGAAATCTGAGATCGGGGCCGATCACGCTTCCCAGGACACGGTAGTTCTGGCGCATGAAGTCCCAGCAACCGGGAGCGAGCTCTTCGATTTGCTCCCCCGTGTAGTTCCAGGAAAGCGAGAGCAGGATGTGACGCGGAGCGGACTGTGCCAACTGTGGAGCCAGGCGCTCCTTGTGCCGCACGCGTCCCGGCAGAAGAACGGCTTGAGGCAGGGCCAGCGGCGCATCCATCAAGAAATTGAGGGCGGGCGCGTTGGGCCAGACCAAGAGGGGCTCTCTCTTGCCGCCGTTCTCCGGCTTCATGAGCTCGATCAGTGAATCGAGTTTGCTCACGCGCTGCGTATCCAGGGCAATGCCGGCGCGCGGACGTTGCCACCACCTCAGATCCTCTCGTCGCGTGTGCGTGGCCAGCCAACCGTCTTCCATGATGGGAAGAGACCACGCCAGGAGCACGAGGCCCGCGGCGGCGGCGCGAAGGCTCGCCGGCCGCAACTCGCTCAAGAGGAGGGGAAGGAGGATGAGAACCGCGAGCCAGGCGCGGTGGGAGTTCATGGCATCGCTGTGGAGGATCGTTCCGACGAGCGGGGCGGTGGCAAGAATCATCAAAGGACGCATCTGAGCGCGCCGGAAGGAGGGGCGAGACCAGGCCCACGCCACCAGTGCGAAAAGCAGCAGGTTCTGCAGGCGAAAACAGAGCACCCTCAGAATGGGGGCGGAGGGGAAGAGTTCGTGCAGACTCTCGCCGGTCATCAAGCTCTTGAAGGGAGAAATGGCGAGGCGCGCATCCCACAGTCCGTGCCCAAGCTTCGCCGGCGAGAAGTCCGCAATCAGATGCAGCGATCTTTCGGTCCCCGCCAGTAGAACCTGGTCGAGTCCCTTCAGCAAATTGCCCTGCAGCACCCCGCCCAGGAGCACGCCGAGCAAGGGGATCGCCGCACCCAGCCAGAGCCAGGCGTTGGCGCGCGATCGAAGCGCCGGAATCTCGCGCGGAAGCGCACGGAGGGTTCCTCCCGCCAGAAGCAGAGCCAAGAGAAGACCATCCACGCCGCTTACCGCGGCCAGAGAGAGGCAGAAGCCGCTGGCAAGGAAGAGAATGGACAGGCGCTGCGAGAACTCCGCTTGCCGGGACCCGCGCGCTCGCGCGATTGCCGCGGTGAGGAGAGCGGCGGCCACGCCGACGACGAGGTAGCGCGGGGGGAAGGGCGCCAGGATCAAAATTCCCAGCGGCGTGAGCCAGGCGAGGCTCTTCTTGCCCTGGTGGAACGCCCAGGCCGAGCCGAGGGCCGCGGCAAGCGCGTCGACCAGGGCCTTCAGGAAGGCGAGAGCCGCCGCCTTCTCCCCCAAGAAGAGAAAGACCCCTCGCAAGAGCTCGGCGTCGAAGGGCCCCTCGCGCGTGACGATCTCACGATAGAGCGCGCCCCCACGGTGCAAAATCGACGCGGAGAGAAGCCAGATTCCGTCCTGGAGAAAGTCGAGCCCCTGCGCGCGAATGCGCAGTTCGAAAAGCAGCGCCACGATGCCGCACAGCAAACCGAAGACGAGGGCGTCACGCAGGGAGCGCGGAGGGCCGGCGGGCGAGGAGGAGCGTTGGGCTTTTAATTCCATGGAGCTTCAATATCGAGAACTTGCCGGGGACTCGGCAAGCGAGTTCCCCAGGAGTTCTCGATACGCGGAGAGGGTCAGGGACACCGTGCGGTGGACCTCGAAGTGTTCCTCCACCCGTTTACGGCCGGCCTCCCCGTAACGACGCCTGAGCTCACCGTCGCCCAGCAGGGAAGCCATAGCCTGGGCCAACCCCTCCACGTCCTTGGGCGGCACGAGACGTCCCGTCTCGCGGTCCACCACCGCGTCGGGAATGCCGCCGGCGGCCGTCGCGACCACCGCCTGTCCCATGGCCATCGCGTCGAGGATCGCGGTGCCCAGGCCCTCCTCGGCCGAGCTCATGACGAAGAGATCGAAGCAGGCCGCACGCGCGAGAGGTTCTGTCACGAAGCCCGGCAAAAAAACGCGCTCTTCGATTCCAAGTTGTCCGCGCAGCTCTTCGAGTCGCGCGCGCTCACTGCCTTCACCGAAGATGACGAGCTGTGCATCGACTCCCATGCGCAGCAAACGCGCGAAAGCGCGCAGCAGGGTGGCCTGGTCCTTGTGCGGAGCCAGTGCCGCGATGCTGCCCACGAGCTTGCGCCCCGCAGGAAGCTCCAGGCTCGCGCGCCACGCGCTGTCGGGGGAGAGGTCTTGAAAACGCGCGAGGTCGATCCCGCTGGGCACTCTGGCGATGCGCTGCTTGGGCACGCCGCTCTTTAGGAGGACTCGCTCCACGCCCGAGCTGATCGCCAGATAACGGTCCACATGCTCGTTCTGGTACTTCCAGCGATTCAAGCGGGTGGAGGCGGGCACGAAATCGACCCGCCGGGACACGACCAGTTTGAGCTTCGGTTTGAGAGAGCAGCACAGCAGGGCGGTGGTATGAGTGTGCGCGGTGTGACTGTGGAGAATCGCGCCTTTGCTTTGCGCCGCTTTGGCGAGTCGCCACAGCGAGGGGAGAGAGCCGATGCCGCGCAGCGGGAGAGTCCACAGCGGAAGATCTTCGCGACTGCAACGCTGGGCCAGTGCGCTTCCGGCGGGCGTGACCACCGTGGAGTCGACGCCCTCCTGCAGAAGTCCGCGATGGAGATACAGCACCTGTTGCTGACCGCCGCGCCAGCTGCGAGCGTCGTCAAGATGGAAAACGGAGATGGTCTTGGACATTCGGGTCCCCTTGCGGGCAGATCGAGGGGCATACTAGCCGCCGCCACCGTCCAGGGCAAGCAGAGCGGGCTCTTGCTCCTTTTGCCGCATCCGATACACTGGAACGATCACCAGCAGTCCCTCAGGATCTACACCATGGAGCCGCCTTTGCCCCAGTCCGCGCCCACCATCATTTTCAATCCCGCGGCGGGCGGTAATCTGCGACGAATCGACGAGAGCAGATTGCGCAAGGTCTTGCGCGAGGAAGGTCTGCCGGACGAGTGGCGTTCCACCCAAATCGAATTCGACGCCGACCGCATTCTCGAAGAGGACGAAGCGGACGGCCCCGTCGTGGTCATCGGCGGTGACGGAACTCTGCAAAGGGCTTCGCGGGTTCTGGCGAACTCCTCTCGTCCTTTGGCGATCGTTCCCTCCGGAACGGGGAACGTGATGGCTTTACGCCTGGGAATCCCGATGGGGCTACGTTCCGCCTTGCGGCTGGTGAAAGAAGGAGTTCCACGGCGCGTCGATCTGGGGCGCAGCGAAGAGGAGCCCTTTCTCCTGGCCGTCGGCGGTGGCTTCGACGGTCATCTCATCCGCGAGGCCGGGCGCGAACTGAAGAACGTCCTGGGCAAGTCCGCCTACGTCATCAGCGCTGCCCGCCATCTTCCCATCAACCACCACGCCTTCGTCGTCACCGTGGACGATGCCGAACACGAGATCACCGCCGCCTCGGTCATGGTCGCCAACTTTGGAACCCAGATGGGCAACTGGATCTTTCCGCCCGAAGCCGACGGGCAAGACGGCATGCTGGACGTGGCCATCATCCGGGCCCAAACCTTCGAGCAGGTCGTGACCCTGGCCGCTGCATCCTTTGGCGCGCGGCCGCGACCGCACGGCGGTCTCACTCTCCTGCGCGGGCAGAAGGTGAGCGTGCGCTGTGAAGATCCCATTCCCATCCAACTCGATGGAGATGACCAGGGGGATCGAAGAGAAATCAACGCGCGGATCGAGCCGGGAGGATTGCGGGTTTTGGTGCCGCGGCGCACGCGGCCGAGTTCGATGGTGTGGCCGCCCCCGCTGGATTGGCCCTAGGGGCCGGAGGAATCCGCGCGAGTGGACGAGGAGTCAGCCGCCGCGCCGCCGGCCCATTGCAGTTCTTTTCCACGCACCGCTTTGTAGAGCTGCTCGAAGAGCAGGACCAGGCGACGGGCCAGGGTCGAGTCTTCTTCGTGGCTCAAAATGTAGTGCACGAAGGGGCTGGCGTTCTCGTCGATCGCACTGCCGGCCACCGGCAAGAGTTCCGGCTGATACGTGAAATCGAGCTGAGCGCCCTTTCCTCCCACCACCCAGAGATCGTGCAGAGCGCGTTGGTACTGCTGTGCCGCCATTGCCAAGAGCGCCGAATAGAAGCGCGCGTTACGAACCCTTCCCCAGAAGCGCAGCCGCATCCCACCGTCGTCGAAGAGGATCATGCTGTCCGCGCGCAGTCCATCCAGGTGGGAGTCCCAGCGCACGGAAACTCCCTCGGGCACCATGACGCTCAGGCCCTTCTCACCGTCGATGGCCACGTAGATTTTCGAGTTGAGGCGCTGGGCCATCCTCACCGGCATCTCCCTGGGCCACTCGGTCGCGGTGGCGGCCAATACGGCCAGGGTCTCGCCGGGTTGAAGGGGGAGACTGCGCACCAGGCCGGCGGCCTCGTAGGCCAGAGCGCTACGAAGCGCGAGAGGATCCTCGAGCCGGCCGCGCGCGTCGCGCGCCTCGAAACGCCGCGCACTCGCGCTATATCCCACGCCCAGTGCCGCCAGGGCGAAGAGAAGAGCGAGTAGCGGCTGAAGGCGGGGCCGCAAAGGGGCCTCTTTCTGCAGCAGATCCAGCGTGCCACCGATGCTCCAGGCGAAGGCGGGCACCGCGCCCAGCAGATAGTAGGGCTGAAGATGACGCGCGAGCGGCAGCACCGGCGCCAGACTCAGAAGGGCCAGGAGCAGCCACCAGCTCTCCCGGCGCTCTCCCGCGCGCGCCTTGCGGATCGCCAGAGCGACCCAGGCCGCCCATACCAGCGCTCCAAAGAAGGGCAGGGAGGGCGTGGGCAGAGGCGCGAAGGCGAGGGGCGAGACGAGCCACGCGCCCAGGACGAGCAGGTTCATCAGCCACAGCCTGGGTCCTCCCATGGCATAGGGATCGTGGACATCGGCCGGAGCCATCACCTTCCACACCAAAGCAGCCGCCGCCACCGCGCCTATCAGAAGCAGCAGAAGCGCCCAGTTGCGACGCGCGCGCGATGCGCCGCCTTCGGGCAGAAACCCGCGCGGAAGCAGCAGCAACAGTAGAGGCAGAGCGAGCAGGGATTCCTTGCAGAAGAAAGAAGCCAGGCCGGCCAGCACCGCGAGGCTCACGCCCAGTCGGTGCGGATGAAGCCAGGCCCAGAGCGCGAGCAGCCCGAAGAGCACCGCGAAGATCTCGGCCGAGGCGCTGGCCCAGAACACCGGCAGAAGCACCACCGGCGTGGCCGCGGCGATGAGCCCGGCCACCGTGGCCGCGAAGGGGCGCAAACCCATTCGAAGTCCCAGCTTCTGGGTGAGTACGCTGGCCAGGGCCCAGGCGCAGAGGGCGCTCGCGTGCCAGGCGGCGGCGCGCAGTCCGAAGAAGAAGTGTCCCAATTCGAAGCCGACGAGCCGCGAGAGAGGCCGTGGACCCAAAAGACCCGCGCCTCCCCCGTGCACCACCGCCGCCAGCCGCGACCAATCGTCCTGAAAGAAGTAGCCGCGCAGGGCGGGGAGATGAGCCAGGATGGCGGTGAGGGCGATGAGCGCCCACGACCAGCGCCAGATCGGAGCCGGACTCTCTTCTCGCGCAGGTTGCGTCACTGCATACCATCCTCTACGATAGGGGCGTCATACGGACGTTCGGGCCGATTACTCGTCCTCTTTTGACGAGCTCCCCCCGCGACTTCAGGAACGATTCATTCCGGAGGAATCATGGCGAAGCTGCCCATCCAGGCTCGGAAAATCCACTTCAATCCCAGTCGTGAAGAACTTCGAACGATGGTGTCCGAGATGAAAAACGCTCGTCTCACCGAGTTCGGGAATTTCAACGTTGCCACCAAGGCGACTGCCCGCAGCAAGTCCAGCACCTTCATCGTCACCGATCATCCCGAGCGCCACTCCGACCCGTGCATCAGCCGGGAAGAGGGAGCCAAGATCGCGGCCCTGCAGGAGGAGCACATCAAGGACTGCGATATGATCGTCATCGATGGCTACATCGGCAACGACAGGGATTTTCGCACGGCGACTCGCCTCATCATCGACACCTATGCTGCCAACATCGCGGTGATGCAACAGACTCTGTACTACGATCCCGCCGCGCCGGGGACCGAGGATTTCGAGCCCGAACTCACCGTGATCTACACTCCCCGCCTGGCCGTGGAGGGCTATCCCAACGACAGGGTCATCTCGGTGGACCTGGACAAGCGAATCACCCGCGTGTGCAACAGCGACTATTTCGGAGAATCCAAGAAGGGGGGGCTGCGCATGTGGAACAACCTGGTCTACGAGCGCGGAGGCCTCTCCCTGCACGCCGGCTGCAAAGTGATTCCGGTCAAGGACAAGAAGAGGGTGGGACTGATCGTCGGGCTCTCGGGCACGGGCAAGACCACGACCACTTTCACCTCGCAGAATCACAGCCAGCCGGTACAGGACGATTTCGTGGCGCTGATGCCCGGTGGAGTCGTCTACTCGACCGAGAATGGCTGCTTCGCCAAGACCTTTGGCCTGGATCCCGAGTTCGAACCCACCATCTACGGGGCCGTCACCCAGCCCGAGGCCTGGCTGGAGAACGTGAGCCAGGACGATCAGGGCAAGCTGGATTTCTTCGACACCAGCTACACGCAGAATGGCCGCGCCGTCTTCGCCATGAGTCAGGTCAAGGACGCCGCCGACGCGCGCGATTTGGGAAAGGCCGACTTCCTGCTCATCCTCAACCGCAACGAGCACATCATACCCGCCGTCGCCAAACTTTCCCCGGTGCAGGCCGCAGCCTACTTCATGTTGGGTGAGACCAAGGGCACCAGCGCGGGGGGGAAAGAAGAGGCGGGCAAGAGCCTGCGCGTTCCCGGCACGAATCCCTTCTTTCCACGGCTCCAGGCCGAGCAGGGAAATCGCTTCCACGAGCTCCTGAAGAGCTCACCCATGGAAGTCTATCTCATGAGCACCGGACGAGTGGGAGGAGCGGAAGATCAAGAGGGCAGCAAGAAGGTCAAGATCCCTCACTCTTCGGCTGTGGTGAAGGCCATCGCCGAGGGAACGATCGAGTGGGAGGAAGATCCCGACTTCGGTTACCAGGTGGCCAGCTCGGTTCCCGGCTTCCCCGAGGAGGATCGGGAGCTCTTGTGTCCGCGCAAGCTCTACGAGCGCACGGGCCGCATGGAAGAATATCGGCAGCAGGTCGAGCGATTGCGCAAAGAACGGGCGGAATACATGGCCCGCTGGCCCGAGCTCGACCCCGAGATCGTCGCGGCGGTCTGAGCCGCGGCGCGGCTCCCGTTCGTCCGCGCTCGAACGAGGAGAGTTTGGAGCGGCGCATCGGGCGCGAGAGCGCATTTTTTGATTCTTTTCGAGTGCATCGCACGAGAAAATGGGTAGAATATCCTGCATTCTCTTGTGATCTTTCGGCACCCTTGAGGGTATGAGGGGGAAACCTTGTTGTTCTCCAGTTCCTGTGAATACGGAATCCGCGCACTCATCTATCTCGCCATCCATCGTGAGGACGGTCCCTGTCTCGTGCGGGAGATCGCCGAGGTGGAGTCGATTCCACGCCACTACTTGGCCAAAATTCTCCAACAGCTGGCCGGACACGGTTTGGTCCGTTCCACCAAGGGACCGGGAGGCGGTTTCGCGCTCGCTCGGGACCCGGAGAGTCTCACGGCGGAAGAGGTCATCGCGATCCTCGAACCGGGTCACAACAGTGCCCGTTGTGTGCTGGGCCTGGATGAATGCAGTGACGATGCTCCCTGCCCGCTCCATGAGACATGGAGCGAGTTGCGCGACAGCTTCTTCGGGCAACTGAGCCACATGACACTGGCCGACATGGCGACGGTGATCCAACAGAAGCGGGCCCTGCGCGCCTGAGCAGGCCCGGTTTTTGGGAGTCCGGGAAAGAGGGTGAGGGCCCGGGCGCTGCCCTTCGCGGCTCCGGGATTCTGAAGATTCACTCGCTCAGGGAAGCGGAATCCTGCGCGCGCCGCGGTAATGGCGCGCGAACCAGCTCTCCTTCAAGCTGTCGCGCCGCACGCGGCCCTTGCCCGTACTGGCGTGGATGAAGCGGTTTTTCCCCTCGTAGATTCCCACGTGGGTGGGAGCCCCCCGCGCTCGCCCGAAAAAAACCAGATCACCCGCCGCGAGCTGCGTGCGCGCGACGGGAAGGCCGCGTTGCGCCTGGGCCGCGCAGGAACGGGGGAGCTCGATCCCGGACTGCAAGAATACGCTGCAAACCAGCCCCGAGCAGTCGAAGCCGCGTGTGCTCTCCCCGCCATAGCGGTAGGGAGCGCCGAGGTATGAGCGAGCGGTGTGCAGGAGCGCACTCACTTCTTCCGGGCGACTCGCGGGCAAATTTTCAGCGGAGGACGAGCTCTCGCTGGCGCTCGGGGTGGACCCGGCGGGCAGAGAGGAGGTCTGCTCCGGATCGCTCTGCAGCACGGACTTGCGAGGTGGACCGGCACAGGCGGCCAGGAACATGAGCGCCGCCAGCGCTAAGAGGCGTGGGTTGCGAATGGGTGCGGATGTTCTCATGGCGGAACCACGGGGCAGAAACGGAACGCATTCAACACAGCTAGGAAGCACTTCGCGTACCAAGTATGCGCAACAAGTTCTTCAGTTTTAGCACTTCCTTGCTTGACGGAAAACGCCGAAGGCGGGAAGCTGCGCGCGGGGAACCCCTCGGACACACGACTGCGACAAAAAATAGTCCGGATCAGGATTTCTTTCCTGTTCCGGCGGGGATCCGTGGTACACTCGATCCCGAGTCTTGGTCCACGCCCTGTCCCCCTGGAGGATCTCGTGCGATTCCCCGCCCGCATCGCCGCTCTTTTGACCCTTCTGCTCGTGGTCTGCCCCGTGCTCTGCTTCGCACAGATGGAGAAAGTTGCCTCCGGGGATTACGAGATGAGTATCTATCCGGACCAGGCGGCCAATCCCTGGACCCGGATCGGCGATGGCGCTGCCATCCTGCTGGACGATGGTAGCCTGCTCATCAACGACAACCGCTCCGACGACCAGGTGAGCTTCCAGACCCTTCTTGGACAGATCACGGCCTCCTCGCGCCTCGTTCTGAGCGCCCGTCTCAAGGCGCTCAGCAATTTCGACGGCAAGGGGAGCGTGCTCGAATTCTCGCGACCCCATCTGCAGGTGGCCCTGCACTTCTTCGCAGACCGCATGGAACTGGTGGAAATGAATCCCGCCGGCAAGTGGTCCTGGCTCGCCACGGTGAACGCCAATTTCTTCGATGAATTTCACGAAGTGAAGCTGGTCAAGAACTCCAGCCAAGAACCCGACGGTGAGCTCGTGGGAGTCTGGCTGGACGGGACCCAGGTCGTCCTGGTGCAGCCCAAGGGGGGCAGCCGGCTCGAGGTGGGACGCGTGATCATGGGAGCGACCAGCCGTCCCTCGATGGGGGCGAGCATCTGGGACTGGGTTCACTACGATCTGGACGGCTTGAGCAAGGGCCTGCCGGCCGACACCACTTCCTTCGGTTCCTTGAAAGCGGGCTTTACTTCCCCTTGAACCGAGCCTGCAATTCGGCGATCCGCGCCTGCGCCCACGCGACCCACTCTCCCTGTCCGCTCTGACTCGCCGCCACCTGGGCACACTGCTGATAACTTTTTAGCGCATCCTGGAATGCGCCTAGCTTCTCCAGAGCTTTGCCCTGATAGCCCAGCACTTGCGCGGAATTCGGATCGTCCCTGAGGTACAACATGCTCCGGGCCAGGCTCTTCTCGTAGGCGCCAGCCTCGTAGTAGGCATAGCTCGCTCTTTCGATGAGATGAAGGCGGCGCTCCTGCGTGATCCCCACCGACTGCGAGACCTCCAGCAGCACGTCCAGCTCTCCGGCGGCCAATCCCCACATCTTCGCTTCCAATGCCCGCTGCGCCACCGCGCTGGCGAAGGCGTAGAACTGGGGCGCGTGCAGGCGGTCCAAGAACTCGCGGTAGTCCTGCGGATCGAAGGGTCCCTTGTCGGCCACCAGGCGTGCCTTGTCCTGGGCGCTGAAGTGATAGAAGCGAATCGTTGGCCCCTTGCGCCGCCCCTCCGGCGCGAAGCTCTTCACCATCTGCGTGTAATTCTCGAGCTCCTTGTAGAATTCGACCTGCCGCGGGAAGCGCTGCGGATCGGCCTCGTAGCGTCCGCGCACCGAGGAGGAGGTCACGATGTAGTCGTAGGGCAAAAAATGGCGCAGATCGTAGTAGTAGGCGCTCAGCTCGACCCGCACCGAGTTCATGGGGATGGAATCCGCGCGGAATACGGGCCGGTCCAGGAGGCGCGCGCGCTGCACGTCCGAAAGCCGCTCGAAAAACGCCCGCTTGCGGAATTGGAGCCCGGGGTCGGTGGGCAGCTGCGGCGTGTAGGCCTCTTGGGCCAGAGCTGGATTCTCAGGGAGGAGCTCCTCCATGGCCCAGCTCCGCGCCAGCTGGAGGGTGTTCTTTTGGCCCTTCTGCTGGTGGTACCGCCAGCTTCCCAGGGCCGCGGGAAGAAGGGCGATCAGGGCGATCGAGAGCAGAATTCCGTTCTGGAGGGGGCGGCGCTGCGCCGGGATCCAGTGACGTACGAGCGGCGGCCAGGCGGCCATCCCCAGGGCGAGCGGCAGGAGCAAGGGCAGCATGTAGCGCTCGAAGTGCGTGTTGAGCAGGGCGATTCCCACGAAAAAGGTGAGCACGCAGAGAGCCAGGCTGCGCCAGAGGCCCTTCAGCTTCCAGCTGGCCAGGCCCAGACCGGTGAGGCTCAGCAGGAATCCGCCGCTCGAAAGGCCCGGCAGCAGCACCTGGCGCAGGTAGTAGATGGCCCCCGAACCCTGATGCTCCTGCCCGAAGTGCCCCTTGCTCATGTGGAGCATCTGGAAGGCGAAGTCGCGCCGCAGAACCGTCAGGTCGCTCAGGGTGTAGGGACTGGTCACGAGGAACGCAAGGAGGCAAGTGAGGGCCGCCAGCCCCAGAGACCGGTCATCGAGCCCGGCCCGGCGCAGACTCACTCCGTGCGAGCGCAGGCGCTGCAGGTGCACGAGATAGAGGCTGAGAGCAAAGAGGATGGGGGTGTATTTGCAGGCGATTCCCAGGCCGATGAAGAGCCCGGCCAGGATGTAGTCACGGCGGCGTCCGTATTGGGCGACGGCCAGGATCTCCGCCACTGCCAGTGCGGAGAAGAGGGTCATGATGATGTCGGGCGTGACCAGCTGTGCGTGGCGCACGAGCATGGGCGAGAGCGCCAGAAGTCCCCCGCTCAGGATGGCCGCGGTGGCGCCCCCGAGACGAAAGGCCAGGCGGCTTCCGATGAACACCACCCCGCATGCGCACAAGACGCCGATGAGGCGCGCCAGAAGGAGCAGCTGGCGACGATCCAGGGCATTGTCGATGAGGTAGTCGTAACGATCGTGGTACTCACCCAGAACGCGCCCTGTCGCGTACTGCAGCTTTTGGGCGGCGAGATGGATGTAGAAGGAGAGGGAGGGCCAGCCTGCCGTCTGCGGATCCAGGCGCAGATGCCCCTCGTCCCAACCCCACATCTCCAGCGCTTTTTTCATGGGCAGCGCTTCTTCCTCGACTTCCGGCAGGCCCCAACCGAGGTGCGGGACGCGAACGGCAAGCGCCAAACAGCTCAAGAAAAGCGCGAGAAGGCATGCGCGATGCTGATGAAAAAAACGGTGTGTCATCCCGGCAGGGGTGGGGGTGGAAGTTGGGCCAGATTCTGCGTTCATCCCGTGAGAGTAAGGGAGAACGCGCACCGGGACCATCGCCGAACGCAAACTCGATTTCACCTGCGCAAACGAGCTTGTTCAACGCTGGTAAATATTTGACCACGCTGAAAGACTTGACCTCGATTTTTGCGTTGACACTTTTACTCGCTGCGGTACTAATTCCGCGATCGGTCGGACAGCTCGCCGTGCGCCCGCATGCGCCGGCAGGGAGGCTGTCCTCAACTAAGCGTCGCTAGGCTGCACTCCACACAGCACAACCTGGTGGCCTGGCAAACGTGAAAACGTGCTTCGCACGTAACGAGGAGTCGACCTGGTATGAAGTCTCCTGTCTGGCGCGCATTTGCGCTTCTAACTCTGGCTCTGCTGGTGGTGGGTATCGCGTCCAACGCGAACGCGGCCCGTCGCTCGGCATTGGCCGGGAACTACTTTATCGACGACGCGGACGACATGTTCGCGTTCCCTCAGCTCTACGGGCAGTACCAAAACATGGCGATCATCGATCTTGCTCCCAGCAATTTCGGTTACAACATGAATGGGAACGCCTCGTTGATCTGGGGTGGAGAGAAGAACACCTTCCGCTTCAGCACGGGCCGTCAGGACGCCACCGCGCGGACGGCGCTGTACACCTGGGGCGGATTTGACCGCATGCCCACTTTCGGGACCCTGCCTGGTGGGCTCTATTCCACCGCTACGCAGGCCCGCAATTGGCAGTGGTGGGACCTGGGTTGGTCCACGGACCTGAGCGGCAAGCCCTTCGGGATTGCCTTCTCTTGGGTCGCGGACGCCAACAAGACCGACAACGGAGCGGGAACTGTCAATCCCGACAATAGCTTCAACGACTTCGGATTCCAGCTGGGCTACAGCCCCAGCGCGAATCTGGATCTGGCGGCTGAGTTCGGGATGGGAAGCTACACCGACAATACGGTCGTTGCGCCGAATCCCTCGCAGGACTACAGCAGCATGAACTTCGACATCACCGCGCGTGGTCGTCTGAACAACGTGTGGGGCCAGAACTGGCGCTACCTGGGCGGATTCTCCTACGCGAAGGTCAGCCCGGATGCCAACGGCCAGGACGATATCAAAGAGACCGACTTCCGGGGCAGCTTTGGTCCGGTCTTCGGGACGCCTGGACAGTGGGAGGTTGCCGGTTATCTGACTCTGTCGTACGCCAAGGGTGAGAATGGCAACGATTCCACCACGCCTGACGACGATCAGTCTCTCAAGGGCCTCATCCTGCCCGGTTACAACCTGGCTGGTGAGTACTACATGAACGACTGGTTCGTGGTGCGGACCGGCGTTGTCTCGTCCTACATCTTCGTTACCGAGGAAAATGGGGCGGCTTCGGACAAGTACCGCGAGTTCGAGTACACCTGGACCACCGGTTTCGGGATCGACAAGGACAGCTTCGGGCTGGACTTCGCTCTCGACGAGGGTCACGTCCACAGTGGTTACTTCCTCAACGGAGCCACCGGTGGCAACACCTTCGCCTGGATCTCGGCCTGGTTCAACTGGTAGCCAAGGCTATCGTCTCGTCCATGCGGCTTCGGCTGCGTGATGCGAGTTGGGAGGGGGGGCTTCGGCTCCCCCTTTCCTCTTGGCCCAAGGAGGAACGTCGTGGCCACCACTCCATCCAAAGAACTCGAGACCTTCGTCAATCCACGGCCAAAGCGGCGCTATGAGATCCGCTTCGAGGCGCCCGAATTCACCTGCCTCTGCCCGCGCACCGGCCAGCCCGACTTCGCCACCCTGCGCATCCGTTATTGCCCGGATCAGCTCTGCGTGGAGCTGAAATCCCTCAAGCTGTATCTGTGGAGCTACCGCAACGAAGGCGCGTTCCACGAAGAAGTGACCAACCGCATCCTGGACGATCTGGTGGCGGCACTCGATCCGCTCATGATCGAAGTGGAGGGCGACTTCTACGTGCGCGGGGGGATTCACACCACGGTGCGGGCAAGCCACGAGAAACCGGCGTGACGCTGTTTTCGTTTTTTATTCGTAAGTAAACGGTCGCGAAACAGCTAAATCGCGCTTGCAGCGGAGGCGGCGGCGGTTTAGGCTCGACACGGACAATCCTCTCGTGAGGAGGCAAGATATGTCAGCCCTCGATCGGCCGACGCTTGCCCGACGCGCACTGCTGGATGCGATGCGGGTGAGCAATCTCTTCGACCGACGGTGGGGCGCCCTAAGCCAGACCGCGGATATTACGTCAGCGCAGTGGCTCACGCTCGGGCTTCTGGAGCGCGAGGACAAAGCCGATGGGTTGACCCCCACCGAGCTGTGCCGTCGGCTCTGTGTCAGCAAACAGAACATGACGGGAATGATTCTGCGTCTGGAAAAAAAAGGTCTCATTGAACGCCGCCCGGATCCCCATGATCGTCGTTCGTTTCGCGTAAAGGCCACGCCGGCCGGGTCCAAGGCGATCCAGAGATTGGTGCCCTTCGAGAACGAGTTCTTCTTGAGACAGGTGGAGACTCTCTCCGACGAGAGACTGCTCGATCTTTCTCAGGGGCTCAGATTGATTCTGCAGAAACTGCAGAACGAAGAGATGGATGCAAAGCGAGCAGCCGGCTCCCAGTAGAGCGGGCTGCTCGATCCATCCCCCTGGTCAACCCACGTTCAACTCCGCGTGGTAGCTCTGCCTGCCTCGTGAGTTTCGCTTTCAGCGCGTGCCGCACACCGCCTTGGCGAATCTTTCCCAGCTGTAGAGTTTTCGCGCGCGGGCGACATGCTCCTGCATGGGCGGCCCCAGAGATTCCGCGAAAAAGCGAATCAGCGCCGCGGCCAGCGCGTCGAAACGCTCCGGGGGAACCAGGATGCCGGTTTTCTCCTCCTCGATCACTTCAGCCAGACCGCCCACCCTGGTAGTCACCACGGGCCGACCCATGTGATAGGCCACGGGGATGATGCCGCTTTGGGTCGCATGGTGATAGGGCAGCACGACCACGTCGGCCGCGGAGAAATAGGGCGCCACTTCGTCGTTGGGGACGTAGTCCGAGACGAATCGTACGCAGTCATCCAATCCCAACTCGCTGGTGAGCGCCCGGATGCGCGCTTCTTGGGAGTAGAATTCTCCCACCACCAAGAGCTGCGCGCGCGGTCGGGCGGCCCGGATCGCGGGCATCGCACGCAGCAGAGTATCCAGGCCCTTGTAGGGGCGAACGAAACCGAAGAAGAGCATGAGCTCGGCATCGCCCGCAATCTCCAGTTGGCGTCGTGCCACTTGGCGATCGATGGCATCCCCGAACTGCCCGTACAGCGGGTGCGGTACGAGATCGACCTGCGCATCGGGGCGTACTTCGAGCAGGTCTTCGCGCACGGCTTGCGTCATCACCACGAAGCGGTCCACGGGTGAGAAGAACCAGCGGGTGAACGGCCCGTCCAGGGGACGTCGTTCATGGGGGACGACGTTATCGGCGATCACCACGCTCTCGGGCTTCCCGTGCCGCACCGCGCCGCGTAGAATCATGCCGAAGCAGGGTGCGAAGAAAGGCATCCAGTAGCGGAAGACCAGCAGATCGGGTGAGAGCTGGCGGATGCGGCGAGCCGCTCTGTACCAGCTCCAGGGGCCGATGGAATCGATGAGAGCCTCGGCCCCCACATCGAGGCTGGCCTCCGAGGGATGTTTCTGGGATTTTCCCGGAAACAGCAGCTTGGGATATTGGCGCGTAAAGCTCAGGACGAAGGTTTCGTGGGACCTGGAGAGTTCGCGCGCGAGGAGGTCGTTGAAATGGGCGATGCCGCCGCGCCAGGGGCTGGCTGGTCCCACCAAGACGATCCGCATGGAGTCCTCCTTCGTGCGCAATGCAGTCGCGCTTCACTGCTGCATTGTCTGCTATACTCGTTACGATGAATAGAGCAGATCTGATACTGGGCTCCCTGCTCGTCTACTCGCTTGCGACGGCGTTGCATTTGAGCCTGGCGCTGTTCATCCTGGCGCGCCGTTCGCGCGGGACCGAAATCAAGATCTTCGCCACGGCCAACATCGTTCTGGCCGCCTGGCACCTCCTGCAACTCTTCGAATACTCCATGGCTCTGGCGCCCGGTGGTCTCGCGCCCCATCGAGCCCTCTGGCTCACGCGCCTGCAGCTGATGCTGCAACTTCTGGTTCTCACCATTTTCTTTCAACTCTTCGCCAACTTCCGCAGGTTGTACCGCCGGCCCCCGCCCAGTTTGCGCGCCGCCATCATCACGCACGTGCAGCGCTATCGCAAAATTTACGTGGTGGCGGCCTGGTGGGTGCTCGTGCTGGCTTTCGCCTATTACGCGGGGGGTACCGGCAAGCTCCGCGCGCAGGTGGGGGAGTGGCGCGCTCTTCTGGGGCCACTCTCGGCCTATCTCTTCGCGGGGTCCCTCGTCTTTCTCATCCTGGTTCTCTTTCCCGCGCGGCCCGGGCAAGAGCGGGTCGGCATCGCCAACCTCGGTCGCGGCCTCATGCTGCTCGGATTGTTGCTCTGCGTATTCTTCGTCGCGCTGTGGCACGATTCCCATCCGGCGAGAATCCGGCTCGCGGTGCTGCCCATCCTGCATCTGCAGAGTGTCTCCTTCGTGGTGTTCTTCGGGCTGGTGCGCTACGAGTTCTCCTTCATGGACCGCTACATTCGCGACGGCATTCGGCTGCTGTTGTGGACGGCCCTGTCGCTCGTGGTCCTCTTCGTGTTCAACCGCATCCAGTTCAACGAGCCGAGCTGGGGACGCTATGCTACCAGTTTGTCCCGCCTCGTGGTCCTGGGCGCCGCGATCGCGATCGGGCCGGCTCTCGATCGAGCGCTCCGTCCCTGGATGGATCGGGTGCTCTTCGATCGCGACGTCGATTTGCGAAGAGCGGTGCATCGCTTCGCACAGCGCTTGAGTCGTTCGCGCTCTCTCGCGGAGCTCGAGCGCGGCGCTCTCATGGACATTCAGGAAGCGGTTCATCCCAAGTCGCTGCGGCTTCTTTTGGGCGACACCCCGCGCAATCGCCAATGGGCCGAGAGCTTGAAGGACGAGGAGCATTCCTACCGGCTGCGAGTTCCTTTGGTCGCCGCGGGGCGCTCCCTCGGTTGGTTGCTGCTCGGGGAACGGCGCAACTGTTATCCCTGGTTCGACGCCGAACGACGTTATCTCGAAGTCGTCTCCGAACTGTTGGCGAGCGCGCTCGACGCAATGGGCGCGGGTGAATTCGAAGCGCGAAGCGGTGCCGCGGCCCGCGCGAGGGTGCAGGACATCGCGGGCGAAGTGGAAGAACTGCGTTCTGAATTGGCCGCGAGTCGAAGAGAACTCGCGTCGGCCCGTCGCGAGCTGGTTGCGATGCGTGAGCGGCTCGACCCGGAGCTCGTGGAGTCGATCCTGCGCATCTGCTCCGAAGTCGGCGAACGCGATCCGCAGGCCGCGCGCGACATCCTCAAATCACTGCGGCGCGCCTACGCCTACATTCTGGAGAAGGACGGCAGCGGGGTCCCCTTGAGCGAAGAGATGGCATTTGCGCGGGATCTGCTCGCTCTGGAGAAACTGCGCCTGCGCAACCGTCTCGAAGTTGGCATCAGCTTCGATCCCGCCCTCAAGGAGCAGTTGGTGCCGCGCCGGGTCTTGCAGCCCTTGATCGACAATGCTCTCATCCACGGACTCTCGCGTGAGTTGCACACGGGCAGGATTCATGTCAATGCCGCCCTGCAGGGCGGGCGTTGTTCGCTGACGGTGGAAGACAACGGGCGGGGGTTCCTGGGCGATCTGCACCAGGACGCGCTACGGGGTGAAGGCGGACTCTCACGGGTTCTCAGGGCCGCGCAGGAACTCTTCGGCGACGAGGTCATCCTGAGGCTCGACAAGCCCGAGGAAGCCGGCACACGGGTATGTCTCAATCTCCCCCGGCGGTCGAAGGAACACCGTCGGGATCAAGTCTCCTGAACTCATTCATGAAGAAACTTGTAGCCCCGTTCTCCCGCGCGCACGGCCGCTTTCAGGCGATTGCTCTCGGGAGTGATCGGACAGGACCAGTCCCCTCCGTAGGCGCAGTAGGGATTGTAGGCTAGATTGAAATCCAGACGATAACGGTCGTCGCCCAGCTTCTGGAGTTCGAGATAGCGCCCGGCCGGATAGGTCTCCGCTCCGCTGGTGGCATCGAGAAAGGGCAAGAAGAGGGAGTCGCTTTCGAGCATGCGGAATACGGACAGTTTCTCCGGACCGGCTCCCAGATCTACCAGGAAATAGCCGATTTTCTGCGCCTTGCGCGTCTCTCCACCGGTATCGGGGATCGTGAGCGGAACGGGTTTTGCCGTCCGGATGAGCGGTCCCTCGAGCACATAGCTGGGTTTGACGGGGTAGAACTCGAGCCCCTTCCAGCCGGGAAGGTCTTCCTTGGCCACCGGACTGGAATCGGGCAGATGAAAGAGCGAGTCCCTCTCGCTCCGCGCCAGTTCGACGCTTTTCACATAGGCGGCGGGATCGTCCAGCCGGGCCGCTCGGCACAGCCTTTCCTCTGACTGCGATCGACAGCCCAGCCCGCCGGCGAGGAGAGCGCAGCTCAAAAGGAGCCACCCCAGAGCCGCAGTTCGCGATACAAAAGATCCAGAGTCTTCGCTCGTGTCTTGCCTGAATTGCATCATGTCCCTAGCCTAGCCGAGGTGGCCTGATTCGTCCATCTCGTGAGGTGCAGGGTGTCGTCGCCGGAAACCGTCATCATCGTGCTCAACTGGAACGGCAAGGAAGACACCCTCGCCTGCCTCAAGAGTTTGAGAGCGCTCGAAGGTGAGAGCCACGAGATCCTCGTGGTCGACAATGGAAGTAGCGATGGCAGCGAGGCCGCGGTCCGCGCGGCTCACCCCGCGCTGGCCATCCTGCAGACCGGCGCCAACCTGGGCTTTGCCGGGGGTAACAACGCGGGCATCCGCTGGGCGCTCGAGCGAGGGGCGCACTTCGTTCTCCTTTTGAACAACGACACGGTCGTCGAGCCGGATTTCCTGCGGCACATGCTCGAGCGCGCGAAACGCGGAGCCAAGACCGGAGTGGTGGGAGCGAGTATCGCCTACTACGACACTCCCGAGCGACTTTGGGCGTTCGGTGGGGGACGCTTCGACATTGCGAGCGCTCGCGTGCGGCACGTCCAGACTCCACTCTCGGACGAAGAGCTCAGAACGCGCGGCAATTTGCACTTCTACGTTACCGGTTGCGCCATGCTGCTTTCGCGCGAACTGCTGGAGGAAGTCGGTGAACTCGACCGCAGGTACTTTCATTTTTGTGAAGACGTCGACCTCTGTCTCAGGGCGGAACGGGCCGGCTACGAGATCGTGGTGGCGCCACAGGCGCGATTACTCCACAAGGTCTCAGCCACCACCCGCGTCTCATCTCCGCTCTTTCTCTACTACAATCTGCGCAGCCGTCTGACTCTGGTCCGGCGCTTTGGGCCCAAGGACGCGCCGAGCCGAACGGCCCTCGTGCTGCTGTGGCTGCGTCTCTGGCGTCCGGCGGTGCAGAGCGGAATGGCTGTCTCGGGTTTCAAGGCATTGCTCAGGGCTTACCGTGACTACAAGGAGCGACGGGAGGGACCTGCGCCTTCCGAACTCAGCTCGCGCGGCAAACGGGCTTCGACCACGGCTCTCCTTTTGTTGGTCTTGCTCTTTGCTTGGACCTCATTAGCGGTGGTCACGCCGCGTTTCGCCCACGCGGAGACCAGCGCGCAGACACCACTCTTGAAGACCGAGACTGCGGTTCTCGCATCCTTGGGCGAAGGCAGCGCCTGGAAGAGTTCTTCGGGACTGCCGGGGCTACTCTACGCGATGGCCGCGGATTCGAGCCTTTCCCAGCAGGTGCTCGCGCGCGCGGACCGGAGCCAGCGTCGACTCACTCACCGGCTTCTCGCTCTTTTGGACGAGAGTGATGAGCAGGCGCAGCAGAGGATTCAGGGCCTCTACGAGGTTCACGATTTCGGCCCGCGTCCCTCCGAGAGGCCGCCGGCGTGGAGTGACCTCCGACGTCAGGGGGTGGAGCTGTTGCAGCGAATTGCGCTCGATCCCGAAGTGGGGCGCGATGCGCGGCTGCAGAGGACGATCGCCCACGACGAACTCTCCAGGACCCCCGGCTTCGCGCGGGCGAGCATCGTGGCGGCCCGCGTCGAGCTCTGGGACGCGTGGTGGGTGGACCGTGGAATGGACGAGGAGTTCTGGTTCGATCCCGGACTGCGTCCCGATCCCACCGCTTGGCTACGCGAACTCAGAAGTCCGCCCGGTCCCGAAGTGCGCGGGGTGGAGGGTCTCCTGGAGACGCTCGCCGACGATCCCCTGGGCTTCAACGCGCTGCTTCAAGCCCTTCAACCCGGACGGGACGGTCTCCTGGTCAGCGAATGCATGCAGCTGATCATGTTGTACAAAGACGATTTCGAAGCCCGTGGCTTCCCCCGCCGGCACTGGGACGCGAGTCTGGGCAAGATGGTGGGGCACCGCGCGGAAGACCTGCGCGCCATCCCTCTGGCCATTTTGAATCGTGTGTGCTCCTTCGTCCCCAGTGGGGCCGAGGAAGATGGTGTCATCAAGAGTTACGCGGGTTTCTGGCGGAAGGCGCGCTTTCAGGCCCGTTACTGGCGCGACCCACAAGCGGCTCCCAGCCTGGCGCCGTGGCTGAGCGGACTCGACCGGCCGGTCGAGGAGGGCGGCAAGCCGATCTCGCAGCTTCTCAAACAATTCTACGTGGCCGACGGATTCCAGGATCTGCTCCTGGACCAGATCGGGCCCCAACAGTCTGAGCTCGTGGCCGAGTTGATTCAATGGTTGCCCATCGACCGTCAGGCCGCGATCGCCAGGGGCTTTTCTCCCGCCTACCGGCGCATTCCGCTGCGTCCTCTTCCCGGGGATAAGGGAATCATGGTCGCGATTCCCTACGATCAGGTGCAGGCCCTCATCCGTGAACTCTTGCGACGTATCACTCTAGATGGCCGGGGAGGAGGAGGGGAGTGCGGACTCCGCCGCGCTGAACGCCTTCTGGATCGATTGGTGGCAGCTGCATTCCAGCGAAGCGCGCTGGTATCGCTCCGCTCCCTCGAGCGTGAAGCAGCCGAAATTCAAGATGGAGAGTGGACGCAAGAAGTGAGAGCACCTTCGTGGAACGCATAGGGTCCGCAGTCAGGGCGTGGGGAATCTTCCTCCTCCTCGCTGTGGCCGCTCTGCCGGGATGTGTGGGCTCCCGGGGGCTGGTTCCTTCAGGCGAGACTCCGCAGCGGGAAATTCTGCAGTCCCCTCGGATCGATCACTTGGCCGATCAGATCAACCAAGCGGCGCATGCCGCGATCCTCTCCCGCAATGCTCCCAATGCCGAGCAGCAGTGGCTGATTCCGCCCGCGGTGAGCGGCAGCGGAAACTGGGAAGCATCGGCGCTCTGTTTTGCGCTTGCGCTGCGCAATGGACGCTTACGTCCTCTGCAGCCTCCGCGACGACTGGATACCGCCGCCGCCATCCAGGCCTGGCTGCGCTCGAACTCGTCGAGAGCGGTGGTCTGGATGGTGGAGAGCAATGGCCTCTTCGAACCGGACCTGAACTTGATGATCTGTACCGCGAATCGCCTGTGGCGCAGCGAGCCGTTCAAAGTCAGCGTGGCAAAGAAGCTGCAATACACCTGGCCTCTGGACGCGAAAGAGAACCCGCCCTTGGCCAGCCTGAAGTTGGGAGCTTCGCGCGCGCTCGTCCGTCTGAACGGCACGGTCTTTTTGGACTCCGGCCAGGCCCTGCAAGAGCTGCAGTGGCGTAAGGGCTCGCTGCAACTGAAGCCGGAGAGCTCGAGGCCTCTGGTTACGCTGCGGGAAAACGAGCGAAGGATGCTCGCTCGCGCACTCGCTCAGGATCTTTCGCCGCCGCTTCTGCTCATGCAACGCGATCTCCGCCTCGTTCTCGGCAATGCGGATCTCCCCGCTGGCGAAGGAGATCTAGAGCAGTGGTCGTTGAGCCGCGGCGGAGACGGCATGCGTCTGCCACTGGCGGAGGCGAGTGAGACACAGATCCTGAGCATCACCGCCGCTCCGGAAAATTGGAACCTGGCGGACACCTGGCTCGTGTTGCGAGGGAATCCGGATGGAAGCTCTGTTCTTCAACTCTTTGCGGCCGTCGTGCGCGTCCTCCCGGAAGCTCCATCCCGCGGCCATTCGAGACGGATGGAGACGGTGCGCGTCGCGAGCGACTTTGCCTGGCCCCTATTGGTCGATGAATTCGGGGAAGATCTGACGCTCACCCACGAGCTGCACTTCAACCCGGATCATCGCGCGCACGCCTGGGACGAATTCGCCGAGTTCGAAGCTCGAGCTTCCGTCTTCGCTCCGCTCTCGTTCTGGACCCTGAGTTGGCGTCTCCTGCCCGAACTGCGGCTGCGCCAGCTCGATCCAGCCATGCACGTGATCCGTTTCAGTCCTCTGGCCAAGGAGTATCCCGAGTGGCTGGCGTCGGTCGCCAAGAAGCCTCTGGTCTTCGGGGATACCGCGCGTTGGAAGGTGGTGCCGGCCGCTCCGGTCTGGGGAATCGCCAGACTCTCTCCCGCGATGCCCCTGCGGCGCCGACGCGTCGTCGCGGCCTGGTTGCGATCTCTGGGTCCCTTCGAACTCTTCGGTTTGAGCCGCGAGGGGCTAGAGCCGCGACTGCCCTTGAGTGGGAGAGAGCGAAGCCCGCGGCCGGAGGCGGAGGATTCCCTGAAAGGTCAACAGTTGCAATTCAGCTTCCTCGGTTGCCCGGGAATCGTGGATCGGCTTCCGGATGCACTGAGCGAGGAACTGCGGGAGAGGCTGGGATTCCTCGCGCGTGACCGGGGCGCGCAGACTTCCACCCGTGTTCTCGTGAACGGCGAGCCCGAAGACGGGCCAACGAAAATGCAGAGTGATTGTGTCCTGGACGGCGGCGACCAAGTCGACTTCGGTCGATTGATCTTGCCCGTGGGGACGATGAGAGAGAAAGCGATGTCGCTCTTGCGAGCGTGTGGAATGCTCGAGTCGTGGCGGAAGGACACCCAAGAGCGCGCGCAAGAACTGAACGCCTTGAGTGATGAACGGTTGGCGGGGGAGGTGGAAGACTGGCTTTTCGAGCAAGCCGTCTTCGTGCCCCTGTGGACGGAAGAGGGGCGAGTGTTCGTGGATCGCCGGGTGGCCGGATTGCGCGCTGATCCTCAGAGTTTTCTACCCGACTTGAGCACGGCTCATCTGCTGCCGAAAGAGCAGATGGAACGCTTCGGTTGGAAACCATGAGTTTGCGATGGCGCTTCAGTTTGGCGCTCCTCTGCTCCGCGGTTCTGATCCTGGGAGGACTCCTTCTCACTCTGGATCACTCGCTGCGCGAGATGAAGGCCCGGAGCGGGCAAGAATGGCGCACGAGACAGGCCGACGAGGTACGCCTTCGCCTGGACCGCATGGCCTCGATGACCGTGGCCTCGGTGGAGGATCTGGCATCTTCGTCGGCACTGCGCCGTTTTCTCGAAGAAGCGGAGGAACAGGGGGGGAGCGAACGGCGCGACCTGCGTCTGTGGGCGAGCGAGTACGCGCCACGTTTCGAGTTGGATCACCTGCTCATTCTTTCGCCTGAGGGACGCGTCCTCAGCCAGGCGCCAAAGCCTCAGGCCCAGGGCGTCATGCACCCCCAGTATGCAATGCTGCGGGAACAGGCTCACACGAAAGTCCTGGCCTGGAAGTCCTGGACTGCCGACGACAGTGGCGACGCGAGTTGGTGGGTGGGTGCCGCGCGAGAGGTGTCCTTTGAGGATCGCGCTTACCTCGTGGTGGGCGCGAGCGCGCTCTCTGCAAGTCGTCTCACCGAGATCGCGAGCCGCAGTGGGGCGAAGAGTCTCTCACTCGGTCTCGCACTGAAGCCACTCATCAGCGTGCAGTTGCCCGCCGGCTGGAGGATCCAGGGAGAACTTCCCCTGGCCTTGGATCCCGGAGAACCGCCATCCCTGCCGGTCCTTCAGTCCATGCGAACGCGACTTTTTCGCCTGAGCCTCATGAGTTTCTTGATCGTCCTCGTCCTCACCCCTTTGCTCGCCCATGGCCTGGTCCGTCCGCTGGACGTGCTGCGCAGAGCGGTGCACCGCATGGAATCCGGGGAGCGCGAAATCGAGTTCGCGGTGGGAGGACCCACCGAGGTCAAAGAGCTCGCCAATGCGTTAAGGGATCTTTCTCAGAGTTTGCAGTCGAGTGAAGCGCGAATGCGTTCCGCGGAGCGCCGGGCGGCCTGGCGCGAGATGGCGCGCCGGGTGGCGCACGAGATCAAGAACGCTCTGAGCCCTTTGACCCTGGCCATGGACAACGTCGAGACGGCGGCGCGGCGAGACGATCCGGCCGCGCGCCGGGCACTCGTTTCGAGCCTTCAAACCGCGCGGGAACAGTTGCAAAGTCTGGATCGCCTGGTCAGTGAATTTCGTGATTTTGCTCGCACTCCCAGACTTGCCTTTCAACCCACGCAGGCTCTCTCTCTGGCCGAACTGGCTTTGGCCAGCGTGCGGGAGCAATACCCGAAGCTCGAATTTCGGATCGTGGAACGTGCCACGGTGGGCGTGGTGAGTGTCGACCCGGAACAGATGCGGCGGGTCATGCAGAATCTGCTCGCAAACGCGGCGCAAGCCGCACCTCACGCACCGATCGAGTTGGCTCTGGGCACCGGGCCGGGCAACGACCGCTGGTGGTTCGCGGTCCTGGATCGTGGACCGGGGCTGCCCGAGGAGATCGCATCTCATTGGGGAGAGCCGTATCATACGACGAAAGAGGGCGGAACCGGACTGGGCCTGAGCATCGCGCGACAGGTGGTGGAAGGTCATCAGGGCGTCCTCTCCGCGCGCGCGCGCAGCGGGGGCGGGCTGGAGATTCACGCCGACTTGCCGCGCGAGGCCTCGCTCGCCAGGGAGGAAGACACGTGAGCCGGCATGTCTTGGTCGTGGACGATGAGCGCAACATAAGAGCCATGCTCGAGCAGATGCTCCTGCTCGCGGGTTACGAGGTCGATTGCGTGGAGAGCGGCGAGGAGGCCGTGGAACACTGCGCCAACGGGGAAGTGGATGCCGTCCTTCTGGACGTTCGGCTCTCGGGAATGGACGGGCTCGCCACGCTGGCGAAGCTCAAAGCGAGCGCTCCCAATTTGAGCGTGGTGATGATGAGCGGTCACGCCACCATCGAGACCGCGGTACGAGCAGTCCACGCGGGCGCGAGCGATTTCCTGGAAAAACCTCTCACCCGCGACAAGACCCTGTTGACACTCGGCAACGCGCTGCGCAAGTCCGAGCTGCAGCGCGAGAACGCCCGCCTGCGCGCCCAGGCTTTCAGTGAGACCATTCTGGGCCAGGCGCCTCCAATCGTGGCTCTGAGAGAACGAATCAGCCAGGTGGCTCCCACGCAGGCCAGGGTCCTGATCCAGGGCGAGAGCGGAACCGGCAAGGAACTCATCGCCAAGGCACTGCACTCGGGGAGTCCGCGACGCGAGCGCCCCTTTCTCGCCTTGAACTGCGCGGCGATTCCGGCCGAACTCATCGAGAGCGAACTCTTTGGTCACGTGCGCGGAGCCTTCACCGGGGCGACGACGGCGCGCGCGGGTGCATTCGAATCGGCCGACGGCGGCACCCTCTTTCTCGACGAGATCGGAGACATGCCGCTCAGCATGCAGGCCAAGCTCCTGCGGGTGCTCGAAAGCGGCGAGGTCTCGAAGGTGGGCAGTTCGCGAGTCAAGACGCTGGACGTGAGGGTGTTGGCGGCGACCCATCGCGATCTGCGCGAAGCGGTGCGCGAGGGGAGCTTTCGCGAAGACCTCTATCACCGGCTTCAAGTGGTTCCCCTCTTCGCCCCACCCTTGAGGGATCACATGGAGGACCTACCCCTCTTGGCCGAGCACTTCCTCGCGCTGGAGGTCGCCAGGCAGAAATTGCCTCCGCGGCGCTTCTCGGCGGGAGCTCTGCGCGCTCTGGGTCGCTACGACTGGCCGGGCAACATCCGCGAGTTGCGCAACATGGTCGAACGCCTGGCCATCCTCTCCACCAGCGAGAGCATCCAGGAGAGCGCGGTGCACACCGCACTGGGCACGGGCTCAGCGAAGAATGAGGGGGAGAACTTGCGCGCGATCGTGGAGGAGGCCGAGCGCAGGGCCATCACCCGCGCCCTGCGGGGGGCAGGAGGCAACGTGAGCGAGGCGGCGCGGCGACTCGGCTTGGAACGCAGCCACCTCTACAAGAAGGCGAAGGCGCTGGGCCTCACCCTGAGCGATTCCTGAGAGGAAGCCCCCTCTCCATTCGTGTCAGATTTGACACACCATGCAAGTCCCTGCCCCTGCTTCGCTTGCAGCTTTCGCCTGGAAAGGTGTGTCCACAGAGACACGGTTTTGAAGGAAATCCCTTCCCGATCGAATTTCATAATTTACTTAATGACAATAGCTTACGGAGATTCACCGTGCTGGCTCGCAGGCTGCGTAGGGGAGATTCCGGGAACACTTCCCTCTGCCTTCAGCGAAAGGACGCCACCATGAAATGGACTCTGATTCCCCTCCTGGGCTCGGCCCTGATCGTCTACGCCCTCATCTTTCTCTCCCAATCCAGCCACGAACCCGCCACGGCGGGCGGCGAGCGCGCCACCGCGAGCGCCACCGCGAGCCCGGCGCCCGCGGCGCAACCCAGCAGCGCGGCCGTGACGCAGAAGGAGCCGGCGGAGGAACTCGCGGCACGGAAATCCGATCCGAGCCCTCCCGGCGCCAGCTCGAAGGAGGAATCCGCGGCGGCCTCGAGGAGTCAGGACGAGGAAAACGCCTGGGCCAGAGGCTGTGGTCTCTACGAGCAGGGCGACTACGCCGCGGCGCGCGGTGCACTGGAAACGGCCGTGCGTGCGCAGGAAAGTCGGGCCGGCCGGCACTATCTCCTGGGTCTCTGCTACCTGAAGCTCCAGGAGTCGGAACTCGCCGTGAGCGAGTTGGAGCGGGCCGTGGAGTTGAAGCCGGATTCCGCCCGCTACCAGGTAAACCTCGCACGGGCCTACCTGGCGGCGAAGGACCCGCAGACCGCGCGCGAACTCGTGGATTCCGCTCTGGATCTGCAACTCGATTTCGCGGATGCCTGGGAAGTTCTGGGCCGCGTGGAACTCCAGCAGGGAAACCGCGAAGAGGCGGACGCCGCGTTGAGCAAGGCGGTCCAGCTCGACCCCGAGCACGCGTGGGCCTGGAACAACCTGGGCTATCTGCGGATCCTCGAATCGCGTTTCGAGGAAGCGGAGCAGCCGCTGCGAGCGGCGGTGCGGCTCCGCCCCGAGATTGCCAGCTTCCAGAACAACCTGGGTGTGGTGGAGGAGCACCTGGGAAACCTGAGCGAGGCCTTGGCCTCCTACCAGCAGGCTCTCGACCTTGGGCATGAAACTGCCGGTGAGAGCGCGGAGCGGGTCAAGGCGGTAGTGGCGTATCAGGAGCGCCGAGCCGAGCAGCAAGAGAGCGAGACCAAAGTGGCCACCGCCAGCGCCGACTCCCTGATCAGCGGCTGGTAGGCCAGGTCCAAGCGAGGGGGAGCCGCACCGGCGGGGTCGGCTTCCCGGTGGCGCCGCGGGAATTGGTCTCGCGGCGTCGCCCTTTGGGATCTGAGCTCAATCGGGGAATAGGTCTTGCACATCCGGAGATGCGCACGGGGTTTCCGAGGCAATTGGGCCCCACCGTGGCGCGATCGACACCTTTTTCCCCGGCGCCAGCGGCCAAAAAATGGCCGCCGGGCCAGTGCTCATGCTCCTACTCGAATCCTTCAACGAGGCTCAGCGTTCCGCGTCCTTCCTCGCACTGACGGGAAATACCCTGCGCGTGCGGGAGGACTTCGCGCGGCTGGCCGAGGTCGCCCTGGACTTGGGCTTCTCCGGGGTGCTGCTCCATTTCGCGAGTTCGAAGGGCGGAATCACCCAACTGGAAGCCTACATGGGCCCCGAACGGCGCGGGAAGTGCCGGGCCTGCCTGGGAAATTTGCCCTTCTCCTTGGGGCAGGGAAACAGCGGCGCCAAAACCTCGTCCCTTCAACTTCGGGGATGCATGCAGGAGGGGAAGCCCTACTACGAAATGCAACTGGCGGCCAGCCCGGAGAGCCGCGCGGTCCTGGACGCCGGTCTGGTCATGATCCTGGCGACCTGGGGCAACGAGGATCCCTCTCTCTTCGAGCTGAGGACCGCGCTGTTCGAGATCGGCTCCCAGTTCCTGGATCACGCCGAGGCTCTGCGCGGGGAGAATTCACCCCAGGTGGCGCAAGTTCTCGAGCTCTCGCTGCGCTTTCGAGACGAGGGCATCGAGGGCTGGATGAGCGACGATGGACCGCCCTTCGACCCGTCCTCCCTCGGTGGGGCGCATCTCAACGCGGAGTCCATCACACGCTGTGGACGCGCTTCGGCCGAAGCGGGCTGGTTCTGTCGTCTACTCGACCAATACGAGCACAGTTTCGACGGATCGGGGAACCGGGTGGGCTTCTTCAAGAGGGTGGAGCAATGACCGACCTGCACGCGAGGGACGAGCTGTCCGTGCGTCTCCAGCTTCAGAGCCGCTCCTTCGAGGCGCTCTTCGAGCTCATCAAGGCCTTGGGGAACACCTTGGAGCTCGAGCAAGTCGCGAAGCTCTCGCTCTTGACCGTGGCGGGCCAATTCCGCGTGCAGCAGGTGGCGCTCTATCTTCCCTCCGGCGGCCGCACCCGTTTCCGCATCTGTCAGGCGGTGGGAGTGGACTGCGCGCAGCTCCCCGAGGCCATCCCCAACACCGAGACCATGGAATCGGTGTTGTCCGGCAGCCCGTGTACGGTGGACATCGATCCCTGGTGGGGAATGCCGGCGGAGATACTGAAGAATTTCCAATACGCCGCGTACCTGCGCGATTCGAAGCGACCGGTGGCCCTCCTCCTTCTGGGTGGTCGAATTCCCGGCCGCCGTCTCGACGACGCCGAAGAGAGCGTCCTGGCCGCCATGGGTCTGGTGATCGGGACGATGGTGCAGCGCGCGCTCACCTACGAGCACATGCTGCGCGCGAAACTGAAGATCGAAGAGGCTGAGCGGCTGCGCAGAGTCATTCTCGACCACGTGAGTCACGAATTCAACACACCGCTCATGGTGGCCAAGAGCGCCGTCGAACTCGCGCGCGAAGCGGAGCCGGAGAAACAAGTCGAACTCTTCGACATGCACCAAGAGGCGGTCGATCGACTCAGCGAATTGGTGCAGTCCTTACTTCGAGTGGCGGATTCGACCGAGGACGACGGCCTGCATCCCCCGTCCGAACTCCTCTCGATGACGCAACCCCAGTTCATCTCCGAGGTCCTCAGTCCTCTGCTCTACAAGCAGGACCTCAGCGGATTCCACGTTGCCGAAGGACATCTCTTCGAGCCGGAAGCCAACGTACGCATGGACCCGGCGAAGGTGAAGGCGGTGCTGCAAGGGATTCTGCAGAACGCGCAGAGTTATGCCCGCAAGGATTTCCCCTGGGCCGCGGTCCACTGCTACGCGACTTCGCGCGAATGGTGGATCGGCCGGCCGCAGGTCGACCGCTTGCCCCTGTACCGCGAAATTCTGGACGGTTGCAGCGATCGTCAGCTTCTCCCCATCTTCCTGCCCGGAGAGAGTCCTCCGCCGGGACCCCATCCGGCGCGCGACATGTGCGTGGTGTTGGAGATCATCGATTCGGGGATCGGGATCCCCCAGGACGAACTCTCCTCCATCTTCGAACCCTTCGCGCAGGCCAGCAATTCACCGCTGAAGGGCGTGCGTGGCGCCGGAATGGGTTTGGCAAGCTGCCGCAGGCTGGTGAAGGAGATCAACGGCGAACTCCTGGTGAAGAGCATCGAGGGTGAGGGAAGCATCTTCGCGCTGCTTCTGCCGGCGCAGTGGGGCAGGCCCTGGGCGTAGAGACTTGTCAAAGCGGCGAACGATGGGCATGATCCATCGATCATGACCCCTTCGGATCCCTGGTACAAAAAACTGCACAATCAGGTCTTCGCGGCCATGCTCGTGGGCGCGATCCTCGGCGTGCTCTTCTCCGAAGGAGCAGTCCACTGGGTGGGCTGGATGGGCACCATCTTCGTGCGTCTGTTGCGTATGGTGATCGTTCCCCTGATCTTCACCAGCATCATCTCCGGAGTGGTTTCGGCCGGTGCGGGCGCCAAGCTCGGACGCCTTTCGATCAAGACCCTCGTCTACTACATCTCCACCAGCCTCGTCGCTGTCCTCACCGGGCTCGTACTGGTAAACCTCATCAAGCCCGGAGTGGGCGCTGATCTGGGCCAGGCGGCTTCGAACGCGCTTCCCACGCTCCAGACTCCCGGAAGCCTGACCGAGATCTTCTACCGCCTGATTCCCACCAACCCCGTGTCGGCCATGGCCAACGGGGACATGCTCGCCATCATCTTTTTCTCGATTCTCTGTGGCGCGGGGATTCTGGGACTGCCGAACAAGGAGCGCGAGACGCTGAGCGGTTTCATCGACGCCGCGTTCGAACTGATGATGGTGATCACCGCGGGGATCATTCGCCTGGCTCCCCTGGGAGTGCTCGGCCTGATCACGACGGCGGCCGCGCGATCCGGACTGAATGCCCTGAGTCTCTCGGTCTTTACATGCTGACGATCGTCTTGGGTCTCACCATCCACCTCTTCCTCACCCTGCCTCTGCTCTTGAAATTCGTGGGAGGTCTCGCGCCGCACGTTCATTACCGGAACATGTCCGAGGCCATGCTCATGGCCTTTTCCACCTCTTCATCTTCGGCCACCCTTCCCGTGACCTTGCGCTGCACCGAAGAGAAGGTCGGGGTGAGCAATCGGATCTCGTCCTTCGTACTGCCTATGGGCGCGACCATCAACATGGACGGCACGGCGCTCTACGAGTGCGTCGGCGTCATTTTCATCGCCCAGGTGATGGGGATTCCCCTCGATCTCCACTCACAGCTCGTGGTGGTGGTCACCGCCCTTCTGGCCAGCATCGGCGCGGCCGGAATCCCCTCGGCCGGTCTGGTGATGATCTTCATCATCACCGACGCCATCCACCTGAAGGGCCCCCAGGTGGGTCTGATCGTGGGGACCATGCTGGCCATCGACCGCCCTCTGGACATGCTGCGCACCATGGTCAACGTGACCAGCGACTCCTGCGGCGCGGCCATCATTGCCACCACGGAAGGGGAGGACGGGGTGGACGGCGAGATCCGCTGAGTCGGAATTGGCCCTGTTTGGGCCCTCAGAGCCACTCTTTGGAAAAAACGCCCTCAGGGGCGAAAAACTCGTGCGGCGGCCTTCCTAAATTCTATAATTTGTCCCGTTCCCGAATCGGCGTGCCAAATTGGGGGAAGAACTCCGTGGGGAGCGTTTGGACGCCAGCTGGACTTGGAGATCTCAAGGAGTTCCCGAGTGCACAAAGGAAGACATTTGCTCGTCGACTGCCGGGGCGTCCCGGAGTCGATCTGTCTTGACGACAAAAGCTTTCTCGAGGCAATGGCGCGCTCGGCTGACCGAGCGGGAGCGAACGTCATTTCGCAGCTTCGCTATCGATTTGGTCAAGACTCTCCTCCCGGCTTCGCGGCAATTTGCATGTTGGACGAGAGCCACGTCTCCGCCCATAGCTATGCGAACCTGGGGCTCATCGCGCTGGACATCTTCACCTGCGGGGACGTCGATCCCCACCGCGTTCTGTTATATCTCGAACAGGAAGTCGGTCTGGGGGACATGGAAGTGCGCGAAGTGGAACGCTTCACCCTGACGGTCGAGCAGACCACCTAGAGGGCGGTGACGGGAGTCGAAATCCAGAGCACGCTCAGCCTCGCTGCTTCAGCAGGTAGAGAAAGTAGCTCCCGTCGAAATCCCGCATAGCGATACCCTCGTCACTCGTTACTTCCACGATTCTGAGTGCGGATTTACGGATCAGTGCGTGCCACTGCTTTTTGTCGTAGCAGCGCAGTGCATAGCGGTGATCTCGCTGTTCGGTGCGGCTTGGCCTTTCGATCGTGAGATGCGAGAGGACCTGTTCCGCTCGTGATCCAGCGCCACCGGCCTCTGGCGGAAGGTACTGCACGAGCTGGTGAACCCGGCACCGGCCGCGCCGACCCTCCCAGGCATCCTCGCTCGGCTCCTCTTCGCCGTAGGCGCTGAGACTCATACCCACCACGTAAACTCCACCGGGAGCGAGGACGCGCGCCATCTCGGAGAAGTGCGCGAGAAAGGCCTCATCCGACTCCAAATGGCGGATCGTGTTGATGGTGTTGAAAGCCAGCGCGACACTGGCGGCCGGGACCTTTGCCGCGAAGGACTCCATCGAAGCCACGAAGACGCGCGCCCTTGAGCTGAGGCCGAGTTTCCGCAGGCGTCTTCTGGCGTACTCGACCATCTTGCGGTTCTGGTCGAATCCGAGAATCCGGCGACCCCTTCCGCCCAGGACGCGCAGGAATCGGCCTGACCCGCAGGCAGGTTCCAGCCAGCTTCCCTTCACCCCGTTGCTGGCCACGTAACGTTCGAAAAGCCCCTCCAGGACCTCGCAGTCCTCGCCGGTGGATGGCGAGTGCAGGATGTCGTAGATGGAGGGATCTTCGTAGAACTGGGGCTGGGCGATGGACATGATGCGATCTCGATTCCCAGAGAGGCGTCGAAGCCGTCCCCTTGAAACGACAACGGGGCACGCCGCGAAAGCGTACCCCGCCTGGGGGACCGAGAACACCATACTCTGAGAAAAGAGGGTGTGCTCAGGGTCGCTGCAGTGATCCGTGCAGAGTGTCCAGAAGCTCGTTGACCTTCAGACACTCCTCGCAATCCGCGTCGACGGCTCCACAGGGAACTCCATCGGCCTGAACTTGGGCGCAACGGGGCTCCTGTACGAAGACGACGAGTTCATTCAGAAAATCCAAGAGCCTGTCGCGGAGCGGTCCTTCCGGAACCTCTCGCAAGCGCGAAAGGATTCGCCATTCCCACGCGGAAACGACGTGGTTCTCGAGCTTTTCCATGGGCAACGTTCCTCCGCGTTAGGGAGCGGTCTTGCCTAGGTCGCTCAGTCTTCTTCGATCATGGAGATCGCGTCAGTGGGACAGGGATCGATACAGGCTTGGCACTCCGTGCACTCGTCAGCGTCCACTTGAGCCTTGCCGTCGGTCACCGTGATGGCCTCCACCGGGCAGGTGTCCACGCAATCTTCGCAACCCTCACACAGGTCCTGATCTACTGTCGCAGGCATTTCATGTCCTCCAAATGCGACCCTAAGCCAAGGGGGAATCTTGGCCTGAAAGAAGGTCTTGGAGGGCCCGAAGGCAAGTTTTTTTCGCGATTTCCAGGGCTTCGCTTCGAGGGCGAAAATGCGGGCGGCCGCGCTCAGATTCCCAGATCCAATCCACCCTCGCTGAGCACCTTCCGCACCTTCGCGTCGATCCACTTCGCATCCCACCACTGCAGGGGATTTACCGGGGTTCCTCCGACGAGAACCTCGTAGTGAAGATGGTCGCCGACGGCGAGTCCCGTGGTGCCGGTGCGGCCGATCGTTTCGCCACGCTTCACGTTCTGCCCCACGGAGACGCTCATTTCCGAGAGGTGACTGTAGGCGGTCTGAAGTCCGAGCCCGTGATCGATGAGGATCGTGTTGCCGTAAATCCCGAGGTCCGCCGCGAAGAGAACGTGCCCCGCCGCCGCGGCGGGAACGGGAGCTCGCTTCACCGAAGCCAGGTCGAAACCCGCGTGCACCTTGGTGTCCAGCGCGACCCCCTCGTAAGAGTAGTCGCGTGTCTCGTCGAAATTGGAGAAGACGCGCGTGTTCGGTGGTTGCAGGAAGGCGCCCTTCCACAGAGCATGCTGCGCCGTCTGTCCCGCCAGCTGACGCATCTCGTTCTCCGCTTTGGCGCGGAGGACGGTGCTCACGTACTTGAAGGCCTCGCCATAATCCTCGGGCGCGATCTCGCCCCGTTGGGGCAAGAGCTCGGGCAGCTTGGAAGCGAGAAACTCGCGCTTCAGAGTGACGCTGCCATGCTTGAAGTCGCGCGTGGCGATCACGGTGGAAATGATTCTCGTGGTGCGGTTCCCCGCGGCATCCACGCTCACCGCCAGCGGATTTTCGTCGGTGGGTTGGTCGTAGGGGATCGCGAAGAAGCACACGTGGAGCCCCTTGGCCGGGTCACCGGCCGGGCTCGCCGGATAGAAGTGGCCTTTGATTTCAACTCCGACCTTCTGGGCATCCGAGCTGCCGAGCACCGCCACCGCGGCGCCACCCTGCGAGACATAACGGGTGTAGGAGATGATTTCCAACTTGGGAGGAGTCAGGTCCACCATGACCGGGACGCTCAGAACCGGCTTTTTGTCCACCGGCTTCAGGCGCCAGAATCCGTCGCTGGCGTAAACCTCCAGCCGGCTGTCACCCTCGCGCGCATTTTGCAGACCGGGCTGCACCTTGAAGGTGAGCCGGCGCTGGTCGATTCCCGAGGAATCGAAGCTCGCCGCGTAGAGCGGAAGAGAGCGATCGGCCTGGACGAGTTCCACTCGCACCGAGCGCACTCCGCCTCGGGCGGCATCGAGCTGTAGAGTGAGCTCTTGGGAGTTTCCCAGAGCGACGGGAAGTGGATCGAAACGCGCCGTGACCGGAGGAACCCTCTGTCTGAGAAAGAGAAAGCCGATCCCGACCAGGATCGCTATCAGAACCATCACGATCTGCAGGAGTGCCTTTTTCGGATCCATGATTCCCCCGTCCAGTTCCAGGCGCGATTCGATGCGATTTCAGGGTGCTCGCTCTCGTCTCGCGCATCATGGCCTCTGAATCTGCTATGGTCAATGCGTTCGGCGAAACACGGGTCGATTCGTCCGCTTTGGAGAGTGTTCCATGTCCTATGACACCGCATATCGGGCCAGCGACCGCTATTTCGGCGCCGAGCCGGATGGGTTTCTGCTCGCCCATCTGGATACTCTCGATCCGGCGTGGCCCGTGCTGGACTTGGGGATGGGGCAGGGACGAAACGCGCTCTGGCTCGCGCGCAGAGGCTTTCGCGTCGAGGGTATCGAGCCCTCGAAGACGGCGCGCGCAGCGGTGCGGGAAGTGGCCGCGATGGAGGGACTGTCGCTGGGCGTCCACGCGGATCGCTTTCAAGAGTTCGACGCGGGCGAGGCAAGCTTCGGTACTGTGCTCGCTTTAGGACTCATCCCGATTCTCTCGAGGGCCGAGCTGCGGCTCTTGAAGGAGAGGGTTGATCGATGGCTCGCCCCGTCCGGTATTCTGGTGGCGACCGCCTTCACGAGCGAAGATCCATCCTACGCGCGCATTTCGGCGAAGTGGAGTCCTTCAGGCAAGAACAGCTTCCTCGATGCGGAGGGAAGCCGGCGCACCTTCCTTCTGCCGCGCGAGATTCTGCGGCTCTTTGCCGGCTATGAAGTGTTGCACCACGAGGAAGTTCTGGGCGAGGAGCATCGCCACGGAGACGGACCGCTCCATCGGCACGCCTGGACCAGGGCGATGCTGCGATGCCCGATTCGCGGGTGATGTCCCCAATGACAGCATTGAGCGTTCCTGGGCCGGGCCAATGCTCTGATCCGGAAGTTGTCCTTGTCAGGGCGTAAAAAAATGAAAAGGATCTGATGATCGTATTTTTGCTTGCGGCCGTTCCAGACACCCGGCTACGATCGTCTCGATGAGGCCTGGTCCCTTCGGCATACCCCACGCCAATCCCACACGCTCACATCCTTGGGAAATTTGTGAAGGGAACCACGCCCATCGCGCCTATTCCCCCAGAAAGGCACGAGAACATGAATGTCTCCACCACGAGGGTCGGGACACGATTTGCATTCGTATCCCTGATCCTAGCCACAACACTCATGCTCCTGGTCCCCGTTACGAGTTCCTCCCAACCCCTACTGCTCGATCCCGCGACCCAACCGAAGTTCGTGAACGAGGTTCCCGACGCTCTGGCGCCCGGGTTCATCTATCAGCCCACGGACATGGGATCGTACGACTATTACGAAATCGGTATGTACCAGGTCGAACAAGCTCTGGGACTCGTCGATCCGGTGACCGGAGAACCCCTGCTGACCAGGGTATGGGGATACGGGACCGGCCCGGGCTTTCCCAACGCGACCTATCCGGGACGCACCTTCGTCGTCCACAAGGATCGTCAGGTCCGAGTGCGGTGGTCGAACAATTTGACCACCGATGGAACGGAGGATGGTCCCGTACTACCCCATCTCTTGCCAGTCGACGAGAGTCTTCACTGGGCTTTTGCATTGCCCGGGTATGAACTGAACAGTCTGGCCACCGATGGCGTTCCCGTCGTGCCCCACGTCCACGGTGGTCACACCGAGGCTCAAAGTGACGGAAATCCCGAGTATTGGTTCACTCCGGGTTACCGAGTCGTCGGTCCACGCTGGGTCAAGGAAACCTACGTCTACGACAACGATCAGCAGGCGGGGACCGTCTGGTACCACGACCACGGCCTGGGGATCACCCGCCTGAACGTCTACGCGGGACTCGCGGGTTTCTACATCATCCGCGATGAGTTCGACACCGGACTGGCAGACAACCCAGTTGGTCTTCCCGTGCATCCGTACGAGCGGCTTCTGGTGATTCAGGACCACATGTTCGATCGCTCAGGTCAACATTTCTATCCCGCGAATCCGGGGGATCCGGCGTGGGATGAGTTCATCGGAGACAATCCGCTGGTAACTCCGCCCAGCGCGTTGGCCGAGTTCTTCGGTAACTTCATCCTCGTCAACGGGGTGCCCTGGCCCAAGATGGAGGTCGAGCCACGGATCTACCGTCTCCGTTTGCTCAATGGTTCGGACTCACGGGTCTACAAGCTGTGGCTCGCTGCCGGCGCTGTTTCCGTGAACTTCAACGTCATCGGGAACGACGACGGATTGCTCTATCAGCCAGTCATGACGGACAAGCTCGTGATCGCTCCCGGGGAACGCTATGACGTTCTGGTCGACTTTAGCTCATACGCGGGTCAGCAGATTGTCATGAAGAACAATGCCCGAGGACCCTATCCTGCGGGTGCTACGGTGGATCCGATGACTGCGGGACAGATCATGGCCTTCAACGTGGGGGGCGTGGTCACGGACGACACCAACAACCTGATCCCCGCCACTCTGAGAGCTGCCCCGATCACTCCGGCCGACATCACCGGAGCCGATACCGTGGCACGCACCCGGAAACTGGCCCTCTACGAGGGTCTGGACGACAAGGGACGTCTGCAACCTCTACTGGGACTGGCCGAGCCCGCGGTCGATGTGACCGGGGAAATGCAGGACGGGTCCCTGGTTTGGGACGAGTGCAAGGCACCGATCACCGAGAATCCCGGGCTCGACGACGTCGAGATCTGGGAGGTCTACAACACGACCGGTGATGCTCATCCCTTCCACGTGCATCTAGTCAGCTACCAGATCCTGGATCGTCAACGCTTCAAGGCGGACCTCGTGCCGAAGGAGATCGTCCAGCACGACGGCAGCATCGGTACTGGATTCACGATGGAGAACATAAAGAAGTACGGCGCGGTCAAGCCGCCCATGCCTGAGGAAGCTGGCTGGAAGGACACCGCAGTGATGTATCCTGGTGAAGTCACCCGGATCATGGCGCGATTCGATCGTCCGGGTCGCTATGTGTATCACTGTCACATCTTGAGCCACGAAGACCACGAGATGATGCGGGCCTACCACGTCGGTCCCTGGAGTCCGGAATTCGACATGCCCTATGCGTGTCACGACGGCAACATGGCATTCAGGAGAGAATCGGACTCGAGTTCCGGCGCACTCGCCCTGCATCTTTCACCCAATCCCTTCAATCCGGCGACCAAGATCGCGTTCGAGTTGCCGCAGCCAAGCCACGTCCATCTCGTCGTGTACGATGTACGTGGCCGACTGGTCGACGTGCTCATGCAAGGCGATCAGAAGCCGGGTAGCTACAGTGTGGTCTGGAACGGTAAAGATCGTTCCGGATCGCCCGTCTCCAGTGGAACCTACTTTGCAAGATTGGAAACCAGCTACGGTCATACGGTGCAGAAGTTGGTACTTGCCAAGTAGCTGGAGGTAGTCTCCGACGGCCGAGCGTCGTTTTGGAAGTGTGGAACGGTCCCGAACGGAGAGTTCGGGGCCGTTCCTTATTCTCCGTCAGCGCCTCTGTGGGGGCATGGTACACGGGACAATACGCGCGAATTCATGCGTGCCCCCCAGCCGGCTCCTGTGGTAGATTGATAGCTACCCCTTAGAGATCGTCGTTTGAGCTTGGAGGCGGCAATGTCAGTGCAAAAGCTGCGGAATTACATTGATGGAAAATGGGTGGAGGCGGATGCGAGCGAGTACCTGAAGGTACGCAATCCGGCCACCGAGGAGATCCTCGCGGAAGTTCCCCTGTCCAAAGCCTCGGACGTGGACCGGGCAGTCTCGGCGGCTCAGAAGGCTTTCGCCGACTGGCGCACGACGCCTCCCGCGCAGCGCACCCAATACCTCTTCAAATTCAAGCAGCTCCTGGAGGATCGCTTCGAGGAGATCGCGGCGACCCTCACGCGTGAACACGGAAAGACTCTGCCCGAGGCGCGGGGAAGCGTCCGCCGCGGCATCGAGTGCGTGGACGTGGCGACCGGCGCCCCCTCGCTGCTCATGGGTCAGAGTCTGGAAGATGTCGCATCGGGCATCGACTGCGAAGCGGTGCGGCAGCCCCTGGGGGTCTTCGCCTGCATCGCTCCCTTCAATTTCCCCGCGATGGTGCCGCTGTGGTTCTATCCCTTCGCGGTGGCCTGCGGGAACACTTTCGTGTGCAAGCCCAGCGAACAGGTGCCTCTCAGCCAGAAGCTGCTTTTCGAGTTGATCGACGAGGTCGGGTTCCCGCCGGGAGTATTGAACCTGGTGAACGGGGCCAAGGACGTGGTGAATCGCATCGTCTCTCACCCCCAAGTGGCCGGGGTCTCCTTCGTGGGAAGCAGTCCCGTCGCCCAGTACGTCTATCGCGAAGCCGCGGCCAACGGGAAGCGGGTGCAGGCTCTCGGCGGAGCCAAGAATTTCCTGGTCGTCATGCCCGATGCCAAGCGCGAGGAGACTCTCTCCCAGATCATCGCTTCGGCCTACGGCTGCGCCGGCGAGCGCTGCCTGGCCGCGAGCGTGCTCTTGAACGTGGGCGAGGCGCAGGAATGGGTGAAGGACGGGCTCGTGAAAGAACTGGCAAACATGAAAATGGGCGACGGGCTGAAGGACGGCACGGACATGGGTCCGGTGATCTCGGCCACGCACAAAGAAAAGGTTCTGGGTTACATCGAGAAGGGTGTGCAGGAGGGAGCGGAGCTTCTGGTCGATGGCCGCAAGAATCTGCCCGAAAAGGGCTTCTTCGTGGGTCCGACCCTCTTCGACAAGGTCGACCGCGAGATGGTCATTGCCCAGGAGGAGATCTTCGGACCGGTCTTGAGCATGATCCGGGTCGAGAACCTCCAGGAGGCCATCGAGATCGCGACCGCTCACCCGCTCGCCAATGCGACGAGCATCTTCACCCAGGACGGCAAGGCGGCGCGCGAGTTCAAGTACCGGGTGAACGCCAGCATGACCGGCGTCAACATCGGGGTTGCCGCGCCGATGTCCTATTTCAGTTTTGGCGGTGCGAAGGGCAGCTTCTTCGGCGACCTGAAAGGTCACGGCCGGGACTCCTTCGATTTCTATACCGACAAGAAAGTCGTCATTTCCCGCTGGTTCTAGCCTTCATTCGTACAGCGGCGCACAGAGGAGGAAACAAGTGTCCAGAGTCGTTCGTGGCGGTCTCATCCAGTGTTCGAATCCCATCAACGATGAATCTCGTGAGGTAGCGGAAATCCAGGCGGCCGCCCTGGAGAGACATCTTCCCCTGGTGGAAGAGGCGGGCAAGGCGGGGGTCAAGATCCTCTGTCTGCAGGAGATCTTCAACGGTCCCTACTTCTGTCCCTCGCAGGACAAGCGCTGGTACGCCGCGGCCGAGCCGGTGCCCGGGCCCACGGTGGAAGTCATGACTCCCTACGCGAAGAAGCACCAGATGGTCCTGGTGGTGCCGGTCTACGAGCGGGAACAAGCGGGCGTCTACTACAACACGGCTGCGGTGATCGACGCCGACGGCAAGTACCTGGGCAAGTATCGCAAGAACCACATTCCGCACACTTCGGGATTCTGGGAGAAATATTTCTTCAAGCCGGGCAATCTGGGCTATCCCGTGTTTCAAACCGCGTACGCCAAGGTGGGAGTGTACATCTGCTACGATCGCCATTTCCCCGAGGGTGCGCGCCTTCTGGGTCTCAACGGGGCGGAGATCGTCTTCAATCCCTCCGCGACCGTCGCCGGGCTCTCGCAATATCTATGGAAGCTGGAGCAACCGGCTCACGCGGTTGCCAACGGCTATTTCATGGGCTGTATCAACAGGGTGGGAACCGAGCAGCCTTGGGGCATCGGACGTTTCTACGGCAGCAGTTATTTCGTGGATCCGCGCGGGAACTTCCTCGTCGAGGCCAGCGAAGACAAGGACGAACTCGTGCATGCCGATCTCGACCTCGACATGATCGAGGAGGTGCGCCAGGTGTGGCAGTTCTACAGGGACCGCCGGCCGGAGACCTACGGAGACATGACGAATCTTCTCCCCTGATTCAGCCCGCGACAAAGGAGTGACCATGGGCGTGCTCATCAAAAACGGAACGATCGTGACGGCAATCGACCGCTACCTCGGCGACATTCGCTGCGAGGACGGGAAGATCGTCGCCCTCGGTCCGAAGCTCGAAGCCAGCTCCAAGGATGAAGTCGTCGATGCATCGGGGCAGTATGTCTTCCCCGGAGGGCTCGACCCGCACGTTCACATGGAGCTGCCGTTCATGGGGACGGTATCCGCGGATGATTTCGAAACGGGAACCGCGGCCGGCGTGGCGGGAGGGACCACCAGCATCATCGATTTCGTCATCCCCGGGCGCGGCGATTCCTACGACGAGGCCCTGAAGTGGTGGTACGAAAAGGCGCAGAAGTCCGTGAGTGACTACGCCTTCCACATGGCCATCACCTGGTGGGGGGAGGATACCGCCGACCTCATGCGCCGCTGCGTGCAGGAGGAGGGAATTCCCTCCTTCAAGACCTTCATGGCCTACCGGGGCGCCATCGGAGTGGAAGATCCCGAGCTCATCGAGGTCATGAAGTGCGCGCGCGATCTGAACGCACTGGTGACGGTGCACGCCGAGCACGGCGATATGGTCGTCGAACTGCAGAACAAACTGTTCAACGCCAAACTGCGCGAACCCAAGTATCACGCCCTGTCGCGCCCGCCTTCTGTCGAGGGCGAGGCCACCGCGCGTGCCATCATGTTGTCGCGCATGAACGAGAGCTCGCTCTACGTGGTGCACGTGACCTGCGAGCCCTCGGTGCGTGCCATCGCGCGGGCGAGAGAGCAGGGGCAGACGGTCTACGGCGAGACCTGCACCCAGTACCTCCTCCTGGATGACAGCGTGTACGAGAAGCCCGATTTCGAGGGCGCGGCCTACGTGATGTCGCCTCCGATCCGGCCCAAGGGTCATCAGGAGGTGCTGTGGGCCGCTCTCAAGGCGGGGATTCTGCAGACCGTGGCCACCGACCACTGTCCCTTCAATCAGAAGGGCCAGAAGGAGATGGGCAAGGACGACTTCAGGCTCATTCCCAACGGCGCGGCCGGAATCGAACACCGCCTCGCCCTGCTCTACACTTACGGAGTTCTCGAGGGAAAGATCGACCTGCACCAGTTCGTCGATCTCAGCTCCACGCGCGCGGCCAAGATCTTCGGGCTCTATCCGCGCAAGGGCAGCATTACCGTGGGCGCGGATGCCGATCTGGTGGTCTTCGATCCCGAGGCTAGCGCGACCATCTCGGCCAAGACGCACCACCACCACGTGGACCGCAGCATCTTCGAGGGCTTCAAGTTGAAGGGCGCTGCTTCGACCGTGGTGGTCAATGGCCGCGTTCAGTACCAGAACGGCGACTTGAAAGTGGAGAAGGGCGCGGGACGCTATTTGAAACGAACTCTCGACGGGGGACTGCGATGAGCGAGACCAAGGCCAAGAGCAAGGCATCGGAAATTCGCGAGAAGCACGCGCGCTATCTTTGGCCCAGCGTGGCGAACTACTATCAGGAGCCGATTGCGCTGCAGAGCGGAAACGGTCTGCGTCTCAAGGATTACGACGGTAAGGAGTACCTCGATTTCTTCGGCGGCATCCTCACCGTCTCCATCGGACACTGCGATCCGCGCGTGACCGAGCCGCTGAAGGCTCAAATCGATCGTCTCGGTCACGTGTCGACGCTCTTTCCCACCCTTCCCATCGTCGAATTGGCGGAGAGGCTCGCCAGGTTGACCCCGGGCAAGCTGAGCAAGAGCTTCTTCACCGCTTCGGGAACCGAGGCCGACGAGACCGCCGTCGCGCTGGCTCAGGTCTACACGGGGGCGCAGGAGATCATCGCTCTGCGCCACGGGTATTCCGGACGCTCCATGCTGGCGCAATCTCTCACCGCGCACGCTCCGTGGCGCGCGGTGAGCACGCAGATCGCGGGGGTCAAACACGCGATGGCTCCCTACTGCTACCGTTGCCCTCTCGGCTTGAAATACCCCTCTTGCGAGATCAAGTGCGCGCAGGACATCGAGGAACTCATCCAGACCACGACCACGGGACATGTCGCGGGCTTCTTGGCCGAACCGATTCAGGGTGTGGGCGGCTTCGTCACGCCTCCGCCGGAGTATTTCCAGAAGGCAGTGGAGATCGTCAGACGCTACGGAGGAGTCTTCATCTGCGACGAGGTTCAGACCGGCTTCGGCCGCACCGGTTCGAAGTTCTTTGGAATCGAGCACTGGGGCGTGCAGCCGGAGATCATGACCATGGCCAAGGGCGTGGCGAACGGGATGCCCCTGGGAGTGACGATCGCCACCCCGGAGATCGCGGACAGCTTCAAGAAGCTGACCATCTCGACCTTCGGCGGCAACCCGATGTCCTGCGCCGCGGCCAATGCCACGCTGCAGGTCATGGAAGAGGAGAAGATCCCGCAAAACAGCGAGAAGATGGGCGCCCGCCTGCGCGCCGGACTCGAAGAGATCCAAAGGAAACACCCCAAGATTCTGGGAGATGTCCGAGGGATGGGTCTGATGCAGGGTCTGGAACTCGTGGTGGACGAAATCGGCGGCGACCGCACTCCGAATCCCCAGGCGGTGGGCCGGCTCTTCGAGGAAACCAAGAAACGAGGCCTTCTCATCGGGAAGGGCGGACTGCACGGAAACGTCATCAGAATCTCGCCGCCCATGACATTGGGTGAGAGTGAGATCGACGAGGCACTGAAAATTCTGGAGGAGTCGTTTGAAGCGATCGGAGGATAGAATGCGCGCTACTGGATCCTGGTCCGTTCCCCCCGACCGCGTGGAGCTGCGATTCACAGACAAGAAGCCGGCCTACTCCAAGGCCGAGGCCTTCGCGGAAGCCAGCCGCTGCCTCTACTGCTACGACGCGCCCTGCACCAGGGCCTGTCCCACCAGCATCGACATCGCGAGCTTCATTCACAAGATCGCCACCGGCAATTACCGGGGTTCCGCCCGCACCATCCTGCTGTCCAATCTCCTGGGCGCCAGTTGCGCTCGCGTGTGTCCGGTCGAGGTGCTGTGCGAGGGCGCATGCGTCTACACGGAGTGGGGACGCAAGCCCATCGAGATCGGCCGCCTGCAGCGTTTCGCGATGGAGCAGGGACGCTCGGCGGATCTCTTGCCTCGCCAGGCGGCCAAGGATGAGTCCATCGGCTTGGTGGGCGGCGGCCCCGCCTCCCTGGCCTGTGCGGGCACTTTGGCTCTGTTGGGATACGAAACGGTGATCTACGAGAAGAGCGAACTCCCGGGCGGACTGAACCTCAGTGGCGTCGCCCCTTACAAGATTCGCGCGGAAGAGGTCCTACAGGAAGTGGAGTTCATCCAGTCTTTGGGAGTGAAAATCCAGACCGATGCTGAACTCGGCCGCGACTTCTCAGGAGAGGAGCTCCTGGCGAAACACGCTGCCGTCTTCTTCGCTCCCGGCCTCGGGGCAGATTCTCTGCGCGGCGTTCCCGGAGCGGATGGATCCTCTGTGGTGGGCGCCGTCGACTGGATCGAGGACATGAAGTTGCGGAGCGAGGCGGCGCTGAAGGGCGTTTCCTCGGCCGTGGTGGTCGGGGGTGGGAACACCGCCCTGGACGTGGTTCAGGAATTGGCCTCGCTCGGGATTCCGGAAGTCACCCTGGTGTACCGCCGCAGCGAGGAGAAGATGCCCGGCTACCGACATGAATGGGAGAGGGCCAAGGAAAAGAGGGTTCGCCTCTTGGCCGAGGTGGCGGTATCGGAAATCAATCGTGATTCCGCGGGGAAAATGCGTTCGATTTCGCTGGTGCGGACCGAGAATGGCCGGCCCACCCAAGAGGCGGCGGGCGAACTGCCCTGCGAGCTCATCGTGGTCGCCACCGGTCAGGAGCGTTTGGCCAGTCTGGCCGCGCTCTTTCCGCAAGTACAGTGCGACGAAAAAGGACGCGTCATGGCGGATCCGGAGACCATGGCCACCGGGAATCCCCGCGTGTTCACCGGTGGAGACTGCTACAACGGCGGCAAAGAGGTCGTGAATGCGGTGGACGATGGACAGCGTGCCGCCCGGGCGATCGACCGTCTTCTCAGGGGGGAGAATTGAGCATGGCGGATCTTTCCATCGACTTTGCCGGGATCAAGAGCCCCAATCCCTTCTGGCTCGCCTCGGCGCCGCCAACCAATTCCGGTGAGCAGATCATGCGCGCCTTCGACGCGGGTTGGGGGGGAGCGGTCTGGAAGACTCTGGGTCAACCCATCGTGAACGTCTCCAGCCGTCTCGGCTCGGTCGATCTGGCCGATCGCAGGATGATGGGCCTCAACAACATCGAGCTCATCACCGATCGCTCTCTGGCGGTGAATCTGAAAGAGATCGCCGAGGTGAAGCGCCGCTATCCCGAGCACGCCGTCATCGTCTCACTGATGTTCGATACGCGCGAGGAGTGGCGCGACATCCTGAAACGCTGCGAGGATACGGGTTGCGACGGGGTCGAGCTGAATTTCGGATGTCCTCACGGGATGTGCGAACGCGGAATGGGATCGGCGGTGGGGCAGGAGCCCAAGGTCCTGAAGCAACTGGTCTCCTGGGTGAGAGAGGACACCAAACTGCCGGTGATCGTCAAACTCACCCCGAACGTCTCGGAAATTTTGGAGCCCGGTATGGCGGCCAAGGAGGGCGGCGCGACCGCGGTTTCCTTGATCAACACCATCAAGAGCGTCGTGGGCGTGGATCTCGACACCCTGTCTCCCTTGCCCAGCGTGGCTGGCTCCTCCTCGCACGGAGGTTACTGCGGTCCCGCCGTGAAACCGATCGCGCTGCGCATGGTCGCCGAACTGGCCCGGGCGCGCGACTTCGGTCTGCCCATCTCGGGCATCGGTGGTATCGGCAACTGGCGCGACGCCGCCGAATTCTTGGCCTTGGGGGCCAAGAGCGTGCAGGTCTGCACCGCGGTCATGCACTATGGCTACCGTATCGTCGAGGACATGATCGAAGGTCTCAGCGAATTTCTCGACCAAAAGGGCATGCGCTCGGTCGATGAACTCGTGGGTCTGGCCGTGCCGCACTTCAAGGAATGGGGCGAGCTCGATCTCAACTATCACGTCGTCGCGAAGATCGATACCGAGAGCTGCATCGGGTGCCTGCGCTGCCATGTCTCCTGCTGGGATGGAGCCCACCAGTGCATTCACCTGCCGGGTGAGGATCCCATCGAAGGCCATCATGCGCCCATGGCGGAAGAGGCGAAGCGCGTTGCCGCGCAGCGGCAACAGAAGATCGACGCCGGGGACACGAGCCTCGAGCCCTATCGCGTGCCCTGGGTCGACGAAACGGAGTGCGTGGGCTGCAATCTGTGCTGGCTCGTGTGTCCGGTAGAGGGCTGTATCAGCATGGTCGAGCAGCGCCGGGCCCCGGAGGTGGATACCTGGGACGCGCGAGTCCGCGAGGGACGCGACTTCGTGCCCGGCGGCCTGGATGAGCTTCGATGAAACACAAGCTCATCTACGCGATCGACGACATCCCGCCGCTGCGAGAGACCATTCCGCTCGGTTTCCAGCACTACCTGACGATGTTCGGTTCGACGGTGGCCATCCCGCTACTCTTGAGTGAGCCGCTGGGACTCAGCGACAAGCCGGTACAGCTGGGTTGGCTCATCTCCACCATGTTCTTCGTGAGCGGGATCACCACCTTCCTGCAGACCACCTGGGGCAACCGGCTGCCTCTGGTCCAGGGCGGCACCTTTTCCTTTCTCTCACCCGCCATCGCGATCTGCGGGATGGCCGCTCTGGCCAATGCGGGCTGGCAAGTTCGCTTGCAGCACGTACAGGGTGCGGTGATCGCCGGATCACTGGTGGAAATCGCGGTGGGGTATTCCGGGCTCATGGGCCGCCTCTTGCGCTTCGTGGGTCCCATCACCATCGCTCCCACCATCGCGCTCATCGGCCTCTCCCTCTTTCGCTTCGGCGCTCCCATCGCGGGCGAGAACTGGGGCATCGGGGGGCTGACCATTGCCCTCATCATCGTCTTCAGCCAGTACATGAGGCGCACGCATCGCGCCTTCGAGCTCTTTCCGATCATGCTGGGAATCCTGCTCGCCTGGGGGATGTCGGCTCTGCTCACCGCTCTCGGCGTGTTCGGGCCTGGACATCCCGCCCACGTCTCTCTCGCGAACGTCGCCGCCGCGCCCTGGGTTCGCGTGCCCTATCCCATGCAGTGGGGATGGCCCGTATTCAGCGCGGCCGGGATCGTCGGGATGCTGGCGGGCTATCTCGCTTCCATGGTCGAATCGGTCGGCGACTACTACGCCTGTGCCCGCCTGGCGGGCGCACCGGTGCCCAGGGCGCGCGAGATCAACCGCGGTATCGGCATGGAGGGTGTGGGCTGCCTGGTCGCGGGGATCATCGGCACGGGCAATGGCACCACCTCTTACAGCGAGAACATCGGCGCGATCGGTCTCACCCGGGTCGGCAGCCGCAGAGTGGTGCAGGTGGGTGCGGTAATCATGCTTATCTTTGGCGCCTTCGGGAAATTCGGCGCTCTCTTCACCACGATCCCCCAGCCCATCGTGGGAGGAATGTACTGCGCCATGTTCGGCATGATCGCGGCGGTCGGCCTCTCGAACCTACAATTCGTGGACCTGAACTCGGCGCGCAACCTGTTCATTCTCGGCTTTGCGTTCTTCATGGGTCTGTCAGTGCCGGAATATTTCACGCAGACTCCGGCGCACTTTGCTCCGGAGTGGCTGGCCAACATCGTCAACACACTCGGTCAGACGGGGATGGCGGTCGGCGCGGTGAGCGCGCTGATCCTGGACAACACCATCCCCGGTACGGCGGAGGAACGAGGACTTTCGGCCTGGCGCTGACGAGAGGAACGCCCTCTCTCGGCCTGGCGCTGACGAAGCGCGCTGCGTCCGCTCAGTCTCAGGCCCTGGCCTGATTCACGCCCTCGCTGAGGCGCGCCATACGCTTGTCGCGGTCTCTCACGAATCGCTCGATTCCCGCCACGATGCTCGCCGGATCCAGCCCCGCCTCCGCGATCACCTCGTCCAGAGTGCCCCCCGTCCGCCAGCGATCGTCGTGGTCGCTGCTCAGCGCGTACTCGGCGGCCAGCGGGTTGTAGATCCAGTCGTAGAAGAGGCGCCGCGAGCGATTGGTGATGAAAGTCGAATCCCACTTGTCGGCCTGGCTGATGATGCGGTCCTGATATTCGCGCGTCTGCGCGGCGAAGAGCTGCGGGCTCACCGCGGCCACGATCTTCACGTTGAGCCCCCGCTTGTCCAGCTCGGGGAGGATGGCAATGGTATTGGCGGTGGACATGGTTCCCTGCACGAAGATGCAGCCGCCCTTGGGCTGGTCCTTGCGGTAGTCGCGTAGGACGTATGCGCCCTTGGCCGCCTCGAAGTAGTGACCCATCCCCAGCTTCTCGCGATCGGGGATCTCGACCGGCGGCCTCGTGAGATGCAGCGCCACGATGGGCCAGGGACCCTTCAGCGCGGTTGCCAGCATCACCGGCACCTCGTTGTACTCGAAGGGGTGGAGGTCACAGACGTGGCCGTCGGGGAAGAGCTGAGTCACTCCAGGGCCGAAGATCCCGAAGTGGGTGCGGCTATCGTCCGCGGTTTCCGGACCGCTGTGACCGGCCACCCAGATGACCTTCCCCAGTTTGAGTTCGCAATCCTGCGACATCTGACTGAACAGCCGCAGAGGGCCGTACTTCAGATAGGAGAAGGATCCGTAAGTCGAACAGGCGCTGTAAAAGCCCAGGAATTCCTCGGTGGGCTTCTTCGCCATGTTCACCGCGCTGATTCCGGCGCTGATTCCGGCGTTGCTGAACTCGGTGATCTCCATGGGAAGCAGGCAGCCGTCGGGATTCTCGTCGCGCTGATAGCGGCCGAAGTTCTTCATCTCGCCGAAGTCCTGGCAGAATCCGCTGATGTTCGTGCTGTCCGCGAGATCCGCGCTCATGGCCAGAACCAGGGGCTGGCCGTAGTGCTTCTTGCAGTAGGAGTTGATCCAGGATCCGAAGGAGGCCAGAGCCGCGCGATTGGGCGCCTTCTCTCCCGGCTTCTTCCAGATCTCGGCGGGATAGCTCTCGAAATCGAAGAGCTTGGGGTCGTTCAGGGGGTTGCCCTTGCGACCGAGTTTGAAGCCGGGGATCTCTTCGGGCACGCTCTCGCCCAGCTCGACCAGCCGGTCCGCGAGGTACTTCATCGTATCCTCTTTGGAGTGGAAGAGATCGATCACCTTTTGATAGTTCGCGATGACCTGCGCGCGGAAGGCTGCGGGATCCTCGGGCGCGGGTTCACCGAAACCCTCGAATTGCACACCGTACTTCTCCGCAAACACGCGCTTGGTTTCCCAGTATTCCTTGCTGTTCGTCTTGTGCGGTGAACCGTGACTGGCGTTGTCGTACTTTCCGTAGCCGCGACCCTTGCGCGTCTTGAACCAGGCGACGCCCGGCCGATCGCCCCTGTCGTCCTCGTGCACCATCTCCAGGATCGCGGGCGTGATGTGCGCCCACTCGCTCCCCTTCTCGGCGCCGTGAATGCGCCAGCCGTAGGGAGCGAACCAATCGGCGGGCGTGCCGTGAACGACGCTGGAGTGTGCGAAGGAGTCGATACCGTAGTCGTTCCAGTCGAGCAGGTAGCAGAGGTTGGACAGTCCCAGACCCCACGCCGCGTTCTTCGTCTCGTGGTTCGCGCCCGCGCTGTGTCCGCCTTCCCCTTCCAGGGCGAAGACTCTCACATCGGAGAGCCCGGCCCGCATCAAGGCCATCGCTTCCCCCGCGGCGGGAGGAGTTCCGTGCCCGCTGGGACCCGTGTTGAACTTGAAGAACATGGTCTTGCCCTCGAATTCCGCGTGACCGGCCAGACCACCATGGTGCCGGAAACCCATGAGGTCTTCCCAGTACAGCGCGCGTTCCCGCGCATCCTTCACCTGGTAACGGGCGTCGCCGGTGCGCTTGTACATCTCCCGCAGGGCCTCGTGGTAGATCGGCAGCGTGGCGTAGACCAGAGGGGCACAGTGCCCGGCCACGAGGATGAAGCGGTCGGCGAAGGGATGCTCGGGGCGGCGAATGTCCCAGCGCATGGCCCCACCCAGGGTGGTGGCCACCAGGGCGTGCACTTTCGAACGACTTCCGCCCGGATGCCCGCTCTGGCGGTAGTTGAGCATCATGTCGATGAGCTGATCGATGCAGTCCTTGATGAACTCCCAGTGGGCGTAGTTCGCAGTCTGTGCTGCCACGAGCTCTTCTACCGATGATTGCGAGTGGGTGGTGGCCACGATGATACCTCTGACTTGAAGGAGAGATCGTCCGGTCTGGGCGGCAGGAATCGCCGAATTCTGCCACAGTACAGCGGGAGCTTCAACCGCAGTAAAAGCTCCGTTTGGTCCAATGATCGGTGCTCAGATACGGCGCGCAAGGGAATTTCAAACCGAAGCGAGACGTTCGGGCCGTGCAGGGCCGGGCCAAACGCGCGATCGCTCAGCTGATTCTCTCGATCCGATCGTGGCGCAGGAACCACAGCTCGAAGCGCACTCTCTGCTCGGGCCCCAGGGCCTGCTGAAGAGCTTGGCAGTAGATTCTGCCCTGCTGCTCGTAGTGGCGCGCACGCTGCGCCAGCTCCTTCGCCCCCTCCACGCGGTCGGTCTTGTAGTCCGCCACGACGACTTCGCCCGAGGCGGGATCCCGGTACAGCAGATCGACGAATCCCGGGCAAAATCCCAAGGGGGCGGCGGAGCTTTCGGGCGGCGCAGAAGTCAAGATCGGAACTTCACGACCGAGCACCGCCTTTTCCAGCTCACGCAGACGGCGCAGAAGTTTGGAACCCTGCAGAAGCTCCAGGATGGAGTCGCAGAGGACGCGGGCCTGCTCCAGCTGCTCCGGCGCGATCAGCCGGGGGAGGACGGCATGGGCGGTGGCGCGCAAATTCTCGAAGGCCTCCTCCGGCGCCAGGGAGAAGTCGTAGTGCTCCAGCGCGGCATGAATCGCGCTTCCCGCGGCCTTCGCAAGCTCGCGCGCGGGGCCAGGCTCAGGCGTGCCGCCAGCCTCGGGTGAGGGGGAGGAGAGTGGAGCCTCCTCCTCGGGTCGCGTGGGCGCGCTGTCCAGCTCCAGGGCGGATGCGGCGCGGTGGTAGGGACGTGCGCGGCGCTCCCGGGCGCTGTGGCGCAGCTGCGCCAGACGCTTTCCGTCGTGCAGGATCTGCTCGAGAGTCAGAGGGCGCAGCTCGTCTTGCGGCTTCGGGGAAGTCGATGGGTCCAGCTCCGCTTCCGTGAGGAGTCGCCACAGCACCTCGCCCTCGTCGATCTCCTCCAGGAAAAGACTCGATTCCTCAGAGAGGGCTCTCTCGGCCTCCGCGAAGAAATTCGCGGTGTGCGCGCGCGGCGCGAGCAGCTCGGCGAAATTCCGGGCATTTTCGTAGGGAGGGTCAAGTAGGGCGTCGCGGCCTCCGGCCACGACCAGACGTTGCTTGGCGCGGGTGAGCGCCACGTAGAGCAAGCGGATTCGCTCGAAGCCCCCGACTCGCTCGGCGGCGTTCGCAAAGAGCGCATAACTCAGGTTGGGATAGTCCATGAGCAGCAGCTCAAAGTGATGGCGCGGCTGGGGAATCCTGGTTCCTTGCCAGTTCGCGTGGCTGGGGCGCGGGTTCTTGTGACACTGAAGCAGGTAGACGTGCTCGAAGTCGAGGCCCTTGGCTCTGTGAATGCTCATCACCCGCACCGCGTCGCGTGAACCCACCTGCAGCTTGGCCTCCTGGCCCTGCGCGTCGTCCTGCATTTGCCGGCGCAGTTTGACCAGGAAGCCGCGCGCGTCTTCGCGGCCACTACAGAGCGCGTCCCTCAGCTGCCGGAAAAACCGTTCCAGGTTTGCCACCCGGTACAGACCGAGATAGCGCGCCCCGTCTCGCGCTTCCGCCTGCGTCCAGCGCCGCAGTTTCTTGAGGAAGATCTCCGGCCGATCGACGCGCAAGGACAGACGCAGACTCGCGAGCTGTTGGACGGTGAGGGACAGGCATTCTTCCCAACCCTCGATGCGCGCGACGGCGGGGCTAGCAGGGGAGAGTTCGCGAGCCGTCTCCTCTATGATCTTGCTGATCTTTTGAAGTGCCGTTTCCTCGGGCGAATGCAGGAGAGTCATCGCGCGCGGAAACTCTCGCCGCCACAAACCCAAAAGGGCGGCATCGGGAACCCCGACCCAGGCGGAACGCAGAAAGGTGAGTAGCGAGAGATGGTCGGCCGGCTCCACCACCGCGGCCAAGAGAGCGGTGGCGTCGAGGATTTCGCGGCGACGAAAGTACTGCCGGTCCCGCTCTACCGAGTAGGGGATGCGCGCGCGCCGTAACTCCGCCAGGTAGATTTCCAGATCTCCCCCGGATCGAAACAGAACCCCGACACTCGACCAACGGAAGCCGGAGCCGGCCTCCCGCGCCAAGGCGCTCAGATCGGCGGCCAGGCCTCTGGCCTCCAACGCGGTACTTTCTCCGCTGCGCAGCGAGGCATCCTTCAGACCCCGCGGCAGACCCGACACCCAGTGCTCCACGGGGCGCCGCTGCGGGCTGTGGTAGCCGGATTCTTCCAAGTTCGAGGGGGAAGGCAAGAGGAACTGGTAGGGAGGCTGTAGCTCCTTTTCACTTTGCATGATGGGAGCGATGGTGCGATTGACCTCGTCCAAAATCTGCGGCACCGAGCGGAAGTTCACGCTGAGCCTGCGACGCGGAGTGCCCAGCTCTTCCAACTGCGAAACGAAGCGGTCGTAGGCCGAGAGGTCGGCACCCCGCCAGCCGTAGATGCTCTGCTTGGGATCGCCCACCAGGAACAGCCCCGGCCGCTGCGCGGGATCGCCGCGCAGAGCGAGACTGTGGATGATCTCGCACTGCAAATCGTTGGTGTCTTGAAACTCGTCGACGAGAATCTGATCGATCTCCCGCCGCAAGAGCGCACACACCTGTGGGCTGGCGCGCAAGAGATCCCGCGTTCGGCTGAGCAGGTCCTCGTAGCTGAGGATGCCGTGGGCGTGCAGGCGATTTTCTACCGCGGCCAGTAGAGGAGCCAGGGTGTGGAGTGCGGCCTCCAGAAGAGAGGGGCGCAGCTTCTGCAGCCCTGCGGTGAGTTCGAGCAAGGATGGAGCCGCCATCGTGAGAAGGGAACGCTCGGGGTCGTCGATCGCGTCCATTTCTCCTTTGTTGAATTTCCCTGTCTTCCACTGTGTGAGTTTGGTCCTGGCCCCATCCAGATCTTCGTTGAGCACTTGCTCCAAAAAGCGTTCCAAATCGGCACGGGATCGCGGCGCTTCGGTGTCGAGCGCGGTCCTCGCAGCGATCGTCCAGCGGCTGAAGCAGCCCGTGTTCTTGTTGCGTGGGATCTTCTCGAGGGAAAGGAGTAACTCCTGGGGAAGCTGAGCCAAAATCTCGAGTACCCTTGCGCTGAAGTTCCGCAGCTCTTCCTCGGCGAAGGGCGAGTTCTGCAACTCGTCAGAGCGCACATCGAGTTCGACCAGAGTGGTGAGGGCGTCCGCCAGGTCCTTCGGGCCCTTGCCGTCTTGCGCCAGGGCGCTCAGAGCAGGATCCAAATCGCCCCGGTACGCGGAATGCAGGTGTTCCTCCACGATATCCTGGGCGGCCTCGCGCCTGAGGGACCCGTCGGCGTCGACCTGGAAATCGGGGTGCAGCCCCGCCTCCAGGGGAAAGCGCGCCAGGATGCGCGAGCACCAGGCGTGGATGGTGTGCACCTGGAGATGATCCAGATTGGTCAGCAGCTGGGCCGCGCGGCTCGCTCGGTCCTCGCTTTGCTCGGGAAGCTGGTCCGGCACGAGAAAGTGCGGGGTCTCCCCGCGGGACAGACTCGCTAAGACCTGTCCCGTTCGTGTCTCCATTTCGGCCGCCGCCGCCTCGGTGAAGGTGATGGCGACCACGCCGTCCAACACCGACGCGGCGAGATCTTCCTCGGAAGTGTCGGAATTTCCTTTGTCGAGGCGCGCGCGGCTCTTATCCCAGCCTGGACCCATGATCCAGGAGATGATTCGCGCGATCAGCGCCGTGGTCTTCCCCGTTCCGGCCCCGGCCTCCAGGACGAAGGGCAAATCGAAGCTGCTCTGGGCCTCGCGGCGTGCCAGGGCGTCGGCGGTGCGAGAAGCTTCCGCGCTCGATTCGTTCCTGCGATCCGCTTCTCGATTCACGACTTCGCTCCCGGGAGTTCCCACAGGGCGAGGAGAAGCTCTTGTTGCTCCGTGAGCTTCTCGTTTTCGGCTTGGCGTGCGCGCAACTTCAGGAAAAATTCGGCCTCCCGTTGCCGACTTTGACTGTCGCCCCGAACGCAAGCTGCGGAGACTTCGCAATATTTGCAGGCATCCGGTTCTTTCTGTCCCGTTGGATCCACCACGCGGGGGAACAAGCTGCCGCGCCGGCGCGCATCGTGCAGGATCTTCACGACCTCACGGAGCGCGTCGGACGCCTCGCGATCATCGCCTCGAAAATCGATCCACGAAGAAAGTCCGCTCGCATCGGGCTTGAGATGCAGATACGAACCCCAACCGGTTTCCTGCGTCATTTGCTGCACGGACAGAGCGTAGCTCATGCCCTGCAGTCGGGTTCCCGAGTGGAGGGCGTTCAAGAGGTGTCTTCTGCGCGAAGCGTCCTTGATGGTGGTGATGAAAGGCGCCGAGGACTTGAAGTCGATGAGATGGAGTTCTTCCTGCCGGCGCTGCGCCATATCGGCCCGGAAGCGGAGCCGCAGGGCGGGCCCTTCGGGTTGGGTGAGTTCGACGGCCCCGGAGACTTCCGCGGCCACGACTTTGGGCGGCGAGGGGGAGAAGAGCTCCTGCCGGCACACCTCCAGATAGGGCCGCGCACAGGTGGCCAGTGCGCGCGCCAATCCAGGCAGGGCCAGGCCCTCTTCACGGAGCACTTCCAAGGCCGCATCCTCGCTCGTACGAGCGAGCAGAGGGTCATCGGGCCAGGGAACTTCGACGGCGGTTTGCTCGACGATCGCCTGAAGCCCGGCGCGGGGCGGTTTGCCGATCACCCTCTCCACGATGCGCTCGAGGGTCTTGTGAACCACGCTTCCCACGCGCCGACGATCCAGAAGGGGAAGCGAAGCGAGCGGATCGGGAAGCGGCTGAAGGCGCAGCACTCTTTCGAGGAAGTAGGCCCAGGGACAGCGGGCCAGGGCTTCCAGTTTGGTGACGAAGGCCGAGTCCGATTGCAGATCGGGCCAAAGCCCGGCCGAGGCTCCGGGGCCCTCCATCCAGGGACCCAGGTCGGGGGCGGTTCCCGGCCACAGGTCCTTTTCCTTCAACACCGCACGAGTCGCCTCGGCCCAGGCCTCCGGATGAGAAGGAAGGATAGCGGCACAATCCGACTCCGCGAGCGCCGGAGCCAAGAGCCGTACGAAGCATTCCTCGTCGTCGCGCAGAGCGGCCTGGAGAAGGTGTTCTCGCAGCGGGCGCGGACGAACTCTCTCCGACTCCTCCTCGCTCGCGACCAGGGGGGACGAATCCTCGCTCATCCTCAAACCCAGACGCTGCACGAAGGACGAGGGAGGCAGAGGACGTCCGTCATCGTCGCTCGTCCACCACGAGAGCGTCACCTGAGGAGCGGATGACAAGAGTTGTGCGAAGAGGAAGCGCTCTTCTCGGCCGCGCTCGCGCTTGCTCTTCAAGTCGGGGAGGACTTGACGAAGCCGGGTGCGGATTCGATCGGGAAGCAGAGGATCTTCCTTCGCGCTGGAGGGGAAAGCTCCGCGGTTGAGACCAATCAGGAAAAGCCGCGAGAAAGTGAGGCCGCGCGCCTTCGTGACGTCCAGAATCTGCACTCCACCGCCGTTTCCGTCCTCCTGCACGCGGATCAGTTCCTCGATCCGCTCATCCAGAAGCGCGAGGAATTCCGCCCTGCTCAGCTCCAGCGGGATGTCGTAGCTGCCGAGGAGCTTCTCGAGACGCCGCAAGGCCTCCGCGCTGCCATTCGTTTGCGTCCAATCCAGGCAGCTCAGCACCAGGCCGCGCAGCGTGTCGGCGTGCCGGGGAAGACTCTGCCGTGAAGGCCAGGAGCTCAGGCGCTGCACGAGCGCGCGCGCGTCGTCCCGCAGCGCGCGCAGCTCCTTCTGCCCGATGAGGTGCAACGAGTCCTCGTCGCCTGGAGACGAATCCCCCGTGGCGCGTGGTTTCAGTCCGTCTCGAATGGGCAATTTCAAGGCGGGAGAATGCGCCGCGATCTCCCCGTCCGTAAGAGAGGAGAGCTGTCTCAGTCTTCCCGCGCCCAGAGTTGCCGCCGCGAGTCGCAGCTTCAAGAATTTCTCGTCGTACTCACGAAGTTCGAGCCATCGATCCACCGGGAAGGCCGAATCGAGGTGCAGGAGCTGGAGCAGAGCTACCAACTTGTGTCCCGCGGCGTCGACGCAGCCCGGGGCTTGGGGCGCACGCCAAGGCACTCCATAGTCATCGAGCGCCTCTGTGAGGTCCAGGAAGTGGACAGGGAGAGCGCGGGCGACGATGGCCACGCTCTCCGGGGCGGGGGGATCTTCTTCGTCCAGGAGGGATCGAAGTCTGCGGGCAATCTCACGTGCTTCGCCACTGGCGCCCGGGGCGCAGAAGGCGGAAAGCTGCGGTGCGCCCGCGCCGATTTCGGGGAGCTTCAAGCTCTCGCCCAGTCTCAATCCGAAGGGCCGCGAAAACTCGATCCCCAGATCGAACACGTCTCTCTTGGCGGGATCGGCTGGACGGTCCAGGAAGGCGGCGGAGTTCGGGTGGTGCAAAAGCTCCTCCAAAAAGCCCGTCACTACTCCGGTCGCGTCTGCGTATCCGTGGATCAGAATGCCCCGCGCGCAGTCGCGCAGAGTATCCCGGTCTCTGAGCGACGAGCTCACCCGCGCCAAAAGTCCGTCTCGCGAGAGAAGCTGCAGATTCTCGAACTTGGACTGCGCCGCGAAAGTCGACTCCAGGACGGCGCGCGCGCGGAGTGAGGCCTCGTTCCTCTCCATTTCGTCCAGCGAGTCCAGGAGAGCCTCGCTCAGTTCGGGGGAGATTTGCGCGTGACAGAGATCGTCCGCCGAGGAGACCACGGCTTTCGTTCCCTGCACCAGCTCGCTCAGGACCTCGCGCAAGAGCGGGTGCTCTTCCGCTTCGCGCCGCAGAAGCAGCGCGAACAGGGAGTCGTGAGTTTTTGTGGAGTTGCGCGGGTCCGTTCCGAAGAGTTCGAACGCGAGCTGCAGATGAGTCTGTACGAGGAGTCCGGCCACTCCGCCGCGGCGCGCGCAGATGCGCCAAGAGAGATGGGCCTGAAGAGTCCGCGAGGGAACGACGATGCGCAGTGGCTTGCGAAGGAGAGCAGGGTCGGTCGCAACGGACGCCTGGTCCTCGTCCACTTTCGCCAGCAGGAGCTCTTCCACTGCGAAAGCGCCAGCTGCGGTGAGGATTCGGCCCATCTTCTGCTTCCGGTTACTTCTTCTTCATGGCGTTGACTTTCTCATAATACTCGTCCGCCGCATCCTTGTCGCCGAGCTTCCGGTAGCAGATGGCAATGTTGGTGTAGGACCGAATGGTCTCCTTGAGATCACTCGCGTCGAGATAGGAGTCGATCGCCTCCTCGTACTTGCCGGCCTTCTGATAGGCGAAAGCCAGGTTGAAGACGGCAATTTCGTTGTCCGGCCGCAACTTCGTGGCCTGAGAAAACGACGCGGCGGCGTCGTCGTAGCGCCCCAACTTCATCAGGCTCTGGCCGCGACCGTAGTAAGCGTTGAAATTTTCCGGCTCCATGGCGGTGACGATCTCGTAGTTCTCCGCCGCATCGGAGTAGTTTCCGCTCTTGTATTGCGCGTAGGCGAGTTGGTAGATCTCTCCGGCGGAGGGGCCGAACTTGTCCAGGAACTCCTGCGAGGTCTTGGCCGCTTCCTCGTACTGATCCGTCTTGCGGTAGGCGGCGGCGAGAGCCCGGTAGGCATCCTTGAGAGAGGGATCCTTCTGGATCACTTCCTTGAGCAGGGGGATGGCGCCGCGGTAGTCGCCCGCCTTCGAACGCACGACGGCCTGATTGTATTTGGTCGCGACGCCGCCCTCTCCGCGGGAGCTTGCCCGGGCCAGCGCCTTCTGTGCACCATGGGTGTCTCCCAGGCGCGCCAGGACGCCGCCCAGGAAAGCGCTCGCACCCGGGTAGTCCGGATCGGCCGAGAGTGCCTCCTTGTAGTAGCGTGCAGCGGTCTGTAGGTCTCCTTGCTGTTCGGCGACTCGCCCGCGCAAAAAGGCGTTGGTGCCGGCGGGGGCGTTGGGGTTTTCCGTGGCGAGTGCCGTGACGGAATCTGGAAGATCCCGCTGCAACAGAATTTCGGCTGCCGCGGTCCACGCAGTGGCCGGGGCCGACTTGGACTTGCGCGCGCGGGCCATCCAGTGCAGCGCGTCATCGTCCTTTCCCGCCTCCTGGGCTTCCTTGGCCAGTTTCATCATGAGGCCCACTCTGCGTTCGCGGAGGTCGGCAAAATCGCCGCCGACGAGAAGAGTCTGGTGCTTGTCCATTTCGGCCACCGCACCGGCCGGATCCTCCTCGTCCTCGTAGCTCTGGACGAGTCGTCTGAGCATCTCGGCCTTGTCACTCGACTTCACGCCGAGCATCCGCAGACCCGCTTCCCAGTTCTCGCGAGCCTTATCGGTCTTGTCGAGCTGACTGTAGGTGTCTCCCAGCAGGATGTATCCGCGTCCGTCGTCGGGAGCGAGGTTGCTGAAGGCGGTCAAGGGCTGGATTGCTTCTTTCCAGGCCTTCATCTTCATCAGAGCTACTGCGAGATTGAGGTGGGTGAGCGGCTCCCCTGGCGCGCACTGAATGGCTGCGATGAACTGGTTGCGGGCCTCGTCGAACATCTTCTCGTTCGTGTAAAGAATGCCCAGCTCGGTGTGCGCCTCTCCGTCGTAGGGATCCTTCTTGATCCGATCCTGCAGCTCCATGATTCGCAGGGCCGAATCGGCCGGGATCTGATCCCCCGTGGAGTCCATGGGGGCGACGCTGGTCGAAGTGGAGTCTTGCGCCACCGCGGCCGAAGGGAGAGCAAGGAGTAGCGAGAGGAGGACGAGCAAGGAAGCAGCGCCCAGAATGAGGGCGCCGGCAAGGGAAGGTGCCTCTGAGACCCTGGCGCCCTGCGACGCGGGAGATTCAATTCGCGCTTGTCTGCTCATCCTGATTTCCATCCTTGTCTTTATAGACCGGTGTGGTGGATAAGTTGCCGAAACTGCAAAAAAGGCGCAAGAAGGGCCAATTGGGGGCCGAATTCGGCTCAGATCGAGCGCGAGAGACCACAGGCTTCGCGGCATTCTTGCATGGTTCGTTCCGCCACTTCCCGCGCCCGCTTGGCGCCGTCTGCCAGCACGTCTTCGAGGTAGGAGGGCTGTTTCGAGAGTTCACGGCGGCGCTCACGCGCTGGGGCGAAGTGGCTGTCGATCTTTTGCAAGAGTCTCTTTTTCGCTTCGCCATAGCCGATGGAACCGGCGCGGTAGTCGGCTTCCATCTGCTGGATCTCTTCCGGCTTCGCGAACAAGCTGTACAGACCGAGCACGTTGTCGTCTTCGGTGGGAAGAGGCTGTCCCAGGTCGATGGGTTTCGTCACGATCCCCATGACCGATTTCTTCAGGGCCTTCCCCTCGGAGAAGATCGAGATGGTGTTGTCGTAGCTCTTGGACATCTTGTGGCCGTCGGTGCCGGGCACCTTGGGGGTTGCGCTCAATCGCCACTCCGGGCGCACCAGTGCTTCGGTCCCGAAGCTGCTGTTGAAGTAGCCGGCCATGTCCTGGGCCATCTCCAAATGCTGCACCTGATCCTGTCCGACGGGAACTACCTCGCCTTTGACGATGAGGATGTCTGCCGCCATCAGCACCGGGTAGTAGAACAGGCCCAGGCTGGGCTTGATGCCGCGGCCGACCTTGTCCTTGTAGGAATGCGCGCGTTCGATGAGCCCCATGCCGGTAACGCTCGCGAGCATCCAGGTGAGTTCGGTGACCTCCGGCAGATCACTCTGACGGTAGAAGACGGTTCGCTTCGGATCGAGTCCCAGCGCGAGATAGGTGAGCGCGACCTCGCGGATGTTCTCCCGCAGGACTTCGGGCTGATGCACGGTGGTCAGGGCATGATAGTCCGCGATGAAGTAAAAGCACTGATTGCCGGGCTCATCCTGCAATTCGAGATGCTGTCGAATGGCGCCGAAATAGTTGCCCAGATGGAGCTTTCCCGTGGGTTGGACGCCCGACAAAATTCGCATGAGTCTCATCCCTGGGGTCCGTGGAGCGGCGCGAGCTGCGGCCGCGTTTCCGCCGGACCTGTCTCTGAAGGAAACGCGAGTTCGAATGGGGGAGGCTATCGCGTCGCCAGGACATCGTCAACCGAGCCCTGCCGCAAAGCTCGCCTCGCCCGCCGGCGGCGCCGGCCCGACTCATCCCGCCAGGGGCGGGAGCGTTCTGGACACCGCCAGAATCTGCGCCAGAAGCGTCTCCAGATCGCTCTCGCTCAGCTCGGCATTCACCGTGACCAGGCGGATCACATTACGCTCGCGCACCTTCCCGTAGCCGATCTTGGCCAGCCCCCGCTCGGCGAGTTCGCGACACACCGCTTCGCTACTCTTGCCGGGCACCTCGAAGCACACCGTGATGCAGGGCGGATCCTCCACGAGCCGCAGCTCCTCGATTTCCGCGATCCGCCGCGCCGCGTAGCCCGCCAGCGCAAACTGGCGCTCGATGCGCCGCTCCCATCCCGAATCCCCGAAGTAACGCCAGGCCGCCCAGAGTTTGAGCGCATCGTTTCGCCTTCCGCAGTGGAGATTGCGATCGCCGGGGTTCACGTCCTCGTCGTTCTCCTGGAAGAGATAGTCCGCTCGCTCGCTGAGGCTCGCGCGCAAGAGTCCTCGCTCCTGCGTCAGCAGCACCGAGCAGGGCAGGGGTACGCCCATCATCTTGTGGGGGTCCCAGGCGAGAGAGTCCGCGAACTCGATCCCCTTCAAAAGGCCCTTTCGTCGCGGCGAGAGGGCGACCGAGGCGCCGAAAGCGCCGTCGACGTGCAACCAGAGGCCGCGTGGCCTGGTGATCCGCGCCAGCTCGCTCAGAGGATCGAAGGCGCCGCGCACGGTGGTGCCGGCGGTCGCGTTTACGAAGAAGGGGGTTCGGCCCGCGCGCTCATCGGCGAGAATCTGCCGCTCCAACTCCTCCGGGAGCATCCTGCCTCTTTCGTCCACCGCGATGCGGCGCAGGTTTTCCCGCCCGATGCCCAAAATGCCGGCCGCCTTCGGCAGGGAGTAGTGCGACTCGCTCGAAGTGTAGAGCACGGGTCTCTGCCCGGCCGGTCCCTTCTCGCGCCACTGGGGAAAGGCGCGATTGCGCGCCAGCAGGAGCCCGAGCAGGTTGGAGAGGCTTCCCCCCGCCTGCAGCGAGCCCTCGGCCTTTGGCATGTCCACCAGATGGGCCATGTGCCGCAGCAGTTCACTTTCGAGCAAGATCTGAGATCCCGCGGCCTTGTAGGTGTACATCGAATTGTTGAGAACCGCGCTCAAAGTCTCCGCCACGACGGCAGCGCTCTCGCGACCGCCGAAGAGCTGATTGAAGAAGTGTCGCGAACTGGTCCTGGGGGTGTTGGCCGCCAGGGTGACGAGATCGTCGACCACCTGGCTCAGGCTCCGGCCTTCGCGGCCGAGCTCGAGATCGAGCCGGGCCGCAAGCTCTTCGGGGGGTACAGACGGTAGAACTGGATGCTCTTCTGAGTCGGCCAGCACTTCCCGCAGCATACGGCTCACGGATTCGATCAATTCGGAATTCTTCTCTTCCACGCGCTGACTCCCGGGCGAGAGCTAGAAGGCCGTGAGGAGAATACCGCCTCCCGCTTCCCGCGCAAGCCAAGCCGGGGCTTGGAGAGAGCTCCCCACTGGGTCTACAATCCAGGGGTCCACAATCCCTGCAGCCCAGAGGTGCCCATGGCTTGCTTGCGTGACATTTTGCTCACTTGGGTCGACAAGGACGTGACCGTGGTCAATCCGCGCAGCTTCTCCGAGTCGGTCATGCGCGATACCGTGCAGCTCGAGACCTATCTCGCGACCATCACCGAGGTGGGAGATGACTACCTGCGCCTGGGCTACGAGGCTCCCAAGCGCAAGTCCATGGAGAAGGTGGATCAGATCGTTCCCTTGCGGGAGATCCGCCGGGTCAGCCGTTGGGGAGGCGAACTCATCCTCCACCTCTGAGTTTTTCTCTTGATGGCGCCGGGCGAGCGGCCTACATGGGCGCGAAGCCCTGCTGCGACCAGTATTCGTCCTGCGTGAATTTCTGCAGATCCATCAGCGCGTTCAAGTGGCCGACTTCCCATTCGCTCAACCAGGTGAAGAGCTTCCGCAGCTCCGGATCATCCGACTTCTCGGCCTGTTCCTTGTAATAGGAGATCGCGCGGTTCTCCAAATCGACACCAATTCCGATCACCGCCATCTCGAACGCTCCCCGGCGCAGCGATTTGCGAAAGCTGTCGTCGATGATGTGCGCGGCGCCGTGATCCACCGCGGCGGGATGGATCTCGTCCAACTTGAGCCGGCCTTCGTTGGTGTAGTTCTCGAGCTGGGTCTGGAGGATACGTACGTGTTGCTCTTCGTCCTTGGCCATGTCCTCGAACATGGCTTTGGCGGCGTTATCCTCGGTGGTCTCCGCTGCGTGAGAATAGAGCTGGTGGCCCTTGATCTCGGTCATGACCGCTTCCTTCAGGATCTCGATCATGCGCTGCTTCTTGGCTTCGTCCATGGTACTCCTCCTCGCCAGACGGGAGCCGGCCCTTGCTGCCGAACGGCAACCTCTCGCACCCAATTGTAGTCGCCAGCTGGCGGCAGGGAAGGAGAACCTGGATTCTAGTTGACGCTGAAGAGATAGACGGCCCTGGTGATGGCTCCGGAATTGTCCCGGACCGCGATGGCCAAATTGTGGGCGCCAGAATCCAGCTGGACACTCGTGGAGCTGGCATTGGCCCAGGGGGTATCCCATTCGGACTCTTCGACGTTGAGGGGATCGGCCGCATCGAAGGCATAACGGTAGTCCGAGATCACTCCCGCGTAGCTCTCCGCGCTGGCGGTCCAGCTGAAGGTGAGAGTGGAATCGCCGTAGGCTCCCAGGTTGACGGCAGTCGTGGCCTCACCCTCGAAGTCCCTCTCTCCGGCGCTGGGATCGGTCACGTGAAGCGCGGGGAAGAAGCCTCCGTCCACGTGGAAGTGGAAGAGATTGCGGTTCCAGCGAAAGGTCGTCGTGACGGCCTTCGCCCGATCGCGCGCCTGCACCGCGAGAAACCAGGAGCTGCCCGGCGAGAGCGTGGAGCGGCTCAAGTCTACCTCGGGTTGGCTGGTGATCTCGAAGGGCATCCAGGAGGACCAGTCGCTCTCCGTGAACAACCGGGTCGAGTCGAGCATTTCGTACTGCGCGCGCGTGAGGCAGTCTCCCGCCTGCGGGGGACTCACTCCGGTGCCGTCGAAAAGCGAGGGGTCGAGGTCTTGCACGGGCACCCAGGCGTAGCGGAATTCGCTGGCGATCTTCAAAGGATCATCCTCGTCGCTGGTTTCGATTCCGAGTCCAACCGTGGTGTTCGTGGCCTGGCAGACATCCTCGCTCAGCGTGGGCAGATCGAACTCCACTTGGGGCAGAACGGTGGTGACGGTGAAGGTGACCGAGGCCGGGGTCGGATCGATGTTTCCGTGTTGATCGACCGCGCGCACGAAAAATGTGTGAACCTGCCAGTTCCTGAAATCGATGGGGTCGGTGATGGCGGGGTTGGCGACATCGGCGGCGAAAGAATCCAACTCTGCCGAAGTATCGAAAGTGGAGTCGCTGATCGCGGTGGAGTGCCAGGCGAGTCCCAGAGTGTCCTGGGGATCGACGACTCCGTCGGCGCCGTCATCGCTCATGCGCCACTGGAAGGATGCGACCTGCCCATCCGGGTCGTTGCCGAGCCACGCGATCGAGACGCGGTAGGAGTTGGGGATGTCACTTCTGGGCGCCGAAACGATGCTGGTATCGGGGGCCTGATCCGGGACCGGTTCGGTCGAGGAATTGCTGCAAGCAAAGAGGCAGCAGCAGAGCAGGGAGACCCCCAACACTCCAAGTGGCCTCCATGGGGCATGAAGCTGCATCTGGTACTCTGTCTCCCTGGCGAACTCCGCGGAAGTTCTCTCCGTACGGAAGCGCCGGCAATCGGGGGCTTCAAGACCGAAAGGACCCGCGAATTGCGCGGATCCTTCCTCCCAAGCTAAGTAATGGGTCCCCCGCGATCAATAGCACGCCCAATGAGGGCGGATCGCTCGCCAGGAACCGGCCGGCGAAGAGAGCCCGCGGCTAGGTTCCGCTGGACGCCTGGAAGAGATGCACGTCCCGCTGGGGGAACGGAATGCTCAAACCGTTCTCGTCGCAGGCCTTCTTGATCTGTTCGTTCAGGTCGAAGTAGACGTCCCAATAGTCTTCCGTCTTCGACCACGGCCGGATCGAGAAGTTCACCGAGGAATCCCCCAGTGATGACAACTTGACCACCGGCGCCGGATCTTGCAGGACCTTCGGGTGGTTGGTACAGAGTTCCAGGAAGACCCGCTTGGCCTTGTCGATGTCGTCGTCATAGGCGATGCCCGCCGTGATATCGACTCTGCGGGTATCCAGGGCGGTGACGTTGATGATGTTGCCGCCCATGATCCCGCTGTTGGGCACGATCATCTTCTGGTTGTCGGGAGTGTGGAGGATGGTGGTGAAGACGCTGATCTCGACGACTTTCCCTCTCACGCCCGCTGCTTCGATGAAGTCACCGATGCGGAAGGGCCGGAAGAGCAGGATCATCACCCCCGCGGCGAAATTCGAGAGCGAGCCCTGCAGAGCCAAACCCACTGCCAAACCGGCGGCACCCAGTACGGCAACGAAGGAGGTCGTCTTCACGCCGAAGGCTTCCAGCGACGCGAGGAGTGCGAAGATCCAGACGCCGAAATAGGCCAGCTTGGCCACGAAGTTACCCAGCGCGGTGTCGACCTTCGCTTTGTTCAAGCCCCGGTGAACGCCCCTGGAGATGATCCCCGCGGCAATTCTCCCCAGGATGAGAATGGCGATGGCGCCGAGAATGCGTCCACCGTAGGCAACGGCAAGGTCTTGAATGGTGAGGTAGAGGCCCTGTACGGATTGGCTGTCCATGTCGAAACGTTCCTTGAACGGGGAAATTGTCGTTGAAGCTCGCGGACTAGAAGAAGCGGTAACTCAAGCTCAGGGCCAGAGTCTGTTTCCATTGCGCCGCCTTGCGGATACCCACGTCGGCATTGGCCGTGCGCACGTCCAGCGGCAAGTCGGGATTCAGGTTGGTGCTCGAGTCGAATTTCTCGTAGACGAGCTGAAAAAACAGGTTCACCGACATGAGGTCGGTGATCTTGGCCGTGAGAGTGTTCTGCCAGTCAGCGCTCGGCACTTTCCAGTAGTCGGCGACGGCGTCGCCTGGAATTCCCGCATCGATCCTGTCCTGGTCGAATGCTTCCAAATCACTCTTGGCCGAGTAGAAAACGGGAAGAAAGAGAACCAGACGCGAGTTCAAAGTGAAACGTTCCTTGGAAAAGGGAAAGCCCGCGATGCTCTGCCATTCCAATCCACCGTCCATCGTGCTGCTTGTCGTGGTCTGATCGCCGGCCAGGTCTTGAAAAGTTCTGGCGACGTTCTCGCGCAGGCTGAACCCGAGTCGGGTGAGGATTTCCCGCTTTTCGGTCTTCTCAAACACCTTGGTGATACCGGCCACTTCGTTGAAGCGTAGCGGATTGAAGTTGAAAGCTCCGCGTGGATCGCTCTTGTCCAGGAACTGCGTCTCGAAGCGGAACTGGAGGTAGGGGTTGAGCGAGGTCTGGCCCCAACGGGCCGTCGATTCCAGCAGGATCTGGTCGTCGCTCTTCTGGGGGTGATCCCAGACCTTCTCTTGCGGCTTGTCGGGCTTGGGCACCTGCTTGGCGGTGAGGCCGTAGGCCAGGCTCAGGGTGTTCGTCCAGTTGAAGGCCTGCGTGAATTGACGTTCCGCGCGCAGATCGGACTTGATGGCCCAGGCGTAGGACCCTCGGTCTCCGCCGCTCCAGTTGTTCGAGAACGCGCTCTGGTTGAGGTTGAGCCCCGCGAGCATTTCGAATTGCCACGGTCCCGGCGTCACTTCGTCCTCCGCCCGGGAGACTCCACTGCCAAGAAGCGGGCCCAACAGAAGGATGCTCATGAGGGTCGCAAGTAGTCTCACGGAAAGTCTCCTTTTCGCTCCGTTCGAATGGATTTTCTGCTTTCCCAAGGAGCCCCTAGTTTATCGGGGTCGCGCTAAAGCGCAAGCCTCAGTGCATTTGGGGCATCAGCGCAGGCGTGAGAGGGGAAGAGCTTGTGCCCTGCGAGGCCTGTGGATACCATCACGACATGTCCAAGCAAGATTCTCTCGACGCGCTCGTGATTGGCGCACATCCCGACGACGCGGAAATGGCGATTGGCGGAATCGTGGCCGCCATGAGCGCGGCGGGGCGCCGAATCATGATTGTCGCTCTCACCGCCGGAGAGGCGGGCAGCTGGGGATCGCCTGAAGGGCGCGCGCGCGAAGCGGCGGAAGCGGCGCGAATTCTGGGCTGTGAACACCGAATCCTCGACTTCAAGGACACGGGTGTCGAAAACGATCGAGAGAGTCGAGTGCGCATCGCGCAGCTCCTGCGAGAACTCCGACCCACACTGGTCCTGGCGCCCTATCCCGACAATCGAGCCAGCCACCTCGACGGAAGAGCCAACGTGGATCATCTCGCCGCGGGTCTCTTGGCTCGCGATGGCTGCAAGCTGGCACGCCTGCGCAAGGCTCTACCCCAGGGAGAACCTCACCAGGTGAAGCGGCTCTTCTACTACATGCTGCCCGAAACCGTGCACCCCAGTTTTGTCGTGGATGTCTCCGAACATGAAGAGACGCTCACGCGCGCCATTCAGGCCTACGCGAGTCAGATGCCCATCGGTCGCGGTCCGCAGTCGATCCTGGACATCCTGCTCGCCCAGAGACGCGCCATGGGGTCTCGACTACACGTGGGGATGGCCGAGGCCCTTCTGAGCGAAGACGCTCTGGGAGGAACGGTAGAGACCCTCTTCAGCATCTAGCGGTCGAACGGAAACGACGGGAGAGTGAGACTTGTGGAATCACCCAAAATCCAACCGAGCTCCCTGCGTCCTCTGATTCTCATCTTGCGTTTGAGTGCGCTCTACGACTGGCTCTGGTTCATCTTGCTCTTGGCCATGCCGACATGGCTCTTCTCGCTCTTCTCGCATCCTGCGCCGTGCTCGCCCTTTCTGTTCCGTTTGGCGACTTTGCCCCTGCTCGTGCTCCCCTTGGTCTATCTGACCGCGGCAGAGACCGCCCGTCGCTGCCCACCCTTGGTCGATCTCTCCATCGCGATGCGCGTGACCGGAGCCTTGGGAATTTTGGGAATCGTCTTCTGGCATCGCCCCCAAGGAGCCTTGGCCTATTGTCTTCTCGCTGCGGGTGATTTCGTGTGGGCGGCGCTCTACTTCTTCTTCGCTCGCCGCGCCGCTTCGCCGCGCTAGGCCCGAGTGTTTTGGCGGCGCGAACGCCGTCGAACTCCAATCCGAGTCTACGGCTCCATCACGAGGACTCGGGCCGAGCGAAATTCGAATGTATACGGACAGTAAACGCATGCGCCCCTGGACTCGGGCCGCCCCTCGCAACGGGGGGCTTTCCTCAGCGAAATCAGGACAGTCGAAAGTCGAAGTCTCGTGCGAAGCGGCAGGCTAGGATCTCCCGCGACGAAGTTCTATCTTCGCGGCAGTTCCCATGGATCCCAAGTGCCAAGGAGGAAACCCATGAAGTCGACCGTGTTCGCTCTATTCACTCTTTTCTGTGTTTTGCCATGGGTTGCTCACGCCGACGCGCCCGCGGGCGACGCCGCACTGGGCACGAGGAGCTATGACGATTTCGAGACCAATCAGACCTGTCTCGAGTGTCACGTGAACATCGTGCCCCAATATGAACAGTCACTGATGTCACAGAGCTTCACTCACCACTGGGACGAAATCGAATACTTCAAGCTGGCGTTACCGCACGCGGAGAAGTTCGCGAAGGTGGCGGGAGTCAAGGCGGGGTGCAACGGATGTCACGCACCTCTGGCGTTTCTTGCCGGCGACATTCCCCCCGGCCGTCCCGCGGAAGGAACGCGCGCCAACGAGGGAGTGAGTTGCGATCTCTGTCACTCCATCACCGGCTTTGCGGGCGATGTGCCGTTCAACTTCAACTACATCGTACAGCCGGGCCCAGCCAAGCAGGGTGTGCGTGAGGGAACCGAGAGCCCGGTCCATGCGATTCAAGCCAACCCCTTCCTCATGAGCGCCGAATTCTGCGGCACCTGTCACAACGAAAAGGACCCGTGGGGTCAGTGGGTGAAGGCCACGCATCTCGAATGGAAGGACAGTCCCCAGGCCAAGGCCGGGATCGTGTGCCAGGATTGCCACATGCCGCCCGCGGCAGGGAACTCTGCCCCCGACGCCGGTGGCTTGGACCATCCCGATGTACGTCAACATCTCTTCCATGGCGCGCACGACCTGGGCAAGCTGGCCGGAGCGGTGGAAGTTCGCATTCACCCCCTCCGTGCGCAGGCGCAGGCGGGGGACGAGACGCAATTCACCGCGACGGTGGTGAACGCTAAGGCCGCGCACATGATTCCTTCGGGATCGGCTGAGGAAAGAATGGTGTGGCTCGACGTGAGAGCCGTGGATGCGGCGGGGAAGATCTATCACTTGCCGGTCGAGTTGAAGGGATTCGAAGGCGAGGAATGGACGGTGGCATCGGCCAGCGCAATGGCGTACCAGGACATCGGGGACATCCAGGATCTCGACGAATTCGCTGGGCTGCTTCGGGATGCACCGGTTCCCGCGGGCGACCGCATCTTCCGGATGCCCTATCTCGATCCTCAGGGCCGCATGACGATCGCCCAGTGGAACACGGCTGGATTCGGACCCGACTACCGTCTCGCCCCGCTCAAGGCCGTCAACGAATCCTTCCGCTGGACCCTCCCCGAGGAGATCGCGGCTGGAACGGTGCAGGTGACCGCCACGGTGTGGTATGCGAGGGTGCCGCAGGCCGTCGCGGGCTATTTGGGAATTCCGGACGAGGAAGCCGAGCCGGTGAAGATGAGCGAGCACACGACCACCATTTTGGTGGGCGAATCCTAGTTCGGCAGGGGGTGCTTCTCAGCCTGGCTTTGAGCTGAGACTCTAGTAGCGCGCGATTTCTTGCAGAGCCCGGGCGACGTCTTCGGTTTGAGGGAGCGTCGCCCGTTCTGTCTTGGGCTCGTAGGCGATGTGAGTATCCAGCGCCGCGACGCGCCGTACCGGAGCGTCGAGATATTCGAAGAGTTCGTCGGCGATCCAGGCCGCGATCTCGGCGCCGTAACCCAGGCTTCTGGGATCCTCGTAGACCACCACGCAGCGATTGGTTTTCCGTACGCTCTCGGCCACCGCCTCGTGATCCCAGGGGCTCAAAGACCGCAGGTCCAGGATCTCCACCGAGAGACCCGTCTCCTTCTGCAGTTGTTTGGCCGCCAGTTCACTGCGATGCACGAGAGCGCCGTAGGTCACGATGGTGACATCGCTTCCTTCCTGATGCAGCCGCGCTTTGCCGAAGGGAATCATGAAATCCGAACCGGGATAGATCGACTTTCCGTAGGGCTGACGGTAGAGATGTTTGTGTTCGAGGAAGATCACCGGATCATCGCAGCGGATCGCGGTTCGCAAGAGTCCGACGGCATCCCGCGCTTCACTTGGCATGACCACTCGCAGGCCGGGAATGCTGGCGAAGAGGTTCACGCCGCTCTGGCTGTGATACATCGCGCCACCCTGGAGGTATCCTCCGGCCGCGACACGCACCACGACCGGCGCTTTCCAGCTGTCGTAGGAGCGCCAGCGCATGGTGGCTAGCTCGTTCTTGATCTGCATGTAGGCGGGCCAGATGTAGTCCAGGAACTGAATCTCCACGACCGGCTTGAGTCCGCGCGTTGCCATTCCCACCGCGCGGCCGACGATGTTGGCTTCGGCGAGTGGAGAGTTGAACACGCGCTGGGGCCCGAAGGCGCGCTGGAGCCCGGCCGTGGCCTTGAAGACACCACCCTTACCCTTGCACTCGCCCAAGACCTCTTCCTTGGTGGCGTCGGCCACGTCCTCTCCGAAGACGAGCATCCGCGCGTCGTGCGCCATTTCGTCGTGCAGGGTGCGGTTGATCGCCTCCAGCATGGAAATCGATTTCTCAGCGCCGGTGCCGTTGCCGCCCTTCGACTGCGCGCTCTCTTGCGGATGGTCGAACTCGGGCCCGGTGGCATCTCTCTTCTCGCTGTAGAGGTAGAGCAAAGCGTTCTCAGGTGGGTGCCGCTTCGCGGACTGCGCCCTGAGAGAGGCCTCCTTGGCGTCGGCGCGGCACTCGGCCTCCAGCGCGTCCAGGTCCTCGGCCTTCACTCCCTCGTTTTCGATGAGATCGCGGCGCATACGGCGCAGGGGATCCAGGTGCGTTTCTTCTTCGAGTTCCTTCTCGCCGCGGTAGAGCCTCTGATCGTCGCTCATCGAGTGGGAGTAGGGGCGAACAGTGGTCGCGCGGACCAGGGCGGGGCCCTTCCTCTCGCGGCAGTGCGCGGCGGCCGCCTTGAGAACCTCGTACGAGGCGCGGAAATCGGTGCCATCCACGTTCCACACCCCGAGATGGGGATGCGAGGCCACCAGCTCGTGGATGGGGATCCCGGCGGTCTGAACCGTGTTGGGAGTGGAGATGGCGTAGCCGTTGTCCTCGACCAGAATGAGGACGGGCAGCTTCAGATTGCAGGCACTGTTGAGTCCTTCCCAAAACTCGCCCTCGCTGATCGAGCCGTCTCCCACCGACATATACACGACTTCGTCCGCGTGGAATTCACTCGCTCCGGCGCGCGCTTCCTCGAAGCTCTCCAGATAGCGGCCCGCTTCGGCGACGCCCACCGCATGCAGGGTCTGCATGCCGGTGCAGGAACTCTTGGACACGATGTTCAGGGCAGCGTGCCCCCAGTGAGCCGGCATCTGCCGCCCACCGCTGTTGGGGTCGTCCTCGGCGCCCACGCCCTGCAGGAACATCTCATAGGGGGTCATGCCCAGCTGCATGCAGAGCGCGCGGTCGCGGTAGTAGGGCAGGAAGTAGTCGTAGGCCGGCCGCAGGACCATGCCGGCGGCCGTGAGCACCGCCTCGTGACCGGCGCCAGAGATCTGGAAGTAGATCTGATTCTTCCGCTTGAGCTTGATCTCCTCGTCGTCCACCGCCCGCGCGCTGACCATCGTCCGGTAGGCGGCAAGCAGGGCGGAACGGTCCAAGTCCTTCAGGGGTGCTTGTTTGGGATTCCGCTTCGTCGGCAAGGCGTACCTCAGGCGAAAATTAAAGGCAAGGGAGATCGGAAGTCCAAAGATCAGTATATCGCGGACCGGCGGGGGCCGAAAGAGTGCCTTCGGAACTCAGAAATCCGGGGCTGGATCGACCCTCAGCGCTCGGAGATCCAGTAATCCAGACCCAGCCGCCGCTTCAGGTCTTCGCCATAGGCCTTGGCCAGGCTATGCCCCTCGAAGTACGCCACACGCACCCGGTAGATCGGACTGCCGTCGGGCTTGGTTCCCTGGGCCACGTCGGCTGGCACCCCGTTCGCGCGCAGCTCGTCCACCCGCCGCTGGGCGTTGGAGTGACTCCCGAAGGAACCCAGATTGAGCAGATAGCGGCCGCTGGAAGTCGGTTGTACCAGAGAGGTGTTGAGCTTCTGCGCCGTCTTCTCGTGGCTCAGCGGGGCCGGCGACGAGCTTGCCGTCTGTGCCGGGGTCACGGCCTTGGTGGGACTCGGCTCGGGCTGACTCTGCTTGGGCGCCACGGCCTGCTGTGGCTGATCTTCCGTCGAGAGACTCTCCTGCGGCGTCTCCTCGGGCTTTGCCAGCTCATCGGAGGTGGCGGTGGCCGAGTCCTCGGGGTTCACTTGCCCGGCCTGGACCTGGTTCTCCGCGCTCGGCGGAGTGAGAGTCATCGTGCTGAGCTCGTTCTTGGGCCCCCGCGGCCAGAAGAGGAAGAGCGCGGCGCACAAGATGAGAAGGGCTGCGATGCCGTAGAGCAGGGGACGGCGATCTGGGGTGTCTTCGCGTGCCATCTTGTAGAACCTCCCGAAGGGAAACGAACGGGGCTCCCTCTCCTTAGAGGGAGCCCGCGCGATCGTCAAGAAGGAAGAGGCCTTGGGTCAAAAAACTCCTGGGGAAGCCGAAGGGTCGCCATGTCAAAAGCGGCTGCAGAGCAAAGGTGCCAATGTGGCGGGGCCACGGCGAATGCGAGTCAGAATCCGTGGTCCGGTCTCTGCATCGCATGGGCATCCGGTCGTCGAGCAGATGTCGGTGCTCGCAACCCCCCGGCCGACGATCCCGCAGTCGGTGGTGTCGAACCGGCCCTCGACGAGGGCACCGTTGGCGAGATCGCTTCCCCAGTTCGAGCCGAGCAAGTCCGCCAACTCGTTGGCGTTCAGGGGTGCACCCGGCTCATGGAGCTGTGGCGAGTATAGCCCCTGATTCCGGGCCTTTTCAAGTCATGCTCACAAGAATCAGGAGCGGATTTCGCGCCGTTTGCACCGTGCTTTCGTCTCTGGTACGCCTTTCTTGCGCAGGACTACCCTGGGAGGTAGCTTTCCCAGCATGAACTTCACCGCACCCCGGGCAATCTGCTTCGATCTCGACGGCACCCTCGTCGATTCCGTCGGTGATCTCACCGTGGCCTGCAATCTGATGCTCCGGGAGCGGGGCCTGGCGCCTCTGCGCGAGGAGACCGTGCGCGGCTACATCGGGGATGGCGCGCGCATGCTCGTCGCCCGCGCCCTCGGAGAATCTCCGACGGAGGTCGACGGCGCTCTCCTGCGCTTCCGTGAGATCTACGCGGATCACCTTCTCGATCACACCAAGACTTACCCCGGCGTAAAGGAAACGCTGACGGCCCTGCAAACGCGCGGGATCCGCATGGGCGTGGTGAGCAACAAGCCCGACGAATTCACGACGAAGGTGGTCGCGGGTGTGGGACTGGCGCAGTATTTCGACGCGATCGTGGGAGCGCGCAGAGGAGTACCGGTGAAGCCGGCCCCCGATCTTCTGCAATTGGTGCTGGACGAACTGAAGGTGGACGCGAAGGAAGCCTGGATGGTGGGCGATTCCAAGAACGACGTCAAAGCCGCGCACGCGGTGGGCTGTGTTTCCATCGCGCTCGCTTACGGCATCGGAGACGTGCAGGATCTGCGCGCCGCGAATCCGGATGTACTCCTCGACTCCTTCGCCGAACTCATCGAGTTGTTGGTCTGAAGCTCGCCTTTTAATTCGTAGATTGACTTGCCGAAAGCGCTCTCCGTCTTCTATTGTCAAACCCTCGCCGATGGAGTTCCTACAATGCCAAGATGAGGAGGCGTGTCATGCCCCGTGTGCGAAGACTCTCTCGCGTCGGTCTCGTCTGCGGATGCCTCGCGTTTCTCGCTCTTGGAAACGGCTGCAAAAGTAATGATCCAGTCGCGGTCCCCCCGACCTACACGAGGTCTCCCGCCGTGGAGTTCGCGGTGCGCAACGGATCCACGATCAACCCCATTGGAATCCCGGGTATTTTCGATCTGTCACAGGACCAGGCGATGCTCGAGTTCGCCCTCGATTTTCCCGTCACCGATCACGTTGAAGTCGACGCGTCGGTCAGCGACCTCAGCTACGGTCCCAATGATACAGCGGGCACCTTCAAAGTCGCGGTTTACGCGGGCAATGGCCTGGCGAACGCCAGTGACTACAATGCGGGGCTCTACCTCGGCGTGTATGATTTGGATGTCGCTGAACGCAAGGATTTCAAGCTCGACGTGACGGCTTTCGTGGCGGCGCTGCGCGATACTGGCGCCACCCACATCGGTCTGCGTTTCTACGCTTCGAGCATGGGTCAACTGGGCTTGCAGTCCGGTGCCGAACTCGTTGCCGGTCCCTGAGCCATGGCATTGGGCCCGGTGCGCCGATCGCTTCCTTCCTGCTCCTGGTCGGCAGTCTCGCCTAGGGTTCAAAAACGACCGGCGTCGACGTCCTTCAGGAACTCAATAACGCCCTTCATGTAGGTCTTTTGGTCGTCGTACATCGCCAAGTGGCTTCCCTTGGGGCAGAAGAGGAAACGCCCCTTCTGCACCTTCTGGGCCATCATTTTCATGTGATCGGGATCCATGGTGCCGTACTTCGCCCCGATGGTCAGTGTGGGCACGGCGATCTTGGATAGATCGGCCGTGCGGTCCCAGTTGGCGAGTCTCCCGGAGAGCCCCATCTCGCTCGGTCCCTGCATCAGCACGTAGATCTTCGGATTGAGGTACTGGATGGCGCGATTCACCGGATTCGGCCACTGCTCGGGCGGCATGCGCAGAATGTGCTTCGTGTACCAGTTGGGCATCAGGAGTCCCATGTACTGGGGGTCGTCCGTCTTCCCCTCGGCTTCCAGCTGCTCGATTTTCTTCAGAGCCGCCTGATCCATCTGCGGCATCAGCACCTCATGCGCGTAGTCGTTGTAGGCAGGAGTTGAGGCCATCATGTTCGAAATGATCAGGCCTTTCAGATGCTGCTGGTACTTGAGGGCGTACTCCAGCGCCAGGATGCCGCCCCAGGAGTGGCCGTAAAGATAGAAGTTGTCCTTGGTGAGTCCGAGTGCCTTGCGAACCTGTTCGACCTCCTCGACGAAACGCGGGATCGTCCAGAGATCGGGATCGTCGGGCTGATCGCTGAAGAAGGAGCCCAGCTGGTCGTAGTAGTAGTACTCGATCCCCGCGCCCGGGAAATAGCTGTCGAAGGCCTCGAGATACTCGTGGGTCATGCCCGGTCCGCCGTGCAGCAAGAGCACTTTGATCGTGGGGTTGTTGCCGGTCCGTTTGGTCCAGACCTGAAACTCGCCCTTGGGCGTGCTGATGGGAATCATGCGGACGCCGCCGCTGAGCACGTCGTCCTTGCCCGAGTTGTCGAAATATTCCTTGAGGGTGGGAGCTGAGAAGCACGCGCTGGCGGTACAGAGCAGAAGCGCGAGGACCGCGATCGTCCCGGAAAGTCGTTTCACGAAGATCTCCTCCAGAGCGGGGAAGCCAGGGGAAGTTTAGGTCGATCGCGCGATTTCCTCCAGTTTGAGTGCGGTGCGCCAGTTGCGTGCCGTCACCGGCGAGCCCACGCAGCGCTCCAGCACGGACGGAGTCAACTTCGACTTTCCGGCGCCTTCAGGGTAATGGATCCACAACGCGTGTTTTACCCGCAGCAGCCGCTCGCCGTTTTTCGCGTAGGGGCTCAGCTCGCGCAGCGCGCTTCTTGCGGGAGTTTTCTTGGAGAGCAGAATCATCACTCGATGGGGCTCCGACTCGGACTCCCTGGGAAAGGGATTGCCCTCGAGAAAGAAGGACCAGTCCTTTGCGGATCGGATCAGAACGCTGATCGAAAATCCGAAGCGCCACTCGAGGGCTTTCTCCAGCGCAAGCTCCAAACGCGGCGCGGGGGAGGCCGATCGAAAGACCAGATTTCCGCTTTGGATATAGGATTGGACTTCCTGCCAGCCCAACTCCTCGCAGAGCGAGCGAAGCTCGCGCATGGGCAACTTGTTGTGGCCCGCGACGTTGATGCCGCGCAACAGAGCGATCTGGACCTTTCTCGTCATCTCTGACACCTCCATCGCATGGTCCTCACCCGTCGAAGTGTCGTCAACCGGTGCATGTCCGCTTTCGCGCCGGATTCTCGTTTGAAGGAATGAGAGCAACCCAAGAATCGATGAGGTTGCGGCGGGAAGTGGTCACGTCCGCCGCGGGCTTCGCCCATGGCTGAAGGCCCGTGAGAACCACCAATCCGTCCCATCACGGCAATTGCCACAAGGAGGCACTCCATGCGCTTGCGCGGTCAACCCATTCAGAGCCGAGCCTGGCCTGAGCCCTCGGCTCGATCCCTTCAACCGAAGGCTCGGGCGCGTTCGCTGAACTGGCTGGTTCTCCTTTTGAGCTTCGGCACCATTCTCCTGGCCGGCGCCGCCCATGCCCAGCAGTGGGTCCATCTGGATCACACTCCGGAGGGGACCCCGGCCGAGGTCAAACTCGTCTCCGGATCAGACGACCAACAGACCGTGATCGACGTGGTCATCCACGGGTTCTGGATGGAAGATGTCCTGGGCGCCGATCAACACAGCTACCAGCGCCTGAGCTTTCCCGGCCTTGGCATTATGGGTCAAACCGGCGCCCCGCTTCTGCCCGCGGTCCAGATGTGTCTGGCCGTACCCACCAGCGCCGAGGGTGTCACCCTGGATCGCGTGGAGATCCTCAACACGCGCAGCTTCTCGAACATGCAGATCTACCCGCAGCCCATTCCCGAGCGCGATCATCCCGAGGGGGACCCTGAGATCTTTCAGATCGACGAGCAGCTCTATGCGAGCAGCGGACCCTGGCCCACCGATTTCGGGCCGCGGGGCCGGCCCGTCGAAGCCGCTGACCGCTGGATTCCCCGCGCAAACTTCGAGGCGTGGCCATGCAAGTGGGATCCCGCGACCGGCGAGCTTCAGGTCTATGACCAGATGCGGTTGTTGTTGGGCCATCAGGGGGCATTACTCTCGTTCGGGCAAGGAACGATCGAGGAGGCGCACCTGGCCGCGACCATCTATGACAACTGGAAAGTGGCGCGGATTACTTCCTCAGCAATGGAGAATACTACGAAGGTCACTACCTCTTCCTATATCGCGAATACCTGCAGCCGCAGATCCAGCCTCTGATCGATCAAAAGAAGTCCCGCGGCTTCAAAGTGACCGAGTTGACCCTGGAATCGGTGGGCACTACCTGCGGCGAAATCCGCGATGCCATCCAGAATTGGTATCAAAGCTCATCGCCTCTCTACGACCACTATGTGTTGCTCGTGGGAGATGATACGTTCATTCCGCTGTGTTCCTCTCCCCAAACCAACAACGCCGGGGTGGTTCCCACTGACGATCTTTACGGTTCCATGAACGGCGACGACTTGAACGAGGAAGTCTGGGTAGGACGCCTGTCGGTGGATGACGCGGACGACCTCAGCAACCAGGTGGCGAAGATCCTCAATTACGAGAACGGCCGCGATTTCACCTGGCCCTATACCACGGTGGGATTGGCCGCGCACAAGCAGAACGCACCCAACAAATACGAGGGCGCCCAGGAGTCCGTGCGCACCGCGAGCTACTCCGTGACGCCGAATTTCGTCACTCTCTACGGCAGTGCCGGAACGACGAATAGCGACGTGAGGGACCTGATCGACAACGGAGCGGGGATCATCTGCTATCGCGGACACGGTAGCACTGGCGCATGGACCGGCTGGAACACCAGTTCCCAAAGCTTCGGCTCTTCCGACATCAGCGGCCTGGCGAACGCTCCGCGCACGCCGGTGGTTTGGTCCATCGCATGTAACAACAACGACATCCGGGTGGCGGACTGCGTCGGTGAAAACTGGATGGAGGAGACCAACGATGGTGCGGTCGCGCACTATGGGGCCACCGTGCCCAGCTGGACGACTCCCAACCACGAACTGGACCGTGGTCTCTTCAAGGCAGTGTTCGAGGACGGCATCACCGGACACGCGCAGGCAATCTCTGCTGCAGAGGACCAGATGACCAGCGCTTATGACGGTGACAACGCCTGGATGTACATGCTGCTGGGCGATCCGGAGATGAAGATCAAGCGCCTGGGCGCCCTGGACTGGACGGTGATCATGCCCGAGGCGATTCAGGTCTGCCCCGATGGCTGTGGCCTGACCGTCGAGGTCTACGATCCCGAAGGACTGGCCGTGAAAGAGGCGCTGGTCTCGGTCTGGAAGCGCGCCAACAACGGCAAGCTCGCCAGCGGCGACGAGGTCTTCACCAACACCTACACCGATGCAGGAGGAGCGGCCAGCCTGTCGGTCACTCCCAGCACGGAGGGAGAGATGGAGGTCGTGGTTCGCGATCTGGACGGCAACGTCTTCGTGGGATCGGTCCCCGTGATCGCCGGTACGCCCGCGCCCTCGCTGCAGACCAGCAAGCTGCTCCTGCGCGCCACTCCCTCGGTGATGGCCCAGCGCACCGTGTTCCAGTTGAACCGCAGGTTGGACCAGGGTGGCCGCCTGCGGATCTTCGATGCCCGCGGCCGCCAGGTGCGCGCGCTGCAGGTGGGTCCCGGCGAGGATCACATCGGCTGGAACGGCCGCGACGATCACGGAAGCAGCGTGTCCAGCGGAGTCTACTTCGTCAAACTGCTCACCGAAGGTCGTCAGATCAGCACGCGCGTGGTCAAGGTGCGTTGAGGAGTCGCTGCCCCGCTGTCCGGGCTGTCGAACGCCGGACAGCGGGTGGCGGCGAGTGGAGCGCGAAGACCGGTGGAGGGTTCAGCTCCAAGCTCTTGTCTGAAGGGGGCTTGGAGCTGCTTTTTTGCGATGCTTCCCGCTTGGCATCCAGCCTGCAAGAAGAACGCGGCGAGCCCGGTTTCGTCGGGGGCTGTCTTCATCGTTCTTCTTCAATGGGAGGCGGGAAGGACGACGGAGACAGCGGACGGTACCGGGCTCACTTTCGCTTCTACGCTGGCACCCGGTAGCTCCCGTGTTCCAGCAGGGCCTTGGCGGCCACGCGCGCCGCGGCGACGGTGTCGAGCTGCGGCACCTTCGTGAAGCGCTTGAGCCCCACGAGCATCATGCCCAGCTCGTCCCCTTGCGCCACGTGAGTCAGCGCGGCGCGGCCGGCACGTCCCACGCGCTCGACCGCTTCGGTGACCAGAACCGTGATCATGGCCCGTACCGCCGGGATCGGCTTGCCCGAAGCCAGCATCTTCTGGGCGCGCAGCACCGCGCTCTCCAGGGCATAGGTCTCCATGATCATGTCCGCGGCGTGCACGAGAACTTCCTGTTCCTCCTGCAGCTTGGGACCCAGTTTCTGCGCGGCGACACCCGCCACCAGCAGGACCGCCTTCTTGAGCTTTCCGACTTGTTCGAGCTCGGCCGCGAAGGCCTCCCTCTCTCCCTCTTCACCGAGAGAGGGGATCGAAAGCAATTCGTCCTGGATGCCCTTGGCCGCCGCCAAGAGCGGCAGCTCTCCCTTCATCGCGCGCTTGAGAATCATGCCCGGAATCAACATGCGATTGATTTCGTTCGTGCCTTCGAAGATGCGATTGATGCGCGAGTCACGGTAGTAGCGAGCGGCGGGGTAGTCCTCCACGAAACCATAACCGCCGTAGAGTTGCACCATTTCGTCCACCACGTAGTCCAGGACTTCCGAAGCAAAGACTTTGATGATGCTGCACTCGATCGAGTAGTCGTCGATGGCGCCGATCACCTCGCGGTCGTAGTTCGCGTCACTCTTGTCGAGCGCGCTGATCGCTTCGTCGAAATATCCCGCGGTGCGATAGACCGCGCTCTCGGCGGCAAAGATGCGCGCCGCCATCGTTCCCAATTTGTTCTGGGTGAGCGGAAACTCGCTGAGGGTCTTCTTGAATTGTTTGCGCTCGCTCACGTAGGCGATGGTCTTTTCGATGGCCTCTTTCGCGGCGCCTGTCACCGCGGCGCCCAGCTTGAATCGTCCTACGTTGAGGATGTTGAAGGCGATGATGTGACCCTTGCCCACTTCACCCAAGAGGTTGGCTTTGGGAATGCGGGCGTCCTGCATCACGATGCTGGTGGTGGAACTGCCCTTGATGCCCATCTTGTGTTCTTCGGCCCCGGGGCTGACGCCCGGCGTATCCATGGGAACGATGAAGGCGGAGAAGTGTTCGCCGTCCACCTTGGCGAAGACGATCACCACATCGGCGAAACTACCGTTGGTGATGTACATCTTCTCGCCGTTGAGGACCCACTCTTCGCCGTCCAGGACGGCCGTGCTCTTGGCGGCCAGTGCATCGCTTCCGCTGCCAGCCTCGGTGAGAGCGTACGCGGTGATGAGCTCGCCGGTGGCCAGCTTGGGCAACCACTCTTGCTTCTGCTCCGCGGTTCCAAAGTAGACGATGGGCAGAGTTCCAATGCCGGTCTGCGCGCCGTGCGCCACCGGGAAGCTGCCGCCGGCGGCGATGGACTCTGCCACCACCATGCTCTGGGTCTTGGGCGCATTGAGCCCGCCGTAGGCCTCGGGAATGTCCACCGCCAGAAGGCCGATCTCGCCCGCCTTCTTCAGGAGGGCGGGCATGAGACCTTCCTCCTGAGCTTCCAGACGGTCCATCACCGGAAGCACCTCTTGGTTCACGAAGTCGCGGCAGGTCTGCGCCAAGAGCTGGGTTTCCTGGCTGAAGTCCTCGGGGGTTTGAATTTCCTGGAACGGGGTCTCCTCGATCAGGAAGCTCCCGCCGCGTCGTAGTGTCTTCTGATTCATGTTCGCATCTCCAGTGCAGGCGCGACTCAAGCGCGCTCGAAGGCGGCGGCGGCTCCCATGCCGCCTCCGATACAGAGAGTGGCGAGTCCCTTACGCTCGCCGGAACGCTTCATGGCGTGCAGCAGGGTCCCCGCAATCCGCGCGCCACTCATGCCCAGAGGATGTCCCAGGGCGATGGCCCCACCCTGCGGATTGGTGAGTTCGGGGTCCAAACCCAGTTCGCGGATCACGGCCAGCGACTGCGCGGCAAAGGCCTCGTTCAGTTCTACTCGCTCGATCTCCGACAGTTTCCAACCCGCCTTCGCCAGAGCCCTGGGCACTGCCTCTACCGGCGCGATTCCCATGATCTCCGGATCGACTCCGGCCACCGCATAGCTGACGAGTCTTCCCAAGGGCTCCTCCTTGAGTTCCTTGAGGACCCTCTCGCTCACCACCAGGACGGCGCTCGCGCCGTCGGTCAGGGGACTGCTGTTGCCTGCGGTGACGGTGCCGTCCTGGGCGAAGGAGGGCTTGAGCTGGCCGAGAATCTCCAGGCTGGTATCGGCGCGCGGACACTCGTCATGATCCAAGACGATCTCGTCTTCGATGGAGTAGGGGATACGCTCCTCCTTCCACAGACCCTGTTTTTCGGCGGCGGTGGTTCGCTGGTGGCTCTTCAGGGCGAAGGCGTCCTGATCCTCGCGGGAGATCGAGTAACGCTTCACCAGATTCTCCGCGGTCAACCCCATCCCCAGGTAGTTGCCGGGCCGGTGTTCGGCCAGCCAGGGATTGGGGGAGAGCTTCAGGCCCCCCATGGGGATGCGACTCATGCTCTCCACGCCGAAAGCCAGCACGACTTCGGCCATTCCGCTCTGAATTTTCGCCACCGCGAGCGCGAGCGCCTCCAAGCTGGAAGCGCAGAAGCGGTTGAGCGTCATCCCGGGGACGCTGTCGGGGAGCTGCGCGCGCTGGGCCACGATGCGCCCCAGGTTCATGCCCTGTTCCGCCTCCGGCATGGCGGTGGCTCCGATCAGGTCGTCGATGGTCGCGGGATCGAGTTGTTCATGGCGTGCGAGAAGAGCCTGAACCAGTTGCGCCGCCAAATCGTCGGGACGAACTGGCGCCAGCTTGCCCTTGTGCGCGCGCCCCATCGGCGAACGAACCGCGTCGAGGATGTAGGCTGTCATCGATCTCCTCCCGGGACTAATTGCGCAGGGGTTTGCCCTTCTTGAGCATGTATTGGATACGTTCCAGAGACTTTCGTTCGCCACAGAGCGAGAGGAAGGCCTCGCGCTCGAGATCGAGTAGATGCTGCTCGCTGAGCTTGCTTTGGGCCGGGGCGTCTCCTCCGGTGAGAATCCGCGCCAGCTTTTTCCCGATGAGCTGGTCGTGCCGGGAGATGTAGCCAGCGGTGAGCATGTTGTAGAGCCCGACCTCCAGCAGGGCGCGACCGTCCGCTCCGGAGACCGGAATGTCCTCGCGTGGCTGGGGCGCCACGTAGCCCGCTTCGGCCAGAGCGATGGCCTCGGCCTTCGCTCCGGCGATGAGCCGGTCGGGATTCATGGCCAGGCTGTCACTGGCGCGCAAAAAGCCGAGCTGCTTCGCTTCCACCGCGCTGGTGGAAACTCTGGCCATGCCGATGGTTTCGAAGGCGCGGCGCGCCGCCTCCATGGGATCGGCCTCTGGACCCAGCGCTTCCAGCATGCGCAGGTAGAATTCTTTGCTGCCGCCGCCGGCGGGGATGAGCCCCACTCCGCCTTCCACCAAGCCCAGATAGAGTTCGGCCGAGGCGTGGACGCGCGCGCCGTGCAAGGTGTACTCGCATCCGCCACCCAGAGTGAGTCCGAAGGGTGCGACCACCACCGGGCGCGGACAGGTCTTCAGGCTCATGGTCGTGCGCTGGAATTGGCGTACGATGAGATCGATCTCTTCGTATTCACCCTCGATCGCCGCCATCAACAAAAGCGCGAGGTTGGCCCCGACCGAGAAGTTTTGGCCCTGGTTGCCCACCACCAGCCCGCGAGCTTCCCTCGTGGCTCGATCGACGGCCTGCGCGGTCATCGAGAGAATCTCGCCGCCGATGGAGTTCATCTTCGAGTGGAATTCCAAACCGAGGATCCCATCGCCGAGATCCCACAGACTGGCGCCGCTGTTCTCGGAGATCTTGGCGAGGCCACGGCTGGGCAGAGTGAGGTCGAGAACTCCGGGCAATTCGTGCAAGGGGCCAAAGCCGCTGCCGTCGAGGGAGGCGACTTCGTGCGCCCCGCTCTCGCCGCGTTGATAGAAGCCCGAGGCTCCGCTCTCGGCGAGCGCCTTCACCCACTGCGGAGCGGGCCGTCCGTCCTTTTCCATGCGCTGGATGACATCAGCAAAGCCCATCGCATCCCAGAGCTCGAAGGGACCCAGCTGCCAGCCGAAACCCCAGCGTAGAGCGCGATCGATCGAGGGCAGATCGTCGGCGATTTCCGCGGCCACCTCCGCCGCGTAGCGCAGAGTGTCGCGCAACACGGCCCAGCAGAAGTCCGCTCCCTTTCCCTTGGCCTTGAAGATGCCGCGCAATCTCTGCTGCAGCTCGTCGTTGCTCTTGAGCATGTCGATCTCGGGAAAGTGAGGTTTCTGGCGATCGCGGTACTCGAAGCTCTTCAGGTCCAGAGTCTGGATCACTCGCTTGCCATCGACGGTCTGCTTGCGGAAGAAGCCCTTGCCGCTCTTCTCGCCGAGCATGCCCTCCTCGACCATGCGCTTCAGCTCGGGGATGGGAGTGAAAACCTCCAGTTCCGGATCCTCCGGCGCGCTCAGAGCGACGTTTTCGGCCACGTGCAAGAGCACGTCCAGGCCCACCAGGTCGGCGGTGCGGAAGGTCGCGCTCTTGGGCCGGCCCAGGAACGGACCGGTGAGGGCATCCACCGCATCGACATCGAGTTCGTGTTCGAGCATCAGCGTGGCGGTACGCATCATTCCGTAGCAACCGATGCGGTTGGCCACGAAGTTGGGTCGGTCCTTCGCGATGACGACCCCTTTGCCCAGACGTTCGTCGGCGAAGGCACGCAGCGTTTCGACCAGGGCGGGATCGGTCACGGGCCCTGGAATGATCTCCAGCAGGTGCATGTAACGCGGCGGGTTGAAGAAATGGGTGCCCAGGAAACGGCGCTGAAAACTCTCCGAATGTCCCTCGCACAGAGAGGCGATGGGGATGCCGCTGGTGTTGGAGGAGATGATGGTGCCTTCTCCCGCGGCCTTCTCCACTTTCGCAAGCAGGCTCTGCTTGATGTCCAGACGCTCCACCACTACTTCGATGACCCAGTCCATTTCGGCCAGGCGGTCCAGCTGGTCCTCGAAGTTTCCCGCTTCGATGCGTGAGGCGAATTCACGCGTGAAGAGGGGAGCCGGACGGTGCTTGCCAAGCGCGGCGATGGCCGCCAGCGCCAGACGGTTGCGATGCTGACTACTGGCGGGATCCACGCCCCGTGCTCTCTCCTCCTCGCTCAGTTCACGCGGGGGGAGGTCCAGCAGCAGAACCTGAAGTCCCGCGTTGGCCAGATGCGCGGCGATCGCAGCTCCCATGGTGCCCGCCCCGAGCACCGCCACCCGGCGCAAGACCGGGACTCTCCGCGGAGGTTCATTCTGAATCACGATTCACTCCTTACGAAGGCGGCGGGGATCCCCAGCGGGCGGATTCTGCCGGATTCATGCGTTTTCTGGGCAAAATTGGCCCCTGATTCGCATGCAGGATTAGGGCCGAGTCCGTCGCCTGGCGGCGACTACTGAATATATATTCATTCTCAAAATTCCCTCAAGCCAGCCCGGAGGGTGGCCTCGATGGGCCCGCGCAAGGACAGGATTCGCGACGAAAAACGGGAGTTGATCCTGGACGGCGCGGTGCGCGTGATCGCGGCCAGGGGCTTCCATCGTGCCCGAGTGAGCGAGGTGGCCAAGGCGGCCGGAGTCGCCGACGGCACCATCTACCTCTATTTCGACGGGAAAGAGGAACTGCTGCGCGCGGTCTACGAGAGGGCCATGGGGCGCTTCCTCAGCCGCGGACGGCTCGTGCTCGCAGAGGAGTTCGAGCCCCGCCCCCAGCTGGAACGCTTCATCCGCCTTCATCTGGAATGCGTCGGCGAGGATCGCGAACTTGCCGTGGTGTTTCAGGTCGATCTGCGCAAGAGCATCCCCTTCTTGCAGGAGCTCAGCCTGGGGCTCTTGCAGGCTTATCTCGACACCCTGAGCTCCATCCTTCAGCGCGGACAAGAGGAGGGGGTCTTTCTGGCCGATCTTTCCGCGCGGGAACTGGCCAAGATGGTCTTCGGGGTCCTGGACGAACTGGCGACCAACTGGGTCTTGAGCGAACGCAACTATCGGCTGGAGTCCTCCGCCGACGACGCCATCACCTTCATCACGCGCGCGCTCGGTTGCCCGGCTGAGCAAGGGCGGGATTGACTCGATCTCGCGGCCGGCCTGCCGGCATGCTAGTCTGGCGCACATGCGAATCGTCGAATTGATCGACTCGGCCTCGCTGGGAGGAGCGGAGGAGAACACCGCGCTCACGGCCCGCGAGCTGGCCCGCCTGGGTCACGAAGTTCTGCTGATCTCGCCCGAGGGACCCTTCACCGATCGCTTCGACGCTCTCGCCGGCGTCCAGACGCGGCGGCTTCCGGTGCGCGGTCCGCTGGCTGCGGCGCGCCAGGAACTTCGCAAGGCGCTCGGGAGCTTCGCTCCCCGGCTCGTGCACAGCCACATGCTGCGCGCGGACGCGCTTCTGGCCATGCAGGGAGCGCGCGCGCCTTATCTGCGTTTTAGCACCATCCACAACATGTTCGACCGTGAAGTTCCGCAGCCCGCGCGGCGTCTCGCTTATCGTGCACTGGCGCTGTGGAGTTACCGGCGCTTCGACGCGGTCCTGCCGGTATCCGAGTACGTGCGGGAGTATGCGCGCCGCTATCTGCGTGTGAGGAGGGCGAGGATGCGAGTGGTTCCCAACGGGATCGATGCCGAGGAATTTCGACGTCGCGCCGCCGACGATCTCGCGGTGCCCGCGAGCGCGGCCAAGGTCATTCTCAGCGTGGGACGGCTCGACCACAACAAGGGGCAGGAACTCGTGCTACGGGCCGCGGCGCGCCTCGAAAGGGGTGCGCTCGAAGTCTGGCTGGCGGGTGTCGGTCCCTGCGAGGCCTCATTGCGGGCGCTCGCGGCGGACCTCGAACTCCCCTGCCGTCTCCTGGGACGCAGGGACGACGTACCCGCCCTCATGCAGCGCGCCGACCTCGTAGTGCAGGCCTCGCGTTGGGAAGCGTTGCCCAACACGGTGCTCGAAGCGCTGGCTCTCGCCCGGCCGGTCGTGGCCACCCGCACCGGTGGGATCGTCGAGGTGGTGCAGGCGGGACAGACCGGCTGGCTCACCGAGGTGGATGATGTCGAAGGACTGTGCGTGGCCATGCGGGAAGCTCTGGATGATCCGCAAGAAGCCGAGCGCCGCGGGGAGAGCGGTCGCCGTCTCGTCGATCAGAGTTTCACGATTCAGTCGGCGGTCGCGAGCCTGCTCGCGCATCCGCTCTTGCGGTAGCTCGCTCGAGACGAGCCGCTTCAGGAGCTGCGCGCGGCCTGCACCAGCTGCCGCGCCGCCTCGCGATGCGCTGGCAGTAGCGTCTCCAGATCCTCGCTGAGGACGCGGCCCTCCCTCACCACCTGATCTCCATTGACCACGACGGACTTGGCGCGCAGGGGACCGCAAAAGAGAAGCGCGGCCAGGGGATCGTGGGCGCCGCTGGCCGCGATCTCCCCGTCGAGATCATAGTGCGCGAAATCGCAGGCGGAGTCCTTTCCGAGCCAGCCCAGCTCCTCTCGTCCCAGGCACTGAGCACCGCCCAGCGTGGCCAGCTCGAGCGCCTCCATTGCGGTCATGGCTGCCGCACCACTTTCCAGTCGGCGCAGGTACAGGGCCATCCGCGCCTCGTTGAGCATGTGCGCCGTGTCGTTGCTCGCGCTCCCATCCACTCCCAAACCGACCGCGACTCCGGCCGCGCGCAATTCGGGAACCGGACAGACTCCCGAACCCAGGCGCATGTTGGAGGTGGGGCAGTGGGCGATCCCCACTGCCGCCTTTCCCAGGCGGTCGATTTCGCTCTCCTCGAACCAGATACCGTGTGCCAGCCAAACGTCGTCGCCGACCCATTCCACTTCCTCGAGGAAGTCCAGCGGACGACAGGAGAAGTGTTCCAAACAGTACGCCGTTTCGTCTCGGGTTTCCGCGAGATGGGTGTGCAGGCGGACTCCCTCCGCGCGCGCCAGACGCGCGGTTTCGCGCATGAGATCCTGACTCACCGAGAAGGGGGCACAGGGGGCCAGCCCGACCTGGTGCATCGAGTAGCGCGCCCTGTCGTGCCAGCGTTTGATGACGCGCTCGCTGTCGAGCAGGATCATGCTCTCATCCTGGGTGCACGAACGCGGAGGTAGACCGCCCTGCGATTCGTCCACGCTCATCGATCCGCGAGTGCCATGAAAGCGGATGCGCAGCCTCTGCGCGGCGTGAAAGGAGGCATCCAAGAGTTCGGATGCGCCCGCGCGCGGGAAGAGGTAGTGGTGGTCGCTCGTGGTGGTGCAGCCCGAAAGCAACAGCTCGGCGAATCCCACACGGGCCGCGAGATCCAGATTTTCCGGCGTGAAGCCGGCCCAAATCGGATAGAGCGTGGTGAGCCACTGGAAGAGCTCGGCGTCGGCCGCGGGTCCGTAGGCGCGCGTCAGGTTCTGGCAGAGGTGGTGGTGGACGTTCACCAGGCCCGGGATCACGATTCCCCCGCCCAAATCCACCGCGCTTTCGCCCTCTCGTGGCTCTGGCTTCCCTTCGCCCAGCTCCAGCACGCGCGGACCCTCGCTGCGGATCCAGGCGCCGTGCAGTACCCGCCGCGGGGCGTCCATGCAGACCAGGGTATCGATGCCGTGCCAGAGTGTGGAGGCCTTGCTCATGCTTCCCAGAGTAGCAGTACCCCAAGCCCCAAGAAAGCCCGCAAATACGTCTCTTGCAGTCGGCTAGCAGCTTTGACATCATTTATGTTGTTCAATTTTGATGTGTCACAACATGCAACAACAAAAACTGCAGAGAACCGGCTGGGAATTCACAACAACATTCAGAGGGGTTCCGAAGGAGCTATACCACTAAGTCATTGTATTTCAATGGCTTGATCTTTGTTGTCCAAAGAGGAGAAAAGTTGGCATCGGCCCTGCTTAGGGAGAGGGCGATGCCACACGGACACCTCTGACTCACGACCCTGGACTCCGCGGCAAGCCCGCGGGAGAAGGGCGTGAGAAGTGTGGAAGGAGAGGAGACGGAGCCCCAAAGGGAGCTCGACAAGGCAGCGCGACGCCGGTCACCCCACGACCCCACTCGACCGGCGTTCCCCATGGGGGATCGCGCTGGAGCGAATCGAAGGTTCCGTTGCTGAGAATGGGTTCCAGGGAGTTGGCGAGAACTCCCGCAAGATGCCGCCCGGCATCGGCGAACCCCGAGCTGACGACGAAGTGGCCGGTGCTCTTGGCGAGGGAGTATCGTGCCCGACCGAATTGGTCCCGTCGCCAGTCCCGAAAAGCGGGGCGTCCCTTTCAGGGAGGGCGCCCCGCTTTTCTTTGCCTCAAAGTGCAGGAGCTACAGCTCGGTAGCGACAGTCCAGGAGCTCCACTTCGGGAGCCACAGTTCAGGAGTCCGTCTGCAGATGCTTCTGCATCCAGGCGGCGCCCTTGCTCTGCAGCTTGCGCAAAACGGGTTCGTACTGAGCCGGCAGGCGCTGGAAAGTTTCGTGCAACGAATCTTCCCGTAGAGCTTGCAGGGCCTGTTGCAACAGGCGGGAAGTGCGGCGGGCGACGCGGTGACGTGGCTCGGAGCCCGAGCTCAGCATCGCGACGACATCCGCAGTGGATCCACTGGCCGCGAAGGCCTTGAGAGTTTCCCCGTCGAGGTAGTGGTTCATTTGGACTCGATCCACGATGGACACGTTCTCCCCCTGCGCCCGGAGCGATTTCAAACGGCGACTGGCTTCCAGCAGATTGAAGCCGGTCTGGCGCCAGGCGTCGAGGATCTGCCGCGCCACGGCCTCACCGGCGTCGTCACTGAGGGGAGTGAGTTCCTGCGCGCGCGCCACGGCCTCGCCCGCCGCGTCACCCACGGGGAATTTCCGCCCGGCCCTTTCACTTTCGGCGGCTTCTTTCGCTAAGGAGCCCGCCGATTTCTCCTCGGGGCGCGCATCCGCGAGAGGGCGCTGGGTCAATTGCTGACTCGCGAATACGCGCCGCAGATGTTCGAGTCGCACGTGGCGCTCGTCACGGCTTCTGATGGCCAGAGCTTCGACCATGTTCTGGAGTTCGCGTACGTTTCCCGGAAAGAGATGGGCCTGCAAGGCTGTGATGACTTCCGGATCGACCACGGGTTCCCTCAACCCGAAGTCCGCGTAGAAGCGCTTGAGGAAGGCGCGGCTCAAGATGGCGATGTCACCCACCCGCTCGCGCAGGGGGGGCAGCCTGAGGGGATAGACCTGAATCCGATAGAAGAGGTCCTTGCGGAATTCCCCGCGCGCGACGGCTTCTCTCAGATCGACGTTGGTGGCCGCGATCACCCGAACGTCCACCGATCTCGTCTTCTCCCCGCCCACCGGACGGAAGCGCCCCTCCTGCAGCGCGCGCAAGAGACGCGTCTGCGAAGCAAGGCTCATGTCTCCGATTTCGTCCAGGAACAGGGTTCCGCGGTGCGCCAACTCGAAGGCGCCGCGCCGATCGCGCACCGCGCCGGTGAAGGCGCCGCGTACGTGCCCGAAGAGCTCGCTCTCGATGAGCTCGCGCGGGATCGACGAACAGTCGACGATCTCCAGTGGGCCTCCCTGCCGGGCCGAGAGTTCGTGGATGGCGCGCGCCACCACCTCCTTTCCCGTGCCGCTCTCTCCCTGAATGAGAACGGTGGCGCGGCTCGGCGCGAGTTGCACCATGTCACGGAAGAGCTGGAGGATGGCCTCGCTCTCGCCGAGGATTCCTCGCAGCGGAGGATACAATTCGCGCAGTTCGCGCAGCGCCAGAGAGACTTCGCGCGGTACTTCCGCGGGCGCGCGTCCCAGGATAGGGGCGGGTCCGGCGCCGCGTTCCAGCGCCAGGGTGTAGAGCTCGGCCAAGCTCGCGAAGACCTCCAGATCGTTGGAGGAGTATCCCTCGCTCAAGAGGCGGCGTCCCAAGAGGAGGAAACCGAAAAGCCCCTGACGCCCGATGAGAGGGCACACCACCGCCGCGTCGAGAGTTTCCAACACCGTGTCGTAGGAGTGCAGGAAATCGCGAGCCGGCCCCTGGACGAGGTCCCGGTCGACGCGGAAGGGTCGTCCATCGCTCTTTTGTTCGAAAGCCTCCACCATCGCGCTTTGAAGATGGAATTCGAGCCTTTCCTCGATGTCCAGTCCCGCGTGCACCAAGAGTTCCATGCGCTCACCGATGGGATCTCGGCGGAGGACACTGGCGGAGGAGGCGCCCAGCACTCCGATCACCGACAGCAGAACCCGGCGCGCCACGTCGTCCGCGTCGTGGGCACGCAGCAGCTCTCGGCTGGTTTCCACGAGGGTGAGCAGCTCGAAAATGCGCGTCTGCAGATCGTCCGTGCTCGCATGAGCAAAGTCGAGGTACTCGCCGGTGAAGGGCATTTCCTCTTCGCGGTCGATCACGGATCCTCCCCAAGGCAAAACGGCGCGCTCCTGAACCCATACGCGCCAGCGCAATGTCGGTTTCGTACCTTTCGCCGCACAGGGCACACCGTCAGCCTATCACGAAGCCTCCTGGCTGTCCCTCGCGGCTCTTTACGCGCGCCCGCAGGGCTTCTACACTGCTTCTTTGCGGTCGCTGGCGGCAAGGCGAAGCGAGCCGATGGCGGACCCACTTTCACCCCCTCAGCCGGAGGCTCGCCGTGCGCAGGCTCTCGAGTGCCGTTCTTCCCAACTCGCCGGACTTCAAGCGCAATCAAGAGGTCAACCGCGCCCGCGCCAAGGAGCTGAAGGAAGCTCTGGCCCAGGTCCGGCTCGGCGGAAGCCAAAAGGCGCGAGAACTCCATCAGAGCCGCGGAAAGCTGCTGGTACGCGACCGGATCGACGCTCTTCTGGATCAGGGTAGCCCCTTCTTGGAATTGTCGCCCCTGGCCGCGCACCAAGTGTATCGCTCGCCGGTCCCTGCCGCGGGGATCGTGACCGGCATCGGCAACCTGCATGGACGTCAGGTGATGATCGTCGCCAACGATGCCACGGTGAAGGGGGGAACCTATCACCCGCTCACCGTCAAGAAACACCTGCGCGCCCAGGAGATTGCGCTGGAGAATCACCTTCCCTGCGTCTATCTGGTGGACAGCGGCGGCGCTTTTTTGCCGCTGCAGGCCGAGGTTTTTCCCGATCGTGAACACTTCGGTCGCATTTTCTACAATCAGGCGCAGATGAGTGCCCGGGGCATTCCCCAGATTTCCGCCGTCCTGGGTTCGTGCACCGCCGGCGGAGCCTACGTCCCCGCCATGAGCGACGAAGTCGTGATCGTGAAGGAGCAGGGCACCATTTTCCTGGGTGGTCCCCCCCTGGTCAAAGCCGCGACCGGAGAGGAGGTCAGCGCTGAGGAACTCGGTGGGGGAGACGTACACACGCGCATCAGTGGGGTAGCGGACACTCTCGCCAACGATGATGCGCACGCGCTGAGTATCGTTCGCAACATGGTGGAGAACCTGGCCACCGTGAAGAAGGCGGCAGTTCCGCGGCAAGCTCCCGAGGATCCGCATTTCGACCCCGAAGAGCTATTGGGGATCCTGCCCGAGGACCCGCGCCGTCCCTTCGAAGTGCGCGAAGTCATCGCGCGCCTGGTCGACGGTTCGCGTTTCCACGAATTCAAGGAACGTTACGGCACGACGGTGGTCACCGGTTTCGCCCGCTTGCACGGTTACGAACTCGGGATCGTCGCCAACAACGGAGTTCTTTTCAGCGAGAGCGCGCTGAAGGTCACTCACTTCGTGCAACTGTGCTGCGCACGTGGAATCCCGCTCCTCTTTCTGCAGAACATCACCGGCTACATGGTCGGCAAGAAGTACGAGCAGGGCGGAATCGCCAAAGACGGAGCCAAGATGGTCAACGCGGTGGCCAATGCCGCCGTACCCAAATTCACCATCATCATCGGCGGCAGTCACGGGGCGGGAAACTACGGCATGTGCGGGCGAGCGTACCAGCCGCGCCTCCTCTTCATGTGGCCCGGCAGCCGTATCAGTGTCATGGGTGGTGAGCAGGCGGCGGGGGTATTGGCCACGGTCAAACAGGAGCAGCTCGCGCGCAAGGGTGAGTCCATGTCCCAGGAAGAGGTAGACGCTTTCAAGCAGCCCATTCTCGACAAGTATGCGCAGGAGAGCTCCCCCTATTACTCGACGGCGCGGCTTTGGGACGACGGAATCATCGACCCTCTGCAAACGCGTGACCTTCTGGGTCTATCCCTGGAGATGTCATTCAACGCGCCCTTGCAGAAAACGGATTACGGCGTATTTCGTTTCTAGCCCTCACGCGACTCTAGCGCGCCCCTCGACAAACACTGCCCCGCGGGCCCGTGACCGTGAGCATCGCTGCCTTGCAGCATTGGAGGAGATGCATGGATCTGAAAGCGAGTTACCGAGAGCACGTGGAAGAGCTATCAAAGCGCAACTCGGCGATTCTGAAGGAGCTGGCAAGCGAGGGCACAGAATTTCGCGGGATCGTATTCGCGGCAGGCGGAGATCTTCTCTACCACGCGGACGATCAACCCGTCCCCTTCAAGCCCAGTTTCCACTTCGCGCGCTGGGCCCCGCTGAACGGGCCGGATCATCTGCTCATTTTTCGTCCCGGCGAGTTGCCCACCCTGGTGAAGGTGGTTCCGAGAGACTACTGGTACGAAACACCGCCCGACCCGGAGCATCCCTACATGACGAGCCTCTGCGTGGAGACGGTGGCCGATGCCAAAGCGGCGGTCAACGCGGCCGGAGATCTTTCGGGGATGGCCTACGTCGGCCCGGATCGCGGAACGGCGCGCGCACTCGGCATCGAAAAGGAGAAGGTCGAACCTGAGGAGCTGATGGCGCGGCTGGATTGGGATCGAGGGTTGAAAACCGCGTATGAAGTGGAGTGTATCCGCGGCGCGGTGCGAAGGGCCGCTCGCGGACACGCGGTGGTTCGTAGCGATGCGGAGCAAGGTCGTTCCGAGCGTACCATGCACGCGGGCTATCTCGCCGCGACCGAACATCTGGAGAACGAAGTTCCCTACACCAACATCATCGCCTGGAACGAGCACTCGGCGGTGCTTCACTATCAGAGCAAACAGATTCAAGCGCCGTCAGCGACCTTGAACCTGCTGGTAGATGCGGGGGCTTCCGTCTACGGGTACGCGAGTGACATCACCCGTACTTACCCGCAAGCCGCGGCGCACCGGGAGTTTCGGGAACTCGTCAACCATCTCGATCTCTTGCAGCGAGAGCTGGTGCAGGGAGTGGGACCGGGGCGCTCCTATCTGGAGCTCCACGAAACCGCACACCGTGGCGTGGCCAAGATTCTCTGCGAACTCTCGATCCTCAAAGTGAAGCCGGACGAGGCCTTCGAAAAGGGTCTCACCGATCCCTTTTTCCCCCACGGACTGGGACACCATCTCGGGCTTCAGGTGCACGATGTGGGAGGGCGGCAGGAGTCTCCCCAAGGGGGCACTCTGAGTCCTCCGGCGCGCCACGCTTACCTGCGGACCACACGCGCGATGGCGGCGGGCCAGGTTCTCACCATCGAGCCGGGAATTTATTTCATCGCGATGTTGCTGGAGCCGTTCCGCCAGGGCGAGCACTCCTCCGCGTTCAACTGGAAGCTGATCGACGAGCTGTTGCTCTGCGGAGGGGCGCGCATCGAGGACGACATCCTCTGCACCGAGAACGGTCGCGAAGACCTCTCGCGTGGAAGCGTTCCCGGGCATCGCGGCTAGTTCGCGCGCTGGGCTTGAATACCGGCTAGTTGCCGCGCCGGTCCCGAGTACCGGCTAGTTGCCCGGCCGGAACTGAAAACCGGCTACTTCGCGAACGCGTCGTGGTGATCGGAAAGAAGTTTCGCTACGCAAGCCGTCACTCTTTTCGCGGTCGCCACGTGCAGAAACTCGTTCGGGCCGTGCGCGTTGGATGAGGGTCCCAAAACCCCGGTGATCAGAAACTGAGCTTTGGGATAGCGTTTGCCCAGCATGGACATGAAGGGAATGCTCCCGCCCTCGCCCATGTAACACGCGGGTTTGCCGAAGAAGGCCTTCGACGCGTCTTCCAGAGACTCCTCCAGCCACCTTGCGAGAGGGGGGGCGTCCCAGCCCGCCGCGGGCGAATCGAATTCAAATTCGATCCGCGCATCATACGGCGGGTTGGTTTCGAAGACCTCTTTCAGACGATTCGCCGCCAGCTTGGGGTCGGCGGTAGGCGGCAAGCGGAAGGACAGCTTGAAGATCGTCTCCGGGCGCAACACGTTGCCCGCGTTGCGTACGCTGGGGAATCCATCGGCTCCGGTAACGCAGAGAGTCGGACGCCAGGTGCGCCGCAGGACCAATTCGGTCTTGTCGCTGGTAGTCGGCTTTGTTCCCGGATTCAAGGGGAACTGCTCGTAGACATTGTCGCCCAAGATGTCCGCGACGACCTTGGCCTGTTCGATTCTCTCTTTTGGGATGTCGATGTTGAGTTCGGGAAGCAAGATCTCGCCGGTCTCCTGGTCCTCGATGCGGCTCAGCAGAGCCCTCGCCACCCGAAAACTCTCGGCGACGACCCCACTGCCATCTCCCGAATGCACTCCTTCGGTGAGTAGCTTGATCGTCAGCTTGCCGGTGACGTTGCCGCGCAAGCTGGTGGTGCTCCAGAGCTGTTCGTAGTTGCCACAGCCCGAGTCGAGACAGACCACGAGGCTCGGGGTGCCGATGCGGTCGGAGAGGTGTTCGATGTAGGCGGGCAGATCGGGGCTGCCACTCTCCTCGCAGGCCTCGATCACCACCACGCAGCGAGCGTGCTTCAGCCCCTGTTCTTGCACCTTCTCGATGGCGGTCAGGGCCGCGAAGATGGCGTAGCCGTCGTCCGCTCCACCGCGGCCGTAGAGCTTTCCGTCCTGCATCACCGGGGTCCATGGTCCCTTGCCCTCGTCCCAGCCGACCATCTCCGGCTGCTTGTCGAGGTGCCCGTAGAGCAAAACCGTTTCATCACCGTCGCCGGGAATCTCCGCGAAGATGAGGGGGGTGCGCCCCTTCAGGCGGACCACCTCGAGTTTCATCCCCTCGAGCTTGCGCTCCTTGGCCCAAGAGCTCAGAAGCTGCACCGCCTTCTCCATGTGGCCGTGGTCCTCCCATTCCGGGTCGAACATCGGAGATTTGTTGGGAATGGCGATATACTCGGCGATGGTAGGCAGAATTTCCTCTTCCCAAGTTTGATCCACGCGGTTCTGCAGCTTCTTCAGGTCCATGGTTCCTCCCGTCTCATTGCGTCGGTGTATACGAGTCCAGCCTAGCAGCCAAGTTGCGATTGGGCCAGGGGTCTGGTGGACGAGTTTCGAGGTGGCCCCTATACTCCCATTTCCGTCCCCGCCGCTTCGTCCGGTGCCGGGAAGGGCACGAGTGCCCATTCTGAGCCTCAATTCGCGCAAAGGAACTTCAAGGTGACGCAAGCCATACGTATTGCCAACGCCGGCGGCTACTGGGGTGACGATCTCAGTGTGTTGAAACGACAGCTCGAAGGCGGGCCGCTGGACGTCATCACCATCGACTATCTGGCCGAGATTACGATGTCCATCCTCCAGAAGCAGCGCAGCCGCAACTTGGAGCTGGGCTATGCGCGCGACTTCGTGGATCAGGTACGTGAAATCCTGCCTCTCTTGGACCAGAAGGGGACCAGGATCATCACCAATGCGGGCGGAGTGAATCCCTTCTCCTGCCGCGATGAACTGCTGCGTATCGCCCAGGAGGGCAACAGCACGCTCAAGGTCGGGCTCGTGGCGGGCGACGAAGTGCTGGCCCAGATGTCGGCTTGGCACCAGCAGGGCGAGCCCCTCTCCAACATGGACGACGGGCGGGCCTTCTCGCAGGCCGTGGGGAAGTTCACCAGCGCGAACGTCTACTTCGGGGCCGCTCCGGTGGTGGAGGCCTTGAAGCTCGATGCCCAGGTCATCGTCACCGGCCGCGTCACCGATACCGGCATCTCCTTGGCGCCGATGATCCACCGCTTCGGTTGGAAGTGGGACGACTACGACCAGCTCGCGGCCGGAATCGTGGCCGGGCACATTCTGGAATGCGGCGCCCAGAGCACGGGCGGCAATTTCACCGACTGGCGCAGGGTGCCGAGCTACCACGAGATCGGATACCCCATCGTCGAAATGAATCCCGATGGCTCGTTCATCGTGACCAAACACGAAGGCACCGGTGGCCTGGTGAGCGTGGAGACGGTCAAGGAACAGCTCGTCTACGAAATGGGCGATCCGAATTCCTACATCACGCCGGACGTGGTGGCCGCATTCAGCTCGATTCGACTGGAGCAGGCGGGCAAGGATCGCGTGCGGGTATGGGGGATCAAGGGCGCGCCCCCCACCGATACTCTCAAGATCTCCGCCAGCCTCCATGAGGGATACAAGGCCAGCGGAGCGGTCATCATCTGTGGCCCCGAGGCGCGATCCAAGGGGGAGACCTTCGCGGACATTCTCTGGAATCGACTGCCTGCGTACCAGGAGCACCTGGCCGAGTTCGTGGGCGCCGATTCCACCTGGGGTCCCATGTCCCCCACGCACGATGCCAGCGAGATCTATCTGCGCCTGGGGGTGCGCGACGAGAGCCACGAGAAGGTCACCGCATTTTCCAAGATGCTCGCGGCCCTGATTCTCTCCGGCCCCCCCGGTGTCGCAGTGACCGGCGGAAGGCCGCGAGTGCAGGAGGTCGTGGGTTACTGGCCCTGCCTGATCCAACGCAGCCTCTGTAAGGCGGTGGTGGAAGTCTCCGGACCCGAAGGAACCGAGTCTCTCGAAGTGCCCTTCGGCGTGGGTAAAGGGGACGGGCGCTGTGAGGCGAAAGTGGAGGACCCGAAGGCCGAAGCGCCAAAGCCGAGTGGGAAGCTCGTGAAAGTGCCTCTGAACCGACTGGCCCACGGACGCAGCGGCGACAAGGGCGACACGAGCAACATCGGAGTCATCGCGCGCCACCCGAGCATCTATCCCTGGCTGAAAGAGACGCTCAGCGCCGAGACGGTGAAGAAGAGGTTCACGGGAATCTGTCACGGCAAGGTGGAGCGCTACGAGGTTCCCAACCTGCATGCCTTGAATTTCCTGCTCCACGAATCTCTGGGTGGCGGGGGAACCTTCTCCTTGCACATCGACGCGCAGGGCAAGACCTACTCGCATGCGCTCTTGGCCATGGAGTTCGAAGTGGACGAGGCACTGGTGAAAGCGGCGGACACGAGCCGATAGAGAGGTAGCATGAGTGACAAGCTGATCCGACTCGACAAGGGCAGTACTCGCGAGTTGCGACTGAACCGGCCCGAGATTCGCAACGCCCTGGACGAGGAACTCATCCAGGAACTCACCGCAGCCGTGCGCGCCGCGGCGGACGATACGGCGGTGCGCTTCGTCCTTCTGAGCGGGGAGGGCAAGAGCTTCTGCGCCGGGGCGGACATCAATTACATGCGCCGTCTGGCCGAGTACGACCACCAGGACAACCTGGCCGACGCGCGCCTCTTGAGCGGCCTCTACGAGAGCATCTCCGCTTGCAGCAAGCCGGTGGTGGCCAGAGTGCAGGGCGCCGCGATCGGCGGTGGATTGGGGCTTGTCGCGGCCGCGGATCTGGTGGTGGCGGCGGAAGGAACCAAGTTTGGGCTGACCGAAGCGCGTCTGGGGATCCTGCCGGCGGTGATCGCTCCTTTCGTGCTGCGGCGCCTGGGACCCGGGGCCTGCCGTACGCTCTTCTTGAGCACGCAGATCTTCACCACGGAGAAGGCGCAGCGTTTGGGACTGGTGGACGAGGTGGCGGCACCGGAAGAGCTGGACGCCGAAGTCGATGTCATGTTGAAGGAATTGAGTCTGGGTGGTCCCTTGGCCCAGGCCGCGTGCAAGCGACTCCTGGACGAAATCGGGAGTTTGCCGCTGGCCGAGGCGTGCAAGCGCACCCCCGAGTACATTGCCAGCCAACGTGCAACCGCGGAAGCCAAGGAAGGCTTTGCCGCGTACTTCGAGAAACGTCCCACCAAGTGGGTGGACGCGTTCGAGGAGGAAGGATGAGTCAGCCCATCCGGCGCATTCTGGTGGCCAACCGCGGCGAAATCGCGGTGCGGGTGATGCGGGCCTGCCACGAACTCGGCATTTCGTGCGTGGCGGTGGCCAGCGAGGCGGATCGCTTCTCGCTGCACGCACAGTTGGCGAACGAAGTGGTGGACATCGGCGAGGCCGAAGCGAGCAAGAGCTACCTCGTGGTGGAGAAAATTCTGGACGCGGCGCGCCGCACCGGCTGCGATGCCGTCCACCCGGGCTACGGATTCTTGGCGGAGAACGCGGAATTCGCAGCAGCCTGCGCCGACGCCGGCCTGATCTTCATCGGGCCCACGCCTCGCGTCATCGAGGAGATGGGGCTGAAGACGCGCGCGCGGGCGCGCATGGAACAGGCGAATGTTCCCGTGGTTCCCGGCGCCCTGCTCGAATCCGGAGCATCCGCCTCGGCGATGATGAAAACCGCCCAGAGCGTGGGCTTCCCTCTGCTCGTGAAGGCCTCGGCCGGTGGTGGTGGCAAGGGAATGCGCGCGGTTCAGGCGCCCGAGGACCTGAAGGATGCGGTGGCCGCGGCGCGCCGCGAAGCGCTCTCCGCCTTCGGCAACGAGGAAGTCTATCTGGAGCGACTGCTCACCCGCCCGCGCCACGTCGAGGTGCAGGTGTTGGGCGATACGCACGGGAAGGTGCTGCATTTGATGGAACGCGAGTGTTCCATTCAGCGCCGTCACCAGAAGATCATCGAGGAGTCGCCGGCGCCATTGCTGGACGATACTCTGCGCGCTCGCATGCACGAGACCGCGGTCAAAGCGGCGCGCGCCGTGTCCTACACCGGCGCGGGCACGGTGGAAATGCTGCTGGACGAGAGCGGCGAGTTCTTCTTTTTGGAAATGAATACCCGCCTGCAGGTGGAGCATCCCATCACCGAATGGGTGACCGGAGTCGACCTCGTGGCGCAGCAGATCCGCGTTGCCCAGGGTGAAGCGATCACACTGGAACAGGATGAGATCAGCTCGCGCGGGCACAGCATCGAGGCGCGCCTCTACGCCGAGGATCCCTCAGAGGGCTTCATGCCGCGAACCGGCAGAGTGCTGCTCTTCGAGGCTCCCGCCGGACCGGGAGTCCGGGTGGACACGGGAATCACCACCGGAGCCGAGGTTTCCCTCTACTACGATCCTCTCATCGCGAAACTGTCCACCTGGGCGGAAGATCGTGACGGCGCCAGGCGCCGCATGCTGCAAGCCCTGCGCGAGACCGTCCTCTTGGGAGTAGGGAGCAACCTCTCCTACCTGCACGCGATCCTCGCGCATCCGCAGTTCGCTCAGGGCCACACCCACACCGGCTTCTTGCCGCAGCACTTCAAGAACTGGAAGTCGGAAAGCGGCTGCGCACCGGGCGAGGATTTTGCATCGCTGGCCGTTGCCGCCGCCATTTTGAGCCGAGCTCCCGGCGCTGCGCTGCCGGGTGTTCAAGCCGCGGTGGGACAGGAGATTCCCGGTCCCTGGTCCCAGCTCTCCGCTCTGCGATTGGGAGGGGGAGAGTGATGGACCTGCATCTGCAAGAGAAGGGCAGGAGGCACTCGGTGCGCCTTCAACCAGAAGGCCAGTCCCTGCGCCTGGAGCTCGAAGAGGGCGAGAGCCTACTGTGTGAGATCGCGGCGCTGGACGAGAATGCAATCCTTTTGCGGGTGGGAGACGAGCTGGTGCGGGCGCGTTACGCGCGCAACGGGCACCAGCTCTGGGTTCAGGTGGGGGCCAGAGTCTCGAGCTTCAAGCTTCTGGATGAAGAGGACGAAGACGAGCTCGACGCCACGGTGGGTAGCCCGGTGGTACGCGCGCCCATGCCCGGCAAAGTCCTGGCCTTGCTGGTGGAGGAGGGTCAGGAAGTCGAAGTCGGACAGGCGGTGGTGCGCGTGGAGGCGATGAAGATGGAAGTGGAGCTGCCCGCGACGGTCGCGGGAACGGTGGAGACCATTCACGCCGAAGCCGAGGAGCTGGTCTTGCCCGACGCTCCGCTGGTAACGATCGCGCCACACGAAGAGGCGCGCTGAAGGAGTGGCCCTGCGCTCGCTCTTCTCTGACTCCAAGCACCGCGCCGATCTGGCCATGCTGCTCGTGACCCTCTTCTGGGGGCTCACCTTCCCTCTCATTCGTTCCGCAGTGAGCACCCTGGAGCCGCTGGTTTTCGTCGGGTTTCGTTTCTCTCTGGCCCTCCTCGTGTTCTTGCCGCTGGTCCTCTTCAATGCCAAGGCGAGGAGCGGCCTCCGTGCCGCCGCAGTGCCCGGCTTGATCTTGGGGGCCTTGGCTGGAGGCGGCTACATCACCCAGACCCTGGGACTGACCACCGTCGGCGCGGGCCGAGCGGCCTTCATCACCGGTTTGAGCGTCATCCTGGTCCCCCTTCTTTCTCCCGTCTTCCGGGCGCGGCCGTCCCAAACGCATCGAAATTCTGGCCGCGCTCACTGCCACCCTGGGTCTCTTTCTGCTCACCAATCCGCGGGCCGGTGGAATCACGCGCGGGGACCTCTTCGTTCTGGCCTGCGCGGCGATTTACGCCGTCTACATCCACGTGCTGCAAATTTACTTACGACGGCAACCCAACTCGACGGCGCTGGCCTTCGTGCAGATCGTGGGAATCGCTGCCCTCGCCGGCGTCTTCCTACCACTCTCGCATCCCGGTCCGGTGCACTTCAGTAAAATGGCCTGGGTGGCTCTCTTGTTCACTGCCACCTTCGCCACCGGAGGCACCACCTGGCTGCAGACCAACTACCAGGGACGGACCACTCCTCAACGGACCGCGCTCATCTTCTCCATGGAGCCGGTGTTCGCCACCCTCTTCGCCTACCTGATGCTGGGCGAAGTGCTTCCCTTCATCGGACAGATGGGCGCTTTGCTCATCCTGGTTTCGGTGATAGGGGTGGAGCTTTGGGATAGGTGAGCTCGATGACTCTCACGAAAGAACAAGTCGAACGCACGATGCGCCTGTCCGTGTGGGAGGGGACAGCGTGGGCGGTGATGGTGGGCCTGGGAGAAACCTACTTCATCGCCGATGCAGTTCGACTGCACGCGAGCGCCCTCGAGCTCGCCCTGACCATCACCCTTCCCTTGGCTCTCGCCGGAGCCGGCCCCTGGACCGTCGTCGCGTTGTTGGGCCGGCGCATTCGCCGCAAGCCGCTCGTGATGTTCAGCGCCCTGGCCCAAGCTCTGGTGTTGGTGGCCCTGAGCGTGGTCGAACACTTCGGAGCCTCGACACCGGCGCGCTTGATCTTGATGGTGTGCCTGTATCAGATCATGGGGCAGGGGGCCGGCACGGCCTGGTCGTCCTGGATCGGTGATTTGGTCCCGGCCGCAGTTCGCGGACGGTACTTCGGGCGGCGCAATCGAGGAGTGTATGCCGGCACCTGCGCGGGACTGGTGTGCGGGGGACTCATCCTGCAGTGGTTGGAACCGGCCGCCGCGGGCGCCAGCTCGCCGGCGATCGGCGGTTTGGGATTCGAGCTCGCGTTCCTGCTCGCTGCGCTCTTTCGCATCGCCTCGGCCATCCTGCTCGCACTCTCTTCCGAACCGGGTTTCGCTGGACTGGCGCGAGCGGAGCAAGCGCGGAGATTCCTGCGCAGCGGTCGTGGCACCCGCGCTTTCTGGCTGCTGGGACTCGTCGCTCTCTTCCACTTCGCGGTGTATACCAGCGCCCCCTACTACGGGGCATTCATGCTGGAGAGCTTACGCTTCAGCTATCTGGAGTACATGATCGCGACGGTGGCGATGATCATCATCAAGTCGCTGATGACTTCCGCTTGGGGCGACGCCATCGATCGCTACGGCGCGCGGGGAATCTGGATCCTGGCCCTTTTCGTGGTCGCGATCGTGCCGCTGCCGTGGGTCTTCGCCAGAACCTTCATGGTGATCCTGCTCGCCCAGCTGTTTTCGGGCATCTGCTGGTCGGCCTTCGAGCTGGGCTACTTCACTCTGCTTTTGGAATCCAGTACCCGCGGCACGCGGCCCACGCTCTTCGCCGCCCACAGTCTGCTCGTGGGTTGGGCGCAGCTCGGGGCCGGGGTGCTCGCCGCATGGCTCCTTCCTTTGATCGGAGGCGACTATCGCGGCCTGTTTGCCATCAGCGCGGCAGCGCGACTTTTGGCCGCGCTCACCGCCGGACGCTTCATGCCGCGCGCACCCGCGCCGCGCCTACCTTCGATTCGTGTGCGGGCGCTGCGCGCGCTGGGAATTCATCCCCACGGCGGACTGGTGCGGCGCCCGGTCTTCGAGGGGAGCGCTCTGGAACGAAGCGAGTCGCAGGAGGAGGGGCAGGAAGCTCCCCGCGAGGAAGGGTAGCGAGGTGTGGAGAAAGGGACCGTTCGGGCCTGCCTGCGCAAGCTCGGGGGAGCTCGGCGGGAGGAAGCTGTGGCCGGATCCCATACTTTTCCATGTAAATCGTCGGAAATGACGACTTAATGAGGCAATTCTCCATAGCTTGAATTCGTAAAACTTGACGAGTAGAACGTATTTTATATAATAAGTCGTCAAAGGTAACGACTATGAGTTTTTACGATGAAGCACCGGACGCAGCCATTCTGGAAGAGCTGGGACAGCGGCTCGCGCGGCGCAGAATCGACTTGGGGCTGACCCAAGCGGCACTCGCCGAGCGGGCCGGTCTGGGCAAGAGAACGGTGGAGCGCATCGAGAACGGAGAGTCGGGCCAGCTTTCCAGCCTGGTGCGGATGCTGCGCGTACTCGAGTTGCTTCCCCGCCTCGATCTGGTTCTGCCCGAACTCGTTCCGCGTCCGATGGAGCTTCTGCGGCGACAGGGGAAACGGCGGCAGCGCGCGTCCAGTCGCGAGAAATCCAGCAAAGACTCTCCCAAGAAATCCAAGAAAAAGTCCTCCAGCTGGACCTGGGAGGACGAGCAATGAATCGCGTGGCCGAGGTCAAACTCTGGGGCTCCACCATCGGCGCCGTCTCCTTGAGCGAAGACAGCGAGGTTGCGAGTTTCGAATACGAACCGCGTTTCGCGCAGAGCGGGATCGAAGTCGCTCCGCTGACCATGCCCCTCTCCCGACGCGTGTACTCCTTCCCGGAGTTGTCGCGGGTCTCCTTCCACGGGCTGCCGGGACTCTTGGCCGACTCGCTTCCCGACCGATTCGGGAATGCACTCATCGACGCCTGGTTGGCCAGTCAGGGACGCACCCCCGACTCCTTCAATGCCATCGAGCGCCTCTGCTACACGGGAAGCCGCGGCATGGGAGCGCTGGAATTCCATCCATCTCTGGGACCTCGGGCCAAGAGCGCCAAGCAGATCGAGATCGACAAGTTGGTCGAGTTGGCATCGGAGATCCTGAGCCACCGCAGCGAACTCAGCGTTTCCTTCGCCGAAGAGAGCAAGGGACGGGCGTTGGGGGACATCTTGAGGGTGGGCACCTCCGCCGGGGGGGCGCGCGCCAAGGCAGTGATCGCGTGGAATCCCCGTACCAACGAGGTTCGCTCGGGGCAGGTACCGGCCGAGGACGAGTTCGAATACTGGATACTGAAATTCGATGGAGTGAAGGGAAACAAGGACCGGGAGCTGGAGGATCCACAAGGATACGGCGCGATCGAATATGCCTATTCACAGATGGCCCGTGACTGCGGCATCGCCATCAACGACTGCCGGCTTTTCGAGGAAAACGGCCGGCGGCACTTCATGATGCGGCGTTTCGATCGCCTGCGGGGAGGGGAGAAGCTGCACATGCAATCCCTCGGGGCCATGGCGCACTTCGACTACCACCTGGCGGGAGCGTATTCCTACGAACAAGCTCTGATGGTGATGCGGCAGCTCGAGCTATCCATGAGCAGCATCGAAGAGCAGTTCCGCCGCATGGCCTTCAACATCGTGGGACGCAATCAGGACGACCACGTCAAGAACATCGCATTCCTCATGGATCGCTCCGGGCAGTGGTCGCTCTCTCCGGCCTTCGACATGACCTACAGCTTCAATCCCTCGGGCCGCTGGACCGCCCGCCACCAGATGAGCCTGAACGGTAAGCGCGAGGAATTCAGCCGCGAGGATTTCAAGGAATGCGCCAGGACCGCCTCCATGAAACGCGGGCGCGCCGAGACGATTCTGGACGAGGTCGTGGCGGTTTTCTCGCGCTGGCGCAACTACGCGGATGAGGCCGGTGTCGATCCCGACTGGCGCGACCAGATCCAGAAGACGCTGCTCCTGAACTGGCGCTAGGAGCGATCGGCCGCGCACTCAGGCCTTCGCGTACTCCGCGTCGAAGAGCTTCTGCCACTTCTCGCCGTCCTGAGACATCTCCATGCTCGAGGCCATGAGATTGGGCTTGGAGAGATCGTAGACGAGTCGAACCTGCATGGGCTGACGATCGTGCCCGAGGGTCAGCACCTTCCCCTCGAAGTTTCCGGTGAACAGTTCGGGGTGAGAGCCGATGGAGTCGACCCAGTAGAGCGAGTAGAGCCCCGTCTGCGGGTCGTAGGTGTAGACACCATGGCCGCGAAAGGTGACGACGCCGTCACGCTGCTGCTCGTAGTCACTGACCAGCGCGAAACCGCCTAACGCCACCGTGTTCATGTTGCGGCCCTTGCACGTGCCGCCGTTGGGATCCCAGTGCGAAGGGTACATCGTTTCCTTCCCTTCCCACTTTCCGGCGAGTTCTTGAAAGCGTTTGTGACCGGGGCTGAGCTGCGGCATGTCCATCCTGCGCCTCCTGGCTTGGGTTCGGTGAGATCGAAGCTACACCATCGCGCCGCGATGGGAACAGTTTTCACCGCATTTCGGTTTCGCGGGCTTTGGCAGCGAGGGAAAAGGCGGTTCGTTCAGGCCTTGGCGGTAAAGGGAAAGGCGGTTCGTTCAGGCCTTGGCGGTAAAGGGAAAGACGGGCCTCTCCAAAGGGAAGCTCCCCTTGACGAAGCAGTTGTCCTGAGGCCATGGCACCAGGCGCGTTCCTTCCACTCCCATCCTGTCGCTGCTGAAGTGGAATTCGACCAGCTGGTCGTCTTCCGCAGCGAGGTAGGGGTAGAGCTGGTCCAGGGTCAAAACTCGCGCTGCCACGAGGTCCAGAACTTGGAGACACCTCTTCTCCCGCTTGTAGAACACGACGCACTCCAGCTCGGGAATTTCGTAGACGTGATCTCGCAGAGCGTGCAGGGCATGGAACATGAGCAGCTTCGCATTCAGAACGGCGAAGCGGCGCGAGATCGGCGCGCGCCGCCGGGCACACTCGTAGATCGTCTCGCGATCCTCCAAGCGCGTGCAGTCGAGTTTGCGCAATCCGGGGCGACGCGCGGTCCCCGGGGAAGGCATCTGCTCGATGAACTCCGGATGGGCCCTGAATCCGCAGCGCTCGTAGAAAGGAATGGCCCCCTCGGTGCCGAAGAGGAAGACTCCCTCGTGTTTGCCGCGCGCCCACTCCAGTCCTGCCTCCAGCAGACGGCGGTTCAATCCCTGGGCGCGCCAGTGGGGGAGGGTGCCGACCGCTGAGATCTGGGCGAGACGCGTTTCCCTGCCGTCGATGATCGCATCGAGGAGGTACACGCAGACGTTGGCCACGACCTCACCCTTGCGAAAGTAGGAGAAGGGCCGGTAGCTCGCGTCCCAGTAGCCAGCGGACTCCCACTCGGAGAAATCCAAACCGAAGATCTCGAGCATGAAACGCTTGAAGGCCGCGCGAGATGCTGGGTCATCCCAGTAGGCAGTTGCGAGTGTCAAATCTGAAGTCATCGTCCTTCGCCGTGGCTTGTGCCTAGCGCCACTTTTCTCCCATCGACTCCAGACCGGCGCGGCCGAGGTCCTCTGGCGTCATCACCACTCTGAATTCGCATTCGGCGTCGAACAAAAGGTAGAACGGTTCCGCGTAGTGAGGGACCTGGGCCGGGTCACTCACATCGATGATCAGCAGTGCACCCCGATAGCCCTCGTACTCCGTGAAGTACACGGCCTCCGGTTTGATCTCTTCGAGAACTTTCTGGATCTTTTGACCGACAGTACCATCTCTGACCGCATCGTTGAAAGACTCGTTGGGAATGCGGACATGGAGAAGCATGCGCATGGCTCATCCTTTCATGAGTTTGCCGCGGTCCCAGGCGGGGGATCGGGAAGCCGAGGCACATCCTGGGGAATCACTTGTTCTCGAGATCCGTGAGAAGCTCGAGTTGGAGTTCTTGGATCTCCACCAGTCGTTGCCACTGATGGGAGATGAGGTGATCGACTTTTTCATGGAGATGCCGAATCTCGAGTTCGGCTTTCAGATTCACCTGATAGTCATGTTGCGACCGCACCCGGTCCTTAGCTTCTTGGCGATTCTGGCTCATCATGATGATCGGAGCCTGTACCGCGGCGAGGCAGGAAAGTACGAGGTTCAAAAATATGTAGGGATAGGGGTCGGGCGGACGCCAAAGCAAGACCAGGGAATTCATGCCGATCCAAAGCACAAGGAAGACGCCGAAACAGATCAAGAACGCCCAACTCCCGCCAAAGCTCGCGATCTTGTCGGCGAGTCGTTCACCGTAGGACCACTCTTGCTCGAATTCCGCATCGACGTTCGAAGACAAGAGCTCATGCTCCCTTAGGCTTCGCAACACTTCGTGTTCCAGGCCGGAGAGTTCCCCTTTCTCCGATTCCAGCAGGGAATGAACATAGTTCCCGCGAACTTTGCTCAGGTCCTCGCGGCAGATGGAGCTTTCGTTGGACCACTCGGGGTTGATCTTTTGAATTTCCTGCGCGATCTCCGGTCGGATCAATTCTCCCGGGACGAGCATGTGCGGAGGGAAGGAGTTGCCACAAATGGCACAGTTTCTCGCCTGGATCTTCCGGGAAAGCTTGTGCTGCCTCTTCATCGGTATCACCGTTTCTTCATCATTTACTGAATCCGTAGCGGGTGAGGAGCAGGTTCTCGTCCTGCACCAGTCCAATATCCGGAGCGTAGGTCTTGAATTCGTGTTCCTCGGGGTTCAGGCCTGAGCCCTCACGGATGCGTAGACAGTTCTGGTAGCTTCCGGCCGGGGTTTTCAGGGTGTCGTCGAGTGAAGTGACCTCCGCGCGATCGAGCGCGACTCTTGGGGCGAGTTCCTGATAGTACTTCAAGCCCAGCTTCGGAGTTCCAGGCATCATGAGGCCCGCGCGCGCATCCTTCTCACCGGCGTGCCAGGAATCCTTGCCCGGCTGTGGCTTGCCGTCCTCATAAATGATCACGTCCTCGCCGAAGTAGAAGATGTCTCGGGTCGCGCGGTCCATCGCATAGTAGTTTCGCGACACCTCGCTGAGCTCGCCCTCTTCCCATTCGCGTTCTTCGACAACCCGGGTCATCACGCCGTCGATCGAGAGCGTATCGTCGAGCACCGTGATCGTCAGTTTGGCGCCGGGAGCTTCGAGCACGAGGCAGAAATGGGGGATCAGGGCGAAGTAGCGGTTGGCGCCCCGGGTGACGAAGGCGCGCTGGTCGAGCTGAAACTCACTCTGCCAGTTCCCGTTTGTCGGGGAGCTTTGCGCTGAGCTGGGCTCGGCCGCGTAAATCGTCGCTTGCGCGCCGAGCATCATGCTGATGAGGAGTAGGACGGCGAGGCTCATCCGCTGCATGGCCTTCCTTTCTGCAGATTGCGGTGGGCTTGAGCTCATCGAGTTCCTGACGGCTGAGTGCTCTCGCGAGCCACGAGCTCAGTCCTTCCAGTTCCACCATTTGAGTAATTGCGGTTCGTGTCGGCTGTTGCTCGCGAAGTAGACCGCGCAGCGAAAGGTGTAGAGCACGCAGCGATCGATCTTCTCCCCGCGCAGCTCGCAGAGCGTGGCGAACATCTCCTCGGGGCTCTCATCGCGCAGGTCTTCCACCTGCTCATAGCCGAGAGAACGCAGCTCGGCCGCGATACTGGGTCCCACGCTCGGAATGGTCTGGAGTGCGTCGGTGGCAATCATGCTTCCCTCCATGAATCGATTCGGCGAGACGACTCAGAGAGAATAGCGCCGTGAGGGGAATGGGGCGAGTCGAAGGGGCTCGCGCGCGCCAGGGCCCCGAGGCGGCTTGCAGCCTCTCAGAGCCCCGAGCTCCGCTGTGCCATGGCCTCCGGCTCGCATTGGGCTAGGGTATCGACGCGCGCCGAATGTAAGTAGTCTTGGCGCCTCGCTCGTCTTCGAGTACGAGCCGCCGGCGCGAGCACTCGACGATGGTGCGTCGGATTTCCCCGAACCCGGGGTCATACACGAGCACGGAGCCTCGCTCGAGCTTCAGTGCGTGGAACTGACTGTTCGAATCGAGCCAAATTTGTCCGTCGTGGATGGCGAAGGCGGCGGTGGGAGAATCCGGGTCCGACCACCAGCTACCCTCGAGTTGTTGCAAGCTGAAGCTTTGCTGTTGGCTGGCGCAGGCGGCCAAGACGAGGGACAGTGCGAGCAAGTTCCGTCTGATCTGGATGAATGCCACGAGCGACTCCCAATGCAGAATACGGATCGGATCGAAATTCGAGCAAGCGAGAGGCGCGAAGGGAGCCTTGAGCCGAGCAAGGTAGAGGCGCGAAGGGAGCCTCGAGCCGAGCAAGGTAGAGCCGCAAGGAAAAGCTCAAGCCGCGTCGTGCTTCTTCTTGCGCAGATGCATTCTGCGCCCGGAAACGACGCGGAAGGCGACCTCGACGAAGAACGCCACGCTGACCATCAGCACCAGAAACCATAGCTCCTGGGGAGCGCTGCTCGCGGTGTGCCAGATCAAACAGCCCAGCGCGGCCAAACAGAATACGGCCCCCGTCAGAGAAATTGCCCGGCGACTCTGGGTCGTGGAGGCCAATTTCACGTTCGCCAGATTGACCGCCGCGAAGATCAGGAGGAAGCCGGCGCTGCCGATGGTCGACATGCTCGACAGGTCCGCCAGGTTGGCGACCAAAACCGTGAGGCCGGAGGTGATGAGGAGGCCCTCGAGCGGCCTGCCCCACGCCTTCTTCTCCAGAGCCTTCGGTAGTTCGCCGTCCTTCGCGATGACGTAGCTCAGCCGGGCGGCCCCGTAGACCGTGGCATTGATGGCCGAGGCAGTGGAGAGCATGGCGGCGATGGCGATCAGGAGGAACCCGGCCTGCCCCAGAGAGGGTCGCGCCGCCTCGGCGAGAGCGTAATCCTCGGCGCCCACGATCTTGGCCACCGGGAGCGAGCCGACCGTGACGATGGCCACGAGCACGTAGAGCACGATCACGAAGCCGACGCTGGCGTAGAACGCGCGCGGTAGGGTCTTGCGCGCATCCCGCACATCTTCAGCAGCGTTGGCGATCAGTTCGAAGCCCTCGTAGGCGAGGAAGATGATCATTCCACCCGCCACGAGGCTCATGGGGGAGGCCCACGCGGAGGGTGCCAGTCGCGCGCCATCGACACCCCAAATCCCTACTGCGATGAAGAGGGCGAGGATCAGGAGTTTGAACAGGACGATCCAGTCTTCGGCCTCGCCGATCAGTTTGGCCTTCAGGAGATTCAGTCCGGTGATCCCGAGCACGCTGGAGGTGATCAGGACGTGCTTCCAGAGAGCGCGCGTCGCTTCCGGAAAAAAGATGCTCCATAGCTGCCGAAGGCGTAGGCGTACAGGGAGAGCATGACGATGTAGCTCATCCAGAGCAGGATGTTGGCGCCGCCGGTCAAAAGCCCCGAACCGAAGGCGTGATCCAAGAAGGTCACCGTTCCACCCTGACTGGGAAGGTGGACGGAAAGTCGCGCGTAGGAGTAGGAAGTGAGAAGCGCCACGATTCCCGCGATGGCAAAGGCCAGGGGCGCTCCGCCTCCGGTCAACTTGACGGACAGACCGAGGACGGCAAAGATCCCGCCGCCAACCATGCCGCCCACGCCAATCGAGGCGAGTTCAAAAAAGCCGAGACCGCCGCTCTCGGATTTGCTCATGCCAAGTCCTCTCGTACAGCGTTATGGAACCGCCAGGGCCGCTTTGCTCGCGCCTGCGGAGCGACGTTCCCATTCGGATAATGCACGAGTCCCGATTCGCCGGCCAGCTCCACTTCGCAGCTGCGAGCTTGAGCCTGAAGGCTGGTTCGTTTCGGACAGTCTCTGCCACGGCTATGATCTGGAACCGCTGCCTCTTGGCTCCGCGCCCGCTCGTGGCTTCGCTCCTGCTTGTAGCTTCGCTTCGCGGGCGGCCGTGGTTTCGGTCCGCGGCCGCGCTCTGCGGCGGCGCGTGTTGTGTACCCGGGTAGACTTTTCCCGCGGCACGCTGCGCTGGCCGGCGCTGGCCGCGGGACGGCATTCAACAGTTGTACCCGGGGAGAATTTTCTGGCCACGCGCGGCCTTGTGGGGCTCGCCGCCGTGTACCCGGGTAGACTCTCAGCGCGTGGCGATGGTCCGCACAAGAGATACGAAAATTAAGCGCATACGAATTTTACCGAATTGGTGCAAAAGCACAGTAATCCGGCAAAACAGCTCATAAATATGGAATGACCCTCTTGCGTGCCCCCAATAAGACCACTACTATGTTTGTATTAGCCTCCCATTGATCAGGTCCCGGTCCCACCGCCAATCGCGCGGTAGGAGGAGGTCATCATGTCAGCCAATTTGTCCCGATCCAGCGCCAGCCCGCGCGCCCGCGGGGAGGCTTCCAGGGCGAGGCGGTCCTGTGGGACTGTCCGGGGCGAGGGTGCCGATTCCAATCCGCACGCCTTCCGTCCCGGTCTCAGCGCGGCGCAGGTCGATCGCGAACTCAAGAGCGCAGTGCAGAATTGGCGTTCCGCCGAACGCTGCGTGGTGCTCTGGTTTGCTGAACTCCACCGGCGTCGACTCTATGCCAAGCTCGGCTACGGCAGCATTCACCTGTATGCGTCAGAGGCGCTCGGATTTTCACGGGCCCGCTCGTATCAATTTCTGAAGTTGGCAGAGCGCCTGAAGAATCTGCCGGCCGTGCGCAAAGCAGTGGCCTCAGGCGATTTGGGTTGGACCAAGGCGCGAGCGGTGGCGAGCGTCGCCACCACGAAGACTCAGAAAGAGTGGCTGCAGAGGGCGCAGACTTCGAGTCGGCGCGAGCTGGAACGCGAGATCGACCGCACCAGGCGGCGGATTCGCGCCGCACGCACGATTCCGGTTGGTCAGTTGGCCCTGGGGTCTTCGGCCGGTCTGGTGGAGAAGGCCAAGGACAAGGAGAAGGACAAGGACAAGGACAAGGACGAGGCAGCCTCGAAGACGCGGCCGGGCCAAGAGGGACAATCCGCCAAGCTGGGCAAGTCCAAGCAGATGGGAAATTCCGCGCAGGAGGAACAGTCAGCGCAGGAGGAACAGTCAGCGCAGGAAGTACAGGCTGCGCGAGAGCGCTCCGCGGAGATTCCCCTCAGTCTCAGCATCACTCTCACGGCCGAGCAGCTTGCTCGCTACGAGGCGCTGTTGGCGCAGCTGCGCCGGCGTGGTCACCGCGAGGCGAAAGGCGAATTGCTGCTCGCGGCTCTCGAGTGTCTGCTGGAGGATTCGGAGACGGCGGAGAGGACGAACGACCGGCGTGGGCGGCCGCAAGGGCGCCATGCGATCGCGACCACGACTACGAGCCGCGTGGCGGCGTCGCCGTATCAGGTCCACATCCAGCATTGCCCGCGCTGCGCGTCAGCGACGGTCGCAACCAGCCGAGGTGATCAGTCCATCGACCGTGGAACACTGGAAGCTGCGCTCTGCGACGCGAAGCTGAAGCGCTCCGGTCAGCGTACGCGTTCGAGTCTCCCCCCGCGCCTGCGAAGGAAGGCGCTGGAACGCGACCGACATCGCTGCCGGATGCCGGGATGCGGACACCGGCAGTTCCTGGCAGTCCATCACATCGTTGCCAGAAAAGACGGGGGAAAGCACGAGCTCGCAAATCTGATCACCCTGTGTGCCGCGTGTCATCGTGCCCTGCATGCGCTGAGCGATGCGAAGCAGCGGGAGCTTCTCCAGCCGGTGACACGAAAGGGGAGATGACTCGAGAGAGGAGGAAACACGAGTGGGGAAGGGTCACGGGAGGGGAAGAGTCACGAGAGGGGAGAGGTCCCGAGGAAGATGACGCGCACTGTGTACCCGGGTAGAAAACGGGCCGCCCGCGCGGGCAGAACTTGCACCGTAGGACAGGAGAAGGGTTGCCTTGCGGTCGTCCAGACAAACAACTTGTTGCAGTTCTGCGCCAGTGTTCCCTGGCTCTCTACTCGAGGCGCATGCGGTAGCGGGTGATCCTCCCGCCCACCCCGGCGAAGGCCAGGCGATCATCGTCATCGATCCCCATCGTGAAATGCTTCATGATTTCCCCGGGGCCCGGCCCCTCCGAGCCGAATTTTCCCAGATACTCCCCTGAATCAGAGAACTTCAGAACCGAGACCAGTTGGCTGTCTCCGACGTAGATCGTCCCGTGAGAGTCCACGACCACGCTGCTCACGCGGCCGATCAGGAATTCACTTTCGTCCTCATCGCTTTCTATGACGAGCTCGGGCTCGAGGACGATGGCATGGAGTGCCTGGCCGCGCTCGAGGACGATGTCATGCAGATCTTGGCCGGCCCCGGCAGTGGGTGTACTGAAAGTGGGAAGGGGAGAGAGAATACAGAGAATACAGAGAATACAGAGAATGCGGATAATGCGGATAATGCGGAGACAAAGAGGGACCGGTGCACGACTTCGTTTCATCCCGAGAGACTCCCTGCGTCAGAGTGCCTTGCGAATTCTCCACGCCACGGGCGCGGCGAGATACCGCAAGCTCTAGCTGGGAGCCCGGTCAGTCTCGGCGAGTCTAAAGCAATGGATCATCCTCCTCCACGATTTGATAGAACAGTCCCCAGGCGCCCGGCCCCACGTGCGTACCGACGACGCCGGTAATGTTTCCGCGGAAGATCTCGATGACTTCGTTGCGCCCGCGAACTCGATCTTCTGCCTGCTCCAGCCGGGAACTTCCCGTCGAATCCAGGATTCCCAGCCGCACCTTCTTGCCGGCGGGAACGATTTCATTGAACGAACTCAGTACTTTCTCGAAGGCCTCGTCGTCGCCGCGCGCTTTGGTGAGAGGCTTTACCTCTCCGTTGACGAAGGTGAGCACGGGCCGCATGCGCAAGAGGCTGCCGATCAAATGCGCGGCGGTGCCGATCCGGCCGCCCCGCTTGAGGTAGTCGAGGGTGGCTACGGTAAAGAGAATCCCGCCGCGATCGCGCCATCGCTTCAGCCAGCCCAGAATCTCGTCGACGCTCGCCCCCTTCTGCGCGAGGCGCGCCGCGCAAATCACCTGCATGCCAAGGGTGACGCTGGCGGAATTGGAGTCGAAGACCTCCACCCGCGGATGATCCACCAGTTTGGCCGCACTCAGCGCGGAGCGATAGGTTCCCGAGAGCTTCTTGGCCAGGGTGATGATGATGACTTCACGGTCATTGCGGACGCGTTCTAGAGCGTCCACGAACTCGCGCGGTGGCGGTTGACTGGTGGTGGGATGGTGTGGATTTGATTGCAACTGCTGGTAGAACTGTTCCGTGCTCAGATCGACCTGATCCCGGTAGACATCATCGCCGAAGAGAATCGAGAGCGGCGCCATCTCGATTCCGTGCATACGCCGCGTTTCGGCATCCAGATCACAAGTGGAATCGCAGAGGATGGCCACGCTCGCGGGTTGCTGAGCGAGGGGGACCAGTGGCTCCTGCTTGCGGGTTTGCCGCTCCTCGTTCTGGCGCAGCATGTCGTCGACCTTGCGTTCCTCGATGCTGCCCCAACGCTGTGCCAGGTGGAAGACCTCGTCGGGATGATCGGTGTGAATGTGGAGTTTGAACACTTCGCCGGTCGTCGCCAGGAGCATCGACGATCCGAGATGGCGGAAGCGCGCCTTCAGCAAGTTCGGATCGAAGTTTCGTCCCCGCACCACGACCTCGGTGCAGTAGCGCCCGTCCAAATCCCCCTCGCTGATCGCGAGGTGCGCCGTGTCGGCGTGCAGATCTTCCTCGCGCGCGACCGGTGGCGGCGCACCTTCCAGAGTGCGCTTGACCCCTTCGACGAAGTGCACGAAGCCCTGGCCGCCGGCATCCACCACTTTCGATTCCTTCAGGATGGCGAGCATTTCGGGGGTTCGTTTCAAAGCGGCACGGGCGGCATCGAGGAATTCGTCCATGATCCCGCCCACGTCCTGCCCCTTCTCGGCCGCGCGCGCCGCCGCGTCGCTGCCCTCGCGCATCACGGTGAGGATCGTTCCCTCCTTGGGCTTGTCGATGGCTTCGTACACCTGAAGGGTGGCGCGTCCCAAGGCTTGCGCCAGATCCTCGGCTCCGATCCGTGCCTTCTTGCCGAGGGCTTTGGAAAATCCCAGGAACCAGTGGGCCATGATCAGGCCGCTGTTGCCCTTCGCGCCGAGAATGCTGGCTTCGGCGATGTCCTGCGAAGCCTGCGCGATATCGTCGTCCTCGCTCTTTTGGGCCGCTTCCGCCGAAGCGGACAGGCTGAGGGCCATGTTCGTGCCCGTGTCGCCGTCGGGAACGGGGAAGACGTTGATCTTGTTGAGGTGCTCGCGCATGTGGCGCACCCATTCGGCGCCCGCGATCACCGCGCGTCGAAAACGCTTCCCATCTACGTAGCGAATTCCCATAGTCGCAATCCTAGAGGGGGTTTGCGGCGGCGGCAAGCACGCCTTCCGCCTTTCGGCCCAAGTCGGGGTCGTCAGGGGGGCGTGGGCAGTATATGATTGATTGAGGACCCCGAGCCATGAGGTCGTCATGTACAAGAGTCACGCGCGGGAGCGCTTCACCGCTCTGGTGAAGAGTGACGAAGCGGAAATCGATCTCCTCGTAGCTTCTCTTCTGATCGCGCAAGAGGAGTATCCGGAGTTCTCTGTCGAGGAGTGCGTCGATCAGGTCGAGCGCATCGCCGACAAACTCGCTTGTCACGTCGACGCCGGCTCGGGTTTCCACAACATCGCCTATGCGCTCAAGCAACTCCTTTTCGTGGAGATGGGATTTTCGGGCAACGCGGCTCACTACGACGACCCGGACAACTCCATGCTGAACAAGGTGCTCTCCCGCCGGAAGGGCATTCCCATCAGCCTGGGCATCTTGACCATGGAAGTTCTGCGGCGCGCGACGGGAGTCATCCTTTCAGGAGTCGACTTTCCCGGTCATTTTCTCCTGGCGCACGACGATCCGGATGGCGGCAGTTTGTATCTGGATCCATTTCACAAAGGTCGCGTGCTCCTGCGGCAAGAGTTGCAGGGAAGACTCAGGCAGCGGGCGCGCTCCAAGGATGTGATCCTGGAGGAACAACATCTGCGACGCATGAGTTCGCGCCGCGTCATGATTCGTCTGCTCTCCAACTTGAAGCTGCTCTACGCGCGCCGCCGCGATGTCTCGCGCACCCTCTCGGTGGTGGAGCGCATCGTCCTGCTCCATCCCGAGTCGGCCGAGGAGCGGCGGGATCGGGCATCCTGTACGGCCTGAGCGGTCTGCGCATGGCCGCCATTGCCGACCTGGAAGATTACCTCACCATGCGGCCCGAGGCGAGTGACGCCGAGCAAATCCGCCGGCGTCTCGAGCGCTTGCTCCGACAAGGACCGGCCTAAGGCACCGAATGCCCGAACTGGTTTGTGATCTCAGGAGTGCCGGCCGAGCGGGGAGCCGTTCGCGCGGCCGGATCTTGGGGTCGGTCTTGTTCAGCGTGACGATCTGTCTTTCGGTCTTGTTCAGCGCGGCGATCTCTCCCTCGGCTCATGCCGCGCCGGCGGCCGCCCAGAGCTCCAGTACCCCCTCCGCCTCCAGCACCCCCTCCGCCTCCAGTTCCCCCTCCGCCTCCAGTACCTCCGAAGATTCAAGCCCCCCCGTACTCCTGTGCGCTCCGGGGCCGGCTTCCGTCCACGCGGAGATCGCGGCCATCCACGACTGGACGAGGGCGGACACGACCTCCTTCGCGCTCGTTCTGGGTGGAGGAGGAGCACGCGGCTTCGCCGAGATCGGGGTCCTGCAGGTGCTGGAGGAGGAAGGCCTGCGCCCCGGGCTCATCGTTGGCTGTAGCATGGGGGCGGTACTGGGGGCGCTCTACGCCTGTGGCTACACGGCGGACCAGCTCGATGAAATGGTGCGATCGCAGGACTGGTTTTCGCTGTTCAGCGATGCTCGGCTCGCTCCCGCACAGCTTCAAGGAGGATGGCGCGAGCTGCCCGAGGCGCAGCTCAGCCTCTTGCTCGATCGCCTCCCGCCGCTTCCCCCGCGGAATCTATCGGGAGGGCGGAAGATCACCCAACTCATTGGATCGCTCAGCGCGGATGCTCTTCTCTATGCCGATAACGATTTCGATCGGCTTCCCATTCCCTTCCGTGCGGTGGCGGTGGACTTGAATAGCGCACAGATCGTGGTTCTGCGCAGCGGTTCACTGGCGCGCGCGGTGCAGGCCAGCGGGACGATTCCCTTGCTCTTGCCACCGATCCACATGAAGGGCCGCGAGCTCGTCGATGGCGGGTTCAGGATCAACAATCCGGTGGAACTCGCGCGCGCCCTGGGCTTTCGCCACTCCCTCGTGATCGACGTCAGCAACACTCAGCTGCCAGATCGAAAGAGTCCGGGAGATCTGTACCAGATGTGGATTCGCACGATGGAGCTGCAGGAGTACCCGAGTAATCTGGTGGAGCCGGCGCCGGGGGAAGTCGTTCTGCACATTCCGTTGCAGAACTACAGGAGCTTGAACTTTGGACGAATCGAGGAAATCGTCCGCACCGGGTACGACTTCGCCGCGCAGCGCCGGGATACCCTGCGCAGCCTGCGGAATCCGGCGCGGCATTCTGCCAACTCCCAGTCTTCCCCTACCAGCGCCGCGCAGCGAGTTGACGACGAGCAGCAAGTCGGTCCCGCGCAGCGAGTCAGCGCCGCGCAGCGAGTTGACGACGAGCAGCAAGTCGGTCCCGCGCAGCGAGTTGAATCGCGCCCAAGCATTGCCGAAACGGGGCCGCGGATTCGAGTGGACGATCTGGAGCTCGCAGATGGTGATGGCATCGGCGTGGCGGAACTGCGTCGCCGGCTGGGGATCGAAGTGGGCGATGAATTGCCGCTGCGCGAAGTCTACCGGCGCTTCAACTCCCTCGAACACAGTCCCGCGGTCCAGAGCGCCTGGATCGATGTCGAGCGCGTTGGGGGCCACGCGTCCGCCGCGACTGCCGCTGCGCCTGGCACCACGTCTGCCGTCGCGCCTGCCGCCGCGCCGGGCGCTGCGCCGGGCACCACGTCTGCCGCCGCGTCTGCCGCCGCGCCTGACAGCTCGCCCACCGCGGTGCAGCTGCGGCCCCATCTCGAGTTGCGCCACAGGCCTCGTCTGGAACTCGCGGGCCACGTGATCACCGACGATGACGCCGCCATCCTGGCCCGACTCCACCAGGCGCGTCTGCCGCTGGGCGGGGGTGAGGCCGCTCTCAGCTATCGCTACAGCGAACGCAAGGCGGCGGGCTCGTTCCGTCTGCAGCAGGGTATCCCTCCCGGCGGACAATTCTCCCTGACGACCAGCCTGGACTGGGCGCGCGACCGGCCCTGGCTCTACCAGCGCGGGACGCGCGTGGACCGATTGGTGATTCAAGAGCAGGGGCTGGGCCTGCAGCTGGGCTTCCACATGCGCCATCCTGGAATCGGACTTCGTGTCGGACTCCAGACGCGCCGGCTTCTGAGCTATCGGGAGAGCCGGCTCGCTCTCAATGAAGCCCAGGGACCGCAAACTCTGACTGGATTCACGGCTGAGCTGCAGAGCGGTGGCGACGCTGGCCTGATTCACTCGCGCGGACCCGGTTTTCGCCTGTGCTACCAGCGCGCAGTTCCTGAATGGGGGGATCTGGGATTTTGGCGGCTGGAAGGGGGCGCGGTCGCCGAGGCCAAGGGCCCGGTACGAATGCGCCCCACGGCTGCGCTGGGATTCGTGCAGGGCTCGCCCCGCCGTGCTGTCGGCTTGCAAGGACGGGCCGGCGGACCCTTCGGCTGGCTTGGCCTCAGGCGCGAGGAGATTCTCGCCTCTCGTCTACTTTGGTTGCGCGGGGGTCTGGATTGGCAGCTGGCCGCGACTCTGCGCTGCGGGGTTGCCGCTGCCGTCGGCTGGCGGGACGAGCTGAGCCTGAGCCACGCCTCTCCTCTGGCGGGAGTGGGGACCCATCTCGCGTGGAAGACTCCCTTGGGACCGTTTCGTGTGTGCTGGGCGGTGGCTGAAAGGCGCGTTGGCACTATCTTCGTGCAGCTCGGCCCCGAGTTCTGAGCTCCGGCTTCATGGGGCTCACTCCTGAATTCTGACCCGCGGACTCGCGGAGTTTCAAGGATCCATGAATCCACCTCGCAAACGCCTTCTCTTCGTCTGCTATGCGAACGCTTGCCGCAGTCAGATGGCCGAGGGCTTCGCGCGCGAGCTGGCCTTCCCCGGATTGGAAGTGGAGAGCGCAGGCCTGATGGCGGCCGGGCTCTTTTCCGACACCGTGGCCTCCATGGCGGAAGTGGGCATCGACATCAGCGGCCAGCGCAGCAAGACGGTAGCCGAATTCGATCTCAACACTTTCGATCGCATCGTCACCCTCAGTGACCGCGCCTTCGGCCAGCTGCACCGGCGCTACCCGGAGCTCCGCCTGGAGCATCATCCCGTGCTCGACCCGGCCGGCGCCGAGGGCGGCCGTGAAGAACGCATGAAAATCTTCAACTTAACGCGTGAAGATGTTCGCGGGGTGGTCCTGGAGGTCCTTACCGAGCTCGTGCAGATGCCAAAACGGGCCTAAATCAGCCCAATTTCCTCGATCGTAGATTTGCCGTTGACGACCCAAGGTCTTGTGGTACGTTGCGCCTCAGGGCACTAGATCTTGTGTTGGCGCCCGTCATCGCATCTTTAGAATTCCCAGGGTCTTAGACCTTTGCCCCAGTCCGGAACGCCGCCGGAACCCACCAGGGATTCCGTCGCAAAAAAAGAATAAGTCAACTCATGGACGAGGAGAGGATGAGCTTATGGCGTCGCAGGAAACCAAGCTCGCAGTCGGGCGGAGCAAAAAGGGACGAGCAGTACGCAAGGGGATCCGCGTGGAGCGCCGCTTCACGCAGCCGGGGGTGCATCCCTTCGACACACTGGATTGGGAACTGCGAACCGCGACGATCACCGACGACAAGGGCGAAGTGCTCTTCGAGCAGAAGGATGTGGAAGTGCCGGCCGCGTGGACGCAGCTGGCCACCAACGTCGTGGTCTCCAAGTATTTCCGGGGTACGGTAGGAGAGCCCGGCCGCGAGAGCAGCGTGCGGCAGATCATCATGCGCGTGGTGGACACCCTCGTGCGCTGGGGTAGCGAAGGGGGGTACTTCGCGAGCGACGACGATCGTGATGCCTTCCGCGACGACCTCACCCACATGCTGGTCTACCAGATGATGAGCTTCAACAGTCCGGTCTGGTTCAACATGGGGGTGGAGACCAAGCCGCAGTGTTCGGCCTGCTTCATCAACTCGGTCGACGACAGCATGGACTCGATCATGGAGCTGGCCAAGACCGAGGGCATGCTCTTCAAGTGGGGCTCGGGGACCGGCAGCAACCTCTCTCCTCTGCGTTCCTCTCGCGAAGGCCTTTCCACCGGAGGAGTGGCCTCCGGGCCGGTGAGTTTCATGAAGGGCTACGATGCCTTCGCGGGCGTCATCAAGAGCGGCGGCAAGACCCGGCGCAGCGCGAAGATGGTCATCCTGAACGCCGACCATCCCGACATCGTCGATTTCATCAACTGCAAGGTGGAGGAAGAGCGCAAGGCCTGGGCGCTGATCGACGCCGGCTACGACGGTTCCTTCTCGGGAACCGCCTACAACTCGGTGTACTTCCAGAACGGCAACAACTCGGTCCGGGTCAGCGACGAATTCATGAAGGCCGTGGTCGAGGACGGCGAGTGGACGACGCACGCCGTGCGGGACGGACGGGTCGATGGACACCTATCGCGCGCGCGATCTCATGCGCATGATTTCCGAGAGCGCGCACGTCTGCGGTGATCCGGGGATGCAATTCGACACGACGATCAACGATTGGCACACCTGCAAGAACAGCGATCGCATCCACGCCAGCAATCCCTGCAGCGAATACATGTTCCTCGACGATACCGCCTGCAATCTCGCTTCGTTGAATCTTCTGAAATACCGCGACGAGCGCGGCGAATTCGACGTCGAGGCCTTTGAGCACGCGGTCGATCTCACGATCCTGGCCCAGGAGATCATCGTCGACAACGCAAGCTATCCCAAGCCGCTCATCGCGGAGCGGAGCCATGAGTACCGTACCCTCGGTCTGGGATACGCGAACCTGGGTGCGCTGCTCATGAGCCGGGGAGTTCCCTACGACAGCGACGAGGGCCGCAACTACGCCGCTTCGATCACCGCCCTTCTCACCGGTCGCGCTTACCGGCAGAGCGCGGCGATCTCCGGCAGCCTGGGACCCTTCCCGGGCTATGCGGAGAACCGCGAACCCATGCTCGAGGTGATCGAGAAGCACCGCGCCGCGGTGGAAAGATCGACGAGAGCGCAGTGCCCGCAGAGATGATGCAGGCGGCGCGCGATTCTTGGCGTGAGGCCTACGAGCTGGGTGAACGTGAGGGCTTTCGGAATGCTCAGGTCACGGTGCTGGCTCCGACGGGAACCATCGCGTTCATGATGGACTGCGACACCACGGGCGTCGAACCCGACATCGCGCTGGTGAAATACAAGAAGCTGGTGGGCGGCGGCATGCTCAAGATCGTCAACCGCACCGTCCCGGAGGCTCTGGCGCGTCTGGGCTACTCCAAGAACGAGAGCAAGGCGATCGTGGCCTACATCGACGAGCACGAGACGATCGAGGGCGCACCCGGATTGAAGGACGAGCACCTCGCGGTCTTCGACTGCGCCTTCAAGGCGGTCAACGGCCAGCGATCCATTCACCACATGGGACACGTACGCATGATGGGCGCGGTGCAGCCCTTCCTCTCGGGCGCGATCTCCAAGACGGTGAACCTGCCCGAGAACTGCACGGTGGAGGACATCACGAATTGTTACATCGAGGCCTGGCACATGGGACTCAAGGCCATTGCGGTGTATCGCGACGGCTCCAAGCGTCTGCAGCCGCTCAACACGGGGCAGAAGAAGGCGACGGTGGTGACGAAGCAGGAGGCGAAGCCCGAGTACGCGCCGCTGCGCCGCCACCTGCCCGACGAACGTCCGGCCCTGACCCACAAGTTCTCCATCGGCGGGCACGAGGGTTACATCACCGTCGGTCTCTTCGAAGACGGCCGGCCGGGTGAGCTCTTCGTGCGCATGGCGAAGGAGGGCTCGGTCATCTCGGGTCTCATGGACGCCTTCGCTACCGCGGTGAGCATCATGTTGCAGTACGGAGTGCCGCTGCACGTGATGGTGAACAAGTTCAGTCACAGCCGTTTCGAGCCCAGCGGCTTCACCAACAACCCGGAAGTTCCCCACGCCAAGAGTTTGATGGATTACATCTTCCGCTGGCTGGCGCTGAAGTTCGAGGGGGGGAAGGTTCAGACCCCCGTCGTTCAACTTCCCGGGATCGATCCGAGCGAACCGCTGGCGATGTCCGAGCTGAACGCGAACGAGCTGGGCGATGCCGGCGATTTGGGAGGCGCGAGCGCGTTGGGCGCTGCGGGCGCATTGGGCAATGCGGCCGAGCTGGGTGGCGCGGGCGAGACGAACAGCGCCAGCGAAAGCGCCAAGACTCATGGCAACGGCAACGGCAGCGAGAAAAAGAGGATTCGCGCCGCCACCGTGCTGGCCAACGAGAAAGTCGTCTTCGAGTTGCAGAGCGATGCACCGCCGTGCGCGGAGTGTGGCTCGGTGATGGTGCGCAATGGCAGCTGCTATCGCTGCATCAACTGCGGATCGACGAGCGGTTGTAGCTGAGGCCTATGCCGCTGAGACGCTGACCGGGGCTGAAACACAGACCGTGGAAGGCTGAAAGCAGATCATCAATCCAACCAATCGGTCGGATGGGAAAGGGGAACTCAGGTTTTGAGTTCCCTTTTCACTTGCCATGATCTGATGTGCAGGGATTTCGCGGATCGAACTTGCGGGCAGTGTGATGGAAGGAGTAGGATCGAAAAGGCTCCCGAATCGAGGAGTACATGCCAATGCGAACCCGCCTTTCCCCCATGGCTCTCGCCTGCGGATTCTTCTTTCTAGGACTGCTGGCCCCTCTCGCACTCATCGGCCCGGCACACGCAGATACCGCCGTACCCCTGCGCCCGGGCGAAATCGGCATCTTCACCAGCCCCCAGGGGCTTTTCGAGCCTCCATTAGCTACCGGGATACTCCGTTACTTCGATACAATCGCATTTTACGTGGTGGCAAGGCCGGGACCGAACGGTCTGCACCGTGCGCGCTTTCGCGTCGAGGACTTGAATACCGGAAGCTACCCGCCCCTCTCTCTAGATGGGCCCTTTCCCAATGAGATCCAGACTGCACCCGGAATCGAGGAGGTCGGTGGGCGGACCGAGGAGGGGTATTTCGATCTCGTGCGCACGGACGGCTGCATCCACAGCGACGGGCCCGTGCTCCTGTTGACCGTGTTCTTTGCAGTGTATTCGATAGATCAGGAATTCTATAGCGACCTGATTCTGCTTCCCTACGACGGCGACTACGTGCAGACCCAGAGCTGCGGCGATGCCCCGATGCTTCCTGCCGCCTGGAACCTGCCCTACGATCGTCGACGTGCACAACGAACGGACGATTTCGACTGTGTCATTCTCATGATCACGCAAAAGTACGCACTGCTTTCGACCGATCACGGCGCTGATCCCGGAGAGCTGTTGACCGTTCCCTTATCTCTGCACATGTGGAGCGAAAGCTGCGGTGCGGATCGCAAAACCTTCGGGATCCCGCGCGATCGGCTGAACGACTTCGACGAGGAATACTGTGCACGTATTCCCCAGGCAATACAGTACTGCACCGCTTACGATTCGGTGCGCGCCTACCTCGACTGGGACAGCAATCTGGCAACGGTGGAATCCGTTCGTCTCAGCCCGCAAGCTGAGGCCAATGGCATGGAGCTGAGCGTGGTGCAGGATGCCCCGGGGCACCTCGAAGTGCTTGCCGGGGGAGGGCAGGGAATCCACAACGATACTCGTATCTTCGAGGTGGACTATCGTCTGGGGAATTCCCCAGCCGCTTTCTCTCCCGCGACTGATTTCGCAGCGAAATGGAAGGGAGGTACTTGGACCTGGAACGGCAGCCTGCTCCCCAGGGAAGGCCCCGCCTGGATTCGCATTGGCTGTGAGAAGGGGGACGTCTACGACGACGATCTCGTCGATGAGACCGATCGCGATGCGGCCCTGGCCTTGGCCAGTGGCAGCCTTCAGGCCGACGACATGACCCACTGCCGCGCCGATCTCAACGAAAATGGCGAAGCCGATGCCGGCGACGGGGTGCTCTTCAATCGCATGATCGCGGGCCTCACTGCGGGCGCGACCGGAACCGAGGCCTGCGCCTATCCGGATCCCGCGGACGGTTACGACTCGATCGTGCTCGAGGGCGCGGCCGGGGCGGAGCTAGAGCTCAGCTTCGATCCCACCCACCAGGATGTGGCCTTCGTGAGCGCGGATCACGGAAACCTGAGCTGGTCGCTGAAGGAGCCGGGGCTCCTGCACATCGTGTGGGCGGACGCCCAAGCGGGGACGGTGCACATCGACCCTGGATTCTTCGTGAGCAGTGGCGAGGAGGTGTACTCGTTGACATCGGTGCGCGCCTTCGACGAGACGGGCCATGGAATTCCACGCGGCAGCTGCGTTGTGACCTCGGCACCGGCGAAGCGGGTCACCCGGCTGCATCCGCTGCATCCGAATCCCTTCAATCCGCACACCACGGTGTCCTTCGAACTGGCGCAAGCGGGGCAGGTAAAGGTGGAGATCTACGACGTGCGCGGGCGGATGCTGCGCCGCCTCTTCGAGGGCCAGCTCACTTCAGGCCCGCACGAACTGCGCTGGGATGGAAGGGATGACAGCGGCGCGAGGCTCGCGAGCGGTGTGTACCGGGTGCTGCTCTCGACGGCCGGCGGGAGTCAAACGCGGGCCGCGGTGCTGGTGAAGTAGTCTACCAGCCCGAGGCCCTCGTGAGCTGGCTCGGTGGCGAGGGTGCGTTCTCGGCGCCGAAATGGCGCCACCGAGCGCTCAATCGATCCCGAGCAATCCCGGCAGCTCCGCGATCGAGTCCACCGTGAAGTTGGGATGGACTCCGCTGCGGGCGACCGCATCCGCGCGGTACTTTCCGGTGCGCACCAGGACTCCTTGCAGCCCACAATTCTGCGCGCCGCCCACGTCGCTGAGCACGTCGTCGCCCACCATGGCGATGCGCGCGAGCGAACTAACAGCAAGTCCGAGGTCCGACGCAGCCTGCGCGAAGAATTCGCACGAGGGCTTGCCCATCACTTGCGCTCTTTTGCCGCTGGCGTATTCCAGCCCCGCCACGTACACGCCCAAATCCAAGCGCAGGCGGTCCGCGGTCTGCCAGTAGCGACCCTTGTGCAGCGCCACCAGCTCCGCGCCCCCCATCAGCTGCTCGAAAATCGATTGCAGCAGCGCCTCGCTCCATTCCTCCTCACGGTCGCCCATCAGAATGATCTCGGGGTGCGCCTCGTCGCTCGGCAGATCGGACAATTCGTCGAGGAGGCAGGCATCCACCAGCAGCCGGCAGCGGGGCAGTCCACGCGCACGCAGCCAGGCCAGGGCGGCCTGCGGCGCGGTCATGATCTCCTCTTCGGCGATCGGGAGGTCGAGTCGAGCTGCCTTCTCGGCCAGCGCGCGCCGTGAGCGCCGGGTCGTGTTGGTGACGAAACGCAGCGGCAGCTCGGCCACCTTCAGTGCTTCGATCGCGCCAGCCGCGCCCAGGATCGGCGCGTCAGCGACCCAGCACACGCCGTCCAGGTCGAGAAGCAGTCCCTCGACGCTCAGCCTGGGCGTCTCATGAGATGATTTCATCTCTAAGTTCCCCTATCCTGATCCGCGAACCGAATCGACGAGAGAAGCGAGGAGTTGGTCCCATGAAGATCCCGTTCTTGCTCGGAAGCCTGGCGGTGCTGGCCGCAGTGGCGGCGCTCTCACTCTTCTGGCCGCCGGTCCTCTACAGTCTCATTCTCCTCGGCCCCGCCATCTTGATCGGTCTGTACGACGTCTTCCAGAAAAAGCACACCATCCTGCGCAATTTCCCCTTCATCGGGCATTTCCGCTATCTGCTCGAGTCCATCGGCCCCGAGCTGCATCAGTACTTCGTGGAAGACGGGACCGACGGCAAGCCCATCGACCGTAACCACCGGGCCTATGTCTACGAGCGGGCCAAGCGCGTCCAGCAAAATCATCCCTTCGGCACCGAACTCGACGTCTACCGTTCGGGTTACGAGTGGATGCACCACTCGATCTATCCCAGCGCCCGCATGAGCGAAGCACCCCGGGTCAAAATCGGCGGGCCCCAGTGTCGACAACCCTATTCGGCCAGCGTCTTCAACATCTCCGCCATGAGCTTCGGCGCTCTGAGTTCGAATGCCGTCACCGCGCTCAATCTGGCGGCGCGTGAGGGGCAGTTCTTTCACGATACCGGAGAGGGAGGAATCTCTCCCTACCACCTGCAGGGTGGCGACCTGGTGTATGAAATCGGCACCGGCTATTTCGGCTGCCGCAATCCGGACGGCAGCTTCTCTCTGGATCGTTTTCGCGAGCAGGCCGCGCGCCCCGAAGTGAAGATGATCGAGATCAAGCTCTCCCAGGGAGCGAAGCCGGGACACGGCGGGGTGCTTCCGGCGGCCAAGAACAACCATGAGATTGCCGAGATCCGCGGCGTGCAGCCACACACCATCGTCATCAGCCCGCCGGGCCACACGGCGTTTCGCGATGCGCGCGGGCTGCTCGAGTTCGTCGGCCAGCTACGAGAGGCGGCACAAGGCAAGCCGGTGGGCTTCAAGCTCTGCGTGGGCAACCGCGACGAATTCAGGGAGATCTGCCAGGAGATGGTGGCCAGCGGTATCAAGCCCGACTTCGTCACCGTGGACGGGGCGGAGGGTGGCACCGGCGCCGCTCCCATCGACTTCTCCAACTACGTGGGCATGCCGCTGGAGGAAGGCCTCATTTGCGTGTGCGATCTCTTGCGCGGCTACGATCTGAAGCAGGACATCAGGGTCATCGTGGCGACCAAGATCCTCACCGCCTTCGACCTCTTCCGCGCGATGTGTCTGGGAGCGGACGTCTGCAATGCCGCCCGCGGAATGATGCTGGCGCTCGGCTGCATCCAGGCTCTCAAGTGTCACACGAACCGCTGTCCCAGCGGCGTGGCCACCAACGATCCACACCTGCGGCGCGGGTTGGTGGTGCAGGACAAGTGGGTCCGGGTGAAAAACTACCACCATGCAGTGGTGAGCGAGTTCTTGGATCTGGTGGCGGCCGCCGGCGTCGACGATCTGGAGCAGCTGGGCCGCAACCGCGTCTACAAGCGGATCGGCAGCAGGGAGATCAAGTCTTTCGGCGAACTCTACCCCGAAGTCGAGATGGGATCGCTGCTGCCTTCACGATCCTGATTCGCCGTCGAAGGGGCGCAAAAGCGCTCCAATCGCGCCGTTCGCTTTGGGTCCTGGGGGCGGTGCCCCACCGCTCCTCGACGGCGCACTGCGCCTTCATCGAATCCTCACACTTCTCTCACACTAAGCACTTCCTTTCCTGCTTATATGAAGCTTGTTCGTTGAGCACGAGATGGGGCCGTCGGGCCCTCAAGCCGGCAAGTTAAGGGAGAAAATCCGATGAAAAAGGCCTTGCTCTTGGCGCTGTGCGCCATCTGCCTGGTGTTCACGCAAGACGGCGCGAATGCGCAAATGCTCATCAACGGCGCAGGGGCGACCTTTCCCTACCCGCTCTATTCCAAGTGGTTCCACGAGTACGCCAAGGTGGATCCCTCGGTCCGCTTCAACTATCAGTCCATCGGTTCCGGCGGCGGGCAGAAGCAGATTCTGGCCCAGACCGTGGATTTTGGCGCCTCGGATGGCCCGATGAGCGACGAAAATCTGGCCAAGGCACCGGGCAAGCTGCTGCACATCCCCACCGTGGCCGGCGCGGTCGTGGCTGCACCTACAACCTGCCGGGCAATCCCCGACTCAAGCTCGATGGGCACACCGTGGTCGGACATCTTCCTGGGCAAGATCACCAAGTGGAACGACCCGAGGATCGCGGCGCAAAATCCCGGGGTGGAGCTTGCCCAAGCATGGACCTCATCGTGGTGCACCGCACGGACGGCAGCGGCACCAGCTACATCTTCACCGATTACCTGTCCAGCGTGAGCGAGGAATGGGCTCAGAAGGTGGGCAAGAACACTTCGGTGAACTGGCCGACCGGTTTGGGCGGCAAGGGCAACGAGGGCGTCGCCGGGCAGGTCAAGCAGCTGCCCGGCGCCATCGGCTACGTGGAGTTGGCCTACGCCACGCAAAACAAGCTCGCCGTTCGCCGACCTGAAGAACGCCGCGGGGAACTTCATTACGCCCACCCTGGAGTCCGTCACGCAGGCCTTCGCCACCGCCGAGATCCCCGAGGATTTCCGTTTCTCGATGGTCAACTCGCCCGGCGACCAGGCCTATCCCATCGCCGGCTGCACCTGGCTCTTGGTCTACCAAAAGCAGAAGGACCCGGCCAAGGGCAAGAAGCTGGTCGAGTTCCTGAAGTGGGCGGTAGACCGAGGGTGAGTCCATGGCCAGTCGCTGGATTACGCCCCCCTGCCGGAGAACCTGCAAGAGCGGGTTCTGAAGCGGATCGAGACCATCCAGTTTTGAGCGATACGACCACACCCACGCACGCGCGTCTGCCCGCGAGAGCCTTGAAGGGCGGTCGCCATTTCGGCGACCGCGCCTTCAAGTGGCTCACTCTGCTGATGGCCCTCGCGGTGTTCGTCCTGATCGGCTTGATCGGATTCGAACTGGCCAAGGGTTCACATCTGGCGCTGCGCAAATTCGGCTGGCGCTTTCTGGTCTCACCGACCTGGGATCCGGTGGCCGAAAACTTCGGGGCCCTGCCCTTCATCTTCGGGACCATCGTCTCCTCGGCCATCGCGCTGCTCATCGCGGTTCCGCTCAGCATTGCGACCGCGGTCTTTCTCACCGAGATGGCGCCGCAGTGGTTGCGCCAGCCTCTGACGATGCTGCATCGAACTGCTCGCCGCCATCCCCAGCGTCATTCTCGGCTTGTGGGGCATCTTCGTCATGGTGCCCTGGCTGCGGATCCACGTGTTTCCATTGCTGCATGAGTACCCTCGGTTTTCTGCCGCTCTTCAAGGGGCCGATCTACGGGGTCAGCATGCTGGCCGGGGGGATCATCGTCGCCATCATGATCATCCCCATCATCACCTCGGTCTCCCGGGAAATCCTGCGTTCGGTTCCCGGTCTGCAACGTGAAGCGGCCTACGCCCTGGGCGCGACGCACTGGGAGGTCACGCGGATCGCAGTGCTGAGCTTCGCCAAGAAAGGGCTCTTCGGCGCGGTGATTCTGGGACTGGGGCGCGCGCTGGGGGAGACCATGGCGGTGACGATGGTCATCGGCAACCGGCCCGAGATCACGGCCTCGCTTCTGGCTCCCGGCTACACTCTGGCCAGCGTCATCGCGAACGAATTCACCGAGGCCACGACGGAACTCTACTTGGGATCTCTCTTCGAGCTGGGGCTGGTGCTCTTGGGCGTGACGGTCCTGACCAACATCCTCGCGCAGATTCTGCTCAAAGCCCTGGGCGGACCCGGAGTGAGGCACAGACAATGATGTGGGACAAGGTGCACCACCGGCGGCGCAACTTCATGAATGCCCTCATGCGGGGCACTGCGTTCCTGTGCGCCCTTCTGGTCATCACGCCCTTGATGCTGGTCTTCTACCATCTTCTCAGTCAGGGACTGGGCGCCATCAATTGGGACTTTTTCACGCAGTTACCCAAGCCGGTTGGAGAGGCCGGCGGCGGCATGGCGAATGCCATCGTCGGCACCGGAATCCTCATCGGTCTGGCCTCGCTCCTGGGGATTCCGGTCGGGGTCCTCGGCGGCATCTATCTGTCCGAATACGGCACTTCCAGCGCGAATTGGTGGATTCGTTTTGCGGCTGACGTCATCAACGGCGTACCCTCCATCGTGTGGGGAATGGTGGTGTGGGCCATCGTGGTGGTGCCGATGAAGGGTTTTTCCGCCCTGGCCGGCGGGATCGTGCTGGGCTTGATGATGATCCCCTTGATCATGCGAACCACCGAGGAAGTGCTGCAGCTGGTACCGAACGGCTACAGAGAAGCGGCGCTCGCCCTGGGGATCGCACCCTGGCGTGTCACGGTCCGAATCGTGGCGCGCACCGCGCTCAAGGGAATCGTGACCGGAGCTCTTTTGGCGCTGGCGCGGATCGCGGGAGAGACCGCACCACTCCTGTTCACTGCTTTCGGAAATCAATTCTGGACGCACCGGTTGACCGATCCCATCGCGGCCATGCCCCTGCAGATCTTTTCGTATGCCATCTCGCCCTACGATGATTGGCATCGTCAGGCTTGGGCAGGCGCGTTGGTCCTGCTTCTTTTCGTGTTCTTGATCAACATTGGCGTTCGCGTCCTGACGCGCGATCGTCTGCGTCAAAAAACCCTCTGAGTGAGCATGGAATCTACGGACAACACAGCAAAGAAAGTGACGGCGGAGCCCCTGCCGCTGCATTCCGTCCTGAGGGGCGGCCGGAGCCATCGTCCGAAGGAAGCGCCCCATGCTTCTGCGGTCAAGGTGCGCAATCTCTCGGTCTATTTCGGCTCGAATCAGGCCGTGAAGGATATCTCCCTGGACATTCCCGAGCGCTCGGTCACGGCCATCATCGGTCCCAGCGGATGCGGGAAGTCCACTTTTCTGCGCGCTCTCAATCGCATGCACGAACTGGTTCCTCACGCGCGGGTGAGCGGCGAGATTCTCCTGTTCGGAGAGAACATCTATGCGCCCGAAGTAGAGGCAGTGATGGTGCGCAGGCGTGTGGGAATGGTGTTCCAGAAATCCAATCCCTTTCCCACCATGTCGATCGCGGACAACGTCACCGTGGGTCTGAGGCTGAACGGAATGCGCGATCGTTCCGTGCTGCAAGAGCGAACGGAGTCCGCGCTGCGGATGTCAGCGCTATGGGACGAGGTCAAGGACCGCCTTCACTCGCCGGCCATCAGTCTTTCGGGGGACAGCAGCAGCGTCTTTGTATCGCGCGTTGCATCGCGGTGAATCCCGAGGTCATTCTGATGGACGAACCCTGCTCGGCATTGGATCCGCGATCCACCGCCCGGGTGGAGGAGCTGATCCTCGAATTGCAGCAGCGCTACACCATCATCATCGTCACGCACAACATGCAGCAGGCCTCGCGCGTGTCCGATACGACCGCTTTCCTCTACGAGGGCAGGCTCATCGAGATGGACGAAACTCAAAAGATGTTCACCAAGCCCTCGATCAAGCGCACGGAGGACTACATCACGGGCCGTTTCGGCTGAGCCGATCGCACCAGGGCCACAATCGTCAAAAAATGATTGCCACGGGCGGAGAGCTCTTGTCACTCTCCGGACCAGGCCGGAGAGTCTCGTTCCCTTCCCGTGGTTGTACAAGATGGCGGAGATGAAGGACCGCAACGAATCCCCGGAGGGGGGAGCCCTCCTCGCCTCTTGGGATTGCTCAAGCTGAGGCTTTGGATGGCGGAGACCATCCGCCCCAGCGAGCTGCACGAGACCCTCTTCTGGGCCGGTGTGGTGGGGCTATCTGGGCGCGGTGGCCTCGGTGATCTTCCGCCGCCTGAGCTACGCGGTGCACTTGTTTTTGACCGGCCAATCAGGCGGTGTGGTCGAGAGCTTCATTCATCTTCCCCTTTGGCAGCGCGCTTTGACCCCCACCGTGGGCGGTCTGATGGCGGGCGCCATTCTCTACTGGGGCAGTCGTATCGCGCGCAGCCGGCATTCCACCGATTACATGGAAGCCATCGTGGTGGGCAACGGTCTGGTGGCGGTGAGGTCGAGCCTCGTGAAATCGGCCTCGGCGCTGTTCTCGATCGCCGGCGGGGGATCGATCGGGCGAGAGGGGCCAATGGTCCAGCTCTCGGCCATGATCGCCTCACTGGTGGGACGTTTTCGCCACTGGTCCACGCCTCGGCGGCGGCTCATCAGCGCCTGTGGCGGGGCGGCTGGAATTGCTTCCGCCTACAACGCACCGATCGCGGGTGCTCTTTTCATCGCGGAGATCGTCCTGGGATCGGTGGCAATGGAGAGTTTCGGGCCACTGGTCTTCTCTTCGGTGGTGGCCACGCTCACCGTTCGCAAGCTGATGGGCGCGGCTCCCCTCTACGATATTCCCCCTTTCGTCCTGAATTCGGTGTGGGAGATCCTGCCCACCATGGCCTTGGGGGTCGTGGCTGGTTTCGCGGCGCCCTGGTTTCTGCGCACCTTGCGCAGCAGTGAGCGGCTCTTCAGCCGCATGCGAATCCCGCTCTTCTTGAAGCTGGGTCTGGGAGGAGCCGTGGTCGGAGGCCTCGCGGTGTTCTATCCGCAGGTTTGCGGGAATGGCTACAGCACGGTGAGCGCCATTCTCGGCGGCCAATGGATGTGGCGCACCCTCATTCTCATTCTCGCCTTCAAAGTGGCCGCCACCGCGGCGACCTTTGGATCGGGGGCGGTGGGCGGTGTCTTCACGCCGACTCTCTTCGTCGGGGCGTGTCTGGGCTATCTCTTCGGACACACTCTGGGTCAGTTCTGGCCCAATCCTCTGCTGAGCCCCAGCGGCTTCGCGCTTTTGGGAATGGGCGCGTTCCTCGCCGGCACCACCCACGCACCCATCATGGCCATCATCATGATCTTCGAGCTGACTCTCGATTATCAGCTCATGTTGCCCCTCATGCTCGCCTGTGTGATCTCCTACTACGTGTCGCGCAGCATCGAGCCGGTGCCCATTTACAGCGAGGCCCTGGAGCGCAAGGGCGCCGCGCTCTACGCCAAGCAGCTCTCGAAATTGCAGGTCCGCGACCTCATGAGAGACGACCCTCTGGCCGTCCACGAGACCGCACGCTTTCGGGAGATCGCGCAGAGCTTCCTCACCAACAACAACAAATACCTGTACGTCGTGGATGATGCGGGAATCTTCCAGGGGGTCATTCCCCTGCACGACATCAAGCAATATCTCACCCTGCGTGGCCTGGCTGACGTGGTCATCGCGCGTGACATTTTGCATCGCGAGTTTCCTCTCATTCGCGCCGGGGCCTCGCTCAGCGACGCATTGCGAGTCTTCTCCGAGCACGATGGGGAGCGCCTGCCGGTGGTGGATGACGAGACGGGGCAAAGTCTTCTGGGCAGCATTTCCAAGCGCGATCTGCTGTTGGCCTTGGCGGTGCGCACCAAGCCCTTTCTCAAGATGACAGAGCAGCCCGAAGAAGCGGCAAGGGAAGAGCCCCGCTGACTGGCCCTTTTGTCCCCGGCTTGCTATTCTGCGAATTCCTCGTCTTGCTGCTACTCGCTCAGAGGACCTCATGCAACTGCCACGTCGATCCACCCGCATCGTCGCCACCCTCGGGCCCTCCAGCATCGAGGCCTCCGTCGTCGGACGTCTGGTCGATGCCGGTCTCGACGTGGCGCGCATCAATGCCAGCCATGGTGACCACGAGTTCTTGAAGCGCGCGGTGGAAACGGTACGATCGGTGGGAGAGGAGCGGGGGCGCCAGCTGGCGGTCATGCTGGACCTCCAGGGCCCGAAATTGCGCGTGGGCGAACTGGCCAATTCCTCGGGGGTGAGGCTCGAAAACGGCGCCGAGTTGGTGATCACGACGGAAAAAATCGTGGGCGACGCCGCGCGGATTTCCTGCACCTACGGGGGCCTGGCCGAGGACCTCGAGCTGGGCGACACCATCCTCCTGGACGACGGACTCATCGAACTGAGAGTTCAGGAGAAGCAGTCTGCCAGCGAACTCCTGGTGCGCGTCGTGCACGGGGGACGCTTGCTGCCACACAAGGGAATCAACGTTCCCGGCCGCGCCTTGAATGCCCCCGCCATGGGCGCGCACGATCGCGAGGATCTCGTGTGCGGGATGAAAGCCGGCGTCGACTACGTGGCGCTCTCTTTCGTGCGACAGGCCGAGGACATCCGCCAGCTTCGGGGTGAGATCGAGTCCATGGGGGGCGGGCCGGGAATCATCGCCAAGATCGAAAAGCCGCAGGCGGTGGAGCAGATCGAGGAGATCCTAGAGGTGAGTGACGCCATCATGGTGGCACGCGGAGACCTGGGGGTGGAGCTTGCCCCCGAAAGGGTTCCCAGGCTGCAGAAGGAACTGATTCGCGCCGCCAATCTGCGCGGCGTCACTGTCATCACCGCGACCCAGATGCTGGAGAGCATGGTACACAACTTCCGTCCGACCCGCGCTGAGGCCAGCGACGTGGCCAACGCGATCTTCGACGGTAGCGACGCGGTGATGCTGTCGGCGGAGACCGCGACAGGCGAGTATCCCGTCGAGGCCATCGAGATGATGAACCGCATCGCCATCGAGGCCGAGCGTTCCGAGTTCTACGCCGACACCGAGAAGAACCCCCAGCACCCGACCCGCTTCAGTCCGGCCGTACGCGCCATGGCGTGGGCGGCCCGGCATCTGGCCGAGGAAACCCAAGTGCGCCTGATCGTGGCTTACACCCTGAGCGGCCGGACCGCGCGCGTCCTGAGTAAGCTGCGGCCCAAGGTACCGATCATCGCCTTCTGTCCCGACCCGCGGGTCTGCCGGCAGATGGCTCTGCTGCACGGTGTGGCACCCTATGAGTCCTCCTTCGCCCACAACACCGACTCGCTGCTGCAGGAAGGGGATCGCCTCCTGCTGGATGATGGCTTGGTGGAGGAGGGCGAGGCCGTGGTCGTCCTGGGTGGGACCATGCAGATCCCGGGATCCACGAACCTGCTGCAACTCAGGCGCATCACGGCGGGGTGAGTCCATGAGCGCGCCTCGCCCGAGAGTTTTCCTCGCCGGTCTGTTTCTCTTGATGGCCCTGGCGGCCTGCTCCCACAAGCCGGAGGATCCGAGTCCTGCCGGCGTCTACGCCTACCGCTGCGCTCGCTGCCACGAGATCGATGGCTCCTCCACCACCGCGAGCAAGATGGCCAAGGAGGACATCGACCTGCGCGATCCCGTCTTCCAACGCTACAACAGCGACGAGCGGATCCGCCGCATCGCCCGTTACGGCAAGGGCCGCATGCAGGGCATTTCCGGGATCACCGACACCGAGCTGGACTCGGTGGTGGTGCAGATCCGTCGCCTGGGAGCTCAGGCTGCGGCGGCCAAGGCGGACAGCCTCGACTGAGGCACGGCCTGCGCCTGAAAAAAAGTTGTTCCAAAACCCACAGTGGCCCTTGACGTCAGCGAAAAATAGACCTCTTTATGGCACCGTTGGAACCAGTCTCGTGATCCTCGCTCTCCCGTCGTGTCCAAGGGGGGGCGATTTGTGTAACGGGCTCATGCTCCAGCCGCCCACCTGGTGGGCAAAGGAAGTAAATGAACAAGTTCAGTCCGAGTCTCGACTCGGAACCTCCGGCGCCTGGCTTACCCCCCCTGGCTCACCGGAATCGGCAAGCCGCTGAGGCTCAGCCGGCGTCCCGTCACCTTCCTCAACCACAACTCAGCGAATCCGCCGCATCGGATACCCTCGTGTCCGAGAGTGGTGCGGTGTTCTCTGTCAGCGAGCGGAGCGACGAGTTCCGCCGTCTGTTCTTCCCCGAGGCCAGTCTGGAGGAGTGGAACAGCTGGCGTTGGCAACTGCACTCGAGGATCCGCAACCTCGCCCAGTTGGAACGCATCTTTACCCTCAGTCGCAGTGAGCGCGCCACCATCGAGCGGATCGGCGGGCGGTTGCCTCTGGGCATCACCCCCTACTACGCCTCCCTCATGGACACCCAGAACGCCAAGGACCCCATCCGGAAGACGATGATTCCGGTGCGGGGAGAGCTCCTGCGTACCCCGGGAGAAGCGGACGACCCCCTGGGTGAGGAGACGGATGCCGTGGTTCCGGGTTTGATCCACCGCTACCCCGATCGCGTCCTGTTCCTGGTGACCAACTTCTGCGCGACCTACTGCCGCTACTGCACGCGGGCGCGCATGGTGGGACACTCTACCGAGTTTCACGCCTCGTATGCGCAGTACGAGGTCGCGATCAACTACATCGCCGAGCACCCAGAAATCAGGGACGTCCTGATCTCCGGTGGCGACCCGCTGACCATGACCGACGAGAGGCTGGAGTGGCTTCTCTCGCGGTTGCGGGCAATCAAGCACGTGGAGTTCCTGCGCATCGGCACCAAGATTCCCTTGGTCCTTCCGCAGCGGATCACTCCGGAACTGGTGGCCATGCTGAAACGCTACCACCCGTTCTGGCTGAGCGTTCACACCATGCACCCGGTCGAGTTCACCCCAGAGGTCATTCAGGCCTGCGAGCGGCTGGCGGACGCGGGCATTCCGGTGGGCAGTCAGACCGTGCTCACGCGGGGTGTGAACGACGACGTGGAGACCATGAAGGCCCTGAAGCACGCCGAGCTGCGCGCGCGGGTACGGCCGTACTACATCTACCAGTGCGATCCCATCTCCGGATCGAGTCATCTCCGTACGCCGATCGAGAAGGGTCTGGAGATCCTCGAAGGTCTGCGTGGGCACACCACCGGCTATGCGGTCCCCACCTACGTGGTCGACGCGCCCGGTGGTGGGGGGAAGATTCCCCTGCTCCCGCAATCCGTGGTGGGCCGGGATGGCAACGACGTTCTGCTCAGGAACTTCGAGGGGAACATCTACCGTTACCCCGATCCCGTGACGAGCTCGGCCCGTGGAGGGCGCGGGAAGAAGGAGAAGGCCTCATGAAGATCGGCATGACCTTCGACCTGCGTGACGAGTATCTGGCGATGGGCTACAGCGAGAGCGAAACCGCCGAGTTCGATCGCGAGGGGACCATCGTTTCCATCGAGCAGGAGCTCGTGGCGCTCGGTCACGAAGTGGATCGTATCGGACATGTCCAGGCCCTGACCCGGCGACTCGCGGCAAAGGACCGTTGGGATCTGGTCTTCAACATCAGCGAGGGACTCTGGGGCGTGGGCCGGGAATCCCAGGTCCCCGCGCTGCTGGAGGCCTACGGAATCGCCTACACCTTTTCCGATCCTCTGGTGTGTGCCCTGACTCTGCACAAGGGGATGACGAAGCACGTGCTGCGCAGCGCGGGCATCTCGACCACGGACTTCGTGGTCGTGGAGTCCGCCCGGGACCTGGCGCGGGTGACTTTTCCTTTTCCGGTGTTCGCGAAGCCAGTGGCCGAGGGAACCGCCAAGGGAATCGACTCCAATTCCAAGATCGAGGAGCCCGAAGAGTTACGCCGGAGGTGCCTCTCCATCCTGAAGGAGTACCGGCAACCCGCGCTCGTCGAGCCCTACCTCAAAGGCAGGGAGTTCACCACGAGCATCGTCGGTACCGGCGAGGAGGCCACGGTGATCGGGACGCTCGAACTGGGCTACGACGAGAAGGCCGATGCCCACGCCTATACCTATCGGAACAAGGAGGAATGCGAGAGCCTGGTGCACTACTTCCTCACCGACCCCTCAGCCGCTGCCCGTTGCGCCGAGCTGGCGCTCGCCACCTGGCGCACCCTGGGTTGCCGGGATGCGGGACGCGTGGATCTACGCGAGGACGGGAACGGACAACTCTACGTGTTGGAGGTCAATCCGCTTCCCGGAATGCACCCCTCTCACTCGGATCTGCCGATGACCTGCACCGCGGTGGGCATGTCCTACCGGGATCTGATCGCGGCGATCCTTGCCTCGGCCACCAAGCGCATCGCGGAGGGAAGTCCAGCGTTGCAGGCGAGCATGGCGTCATGAAGATCGTGCTGGCCCACGACGAGCGGGCCCTGACCGGCCGTCCGGATGAACGCGACGGGATGGTGCAGGTCGAGGAGATCGCGGCGACCCTGAGCGCGCTCGGTCACCGGGTGAGCAGTCTGGGCGCCAGCCTTCCTCTGCACGAGTTCGAAGAGAAGCTGAAGGATGAGGGCTGCGATCTCATCTTCAATCTGGTGGAGTCTCTCGACGGCGAGGGACGACTGATCCATCTGGTGCCGGCGCTCTTGGATCGGCTGGAGATCGGTTACACCGGTGCTCCCACCGGGGCCATCGTGCTCTGCAGCGACAAGGTGTGGACCAAGCGCCTCCTCTTGGCCAGCGGGCTGCCGACTCCGGCCTTCATGAGCCAGGACGGAGAGATCGAGGGGCCGGCGCTCTGGCCCGGGGAGTACATCGTCAAGTCGGTCTGGGAGGACGCCTCACTGGGGCTCGATGATTCCTCGGTCGTCCTGGCGACCTCGCCGCAGGAACTCCGCGAGGAGATTGTCCAGCGTCGCTCGAATCTGGGCGGTGAGGCCTTCGCTGAAGCCTGGATCGAGGGGCGTGAGTTCAATCTCGCACTTCTGGAAGGGGAGAGCGGGCAGCCCGACGTACTTCCCATCGCCGAGATGTGCTTCGTCGACTATCCGGCCGGCAAGCGGAAGCTCGTGGGCTACGCCGCGAAGTGGGATGAGAGCTCCTTCGACTACGGACATACCGTTCGCAAGTTCGTCGAGGGCGCCGGCGACCAGGATCTGTTGGATCGCCTCGCCGAGGCGGCCAGGGCGTGCTGGAGGCTCTTCGGCTTGCGTGGTTATGCTCGCGTCGATTTTCGTGTGGACAACGCCGGCCGGGAGTGGATTCTCGAGGTGAATCCGAATCCGTGTCTCTCCGCCGATGCCGGCTTCATGGCGGCGGCCGAGCAGGCCGGCCTCTCGCGTTCTGAGGTCGTCACCCAAATTCTTCTCGCGGCACGAGCGGGAAGAAACCCGAAAGGGTTGCTCCTGAACCGGGCATGAGGTCATGTTCCGCATTCGGCGTATTTTCGACGATTCCTTGCCTTTCGACCGGCAAGAGATGCAGCGCGTGCAGGAGATCCTGCGCGAGAGATTTCCCGGTCTCGATGAGAGCGAAGTCGCGGATCTGCCGCGGCGCCTGAACGATCCCGTCGAATTTCGATTCCGCAGCCTCCTCTTCGTGGCGGACAACGCACGCGGCGCGGTGCGGGGCTTTGCGATGGTGCTTCACGACCGGGCCAACCGTTTCCTCTACCTCGACTACATTGCGACCGATTTGCAAAAGGGAGGCTCCGGTATTGGAGGCGCCCTGTACGAACGCGTTCGGGAGGAGGCGCGTTCCCTGGGAGTGTTGGGCGTGTTCTTCGAGTGTCTTCCTGACGAGCGCGATGAATGTGCGAGCGAAGAGGAGTACTCGCAGAACGTGGCGCGCCTGCGCTTCTACGAGAGGTACGGGGCCCGGCCCATCGTCAATACCAAGTACGAACTATCTCCGCATGGGGGCCGCAAGGGAATGCCCCACCTCGTCTACGACGATCTGGGGACGGGCCAGGCCCTGCGCCGCGATGCGGCGCGCAAGATCGTCAGAGCGATTCTTCAAAAACGTTATCGACAGGCCTTCGAATCGAGCTACGTCGACGAGGTCGTCGCCTCTTTCGTCGACGATCCCGTGCAAGTGAGATCGAGGCGCTACCGCGCGCCAAAAATGCGCGAGAATCCGCGACTCAAAGAGGCCTTCGCCCCGATCGTGTTGGTGGCCAACGCACGTCACGAAATTCACCACGTCAAGGATCGTGGTTATGTCGAGGCTCCGGTGCGTATTCGTGCGATCCGAAAGGAACTCGATCAGAGCGCGCTGTTTCGGGAAGTGAAAGCGCGGCACTTCGCGGAATCGCACGTCCTCGCGGTACACGACCGCAGCTATTTCGAGTTCTTCAAAAAAGTCTGCCGGGGCTTGCCCGAGGGAAAGTCGGTCTATCCCTACGTTTTTCCCCTGCGCAATCAGGCGAGAGCTCCCAAGGAACTCTCGGTGCGGGCCGGATACTATTGCATGGACACCTTCACTCCGCTCAACTCGAATGCACTCACCGCCGCGCTCGCGGCGGTGGATTGCGCCTTGACCGCGGCCGAGGCCGTCCTCCACGGCGAGCGCGTCGCCTATGCTTTAGTGCGTCCGCCGGGTCACCACGCGGAGCACGCGGCCTTTGGCGGATTCTGCTACTTCAACAACAACGCGATCGCCGCGAACTTTTTGAGCGCTCACGGAAAGGTGGCAATCCTCGACATCGATTACCACCACGGGAACGGCCAACAGACGATCTTTTACGAGCGGGCGGATGTTTTGACCGTCTCCATCCACGGCCATCCAAGCTTTGCCTATCCCTACTTTTCCGGCTTCGCCGAGGAGAGCGGAGCGGAGCAGGGTGAAGGCTTCAACTGGAACTTCCCTCTGCCCGAGAGAGTGGACGGGAAGCGCCACGGAAGTACTTTGAGCAAAGCTCTGAGCAAAATCGAGGAATTCGCACCGCAATTCCTGGTGGTGGCTCTCGGACTGGACACGGCCAAGGGCGACCCCACCGGGACTTGGTCTTTGAGTCCGGCGGACTTTCGCACGAACGGCCGGCGCATCGGCGCGGCGCGGCTGCGCACCGTGGTGGTGCAGGAGGGCGGCTACCGGACGCGCAATCTGGGCACGAACGCGCGCGCGTTCTTCGAAGGGCTCGTGGAGGGAATGGGGGGGGCGTACTCCCCCACCAAAGCCAGGGGAGAGTGACACGATGCAGGCAGAGGGCGTGGCTAAAATTCCGGCCGGGTTCTTCCTTCGCGAGAGGCTCTGGCCGCAGGACGAGGACACCGTCGCGAGAATCGTGCGGTCCAGCGGCTACTTCAGTCCACAGGAGTGCGCCATCGCGGTGGAACTGGTGCGGGAGAGGCGGGTGCGGGGAGCGGCGAGTGGCTACGAGTTTCTTTTCGTCGAGTCCGCGGGCTCCTCGCCGGAGGAGCCTCTGACCTGTGCCTACTGCTGCTACGGCGAGATCGCCTGCACCGAGGGCAGCTACGACCTCTACTGGATCGCGGTGGACCAGAAGCACCGTTCGGAGGGGATCGGCCACTGGCTGTTGGCGGAGCTTGAGGCGAAAATTAAGCGCAAAAATGGCCGGCAAATCTACATCGAGACCTCGGGGAAGCCGCAGTATGAGCCCACGCGTCACTTCTACCTTTCCAGCGGCTTCGAGCACTTGGTGAGCTATCCGGACTTCTATGCTGCCAACGACGCGAAGGAAGTGTACTGGAAGCGACTCGGCTGAAGCCCGCTCGGAGCGCGTCTTCTCCGCCGAACTCACGCCATCTGCTCCGCTCTGAAAGCTCCTTGCAAATACAGGTTTACGAAGTCCTTGACTCCTCTTTTGTGGACGCCCAAATTTGGCACGGCTGGCAAAGCCATGTGCGGTGGTCGACGGGTCCGCAGGAGGCACCTCCACCGTGTTTCTTCGGGAATCGAACTTGAGAGGATGATGCCATGAAGCGCTTGAACCCCGTCTTGCTGTTGATCGGGGCGATGACACTACTCGCGTTCGCCGGGTGCACGGGAGATCAGGGGGAACAGGGTCCCGCGGGTCCCGCCGGAACCGCGACCTGTCTCTCCGCCTGCCATACGGACGACTACCAGATGCAGAATTACATCGTTTCCATCCAAAACGAGTATGAGACCAGCCAGCACGCGACCGGCGATACCGACGTGCGCCGCAGCGCCCCCTGCTCGGGCTGCCATACCACCGAGGGCTTCCAGTACCGGGTCGCCAACAACGGCGCCACCGTCGATCTGGAGGAGTCGTCCAACATCGGCTGCTTCGCCTGTCACGCTCCCCATACCAACGGTGACTTCGCTCTGCGCACCTCCGGTCCGACCGATCTGGAGATGGGTGGCGCGGGGGCCTACGACCGGGGCAACAGCAACATCTGCGCGATGTGTCATCAAGCGCGCACCCCCGAACCGGCCTTCGATTCGCCCGACCCGATCACCTCACCCTATTGGGGACCGCACCACGGCCCGCAGGCCAACGTGCTGGTGGGGAAGGGAGCCTACTCCTTCAACGGACAGCCCTACCCGGCCCTGCACGCGCACAACACCGGGAATCCCGACGGTTGCGTGACCTGCCACATGGCGACGCCTCCGGTAGACGGAATGGCCGGCGGCCACTCCTGGTGGATGACTTACAACTTCCACGGTTCCGAGTACATCAATCCCCAGGGTTGCGTGCTCTGCCACGGTGGCGACGAGGGGACGATCACGACTCTGGTCGAGAATGCTCAGACCGCCTTCGCGGCCAAGCTGGAGGCTCTCGCCACGGACATGGAGACTCTGGGCTGGCTGAACTCCGGTCACTCGGCCGTGGTGCCGGCGGGCGTGGGGGTCGATGAGGACGCGCGTGGGGCAGTGTGGAACTACCTGCTGCTTCTGGACGACACCACCATGAGCGTCCACAACACCACTTTCACCAACGCAGTCCTCACGGCCACGCAGAACTACGTGGACAGCCGGCTCGCGGAACTGCAGTAAGGTATCGAGTCTCGGGGACCTCGGTCTTCCAATGAAGGAGAGGGGAGGGCGCAGGCCTTCCCCTCTTTTTCGTGTGGCGCAGGTGCCCGCTGGAGCGTCTCGGTGGCACTGTAGGCGCAGAGCTGAGTGCGATGCTCTCTCCCCTTGGTCGGAGAGCGCCGGGCTCGCTCTCAGGGCAGGATGGTGGGCTCGAAGCTCTCCAGGTGATAGCGCAGGGCCGCCATGGTGGGATAGCGGCTCAAGATGAGATCGTGGCGCAGCCCGCAGCACACCTCGCGGATGTCCTTGGGGCTCTCCCGGTAGGCCTTGGGCCCCCCGATCATGTCGTAGAGCACGCGTACCGCCTGCAGGATGTCGTTCTGCTGCTTGGCGCGGCTGGGGCGGCCCCAGTCGTAGAAATCGATGAGCTTCAACTGAAAATCCACGCCGACCTGACTGATGAGGATGTTTCCGGTGTGGACGTCGGCGTGGTACTCGCCGCGGTCGTGGACATCCTCCAGGCCAAGAGCCAAACGGTGCAGGATGATCAAGGCGATGAAGGGGCGCAGTCTCTTGCCACGATGCTTGTCGACCCACTCCTGGAGCGGCTGCCCCGGCGAGTACGCGCTGATCATCACCGTGGTCCACAGCTGTCCGATCTTCACGTGTTCGGTGTGGTAGTACTGCATCACGATCGGGCAGTCGCGCAGCGCTTCCAACTTCTGGGCCCTGCGCGCGGGCATCGTGCCCTTGGGATCGGGGTGGGGGAAGAACAACTTGGCGGCGCGCAGGATTCCCGTGCTACGCTCGCGGATGCGGTAGACCTCTCCCTCGCTGCCTCCCCCGAGCCTCTGTTCGACTTCGTAACTGCGTCCGATCTTACGTCCTGGTTTCAGGTTGAAACTCTGGATGCGTGCTCTGCTCATTTTTTCTGGCTCCCAGAGGGCTTGAACGGGGGGCGGTAGAGAATGAAGGCGATGTCGTCGGGCTTGCCCGGGCCCTCCGTCTCGGGGCGGTTCATGCGCTCCAGACTTCGGGCGAGAAGCGCGTCGGCCGCTTTCTTCAGGGGACCGCGTCGGATGATCTCCACGATCTCCACCAGCTCCAGGTTGTCGAAGAGGCCGTCACTGCCCAGCACCAAGGTGTCACGCATGGCGAAGTGGCGACGTTCTCCCACGTCCACCCGCATTCCTTCCATGCCGAGCATGCTGTGCACCAGATGCCTTTCCTCGTGCACCATGGCGTCGTGCGCGTCGAGGAGTCCGGAGGCCTGCGCATAGCCGACCGGCGAGTGCGAAACGGTTTGCCACTTCAGCTTGCCGCGCTGTCCGGCGACCAAGGCCTCGGAGTCTCCCACGTGGTAGGTGCGATAGCCCTCGCCATCGACCCGGGCGATGACCACCGTCGTGGCCGCGCCCACGCCCCAGCCGCGGATTTGCTCGTTGGCTTCCTCGATGGCATTGAGGATCTCCAATCGGGAAGTGCTCTCGTCGGCGAGCGCTTCAGCGCGTTTGGCCAGGCACTCGACGATCGTGGCCGAGGCGTCGTCCGCTCGGGCCCCGCTACCCATTCCGTCCGCTACCGCCAACAGATGCGAGTGGGGGCCGAGTTCGAGGACGAGCGCGGCATCCTCGCACTTTCCGTCGCCGCCGGGACGTCCACGATATCGCAGTGCAATGCTCGGCGAGCCGGTTTCCGGCAGACCCTGGGAATCCTCGGCCCGGTGCGTCCAACTGCGGATGCGCGTTGTGCTCATCGTTTCAGTCCTCGCGCTGCTCGAAGATCGTCTGTGAAGTTAGGCTCCCCGGCGAGGCGGTCTCGAACTCGAGGGACCGGGAACGCTCCAGTGCGCGACGCACTCCCTTCAAAGAACGCGAGGGAATCGCGAGGTGACATACCGGCTCCCCCGGCTTCACCGCGGGCAGGGTGGTCATCCCCAGGATGATACCGTCGACCGGCGAAAGCAGAGTGTTTTGCGTCTCTCCGAACACGCTCACGTTGGTCGCGATGGCCTGGCCGGCCTCGACCAGCTCGCCCGGGCTCACGTGGAAGCGCAGGATTCCCGCCGCTTCCGCCCGCAGCCACACGGAGCGATAGATCTTGACCTGATAGAGGGGCTGAACCGCTTGCCGCTCGATCATCCCCAGGTCCGAAAGGACGTTCAGAATCCCCCGGACTCCAGTTTCCTGCACCCCCCGTTCGATTTTGGAGGGCTCCCCGGCCTCGAGGAGAATGGTCGGACAACCTGCTTTGACTGCCTCCCGGCGCAAGGAACCTTCGGGGCCGCGGCCGTGAACCATGAGTTCGCAACCGAAGGAACGCGCCAGGCGACGTACATCTTTGTTTCTCAGGTCGCCGCGCACGTTGGGAAAGTTGGTCCGTCCGGTGGCCGCGGTATGCAGATCGATCCCGAAGTCGCTCTGCCCCACGATCTGTGAGAAGAGAGTGTGTGCGATGCGCCGCGTCAGGCTGCCGGTGGGGTCCCCCGGAAAGAAGCGATTGAGATCGCGACGGTCGGGCATGTAACGATCCTGCGTTTCGAAACCGAAGACGTTGACCACCGGAACCAGGATGAGAGTTCCCGCCACGAGTTTCAGGGGGGTGTCGAAGAGAATCTCGTGCAGGATGCCGGTGCCGTTGATCTCGTCGCCATGGATCGCCGCAGTCACGAAGAGGGTCGGTCCCTTGGTCTTTCCTCGAAGCACGTGCACCGGCAGGCTGATTACGTCACCGGTGTAGCTCTGGCTCAGCTCGATGCGAATGTCACGCGATTCGCCGCGCGGTACCCGGACGCCCCCCAGCCGGAACGCGGACGTGCTCTTCTTCATTTGCGTCCTCCGCCCGAACTCGAATTGCGTTTTTTCTTGCGTCGCCGCGGCTTCTTGGCCGGGATCAGCGACTTCAGAGTGAGGATTTTGCCGTAACATACCAGAGTGTCTCCGGGAAGGATCTCGTGGCGACCGTGAGGGGCGGGAATGCTGATGCCCGCCCTCTGGATGCTCAACACGAGCACATCGCGCTCTCTCAGACCCGTCTCCGCGATGGGGGTGTTGCACAGGCTCGATTCTCGGTTCACCTGGAACTCCGCCACTCCATATCCGCTCTTCAGGGTGAGGCGTTGTCGCAGATCGATCTCCGGAAAGAGCACGAGTTCCTCGAGGTGCTCGATGATCGCTCCCGCGACGTCCACCCCGGTGGCCTTCTCGATCCCTTCGAGTCCCGGAGAGGAATTCACCTCCATGACCTGGGGACCTTCCTCGCTTTCGAGGATATCCACGCCAGCCAGGCGCAAACCCATGATCTGTGCCGCCTTCACCGCGGTGCGTTGGTATTCCTCGTCCAGTTCCACCGGCTCGGTTCGTCCCCCTCGGTGCACGTTGCTGCGAAACTCGTGACCCGCAGCCCTTCGGCGCATGGCGGCCACCACTCGACCTCCCACCACGAGCGCGCGGATGTCCTTCCCCTTGCTTTCAGAAACGAATTTCTGAATGAGCACGCTCTGCCTCGCACTTTGCAGAGTCTCGATGATCGCGGCCGCGATCGTCTCTTGGTCGGCGAGGATCACCCCGATTCCCTGTGAACCCTCGAGGAGCTTGATGATCACGGGCGCTCCGCCCACGCCACGAATTGCCGGTATCACGTCCTCTTTGCGCCGAACGAAAGCGGATTCCGGCATGCCGATGTCGTGGCGGCTCAAAACCTGGAGGCTGCGCAACTTGTCACGGGAAACGCTGATGGAAGTCGAGGTGTTCAGGCAACTCACTCCCATTTGCTCGAACTGCCGCACCACGGCGGTGCCGAAGGGGGTGATCGATGATCCAATGCGCGGAATCACCACGTCACAGTTTTCGATGGCGCGCTGATTGTACAGGAGGTCGGGTTCACGGGACTCGACGTGGAGCGCGAACTTCAAGGTGTCGTAGGCGCGGACTTTGTGTCCTCGCTCGTCCGCGGCATGGCGCAATCTTCGTACGGAGTAACCGCGCGCGTTGCGAGTCAGGATGGCAATCTTCATCTTCTTCGTTTCTACTCGGGGAAATTTACTCAGCTGTCGGGGCGCATTTCATGGGGCCAGAGAAAACGAGCACTCGGATCGACCAGGTAGCGGCCCTCTAGCACATTTCTGCCAATAAGCATCCGCGAGCGCATTTCTTCCCGCGAAATGAGTCCCACTTCCACGATCTGTCGGATCCCGGCCAAAATCAGCGGAGTCTTGACGAAAATACGCTCGTGGGTGTCTCCCAGACTGGACTTCACGATGCTTCTGCGGCTGATTGCCGCCTCGACGCGCCGTATGCGCGTGCGGTCTTTTCTCGAGAGCGCGATCTCGAAGTGCACTCGGTCCCCTTCCAAGCATTCAAGGTGGTGTACGTCGAGAGCGCAAGATCTCGCTCCGGTATCGATTTTCGCTCTGATCTTGAACAAGCTCCATTCGGGGAGGGCTACGTACTCCCGCCATCCAATGGTGAGAAGTTTTTGCTTGCCCAAGTGCGCTCCAATCGCGGTGCATTCGGCCCGAATGGCTAGGATCATAGGGAATGAGCTCGAAGCTGGGAAGTGAGAGTTCGCAACTTCAAGGGCGTGCGTTGTTCAAGCTAGCGTGTTCCTGCTAGACTACACCTCTTTCGCGAGGATGATCCTGCACGACTCCAAGCCCGAAGTCTTCAAGATGAGCCAGATTCTCTTGGTGGCCAGTGAACGAGGACTGTGGAGAGTTCCGATAGAGACGGAGCTGCCCAGCTCGAAGCGGCAACTTTCGGTCGACGCTCCGGCGAGCGCCGCCGTGGCTCTCGCCGGAAACTCCGGGCGTCTGGCCGCACTCTGCGGCGACGGGCGGCTTCTCCTCTGGGACTCCGCCGCGCGCGCCTTCAGGGAAGGTCCTTCGCTCGAGCTGGACGAGAGCGAGCCTCAGTGTGCATGCATGGCCAAGGACGGGACTCTCTATCTCGGAACTTGCCCTCCCCAGGTCTGGCGCTGGCGAGAGGACGAGGGTTGGCTGGAACTGAGCCCGCTGTCCGGACTCGCCGCACGCGAGCGCTGGCAGGGCCTGGAAGCGCCCTATGAACCGCGCGTGACTGGGCTCTGGGCCGAAGGCGACAGCGTGTGGGCCAGCATCAGCGTGGGGGGCGTCTATTGCCACCGCGAGGGTCGCTGGCGAGTCCACGGCGCCGACGAACTGCCGCGCGATGCGCGGGATCTCCTCTTCGCCGCGCCCCGGTTCTACCTGGCCACGGGCCTGGGCCTGTGGGCTTTCGATCCGCTCTCCGGCGCGGCCCATCGCCTCGGCTTGCCCCCCCGCGCCGCCTTCGCGGCTCGATTGGCGCGAAGCATGGGGCCCGCGGACGGCGTCGTGGTCGCCGCGGCTCCCGGCCCGCCGGCGACCTGGCGCGGGCCCGACGGATCCCGGATGAGTGTGTGGCACTTCGCCGGCGATGCAGCAGTGGGCCGGCCTCTGGCCGGTCCCTTCCACGGGGCGATTCAGGATTTGTTGGTGCACGAAGATGTGGTGTGGGCCGCGACCGACGACGGTGAACTCTGGCGAATCCCGCTCTCGGGCCCGGCTCCCGAGCAAGCTCTCATCGCGGACCTGCCGGCTCCGCGAGCGTTATTCCTCGTTGATGAACGCGGGTCTCGCGGGTAGCCTGCCCCTAGGTCTCAACGGACCGAGGATCTTCCCGGATCGAGGACCCTCGGCCGGCAGCTGAGTTCGGGAGTCGCTTCATGAGGGATTGGCTTGGCATGGGTTTCAAGGCGCTGTTCGCGGCAAGCCTCTACCTGCTGCTGGTCGTCACACCGGCGCGGGCACAGAGCTACTACGATTGGAATCAGGCCGGCGATCCCTACATCGCCGCCATTGGCCTGCAGGCCGGATGGGCCACCGGCAGCGGGCTGTCAGTGCGCTGGCCCCTGCTTCCGCAGACCATGATGTCGGTGACCGGAGGCATCTGGCGCAACGACAAGAGCACGGATTGGAATCTGGGCGCCGAGCTGCACCTCGTGCTGCGCCAGGAGGGGAGAGTCCGGCTCTACGCGGGACCGGCCCTGGCCATCATTCACGACGGAGAGGGAGGAGCGGAGGGGGACCAGCACTGGAACGCCTCCATCGGGGTCGGCGTCGAGTACCTCTTGATGCCGCGGCTGGCCTTGAAAGCCGACCTGGGTTTCGTGTATCGCCGCAGTCACGACGACATCCTGCCCCTACCCCAGGGTGGACTTTACTTCTACTTCTGAGCCGCTCCTTGGCTCAAAGGGGCTTTTGCGCTCGAAATCGGGCAGGTAGTTCCCCTGCGACGAGAGTTCCTGAACGAAGGCATTCGTCAGACCCAGCTCGAGCGCGGTTTCACAGATCTCCTCGTACTCTTCCTCGCTGACTCCGCGTTCCAGGCCCGAAATGGTGTTCGTTCCCTCCCGCGGGGTGTACTGCGACATGATGCTCAGATGGATGTCGCAGGAGAGTTCGGCGAGGAATCGCAGGCAAGCTTTGGAGTTTTCCAGCTGCCCCGGCAACACCAAATGGCGAACCAGCAAGCCGCCACGTGCAATTCCATCAGCGTCGCAACGAAGCTCGCCCACCTGCGCGAACATCTCGCTAATCGCGGCTCTGGCCACCTGAGGGTAGTCCGGCGCCTTGGAGAGCGTGCGTGCCAGGCTCGAGTTCGCGTACTTCAGATCCGGAAGGTAGATCTCGATGAGACCCGCGATCCTCCGCAGAGCCGCCACGGAATCGTAGCCCCCGCTGTTGTAGACGATGGGAATCCGCAATCCCTGATTGCGCGCCATTTCGATCGCATCCGCGATCTGGAAAATCACGTGAGAGGGCGAGACGAGGTTGATGTTGTGCGCTCCAGCGGCTTGCAGCTCGAGCATGAGATCGGCCAGTTCCTCGTCGCAGTGGCGGCGGGAACTTCTCGCGAGTGCGCCCTGACTGATTTGATGGTTCTGGCAGAAAACGCAACGGAGATTACAGCCGCTGAAGAAGATCGCACCCGAGCCACGTTGCCCCGAAATTGGAGGTTCTTCGCCGAAGTGCAGGCCATGGTGCGCGACCTGCGCACACTCACCAATCCCACATACGCCCCTTTCGCCGCGAGTCCGGTCGACGCGGCAGTTCCTCGGGCAGCATTCGCAGCGCCCCAGTTCAGAGCGTGAAAAGAATCGGAACGACATCGCCGATCAGCTCACGAATTGGAGTTCATTCACCTTGGGAAGAATACCTGCCGCGGCTCCCCGGTCGAGCAGGAGGCGCACGGCTTCACGGCCTTCGTCACCGTAGTCGAGGGTATAGTCGTTGACATACATCCCCACGAACTCGTCGGCCGATTCCAGTTCCATGTCGCGGGCGTACTGCATGGCGTAATCCAGGGCTTCCTTGCGGTGCTCGAGTCCGTGGCGGATGCTGCGCAACAGAACCCGATTGATCTCACTCATTCTCTCTTGGCCCAGGTCCTTGCGAATGGCATTGCCGCCCAGAGGCAGAGGAAGGCCCGTCTCCTGCTTCCACCACTTGCCGGTATCGATGAGTAATTTCAATCCCTGGCGCGGATAGCTCAGTTGACCCTCGTGAATGATGAGGCCGGCCTCGAAGCTGCCGTCGGCGACGCGGGGAATGATCTCGTCGAAGGGAACGACTTCGTAGTCGAAGTCTGACTCGAGAATCAAGCGCAGCGCCAGATACGCGGTGGTCATCGTGCCCGGAATCGCGATCTTGGTGCCCTTGAGGTCGGATGGGGTCAGGCCGCTTTCCTTTCGCGTCACCACCATGGGGCCATAGTCATCTCCCATGCTGCTCCCGGCGGGCAGGAGCGCGTATTTGTCCAGAACGTAGGCATAGGCATGGATGGAGATGGCGGTGATGTGAAGCTCGCCCCGCATCGCACGCTCGTTGAGGGTCTGAATGTCCTGTAGAATGTGCTCGAAAGTGTATTCGCCGGTGGGAATCTGGTCGTGAGCGAGCGCCCAGAACATGAAGGCGTCGTCGGGATCGGGGCTGTGTCCGAGGGTCAAGTGCATGGTGGTCCGCCGCGCTTGGGTACGATTCGTGCAAAAAGGAGAACTTGTGCGAGCAACCGGAAGAATTGCGCCCGGCCAAGCTAGCAGAGCATAGCAGGGCTGGCAAGAATGGGTCATTCTTGCCGCTTTGGCCCGCTTCGACTAGGCTAGGCCGCTCACTGGCGCGGAACGCTCGAAAACTCGCTCCTCCGCCGGAACGGAGTCGGACCATGCCTCAAGTCACATTCCTCAACGATGGTATTTCGGTGGAGGTCGAACCCGGATCCACCGTCCAGCTCGCCGCGCAGCGGGCGGGCAGCGGCCTGCCTTTCGGTTGCCGTGCCGGCACCTGCGGCACCTGCGTCTTGCGCGTGGTCAGTGGCTTGGAGAGTCTCGAGGAGCCCGGCTTCGTCGAGGCCGATACTCTGGCTGAAATCGGCGAAGACGGCACACTGGCCCGCCTCGGCTGTCAACTCGTGGTCGACGAGGAGCCGATCGCCGTCAAGTACTAGTGAGACTCGCGCTCTCTCTTGAGCGCGTCCAGCTGACGCTCACAGTCGCGCTGGCGTGAGAAGAGCCTTGCCAAGTACAGAATGACGGCGAGCCATACGACGCTATAGGCGGAGAACACCCACCAGAAATTGTGCGGCATCAGTCCGAACCTCCGGCGATCACGAGTTCTTCGATTTCATCTTCCAGTTGGATGCCGCGAACGCGCGCCCGCAGCAGGATGATGTAGAAGATGGTGAGAGTCGCCACTCCCACCAGCAGGGTGAAGAGAAAGATGGGGGCGAGTCCGCTCTTCTCGCCGCCCCCGATGACAGGTGCGGGATGCTGGCTCGCCTTCACGCGATTCGCCAGGTAGACGATCGGCACTCCGAGCCAACCGATGATTCCGGTCACCGAGGCGAGAACGCTGCGACGATCCCGCTCTGACACGGTCTGCCGGAGGATGAGATAGGCGAGGTAGATCAACCAGAGCACCAGAGTGCTGGTGAGCCTGACATCCCAGGTCCACCAAATCCCCCAAACCGGCCTGGCCCACATGGGACCGGTGATGAGCACCAGGGTGGTAAACATCAGGCCGACCTCGGCCGATGCGGCGGCCCAACGGTCGTGGTCGGGATTACGCGACGCGAGATAACGGCCGCCCATGATCGCGGTGACGGTGAAAGCCAAGAATCCCACCCAGGCGCAGGGCACGTGGATGAAGAAGATCTTTTGCACGTAGCCCTGCGTCTTCTCCAGCGGAATGTGGAGGAAGACCAGGTAGCACAGAGTCGTCATGGCGACGGCTTCCAACACCAGGAGTACTCGATCGATCACGCGCATCTCATTCCTCCAAAACGAAACCGTACAGCAGAAAGCCCGCGACGACGAAGATGAAGTCGAAGCCGCTCAGGAGCCGCAGCCATGCGCTCAGACCCTCGTTCCCGCCGGGAGTCAGGATGATGGTGGTTGCTTCCACCGCCGCCATGACCATGGGGGCAAGGATGGGAAGAAGCAAGACCGGAAGCATGACTTCCCGCAAGCGACTCTTCTGCGAAACTACCGCGAACACGGTCCCTACCGCTACGAAGCCCAGGGTACCCAAGAGCAACACGAGAAAGAACCAGGGGGTGAGATGGCGTTGGTCCAGGTCGAACCACACCACCGAGAAAATCAAAACCACGGCTTCCCCCGCCGCCATGAACAGGCTGTGCGAGAGGAACTTCCCCAAGTAGACGGCGCCCCGGTCGGCTGGGCTCAAGAGAAGGCCGATCGTCCCGCCGTCCTGTGAGTCGCGCGCCGCGCTGCGGCCCAGACCCAACATTCCCGCGAAAAGGTATGCGGTCCAAAGACAACCAGGCACCACGTCCTCGCGCGCGTGACGGGCGGGATCGAACGCGAAGACGAAGGTCACCACGGTGAGCAGACCGAACATGATGACGGTGGTGAGCACGTCCTTCTGACGCCACTCGGCCGAGAGGTCGCGGCGGAACACCGCGCCGGTCACTTCCCAGAAAACTCTCATGCGCGCGCTTCCGCGATTTTCGAGAGATGAACCGCCCATCCCGCCGCGTCATGCGTCGTGGCCTCGGATTCCTCCACTTTGCGACCGCGATGCAGAATCAGCGCGCGGTCACTCCAGCTCAAGACTCGCTCGAGCTGGTGCGTGGCGAGGATGATGGCTCGCCCCTTCTGCTTTTCCTGGCGCAAACGCCCGGCCAAGTCGCGGCAACCGGCCGCGTCGAGCCCGGTAAAGGGCTCGTCGAGGATGAGCAGGTCGGGATCGTGCAGGAGTGCCCGGGCCAAGCTCAGCCTCTGGCGCATGCCGCGGCTGAATCCGCCTACCCGATCGTGGGCCCGGTGCTCCAGCTCGACTTGGGCGAGGGCCTGATCGGCGAGGGACCCGAGCTGAGCCAACCCGAAGAGGGCGCCATAGTAGAGCAAATTCTCGCGTGCGGTCAGCGCATCGTCGAGCAGGGTGGCGTGAGCCACATAGCCGATACGGCGCCGAATCCGCTCGGAATGTTGGTGGGGATCGAGATCGAAGATGCGCAGCTGGCCCTCCGTGGGCCGGTGCAGCGTGGCCAAAAGCGTAAGCAGTGTCGACTTCCCGGCGCCGTTCGCGCCCAGAAGCGCCACGGACTCCCCGGCGGATAGTTCCAGATCGACTTTCTTGAGAGCCCAGGAACGCCCGTAGCGTCGGGACAGACCGCGCGCCTGCAGGACGAAGTTCACCTCAGGCCTTTCCCACCGGCTTGCGTCCTTTGGAACCCTTGGATTTGTGGGAGCGGCGCTGGACCAGGCGTTCTCGCTGCTCGAGGAATGCCTCTCGACTCAAATTGCCGCTGATGTAGCGATCCTCGAGATGCAGAAGTTCGGCCTGAAGCTTCGACTTGGCGCTCTTCTCGCCCCCGCGGTCGCCGTCCGTCGAGAGCGCATACAGGAGGCCGAAACCCAGGATTGCACCGAAGGCAAGGAAGATCAGAATGCGCGTGTTGGCCTCACCGAATCGATTCGGCTTGATCATCACCTTCCACTTCTCTTCTTCGGTGGGAGGCTGGACCGCGGGAGGAGTCTCCGCGGTGGCTGGGGGAGCTGCGCTGCCCCCGCTCACTTCCAGGTGGATTTGACCCTTCTTGCTGAGAGGGGGAAGGGTGTAGGTGGCGAATCCCGCCATGACCGAACCGCTCTCCCGTTTGACTCCGTTTCCCTCCACCAGCATGTCCATCGGTTGTACGAAGACGCTCAGAGAGGCCACCGGATAGGGAAAACTCGGACTGAACTCCAGCTTGCCCGGATACTTCGCGGAATAACTGAGAGTGACGGAGGTGCGCCCGGGTGCGAGTTTCGTGGCGAGGAGGCGGACCGAAGGGTCCTCACTAGAAGGCGGCAGTTCCAGCTGGCGGCGGCCCTCTTCGGAGCTTACGACCGCGGCGACCTGGCCCTCGATCTCGTAGGGCAGAAGAAAGCGCAACTCCCCGCCCTCAGGGGGCAGCTCCCGGTCGGAGGAATTGGTGAAAGAGTAGGCTTCCTTCACCACCAGGTGCTCGGCGTCGCGCTGTAGGGTCGCGCGATAGAAGGAGATCTGGACATCGCCCGCCATCGCGGCGTGCGTGGATGCAGACAGGAGGCAGGATGCGAAGCAGATGAAAACGAACTTGGGGAAATTCACGCGTATGTCCTTTTCACCGATTTCCTGACACTCTGGCACCGCAAGCAGAGCAGAAGCGATCCTCCGTACCCAACGGCGTTCCGCATTTGGAGCAGAAGGAAGCACCGGACGCAAGCTGGGGCTTGGGCGCGCCTTTCGGTGCGAGCATGGAATTGCTTTCACGCAAGAGATCGATCTGCTCGAGAGTTTCCATCGCCTGTTGCTTCAAATTCCCGCGCAAAGTCGAGTAATCCTCTTCGGAGAGCTTGCCCATGTTGTACTCGAAATCGAGGTCGGCGATGTTCTGCAGCAAGGTCTCCTTGCGCTGATTCAATCTTCCGATGGGAGTGTCGCTGCGGCTCAACGCCATCTGATGGAGATTGCCGCGCATGAAGGGACGGAAGCAGAAGGCGACGGAAACCACCGCGAGAAGAACCAAAAGAAGCTCGGTCATGCCTCAGACCGTCCCTTTGGAGGTGGCAAAAGGCAAATCAGAGTACCCAGCACCATGATGATGGCGCCGGTCCACAGCCACATCACCAGCGGGTTGACGTAGGCCTGCACGATGGCCTTGGTCTGATCCTCGTTGAGGCCCGCGAACACGAGGTAGAGATCCTCTCGCGTCGATTGGTGGATCGCTACCTCGCTGGTGGGCTGTTCACTCGCGTAATAGAAGCGCTTTTCGGGAAAGACCTTCGCCACCTGATTTCCCCCCCGCGTGATGTCCATGGCGAGGATGCCGGACCAGTAGTTGGGGTTGGACTCCGATTCGCGGATCTCGTTCAGGTGAATGTCGTAGTTGCCGACCTTGAAGCTCTCTCCCTCACCGATCACGCCCTGGCCTTCCTTCACGAAGGCCGAGCCGGTGGCGCCGAGGAACACCAGCACCATGGCGAAATGAACGATGTAGCCACCGTAGCGGCGGTTGTTGCGCCGGGTGAGATTGATCAGGGCCGTGAAATAGCTCTCGTGAACCGTCTTTCGCCGTGCACTCACGCCCTTGTGGAACTCCTGCACGATGGTCAGGGTCACGAAAGTACAGAGCACCAACGAGAGCATGGGCCAGAATCCGCGCACGCCCAAAAGGAAGAAGATCGGAGCGGAGACCACGCCCAGGACGACCGGCATCGTGAAGTTCTTGCGCAGACTCTTTCCGCTGGTGCGGCGGTAGGCGAGCAAGGGGCCCGCGCCGATGAGAAAGAGCAGTAAGAGGCCGATCGGCACTTCGATGAAGTTGAAGTAGGAGGGACCCACGGTGACGTTGGTGCCAGTGAAGAGCTCACTCAGAATGGGGAAGACGGTCCCGAAGAGCACGCTGAAGGTCGCGGCCAAGAGGATGAGGTTGTTGAAGAGGAAACCGCTCTCCCGGCTCACCATGCTGTCGAGCTTGTTCTCACTCTTCAAGAAGGGCAGACGCGAAAGAATGAGCGCGGTGGTACCCGCCAGTACGCAGAGAATGAAGATCGCGAAGGGAACCCCGATGTTGGAACGCGCGAAGGAGTGGACGCTGCTGACCACGCCGCTTCGTGTGAGGAAAGTCCCCAGGATCACCAGGAGATAGGTCACGGAGATCAAGGAGACGTTCCAGACCTTCAGCATTCCGCGCTTTTCCTGCAGGATGACCGAGTGCAGGAAGGCGGTCCCGGCCAGCCAGGGCATGAGCGAGGCATTTTCGACGGGATCCCAACCCCAGTAGCCGCCCCATCCCAGCTCCATGTAGGCCCACTTGGCGCCCATGACGATTCCCACGCCCAAGAACAGCCAAGTGAAGAGCGTCCAGCGGCGGATGGTGCGCACCCAGGCGCTTCCGAGCTGCCGGGTGAACAGAGCCGCCACGCAGAACGCGAAGGGGACCACGAAGCCGGTGTAGCCGATGTAGAGAATGGGCGGATGGATCACCATCCAATAATTCTGGAGCAGGGGATTGAGACCGTTTCCGTCGGCCGGGGCCCAGGCTTGGGTGGCGCCGGTGGTCTGCGAGACCGCGAAGAGCTGCCGGAAGGGATTGCTCGCGAAGTTGTTCAGGCAGAGAAAGAACACCGCCGTGCCCATCATGACCGCGGTCGCGATGGGAAGGAGCCGGTTGTGACGGTCCTTCTGGGTGAGAACCGCCGCCACCGAATACGCGCTCACGCACCAGGTCCACAGCAGAAGCGAGCCGTTCTGACCCGCCCACAGCGATCCGATTTTGTAGAAAAGCGGCAAGTCGCGGTTGCTCTCGCTCGCGACGTAGGCGAAGTGGAACTGGTCCGTGACGAGCAGGGCGATCAGCATCACCATGGCCAGGCTCACCATGGCGAATACCACGCCCACGGCGCGTTGGCCGCTCTCGGTGAGTCGTGCATTGTCTCGCAACGAGCCCAGGACCGAACTCAGCAGCGCGTAGGCCGCGAATGCCAGAGCAGCCATCAAGGCTACATTCCCGATGTCAGCAATCATGAGAAGATGGCTCCATGCGATGAATTGGGGAATCCCACTATTTCAAGATCCTAGGCGCTGTTGCCGGTGGGCTTCACCGCATCGGGGCCGTAGTCGGCTTCGTACTTGGAGGCGCACTTGGCCTGGATCTTCTGACCGACGAAGATGCCCTGCTCGTTCAAGGTTCCATCGACCACCGCTTGGACGCCATCTTTGAAGGTGTCGGGAACGGGATCGGAGCCCACGTATCGCACGGGATAGTGCGCGCCCTCATACTCGAGGGTGAATTGCAGAATGTCACCATCGCGGTGAATCGAACCGGTCTTGACGGTTCCGGCGATCTTGATCGGGTGGCCCACGGCCTTGCTGCCCATTTCGGCGACCTCATCACAGGTGTGATAGTAGCGCTTTCCCTTCTGGAAGCCCTGGACGGAGAGGTAGGCTACGGCTGCCACGATGAGGCAGATTCCGATGAGGAAACGGAACTTCATGATCGAAGGTCCTCCTTTCGGGACGCGCCGAAAGAGGCGGGGGAATCCAAGCGCCAATATAGGCGGGCCGAGGGACCTTTCCAACGGCTTCTTGGCCAAAATGACTGCACGCGGCCGGAGGCTGAATTCCCCCGCTTGGGCCGGAGGAGCCGCGCGGCTTGCGAAGGCGGCGGCGAACCGTCTACAATCGAAGTCAGGATAAGCTCTTCTCCAGCAATCGGCATCATTTCATGCAATCTCGTCACTTCGCCTTCCCACGCCCTTCGAGGGCGCTGAGGGGAGTCTTCTTTCTCTCGCTGGCTCTCTTGCTGGCGAGGAGTCCCGCTCTGGCCGCCGAGGAGCTCTGGAGTGCGCGGATTCTGACGGGGTCGAGCTGGGGTGAATGGATACAGCTCGGAGCGCAGGCAGTTCCACAGCCGCTCCCCGCCCCGGCACAGCTGCTTGCTCGCTTACAGCTGCAGCTCCCTTCGCGCGCGCTGGCGGTAGAGATGCGGGGGCGTAGCAGAAGCGAGGATGGCGAATCCTGTCGGGTCAGTCTTTGGCGCGCTCAGCCGCAGGCGATGATTCCAAAGACGGTGGATGGCTCGCGCCCGCCACGGGAGCTCGTGGATGCAGAGGCGCCGGCGCTCGATTCGAGCGTGAGTGTGCAAGGGCTGCCGGCGTCCGTGAGTACCATCAGCGGGAAATTGCTCTATCGCGACCGGATTTTCGATCTTGCCGGATATACCGGCGCCACGCGACCGCTGCCTCTGCGTCATCTTCGCGTCGAGCTCACGCGAGCCAGCGACGACTCGCTGCTGGCATCGAGCGCCAGCGGCGCCGACGGGGACTTTCTGCTCAGTTTCGAGCCACTCGCGCCGACCGACGTGAAGATCCGAATCCTCAGCGAGGTGGAGGGGCTGACGGGAGTGGATGCGCGCGTACTGGACCAAGCCGGACCCGGGGGAGATCTCAGCCAGGCGCAGCCTTTGATCCGCGAGGTCATCCAGATCACCGGTCTGGGTCCGGGGGTGTCCTTGGACCTTCAGAACCTGCTTTTGAGCGATGACGCGAGCAACGACACTCTGGGTGCCTTCAATCTTCTGGATTGTCTTCTGGACGCGGTGGAGCTGCTGCAGGAGCCGGCCTGGCTGGGCGCGCCTCCATCTCAGCTGCCCGTGGCCATCTGGGCGCCATCCTCGACCCAGGGCACGAGCAGCTACCAGGACGGGGTCTTTCGCATCGCCAGCCCCGGCGGTGGCGACGACGACTCCTGGTCGGACAGCGTGCTCTTGGCCCTGGTGGGGCGCTGGTTCTTGCAGACCTACGGCAGGGTGGATCTCTCCGTGGGCTTTTCGGGTCTGGACCTGGATCGCGACCCGTTGAGTTCCTTCGGCGACGGTGCCGCCCTCGTCTTCGGTTCGCTGGTACGTCAACACCGCGCCACGAGCCGCCAGGACGAGGATGGGAATCCCGCCGATGGCCTGGTCAGTACTTACGTGGATTTGAGTTTCCCTCCGCCGCTCGGCTTTCCGGGCGCGGCTCAGGACGGCTTCGATCTGGAGACGAGGGCACTGAGCTACGGTGACAGCCTTGCCGCGCGCGGCCAGCGTTCGGTGGGCAACGTCGCTGCCATGCTCTGGGACCTCGTCGACGACACGAATACTCCCGACACAAGCCCGGGAGATGACGACCCGCGGCAAGACTCGGCAGTGGACGGAGGCGCGCGGTATTTCCACGTGCTCACGGCGGATCTCCCGGCTCTGCCCGGCTCGGAAGCTATCAGCTACGAGGATTTCCACGAGGCCTGGCGCGCCGATTACGCGGAGGATTCCGCTCTCTTTCAGATCGCGGTGACGCAGGGAAGAACTGCGCTTTTCGACGACGCTCTCGAGCCGGATGACGACTATCAGCAGCTGCCGTTGGATGCGGCGTGGGTGCAGCCCGAACCGCTGGCGGGAGCCAGCGTGGTCATCGGCGAGTTGTTCTTGGGCGATTCGGACTGGGTCGAACTCACCAACGCGGGACAGACTCCCGTTTCGCTGCAGGGCTATAGCGTGATCGCGCATCGCAATGGTTTCAGCGCCGGCAGCGAGAGAGTGGCCACGCTACCCAGCGGTTTTCAGTTGGGTCCCGGACGAAGCGTGGTGCTGCACGAAGGTGGCTCGAGCGCGAACGACACCGCGGTCGATCTCTTCTTTCCCGGCTGGAGCATTCCCTGGAAGGAAGGAGCGGACGGCGCGTGCACCCTGGTGAATGCCACGGCCAACCCCGTCGACTTCGTGCGCTGGGACGGCAGCCAAAGCAGCGGAGAGCCGGTGCCCAGTGGCCTCTCCTTCAGCGGTACCCTAAAATCACCCGACTTCGGGAGCACTCTGGGTCGCGACAGCCTTGCCACCGACACGGATACCGCGGCGGATTTCGTGCAGAGAGAAGCGACTCCGCGCGCGCCGAATGCCTCGTTCTTGAAGCTGCACAGCCTGAGGCCTCGCGGGGATCTGGATCATCTGCGTCTGGACCTCGCCGCGGACGATCTTTGCTACCTGCTGGCCGCGGCCGAGCGGGAGGCGCCCCTGAGCCGGGTGAGTTTGCTGGACTCGCAGGGGCTGGTCGTGCAGCAGGCGGATACTCTCACCGGCGCTAGCGGTTCCACTCTGTTGCAGTATACCGCGGCGACGGCGGGAGAGCGGGTCTTCCGCTTGAAGGAACTCTCATCGGTGCGCATTGCCACGGCGGTGAGCTGGGGCGCATGGATTCCCTGGGGCGCCGTGGTCGTTCATGCCGTGCAAAATCTGCACGCTGAAGCGCTCTTCCAAGATGTCTCTCTCGACCCCGTGCAGCTCAGCTGGACCAACGACGGGGTCTACGACTCGCTGCAGATCGCGCTGGATGCCGCGCCCCTGAGCACGGTGCCCGACACCACCCAAACTTTCCAGACTCAGGTCCCTTCGGGCCACCATCTTTTCAAGGTGGTTCCCTGGTACGCGGGGGTGCCGGGGCCGGCGCGAGGCGCAAGCGTCTACGTGGGGAGCACTCCCTGTTCCGTAGGGACCGGATTCGAGCCCGGCGATTCCACGCTCTTCGACCTGAGTGGTTTCAGCATCATCGACCAGAATTTCAGTGGAACGAAGGCTCTTCTGGATCATTCCGATCCTCTGACCGCCTACGCACCCAACGACACCGCGGTGGCCGAACTCGCAGACCCGGTGGATCTGACCAGCGAGAGCGTTCTGAATTTCATCCATGCCGCCCAGCTCGCGCTGGACGGTGATTACGCAGCGGTGGAGTTGAGTACGGACGACGGCGGACACTGGCAGGAGATCGCCCGCTATCTGGGGAGTGACCACACCGGCCAGGATGGCGCCGATTGGTCGGACTTCGTGCTGCAACCCTCCGATTGGATTCAGGAGAGCCTGGATCTCTCGGCCTTCGCGGGAGAGCGCGCCCGCGTTCGCTTCCGCCGCATCAGTGACGCTTCCGGGGAGAGTCTGGGCTGGATCCTGGATGATGTCTTCTTTGGCACGCCGAGAGGCAACGAGATCTGGGTGAGTAACGAGGGTAGCGACGAGTTCGGCTGCGGCCACGAGGAGCGCCCCCTTCAGACGATCGCCGCCGCCGCCGCGGTGAGCGCGGTGGGAGATACCATCCGCCTGGTCGCTGGCACCTATACTGACAGCATAGATCTCTTGCTCGATGGGTCCCTGCGTCCGGTGAACGCGGCTCTGCCTCCCGGGCGTTCGCTGGTGGGCGCGGGAAGGGAGCTGAGCCTGCTTCAGGTGGCGCCCCTGGGGACCGGAATCTACGCCGGCCCCCTGACGGGCTGGACGCAGTCCGACAGCTCGGTGGTGCGCGGCGTGGGCCTCAACGGCGGAAGCCGTGGACTGCGGATCGACGCGGGCTACCTGCGCGCCGTGGACAGCTCGTTCCAGTCGCAGGGTACCGCAGTTCTCGTGCAGGGAGGACGCGCGGCGCTGGAGGGAGTGCTTGTCACCAAGGCGGCACGGGCGGTGCGATTGGCGCAGGGGGGACTGACCCTTCGCAGCTGCACCGTCGCCGATTTGCCGCGCGCCGTTTTCATTCAAGCTCCCGCGGACTCCGCCACGATCGAATCGAGCATCTTCAGCCGGATCTCCGAATCGGTGATCGAGCTGGAGGGAGGGGCGCCTCTTCCCGAAGTCAGCTGCAACGACTTCTATGCTCTCTTCAGCAGCATGGATTCCTTCCTGGGCCTGGACGATCCGCGCGGGGTGGACGGCAATCTGGCCCAGCCGCCGTACTTCTGTGATCCCGACGCGGGCGACTACCACCTCTCTTCAGAGTCTCTGCTCCTGGATGCCCCCGCCTGCGGATTGATGGGGGCCTTCGGAGAAGCTTGCTCTGAGACCGCAGTTGCCGCGCCGCCCTTGCAACGACTCACTCGGCTCTTGGGAAACGAACCCAATCCCTTCAATCCCAGCACCAAGATTCGTTTCGAACTCGCTCGCGCGGGAGCGGTCGAGCTGCGCGTCTTCGACGCCAGGGGCCGCATGGTCCGCACGCTCCTCAGCGGGCGGCTCTCCGCCGGGGAGCACGCAGTCGACTGGGACGGCAGCGATTCACGCGGGCAGCAGCTCGCCAGCGGGGTCTATCACCTGCGATTGAAGGCGGAGGGCTCAGTTTCCACTCGAGCTCTGGTTCTGCTGAAATAGTCCGGCCTCGCGCGGCAACGGATTGCCGCGGAAAAACGGATCCGCAGCGAGGAATCACTCGATTCTGAAGCGTCCCAACCAGTTCGACTCGTTGTCGAGCCGCTCCTCGAGCTGCACGGACTCGGTTCCTTCCGGGGAGGACCGGCACAGCCCGAATTCACCCTTTTGAAGTCCCGTCAAGGGGACCACGAGCCAGTCTCCATCACCGGAGGCCTTCTCCTGCCAGCGCAAGAGCGTTCGCTCCGGGAGGATCTCCCGCAGAGCCATCGGACCCTTTTGGTCTTCGGGTAGACGGACCAGGAGATAGCGCTGACGCGAATCGACCGTGAGTTCCGAAGCAGCGCTCGATCTCAGGTCCAGCACGGTGTCGACGCGCTGGGGCACGAGCTGACGATGGTGGCGCCGCGCGAGATCGAATCCCCGGACGAGATTCAGGCTCAGGGCCAATAGCAGCAGAAGGAGAAAGTAGAACGGCAGGCCGATTCTACGCGTTAGAAACATTGCTTGCCTCGCGGGATGAGGAGCGGGCTTTGCGCTTCGAGGAGCCGCTTGGCGACGCTTTCGAAGACCGGTTGAGTAAAACCCACCTAGGCAGAGGGGACAAGCTTCCTTTAAGCTGTTCGGGTTCTTCGAGGAGGTTGAAGAATGCGCTGTCGATTGCTGGCGATCGTGACATTGGCTCTGTGCTGGCTGGCCAGCGCTGCCTCGGCAATCGCCCAAATCACCCCGGCCCACGTCGTGCTGGTGTTCATCGATGGCCCCCGCTACTCGGAGAGTTTTGCCCAGCCCGATCGCATTCCACGCATCTGGAACGATCTGCGTCCTGCCGGCTGCATTCTCACCGATTATCGCAACGACGGATACACCCTCACCGTCTCCGGACATTCGACCACGCTCACCGGACGCCGTCAGTATCTCGCGAACGACGGCAGCGAGCGACCGCACGATCTCACCCTCTTCGAGCGCTACCGGAAGGGAAGTGGACAGCCCGCGAACAGCGTGTGGGTGGTGGCGGGGAAATCGAAGCTGGAGGTTCTCGCCTACAGCGACGATCCCGCGGGGGGAATCGCGTACGCGGCGAGAGACAGCGTGGGGATGGGGGCGGACATTCCCACCATGGAGACGGTTCTTGGCGTACTCGCTTCGGACCACCCCCGCTTCATGGCAGTCAATCTGCCGGAAGTCGACTTGATCGCCCATAGCGCGGATTGGGAGGGGTATCTCGCCGCGATCACCCGTGCCGACTCGCTGGTAGGCGTGCTTTGGGACTTCCTTCAAAGCGACGCGGAATACGCAGGCAGAAGCGCGCTCTTCGTGACCGCCGATCACGGGCGTCACGACAACCGCCCCGGCGAGCCCCACGACGGATTTCAGAACCACGGAGACAGCTGCGAGGGATGCCAGCACATCATTCTGGCCGCCGCTGGGGTGGGCATCCGCAGTGGAGTGCAGATCGACACACCCAGCGACCAGTCCGACCTGGGGGCCACTTTGGCCGAACTCATGCAGCTCGACGGGAGCGGCATGGAGGGCTTCCCCATTTATGCCATGCTCGAGACACCGACAGCGGCGCCGGCCAGCAGAAAATACGGCGCGAGCATTCTGGGAGTGCAGCCGCAGCCCTTTCAGGCGGGAGGGGCGATTCATCTCGCACCGCGTTACGGTGTGGCATTCAACTTGAGTATTTACGATCAGCGGGGACGCCTGGTGAGGACCTTCCGGAATCCGGGAATCTCACAAAGCGAGGTTTCTTTGCACTGGGATGGCAGAGACGATTCCGGACGCGCGGTGTCAAGCGGGGTCTACCAGCTTCGCCTGAAGGATGCTCGCAGCGTGGATCATTTTTCACTCACCCTGCTCCGCTGATCTTCGTGATTCCCGCTTTCGTTCCCTCGGTCTTGGATATCCATGGTTTCTGAACGCATTCGGCAGGCCGCCAGTATTCTTCTGCACCGCGATGACGATGCAAGGGTCTATCTCGTGTTGCGCAATCCGAAGCTGCGTTTTTTGGGCGGCTATTGGGCCTTTCCCGGCGGCAGTGTGAGCAAGAGTGACCATGGGGACGGCGATTTGGTAGAGGGCGACAATCCGGAGTTGGCGCCCTTCTTGGGTTGTGCAGCCAGAGAGATGTTGGAGGAAGTGGGGGTGGACGCGAGCGTACCCCCCTCTGCGGATCGGGAAGCGTTGCGGCGAGAGAGTCTGAAGGAGTCGTCGCGATACTATCGCGCCCTGCGCCAAGCTGAAGCGCGCATTCCGGGCAAGCGCTTCAGTCAGGTCGCGCGGCTTCTCACCCCTCCTTTCTATCCCGTCCGTTTCGATACCCTGTTTTTCCGCGTGGAGGTGGAGGATCAAGAAGCCGAGATTTGGCCGGGGGAGTTGATCGAGGGAAGGTGGGAGGAAGCGGGGAGGTGGCTCGAGCTGTGGCGGAAGGGAGAGGTGCTGCTCGCTCCGCCAATCGTGCTGATGCTGCGCCTACTCCACTCACACGGTTGGCAAGGGGTGCAGGGCGAACTGGATGCTCTGAGCGCGGGATTCGCTCGCGGCAAGATCCACCCCATCTTCTTCAATCCGGCCGTGCAGCTGCTTCCTTTGCGTACGCCGACCATTCCCCCTGCCACGCACACCAATGCCTATCTCGTGGGGCGCAACCCGGCCTATCTCATCGATCCGGCCTCGCCCCATCCCGAGGTGCAGGCCCTGCTGGACGAGGCTCTCGACGACGCGATCGAGGATGGAGCGCAATTGCGCGCGATTCTCCTCACGCACCACCATCCAGATCACGTGGGCGCGGTGGAGCACTTGCGCAAGGCACGCCAACTGGAGGTGTGGGCACACCCCACGACCGCAAAACTGCTAAAGGGGAGCATCGCGATCGATCGCACTCTCGAGCACGGGGAGCGCTTGCCTCTGGGAACGACTCCGGCCGCGAAGCAGGGTTGGGAGCTCGAATGTCACTTCACCCCCGGTCATGCCGCGGGTCATCTGTGCTTTTTCGAGAGGGAGTACGGCAGCCTCATTGCCGGCGACATGGTTTCGACCCTCTCGAGCATCCTGGTGCACCCGGACGACGGCGACATGATTCAATACATGGCTTCGCTGCATCGTTTGATGCAGCTTCCGGTTCGCACTGTGTTTCCCGCGCACGGACCCGCGAGCAACCGGGGAGTCGAGCTGCTCGCGGCGCAGTATGCCCACCGCGAGGAACGCGAGCGAGCGATATTGGACTGTGTGCGGCGAGGGACGCGCGATCTTTCGAAATTGGTGGCGGAGGTGTACGATGACATTCCCGCTGAAATGCGAGACTATGCTGCGCTGAGCATTCGGTCGATCCTGAAGAAACTCGTCGCCGAGGGCGAAGTGTCTGCCTGAAGGAGTGAGATGAAGACTCGTGAAAGACTCTCCAAGCTGCGTCAGCTCATGCAAAAGAACGGTCTGAGCGCCTATCTCGTGCCAAGCACGGACGCTCACGACAGCGAATACCTGCCCGAGTGCTTTCGAAGGCGCGCCTACATGAGCGGTTTTACCGGAAGCGCCGGCGATTTGCTGGTTCTGCGGAACAAGGCGGGGCTGTGGACCGACGGGCGTTACTTCCTGCAGGCTGCGGAGCAGCTGAAGGGAAGCGGGATCAAACTCTATCGCGCCGGGAATCCCGGCGTGCCCTCCATCGCCGAGTTTTTGTCACGCGAGTTGAGAGAGGGCGACAAACTGGGAGCCGATCCGCGCACGCTCAGTCTCACACGTTCGGAAGCTCTGAAGCAACGGCTCGAGAAGGTTGGCGCGAAGCTCAAACCGGTGTCAGAAAACCTCGTCGATGCAGTTTGGAGCGATCGGCCCAGTATGCCGGCCGATCCCATCGTTCCTTTGTCCAAGACCTTCACTGGCGAATCTTCGGCGAGCAAGCTGCGACGCATTCGCAAGGCAATGAAGGAACGAGGCGTGCAGGCGCATCTTTTGACCACATTGGACGCGATCGCATGGGCCTTCAACATTCGTGGAAGAGACGTCGAGTACAACCCGGTCGTGATTTCCTACGCTCTGGTGACGATGAAGGATGCCACGCTCTTCGTGGACCTCAAGAAAGTCACTCCCGCGGTGCGGAGGCACCTCGGCCGAAACGTGCGAGTGCGGGGCTACGAGACCATCGCAAACGCCTTGAGGTCCCTCTCGCGAAGGAAGGTCCAGGTGTGGGTCGATGGCGCCACCGCGAATTCATGGGTGGTCGATCTGCTGGGCGGGGCGCGTCTTCTCAGCGAGCCTTCGCCGGTGCTGCGGATGAAGTCCGCCAAGAACGAGGTGGAGATCAAGGGCATGCGGGCCGCGCACCTGCGTGACGGGGTCGCCATGGTGCGGTTCTTGAGTTGGCTCTTCGAGAACCTGAAGAGCGGTGAAATCACTGAACTGAGCGCGGCGGCCAAGCTCGAGGGCTTTCGCGCGCGCGGGAGGCATTTCCGCGGCCTCTCTTTCGAATCGATCAGCGCGTACTCGGCCCATGGGGCCGTCATTCACTACTCGGCGGATGAGAAGAGCAACGTCCCCCTGAAGCCCAAGGGAATCTATCTCATCGATTCCGGCGGACAGTACCTGGATGGAACCACCGATATCACGCGCACCTGGCTTCTGGGCGGCAGGGCCACCCGCGAGCAGCGCCGGCGTTACACCCGGGTTCTTCAGGGCCACATCGCCCTCGCGCGAGCTCGTTTCCCGCGCGGCGTCCGGGGGATGCGCCTGGATACTCTCGCCCGGATGTTCTTGTGGGAGGACGGGCTGGACTACAACCACGGCACGGGGCACGGAGTGGGGGCGTACTTGAACGTACACGAGGGTCCGCAGGCCATCAGTCCCACGCGCTGCACCGGCGTTGCATTGGAAGAAGGCAACGTTCTTTCCAACGAGCCAGGCTACTACGAACCCGGTGCCTTCGGTATTCGCATCGAAAACCTCGTGCTGGTGCGCAAAGACGAAGAACTCTCTCGCGCCGAGGAGACCTGGTATCGTTTCGAGGATCTCACCTGCTGCCCACTGGATACGAACTTGATCGAGCCCAAGCTGCTCTCGGCGACCGAGCGCAGGTGGATCAACGATTACCATGCGTGGGTGAAGAAGAAGCTGAGCAAGAAATTGGGCGAGAAGGATCGACGCTGGCTCAACCGGGCCTGCAAGAGGATCTAGGGTTTCGACTCGTCCTTCAGCCGGGCCCGCTCCAGCGCGATTTCGCGCACCAGTCTCGTGATGTCCCTCTCCAATTCTTCCAGGCGGGTGAAGAGACGCAGGAGCAGGTAGAACACTGCGAGCAGAGCCAGATAGGTGACGAGGTCGACGCCGCGGCCTACTCCCAGAAGATGCGCCAGCAGAGTGGTGAACTCCGGCCGGAGCACCACCACTCCCACCGCGATCCAGAAGAGAGTCCAGAGCGCGGCGGGCAGGCGAGTCAACTTGCCTTGACTCTGTCGCCGCCAGATGGTGATCAGCGCGAAGAGACAGAACAGGAGAATCAGAATTTGGATGGCCAACATGCTTCTCTCTTCGTTTTGAGCCGGAAGGGCTTCGTGCCGCGTCCAGACTTTCTGGTTGCTTCAGCCGAGTTCCTTGGAGTTCATGTGCCAGGCTTCGAGTAGCTTCCAGGCGGCTCGCGTCACCGGCATGCGATCGTTCAAGACTTCTTGCTCGAGCTCGTCCAGCATACTTCGAACTTTCTCGTCGTGGTAGAAGGCGTTGCGCAGACGTTCTTCGACCATCCCGTGCAGCCATTCGAGCGATTGCCGCTTGCGCCTCTCATCGAACACGCCGCTCTCGCGGGCCTGCGCGGTGAACGCTTCCACCATTTGCCAGATTTCTTCGATCCCCTCGCCGTGGAGCGCTGAACAACTCTTCACCGGAGTGAGCCAGCCCGCGGTGGAGGGAGACAGGAACTGGATCGCCCGCTCGTAGCTTGCGCGAGCTTCCTCGGCGGCCCGGCGGTTCTCGCCGTCGGCCTTGTTGATGAGTATCGCGTCCGCAATCTCGATGATGCCGCGCTTGATTCCCTGGAGTTCGTCTCCCGCGCCCGCGATGAGAACCAAGAGGAAGAAATCCACCATCCCGCGCACACTGATCTCGCTCTGACCCACCCCCACCGTCTCCACGATCAAGACGTCATAGCCAGCCGCCTCGAAGAGGACCATGGTCTCACGCGTCTTGCGGGCGACTCCGCCCAGCGTACCGCCGCTGGGGCTGGGCCGGATGAAGGCTCTTTCGTCACGAGCCAGGTTCTCCATGCGGGTCTTGTCGCCCAGTATGCTGCCCTTGCTGCGGCTGCTGGAGGGGTCGACCGCCATGACCGCCAGCCGATGCCCGTCGTTGGTGAGCTTGTGGCCCAGGGTCTCCACGAGCGTGCTCTTGCCGGAGCCCGGAACGCCGCTGATTCCCAGACGCACGGACTTGCCCGCCGCCGGCAGAAGCGCGGCCAGCACTTCCTGTGCTCGCTCCTGGTGCTGGGGAGCGTTGGACTCGATGAGGGTGATCGCGCGACCCAGTAGACTACGATCTCCGGAGAGCACTCCCTCGACGTAGTCCTGGGCGGCGAGAATCTCGCGCGGAGAGCTCATGCTGACATCAAGTCCTCGAGGATTCTCTTGGCGGCGCTGGGAATGACGGTCCCCGGACCAAAAATCGCGGCGGCACCGTGGGCGTAGAGGAATTCGTGGTCCTGCACCGGTATGACGCCTCCTACCACAACGAGAATGTCACTTCGCTTCAGTTGCGCGAGAGCCTCCACGAGCTTTGGGAGCAGCGTTTTATGACCGCCGGCCAGGGTGGACATCCCCACGATGTGTACGTCGTTCTCGACGGCCTGCCGGGCCGTCTCCTCCGGAGTTTGGAAGAGCGGACCGACGTCCACGTCGAAACCCATGTCCGCGAAGGAGGTGGAGATGACCCGGGCTCCGCGATCGTGTCCGTCCTGTCCCATCTTGGCGATCAGAATACGGGGACGGCGGCCTTCCTTCTCCGCGAACGCGTCGGCAAGCGCACGCACTTCGTCGATTTCTTTCGAGTTACTGTATTCTTGACTGTACACGCCGTGGATCATCCTCGTGTCGGCTCGGTGCCTGCCCCAGACCGCTTCCAGAGCATAGCTGATCTCTCCCAGAGTTGCTCGCGCCTTTGCCGCCTCGACGGAAAGCGCGAGCAAATTACCCTGCTCGCTGCGCGCGGCCTCGCTGAGGGCATCTAGGCTTTGTCGCACCGCCGCCTCGTCGCGCTGGGATTTGAGCTGCGTGAGCCGCTCGATCTGCTGCTCGCGCACCGCCCGGTTGTCCACCTCTAGAATTTCCAGAGGCGCTTCCTCCTCCGGCCGGAAGCGGTTGACTCCGACGATGACTTCCTCGCCCGAGTCGATGCGTGCCTGCCGGCGCGCGGAGGCCTCTTCGATGCGCATCTTGGGCACGCCGGTGGCGATGGCCTTGGCCATGCCGCCCAGATCTTCGATTTCCTGGATGTGGGAAAGGGCGCGACGCATGAGGGCATCGGTGAGGGATTCCAAATAGTAGCTCCCGCCCCAGGGGTCGATCACCTCGCAAATCCCGGTCTCCTCTTGCAGGTAGAGCTGTGTGTTCCGGGCGATGCGTGCCGAAAAATCGCTGGGCAGGGCAATGGCCTCGTCCAGAGCGTTGGTGTGCAGACTCTGGGTGTGTCCCAGGGCCGCGGCCATCGCTTCGATGCAGGTGCGCGCGACGTTGTTGAAGGGATCTTGCGCGGTGAGGCTCCATCCGCTCGTCTGGCTGTGGGTGCGCAGAGCCATGCTCTTTTGATCTTTGGGGTCGAACTGTCTCATGAGTTTCGCCCAGAGCATGCGCGCTGCGCGCAGCTTGGCCACTTCCATGAAGTAGTTCATTCCGATGCCCCAGAAGAACGAGAGCCGCGGGGCGAACTCGTCGATGGACAAGCCCGCATTCAGACCGGTACGGACGTACTCGAGCCCATCGGCCAGGGTGTAGGCCATCTCCAGGTCGGCGGTGGCGCCGGCCTCCTGCATGTGGTAGCCGGAAATGGAGACTGAATTGAACTTGGGCATGTGTTGCGCAACGTAGGAGATGATGTCCCCGATGATTCGCATGCTCTGTGCGGGGGGATAGATATAGGTGTTGCGCACCATGTATTCCTTGAGGATGTCGTTCTGGATGGTGCCGCTCAGCGAATCCAGGCTGCAGCCCTGCTCCAGAGCCGCCACGATGTAGAAGGCCATGATGGGCAAGACCGCCCCGTTCATGGTCATCGATACCGACATCTTCGAGAGGGGAATCCCCTCGAAGAGAATCTTCACATCCTCGACACTGTCGATCGCGACGCCGGCCTTGCCGACGTCCGAAATCACTCTGGGATGGTCGCTGTCGTATCCGCGATGCGTGGCGAGGTCGAAGGCCACCGAGAGGCCCTTCTGCCCCGCGGCCAGATTGCGCCGGTAGAATGCGTTGCTCTCTTGGGCGGTGGAAAACCCGGCGTACTGGCGGACGGTCCAGGGCCGACCGATGTACATGGTGGCGTAGGGCCCGCGCGCGAAGGGGGGCATGCCCGCCGTATAGGAAAGATGCTCCAGCTCTCGCAGGTCGGAGCTGTCGTAGAGCGGTAGAAGATCGATCTCCTCGAGGGTGCGCGTCAGTAGTTCGTCGGGATCTCGTAGAGACAGGCGCTGTTTCCATTCCTCGCGAGTGGCGTTCGACTGAGGAAAGTGCAACTCCACGGTGGAGAAATCAGGGATGCGGCTCACGATCTGACCCCCAGACGAGCGGCGAGGGGCTGAAGAGAGGCCAGAATTGGACTCTCGGGGTCGAGAACGAGGTCGATCCCTGCTCCATCGAGTTGCTTTTTCAGCTGCGAGTCCGTGAGCTCCGCCACCACCGCGGCGAGCTCCTCGCGCAGCTTCCACTTTCGAGCCAAACTCATCGCGTGCTCGAGATTCTTCTGGTCGATACCGCAGAGTAAGAGGATGCCTCCGCCGCTCTTCTCCGCGGTTTGCAAGCTCTCGTCGGCGTCCGCGCCCGCGGGCGCGGAACTCAACTCGAAACCTCCCACCCGGAAGAACGAAAGGGCGAATTCGAGCCGGGAGGCTCGCGTCGCAGCCGGCCCCAGGTCCACCGGATGGACTCTCAGGGGCATTCCCGCCGCGCGCGCTCTTTCGACACTCTCCCGGAACTCCTCGAAGGGAGCGGCTTCGCGTCGCAGGGGGATGGCCTCGACCGAAAAATTGTCGGCCTTGTCGCCGCGGCTCAGAACGATCGAGAGCTCGCTGAAATTCAAACGTGCTGTCGCTGCAGAAAGCGCCGCTGCAGTGAGTTTCTCCGCGTCAACTGCCCGCATGGCTGAGCCCTCCCACGATGCCGCTCTCGCGAGAGCGGTCTCGGCGGCGCGAATCCGCTCCGGATCGCGCTGAGTGGACGCAGTCGCTCTTTTGACCGTAGAGGGGGATTCTTGCTCGCTGGCATCGGGGTGTTCCCGCGCCGAACTCTCGACGGGATACTTGTTGATGCCGATTCGCACGAGCTGACCCAAGTCCGCCCGTCTTGCACTCTCCTTCGCGCTGGCGGCGATCATCTCTTGCACCGTTCCCTTGCGAAGAGCGTGCTCCAGCCCTCCTTCCTCTTCGATCGATTGAAGGATGCGCCAGGACTCGAAAGCGAGCTCGGCTGTCATCCGCTCGAGGTAATAGGAACCGCCTCCGGGGTCCATCACCGTGCCGATGAGCGCTTCGTCCTGCAGAATGTACTGCAGATTTCGCGCGAGTCGTCGAGAGCTGCGCGATTCCCGCAGCAGACTCGCGTCGTATGCATCGACATGAAGGCTGTCCACACCGCCTACCGCGGCGCTGAAGGCCTCGGTGGTCGTGCGAAGGAGGTTCATGTGCGGCTCGTAGCGCGTCAGGGAACGACGGGAGCTTCTCGCGTGCAAGGGCGCGTGACAGTTCTGTTGAGCAACGCCACAGCTCTGCAGCACCTTGAAGAGCAGCAGCCGGGCTGCACGAAGCTTGGCGATCTCGGAGAAGAACTTGGGCCCGAGTGCAAAACTGAGACGGAGATGCGCAGCCGCGGTCGAGACTTCCACTCCGCGGGCTTCCAGCTCCCGTAGACTCGCCACCACGGCCGCCATGCAGAGTCCGAGTTCCTGGGCAGCGTGCGCCCCGCCATCATGCCAGACTTCTCCGTGGCACCAGAGTGTTTGCAGCTGCGGCGCGTTCTTGGCGCACCAGAGAGTCGTCGCCGCCAGTTCGTCGAAACTCCGCGACAGGGAATGCGGGAGCTCTCCGTCGCGGGCGGCCGCGCCGAGGGGATCCGAGGCGATGGCGCCCTGCCATTGATCCGGTTTCAGCCCGTGGCGCGCGAAATAAGCGCCAAGAACCGCCAAGGGCTGAAGGCTCAGCGCTCCTGCATCGATGAAGACGGGAGTCGAGGCAGTTTCCGCGCCTCCCAGGATGGTATCCAGCTCGTCCACTGAAAGGGAGGAGTTGCCGCGGCGCGAGGCGAGAGTGAGGGAGAGATTGATGATCTCCCTTTCTCGCAGGGCCTGAAGGGTCGTGGCGTCAAGATCCCCGAGAGATTCGTGCTCGGTGAGTTCTTGCGCAATCCACCAGCCCTGCTCGCGGTAGAGCTGATTCCCCCGGACGAAGGGGCCAAAACCCGGAGCTGAGCTCTGAAAGGGCAAGCCTTCCAGATCTTCGCGGCGATAGAGGGGCAGTAGCGGGATGCCTTCGGCAGTCCTTCTTCGCAGAAGTTCCTCAAAAGCTCTCTCGCCCAAGAGTTCGATGGCAGCCTTCTGCCAGGCCTCGGGTTCTTCGGGAGGAAATTCCCGCAGGATTCTCTTGGGGGGGTTCACAGAGGCCATCGACTCCGCCTCATGGGGATCGGTCGAAGTGAAACGCGCGCGGCGATACCCTGTTACTCAGCTCTTGGGCTCGTACTCTCTACCCGCCCAGGCGAGGAAGCTCTTCTTCTGGGCCTCGCTACGGTCGGCGAGGGGAACCAGACGCATGGGTGGGTAGGGGTTCTCGAGAAACTTCATCGTACCATGAACGAGACGTCCCTGCCGGAAGGCGTGCCAACGGACGGTTTCGCCGGGACGGTACAGCTTGAGGCGCTTTTCCAGGTCGCCCTGGACCTCCAGCTCGTCCAGGGCGACGATGACGTCTTCCGCCATCAGTCCGGCGGCATGAGCGGAGCCCCCATGGAGCACGGTGGAGAGCACGCTTCGCCCTTCCTTGACCTGGACACCCGCACCGAGCCAGGCCGTCTCGACTTCCTCGCCCTCCAATGGCTTCTTCTCGAGCTTCAGGCCGACGTGCGCCAGAGCTTTCTCGTAGTCGAGCTTCTGAGTGCCTTCGATGTACTCGTCGAGGAGTTCCTTCACCTTAATTCCCGTGGCTGCTTTCACCAGTTCGTGATAGCTCCCTTCGGCCACACCTTCTCCGGCCGCGTAGACCTTGGTCCATAGATGGCGCATGACGTCATCCATGCTCTTCTCGTCCCCGCTTCGCCGACGCAGTTCCAGATCCAGGAGCAACGCCACCAGCATGCCCCTTTGGTAGTAGCTCACCTGAGAATTCTGTCCATCGGGGCTGGGCCGGTACAGCTTGATCCAGGTGTCGAAGGACGAGTCGGATACGGACTGGACTTGATTGCCGGGACGTGCCCACTCCGCGCGGATGTTCTCCGCCGTGAACTCCAGGTAACGTTTCACGCTGTACACGCCGGCCCGCATGGGAATGAGTTCGTCGTAGTAGTTGGTGACCCCTTCGAAAGCCCACAAAAGGCGCGTGTGGGTTTCCCTGCGGTAATCGTAATTCAAGAAGAGTTCGGGACGGATGCGCTTGACGTTCCAGATGTGGAAGTACTCGTGGGCGATGAGCGTGAGGAAGCGGTGGTATTCGATTTCCGGCCGAAATCCCAGCCTGGGCCACGCGAGCGCGGTGCTCATGCAGTGCTCGAGTCCGCCCATCCCGCTCTCGGTGAGGAGCAGGATGAAGAGATAGCGTTTCAGGTCCGGCGGGAGCCCTCCGAAAATTTTCGACTCCTCGGTCACGATCGCGGCCATGTCCTTCAGCATCTTTTCCAGATCGAAGTTTCCCTCTCCCTGGATCACCAACTCGTGCTTCACGCCGGCCACGGTGAATTCGTGCACCGGCATCGCTCCCATTTCCAGGGGGCTGTCGACCAGAGTGTCGTAGTCGGCCACCTCGAAGGCGTTCTTCCCGACAGCGGGGAGCGCGGTGTGGACCGACCAGCCCTTGGGGCAGCTCACCTCGAGCCGCGCTGCTCGTTCTTCCAGGCCCTCGATCGCCAAGAAGGTCCCGGCGGGATTGATGAAGGCGTGTTGGTCGCTGACGTCGTTGGTGCGCACCGTGAGCTCCGGCGCGAAGATGCGGTAGACGACGCGTAGGGAGCGTGCTCCCTTGGTGTCCACCTCCCAGCTCGACTTGTCCGTCTTCTGGCAGGCAAGCGGCGAATCGCCGTCGAAGGCGTCGAGACGTATGAGGTGACCGGCGTACTCGCGAAGGAGGTAGGAACCGGGCACCCAGGCCGGCATCCACAGCCTCAGGCGGCGGTCGAAAGGTCCATCCAGGTTGATCTGTACCTCGAGATGGCGGGCGGCAATGTCGGCGATCGAGAGCTTGTAGAGCGGGGTGTGCTGCCCTTCCATGGGCTTCCTTTCTAGAGGGCCTTGACCATCTCCTCCAATTGGATGTCACGGTGGGCCAATTCGGCACGGAAGATCTCGGCGGGAACGCTGCGTTCCAGAGGGACCACTCCGCGCGCCTCCACTTGTCCCTTCGCGATCATCGAGGCGATGATCGAGGTGGGGTAGCCGGTCATTCGCATCATCGCGGTGATTCCGTTTTCGCGGTCGAAGCGATCCACGATCTGCGTCTTCACGACCAGAGGAATGTTGTTCTTCATTCCCTCGGCACTCACTCTCAGCAGGACGACGTCGGCCTCCTGATAGCTGCACTGCTCGCGGATGAGCGCGGCCAGCTGTTCGCGGGGAACGTAAGTGCTGCCGTCTTCGGCCACCTTGGGCTCCCGCGAAAACATGCCTTCCTCGTAGAACCTTCTCATCTGTTCCCCGTGGCCGGGATAACGGATGGTCTTGTAGTCCATGTTGGTGACTTTGTGGCCCAGGGTGCGCGGAAGAGTGGAGAGCCCGCCCGAGGTGTTGAAACACTCCAGCTCGGAGAAGGGCTCGCCGAATCGAATGGGTTCGATGTCGGTGAGCGGCTCGACGCTGAGCAACTCGCCGCCGCGCATCACCAGGCAAGGCTCGCTGTATTCGTTGAGCAGACCTTCGACGCTGAAAGTGAGCATGTAGCCGAAATCGCCCTGCGCCTTCTGCGGCAATCCTCCCACCCTGATGTTGAGGCTGTCGACGCGCGTGAGACGCGCGCAAGCGTCGGCCGCCAGAAGGACCGCCAAACCCGGCGCCAGCCCGCAATCGGGAATCACCACGATTCCCGCCTCCTTGGCCGCGGAGTCCAGCTCGAGCTGCTGTTCGACCACGGAGTTGTTTCCGCCCAGGTCGACCAGGTGCTTCTTCATTTCGATTGCGTCTTCGGTAAGCAGCAAGTTGAAGCGATAGGGCAGGGCGTTGATCGCCACGTCCATGTCTTCCATGACGACGCGGCATTCTTCACGATTCTCGGCGTCGATGGGCTCCGGCTCGACCCTGGGGTCGTCCAGCCACGAGCAGACTTCGTCGAGCTGCTCGGGGTTGCTGTCGACGATCACGATTTCCGATTCGGGATCGCGGAGTAGGTCGAAGGCGATGGCGCGGCCTTGCTGTCCGGCGCCGAAGAGGACGTATCTCATGCTTTGACAGGTCCTTGGTCGAAGAGCTCAGGGAAGGACTTGAATCCTCCGCGAGCCGATGGGATTGCAAAATATACGGTTTGCTAGGGTAGGTCAGAGGCCGCGAGCTGGCAAGAGCAAAGCCCTCAGGGGAATTCGGGGACATTCTCGGGTTTGACCTAGAGCGGGCGCCTCAAGCGGTCCGATTCCTGCAACCTTCGGCTTCGTTCACACGACGAGTGCTCCCCCATGTGGTAATGCTGCCCGGGAGCCTTTCGTGACCTCACCCTGAGTGGCGAAGCATGCGCATCATCATCAGCATCCTGCTGCTTTCTTTCCTGGCCTTGCTCATGGTGGCGGTGACGAGCCCACCGCCCTCCCTCGAGATCCACAATCGCTCGGGCGTCGCGATCAGGGGCCTCAAGGCCGAGGTGATGGGTTCGTCCCAGGAGTTCCCCGGGCTGAAGGCCGGGGAGGACCTGCGGGTTCCCCTCAAGCTCAAGCAGGACGGTCAACTCGAGCTCGCCGTCACCTTCGGCGATGGACGGCGCAGCCGGGCCGAAGCCGGCTATTTCACTCCGGCCATGGCGGCCGTCAAGGTCCTCACGATCGTCTCGACGGACTCGCTCGCGGTGGAGACGCGGTGAGGGTTCCGGCGCGCTATGGTCCGGACCATCCGGCAGGGTTCTCCCGCGCCGGATCGGCGCCGCCAGGCGCGGATTCGTTCGCGTACAGACCGAGCTTTTCCCCAGATTTTTCACGCAACTCTCGTGGTGAAAAATCGAATCCTGTACTAGCCTGTCAGTGATTGCTGGCGAAGGAAAGTTCCGCTTTCTTTGCGCTCGCGATCGGCGGGAGGCCCGCTCTTGCCTCGCATCTCAGGCCGACACCCCGAACGCCGGAATCCCTCCCGCCGTGAAGCAGACACGAGGAGGCCGGCATGGTTGATTTCGTCACGCCACCGGCGACTCGGCACGCGGGACAAAACCCCACGGTTCCCTTGCTGGAGACGCGCCGATCGGATTTGGTGATGCTCTGCGAGTCGAAGTTGCAGTGGGCGGGTATCCGGTACACCACGGAAGTTCTCGAACGCGCAGTTCGCGACGCCGCATCCCTCGGTTCCGGTGAACTACGCGTCCGGGTTCCCTCAGAACAACTCGAAGAGGCGCGGCGACTCCTGGCCGCGATCGACGACGAGGTGTTCTAGAGCATTTTGACTCACCTGCGTGGTACACGCGCCGCTACGCGACGCAGACCCCAGCGCTCGGCGAATTCGTCGAGCGCTTTTTTTTCCGCGCCGAGGTAGCGCAGATTCGCGGGCTCGAAGGCCAGGGGAATGTCCTGGCGCAGCCTGACCAGTCTATGGCTGAGGTAGGCGCTTTCGCGGCCCGCTTCCAGCTTCTTGCGCAGGCTCTTGGCCCCACGGAGCTCGAGGGTCTCGATGGAGTCCAGGTTCTCGTAGATGGCGTCCAGGTTCTCGAAGGCAGCGAGCAGCGCAATCGCACTCTTTTTGCCCACGCCGGGGACGCCGGGAATGTTGTCGCTGCTGTCCCCCATCAGAGCCAGGAGATCCACCACCTGGCCCGAGCGAACGCCCAACAGGCTCGGGACTTCCTCCGCCCCGAAGTGACGGCCCTTCGCCAGGTCGTAGATCCTCAGTCCGGGCCCGAGGATCTGCGAGAGATCCTTGTCCCCGGTGACGACTCTGACTTCGAACCCCCTTTCCAGGAGCCGAGCGGCCATGCTGGCCAGCAAGTCATCCGCCTCGAAGCCCTTCTTGAGGAAGGTGGCGATTCCCATGGCCTTGGTGAGTGCAGGACAGAGATCGAATTGAACCGCGAGATCCTCCGGCGGCTCACCGCGGTTCGCTTTGTACTCGGGGTAGATCTCATTGCGGAAGGTCTTGCGCCCTGCATCGAAGATCACCGCCAGATGGCTGGGGCTTTCGTCCTGCAAAAAGCGCTGCAAGGTCATGCCCAGACCGAAGACCGCGTTCACCGGCGTGCCGTCCGGTGCCTCGATGGGGCGCATCGAATAGTACGAGCGAAAGACGTAGGCGGTGCCGTCCACGAGCCAGGCCGTCTGCGACATGGGCTCAGTCTCCTTCACTGTAATCGTAGACGCCGCGGCCGGCCTTCTTCCCCAAACGGCCCGACTTCACGTACTGCTCCTGCAGATAGGTGGGGCGAAAGCGTTCTCCCAGGGCTTCGTGCAAGAAGCGTAGGATCGAAAGGCGCGTATCCAAGCCCACCAGATCGACCAACTCGAAGGGTCCCATCGGGTGGTTGAGCCCGAGCTTCAGGGCCTTGTCGATGTCGCGCGCGGAGGCCACGCCTTCCTGAAGCATGCGGAAGGCCTCGTTTCCGATGAGGGCATTGACGCGCGTCGTGACGAAACCGGGGGCCTCGTTCACTTCCACGGTTTCCTTGCCGATGGCGCGGCAGAATTCCAACGCGATTCGATTGGTCTCGTCGCTCGTCTGCAGACCACGGACGACCTCGACGAGTTTCATGCGATGGACCGGATTGAAGAAGTGAAGCCCGATGCAACGAGCCGGGTTCTTCAAGGCGCCGGCGAGTTCGGTTACCGAGAGGGCGGAGGTATTGGTGGCAACGAGCGCGCGGGGGGGCAGCTGTTCCTCGATCCTTCCGAAGAGTTCGAGCTTCAGCTCGATGCGCTCGGGAATGGCCTCGATGAAGACTTCGGCGTCTTTGCAGGCCGAGGAGAGATCGCTCGTCGTTTCCAGATTGTTCAGTGTTGCATCTTTTGCCGAGGCGTCGACGCGTCCGCGCGCGACCGCCCGGTCGAGGCCATGGGTAATGCTTTGGAGTGCGCGCTCGAGTTGCTCGGGGGCGATGTCGTAGAGGATCGCCGAGAATCCAGCGCCCGCGGCCACCTGGGCGATTCCCGAGCCCATGGTGCCGCTCCCGGCGACCACGACGCGGCGAGTCTCGTTTGCCATGGAGCGGCAACCTCCTGTGAAAATACGGCTTGGGGAGAAGGTGCAGGGTACCTTACTCGGCGGCATTCCTCAAGCGGGCCGCCGCGCCCTCTTGTTGCCCTCCGAAGCTGTGATTACACTGCTTGCTACACTTCGCGGCGATTTTCGGCACCTGCCGGACGCAAACGCGGCCCTTTCCATCATTTCAGAGGTGAGCTGAATGAGCGACCGAACTCTGGTCAAGTACGAGAAGGACGGCGGTGTCGCTGTCATCGCTTTGTCCGATCCGCCCGCCAATACCTATACCTACGAGATGAACCGTCAGTTCGACGACTGTATTCTCGACGCGCGGATGGACAACGACATTCACGTCATCGTCATCCGAGGAGACGGCGAGAAGTTTTTCTCGGCCGGCGCCGACATCAACATGCTCAACGAGGTGGATCCCACCTTCAAGTACTACTTCTGTCTGCACGCGAATGAGATGCTCAACCGTTTGGAGCACACTCCCAAGCTGGTCATCGCGGCTCTGAACGGCCACACCGTTGGCGGCGGACTCGAGATCGCCATGGCCTGCGACATCCGGATCGCGAAGAAGAACGGCGGCAAGATCGGACTTCCCGAGGTGGGCCTGGGTGTTCTTCCGGGAACGGGCGGAACTCAGCGCCTGACGCGTCTCATCGGCAAGCACAAGGCAATGGAACTGATGGTGACCGGCAGGACCATGGAGTTCGACGAAGCAAAGGAACTCGGGATCATCACCGACATCTTCGAGAAGGACACTTTCTGGGACGACCTCATGGCCTATGCCAAGCAGTTCTGCCCGCCGAACAAGGCCAGCAAGGCGGTGGGGAGGATCAAGCGCTGTTGCCAGAGTGGCCCGGAGGTTCCCTTCAGCGAGGCCCTGGCGATCGAGCGCGAGCTGCAGCAACAGCTCTTCCAGAGTTCGGACGCCAAAGAGGGAATCCAGGCCTACGTTGAGAAACGGGTGGCCCACTTCAGCGGACAGTAAACGGAACGCATGTTTTCAAAGGGGCAGGACCTGGCGGTCCTGCCCCGAGATCCTACCCACGCGTGCTACGCGCGATTTAACCGTTGCGGAATTTTTGCTCGAAGGCCGGACGCCGCTTCTTACTGAAGGCGGCGATTCCCTCGGTGGATTCGGGCGAGTCCCAGCATTGGCGTTGGGCCTCGCACTCGAACTCCAGCATTTCCACCAGATCGTTGTCCAGGCTTCCGTGAACGGCCAGCTTGATGAGGCGAGCCGCAGTGGCGGGCGCCTCCGCGAGGCGCTGGGCCATCCGCTCGGTAGCCTCCTTCAGGTGCGAGGATGGGACCACCTGGTGCACCAATCCGATCTCGAGTGCCTCATCGGCCTCCACCTTCTTGCCGGTGAGCATCATCTCCAGGGCTCGCCCCTGGCCGATGAGCCTGGGCAAAAAGTAGCTTCCACCCCAGTCGGGGTGCAGGCCCACATTGATGAAGCTCTGCGTGAAGACGGCGTGCTCCCCCGCAATTCGAAGGTCGCACGCCAGGGCCAAATTGCATCCCGCCCCGGCCGCGACTCCGTTGACCATGGCGATGACCGGCTTGGGGCACTCGTGGATCACCGTGACCACCCGGCGGCCCTGGTCGAGCAGGGGACGGAGCTTCTCGAAGCCCGCCTGTTCGGACTTGAGACGAGCCATGTGCTTCACGTCTCCGCCCGCGCAGAAGGCTCGGCCCGCGCCGGTGATCACGATGGCGTGGACCTGCGGATCCTCCTGCGCGTCGAGGAGCGCGTGCAAAAGTTCCTCACGCATGTTGCCGGCGAAAGCGTTCAATTGCGAAGGCCGGTTGAGAGTGATCCAGGCGACCGTACTCTCCCGCTCGTAGAGAATCGTCTCGAACTTCATTGCCATGAGGGTCTCCGCCTCAGTCGATGTGGGTCCAGATCGTTTTGCTCTCGGTGTACGCCAAGAGTCCCTCGCGGCCGAGTTCCCTTCCGAATCCGCTCTGCTTGAATCCTCCAAAGGGCGCACCCGGGTCATAGAGATTGTAGGTGTTGATCCACACCGTACCGGCCCGCAGGCGTTTTGCAAAGCGGTGGGCGCGTCCCAGGTCCCGGGTCCAAACCGCGGAAGCCAGTCCGTACATGCTGTCGTTGGCGATTCGCAGCGCCTCTTCTTCGTCCTCGAAGGGGATGCAGGCCAGGACCGGCCCGAAGATCTCCTCTCGGGCGATGCGCATGGCGCTGGTCACGTTCCCGAAAACGGTGGGTTGAAGGAAGTAACCACCGCTGTCCTGCAGGGTTCGTTCGCCGCCCGCGACGAGCTTCGCCCCTTCCTTCTTTCCCGAGGCGATGTACTCCAGGACCCCGCGCATTTGATCCTCGCTCACGACAGGGCCCATTCGTGTGTTCTTGTCGAAGGGATCCCCCACCGTCAACTGGCCCGCCTTTTCGGCCAGCTGCTCCACGAATTCGTCGTAGATGCTGCGTTGAACCAGCAGCCGGCTTCCCGCCGCGCACACCTCGCCCTTGTTGTAGAAGATGCCCGTGAGCGCACCGCGCAGTGCACTCTTGAGGTCGGCGTCGTCGAACACGACGTTGGGAGACTTCCCGCCCAGCTCGACGCTGACCCGTTTGATGGTGGCGCTGGCGGCGGAGATGATTCCTCTTCCCACTTCAGTGCTACCGGTGAACGCGATCTTGTCGACCCCTTCGTGCTGAACCAATCCCTGACCGAGGACGCTGCCCCGTCCGGGCAGGATGTTCACCACGCCCTCGGGCACTCCGGCTTCGTTGCAAATTTCACCGAAGCGGAGAGCGGTGAGCGAGGAGATTTGCGCTGGCTTGAGAATCATCGTCGCACCCCGCCGCGAGCGCGGGAGCCATTTTCCACGAAGCCAAAAGGAAAGGGAAATTCCAGGGGGTGATCATCCCGACGACCCCGACCGGATGCCTGAGGGTGTAGACGAAATCGGTCGCGGTGGGCAGGGTTTCGCCGGCGAGTTTGTCGGCCCAACCACCGAAGTAGCGGTAGAGCTTGGCGGCGAAGGGGATTTCGATCTTGCCCGAATCGAAGAGGGTCTTGCCGGTGTCCAGAGACTCCAGCGCGGCCATCTCCGCCACGTTTTGCTCGAGGAGCTCGGCCAACTTCAGGAGTACCTTGCCGCGTTCGGCCGGCGCCATTTTTGGCCAGGGTCCCTCGTCGAAGGCCTTTCGAGCCGCGTTCACCGCCGCCTCGAGTTCGGGTGCGCCGGCGGCTGCGATTTCACACTGGATCTTGCCCGTGGCCGGGTTGATGGAGGGGAAGAGGGTTTCCTCGCGCGGTTGGACGTATTCCCCGTTGATGAAGGGAAGTCCGGGGCGAAAGCGCTTCAAATGTTCGATGGGTTCTCCACTCATCTCAGCCGACCACCTCCTCGCCGCCGTCGACTCCGATGATGTTGCCGCTCACGAAACTACAATCGTCGCAGGCCAGGGCGCAGAGCGCTTTGGCGACGTCTTCGGGGGTGGTGAGCCTCCCGGTGGGGTTCCGGCGCCTGGCCTCTTCCAGGAGCACTTCGTGCCCGGGAATCTTGCGCAAGGCGGGAGTGTCGGTCACTCCGGCCCGGAGAGTGTTGGCGCGAATGCCGAAGGGAGCCAGTTCGAAGGTCAATTGGCGGATGTGCGACTCCAGGGACGACTTGGCGGCGGAGACCGCGCCGTAGGTGGGGATGACGCGCGTGCTTCCGCTGGAGGTCATGGCGAAGATGCTGCCCCCTGGCCCATCAGCTTTCGCTCGACCAATCCCTGAGCCCAGTAGACGAGGGAATGCGCCATGACGTCGACGGTCATTTCGACGTTTCTCTGAGTGAGCTGAGCCTGTCCCTCTTCGTTCACGAAGGGCTTGAGGGTGCCGAAGGCCAGGGAGTGCAAGAAGACCTTGATGCTGCCGATCGCCTTGTCGCCCTGGTAGGCCATGAAGTCGTCCAGCGCTTTGTTTCGTTCTTCTTCGTCGGCCGCGTTCATGTTCACCAGCCAGGCTTCGCGATCGTTGGCCAGGATGTCCTCCTTGACCTGGTCGACCAGGTGAAGGGTGGCGCGCCGGTCGAGATGAACGCCGAAGATGTGCATGCCCCTCGACGAGAGTATTCGCGCGGTGGCTGCTCCGAATCCGCTGCTGACCCCTAGGATGAGGGCCCAACGATCCTGAAGGTCGGGAGAGAATTCGCTCACGATGGTTCCTTTTCTGCAGTGGAAGAATGGAATTTTGGCGTTGGACACGGGCTGCGTGAGTCTAACGATCGTTGCCCACTTTCGCCAAGTCTCGGGATGAGGGAGAGGGCACCCTTGCGCGGCTCTCGCACCTGAATCGCGCGATCCGGGGCCCAATCGAGCCGCGAACGCGCAAAGAGAATGCCGAGGGAGCGGACTTGCCGCGGCGGCGCCCGCCCTTAGCAATACATC
>CAVSGG010000008.1:0-502376 GCA_963727455.1 Candidatus Krumholzibacteriota bacterium | reverse complement strand
TTGGCTCTGGTCCTACTCTCAGCCGTAGCATGGTCCCACACGATCACCGTGATGAAGGGCGGCAGTGGGGATTACACCCTGCTGCAGCCTGCCGCAGATGCAGCCGCAGCCGGGGATACCCTCCTGATTGGGCCAGGGCGGTATGAAGAGGTAACAGAGTTCTATTTCAATAGCGGAGTGCGTCGCGATGCACATCTCGTGGTTCGAGTCGACAATCTCACGATCTTGGGAATGGATCGAGAAGCCGTGATCATCGGTCCTACCGTCCCCACCATAGCTCAGGGAGATCCTGTGGGACTAGTGGTCGCTCAAAACGTCAGTGTTACCCATATCGAGAAGCTAACCTTCGAGAACACTTGGTATGGCGTTTACTCTCTTGGAGATTTCTACGTTGAGAATTGTGCAGCGCGCTATTGTACGGGTGGCTTTGGTGCCGAGGGACCGATCGATATCGAGAACAGCAGCATTTACGAAAATAGAGATGGTGTTCGCGGCTTCTATACAGCGGGACTCATTCGTGTCCGTCATTGTGAGTTTGCGGCCAACTCAGGAATTGGAATTAATCTCGCGTCTCCGTTGGAGGCTCAAATCAGTGACACGCATATTTTGGGTGGGAGTGGGGGGATACAGTTTGATAACTGTCCTGGGTCCATCCAGAACTGTGTAATTGAAAACCTCTCCGCGGCTGCGATTTCAGTTTTCGAAAGTCGCACGGTTGTATCGATCTCTGACAATATTCTGCAGAATAACGCGCTCCAATTTGACATTCATAGCTATGCGGTCGTGGATCTTCGCCAGAATGAAATTGTCGATTCACTGGACTATGGAATCTGGATCCGTTCACCAAGCACGGTGATTGCTCATGAAAATGACCTTGTCTCCTCCCAGGGATACTTGGCCTATATTTCAGGCCACCTGGCGCTAGGAATCAAGCACTACGATTTTACGGGCAACTACTGGGGCACGACCGATTCGGAGGTGATCGCTGATCGCATCTGGGATTATAACGACTTTAGCCAGGTTCAGGCGGTGATTGATTTTGAGCCCTTCGCGGGCGAGGCGGTCCCATCCGATGGCACGAGCTTTGGGAAGCTTAAGGCCCAGTTCCAGGAAGAACACTAGCGGGCTGATTATGCATCTGACCGAAAGTGGCAAGTTATCAAAAGGGAGGTTTGGAATGAAGCGGCTCTTGTTACTGGGTGCAATCCTGATTTGCGCAACTATGTGGACGGGTAGTGCGTTTTCACAGGAGATTGGAGCTTTTGGAGACGAAGCTGGGACACAAGTCCTTCTAGATAGTCATACTGACCTCACTCCCAATCCGAATCTCGCCAACGCACCTTCGGCTGTGATTTGGGTCGTGGCTTACGATCTCTCCGAACTCTCTGGTTACGAATACAGGTTAACCTCAACGGATGCGAGTGCTTTCGAAAGCGCACCGATCGTCTATCCCTCCACGGCGGTTGACTCTGGCACCAACGGGGATGTGCGAGTCAACACGGGAAGCTGTTTTCAGGTTGGCAGTTCTGAGGCGGGACCAAACTCGGATACGATTCGACTCGCCAAGCACCAGTTTACCTGGATTACCTTACCCGATGTAGATGTGTTGTATTGCGTTACACCATCGCTGGCTTCGGGAGCCAGCATGCCTCGATACACGGAGTGTGTCGATACCCCAGATCCGCTTCCGTTCACTTTGGTTCCAGGTCCGTGCATAACTGTCCCAGACGGATGCTGCAGGGTTTTCTTTGAATTTCAACCCAATGGGGTGCCGGTCCATGATGAGTGCGGCGTGCCTGTGGAATCGTCGAGCTGGGGGTCTTTGAAGGCGGGGTACTAGATGCAGCGATGATTCGGTGGGTACCTTGGAAGTTACCGGCTATAGATGGTTGGCTTTCCAGTGGAGCCTTGCCTCCTTCCGAAGGGAAATGTGAATTTCTATTCCAAGCCTATCCCGTGAGGATGTGCCAAGTTTAGTTGAAATAGGAGGCGGCTCCGAAATCTGGTAGAAGTGGATGTGTAGCAAAAACATCCACCAGATCAAGGAGACCGCCGATGGCGAGTATTCAAGTAGTACGCTCCGGGCGCAAGCAGAAGGTTCTGAGTCGGAGCAAGGGAATACGGATAGTGGATTGTATACGGCGCTTTAGCTGAAAAGCGAGCACCGAACTTCAGAACGGGTGCTCTTTGCGCTGTGTTCTCGGTGCGATGATCACGATGAGGATTGATTGTCGATCCCCGACTCACCCTACCGCAACTCTGTTCGCCCGACATGCGCCCACCTGAGCGGCTTCCACCTATCCTTGGGCACACCGTACTCCCGACGCTCGTGCCCTTGCGCGTTCGTCGGGAGGCTGAGGGTACTGGTAGGGGTTCATGCTCTTGGCGGAGCTCGTTGCGCCGTCCCCTCGTGCGGGTCGTTGCCGCCGATCCGTACCAGGTGTCTGAGAATCCGGTCCACCACCGCTGCTTCGTCGATCACCGACACGATCTTCATGGTTCCCCCGCACTGCGGGCAGAGCATGGGGTCCAGCTCGAAGATCCTGCGCAGCAGGCGTGCCCAGCTGCGGCTGCGCGCAGTGGACGGTGCCCTGGCGATCGTCGCGTCCTGGGGGTTGGCTCTTGCCCCTCGGGCCCGGTGCGAGTACCAGCCGTAGTATCTGACCAAATGCTGCCGTGGCGCGGGGATCTGGGCGCACAGACGGCGGATCATCTCCAGAACATCGAGTTCGAGATCACGTTGGCCGGTGCTGGGATGGATCGGTGTCCGAACCCGAACCTGCTTGGCGTCGAGCGGGGTGATCGCGTCGAGCCGGATTGGCGCGCGGGTGATGTATCGCGCGAGATGCTCCTGGCGCTCGGTGTGATCGGGCAGCACCGGCTCGCCGGCATGGACCCCAAAGCCCGAGTGCTGCCATGACAAGAGCATGGCCTCGGTCTCCTCGCGCAGGCGCTTCGCGCGACGCAGCTCTTTAAGCACCAGCCGTCGGAACAGCTCAGTCAGCGTCTTTTGATCCCACCACTCGACGCGCTCGAACCATGGATCGCCGCGGCGCGGTAGGTGGAACGCTCCCTCGGTGATCAGCGCGTGGACGTGGGGATGGAAGTTCGCGGCGTAGCTGCCGAAGGTCTGGATCGATGCGATGGTGCCCACCTGCGCCCGGGGGTCATCGACCGCCTCGCACAGCAGGCGCTGGATCGCCCGGTGCGCGCAGCGCGGAAGGATCGACAACAGTCGGCGCTCCCGCTCGAACAATCCACGGATCACCTTGGGTACCGTGAAAACCACGTGGCGGTGGGCAACCGGGCTGAGCACCTCCTCGACCAGATGTTCAGCAAAAAGAGCAGCGCGCTTGGCCTGGCAGCTCGGACAGAAGTTGCGGGTCTGGCAGCTGAACGCCAGCAGGTGCTCGCCGCGACAGTTCGGGCAGCGGATGCGCGCGAAGCCCCCCTCGGGGCGACCGCACTCGAGATACTGGTCAACCACGCGTCGCACAACGGCGCGCAAGGGGCCGTATTGGTGCTCGAAGCGCTCGTCGTACTCGCGGAAGAAACGCTCGCCGTGGCGGTCGAAAAGCTGGTAGAGCGCGGTGCGCTCAGGATGGCGGGGCCGGTAGATCCCAACGAAAGATGCAACCGCGGTACCTGGCAAAATGCCTCCCAGAGAGGGAGGCATTCGCGTGCTTCGACGCTCCTACATGGGATAGGGGAGGCCAGAGAGCATGGCAACACAACCCTTGCCGAGGTGACACGGGCTCTTCAGGTGCATGTGATTTCGCTAGACTTGGGCCGGCGATCGAGTTTGTTGAGCTCGCGCCGTTGCTCGTTCGTCGGAAGCCTGGGCGAATTGGTACGGTCGTGCCGTCGCCCCTCTGAAAAACTTCAAAGAACCCCATTGCACACTACATTTGTTTGTACTATATTGCATCTACGCACCGCCACCTTTGCCACCCAAGTTCTGGAGAGCGGCGTGTCCTACCACGAGCAACGGCAAACCACAGATCAGCTGTCTTCTTCCCGAAGTCCGCGGCGGCTCCCGTCCCTCTCCGAGCAGGAGATACAGAATTTTCACCCGTTATGCGCAAGCTCTGGGTCGGGCGTCTCACCGCCGCACTTCCAAGCTCTCCCGGCTCCCGCTCCCGCGCGACTGCAGTCTCTTGCGACAAGCTGCGCGACACCTTCGCCGCCTATCGCGCCGCCGACTCGCGGCTCCTACTCCGCCTCTGTCTGGCCAGTGCCTATTTCATCGCGCTGCGGGGGCCGCGCTGGATGGCCCATTCGCAACGTGATTACGCCAACGCGTTGCTCGGCGTTTCCCCCTCGACCCTCTTGGAGTGGGTTCGAGTAGGTCGCCTGCTCTGTCAGCAGCCGCATCTGCGGGCCGAGTTTCGCGAAGGGCATACTTCCCTTCGTGCGCTCGACCTCATCGCGCGGCATGGGTTTAAGGAGCAAGATGCCAAGGGCAGCGGGGAGGACCACGCTCCGGGCGCATCCGCCCACCGCGCAGACAAACAAGAACGGAAGGGGACCAACTCCGAACCGGCAACCACCGGCACTGCGGGAGGGGACGAGTCCGGCGAGTTCACCAACATCTCCTTTTCCGCACCCGCGCCCGCCGTCCTCTATCTCGAGGACTCCCTCGAACTCGCCCGTGCGATGGTGGGACGCTGCCAGGGCGACGAAGAAGCCATCAGCGCCCTCCTCGCCGAGGCAGGCGGCGAAGGCGAATCAACCGTTGATGCGGCGCGGGCACGGCGCCGTTTCGGGGTTCGGGACGGGCGCACGCACACTCCCCTTTCACGGGAACAGTCCGCGCGTTTGGAACGCACCGCGCGAACCCTCCCCCATCCGCGCCTTCCCGTTCTGGGAGAGATTGCCCAACGTCGCTACGCCTTCCGTCTGCACGCCCTCTTGCAGCGTCTTTTGGCGCGACGCAATCGCCTGCGCCTCCGCCAAGAAGATCAGCTCTATGAATGGATGCTCGACGGTCTGCACGAGCGCTACGGGTACTCCAACTTCGAGCGCTTCGCGCGCGCGCTTCTCGATCTGCCGCAGTCGACCTGCACCGATCGCCTGCGTCGCGCGCGCGAGAGGCGGAGAAAACACCCCATCGCCCTCGCCCGCGCCCGGGGCAAACTCTCCACCGTGCAGGCCGACCTCCTGGCGCTCCTGCATCGGCGTTGCCACGTTCCCGTCTCCGACCTATGGAAGTGGATCCGCTACGCACTTCGCCATACCGTGCGCGGCCTGCGCGCCGCCATGGCCTGGGCGCGCCGACAGCTCCTCACCGACTATCGCGCGTGGTCTCTGGCCGGTTGCGCTCCTCCGGATGAGGACCAACTCCGAACCGGCAACCACTCTTTGGAAGTACTCGTGCGGAATCCGGAGCATGCGCAAGGGGCCACTCTCCACGAGGCGCTCTTGGCCTGGAATGACGCCCCCCGGGGCACCGCTCGCTTTCGCCTCAGTCTTCAGACCCGCGACGAGCTCCTGATGCAGCTCGCCAGCGAACAGGATCGCGTGCGAGCCCAGGACGACGTTCCCGCGCCGCGACGGATCCCGGCGTGGCTCGCGTTGTGTCGCCTCTTTTATCGCGCACGCAAGGTGTGGGCGGACCATCACCAGTCGATCCCGGCTTCCCAACGGCGCATTCTCGATCGCGATGGTTGGCGTTGCGCCACTCCGGAGTGTACGCAGCGCCGCAACCTCCAGGTCCATCACCTGCAGTACCGGGCGCGAGGGGGCGACGATCGCGACTCCAACCGCATCACACTCTGCGCGTTCCACCACCAGATCGGCGAGCACCAAGGGCTCTTGCGCGTACGCGGCGAAGTTGGGACCGACGGGAAAGGGCTCACCTGGGAGATGGGCCTCGATGAGCACGGGCGCCCCTTCAGGGTTTACCGCGACGAGAGACTTATGGCGTCAACGTGAACACTTCCAGGAGGGACAGTGACCGACAACGGACAGACGGAGAGTGAATTGTATAGGGCGCTTTGGCCGAAACGCGAGGGCGGACCTTCGAGACGGGTCCCCCTTGAGCGCCGACCCAGGTACTCGTGTCGGCAGGGACTACTCCGCCTCCATGTGCGGATAGCGGAAATCCTTCGCGGGTACGAAGGTCTCCTTCATCGTGCGCGGCGACACCCAGCGGATCAGATTCAGAATGCTGCCCGCCTTGTCGTTGGTGCCGCTGGCCCTGCCGCCGCCGAAGGGCTGTTGCCCCACCACCGCGCCGGTCGGCTTGTCGTTGATGTAGAAGTTGCCGGCGGCAAAACGCAGCGCCTGACTCATCTTCACGATCACTTCGCGGTCCTGGGCCCAGATGGCGCCGGTCAGGGCGTAGGGCGAGCCCTGATCGCAGAGGGCGAGGGTCTCGTCCAGTTTCTCGTCCTCGTAGCGGTAGAGGGTGAGCACCGGTCCGAAGATCTCCTCGCACATCGTCACAAAGCCCGGCTTCTTGGCCACGATCACCGTGGGCTGGATGAAGTAGCCGGTGGAGTCGTCGCACTCACCACCGCAGAGAATCTCTGCGTCATTGCTCTTCTTGGCCTCGTCGATGTAGCCCTTGATGCTCGTCGAAGGCAGGCTTGTCGATCACCGCGCACATGAAGTTGCGGAAGTCCAAGGGCGAGCCCATCTGGATTTCTCCCACCATCTTCTTGAGCTTGGCGGTGAATTCGTCCCACAGACTGGCCGGGATGAAGGCGCGGCTGGCGGCCGAGCACTTCTGGCCCTGGTACTCGAATGCGCCGCGCACGCAGGCCGTGACCAGCGCATCGAGGTCCGCGCTCTGGTGCGCGAAAATGAAGTCCTTGCCGCCGGTCTCGCCGACGATGCGCGGATAGCTCTTGTAGTGGTGGATGTTCTCGCCCACCTGCTTCCACATGCGCTGGAAGGTCGCGGTGGATCCAGTGAAGTGAATACCGGCCAGGTTGGGATTGGCCATGACGGGATCGCCCACCTGCGCGCCGCTGCCCGGCACGAAGTTGATGACACCCTTGGGCAGACCGGCTTCCTCGAGCATTTGCAGCACGAACCAGGCGCTGTACACCGCGCTGGAAGCGGGCTTCCACAGCACGGTGTTGCCCATCATGGCGGGACTCGTCGGGAGATTGCCCGCGATGCTGGTGAAGTTGAAGGGGGTCACCGCGAAGATGAAGCCCTCCAGCGGCCGGTGGTCCACGTAGTTCCACATGCCGGGCTGGCTGTCGGGCTGCTCGCTGTAGACCTCTTCCATGTAGAAGGCGTTGAAGCGGAAGAAGTCGATGAGTTCGCAGGCCGAATCGATCTCGGCCTGGAAGACGTTCTTGCTCTGACAGAGCATGGTGGCCGCGTTGATGGTGTCGCGCCAGGGACCGGCCAGAAGGTCAGCCGCCTTGAGAAAGATGGCGGCGCGCGACTCCCAGGACATCGCGTTCCAACGGGCGTGCGCGGCGTGCGCGGCCGCGACGGCCTTTTCGATCTCGGCCGGGCCGGCCTTGTGGTAGCGACCCAAGAGGTGGGAGTGATCGTGCGGCACGCGGCATTCCCCCGTCGCGCCGCTCTTGATCCGCTCGCCGCCGATGACGAGCGGGATTTCGACTTCCTGTCCCATCAACTGCTTCAGCTTGGCCTTGAGCGACGCGCGCTCTTCGCTATCCGCTTCATACATGCGCACCGGTTCGTTGCCGGGCATCGGGATGTTCAGGATGCCGTTCGCCATGATCTCTCTCCTCGAATTTCTTCAGGCTCTTTTGGACTGCTCGCGCGCAGCCTTCCCCTCGCGGGAGGAAACTAGTCAATCCCCAGGAGGAATCCCAAGAGCAGAGTCAGATCCGGAGCGCCATCGTCGAAGCCGAAGCCCAGGGAGGCGCGGATGTGACCGTTGTTGCTGACCAGGTAGTCCAACCCGCCGTTGATCAGGCCGTACTCGCTGGCGCTGCCCCAGTTCAGCTCGCCCAGGGCGCTGAGATCCTGCGAGAGGGGATAGATCACCCCGCCGCCGAAGTGAATGCCGGTGTCCCGGTTGTCGCCGCCCTTCTCCACGCTCTCGATTCCCGCGTTGCCGAGCACGACCAGGCCCGAATCGAGGTGGTAACGCATGGCTCCGAAGAGATCGACGTTGAAGTTGCTGGCCCCGACCTCTTCCTTACCGACGGGGAGGTCGACCCAGGCCCCGAGCGAGAACTGCGGATTCTGCGGCTGGATGCGATAACGGACGTAGCCGCGCAGATCGGAGAGGCCGGTTTCATCCCCGCCGTTGTCGACGCTGAAATGATCCAGGCTCCAGCGCAGGCCGGTCTCGAAATCGGGAGCGGCGCGAAAACCGGCCTGCCCTCCCAAATTCCAGCCGCTGGCATGATTGTAGTCGTTGAGCGCGAAGAAGGGCTCGACCACGACACCGGGGGCGATCACCGTATCCTTCATCCAGGCCACGAAAGGACGGACATCTTCGCTTTGCCCCCGATAGCTCAGATTGGACTGCGTCCTCGCGGTGACGGTGGAAGAGCTCGTCGTGGAGCCCTCCATGTTCTTCGTCTGCGTCTCTTGAGCGGTGGCAATTCCGGCCGAGAGCACGAGCAGAGCGACGAGAATCGCAAAGAGGATGGTGCGTCGCATGATCAAACTTCCTCCCAAGAATGAGTCGCTGCGGCCTGGCGTGGGACGATGGCCGAACCGGGAACATGAGTTCCTCAGGATTTTGGCAGGCTACGCCAAGCCCGCGATTCCCGCAAGAAACTTGGGCCTCAAGCCGAACTTGCGGTGACCGGCGATTTGCCAGAGAGTGAGGCCGTCCCGCGCGAAGCATGGAGAAGCCATGGAAAGCTACATCCGCATCACTCCCTCGCTGAGCTTGCGGCGCTCCGAACTGCGCTTTCGAACTTCGCGCAGCGGCGGACCCGGAGGCCAACACGTCAACACCAGCGACACCCAGGTGGAATTGCTCTTCGACGTGGCGAAGAGTGACAGTTTGGGGCCCCGACAGCGGGCCAGACTGCTGGAAAAGCTGTCCTCGCGTCTCGACGGACGGGGGGTGCTGCACCTCAGTTCCTCAGCGCACCGCAGCCAAACGCAAAATCGGCACGAAGTCGTGCGGAGATTGCAGGAGTTGTTGACGGAAGCCCTGCGCCGCCCGCGCCCACGCAAGGCCACCAGGCCGACCGCGGCCAGCCGCCGCAGGCGAAAAGAGGCCAAACGGCGCCGCTCTCAGCGCAAGCGGGAGCGCCGCGCCGTCGATCCCGAGAAGGAGTGAGAGATCGTGAGCAAGCGAGCGCTTCTCTTGGCCCAGCTGGGAACGCCCGACGCCCCGACTCCCGAGGCGGTACGCCGGTATTTGGCGGAGTTTTTGAGCGACTTTCGCGTGGTCGACTATCCGCGCTGGCTGTGGCTGCCCATCCTGCACGGAATCGTGTTGCGGGTCAGGCCCAAGAAGAGCGCTGCCCTGTACCGCCGGGTTTGGATGGAGGAGGGATCGCCCCTGCTCGTCTACAGCCAGCGCCTACAGAGAACCCTGGCGCAAGCCCTGGGATCGCAGTGGCAGGTGGCCCTTGGCATGCGCTACGGGAATCCATCCTTGAAGGAGGCGCTCGAGGAGCTTCAAGAAGCTGGATTCGACCAGATGGTGGTGCTACCGCTCTTTCCGCAGTATTCGCGTTCGACCAGCGAAAGCGTGTACGACAAGCTCGAGCTCCTGTGGCCCAAGAGCCGTCGTGAGTCGAAAGTGGTGGAGCTGCGCGGCTTCGCGACACACGAGGGCTATCTGGAGGCCTTGGCGCAAACCGCGCGCGAGGCGCGGGAGCGCTGGGGTGAGCCCCGCCACTGGCTCTTGAGCTTCCACGGTCTTCCGCGGCGCTACATCAAACAGGGCGATCCCTACGCGACGCAGTGCGAGGCAACCGCGCGAGCACTGGCCGCCAAAATGGATTGGCCAGAAAAAAGCTGGGAACTCGGCTACCAGAGCCGCTTCGGACCCGAGCCTTGGATCACTCCCAACACGCAGGAGCGGCTGGTGGCCCTGGGGAAGGCCGGCACGGAGAGTCTGTACGTGATGACACCGAGTTTCACCACCGATTGCTTGGAAACCCTGGACGAAATCGGCGAGCTGGGGCGGGCGCTCTTCCAGGAGGCCGGAGGAGGCGATTTCAAACTGGTGCCCTGTCTCAACGATCATCCCGCCTTCGTGACGAGCCTGCTAGGCCTGGTTCGTGCATCCCTAATGGAGTAAGCTAAGGGGTGGAACTCGAGCGCGCTTGACGGCGTAGACCAAGGACGCCACCTTGGCCTCGACGCTTCCTCAGGAGTTGGACCGGATGGCACGTACCATCTCGATCGTTCCCAAGGCCTCCGATCGTCGCGCCAGCGATCGCGAACAACCCGATTATTCCGCGCACCCGCTATTGGACCCGCACTTCTTCGAGCGCGACCGCAGTGCGATGCGCCATTACGTGCGGCTGTTGCGCGAGAACATGAGCAACCCCTGGCGTTACCAGAATCTGCTGAACCGCCTCTTGCATCCAGTGAGCGTGCAACATTCTCTGGAGGTGAACGAAAGAATCCTCTCTTCCTACCTGCACGACGCGAGCGCCTATCTCGCGCAGCTCGTGCTACTGCTACCGGAAGACGAGAGGAAGCACTTCTCCTGCGATCCGAGCATCGCCACCTGCAACGACTTCCATCAGCTGGTCGAGCACCTCTTCTGTGACCACAGCAGCCGCTGTGCCTTCGAGGCCCGCCGCAAGCTCTATCTGGCCCGGATGCTCATCCAAATCGATCGGACGCGCCGTATCCAGGAGGGTCCGCGTCACAAGCGCTATTTGCTCTCGATTCTCGATCGCGAGCTCTGGGCTTACGTACAAGAGTCCGGCGAGCTCGAGGTGAGTTACACCTTCGACGAGAGCGGGGTGCGGCTCACCGAGGCGCGCGGGAAGCGACCGGATTGCCGCTGGTTCCGTTTCAGTACCCGCAGGGTGGTGCGCGATCTGCCGGGCGGACCCTTCGACTTGCCCATCTATCACGTTTCGGCGCGATTCAAGATGGACGGCGCCCCGGTTGCAGGCATGCGGCAGAGGGATCGCCGCGCCGAGGACTTGCCGCGACTCGAGAGAATCCGCTCGGCCTCGGTTCTCTCCAAGATGCTGCGCAAGCGTATCAACGATCCCGTCGCCATCACCGACATTCTCGGTCTGCGATTCATCGTGAAGGACGAAAAGAACGTGCACCATTTGGCGGATCTTCTGCACCATGTTCTGGGCGGTCCGCTTGCCTTCCGCAATCAAGTCGATCTCTTCCGCTATCCCGAGCAACACCAAGAAATGAATCGCTTCAGCAGCAGCGACTTCAAAGTGTTCAAGGAGGACGTCGACGTGCTCTACGCACCGGAAAGGGGCGAGGCGATTCAACCCTACATTTTTCCGGTGGAGCTGCAGATCCTCACCGTGGAGAGCTATCTACGGACTCTGGTGCGGCGCGATAACACGAGCCACCGCGCCTACAAGCGGCGCCAGTTTTTGGAGGGGGTCTTCCCCTACCTCTTTCCCGCCGAGATCTACGGCCTTCCCGGCCGTCCCAAGGGCTCGGAATCAGGCTCGGCCACGGCGCACAGCGTACTCTGAGTAGGTCACACCTCGCGTCTATCTTGTGGCACGCGTGTTTTCGCCGCGATGTAATGCACGTTGGAGAGTTTCAGGCCCATGCAAATGAGGCGGATTTCCTCCTGCTCCTGGAAGCTCACCTGCCCATCGCCTGCCGCCACTGCGAAGAGAACGTCCAGGAAGGAAATGCGTTCAGCCTCGCTGGTCAGGGAAAAGAACTCGCGAAGGCTCCGATGGAGATCGAAGTCGTCGCCCGAGTGAATGAGGACGACTTCGGTCACGGCTCGCGCGACCGCTTCGCTCAGTCCCCAGCCGTCCTTCAGCGCCTCCACCATGACCAAGCGCTCACCTTCGTCCACGCGGCGATCCACTTCGGCCACGTGTGCCAAGAGTCCACCGGCCAGACAGAGACGCTTCAGCTCGCGCTCGGAAAGATCCAGGTCCTGCTCGTCTTCAGCGATGCGGTCGGAGACTTCGCGTAGAATGGCGCGGTTGAGTTCCTTCAGACGCTGTTGCGGAAGTTCGGTACCTTGCGCGTTGGCGCGCAGCCGGAGAGGTACTTGGAGGAAGCGTTTCAGCTCGTGCCAGACGCTCGTGTCGTTCACCTCGCTTGCCCGGCGGATCTCCTCCATCACCTCCCGCTCAGCTTGGCCGAATTCGCTATCGGTACGGAGGAGCTGGTCGATGGCGCCAAGTACCAGGCGTCGATCTTCCTCTGTCGCGATACTCTGGCTCAGGTTGCCGATGAGTCGTTCGCGCTCCACCTCATCCACCGGGATTTCCGCGCGCCGTTCGAGCTCGGCCCAATGTTCCGGTCGGAGTCCCGGCAGACGAAAAAGCAAATCCTTGAGGCTCTGTAGCTCCTTGCGGTCCAGCTCACCGTCCGCCCAGGCGGCCGCGATGAGTGCGTGACCCAGATTCAGTAGAACTTTGGGCTGCGTCATGGAATTCTCCTCACCAAGCCTTCCCGAGTGGAATGAGGTACCCTACCATCAGGGAAACTTGGTGTCGAGAAACACGCAACTCCGTGAGGTCTTCAAGCAGTAGTGCGCCTCAAAACCACACTTGCACTGGTTTTCGTATTGATCGTGGGATTCGCGCTCTCCTACATCTTGAGCGAGTCCGACCCCCTGCCATCGCCCTCGTCCGGGAAGGGAAACATGCCGGCGCTCCCGCAAGAGCGCGAAGCGGAGCGAGGAGTGATTCTCTTCGCGCCCAATCTCGAGGAGACTGCATATGCCCTGGGCTACGGAGACGAGATCCTTGCCACCACCGATTACTGCGTGTGGCCGCCTTCCCTTCTGAACTTGCCCAAAGTGGGGGGCGCCCTCGATCCCAAACTCGAAAAGATCCTCACCCTCTCGCCCGATCTCTTGGTGGTACAGGGCAGAAGCCGCTTGCTCTCGCGCTTCGCGAAGGAGCATTCCATCCCCCTGGCCCGGGTGGACATGGACCGGGGACTCGACTCCATCCTCGCGGGCTTCTGCGCGTTGGACTCCATTTTGGCTCGGGGTCGGAGGCGGGATGGGAACCGCCTGCGAGTGAAAGTGGAGGGAGATTTGGACCGCATCCAAGCTCGCGCCGATTCCATCTTCCAGTCCCTGCCCCGGCCGAAGGTGCTCCTCTCTCTGGGACACGATCCGGTGGCCCTGAACCGCCTGTGGACGGTGGGCAGCAAGAGCTTCCTGGGTGAGCTTCTGACACTGGCCGGTGGTGAACCCCTGTACGACGATTCTCCTTTGGGGTACTTCGAGCCCAGCCTCGAATCCGTGCTCGCCAATCCCCCGGACCTCGTCCTCGAGCTGCGTCCGGAAGAAGAGTGGAGCCAGAAGAGAGCGAAGGAATTGGCGGCGATCTGGCACAAGGGAGGTGTATCCTGTCCCGTCGAGTTGGTGACTTTCGACGGCCTTCTCATTCCCGGGCCACGGATCGCGCAGACGGCGCGGACTTTCCAGGACGCAATCCTCAAAGCGCGAGGCAACTGAACCATGACGCTTCGCCTGAGCAATCTGAGTTTCTCCTATACCGAGGGAGTGCGCGTGATCGCGCAACTCTCACTCGAAGTGAAGCGCGGTGAACTCGTGATGCTCTTGGGTCCCAATGGGAGCGGGAAGAGCACGCTCTTGCGCCTGGCAGCAGGTCTCCTGCCGGCACGAGAGGGAAGTGTGGAATGGGACGGGCGCGAATTGCGGCACTATTCGCGCCGCGAACGCGCGCGCAAGATCGCCTTCCTTCCGCAACATGTCGAGAGTATCCACGTCCACACGGTGAGAGAAACCGTCGGTCTGGGACGCTATCCCTACCTCGGAAGCTGGGGCCGGCCCGGTGAGGCGGACCTCGAAGAGGTGGAGCTCGCGATGCAGCGCACCGAGGTCACTGCGCTCGCCTCACGCACGCTTTTCGAATTGAGCGGAGGGGAACGGCAGAGAGTCCACTTGGCGGCGGCGCTGGCCCAAGGAGGCGAGCTCCTGCTCCTGGACGAACCCACCGCCTCGCTGGATCTACACCACCAGGTGCGCTTCTTGTCCCTGCTCGACGTCCTGGCCCGTGAGGGCCGTGCGGTCCTCTGCGCCACCCACGATCTGAATTTGGCGGCCGCCTTTGCGAGCCGAGTGGTGCTTTTGCAGTGCGGAGAATGCGTGGCGGAAGGGGATCCGGCGGAGGTCCTGAAGGAGCCGCTCTTGCGCGAGGTCTATGGCGATGGCCTCTGGGTGGGCGCCCATCCGGCCGGCGACCGGGTCGTGGTGTTACCCGCGATTCCGCGCGGGAAGGAACGGCCATGAAGCGCTTGTTCCTGCTCGCGCTTTTCTGCCTGGTGGTTCTTCTGATGGCTCCGTTCTTGGGCAGCACCTCGATCGATGTGCGGGGGGCTCTCTTCGACCTCTTGCACGGTGCGCACAGTCCCCGGGGGCAGATACTTCTTTTGCGCGCGCCCCGCATACTGCTCGGTCTCTTGGCCGGTGGCAGTCTCGCTGTCGCGGGCGCCGTTTTTCAAACACTCTTGCGCAACGACTTGGCAACGCCCTACACCCTGGGAGTTTCCTTCGCCGGCGCCCTAGGGGCCTTTCTGGCTCTGAGCATTCCAGGACTCGCATTCGCCATCGGACCGCTCTCGTCGGTGACGCTCTTCGCGTTCCTGTTTGCGGTGATCGATGTCGGAGTGCTGTATCTGCTCTCCCGACGCGGACGCAGCCTGGATACCAACGAACTCCTCTTGGCCGGGGTTACCCTAAACTTCTTCTTCGGAGCCGCAATTCTGCTCCTGCGGTTCTTGAGCGATCCTTTCCGGCTGCGCGCCATGGACCACTGGATGATGGGAGGGTTGGAAGTGGGCGGCATGAGCGCGCTCTCGCCCCTGCCGGTGATCCTGTTCCCCGCGCTCCTGTTAGTGGCGCTGCAGGCGGGGGCATTGGATCAACTCGCCTTCGGCGAAGAACTGGCCAACAGCCGCGGCGTAGACGTCGAATCCAGCCAAACCATCTGCCTGCTGTCCGCATCGGCTCTCACCGCGGCGGTGGTGGCGGTGACCGGCCCCATTGGTTTCGTCGGGCTCTTGGCTCCTCATGCCGCGCGTCGCGTGCTTGGTCCTGCGCACCGGCGCCTCTTGGCCGGCTCCTTCCTCTTGGGTGGCGGGTTCTTGGTCCTGGCGGACACCATCACCCGAAGCATGACATTGGCTGGCCGCGGAGCGGAACTTCCGGTGGGTGTGCTGACCGCAATCGTGGGCGCGCCGCTCTTCTTGGTGCTCTTGCTCAAGGCGCGAGGCAGGTGAATTTCATCCATGCTGGTCGAGGATCACGACTGCGGCTAGAATGAGGTCATGGTCAAACTGAATCGAATCTACACACGCAGCGGCGACGACGGATCGACCGGGCTCACCGATGGTAGCCGCGTCTTCAAGGACGATGTGCGCATTGCAGCCTACGGCAGCGTGGACGAGCTGAACGCCGCCGTTGGTATCTGTATCGGCGCCTGTGAAAGCGGCGACGAGGACATCCGCGATGCTCTGTGCGCCATTCAGCACGATCTTTTCGATCTCGGGGCTGACCTCTCCACTCCGCAAAGGGCGCAGAAGAAAGAAGCCGCTCCTTCCGACGACGAGGCGCTGCGCATCGTCGAGAAGCAAGTGGTGCGGTTGGAGAAGCTGATCGACGCAGCCAACGAGAAGCTGTCTCCTCTGAACAGCTTCGTGCTTCCCGGTGGCTCTGCTCTGAGCCAACGGCTCCACCTGGCGCGCACGATTTGCCGTCGCGCAGAACGGCACACCGTCACTTTGAGCCGCAAGGGGCAGGTCAATCCCAACGCGCTCAAATATCTGAACCGGCTCAGCGATTTTCTCTTCGTTGCCTCGCGGATGGCAAACGGCAAGGGCACAAAGGACGTGCTCTGGCAACCCGGACGCAATCGTGAGTGAGAGAACGAAGTCCATGGAACCTCGTCTGCCTTTTTTGGATCTTCAGGCCATGCTTGCACCGCAGAAAGAAGCACTGCGCCAGGCTCTGCTGGAGGTCCTGGACTCCGGACGTTTCATCGGCGGAGCCAAGGTAGGAGAGCTCGAAGAAACTCTGGCCGAGTTCGTGGGGACAAAACACGCTGTCGCTTGTACTTCGGGCACGGTGGCCGAGCAACTCTTGTTCATGGCTTTGGGGATCGGCCGAGGCGACGAGGTTCTGGTACCCGATTTCACTTTCGCGGCCACTGCCGAGGCGGTTCTGCTCGCGGGAGCCCGCCCGGTTTTCGTGGACGTCGAACCGGAGACGTTTACGATGGACCCGCAGGCGGTCCGGGCAGCGCTCACCGACAAAGTGAAGGCGGTTGTCGCGGTGAGCCTGTTCGGGCACCCGGCTCGTTTGGCTGAACTGGAGGCACTCTGTGACGCGCGCGGGATCGTACTGCTGGAAGATGCTTGCCAGAGCCTCGGCGCGAAGAGCTCCACGCGCATGAGCGGCGCCTTTGGACGGGCCGGCTTCACCTCCTTCTATCCGGCGAAGCCCTTGGGTGGCTTGGGTGATGGGGGGATGATCTTTTGCGAGGAGGACGATCTCGCCGAGACTCTGCGCCGTCTGCGTCAGCACGGAGAAGTGGGACACCACCTCCACCAGGAACCGGGCACCAACGCGCGCCTGGATGCCCTGCAGTGCGCGGCTCTCTTAGTTCGCGCTCGCGCCTTTCCTGAAGAACTGCAGCTACGACAGCGCGTAGCGGATCGCTACTCTAAAGGATTGAGCGGAGCGGTAGAACTTCCCCACACGCGCGAGGACTGCCGTTCCTCGTGGGCGCAGTACACGATCCGGCTTCCAGGAGAGGACCAGCGCGCAAGCTTCGTTCAAGAGCTCGACGAAAAGGGAATTCCCACCGTAGTGCACTATCCTCATCCCTTGCACACTCAGGTCGCCTTCAAGGACCGTTGCCCACGGACGCCCGCGACGCCGGTGACCGAAGCACTCTGCAAGCGAGTCGTGTCCCTGCCGTTTTCGGCCAGAATGAAGCCCGGCGATCAGGAGCGAGTGATGCGGGCGGTGATCGCATGGGCGAAAGGCCGGGGACGCGAAACGTCCGGGGCCTGAACGCGGAGGGGTGGCATTGCGTTCTTCCCTTGAAAAATACCAGGCAAAGCTTGGCCAGCGCTCCTTGGAGTTGCTTGGCTTCAGTCTCTTCCTGCTGCTCGGCGCACTGTTTGCGCCAAGAGTAGCGGCCGGGTTCACGGCGGAGGCCCCTGCGACACAGTGGGTGAAAGGAGCGGACTACGATCCGGCCCTGCCCACGCCCGCTTCGCTCTTGGGGCACCCGTTGGGGAAGAGACCGGCTTCGGTCGAAGAACTCATCGCCTACGCGCGGCTCTTGGCCAAAGAGAGCGATCGGGTGAGCGTGCACGAGATCGGTCGCAGCGTCGAGGGCGATCCATTGCTCCTCTTGGCGATCAGCGCTTCGAAGCGGCAGGACGGTCTGCTGCAGTCACGGGCCGCGCTGGATCTTTCTGCGAGCGCGGCTGCGCGAAGCAATAAAGCCCCCGCGCCCCTGCCCGCGGTGTGGGTCGCTTGCGGGATCCACGGGGACGAGGCCAGCGGCTGCGACGCGGGACTATTCCTGGCATACCACTTGGCGGCTGATCGCAGCGAGGCGACGCAAGAGCTCCTCGAACACATCGTGGTACTCATCGATCTCTGTCAGAATCCCGACGGGCGCGGCCGATTCTTGCAGCACCTTCGATCCTTCACGCGCCAGTCGGGAGGCCCCGACCCCTATCCCTACGCCATCGAGCACACAGAGCTCTGGCCGTCCGGCCGCTACAACCACAACCTCTTCGACCTCAACCGCGACTGGGCCTTCCTTACCCAGCCGGAGAGCAGGGCGAGGGTCGCCGCCTTTCTACGCTGGCACCCCCAGGTCTTTTTGGACCTGCACGAGATGCGGCCTTCCTCCACCTACTTCTTTCCGCCTTCGGCTCTGCCGCACAATCCGCTGCTTCCCGAAGCGCTGCAGTCCTGGCTCGAGCTCTACGGAAGGGCCAATGCCTCGGCTTTCGATGCCGCCGGACTCGACTACTTCGTGCGCGAGCAATTCGATCTCTTCTATCCCGGTTACGGAGACTCCTGGCCCAGTTTGCAGGGCGCGATCGGGATGACCTTCGAGCAAGCGAGTTCGCACGGGCTACGGATCGAAGACGGCAGCGGAGCCATCCGCAGCTACCGCGATGCGGTTGCGCACCATTTCCTCGCGGCGTTGACGAGCTGCCGCACGAGCGCCGCCAAGAGCCAGGAACTGCTCCAGTATTCCCGGCGCTTTCACGAAGAGGCCTTGCGTAGGGCGGCTAAGGTCGATGCCAGAGAAATTCTCTTCGATCTCGATAAAGCTCCTGCCGAGACGCGACGCCTGGCGCGGCTCTTGAGCATGCAAGGAGTACAGGTCCTACAAAGCGAGCGCGGCTTCCGGGCGCGAGTCTCGACCCAAGAGAGCGGAGAGGAAAACGAGCACAACTTCTCAGCCGGGAGCTACCGGATCGTTCTGGAGCAAGCGGCCTATCCGCTCCTGCAAAACCTCCTGGTTTGGGAACAGGCCATGGACGAGCCCTTTCTGAAAGAAGAGACCGAACGCCACCGCGCCGGACTTGGCGATCGTTTCTACGACGTGACGGCTTGGAGTCTGCCGCTCGCTTTTGGACTGACCACCTATTACAGCTCGAAAAGTCTGGACGTGACCAGCGTTCGCGTGACAGCAGAGGACGTACCGCCGAGCCCGCCAATCGAACATGCGAACGCGTCCTACGGCTACCTCATCCCCGATCGAGACAACGCGACTTGTGCCGCTCTGGCTTCACTCTGGCGCAAAGGCGCGAAGGTCTCTCTCGCCCGCGACGCGTTTCGACAAGGCAAGGAGGACTTTCCCGCGGGTAGTCTGGTGCTCAAGCGTTCGGTCCAGGACTCCACAGTCGTTCTGGATTCCCTGATCGACGATGTCGCACGCGATACGGGAGTGGAAGTCGTCCCTGTCAGCAGTGCATGGAGCGACGAGGGGCCATCCCTGGGGAGCGAAAGGGTGGTGCGCTTGCGCCAGCCGCGTATCGTGGTCGCCGGCGGCCCCGGAGTGCGCCCGACCAGCCTGGGCAGCGTGCTGTGGATTTTGCGCGAGCACATGGGAATCGAGTGCTCGACGGTGCTCCTCGACGAACTCGAGGAACTTCGTTTGCGTGAGGTGGACGTGATCATCCTTCCGGATCTCGAGAAGCACGCGCCGATCCTGCCGGACCTGCGCAGCTGGGTGGATCAAGGGGGGATTCTGGTGGCACTGGGCAAGGCGGGAGAGGCCCTCATGGAGGTGCCGGACTGGTTGTCCGTATCGCTGGCCCAAGACACCCGGCCGGGGGAGGACGAGGTGGAGCCAGCACTGTCTTCCCAGGAGGCCCCCACGGCGGAATCTAGTCCTTATCCGAACGAAAAGAACGCCGAGACTTCTCCCGGCGAGGAGAATCCCTCCCAGTTGGGTCCCAATGGCACAGAGCCCCCAGATGCGCCTCCTAGCACCCCGGGCGCCATCTTTCGGTTGGAGAGGGCTCCCTACCACTTCCTGTGCTACGGCGCCCAGGGGCCGTGTTCCGCTCTCGTCTTGCGTGGACGGGAGCTGCGCGCGGGCGAGGAGGACCAAGTCGTAGTGAATTACGCGGCGCACGAACCTCTGATCGCCGGCTTCGCCTGGCCGGAGACCGTCGAAGCTCTGGCGGGACGCCCCTACCTCATCTGCGAGAAACACGAAAAGGGTAAGCTCGTTCTTTTCGCCGAAGATCCCACCTTCCGGGGCATCTGGCCGGTGACCACGCGCCTGCTTCTGAACGCGGTGCTCCTTGCACCCAATTTGCCTCGTTGAGCCCGCTACGAAAGGCTGTTCGGACCTTTACGAACCGGACTGGGTAGAATCATTCCATTCTAGAGAAGTCGTTGCGGCGCCTTCGAGATTGGATTCTCTTGGTAGCGGAAGCGGAACAATTGGCTTCCCCGGGACGACCGCTCCCGGCCGCATGCGGAAACCGCGGTCCAGGTTTTTTGCGACCACGTGCGGGTCGGACCAGTTTGTGGCGATTGGAGATGCAGCTGACACACGGGCGCCGTCGGCTCATCTCAGCGAGAACCACTCGCAGGGCGTGGCGAGGATTCTCATTCACGCCACGAGCACTTGGCATTCCTCATGAGGTACTGGGACCAATCCTCATGATCAAAGGTCTCCAAGTTGGGTACGGCCCGCGCACCTTCTTCACCCCCCTGTGCGCTTCATCGGCTTCGGCTCCCACCGGTAGCGCAACTTGAGCATGAACGGGCAGGGGGGTGTTCTTCTAACAGAACTGGAATCTAGATTGGAGGCGGGGTGAGCGAAGCTCATCTCGCCTTTTTTTGCTGCTCGCTTCCCTTCGGTGACACGTTTATTCTCGAAGCAAGCCGTGGGTCGTAAGCTCACGCCACTAACTCAGAAGGCGATTGCGAAGCGCGGCTAGCACCCCAGCCAGCGAACAGCGCCGGGATGAGAACGAGATCGAGAGAAGGTGACGAACTTGGAATTCGTGAGCATTGCAGACGACGTGATCTTGGGTAAGGACGTAAAGATCTACCGTTTCGTGAATCTCTACGGCTGCAAGATCGGAGACGAATCCCGCATCGGCACTTTCGTGGAAATCCAGAAGGGGGCGGTCATCGGCCGCTACTGCAAGATCAGCAGTCACACCTTCATCTGTGAAGGGGTCCACATCGGTGATGGTTGCTTCGTCGGTCACGGCGTCATTTTCATCAACGACCTTCATCCGCGCGCGGTGACTCCCAGTGGAAAACCGGAACAGGAGAAGGACTGGGCGGATCGCTTCGTGCCCACGGAAATCGGCGATCAGGTTTCCATCGGTTCGGGGGCCATCATCATGGGCGGCATCCACGTGGGTAAAGGCGCGGTCATCGGCGCCGGCGCCGTGGTCACCAGGGACGTGGCAGCCAAGGAAGTCGTCGCGGGAGTCCCCGCGCGGGTTCTGTATCACGGCTAGATTGCCCGCCGGCGCCAGGACGGCACCATTCTTGAAAGAGACGCGGACGAGCGCGGTCCCGTCGTGGGGATGGGCACGCTCGCGATCCGCATGCGCACCGGTTTTCTCGTCACTCTCCCCGAGCAGCTCGAAAGTTTCGAAGCGGTGCTGCGTCGCACTCCGGGATCGAACATTCTGGTTCCCTCGGGACGCTGGCCTTCCTTTCACCTGAACAGCCGCGCGGAAGTGCTACGCATCGCCCGCGAGCGCGGACTCGAGCCGCTCAGTACGCCCCATGGCGATTTCGACCTTCTGGTAAGTCACGGAGAACTTTCCGAGGCCAGTCTGCGCGGCTGGTTGCGCGAACGAGGCGCCCTGGTGGAGTGGCGCGATCCCGGCACTGGTGGGCGAATCTCGTCCGCCACCCTGACGCTCGTGTCTGGTCCCTCACTGCGCGACGACGACCCCTCCTGCGCGAGCGTCGTCATTGGCGATCCCGTTCTGGACATCGCCCTTCAGGTGGGCGCGCGCAGTCGCGCGCGCTGCGCGCTGGGGCTCTCCCCCGAGAGCGAGCGCCCTCTGTACTTGCTGCGGGTCGAGGCCGGTGGCGAAGGCTTGAGAACGCTGACACAGGCTCTTGCCTCACTCAGAGTCGAGGCGGACCTGGTCCTGAGTTGTTCCACCGAGCGACGTCTCCTCGATCCGCTGCCCTTCGAGCGTGTCCTTCAGGGGCCCGGTGTCTATCCCAAAACAGAGATGCTCGGCGAGGCCGAACTCCTCGCGGCCAGCGATTTGGTTTTGGCCGAACCCGGGGTGACCCTCTTGCGGGCAGCCGCCCTAGGCCGTCCTACCCTCGGCCTGGGCTCGTGGAATCTCCAGGGAGGCTCGGGGCCGAGGCAAACGCCGCTCGCTCGGGCCCTGCAGGCATTCGAGTGGGTGGATGACCCCACGCAACTCGCGCGTGCTCGCGGCTGGTTGCGGTCAGATCCGATTGCAATGATGCGAGCGCCCACGATCGCAGCGCGAGAGATTTTGGGGCCGGTGGACGGAAACGCGGTTCGACGCGCGGTGCAGGCCCTCAAACTCATGGGTCCGCAGTGCGGCGCGCGCGAAGGTCTCTTCACCTAAAAATTTCTGGGCGAAACTACTCGTCTTCGGAAAGTACGACTGCTTGCTGGCTGAAGAGTCCGGGTGCGGCCGAGACCCGCGCGAATCCGGACTGGCGCCGGCAGACGGTCGCCGTGAGGGGAGCAAGCACGAACTCGAGGGTGTCGACGCAGAGCTGAGCGTGGGGGGAGGCGGCGGTCTCTTCAGTCAGTACGAAGCCGGCACAGCCGGCGTTGGCGAATTCGCCGAGCCATTCCAGTTGCGAGATCTCCGGCATTCGGGAATCCACCATGGTGCTCAGAAGACCTCCCGAGAGCAGGAGAGGACGAGCTTGCCGCGCACACGCGACCAGAGCCCGTCCGACCTGCTGGCGCGCCCGATCCCCACCGATTCTCAGCGCGAGTTGTCCGTACGGGAGAACCAAGGCATCGCTCGCAGCTACGATCGACTCGAGTTGGGTGTCCCCGAGTTCCTCGGGCGCAGAGCTGGAACTCGCGATTTGAATCGAGGGCAGCAAGAGTTCGCGCGCGTGCTGAATCTCGCGGAGCTCACGCACGCCATTGAGCGTGACCCAGTCGAATCCCTCGGCCGCGGCAAAGATCAGAAATTCGCTTGTGGTGAGAAGGCTGGTCCGCGCGGTGCTCGTGGGCCCGGGCAGATCCAGGATGGCGGGACAGGAGTAGTACGTGCGGGTGCGAGTGATCTCGGCCAGAGTACCGTGGGCTGCATCCAGACGTATCAGATCCACGCCACGCAGAACCGGAGTGCTACAGGAGACGGTGGCGATGATCGAGGGCTTAAAGTCGCTACTCTTTCGCGGCGGCTTTGCAGTGGCCAGAATCCCCGGTCCATCCAATCTCGCGGCAGCTCGATACGGCATCGCACACATCCCCGTTGAATGTTTCGCCCGGGGCACATCCGCTCCCTTAGGGAGGAGATGGCGAGGGAAGCCCCGGGCATCGCGTCATCCAGCAAGGCGGATGCCGAGAGTGGAGCGCGGGAATCCCGGTGCTCAATCGGCCCGAACGAAGGGGAGCTGCGCGGGTGGTTCCAAGAAGAGTGGACGAGAGGGAGCCAGCCAAGAGTGGGGGCGGTCAGGGGCTGTCCGGCGGCGAGGGCTGGCGGCGCGCGGCCAGGGCAAAGGCCGCTCCCAGGAGGAAATAGAGCAACATCTCCACCTCGTCGTCGGTCTGGTAGACCTGGAAGAGCCCCGCGATGGAGATTCCGGCCTGGCACGCGAACACTCCGGTGAGGAGGAAGGCCCCGCGGACTGCGCCTCGCCGGGCCCTCCACAGAAGGACCATACTGAGGATCAGGAGCGCGAGCGCCGCGAGCAGTCCCAAGGCGCCCGCGTTCACCCCGTGCATCAGGAAGTCGTTGTGGGCGTGGGACTTCGTATCGTAGAAGCCCGGGACCTCGTAGCCCTGCATCATGCGGCCGAAGTTCCCCGGACCGAAGCCCAGCCACGGTCGCGCGAGAATTCCCTGCACCGAGGAACTCCAGAGATTTCTGCGGGTCTCTTCGGCGCCCGGCTCAAAGAGCGCGGTCACGCGCGCCATGAGAGCGGGGGTGGCTAGAAGGGCCACGCCCATTGCCAAAAGCGGCGCCAGAGCGATCCACTTGCGCCGCCGGGGAATCGCGATGCCAAGGACGAGAACCCCGACCAGTGCTCCGATCTGGGCGCTGCGCGCGAAGGACCAGAGCAGCGCCAGGCCCGTGAGAACCGCAGCACAGATTGCGAGCGCGCGCTCGAGCTTCTTCACATCGCGGCTGAGAAGAGCCCAGGACACCGATACAATGAACAGCAGCATGACGTGGCCGCCGTAGGTCAGGTGATGGCCGAAGAACGCCACCGACATGTACTGACCACCGGTCATGGGCGCCGCGCGATGGTGCCACCAATCGACTCCGCTGAAGTGTTGCCAGATTCCGTAAACGGCGACTGCGGCGCCCACCAGAAGGAGAAGTTTGACGGCGCGCCGGACGTGTTCCGATAGGCCGAAGGCCACCACTGGCACGGAGATCAGCAGCAACTTGAGCCACATTTCTCCCAGCAGTTTGCCCCAGTTGCTGGGATAGGGGGCCGCGAACACGGTCGCGCAAAGGTGAGCCAGGAAGTAGGCGAGGAGGACGAGGGCGAGGGAGCGCGGGACGGCCCCGTAGGGTCGCGGGCGAACGAAGCAACGCACCAGGGCAAGGACGGCGAGGGTCCCGGCGCAAATTGCTCCAACCGCGACGGAGAGGGGGGCAGCGATGGCAAACGCGTAGATCGGCAGGGCGAAGAGGACGAACCACCTGGATCTCATCATTGCGTGCGGCCGTGGAGTTCTTTCTCGAGCCATCCGCAGAGAAGGTGACCCACCAGGATGTGGCATTCCTGGATCCGGGCGGTGTTCGAACTGGGAACCATCAGGAGATGATCACACACTCCCTCGCTTGCCATCTTACCCCCGCCGATTCCCGTCATTCCCAAGCTGCGCAGTCCCTTGGTCTTGGCCAGCCTCAGGGCGCGCAGGACGTTGGGACTGTTCCCGCTGGTCGAAATCCCCAGGGCAATGTCTCCCGGCCGGGCGCGTCCCTCGAGTTGGCGCGCGAAGATCTCCTCGAAACCGTAGTCGTTCCCGATGGCAGTGATCGCGCTGGAATTCACGGTCAGGGCCTCGGCCGACATCGGTGGACGTTCCCGCTCGAAACGGCCGCTGAGTTCGGCGGCGATGTGCTGCGCGTCGGCGGCGCTGCCTCCGTTTCCAAAGGCCAGAAGAGAGCCTCCTCGGCCAAGAGCCTCGGCGACGGCCTTGGCCATCGCAGCGATGGTTGCGGCCTGATCCAACAGAGATTGTTTCAACTCGATGCTGGAACGAATCCCCTGTCGCACGAAGTCCAGCTCGAGTTCGGACATGCTCACCGCGGAACACCTCGAAGGAAAATGGCTGCGAGGACATCGGGGCCGGGCCGAAAGGGCGCAGGATCTTCTCTTCCGCGGCTTCCGCCCAAGCTCCGGTTGAACTTAGCCGCACCGGGAGAGAACGACAAGCACCACCCTGAACTCCTGCTCGAGGCTGCCCGGGCCGTAGGCGAAGATGCCATCATGCCTGTTCCCACTCGGTCATTCCCGCACGGGAGGAGGCTGTGGCCTCGTTCAACGCAGGTAGCCCAGACTCTTGAGGCGCGCGCGAGCACTTTCGGACAGCTCGGGCCGGGGTTGCTTCAAACTCTCCAGGATTCGCTGCGCGTAGCTGGAGAGAATCGTCTCGTCCTTCTCCCAGTCGACGCGTGCTCTCGACCCGAGAAGTGCTTCGTGGTGGCGGCTCGGGGGCTGGAAATCCGGAAGCAGATTGCTGGTTTCGTCGGGATCGTGCTGCAGGTCGTACGCCTCGTAGAGGATCGCGCCGGAGGGGGTACGGCCCGCGATCAACTTGCAATCCGGCCGGCGCAGATCGAACCAAAGGGTGTCGTTCGCCACCGAAGAGTGCGAGAGGCTATAGCCGCGAAAGCTCAGACTGTCCGCCCGCACCGCGAAACGTCTCAGCAGCGCGCGTCCCAGCGCATCCACGCCCACCGCGCGGGTCACCGTGCGCGTTTGCCCGCCCTCTTCACTCTGCTCCTGATGGACACCCGGCGAAGGGGACTCGCTGTTTGGTTCGAGCCACCACGCGGCGAGGTGCAATTCGTCTTCGTAGAGATAGGCGCCGTGATCGAAGCGGAAGCCGTGGCCGTGGGTACCGAAACTCTCGCCGTGGTCGGTGACCACCACGATGAGAGTTTGCTTCAGCAAGTCCATGCGCGCCAGTTCGCGTTGGAGGCGCGTGAGCGCCTGATCCACTTCCTCGATCTCTTGCGCGTAGGCGCGCCGCTTTTGCCAATAGTCGGGGTCTTCACTCAGAGTCGGTTCGCGCGCGAGCGCGGGCAGAACACCCGGCGTCGGGGGCGCGCCCAGGGGTTGGTAGGGGGCGTGCGCGTCGTAGAAGTGCAGCCACAGGAAGAAGGGTTGGCGTCCATGCCGGCGCAAAAAGCGAAGGCCGTTCTGCACCGTTTCCTGGGCACGACGCTGTCGGCTCAGTCCGCTGGAACGCCGGGTGAGCCAGCGCGCGATCCGTTCGGCGCTGGCCACGACGGCTAGCCGTCGCATGGGCGCTGCGGGCCGGAACGAATCGTCATAAACATCAAAGCCACGATCCAGACCACAGAGATCGGGGTGAAGTACCGCAGACGAAAGGATCGCACAGGTACGGTATCCCCGGACGCGAAGCTCTTGCGCCAAGGTTCTCACCCCCGGCCGGATGGGCCAGCCGTTGTCCTGGGCTCCGTGCTCTAGGGGCGTGAGCCCGGTGAGGAGGCTGCTGTGCGAGGGCCCGGTCAGCGGAATGGGTGCCGTCAAGTTGGCCCAGCGAGTGGCCTTGCGATCGAGGCCCTCGAGGAAACCTTTGGGATCGAGAAACCGTGCCTGCGGAGGAAGGTGATCGAAGCGCGTCGTGTCGAGGGTGATGAGGAGAAGGGAGGGAGTGGAGTCCGCAGTCGTTTCGGCGGGAACGGGGGTGTTTTCCGTCGCCCGCGGCGCCTTCAGTACCCCGCTGAGAGTGGCCGCAAACGCGAGCACGAGCCCCAAAGGGAGCAGCAATCGCCGTCGCAGAGTGGGTGAGAGAACTACGGGGAGCGCGAGACAAAAGGTGGCGATTCCGCTGGCCACGGCGAGGGTAGCCATTTTGCCTTCCGGCCCGAAGTGGGGCCGCGTGCGCAGGAACACCGCCGCGAAAACCAGCGGAGCCAGGGCCGCTCCCACGGTGAGACCGTGGACGGCCGCCGTCGCGCGTCTCGCCAAGAGCGAGAGCACGAAGGCGGCGACCCATCCCCACGCTGCCCCCAGGGCGAGCGCTACGATCCAGGTGCTCCACCACTCGAAAGGGGAGAGAAGGGGCGGATGCGTACCCTGAATCGCCCAACGTGCGTCGAGCGCGCCGAAGAGCCCTCCAGCCAGCGCGCCCTCGCACAGCATCACAAAGCGGCTACTTCTTGGCTTTGAACTCATCGAGCTTCTCGAGAATCTGCTCGGCGTGCCGCTTCACGTCCGGTCTCTTCCAGATGTGCTGAATGCGGCCTTCCTTGTCCAAGAGGAAGGTGCTGCGTTTGATTCCAAAGGTCTTCTTGCCGTACAGGTTCTTCTCGCCCCAGGCGCCGTACTTCTCGGCGATCTTGTGGCCGGGATCGCAGAGTAGGGGAAAGGGGAGCTTGAACTTGTCGCGAAACTTCGCATGGCTCTCCGCGTCGTCGGGAGAGACTCCGTACACCTGGATGTGACGACGCTTCAGCTCGGACCAGTGGTCCCGAATCGAGCAAGCCTCCTTCGTGCAACCCGGAGTATCGTCCTTGGGATAGAAATAGATGACCGCGGGCTTGCCCACGATGTCCTTGTTCAGGGAAACGCTTTTCCCGTCGGTGTTCTTGGCGGTGAACGCCGGTGCCTTGCGGCCGATCGTCAACTCCGTCATCGTCATGCCTCCATCCATGAGCTTTCTTCGACAGTCCGAGGGGGTTCGGCTCTCTCACAATGGGCGATCGTAGAGATTTCAGCGGGCATGATATGCCCAAGCGCGGAGCCTGGCCACACCTCTCACGGCAAAGGAACCCATCTTTGATCCACACTTGCCGGTTTGGTGCGAAAACTCTAGGCTGACTGCGCCATGAAGACGGAGAAAAACGAACCCGAGATCCGAGTGCTGATGATGCCGCGGGACACCAACGCCCACGGCACCATTTTCGGTGGCATCATTCTCTCGTACATCGACCAGGCGGGAGCGGTAGCGGCGCATCGGGCCGGTTGCCGTAAAGTGGTCACCGTCGCCATGGATCAGATCGAATTTCACGAGCCGGTCCGCGTGGGTGACCTCGTCAGTTTCTACGCGGAAGTGGAGAAGATCGGACGGACCTCGATCACGGTGGTGGTGCGGGTACACGCGCAATGCGAGGACTTGCGGAAATCGGTACTGGTAACCGAAGCCCGGGTAGTCTACGTCAACGTCGGGGACGATCAGCGCCCACAAGCCATCGAGAACTGACTCCGTTTCGAGTGATTTCCTCCTAGTGGAATCCGAGCTCGTCGTTTTCGCGTACTCGCAACTTCCCGTACTTGGCCAACACGTCCTTCACTTCGCTCGCCACGCCGATGCAGGTGAAGGAGAGATTTTCCTCGGGGTACCACTTGGCGATCGCGGCCTTGCAATCGTCGAGGGTGACGCGGTCGAGCGCGGCGAACCTGCCGTTTACGAACTCAGGTCCCAAGCCGTAAGCGGTAATGAGGCACAGGACCCGCGCCAAAGAGCCGTTCGACTCGTAGCGGTAGGGAGTTTGTCCCTTCAGATAGGCCCTGGCCGAGTTCAGCTCGTCCTGACTGAGTCCCTCTTGGTGCAGGCGCTTCAAGGTCTCCAGAGCCAAATCCAGCGCCTTCTCCGTCGTCTCCTTGGCAGTGAAGGAGGAGATGAAGGCCGATCCCGCCTGCCGTCGGCGGTCGATGGTGTAGCCCGCCCCATAGGAGAGGCCGCTCTCGATGCGAAGCTTGGTATTGAGCCAGGAGGTAAAACGCCCTCCGAAAACCGTGCGCACGAGTTCCACCGCCGCGTAATCCGGATTGCCCCACTTGGGACCGAGATTGCCGATATGGAACCAGGTCTGCGGCGTATCGGGCTTGTCCACCAGCAAGACATCCCGTCCCTTCACGGGCTTGGGCGGGAGAACCTTGGCTCTAGCAACCCGTGCCGCCGGCATGGAGGCAAAGGTCTTTTGCACCAGGCTCGTCGCGTGATCCATTTCGAAGTTCCCGACAATCGCGAGGATGGCGCGGTCGGCGCCATAGTGATCGCGATAGAAGGAGCGAAGCTCTCCCGCCTTCACCCCTGTGAGGCTCTTCTCGGTTCCTTCGACCGGCTGGCCGTAGGGATGGTCCCCGTAGAGGTGAGCATCGTGATATTCATCGAGCACGAAGCGAGGATTGTCCTTGGCCTGGCTCACGCCCTCTGACATTTGCTGGGCCAGCTTCTGCACCTCTTGTGGGTCGAAGCGCGGTCGCAACAGGGCATCGGCGAAGAGGGCCAAGCCTTCGTCGAAGTCCTTGCTGAGGCACTGGAAGGAAATCGCAGTACGGTCGTGGTCGACTCCAGTCGATAGGTTCGCGCCCAGAAAGTCCAGTGCTTCGGCAAATGCGGCGGCATCACGTTCCCCCGCGCCCTTGCGAAGCGACTCCGCGCACAGAGAGGCTAGCCCTGCGTGCTTCGCGGGATCGGCGGCCGAGCCATCCAGGATCCACATCTCCAAATTCACCAGGGGTTCCGCACCGTGCTTCATGAGCAGGAGCGTTAGGCCGTTGTCCAGCTTGAGGGTCTGGTACACCGGCAGCTGCAAGCTGGGCGCTTCTGCCCGCGCCGAAGTGCAAAAGAGCGTTGCTTCGAGGCAAGCGACGAACAGCACGAGGCTGAGAACGCGCAAGAACGCTCCGTACGACCAAAGATGCGAGTTCGAGCTGAAATCGAGCGCAGGCTGACTAGTTGTTCTCATCGGATTGCTCCGCTTGAATCGGGACGAGAGTGACGACGGTACGGTTGTCCTGGGTGAGGTAGCGGGCGGCGACGCGTTTTAGATCATCGGCGCTCACCTTTTCGTAATCATCCGCCGCGCTGAAAAGGTGGCGCCATCCGTCGTGAAACATCTCGTAATCGCCCAGCGATTGTGCCTTGCCGCTCAAAGTGGAGAGTCCACGGTAAAAGTCGGCCAAGAGGATGTTCTTGGCCTTTTGCAGCTCGCGCTCCTCGATTCCCTCCTTCGCTACCCGGTCGATTTCCTCATAGAGCGCGTTCTCGATCTCGACGCTCGATGCGTCCTTTCTGACTTCCGCGAAGAGGGTGTAGAGCGTGGGATCGAAGGCCTCACCCAAATCCCCCCAGATCGACAGAGCCGTCTGATCCTGGTCGACGAGTCGACGATAGAGCCGTGAGCTCTCCCCGTTCGTGAGGACGAGATCCAGCAGCCGCAGGGCGGGATAGTCCTCACTCGATGCCTGCGGAACGTGCCAGGCCATGGCCACGCTCGCCAACTGCGCCTCTTTGTGCAGGATCACGCGTCGCTCTCCATGCTGCTCGGGTTCTACGGTCACCACGTCACGGCCGATTTCACGCGCGGGGATGGTGCCCAGTTTTTCGCGCATCATGGGGAGCACCTCGTCGGGATCGAAGGCGCCCACCAGGACCATCGTGGCGTTGTTGGGCGCGTAGAAGCGCTCGTGGAAGGTCTCGAGATCTTCCTGGCGCCAATTCTCGATGTCGCTGCGCCAACCGATGACAGGCCACTGGTAGGGATGGGCCGTGAAAGCCGCGGCCCAGAGCTGCAGCAGCATGAGCCGCGGATTAGAATCCTCGATGCTCCTTCGTCTTTCGCTCATCACCACGCCGCGCTCGCTCTCGACGACCTTCGGATCTATGGAGAGGGAAGCGATGCGGTCCGCCTCCAGGTCGAGCGTCGTTGCCAGGGCGCTGGCCGGAATCCAATCCTGGTAGACCGTGAGGTTCCGGCTCGTATACGCGTTGTTGGATCCTCCCGCTGCCTCCATCGTGCGGTCGAAAGCTCCCGGAGGGTAGTGCTTGGATCCGTTGAACATCATGTGCTCGAAGAAGTGAGCCAGGCCGGTGATGCCGGGAGCCTCGTTGCGGCTGCCGACGTGCCAAAAGGTATAGAGGGAGAGGTTCGGGATGCTGCTCACCGGCCAGAGCAGCACCTTCATCCCGTTCTGAAGCACGTGCTCTTGAATTTCGGGTGGGGGGTCCGCTGCGGTGGCACTGCCGAAGGAGATGGAAAGAAGGACGAGAGCGCCCGCGAGCAAGATCGCCAAGGGTCGCAGAACGCGTCGGGCGAGGGGCAACGGCCTAAGCAGGTACATCGCACTTCCTATTGGCTCGGGGGAGGAGAACGGCGGACATCCGCCGCGCAGCTTCTGTCCCGTGGGGAGGAGGGAGTGTAGCAGGCCTGCGCCAGCGCGACCACGGTCCGTTCGGTCGCGGGGATAAGCGCTCGCTCTCTCGCGAGAAGAAACTACCGGATTGAATCGGCTATCTCGGGGTCCTCTGTTCACTTAGGTGACATTTTGGGAAACACCCCTTAGGCTCGAAGCATGCTAGGGACATAACGCCACTCTCTGCCACGGAGAGACGTTCCTGTCTTTTGCCCGGAATTGATGACGCAGATGGACCTCTCGATCCTCGTGTGCACCTACAACCGCTCGGAGAGCCTGCGGAGGACTCTCGAGAGCTTCGTGCGGCTCGAGGTCGAGCCGGGTTTGCGCTGGCAGGTCGTCGTAGTGGATAACTCCTCGACCGACCAAACCCAGGAGACCATCGCCTCGTTCCAGGAGCGTTTACCTCTGGTTGCTGGTCGTGAGGAGAAGCAGGGCAAGAGCCACGCGTTAAATAGCGGCCTCGATCTCTGTGAGGGACGGATCGTGTTTCTCACCGACGATGACGTCGAGGCTGACCCCGCTTGGCTCAGGGCCACGCTTCAGGCCTTCGAGGCGCAGGCTGTCGACGCGGTCTTCGGGCGAATTCTGCCTCGTTGGCCCGGCGGCGTTCCCTCCTGGTACTCGTCCAGGCTCGATCCGGCCCTGGCCCTTCTGGACCTGGGGAACGAGCCTCTCGATTTGAAGATCGGCGACGACGGTTTCTTCGGAGCGAACGTCGCAATCCTCAGGGACACGGTGGACAAACTGGGTCGCTGGTCCGTTACCCTGAATCGCGCCGGGAGCGGTCTCCTGATGGGTGAGGACACGGAGATGTGCGATAGGATTTTGCGTGCAGGCCGGCGCGTGTACTATCAGCCGGAGAGCGTGGTCCTGCACTGCTTCGGCTCTCGTCGCACGCGGCTCAACTACTTTCGCCGCTGGTTCTATGCCCACGGTCGGAGTTCCGTTTTGAGAGGTACTCAGTTTCCCGCGGAAGGGGCGTTCTTTTTGGGTGTTCCGCGCTACCTCTATCGCCAGGCGGCCGAGTATGCGCTTGCCAGTGGATGGCGTTGGCTGTTTCGCTCGCCTACAGTCGCGTTTGCGTGGGAGACGAAACTCTGGAGCATTCTGGGAGCGATGGCCCAGCATCGCGCGAGCCGAAAGGTATCTGGCGGCGGCGTCTCTCGCCGAGATTGATCCGGTCCGAACACCTTCGAGGCAGGCATGGACATCAGCGTGATCATCCCCAGTTACAATCGGGCTCACCTCATCGGTGAGACGATTCGCAGCATCCTGAGCCAGAGTCTACCTCCACAAGAAATCATCGTCGTGGACGACGGATCGACGGATGAGACGCAGCGGGTCATCGCCCCCTTCGGTGACGCGGTTCAGTACACCAGAGTTCGAAATGGAGGGGTCTGCCGGGCACGGAATCACGGTTTTTCCTTGAGCCGTTCGCCGTGGGTGGTCTTCTGTGACAGCGACGATCTATGGGCAGCAAATCACCTGGAACTGCATGCCGAGTTGAGAGAGCGATTCGGCGAGGTCCCTTTCTCCTTCTCCAACTTCCGCATCGTGCGAGACGGAGTTTGGGAGGAACGATCCAAGTTCGAGGAGGCACCGGAGGGCTTTTGGGTCGGGGCGGAGGTCATTCCTGGAGGCTGGTGGCCGATCGATGACATGTACGGCCGGGTGTTGCGTTTTCAACCGATCTTTCCCTCGGCGGTGGTGATGTCGCGGAAGCATTTCGAGAGCGTCGGGGGCTTCGATCCCCAATTCAGCCGCACCCCTTCGGAGGACCTCGACTTCATCTTGCGCAGTGTGGAACACTCGAAAGTGGCTGCCTTGGAGGCGGCCACAGTGGGAATTAGGAGGCATGGGCAGAATTTCTCCGGGGACTTACTGGCAACTCTGCAGGGGGAGATCGAAATCCTGTATCACGCTCGCGCCAGCCATGCCACCAAGGTGGACTACTCCGCCATCATCGACGATGAGATTTCCTATCGGAGCCGGGTCGCGGCCGAGGTGGCCTTTGAGTGCGCCGATGTCCCGGCGTTTCGCAACTTGATCCATGAAGTTCCCAGATCCCGGTGGGATTTGAAACTCAGCTTGAAGAACGCCGTGATGTCTCTTCCTCCGCCGCTGGCCAAGTTCCTCTCCCTCAGCCTGAGCCGCCTCAGTTCACACTATCGGGAACGTACGGCAGCATGAAATCGGACCGTATCGAGACCGAAGCTCCGCAGACACCTTTAGAGGTGTCACGGCCGCAGTCATCCCTGAGCCGCAGGGTGTTTGGAAATCTCGTTGCAAATCAGGCGGGCTTCTTCTTTCCGCTCGTAATCGGTTTCGTAATGGCGCCCTTCATCGTGAGGAATCTGGGCGATCGGCTCTATGGAGTCTGGTCGCTCATCGTGGCGTTCACTGGTCACTACGGACTCTTTGCGGGTGGAATTCAAAGCGCCACCACCCGCTACCTCGCTTACGCAATCGGACATGAAGATCCCAAGATGGAGACGCGCTATGTAAACGCGGCACTGAGCATTCTCTTGCCTGCCGCGGGACTCTGCGCGCTGGGAGGTGTCCTGGTAGCGGTCTTTGGCGCGGACAAGTTCAACATTCCGCCGAACCTGTTGCAATTGGCGCGGCATACCATCGTGATCGCGTCGATGGCGGTGGGCGCGACTTTCGGCTTTGCGGTATTTAGCTGTCTCCTGGTTGCCAATCAGCGTTTTGACACGATGAACGGCATCGCGGTGGGTGGTTTGATTCTGCGCGCGGGCCTCATTGTGATCTTGTTCAAGGCGGGATTCGGGATTCTTGCGCTGGCCTATCTCACCCTCGGAGTCGCGGTCCTCACCGGAGTGCTCTACTACTTGGCCGCGCGCCGGCAGGAGCCGCATTGGCGCCTCGACTTGCGCAAGGCGGATCGCGCGGCTCTGCGAGCACTCTTCACCTTCGGTGGAAAATCGCTGATGGGGATCGGAGCCGATCTGCTGATGACGCAGGCCGATCTCGTGCTCATCGGCATCTACTTCCCGCCCGAACGTATCACGGTGTATGCCTTGGCCTCCACGATGTTGCGATACGTCGGGAGTTTCGTCAGCAGCATCGTGCGCGTCGTCGATCCCTATGCCGCGCAGAGCTTCGCCCGCAGTGGAACGCGCGGAGTTCGAACCGTATTTCTCGAGGGAAGCGTATTTATGTATGCGATGGGCGGGATTCTGGCTGCCGGCGGTATCATTCTGGGGCAGGCGTTCTTTCGGCTCTGGATCGGGCCCCAGTATGGAGAATGCGGCGTACTCATGGCCATTTTGATCTTTCCGCAGCTCTTCAATCCAAATTCCCGGCTCGGCTATTCGGTGCTCACTGGCACGGCGCGGATCGGAACCTATAACACGATGCGAGTGGGATCGGGGATTCTGAAGGTTTTGTTGAGCCTGGTCCTCATGCGCTATTACGAGATCTACGGAGTGGCCATTGCAACTCTAGTCGCTTATCTGCTGATCGATCTCTTCTGGTTCCCTTCCTACATGAGCCGAGTCCTGAGTTACTCCATTCGCCAACTTTACGTGCAAGCGCTGGGGCCGGGGCTCATCGTGTTCTTCGCCACTCTCGCGAGTGGCTGGGGCGCCACCCACGCCTGGCGACCCGACAGCTGGTCCTTACTCCTCGTCGACTCCATCCTGACCGCCATGGGGGGAACCCTCATCGCTTGGATCGTTCTTCCCAAAGAGGTGGTCGGTGTCGACTGGCGACGGCGCACCCGGCAGGTCGTCGCGACCAGAGTCCGTAATCTCATGTCCCGCGTCAGCCGCTGAGTTGCGGCCCCAGTGGCATCGAATCAGCCCGTCAGACCTCGAGCATGTTCAGCCAGGTGTCGTGCTTGTTGCATACACTGAGCGCGTACAAAGCGCCTTCGTAGCTCGGCAGCTTGAAGGTGGAGAAAGGCGCCTTGTCCTTCGTGGGATCGAACATGTTTTCATCGAGAAAGCTGAAGTTCTTGTCCAGGAGTACGTGTTTCACGATGTAGTGCTCGTAGCCGTCCATTGGATGCGAGGTACGGACCTGAACCGAAAGCGCATCGCTGCCCTTCTCGATTTCGATGCTGGGCAAATGAAGCGCAACTTTTTTACTCCAACGTCCCGGCGCTTTTTCGGTGTAATATACCCCGCCCGCCATGGGGCTGTCGGGAATTTGCGCGAGGACCATTTTGGGAATGACCAGCGCACCTGCGGTGCCTACGAGTCCCACTTGGATGAATTGACGTCGATCCATGGATCTCTCCTTACTTGCGCATCGATGGGGGTCAGTACTTGCTCTCGCCCGAGACTTCGGCTTCAGCTCTTGGGCTAGCCGGAACTCTCGCGCAGATCTTCAGTCTAATCGTACAGGCTGCGCCGAGCAACGTTGAGCGTTTCCTGCTCAATCCTCACCCAGGTCGATTCGCAGTCGTTGCAACGCGCGCCGGTATTCGATGGGTAGTTGCGCCGTGACCGTGAATCCCCTGCGAGAATCGGCGAGTTCGAGCTGCCTTGCGTGCAGCAGCTGATGGTCGAGTATCGAAGCCAAACCCGCGTTCTCGTCTTTGGCGCGATCTCCGTAGCGGGGATCGCCCACGATCGGAAGCCCGTGTGCTTTGCAGTGAGCTCTGATCTGGTGGGTGCGTCCGGTCAAGACTTCGGCCTGAAGGAGGGAGGATCCGTCGCCAGCTGCGATCCAACGAAATCGCGTGTGCGCGGTCATTCCTTCGTCTTTATTTTCGGCTACGACGACTTTGGGAGCTTTTCTCCTGGCATGCGGGAGACGGCGCAGGGGAATCGATATCTCGAATTCTCTTTCCATAGGTCGCCCCCAGACCACTACCCAGTAGAGTTTGTGTATCCTCTGCTCTTCTTGGGCGCGGCGGAAACTCTCCAGCGCGCGTGCGGTCAGTCCAAGACAAACCGCGCCGGTGGTTCCCGCATCGAGACGGTGTGCAGCGGCGGGCCGCACCTTGCCTGCCACCGCGTCCTCCTCGTAGCGCAACCACGCCCAGTTCAAGAGACCGGGATTGCCCCCCTCGCCGTGATCGCAACTCACGCGGGCCGGCTTGTTTACCACGAGGAACCCGTCCGTCTCGTGCAGCACGTCGATCGGCGGTCCCTCGTAGCTGGGAGCCGGGGGCAGGCCGCGCCCTCTTTCCTCGCCCGCGGGCGGCACGGATCCGGGTGCAGGGTGATGGGCCACGACCACGTCCCCCGCTCGCAAGCTGATGCCCGCCCGGGCCTTGGTCCCGTTCACTTTGACATCGCCCATGCGCAACATGCGCTGGATGCGGGAAGAAGAGACCGATTCGAGCTGCGATTTGAAGCGGCTGAAAAGAAAGCGATCCAGGCGTCGGCCGGCATCCGCATCGCTCACGGTCCATTCGAAACGCATGATTCCTCCCTGGTTCCTTGACCCACACCCTCTCAGACTCCCATACTTGAAGCAGCTTCGCCGCTCCTGATCGAACTTTCTTCGCCATGATGGCGGAGCTTTCCCCCCCGGAGGCCGCTGGTGCGTTTGGATCCCAAGAGTAATCCGTCTTATCTCAAGCTCGACCTCTACTGCAAGGGCGCTCGCATCGACGAGAGCTGTTATCTCGAGCGGGCCGGTGGCCGTCCTATTCTACGCACACGAGCGGGATTGGGTAGTGGACTCGAACTGATTCTCCCAGATGGGTTGTGGACCAATGTCCCGGTGGCCGAGAGTTTCGTGGATCGCTCTCCCTACCTCTTGCGAATGGACGGCGATCAGCTGGTGCTGGAACGTGAGGGCGAGTTCATCTGCAAACCGAGGCTGTCGCCAAAGCCGTCTTGGTACGAGCGCACCACCAGCTCGGGACGAAAGATGCGACAGATCGGAAGTCTGCAGGGGACCTATCTGGGAATCTATCCCGGCAAGGTATGCGAGTATTGGACGCGCGACACCAAGGTGAACTGCCACTTCTGCAGCGTGGGACTGAACTTGGGCCACGATGACGCCGACGAGAAGGAAGTGGAGGAGGTGATGGAGGTGGTGCGGGCCGCGGTGCTGGAGAGCGGAATCACCTACGTGGATTTCAACACGGGTCACTATCCGGGCGAAAGCTACTTGGATCTTCTCGAGCCCTACATCGCCGCCATCAAGAAAGAAACCGGTCTACTCGTTGGAGTACAGACACCCCCACACGCCGATCTTTCTCGCTATGACCGGCTCAAGAAGATGGGTGTCAACCGCGTGAGCTTCTGCTTCGAGCTCTTCAATCGCGAACGCTTCATCGAGGTGTGTCCCGGGAAGCACACCCAGTACGGCCTGGACCGCTACCTGGAGGCAATCCGCTACTGTGCGTCCCTGGGTAACGGTGACCTGGCCAAACTCGAGCCCTGGGTCACGAACGGAGAGATCATCGCTGGTCTGGAAAGTCCCGCCGACAGCATCGAGGCCATCGACTGGATCACCGAGCAGGGAGCGGTTCCCACCGTCTGCGTTTTCCGCCCGTTGAAAGGAACCGACTATGAATCGGTGGACGTTCCCAGCACCGAGGACATGGTTCCTATCTTCGCTCGCCTCTATGACCGCTGCATGCAGAAGCACATGCCAATAGGGGTCGCGCCCAACATCCACGTGAGCTTGGTCATGTTGCCCGAAGAGTGTGCCGGCCTGAGTGAGCGCCGCGGTTCCTACCTCGCGCACCGCATGAAACTCAAGGCGATGCATACCGCATTCTCCGCCGCGTATTATGCGAAGCTGCGCAGCGCCAAGCAGAAGTTGCGCCGGATGGTAGAGACGGGGCAGGTCGCGGCCTAGCGCCCGGGATCTTCGCTCGCGTAGATGCGCAAGAGTTTGGGCGCCGGCAGGCCGGCGTGCTCCGCTTTCACGCTCAAGAGTAGGATCCCGTCTCCCTTGCAGCGGGCGCAGTTCGCGCGGCGGGGCGGCTCCCCTGAACAGCTGGGGCAGGGCACCGAGATGGAAACTCGGGGAGGATGCGCGCTGGTGCTCAGCTCATTCCTCGCTTGTATGGGGCTCGGCGCAGCCCGGTCCCTCTCTACTCGATCTCGAACTTCACGCCCTGCGCCAGCGGCATTTCACGGCTGTAGTTGATGGTGCAGGTCTGGCGGCGCATGTAGAACTTCCAACTGTCGCTGCCGGCTTCCCGTCCGCCTCCCGTTTCCTTCTCGCCTCCGAAAGCTCCGCCGATTTCTGCACCACTGGTGCCGATGTTGATGTTGGCGATGCCGCAATCGGAGCCTTCCGCGCTGAGGAAAGTCTCGGCCGAGAGCAGGTTAGTGGTGAACATCGCCGAAGAGAGACCCTGTCGGACGTCGTTTTGCATTCGAATGGCTTCCTCCACCTCGTCGAACTCGAAGAGATAGAGGATGGGCGCGAAGGTCTCCTCTTGCGCGATCTTGATTCCATGCTTCGCGGCCACGATGGTGGGCTGCACGAAGTAGCCCTTTCGGTCGATGCGTTTGCCGCCGGTAAGCACTTTGGCTCCGTCAGCCTGCGCCTCCTCCAGCGCAGCCGTCATGTCCTCGATCGCCGATTCGTCGATCAGAGGACCCATGAGCGTGTCGGGATCGAGCGGATCGCCGATGGGAATGCTCTCGTAGGCTTTCACCAGACGCTTGGTGAATTCCTCGGCGATGCCGCGCTGCAGAAACACCCGGCGGGTGGAAGTGCAGCGCTGACCCGCGGTGCCCACGGCGCCGAAGGCGATCGCGCGCAGGGCCAGATCGGGATCCGCATCGTTCGTGACGATGATGGCGTTGTTCCCGCCCAACTCCAGCAAACTGCGGCCGAGTCTCTTGCCCACCGCTTCACCGATCCTCCTGCCCATCCGACAGCTTCCGGTGGCACTGATGAGGGGGATTCGGGGATCGTTGATGAGTTTTTCGCCCACCGCCGAGCCGCGTCCCACGCAGAGGTTGAACACTCCGCGCACTTCATTCTTCTTCATCACTCGATCACAGATGTGCTGGATGGCGATGGCGCAGAGAGGAGTTTTGCTGGAGGGCTTCCAGATCATGGTGTCCCCACACACTGCCGCGATCATCGCATTCCAGGCCCACACTGCCACGGGGAAGTTGAAGGCGGTCACGATCCCGATCACTCCCAGGGGGTGCCACTGCTCGTACATTCGATGGCGTGCGCGTTCGCTATGCATGCTCAAGCCGTAGAGCTGACGCGAGAGCCCCACCGCAAAGTCCGCGATGTCGATAGCCTCCTGAACCTCGCCTTCTCCCTCGCTGAGGATCTTTCCCATCTCGAAGGAGATCAGCTTGCCGAGGGGGCGCTTGTACTTGCGCAGCTCCTCGCCGAGCTGGCGTACGATTTCGCCGCGCTGCGGCGCCGGCAACATACGCCAGCTGTTGAATCTCTCCTGTGCCGCGCCCACGACGGTTTCGTAGTTCTCGTCGCTGGCCTGCAGAACCTTCCCCACCGGTTCTTCACTAGTGGGCGAGTAGCTCGTGAGTTCACCGCCATTGGGATGATCGACCCAGCCCTGTCCGTAGACGCCGGAATTGACACCGGAGAGACCCAGCTCCTTGAGAAAATCGCGCATCGGAAGCTACCCCTGAGAAAAAGAGACAGATATGTGTGACCGGACCGCGGATGTCCGGCGGCCAAGATAGCACACGATTCAATGCTGGCAAAAGGGAGCGAAAAAGAGCGCGGCTCAACCCCGGGAGGTGGGTTGAGCCGCAGCTTAGGCACCCGCGAGTCACGGCATCTCGCGGACGCTCGGGAGAAATGTTCGGGGCCCCCGGGCCGACGGCGGCAATTGGCGCAAAGAGCGTCGCCCCCGTTGGGAATCAAGGAGGTACCAGCCGAGTTTCACCCCAGTTCTCAGGGGCGCATGCTCAGGCCGTTCGCCGAAACCTCCGGATCGAGGGCCCCGCACCCCACCCGCCACGACGGAGGGGGTGAGAGCGAGACCGCTGGCACTCTCAGCGAGAGCGCTTCTCCTGAAAAACGCGACGGCAGCAAGGAATGTGCGCGAGAAACTGTGACTGGTGCCGTGGGGTGCGAGAGGGGTTCAGCGCGGATCAGTAGGTCCTCGAGGTGTTGGCTGCGTCCGTTCGCAGCGCGAGCTTTCCACCGTGGACTCGCTCTGCCCGAGCAGGGAGCGGGCGAGGAAGCCTCCCTCTGCTTATCCTCTGCACAACTCTCCCTCACGGGGAAGCACACGATCACTCCCCGCCTCCCCTTTCCTCCTCGACAATCCGCTTTGCTCCTTCATGGGACGCAGCGAGGAGGATTCAAACCCGAGCCCGGGGATTCCAGGAGGCCTCATGCGAGAGAACGGCGCGGAACACCGCCACACCAATCATCTCATCCATGAACAGAGCCCCTATCTCTTGCAACATGCACACAATCCGGTGGACTGGTACCCGTGGAATGAGACGGCTCTCCGGCGCGCACGCGAGGAGAACAAGCCGATCTTTCTCTCCATCGGGTATTCCACTTGCCATTGGTGTCACGTCATGGAGCGCGAGTCCTTCGAGAATGAAGCCATCGCCGCGCTCATGAACGAGCATTTCATCTGCATCAAAGTCGATCGCGAAGAACGTCCTGACCTCGATGAAATCTACATGGCCGCGGTCCAGGCAATGACGGGCCAGGGTGGCTGGCCGATGAGCGTGTTTCTCACCCCCGATCGAAAGCCCTTTTTCGGCGGCACCTATTTTCCCCCCGAAGAACGTTTCGGACGGCCCGGATTTCCCCAGCTGCTCCGCCAGTTGCACCGGATGTGGGTGACCCAATCCGAGCGCCTGTCGTCCGCGGCCGAGCAGGTTTCGGCGAGTCTAGCCCAGCTCGCGCTGCTCGACCAAAGCGAGGGGGAAGTGGACGCCACCCCGGTGCACAGGCTCTATCAACAAATTGCCGCTTCTTTCGATCGCAGGAGCGGCGGTTGGGGCAGCGCACCCAAGTTTCCGCGCTCGGATTTCGGTTCGCTCTGTCTCCGCTGCTATCGGAAAGAGGGGGACGAAGCGGCATTGGCGATGGCGCTCACGACTCTGCGAGGCATGGCCGAGGGCGGAATCTACGACCACTTGGGCGGCGGTTTCGCGCGCTACAGCACCGACGGAAACTGGTTGGTACCGCACTTCGAGAAAATGCTCTACGACAATGCGCAGCTGGCGTTTCATTATCTGGAGGCCTACCAGCTCACGGGCGAGGAGCGCTTGGCGGAAGTCGCGGCAAGCACCCTCGACTACGTTCTACGCGACATGCGCGATCCTCTCGGTGGTTTCTACTCCGCCGAAGACGCGGACAGTGAGGGCGAAGAGGGGAAGTTCTACGTCTGGCGATACCGGGAGATAGAAGAGGCCCTGCCGCCTGAGATCTTCGGCCCCTTCCGCCTTGCCTTTGGTGTTTGCGAGGACGGAAACTGGGAGGGCGTGAACATCCTGTACCGCGCCGCGAGCGACTCGAGAGTGGCCGACGATCTGTCGATCACGGTGCCGGCGGTACGTGAGGCCCTGAGGGAGGGTAGGCAAATCCTGCTCTCGCGGCGGGCGGGGCGCCCACGTCCAGAGCGGGATGACAAGGTCCTGAGTGGCTGGAACGGGCTCATGATACGCGCCCTGGCCCGCGCGGGAGCAGTGCTTCGACAGGACCGTTATCTGAACGCGGCTGCCGAAGCGGCCGATTTCATTCTGCGCGAAATGATCGTCGATGGCACTCTGAAGCGACGTTGGCGGCGCGGACAGGCCGGCATCGACGCGTACTGTGAAGACTACGCCATGCTCGTTTGGGGGCTCCTCGAGCTCTACCAGGACGGTTTCGAGCCGCGCTTCTTCGCCGCGGCCAAGGAGCTGCACGATGCAATGATGGGCAACTTCGCCGCGGAAGAGGACGGCGCGCTCTTCAATACCAAGGAAGGGCAGACCGAACTCCTAGTGCGGGTCAAGACGGGGTACGACGGAGCGACCCCGACGGCGAACAGCGTGGCGGCGGCCAACATGCTCTGCCTCTTCGAACTTACCGGCGACGACGCGTATGCGAGGCAACTCGAGCGTGTCCTTCATGCCTTTTGGGGAATTCTCTCCGCTCACCCCGCGGCCATGGCCTCGATGGTTCTCGCGCTGGAGGCCTATCTGGCGGAGCGCACGGAATTGGTCCTGGCAGGGAGCCGCGAAGAAATTGCGCCACTGTTGCATCGCGCTCGCGCCAGCTATCACCCGCACCTCTTCGTCTCTCACGCGTCGGGTGAAGCGAGCAGCGAGGAGACGATGCCTCCTTTGGCGGGGAAGAACGCGCAAGGCGGCGCGACCGCCTATGTCTGTCGCGCATTCACTTGCCAACGGCCAACCACGGATCCCGAGCTCATGGCAAAACAACTAGGGAGCAATCGCCGCGGCGCCTGAGTCGTATCGAGGACCCTGGTTCTTGCTCCTGGCAGCGGTGGAGGTTAGGCTTGCCGCTCACCGCTCAGCCTCCGAGGTAGATCGCAATGAACTTTCTTGTTTCTGGAACTCTCCGCCGGGTGCTTGCACTGTTGGGACTCTGCTTGCTGTGCGCGACGGGCGCATGGTCGCAGGAGCCGGCCCGCTACGACGCGTCCATGAAGAGGGTCCGTTTGCTCACCCAGAATCCGGGACCGTACTCGACTTGGGACAACGCAGAGGCCTACTTTTCTCCAGATGGAAAGAAGCTGATCTTCCAGTCCAGCCGCGACGGACGCGCCTGCGACGCGATCTACAGCATGAACCGCGACGGAACCGGGGTCTCGATGGTTTCCTCGGGCGAGGGCCGTTGCACCTGCTCCTTCTACTCGCCCGACATGAAGTGGATCGTCTACGCCAGCACGGTGCTCGCCAGCAAGGAGTGTCCTCCCCGACCTTCGATGGCGCACGGTTACACCTGGCCCATCTACGCCGCCTACGAGATCTTTCGTATCCCGGTGGGAGGGGGCGAGCGCGAGCAACTCACGGACAGTCCGGGCTACGACGCGGAGGCCGTGTATCGACCCGACGGCAAGAAGATCCTCTTCACGAGCACGCGGGACGGTGACCTCGACCTCTACGACATGAATCCCGACGGAAGCGCAGTGCGGCGCCTGACGGCTACCCCCGGCTACGACGGAGGCGCCTTCTACACCGCCGACAGCCAGCATATCGTGTTTCGCGCGCGGCATCCCGAGGGCGAGGAGCTGAAGGACTATCAGGAACTCCTACAGGAGGGCCTGATTCGCCCCAGCAAACTCGATCTCTACCTGATGGATGCCGACGGGCAGAATCTCCGTCGCATCACCCATTCCGGTGACGAGGGTGTGACGAACTGGGCTCCCTTCCCGCATCCCGATGGCCGGCGCATCATTTTCGCCAGCAACCGGGACGATTTCGACCAGACGGTGCCTGGGCAATACGGCTACAATTTCGAGCTCTATCTCATCGGCATGGACGGGAAGGGCCTGCGCCGCTTGACCTTCAACCGCAGTTTTGACGGTTTTCCCATGTTCTCCGCCGACGGCAGACAGCTGGTGTGGTGTGGTAACCTGATCGACTCCCGCCCGCACGACACGGACGTTCTGCTGTGCGATTGGAGCGAAAGTGAGCATGGCGGCCGAGAATGAGCTGTTTTGCCGGGGGAACGGCACGGAGTTTGCCTTGGCGATGAGGGAATCCAGGCAATGATCGGAGAGGTCGATCCCGGCCCTGGCATCTTCCGGTGCCCTCCGCCAGATCGGGGATACGCGTGGACGAGGAGAAAGCTCCCATGAGCCCGATCCAGCGCTCGAGCAAGAGTACCCGCCTTCGTACGATGCGCGCGCTCGTTCTCGACAAGGTGCCGCAGTTGGCGACGGTGAGTCGCCCGCGCGCGGCCGAGGGCGAAGTCCTGGTCAGGGTTCGTGCCTGTGGGATCGCCAGCAGTGACTTGCAGCTGGTTCGAGGAATTCGCAGCCCGGGACGCGAGCGCATCATTCTGGGCCACGAATTCGTGGGTGAGGTAGTGGAAGCGACGACGCCCTCCGGGGAAGCCTGGATTGGGCGCCGTATCGTCGCCAACCTCAATGCGGGCTGTACACGCTGCCTGCCCTGCCGCGACGGCAAACCCTGGCTCTGCGAGCTCACGCGAGACCGCGCACTGGGGATGGGGATCACCGACGGAGCCCTGGCGGAATGGGTTGCCATCTCGCAGCGTGCCCTGGTCGAGGTTCCCGAGGGGGTGGATGACGAGGAGGCGATCTTCGCGCATCCCCTCGCCAGTGCACTGGAGGCCGCTTCCCTGCTAGAAGGCCCCCCACCCCAACGAGTTCTGGTGGTCGGAGACGGCAATCTGGGGCTTCTGACCACCCTTGTCCTCCATGCTGCGGGACACACGGTGAGCGTTCTGGGGCGGCACATGTCCCGACGCGAGCTGTTGTGGCGCAGCGGGATCTCCTTCAGTGGAGTCGCGGGAGCGGACGTTGCTTCGGGAGATCCGGTCTCCGGAGCCAAGCTGGTCACCGAATCCTACGGAATGGTCTACGACTGCTCGGGTCATCCCTCGGGCTTCGATCTGGCGGTGGCGGCCTCGCGTCCCCGCGGGCGCATCGTCCTCTTGAGCCGCTTCGCGCCCAGCCAGGGCTTCGACCTGCGCTTCCTCACCGAGAACGAAATCGACATGGTAGGAGTCAACGGAGGAAAGCTCGAGGACAGCCTCGCGTATCTGCAGCGCAAGCGCCTGGACATTCTTCCCCTCGTCGCCGGCAGCTATCCCATGCAGGAAGCCATGACCGCGCTGGAGAAAGCGAACACGCGCGGAACCCTCAAGGTCCTGGTTCGCAACGCCATGGGAGGGGGAGGCGCGTGAAGAGTCTCTTGATGGACAGAGAGCTCACGCTCACCGAAATGAACGAGCCGGGGCTCACCGAAGGGAATCTGAGGATCAGGGTTCTCATGAGCGCGATCACCGGACTCGACGTCGATGTTGTCTCCGGACGCCGGCCCTACACTGGGATTCCAGGAACCTGCTTCGTGGGCAAAGTTGAGGAGAGTCGATCCGAGGAAGGGCGCGCACTCGTGGGCTCCCGCGTGGTGGGACGCTCGATTTACGGCTGTGGAATGTGCGACGCGTGTCGTCTGGGACACGACGAGCGTTGCCGTGACCGGGTGCGCCCCGGACTCTTCGGAGCGGCAGGGGGACAGGCCGAGTACGTCCACCTGCCTCGGAGAGCGGTCGCTGTCGTTCCTCGCGGAGTGAAGGACGAGGCCGCGGTGCTTTCGCCCCTCATCGCCGCCATTTACGAATCCTTGACTCGCGGACAACTCCCGCGCTGGACAAATGTTCTGGTGGTGGGAGATGGCGGGATCGGCATGCTGGTCGCGCTGTCGCTCGCTTCGGCAGGATATACCGTCACGCTACGCGGCAAGCACGGAGATCGTTTCGACCTCATTCGGCGCCACGGGATTCACTTCAATTTGGCGACCGACGAAGACGAGATGAACGGAGTTCGTCCCGGGCGGTTCGGCCCCGCGCTCGCGAGCTATCCCTTCATCTTCGAGGCAACCGGCCAGTCGGGCGGGTGGAAGGCCGCGACGCATCTGGTATGTCCCGGCGGTACCATCTTCATGATGAGTTCATGCCACGACGGAGTGCCGCGTTCTTTGACCTTGGTCCTGGACAAGAGCATCCGGGTGTTCGGTCTGCGCCAGGGTCCCCTGGAGCCAGTCCTCAACATTCTCGCCGCGGAGCTCTTCGATCCCACGGAGGTCGTGAGTCGCGTCTATCCCTTCGAGGAGGCGGCACAGGCCTACACGAACGTCAGCGACCGGCACGAACGGCTCGCCTTGCTGAGGATTTCTTCGCAGGACGACTAGCGGATGTGGATCTCTCCGCTGCCCGTATCCAAGCTGTAACGTCCCTTGCCTGCTCCGACCGTCAACAGAGCGTAATCCTTCGATCGTTTCTCGATCCTGGCGCCCTCGAAATCGATGTCGATCCCACCGCTGCCGGTGTCGACCTCGATGCGCGCGGAACTCTCTTTGGGCAGGATGAGCTCGATCCCCCCGCTCCCGGTGTCTACCAGCAGGCTTTCACAGAGTACGTTGCGGCAAACCACCTCTCCCGAGCCCGTATCGGCTTTAAGATCTCTGGCTTGAATGGTATCGAGACGCACTCCACCGCTGCCGGTGTCGATGTCCACCCTGTCGGCTTCAATCGAATTGAGTTCGACGTATCCGCTGCCGGTGTCGGCGAGAAGATCACCCGTCACTCCGGTGACTTTCACGTTGCCGCTGCCGGTGTCGAGGTTCACTTTCCCCTCGACATCCTCGATCGAGACATGACCGCTGCCGGTATCGACGAGAAGGTCCCCGCGAATTTTCTTCGCGGTGACGGGACCGGATTGGGTGTCCAGCTTCAAGTTCGCCGCGACATCGCTCGCGTCAATGGTGCCGCATCCCAGATAGATCTCGCTGTCCTTGCCCTTTGGCACTTCGATGCGGAGATCGGCCCAGAGCCTCAAGCCCTTGCCCGAACCACGAACTTCAATCCTCTCCGAGGAGCCGAGCAGTTTGCTGAACCAGCTGCGGTGGATCTTGGAACCCAGCCGAGCGGAAAAGCGCGTGTGGGAGTGTTTGCCGAGGGCGGGGTAGACGTAGTCCCTTTCCTTGTCGATGGGGAACTGCACGAGCACCTGTGCTTCGTCCCCTTCGATTTCGCTCTTCAATTGGATGAGATCCTCGCTGGCATCTTCTCCGTGGACTTCGAGGTGAATTTTGAATTCGCTGCCCTCGGTGCCCACGAGCTGTATCTTTCCGATCAAATTGCTGAGGACCAGCCGCTCTCCTTTTACGCTCAGTTCCTTCTGGAACTCCGCCCACGCGGAAAGGGGGGCGCCCACCAGCGTGGCACCGAGAAGGAAGAGCAGCGAAAGCCTGACGAGACGGGTATTCTGGTTGGACATGCCAAATCTCCCGGGGAAGAGGGGGCGGGCAGCATGGACTCGCCCGCTCTAGTTCTCAGGGTTGGACGCATCGCAGGAGCGAATGGTTGCACGGTGGAGGAACAGGCACAGATGGCCGGTGGACACGCGGAAGAGAGTGCGAGGGAGGAACGCGGCCTGCTGAGAGTTCGCGAGTTCGAGGGGATAGAGCTATGGCAGCTCCATCGGGGCCGTGGGAACGCGCTCGATGAGAAAAGTCTCAACGAAATGGCGCGCGCGTTCCGCCGAGCGGCCGAAGATCCCAAACCGATCGTATTGGCCTCCGAAAGCCGCTCTTTCTGCACCGGACTCGATCTGGAGTTTGCCATCGATCTGGATCGGACGGGCATGGCGCGGCTGATGAGAGCGTTTGAGGAGGCGCTTGCGGCCTGTTATCTTCACCCCGCTCCAGTGGTGGCGGCGGTCGCTGGCCATGCCCTGGCGGGTGGGGCCCTGCTGGCGCTTTGTTGCGATCGGCGTATCCTGGCCGATCGAGGCTGTCGTTTCGGTATTCACGGCATCCACCTGGGGGTCTCGTACCCCGAGATCGCCATCGAGGTGTTGCGCGACGCATGGCCGCGGCGACTCGTCGAGGAACTGCTCTACGAGGGACGCATCTACGAGCCGCAGGACGCACTTCTGCGCGGTCTCGTGGACACGGTCGTACCCGCGGAGGAAGTGGAGCAGGAGGCCGTGGCTTGCGCGCGAAGTTTGGCTTCCCCCTCTCTCGCGGGCTTCAGCTTGGCCAAGGCCAGCGTGCTCCGTCGGGCCGGTGAGCGTCTGGCTCGCAGCACATCGGAGGCCGCTGAGTCCTGGCTCGATCAGTGGTTTTCACAGCGCACTCGTGCCAAGCTCCTGCAAGCGCGCGATGCGTTGACGCGTGGCGAGGGCAAAAAGCCCGGAGAGCTTGCCTAAGATTTTACGCCTGGCCGCCGGGTTGCCCTGGAATATCCCGCGGCCGCTTCCAGATGGAGAGAAATGATTTCCTGCGAAACACGGGATGGGGTTGGCATCCTCCGCATGGAGCGTGGTCACGGGAACGCGCTCTCCTTGGAGTTTCTCGCCGCGATTCAAGAACAACTCGACGCCGCCCGGCGCGATCTACCGCGCGGCCTGGTGCTCACCGGCACCGATTCCATTTTCTGCGCCGGCCTCGATCTGGAGCAGATGATGAAATTGGATCGAGTGGCGATCCGCCGCTTGCTGCATCAGCTCTATGGAGTCTGCCGTCAGCTCTTCGCCTTTCCCCGTCCCGTCATCGCCGCCATCAACGGCCACGCGATAGCCGGGGGCGCACTCTTGGCCCTCGCGTGCGACCTGCGAGTGATGGCGCAGGGAGAGGGCAAGTTCGGCTTGAACGAGAGTGCGCTCGGCCTCGCGGTGCCGCCCAGCCTGGTCGAGATGGGACGCTACACCCTCGATCGGCCCCTACTGGAAAAACTGATGTACGGGGGCATGGTGTATCCCGCCTTCAAGGCCTTCGACATGGGGATTCTCGACGTACTCGTGGAACCGAAACAACTCATCGATCACTCGATTCTGTCGGTGGAACGCTGGACGAGTTCACTCACCGCTTTCGCGGAGATCAAGTCACGATTGAAAGCGCCCACTCTGGACGCCATGAACGCGGCGCACCTGGAAGACGAGGCGTGGATTCGTCTCTGGTTCCGGCCGCAAACGCAGAAGCGACTTTCGGCCGCCCTTGCCACTCTGCGAGACAAGGGGAATTGAAATGAGTTCGATCCGTCGCGACCATCCATTGCTGTTCTTGCCCGGACCGACCGAAGTACTTCCGGAGGTCGCCCAGGCGGGCACGCTTCCCATGATCGGTCACCGTGGCCCGGAAATTTCGGTCCTCTTGAAGGAGACGATGAGCAAGGTCGCCAAAGTTCTGGCCACCGAGGGCTCGGTCTTTCCCCTCTGCTCCTCGGCCACGGGAGCGATGGAAGGCGCCATCCGTAATCTCGTCGAGGGACCGGTGCTCCATCTAGTTTGCGGGGCTTTCTCCAAGCGCTGGTCGAAGTTGCGCGCGGCCTGCGATGTGGAAGGGGACGAGATGGTGGTGGAGTGGGGAGAGCCCGTCGAACCCGAACAGGTGCGGAGAGCGTTGCGCACCAGACGCTATCGTGCGGTGACGCTCGTGCACAACGAGACCTCGACCGGCATTTTGAACCCGCTGCAAGAAATTGCCAAAGTCGTGCGCGAGGAAAGCGATGCTCTCCTGCTGGTCGATACCGTGTCTTCCATGGCCGCGGTCGAATTGCGCTTGGACGAGTGGGGAGTGGATCTCTGCCTCGCGGGAACGCAAAAGGCCTGGGCGCTTCCGCCGGGTCTGACGCTGGTTAGTGTTTCCGAGCGCGTATTGAAGGAGAGCGAGACCGCGCGGGGCAAAGGCATGTACTTCGATTGGTGTCTGCACCGGCGCAAGATGGACTCGTGGCAGACTCCCAACACTCCGCCCATCGCGCTGCTTTTTCAGCTTCGTGCCGCACTCGCACATATGGAGAGTGAGGGCCTGCAGCGCCGCTACCAGCGCCATGTCGCCATGAGAGATCGAGTTCTCTCATGGGCCGCCGGCCGCTTCGCGCCCTTTGCGCGCGAGGGCTATCGTTCTCCCACTCTCACCGCGCTCGCTTTGGATTCGGTGGATGTAGCGAAGTGGCTGCAGGCCTGCCGGGAACGCGGGTTCGTGGTGGGAGCCGGATACGGTGAAACCAAATCGCGGGTGTTCCGCGTGGGTCACATGGGCGAGATCGACCCAGAGCTTCTGGAGGAATGTCTGACCGTGCTGGACGAAGAGTGGCAAAAGTTGCGGAGTGGCTCATGAAGGCGCGAGGCGCGGGAGCGCAAGCTGGCGAAGGAAGCTCGGATGGGAATTTCGGACCCGTGGTGGCAATGGATTCCATTGCGGCGGAAGGACTCGAGTTCTTGCGCGAGAGAGGGCTGTCGGTGATCGACGCCGCGAAGTTCTCGCCGCGCGATCGCCAAGAGGCCTTGCGTGAGGCCAGTGCGATTCTGGTGCGTAGCGGTACGCGCGTCGATCGCGAACTCCTCGACGCGGCCCCGGCTCTGCGCGCGATCGCACGAGCCGGCGTGGGCTTGGACAAGATCGATCTCGAAGAAGCCTCTCGTCGCGGAATCGTAGTTTTCAATACACCGGGTGGCAACGCAGTCGCGGCGGCCGAGCTGACCTTCGCGCTACTTTTGGCCCTGGTGCGCAAGCTCGTATTGGGGCACGTGGCGCTGTCGAAGGGCGAATGGGAACGCCAGCGTTACGTGGGTATCGAGTTGGCGGAAAAGAAGCTGGGAGTAATCGGCGTCGGCCGCATCGGAACGCTCGTGGCCCAGAGAGCCAAGGCCTTCGAAATGGACATCCTGGCGCACGATCCTTTCCTCACCGAGGAGAGGGCGGAGAGAGAGGGATTCACGAAACTGCCGCTGCACGAGCTTTTGCGCCGTGCCGATATCGTCACGCTCCATCTTCCGCTCAGCGAGGATACGCGCGGGCTCATCGGCGCGAAAGAGATCGCGCTCATGCAAGAAGGTGCGCTGCTGGTGAATTGCGCGCGCGGCGGTCTCGTGGAGGAATCCGCCCTGACCCAGGCACTGCATTCGGGACATTTGGCGGGGGCCGCTCTGGACGTCTATGAAGAGGAGCCGCCGACCACCGGCCATCCCCTCCTGTCCATGGAACAGGTCGTTCACACTCCACACCTTGGAGCTTCCACCCGCGAAGCCAAGACGAAAGTCGGTCTCGCTGCGGCTCGTCTGATCGTCGAATTCCTCCGGGAAGGGCGCACCGAGGGTGCGGTAAACCTGCAAGGCTGAGAATGCTCGCGGCAGTTCCCTACCGTGAGCTGAGACCAACTACCAACTGAAAAAGTACAAGTCGGCGTCTCGTGGCTCGAGTTCGACCAGAGCGGCGCCCTCGGGGTAGAGGTCCGGCGCCCCATTCTTCTCGTCGTGCCAGACGAGGCGCAACTCGGGTCCGGGGTCCTTCTTCAACTCGAAGGTGACGGCCACGAGCTGTTCCGCCGAATCTTCCACCGGTCCGAAGCGGAGGAAGCTGCGATCCAAATTCCCGCGAATCGGCACGTCGAGCTCGTAGGTCTCCATGAGCCGATTCCACCCGTTCTTCTCCCACTTCCAGATGCGAATGCGCAGGCCCACCGTCAAGGAGTCCGCCTCGGTGCGCCACCGCACCGCGAAACCTTCCAGATCGCGAGGACCCACGCGGAAGCTCTGGCCGATCTCGAACTTCGTCCGGAGGGCGGGACTCACCCCATTCCCCACGCTCTGTTCCACGTCGGGAAGACGTTGCGGAAGCGTGAGTTCCTCGAGCTTCTCGTCGGGCCCTAGGTGCTGAAGAACGCGAAACCTGAGATCGGGGCCAATCACGCTTCCCAGAACGCGGTAGTTTTGGCGCATGAAGTCCCAGCATCCCGGAGCTAGCTCTTCGATCTGTTCCCCGGTGTAGTTCCAGGAAAGCCCGAGCAAGATGTGTCGCGGCGCCGATTGCTCAAGCTGTGGAGCCAGCCGCTCTTCGTGCCGGACTCGTCCGGGCAGAAGGACCGCCTGAGGAAGCGCGAGCGGAGCATCCATCAGAAAGTTGATCGCGGGGGATTTGGGCCAGACCAAGAGGGGTTCTTGCTTGTCGCCACTCTCAGCTTTCAGGAGAGCAAACAACGCATCGAGCTTGCTTACCTGCTGTGTGTCCAGCGCGATCCCGGTGCGTGGACGATGCCACCATCTGAGATCCTCGCGCTGCATATGCGTGGCCAGCCAGGTGTTTTCCATGATGGGAAGCGACCAGGCTAGAAGGACGACTCCCGCCGCTGCGCCGGCGCGAAGGCTCGGCTTTCGCAGCTCGCTCAAGAGAAGAGGTAGGAGAATCGCGACCGCGAGCCAGGCACGGTGAGAGTACATGGCATTGCCGTGGAAGATCGTTCCCACGAGCGGAGCGGTGGCGAGAATCATCAGTGGGCGCATGCGCGCGCGTCGAAACGAGGGTCGCGACCAGGCCCACGCCAGAACGAAGAAGAGCAGCAGATTTTGCAGCCGAAAAGAGAGCACCCTCAAGATGGGAGCGGAGGGGAACAACTCGTGCAGACTCTCTCCGGTCATCAAACTCTTGAAGGGCGAAAGTGCAAAGCGCGCATCCCACAGCCCGTGCCACCACTTTCCCGGTGAGAAGTTCGCGATCAGATGCATCGATTCGCTGAAACCCGCCAGCAGCACTTGATCGAAGCCCTTCAGCAAATTGCCCTTCAACACGCCGCCGAGTAGCACTCCGATCAAAGGAATCGCGGCGCCGAGCCAGAGCCAGGCTCTGGCGCGAGCTCGAAGCGGCGGGGTCTCGCGCGGAAGGGCGCTGAGAGTTCCTCCTCCCAAGAGAAGGGCCAGAAGAAGTCCATCCACGCCACTCAGCGTGGCGAGAGCCAGGAAGAACCCGCTGGCGCAGAAGAGAACGGGCAGGCGGGTCGAGAAGCTCGTCCGCGCCGACTCTCCCGCCCTTGCTCGCGTGATTGCCCCCGTGAGGAGGGCGGCGGCCACGCCGAGCACGAGGTAGCGCGGGGGAAATGGCGCCAGAGTCAGGATTCCCAAGGGCGCGAGCCAGGCGAGGCCCCTTCTACCCTCTTTGAAGGCCCAGGCCGAACTGAGGGCCGCGGCGAACGCATCGACCAGGGCCTTCAGAACGGCGAGAGCCGCCGCCTTCTCTCCCAAAAAGAAAAAAACCGCGCGCAGAATTTCGGCGTCGAAGGGTCCCTCGCGCGTGACGATCTCACGATACAGCGCCCCTCCACCATGCAGGATCGACCCGGAGAGAAGCCAAATCCCATCCTGGAGAAAGTCGAGACCCTGCGCGCGAACGCGCAGTTCGAAGAGCAGCGCGACGATGCCGCACAGCAAACCGAAGACGAACGCACCGCGCAGGGAGTGCGGATGGTTGGCGGAGGAGGAGGCTCTTCGGGTTTCGAATTCCATGGAGCCTCAATATCGAGAACTTGCCGGGGACTCGGCAAGCGAGGGCTTCGCGAGATCCCGATAGGCCGAAAGGGTCAGCTCCACCGTGCGGTGGACCTCGAAGTGTTCCTCAACCCGCTTTCGGCCGGCTTGCCCATAGCGGCGCGTAAGCTCGGGATCTCTCAGCAGGGCCGCCATCGCCTGGGCCAGCCCCTCCACATCCTTGGGCGGTACGAGACGGCCGGTCTCGCGGTCCGCCACCGCGTCGGGAATGCCACCGGCAGCCGTCGCCACCACCGCTTGTCGCATGGCCATCGCGTCGAGGATCGCGGTACCCAAACCTTCCTCGGCGGAACTCAGCACGAAGAGATCGAAGCAAGCCGCGCGAGGCAAGGGCTCCGCGACGAAACCCGGAAGAAGAACTCGTTCTGCGAGTCCGAGTTGCCCCCGTAGCTCTTCGAGACGCGCGCGCTCACTGCCCTCACCGAAGATGATGAGCTGCGCGTCGATCCCCATGCGAAGCAAACGCGCGAAGGCGCGTAGCAGAGTCGGCTGGTCCTTGTGTGGAGCCAGCGCCGCGATGCTGCCCACGAGTTTGCGCCCCGGCGGAAGATCCAGGCTCTCGCGCCATGCGCGGTCCGGGGAGAGGTCTTCGAATCGCGCCAGATCGATACCGCTAGGAACTCTCGCAATGCGCTCCTTCGGCACCCCGCTCGAGAGCAGGACTCGCTCCACCCCGGAACTGATCGCCAGATAGCGGTCCACCCGCGCGTTGCGATATTTCCAGCGATTCAAACGCGTGGCGGAGGGCACGAAGTCGACCCGTCGGGAAACGACCAGCTTGAGCTGGGGTTTGAGATAGCAGCACAAGAGAGCGGTGGTATGCGTGTGTGCGGTGTGACTGTGGAGAATGGCATTCTCGCTCTCGGCCTTGCTGGCGAGTCTCCCGATCGAGCCAAGAGAACGAATGCCCCGTAGCGGGAGCGTCCACAACGGAAGTTCCTCTCGCCTACAACGCCGGGCCAGTGCGCTGCCTTCGGGCGTGACCACGGTGGAGTCGATGCCCTTCTCCAGAAGTCCGCGATGGAGATACAGCACCTGCTGCTGACCACCTCGCCAGGTGCGCGCGTCGTCGAGGTGGAGAACGGAGATGGGTTTGGACATGCGGGTCCTCTTGCGGGCGGCTCGAGGGGCATACTAGCCGCCGCCACGGACCAGGGCAAGCAGAGCGGACGCTTGCTCCTTCCGCCGCATCCGATACACTGGCAGGATCACAGACTACCCCTCTGGACACACACCATGGAGCCTGAGTTGCCCCAGTCCGCGCCCACCATCATCTTCAATCCCGCGGCGGGCGGAAATCTGCGACGGATCGACGAGAGCAGGTTACGAAAAGTACTGCGCGAGGAGGGACTGCCGGACGAATGGCGTTCCACCCAAATCGAGTTCGACGCCGACCGCATACTCGAGGAGGACCAGTCCGAAGGACCGGTCGTAGTCATCGGCGGCGACGGAACCCTGCAGCGGGCCTCCCGCGTTCTGGCAAACAGTTCTCGTCCTCTGGTCATCGTTCCGTCTGGAACCGGAAACGTGATGGCGCTGCGGCTCGGTATCCCGATGGGACTGCGCTCGGCCCTGCGGCTCGTGAAAGAAGGGGTCCCACGGCGAGTCGATCTCGGACGCAGCGCCGAGGAGCCATTTCTCTTGGCCATCGGCGGCGGTTTCGATGGCCATCTCATCCGCGAGGCCGGACGTGAACTGAAAAACGTCTTGGGCAAGTCCGCCTATGTCATCAGCGCTGCCCGGCACCTTCCCATCAACCACCACGCTTTTACCGTTACGGTGGATGATGCCGAACACGAAATCACCGCCGCCTCGGTCATGGTCGCCAACTTCGGAACTCAGATGGGAAACTGGATCTTTCCGCCCGAAGCGGACGGACAGGACGGCATGCTGGATGTGGCCATCATCCGGGCCCAGACCTTCGAACAGGTCGTGACCCTGGCCGCTGCATCGTTCGGCGCACGGCCGCGCCCGCACGGTGGTCTCACCCTCCTTCGAGGACGGGAGGTGAGCGTACGCTGCGAGCATCCCATCCCCCTCCAGCTCGACGGGGATGACCAGGGGGACCGAAGAGAATTCCACGCGCGAATCGAACCGGGAGGCCTGCGGGTACTCGTGCCGCGTCGCACGCGCCCGAGTTCGGTGGTTTGGCCACCCCCCTTGGATTGGCCCTAGGGGCCGTCGGAATCCGCAGGATCGGGCGAGGAGTGTCCCGTCGGATCGCTTGCCCAGTGCAGCTCCTTCCCGCGCACCGCTTTGTAGAGCTGTTCGAAGAGAAGGACCAGGCGACGGGCCAGGGCCGTGTCATCCTCGTGGCTCAAGATGTAGTGCACGAAGGGGCTCGCGTTCTCGTCGATCGCACTGCCGGCGACTGGCAATAGCTCCGGCTGGTAAACGAAGTCGAGTTGCGTTCCCTTTCCGCCCACCACCCAGAGATCGTGCAGAGCGCGTTGGTATTGTTGTGCCGCCATCGCCAACAGGGCCGAGTAGAAGCGCGCATTGCGAACTCTTCCCCAGACGCGCAGATGCGTCCCGCCATTGTCGAAGAGAATCATGCTGTCGGCGCGCAGTCCGTCGAGGTGACTATCCCAGCGGACCGAAACTCCTTGCGGCACCATGACGCTCAGACCCTTCGCTCCATCGATGGCCACGTAGATCTTCGAATTGAGGCGCTGGGCCATTCGAACCGGCATCTCCTTGGGCCACTCGGTCGCGGTGGCGGCCAATACGGCCAGGGTCTCCCCGGGTTGAAGAGGCAGACTCCCCACCAGGCCGGCGACCTCATAAGCCAGAGCGCTACGAAGCGCGAGGGGGTTTTCGAGTTGGCCGCGTGCGTCCCGCGCCTCGAAACGCCGTGCACTCGCGCCATAACCCACGCCCAGGGCCACGAATGCAAGGAGAGCGGCGAGCAGCGGCTGTAGGCGAGGCCGCAGGGGGGCGCGTTCCTGCAGCAGATCTAGAGCGCCTCCAACGCTCCAGGCAAACGCGGGAACGGTGCCCAGCAAATAGTAAGGCTGAAGGTGACGGGCCAGGGGCAGCACGGGCGCCAGGCTTCCCAACGCAAAGAGCAGCCACCAACTTTCGCGCCGCCTTCCCGCGCGTGCCTGGCGGATGGCCAGGGCCACCCATGCCGCCCAAACCAGGGCTCCGAAGAAGGGCAGAGAGGGTGTGGCCAGAAGAGCGAAGGAGACGGGAGAGATGAGCCATGCTCCCAGTACGAGCAAGTTCATCAGCCAGAGTCTGGGTCCCCCCATGGCGTAGGGATCGTGAGGAGTGGCCGGGGCCATGATCTTCCACACCAAGCCGCCCGCCGTCGCGGCTCCCACGAGTAGCACGACGAGGGCCCAGCGCCGCCACGCGCGCGAAGCCCCCTCGCTTGGGAGGAGTGTGCGCGGAAGCAGCATCAAGAGCAGGGGAAGAGCGAGGAGGGATTCCTTGCAAAAGAAGGAGGCCAGGCCGGCCAGAACCGCGACCATCCCCCCCAGCCGGTGCGGATGGAGCCAAGCCCCAAGGGCGAGCAGGCCAAAGAGCACCGCGAAGATCTCCGCCGAGGCGCTGGCCCAGAAGACGGGCAAGAGCACCACGGGAGTGGCGGCCGTGATGAGGCCGGCCACCAGGGCCGCGAAGGGACGCAATCCCATCCGTAGCCCGAGCTTCTGCGTAAGCACACTGGCCGCGGCCCAGGCACAGAGGGCGGTCGCATGCCACGCGGCGGCGCGCAGGCCGAAGAAGGCGAGGCCCAGTTCGAAGCCCACGACCCGCGAGAGGGGCCGCGGACCCCAGAGTCCAGCGCCTCCCCCGTGCACGAGAGCTGCGAGTCGCGTCCAATCATCCTGGAAGAAGTAGCCACCCAGAGCGGGGAGATGGGCCAGGAGGGCGGTGAGGGCGATGAGCCCCCACGACCAGCGCCAGATCGGAGCCGGGCTCTCTTCGCGCGCCAGTTGCGTCACTGCATACCATCCTCTACGATAGGGGCGACATACGGACGTTCGGGCCGAATTCTCGTCCTCTGCTGACGAGCTCCCCCCGCGACTTCAGGAACGACTCATTCCGGAGGAACCATGGCGAAGCTGCCCATCCAGGCTCGGAAAATCCACTTCAATCCCAGTCGTGAAGAACTTCGAAAGATGGTGTCCGAGATGAAGAACTCTCGGCTCACCGAGTTCGACAATTTCAACGTCGCCACCAAGGCCACTGCCCGCAGCAAGTCCAGCACCTTCCTCGTCACCGATCACCCCGAGCAACACTCCGACCCGTGCATCAGCCGGGAAGAGGGGGCTCGGGTCGCGGCACTGCAGGACGAGCACATCAAGGACTGCGATATGATCGTCATCGATGGCTACATCGGCAACGATAGGAATTTTCGCACTGCGGCTCGCCTCATCATCGACCGTTCTGCGGCGAACATCGCGGTGATGCAACAGACGCTGTACTACGATCCTGCTTCGCCGGGTACCGAGGATTTCGAGCCCGAGCTCACCGTGATCTACACTCCTCGCTTGGCGGTGAAGGGCTATCCCAACGACCGGATCATCTCGGTGGACTTGGACCGTCGAATCACTCGCGTGTGCAACAGCGACTATTTCGGCGAGTCCAAGAAGGGTGGTCTGCGCATGTGGAACAACATGGTCTACGAGCGCGGAGGTCTCGCCTTGCACGCCGGATGCAAGGTCATTCCCGTGAAAGACAAGAAGAGAGTGGGGCTGATCGTCGGTCTCTCGGGAACGGGCAAGACCACGACGACCTTCACCTCCCAAAATCACAGCCAGCCGGTGCAGGACGATTTCGTAGCGTTGATGCCGGGAGGAGTCGTCTACTCCACCGAGAATGGTTGCTTCGCAAAGACCTTCGGTCTGGATCCCGAATTCGAGCCCACCATCTATGGGGCCGTCACCCAGCCCGACGCCTGGCTGGAGAACGTGAGCCAGGGCGATCAGGGTAAGTTGGACTTCTTCGACACGAGCTATACGCAGAACGGACGAGCCGTCTTCGCCATGAGTCAGGTCAAAGACGCCGCCGATGCGCGCGATTTGGGCAAGGCGGATTTTCTGCTCATCCTCAACCGCAACGAGCACATCATTCCCGCCGTCGCCAAACTCTCGCCGGTGCAGGCCGCAGCCTACTTCATGTTGGGGGAGACCAAAGGGACCAGCGCGGGGGGAAAGGAAGAAGCGGGCAAGAGCTTGCGAGTTCCCGGCACGAATCCCTTCTTCCCGCGGCTCCAAGCCGAGCAGGGAAATCGATTCCACGAGCTGCTCAAGAACTGTCCCATGGAAGTCTATCTCATGAGCACGGGACGAGTGGGAGGAGCCGAGGCTCAGAGCGGAAGCAAGAAGGTGAAGATTCCTCATTCCTCCGCGGTGGTGAAAGCCATCGCCGAGGGAACGATCGAGTGGGAGGAAGATCCCGATTTCGGCTACCAGATAGCCAGCTCCGTTCCCGGTTTCCCCGAGGAGGACGGGGAACTCTTGCGGCCACGGCAGCTCTATGAGCGCGCGGGTCGTATGGAGGAATACAAGGAGCACGTGGAACGCTTGCGCAAGGAGAGAGCGGAGTACATGGCCCGCTGGCCTGAGCTCGATCCGGAGATCGTCGCGGCAGTCTGACTTGGAGCGTCGGCCCCGTTCCTCGTAGAGAGAAGAAAAGAGGGCGCTGGCGCGCATTTTTTGATTCTTTTCGGGTGCATCGCACGAGAAAATGGGTAGAATATCCTGCATTCTCTTGTGATCTCCAGGCACCCTTGAGGGTATGAGGGGGAAACCTTGTTGTTCTCCAGTTCGTGTGAATACGGAATTCGCGCACTCATCTATCTCGCCATCCACCGTGAGGACGGTCCCTGTCTCGTGAGGGAGATCGCCGAAGTGGAGTCCATTCCGCGCCACTATTTGGCCAAGATCCTCCAGCAGCTGGCCGGACACGGTTTGGTCCGCTCCACCAAGGGACCGGGGGGTGGGTTCGCACTCGCACGGGATCCGGAGAGTCTCACGGCGGAAGAGGTCATTGCGATCCTCGAACCGGGTCACAACAGCGCCCGCTGTGTGCTGGGCCTGGACGAGTGCAGCGACGAAGCTCCCTGCCCACTGCATGAAACATGGAGCGAGTTGCGCGACAGTTTCTTCGGACAGCTCAGCCAGATGAGTCTGGCCGACATGGCGACCGTCATCGAGAAGAAGCGGGCTCTACAAGCCTGAGCGCAACGAACTTCGACGAGACGGCGAGGATCGCGGCACCGGCACCGCGCTCCCTGGCGGTTTTCCTTGCGTCGCTTCGACTCCCGGTCTTTGCATTCCTCCCAGGACACTCCACTCCACGCCGATGGTCATGGACCTCGGAAGCCAATCTCTGCTAAAGTATGAAAATGAAATACGTTTTCATTCTCTGATCGTCGACGTCTCCTTGGCGAGGAACCCAGGGCCCACGGTCTCCCCGCGGAAGCGATTGGCCGAGGCAGCGCCGACGGGCACGCCCTGGAGGTACCCCGTGTCTCGCCCGAATTGTCGGTTTCGATTGTGTCTTCCACAGCTGCTGGCCCTGCTTCTGGCGGCGGCGCTGTTTCCCGGCTGCTCGGAGGACAGTGCCAGCCCCGCAGACTCCGGAGAGGCTCCGGTGATCGTGGTCGTCGACCCCACCGGCGGCACCATCAGCTCGGCGGACGGCCGACTCATCCTGACGATCCCCGATGGGGCCCTGGTTCAGACCACCAGCATCTCGATCACCAAGCTCACCGGGGGAGAGCTGCCGAATTCCCTGTTCGCAGAGGGAGCGGAACTCGCCTACCGGGTGGAACCCGAGGCCCTGGACTTCCTCAAGCCAGCGACCCTCAGCTATCGCATCCCGGCGCCTTCGAACATCAAGACGGACGGCCTTCCAGCGGATATCCCCACTTTGCTTGCCGTCCTGCGCGAGAGCGGTGGTGACCCCGTGGTGCTGGATTCCCAGGAGATGCTCCTGGACGGCGATAGCCATACCGAGCAGGTCACCCTCCAAGCGTATGGCACCGCAGTGTATGGAATCCTGGAGAAGGTAGCGGTGAGCGCAGGCCTCGACGGGATCCCCTCGCCGGTGCCCTGCGGCGGTCCCTTTGCTCCGGTTCTTTTCGTCAACCGGCACGAGGGCTCGCAATTCGAGGGAACGGCGACATTCGAGGATCGTTGCGCTCTCGTGTCCGGCAACCTACTCAGCTATTCGGGCGAGGTGGAGAAGGGACTGGGACAGCTGGACGCCGCTACCCCGGAGATCATGAGCTCCCTGCAGTCCTACACCTGCACCTGCAACGCGGACGCCGCCGGCACTCTGGCGGCGGCCGTAGTCTTTTCCGATTACCGCCTGTCGGAGACGCTCTCGGGTACCGGAACCTATACGGTCTTCTTCAAGCTGAGCATCGACTGTGCGGGGGGAGGAGGCGACACGAGTGAAGTGGGGGTGGCCGATGCCCCGGTTACCGCACCGGAAGGCCTGTTTCGCGTGCGCCCCGCGTTTGCCGGGCTTCTGGCCGCCGTTTTCATGGTGGTGTTGGCCGGGACCAACGGCTGGGCCGTCCTCGATCCACACGACGGTACCGCCCTGCTGAACGCCTTCCTGCTGGCGAACCTCGCGAGCTACGGCGCGCTTCCGCTCTCCCACACCTCCAGTCAGAAGCAGGCGGGCTATGTCGACGCGTTCTTCGCCTTCGGGCCCAACGACGCCAGGATCACCCAATACGACGCCGCGACAGAGCAGTGGGGCCAGCTGCAGTACGCGGCGTACAACTCCAACGTGACCGATGCGGTCAGCTACGGAAACAAGACCATTAGCGAGGGTCTCGTGTACGTGAACTTCAGCTACAACCAAGTGGGTTTCAAAAACTATGATCCCGTGAACGACGGGTTTACCGCGGGGAGCCCCGCTCTGCTCGAGAGCGAGTTTCCCGCGCCCTTGCCCGGCCACCTGGTGAGCGCATTCTCGAATGCCATCGACGCTCCCGTGCTGGTGGTGGCCGATGGCACGCCGGGCAAGCTTTACCTGCATCCTCACGACGGCAGCGGCTCGGCGAGCCTCGTGGGCGAGGTGGGCGACGGTCCGCGACGGGTGCGCGCGGCAGCTCAGATCGCGGTGGTCAGCAACTTCGAGAGCGACGACCTGACGATCGTGCTCTGGGATGGAGGCACGACCGCGAGTGTCGTCCGGAACGTTCTCGTCGGCGACGGTCCGATCGGGATTGACCTCTTGGATCTGGGGGATGGGACGGTGGCGGTGTGCAGCACCGGATACAATGACAACACCTATACCGTTACCCTCATCGACAGCGACGGAAGTGTGCTCTCGAACATCACCACTTCGGCCCCTGGCGGTTGCCAAGGACCCGGGCATGCAATCTGGGCGCGCGATGGCACGCGCAACCTTCTGTTCAGTTGCAACGGAAGCGATCAGATCGTGACCGCGGCATCGGGACTCTGAGCGGAGGCTTGGCTAGGGAAGGGGAATTCTACGCGCGCCGCGATAGTGGCGCGCGAACCAGCTCTCCTGAAGGCTGTCGCGCCTCACGCGACCCTTGCCCGTGCTGGCGTGGATGAAGCGGTTCTTCCCCTCGTAGATCCCGACATGGGTGGGCGCTCCCTTTGCGCGTCCGAAGAAGACCAGATCTCCCGCCGCGAGTTGTGTGCGCGCGACCGGAAGTCCGCGCTGCGCCTGGGCTGCGCAGGAACGGGGAAGCTCGATCCCCAACTGCGAAAACACGCTCCGCACCAGCCCCGAACAGTCGAAGCCACGCGCGCTTTCTCCACCGTAGCGATACGGAGCCCCGAGGTACGAGCGCGCGGTGTGCAAGAGCGCGCGCACCTCCTCCTGGCTGCTCGAGGGCAGCGGCTCTGGCGATCGCGAGGCTTCACTCCCGCCCTGCGCGCTCTCAGCAGGTGGAGAGACGGTCTGCTCCGGATCGCTCTGCAGGACGGACTTGTGGGGAGGGCCAGCGCAGGCGGCCAGGAGGGTGAGCGCCAGCAGCGGAAAGAGGCGTGCGATACGAATGGGCGCGAGTTTTCTCATGACGGAATTCCAGGGCAGCATTGGGTCGCATTCCACTCCGCAGGAAAGCACTTCGCGTACCAAGTACACAAAGGATGTTCCTCAATTTCATCACTTCCTCGCTTGACGGGGGACGGCCGACGCGCCAAGCTGCGCACGGGGAACCCCTCGAGCACACGGCACACGATAGCGACAAAAATAGTCCGGATCAGGATTTCTTTCCTGCTCCGGATGGGATCCGTGGTACACTCGTCTCCGAGGAATGACCCACGCCCAGTCCCTTGGGAGGAATTTGTGCGATTCCCCACCCGCATCGCTCTTCTCACCGCCTTACTCTCGGTAGTCGGCCCCTTGGTCTGTTTCGCACAGATGGAGAAAGTTGCCACCGGGGACTACCAGATGAGTACCTATCCGGACCAAGCCACCAACCCCTGGACCCGGATCGGAGACGGTGCTGCTCTCCTGCTGGATGACGGCAGTCTGCTCATCAACGACAATCGCTCCGACGATCAGGTGTACTTCCAGACGCTCCTGGGGCAGATCACCTCCTCCACGCGACTCGTTCTGAGCGCCCGCCTGAAGGCGCTCAGCAACTTCGACGGCAAGGGAAGCGTGCTCGAGTTCTCGCGTCCCAATCTCCAGGTGGCTCTGCACTTCTTTGCCGACCGCATGGAGCTCGTGGAGATGAATCCCGCGGGCAAATGGTCCTGGCTCGCCACTGTGAACGCCGATTTCTTCGACGAATTCCACAATGTGAAGCTGGTCAAGAACTCCAGCGAGGAGCCTGGCGGCGAGCTGGTGGGAGTCTGGCTGGATGGGACCCAAGTCGTTCTGGTGAAGCCCAAAGGCGGCAGCCGCCTCGAGGTGGGACGGGTCATCATGGGAGCGACCAGCCGTCCGTCGATGGGCGCGAGCATCTGGGACTGGGTTCATTACGACCTGGACGGCCTGAGCAAGGGTCTGCCCGCGGACACCAGCTCTTTCGGTTCCTTGAAGGCGGGCTTCACTTCCCCTTGAGCTTTTGGGTGAGCTCCGCGATCCGTTCCTGCGCCCACTGATACCACTGTGGCTGTCTACCTTGCTGCGCCGCGGCCTGCGCACATTTCTGGTAGCTTTGCAGCGCGTCCTGGATTGCCCCCAGCTTTTCCAGTGCCTGAGCCTGGTAACCCAGGACCACGGCGGAATTCGGTTCGTCCTTCAAGTACAACATACTCCGCGCCAGGCTCTTCTCGTACTCGCCCTCCTGAAAGTAGGCGAAGGCCGCTCTCTCGATCAGATGAAGCCGGGTCGCCCGGGTGATTTCGACCGATTTCGAGAGCTGAATCATCACGTCCAGCTCTCCGGCGGCCAATTTCCACATTTTCGCTTCCAGTGCCCGTTGGGCCACGGAGCTGACAAAGCCGTAAAACTGGGGCGCGTGCAATTGATCCGAAAACTGGAGGTAGTCTTCCGGATCGAAGGTGCCCTTGTCCGCCACCAGACGCGCCTTGTCCTGGGCGCTGAAGTGATAGAAACGAATCTCCGGGCCCTTGCGGTTCCCCTCCGGCGCAAAGCGTTTCACCATCTGCGTGTAGTTCTTGAGATCACGATAGAAAGCAATCTGGCGCGGGTACCGCTTGGGATCGGCCTCGTAGCGCCCGCGTACCGAGGAAGAGGTGACGATGTAGTCGTAGGGAAGGAAATGGCGCAGGTCATAGTAGTAGGCGATCAACTCCACCTGCACCGAATTCATCGGGATCTTGTCTGCGCGGAACTGTGCTCGTTCCAAAATGCGGGTCTGCTGGGCCTTGGAGAGCCGCGCAAAGAACGGGCGCCGGGACAGCTGTTCGGTATAGTCGGTGGGGAGGTTGGCGGTATAGGCCTCCATGGCCAGAGCGGGATTCAAAGGGAGGAGATCCTTCATCGCCCAGTCGAGCGCCATCTGGCGGGTGTCTTTCTGTGCCCTTTGCTCGTGGTATTGCCAGGTGCCCCAGGCGGCCGGGGCGAGCGCCAAGAGTCCAATCCCCAAGAGCAGCGCCCTCTGCAGGCTTCTACGACCCTCGCTCATCCAGTGGCGCAGCAGGGGGGGCCAGGCGGCCAAACCCAGGGCGAGCGGGAGGAGCAGCGGCAGCATGTAGCGTTCAAAACGAGTATTCAGGAGGGCAATTCCCACGAAGAAGCTGAGGGCACACAGGGCCACGCTGCGCCAGATTCTACCGAGCTTCCAGCTGGCCAGGACCAACCCGGCGCTGCTGAGGAGTAACCCACCGCTTCCCAGACCGGGAAGCAGGACCCTGCGCAGGTAGTAGAGAGCGCCAATCCCCTGATGCTCCTGGCCGAAGTGCCCCCGTCTCATATGAAGCATCTGGAAGGCAAAATCGCGCTTCAGGACCGTCAGATCGATGAGGGTGTACGGGCTCGTGATGACGAATGCCAGCACACAGCCGAGCGCGGCCAGTCCCAAGGAGGGGTCGTCGAATCCCCCCTTGCGCAGACTCTTCCCCCGCGCGCGAAGGGATTGCAGATGCACCAGGTAGAGGCTGAGTGCGAAGAGGATGGGGGTGTACTTGCACGCGATTCCCAGGCCGATGAAGATTCCGGCAAGAAGGTAGTCGCGGCGGCGTCCGTGCCGTGCGACGGCCAGGATTTCCGCCACGGCGAGGGCGGAAAACAGGGTCATGAGAATGTCCGGGGTCACCATTTGGGCGTGACGAACCAGCATGGGCGAAAGCGCCAAGAGCCCGCCGCTCAATAGAGCGGAGACTCCTCCCCCCAGACCAAAGGCCAAACGCGTGGCGACAAACACCACGACAGCCGCGCAGAGTACGCCGATCAGACGGGAGATGATCACGAGGGGCCCCCGGTCAAGAGCACACTCGACGACGTAGTCGTAGCGGTCATGATAGATGCCGAGAACCCGGCCGACCCCGTACTGGAGCTTCTGCGCGCCGAGGTGGATGTAGAAGGAGAGGGAAGGCCAACCTGCGGTCTCCGGGTCGAGACGGAGATGCCCTTCGTCCCATCCCCACATCTCCAGCGCTTTCTTCATGGGCAGCGCCTCTTCTTCCACGTCGGGTAGACCCCAACCGAGGTGCGGGACACGGACCCCCACCGCCAAACAAGCCAAGAAAAGCGCGAGAAGGCACGCGCGATGCTGATGAAAAAATCGCCGCATCCAAGACTCGTGAGGAGCGTGGGGAAAAGTGGCCGGTTCAACGTTCATCCCGTGAGACTAAGGGAAAACGCGCACGGGGACCACAAGCTTGCGCAAACTCGAATTCAGGTGCGGAAACGAGCTCAGAATCGGCTGGTAAATATTTAACCAGACTCAAAACCTTGACCGCGATTTTTGCGTTGACACTTTTACTCGCTGCGGTACTAATTCCGCGATCGGTCGGACAGCTCGCCGTGCGCCCGCATGCGCCGGCAGGGAGGCTGTCCTCAACTAAGCGTCGCTGGGCTGCACTCCACACAGCACAACCTGGTGGCCTGGCAAACGTGAAAACGTGCTTCGCACGTAACGAGGAGTCGACCTGGTATGAAGTCTCCTGTCTGGCGCGCATTTGCGCTTCTAACTCTGGCTCTGCTGGTGGTGGGTATCGCGTCCAACGCGAACGCGGCCCGTCGCTCGGCATTGGCCGGGAACTACTTTATCGACGACGCGGACGACATGTTCGCGTTCCCTCAGCTCTACGGGCAGTACCAAAACATGGCGATCATCGATCTTGCTCCCAGCAATTTCGGTTACAACATGAATGGGAACGCCTCGTTGATCTGGGGGGGAGAGAAGAACACCTTCCGCTTCAGCACGGGCCGTCAGGACGCCACCGCGCGGACGGCGCTGTACACCTGGGGCGGATTTGACCGCATGCCCACTTTCGGGACCCTGCCCGGTGGGCTCTATTCCACCGCTACGCAGGCCCGAAATTGGCAGTGGTGGGACCTGGGTTGGTCCACGGACCTGAGCGGCAAGCCCTTCGGGATTGCCTTCTCCTGGGTCGCGGACGCCAACAAGACCGACAACGGAGCCGGAACGGTCAATCCCGACAATAGCTTCAATGACTTCGGATTCCAGCTGGGCTACAGCCCCAGCGCGAATCTGGACCTAGCGGCTGAGCTCGGGATCGGAAGCTACAGCGATAACACTTCACCGACTCCCTCGCAGGACTACAGCAGCATGAACTTCGATCTCACCGCACGCGGTCGTCTGAACAACGTGTGGGGCCAGAACTGGCGTTACCTGGGCGGATTCTCCTATGCGAAGATCAGCCCGGATGCCAACGGCCAGGACGATCTCAAAGAGACCGACTTCCGGGGCAGCTTCGGTCCGGTCTTCGGTACGCCCGGTCAGTGGGAGGTCGCCGGTTATCTGACTCTGTCCTACGCCAAGGGTGAGAACGGTAACGACTCGAGCACGCCTGACGACGATCAGTCGATCAAAGGCCTCATCCTGCCCGGTTACAACCTGGCTGGTGAGTACTACATGAACGACTGGTTCGTGGTCCGGACCGGTGTTGTCTCGTCCTACGTCTTCGTCACCCAGGAGAACGGGGCGGCTTCGGACAAGTACCGCACCTTCGAGTATACCTGGACCACCGGTTTCGGGATCGACAAGGACAGCTTCGGGCTGGACTTCGCTCTCGACGAGGGTCACGTCCACAGTGGTTACTTCCTCAACGGAGCCACCGGTGGCAACACCTTCGCCTGGATCTCGGCCTGGTTCAACTGGTAGAGAAGGCTATTGTCTCGTCCACGCGGCCTCGGCTGCGTGATGCGAGTTGGGAGGGGGGGCTTCGGCTCCCCCTTTCCTCTTGGCTGAAGGAGGATCGTCGTGGCCACCATTCCGTCCAAAGAACTCGAGACCTTCGCGAACCCGCGAGTGGGCCGACGCTACGAAATCCGCTTCGAGGCGCCGGAGTTCACCTGTCTCTGCCCGCGCACCGGCCAGCCCGACTTCGCCACGATGCGGATCCGCTACTGCCCGGATCAGCTCTGCGTGGAGCTGAAATCGCTCAAACTGTATCTGTGGAGCTACCGCAACGAGGGCGCGTTCCACGAGGAAGTCACCAACCGCATCCTGGACGACCTCGTGGCGGCGCTCGATCCGCTTTCGATCGAAGTGGAGGGCGACTTCTATGTGCGCGGCGGGATTCACACCACGGTGGTGGCGAAGCACGAGAAGCCCGCTTGACTCAAATATTCGTATTTTATTCGCCAATGGACGGGGGGCTCGGGCGGAAAAGCCGCTTGCAGCGGGCGCGGCGGCGGTTTAGGCTCGACACGGACAATCCTCTCGTGAGGAGGCAAGTAGTATGTCAGCCCTCGATCGGCCGACGCTTGCCCGTCGCGCACTGCTGGATGCGATGCGGGTGAGCAATCTTTTCGACCGACGATGGGGCGCCCTAAGTCAGACCGCAGATATCACATCAGCGCAGTGGCTCACGCTCGGGCTTCTGGAGCGCGAGGACAAAGCTGATGGGTTAACCCCCACCGAGCTTTGCCGTAGACTCTGTGTCAGCAAACAGAATATGACGGGAATGATTCTGCGTCTGGAAAAAAAAGGTCTCATTGAACGCCGCCCGGATCCCCATGATCGTCGTTCGTTTCGCGTAAAGGCCACGCCGGCCGGGTCCAAGGCGATCCAGAGATTGGTGCCCTTCGAGAACGAGTTCTTCTTGAGACAGGTGGAGATTCTCTCCGACGAGAGATTGCTCGATCTTTCTCAGGGGCTCAGGTCGATTCTGCAGAAACTGCAGAGCGAAGAGTTGGATGCAAAGCGAGCAGCCGGCTCCTAGGTGCGCGGCTGCTCGTTTCATTCCCCCCAGGTCCGTGCAAGTTCAAGCCCCTGGTGTTGTCGCGCGTCGCGTCTACCTGCCCTCTGAGTTCTGCTCTCAGCTCCTGCCACACACCGCCGCAGCGAAGCGCTCCCAGGTGTAGAGTTTTCGTGCCCTGGCCACGTGCTCTTGCATCGACGGCCCCAGAGATTCCGCGAAAAATCGAATCAACGCCTCGGCCAGCGCGTCGGCACGCTCCGGGGGAACCAGGATCCCGGTTCTTTCGTCCTCGATCACTTCCGCCAGTCCTCCGACCCTGGTGGTCACCACGGGGCGGCCCATGTGGTAGGCCACGGGAATGATGCCGCTTTGGGTCGCATGGTGATAGGGAAGCACTACCACGTCGGCCGCGGAGAAGTAGGGCGCCACCTGGTCATTGGCAACGTACTCGGAGACGAAATACACACAGTCCTCCAGTCCCAGCTCTCTGGTGAGCTCTCGAATGCGCGCTTCCTGGGAGTAGAACTCGCCCACCACCATGAGCTGCGCGCGGGGACGGGCGGCCCGGATGGCCGGCATCGCCCGCAGCAGAGTATCCAAGCCCTTGTAAGGGCGGATGAAGCCGAAGAAGAGCATGAGTTCGGCATCGGGAGGCAGCAGGAGCCGTCGTCGAGCTTCTTGCCGATCGATAGCGTTCCCGAACTGCCCGTAGAGGGGATGAGGGACGAGATCGACGCGCGCATCGGGACGCACCCGCAGCAGATCCTCGCCCACGGCTTTCGTCATCACCACGAAGCGATCCGCTCGCGAAAAGAACCAGCGAGTGAAGAGCCCGTCCAGGGGGCGTCGTTCGTGGGGGATCACGTTGTCGGCGATCACCACGCTCTCGGGCTTCCCGTGTCGCACCGCGCCGCGTAGAATCGAGCCGAAGCAGGGTGCGAAAAAGGGCATCCAGTAGCGGAAGACCAATAGCTCGGGCGATAGCTCCCGGACGCGCCTTGCCGCTGTGAACCAGCTCCAAGGCCCGATGGAATCGATGAGAGATTCGGCTCCCACGTCGAGGCTGGCTTCGGCCGGATGTTTCTGAAACTTCCCCGGGAAAAGGAGCTTGGGATATTGGCGCTTGAAGCTCAGGACGAAGGTCTCGTGGGATTTGGAGAGTTCGCGCGCGAGGAGGTCGTTGAAATGGGCGATGCCGCCGCGCCAGGGGCTCGCTGGTCCCACCAAGACGATCCGCATGGAGTCCTCCTTCGTGCGCAATGGAGTCACGCCTCTTTGCAGCATTGTCTGCTATACTCCTTAGGATGAATAGAGCAGATCTGATATTGGGCTCGCTGCTCGTTTACTCGCTCGCAACGGCGTTGCATTTGAGCCTCGCGTTATTGATCCTGGCGCGTCGCTCGCGTGGGACCGAAGTCAAGATTTTCGCCACGGCCAACTTCGTATTAGCGGCCTGGCACCTCCTGCAGCTTTTCGAATACTCCATGGCTTTAGCGCCCGGAGGTCTCGCACCCCATCGCGCCCTCTGGCTCACGCGCTTGCAGCTGATGCTGCAACTTCTGGTTCTCACGATCTTCTTTCAGCTCTTCGCCAATTTTCGCAGGTTGTATCGCCGACCTCCGCCGAGCCTGCGCGCCGCCATCATCACCCATGTACAGCGCTATCGAAAAATCTACGTGGTGGCGGCTTGGTGGGTGCTCGTTCTGGCGCTTGCCTATTACGCGGGAGGCACCAGCACGCTCCATGCGCAGGTGGGTGAGTGGCGTGCTCTCTTGGGGCCGCTCTCGGCCTACCTTTTCGCGGGATCCCTGGTGTTCCTCATTCTGGTTCTCTTTCCCGCGCGTCCGGGGCAAGAACGGGTGGGCATCGCCAACCTCGGTCGAGGTTTGATGCTGCTCGGATTACTTCTTTGCGTGTTCTTCGTCGCGCTGTGGCACGATTCCCATCCAGCGAGAGTTCGACTCGCGGTTCTGCCAATTCTGCATCTACAGAGTGTCTCCTTCGTGGTGTTCTTCGGGCTGGTGCGTTACGAGTTCTCCTTCATGGATCGCTACATCCGTGACGGGATTCGCTTGCTGCTCTGGACCGCTCTGTCTCTCATGGTTCTCTTCGTATTCAACCGCATTCAGTTCGGCGAGCCGAGCTGGGGACGCTATGCGACCAGTCTCACGCGTCTTTTGGTTTTGGGCGCTGCGATCGCGATAGGGCCGGCGCTGGATCGAGCGCTCCGCCCCTGGATGGATCGCGTCCTCTTCGATCGCGACGTGGATTTGCGGAGAGCGGTGCACCGCTTCGCGCAGAGATTGAGTCGATCTCGCTCTCTCCTGGAACTCGAGCGCGGGGCTCTTCTGGACATTCAGGAAGCAGTTCACCCGAAGTCCTTGCGGTTACTCTTGGGCGATACCCCGCGCAATCGGCAATGGGCCGAGAGCTTGAAGGACGAGGAGCAATCCTATCGGCTACGGGTTTCTCTGGCGGCGGCAGGTCGGCCCCTGGGCTGGTTGCTGCTCGGAGAACGTCGCAACTGCTACCCCTGGTTCGACGCCGAACGCCAGTATCTCGAGGTCGTCTCCGAACTCTTGGGTAGCGCGCTCGATGCGATGGGCGCGGGTGAATTCGAGGCGCGCAGCGGCGCCGCGGCGCGCGCCCGGGTGCATGACATCGCGAGCGAAGTGGAGGAGTTGCGTGGCGAATTGGCGGTGAGCCGAAGAGAACTCGCTTCCGCTCGTCGCGAGCTGGTTGCGATGCGTGAGCGACTCGACCCGGAACTCGTGGAGTCGATCCTGCGGATCTGCTCCGAAGTCGGGGAACGCGATCCGCAGGCTGCGAGAGACATTCTCAAGTCTCTTCGGCGCGCGTATGCCTACATCCTGGAAAAGGACGGGAGCGGCGTTTCCCTGAGCGAAGAGATGGCCTTTGCTCGGGATCTACTCGCGCTGGAGAAACTTCGTTTGCGCAATCGCCTGGAGGTGGGCATCAGTTTCGATCCGGCCCTCAAGGAACAGCTGGTGCCGCGCCGGGTGTTGCAACCCTTGATCGACAACGCGCTCATCCACGGACTCTCGCGGGAATTGCACACGGGGAAGATCTATGTCAGCGCTGCCGCACAAGGTGGACGATGCTCGCTGACGGTGGAAGACAATGGCCGGGGCTTTCTCGGCGATCTGCACCAGGATGCGCTACGCGGTGAGGGAGGACTCTCGCGCGTCCTCAGAGCTGCGCAGGAACTCTTCGGCGACGAGGTCATTCTCCGGCTCGACAGACCCGAGGAACCCGGTATGCGAGTGTGCCTCAACCTCCCCCGGCGGTCGAAGGAACACCGCCGTGATCAAGCTCCCTGAGCTCATTCGTGAAGAAACTTGTAGCCCCGTTCCCCCGCGCGCACCGCCGCCTTCAGACGATTGCTCTCGGGGGTGATCGGACAGGACCAGTCTCCCCCGTAGGCGCAATAGGGATTGTACGCCAGGTTGAAATCGAGGCGGTACCGGTCGTCGCCGAGCTTCTCCAGCTCGAGGTAACGGCCCGCGGGATAGGTTTCCGCTCCGCTGGTGGCATCGAGGAAGGGTAAGAAGAGGGAGTCGCTCTCGAGCATGTGGAATACGCTCAGCTTCTCCGGACCGGCACCGAGATCCAGGAGGAAGTAGCCGATGTTTTCGGCCTTGCGCGTCTCTCCCCCGCTGTCGGGGATTTCCACCGGAACGGCCTTCGCCCGGCGGATGAGCGGTCCGTCGAGTACGTAGCTGGGCTCGACGGGGTAGAACTCGAGCCCCTTCCAGTCGGGAATGTCTTCCTTGGCAACCGGGCTGGAGTCCGGAAGATGAAAGAGCGAGTCCCGCTCGCTCCGTGCCTCTTCGACGCTTTTGGTATAGGCGGCAGGATCGTCCAGCTGGGCGGGTTGGCAGAGCTTTCCCTCGGGTTGGGATTGGCAGCCCAGCCCGCCAAGGAGAATGGCGCAGCTCCAGAGTAGAGCTCGTGGAGCCGAGTTCAGCAACGCAAAGAATCGAGAGTCTTCGCTCGTGTCTTGCCTGATTCGCGTCATATCCCTAGCCTAGCCGAGGTCACCTGTTTCGTCCATCTCGAGAGGTGCAGGGTGTCGTCGCCGGAAATCGTCATCGTCGTGCTCAACTGGAACGGCAAGGAGGACACGCTCGCCTGCCTTGAGAGCTTGAAAGCGCTGGAGGGCGAGAGCCACGAGATTCTCGTGGTGGACAACGGAAGTAGCGACGGCAGCGAGACCGCCATCCGCGCGGCTCACCCCGAGCTGGCGATCCTTCAGACCGGCGCCAATCTGGGCTTCGCCGGCGGTAACAACGCCGGCATTCGCTGGGCGCTCGAACGGGGGGCGCGCTTCGTTCTCCTTCTCAATAACGACACGGTAGTGGAGCCCGATTTCTTGAGGCACATGCTCGAGCGCGCCAATCGCGGGGAGAAGGTCGGAGTGGTGGGAGCGAGCATTGCCTATTACGACGCTCCCGAGCGTCTCTGGGCCTTCGGCGGCGGACGCTTCGACATCGCGAGTGCTCGCGTACGGCACGTCCAGTCTCCGCTCCCTGACCGCGAGCTCAAGAAGCGCGGCAATCTGCATTTCTACGTCACCGGTTGCGCCATGCTTCTATCCCGTGCGCTACTGGAGGAAGTCGGAGATCTCGACCCCAGGTACTTTCACTTTTGCGAGGACGTGGACCTCTGTCTCAGGGCCGAAAAGGCGGGGTATGAAATCGTGGTTGCGCCAAAGGCGCGACTACTCCACAAGGTCTCGGCCACCACGCGCGTTTCCTCTCCTCTGTTTCTCTACTACAACTTGCGTAGCCGCCTGACTCTGGTGCGTCGCTTTGGCCCCAAGGGTGCTCCGAGCCGGTGGGCGCTCCTTCTGCTGTGGCTGCGCCTTTGGCGCCCGGCAGTACAGAGTGGAATGGTCCTCTCGGGTTTCAAGGCGCTGCGCAGGGCGTACCGTGATTACAAAGCGCGGCGTGAGGGTCCTGCCCCTTCCGAATTGAGTTCGCCCCGCAAACGAGCGTCGACCTCGGCGCTGCTCTTCTTCCTGTTCCTTCTTGCCTGGGCCTCGTTCGCGCCCGCCACACCGTCGCTCGCAGGCGCTGAGACGAGCACGCAGGCCCCTCTCTTGAAAAGTGAAGCTGAAGTGCTCGCTTCCTTGGGCGCAGAGAGTGATTGGAAGAGCTCTTCGGGTCTGCCGGGACTGCTTTACGCGATGGCGGCGGATTCGACGCTCTCCAAGCGGGTGCTTTTGCGCGCGGACCGGCGTCAGCGTCGTCTCACCCACCGGCTTCTCGCTCTCCTGGATGAGAGTGACGCCCAAGCGCGCCAGAGGATTCAAGGGCTCTACGAGGTCCATGATTTCGGTCCCAGCCCCTCTCAGAGGCCACCGGCTTGGAGTGATCTCCGCCGTCAAGGCGTGGAGTTGTTGCAGCGAATTGCGCTCGATCCCGACGTGGGACGTGATGCGCGCATGCAGAGAGCGATTGCGCGCGACGAGCTCTCCAAGACTTCCGGCTTCGCGCGGGCCAGCGTCGTGGCGGCCCGCGTCGAGCTATGGGATGCTTGGTGGGTGGACCGAGGAATGGATGCGCAGTTCTGGTTCGACCCCGAAGAGCGGCCTGATCCCACGACTTGGTTGCGCGAGCTCAGAGCTCCGCCCGGTCCCGAGGCACGCGGGGTTGAGGATCTCCTGGAGACTCTCGCGGACGACCCCCTGGGTCTCCACGCATTGCTTCAGGCCCTCGCCCCCGGACGTGACGGCCTCTTGGTCAGCGAGTGCATGCACCTGATCATGTTGTACAAAGTCGATTTTGAGAGTCTTGGCTTCCCCCACCGGCACTGGGACGCGGGTGCGGGCATGATGGTGGGTCACCGTGCGGAAGAACTGCGCGCCATCCCCTTGGCCATTTTGGGCCGCGTGTGCTCCTTCGTTCCCAGTGGAGCCGAGGAGGACGGTGTCATCAAGAGCTACGCGAGCTTCTGGCGGGAGGCTCGCTTCCAGGCCCGCTACTGGCGTGATCCGAAGGCCGCGCCCAGCCTCGCGCCATGGCTTGACGGACTCGGCCGCCCGGTGGAAGAGGGTGGCAAGCCCATGGGACAGTTTTTGAAACAGCTCTACGTGGCCGACGGATTTCAAGATCTGCTCTTGGACCAGATTGGACCCCAGCAGTCCCAGCTCGTCGCCGAGTTGATGGAGTGGCTACCGATCGACCGCGAAGCCGCGATCGCCAAGGGATTCTCTCCCGCCTACCGGCGTATCCCGCTACGTCCTCTTCCCGGCGAAAAGGGAATGATGGTGGCGATCCCTTATCCCCAGGTGCAGGCCCTCATTCGCAAGCTCCTTCGGCGCATCACTCTGCAGGCCGGGCCCGACGAAGGAAGCGCGGAGTCCGCCGCCCTGAACGCTTTCTGGATCGATTGGTGGCAACTGCATTCCAGTGAGACGCGCTGGTATCGCTCCGCTCCCCCGAAGGTGAAGCAACCGAAATTCCAGATGGAGAGCGAACGCAAGAAGTGAGAGCGAATTCGTGAAAGACACCGGGCTCGAGGTCATGCTGCGAGGAATCATCCTGCTACTCGCCCTGCAGGGTTTTCTCGGATGCGTGGGTCCCCGGGGACTCGTTCTTTCTGAGCGGTCACGAGAACGCGAAATCCTGCAATCTCCTCTCATCGATCACATCGCCGAGCAGCTCACCGAAGCGGTACATGATGCGATCAGATCTCGCGTTGCTCCCGAATCCCAGCAGCGGTGGCTGATTCCGCCGGCGGTGAGCGGCAACGGAAACTGGGAGGCATCCGCGCTCTGCTTCGCTCTCGCCGCTCGCAATGGACACCTGCGACCTCTGCAGCCTCCCGAGGAGCTGGATACTGCAGCCGCAATCCAGGCCTGGTTACGCTCGAGCTCCTCCAGAGCAGTGGTCTGGATGGTGGAGAGCAATGGACTCTTCGAGCCGGAGCTGAATTTGGTGATTTGTTCGGCGCGGCGCATGTGGCGCAGCCAGCCGTTCAAAGTCGCCGTCGCGAAGAGCTTGCAGTATACCTGGCCTTTGGATGCGAAAGAGAACCCCCCTTTGGCCACTTTGGAACCGGGGCCTTCGCGCGCGCTGCTCCGACTGAAGGGTGAGGTATTCCTGGACACAGGGCAGGGCCTGCGAAAACTCGAGTGGCACAGAAGCTCGTTGCAATTGAAGCCGAGGACTCTGAAGCCCTTCGCTTCGTTGGAGGCAATCCAGCGCAAGGTACTGGCTCGAGCGCTCACCCACGGGCTCTCGCCTCCGCTTCTGCTCATGCAGCGCGATCTCCGTCTCGTCCTGAGCAATGCGGATCTGCCCCGCGGCGAAGGAGAACTGCAGCAGTGGTCCTTGAGCCGAGGTGGTGAGGGCATGCGACTCCCTCTTGCTGAGGCGAGTGAATCACAGATCGTGAGCATCGTCGCCGCCCCGGACAATTGGAACCTTCCGGATACCTGGCTCGTGTTGCGGGTGGGTCCCGATGGCGGCTCGGTTCTGCAACTCTTCGCCGCCACCATGCGCACTCTTCCTGAGCCCCCGTCCCGCGGACAAGCGACGCGGATGGAGGCGGTACGGATCGCGAGCGACTTTGCCTGGCCCTTAGTTCCGGATGAACTCGGGGAAGATCTGACGATCACCCATGAGCTATATCTCAACCCGCATCATCGCGCGCACGTCTGGGGGGAGTTCGCCGATTTCACGCCCCGTGCCGCCTGCTACGCTCCCCTTTCGTTCTGGAGGGCGAGTTGGCGCCTCCTGCCCGAGTTGCGGCTTCACCACCTCGATCCGGACATGCACGTGATCCGCTTCAGTCCCTTGGCGAAGGAGTTTCCCGACTGGCTGGCGTCGGCCGCCAAGAAGCCTCTCGTCTTCGGCGATACCGCGCGCTGGAAAGTGGTTCCGGCCGCGCCGGTTTGGGGAATCGCCAGACTCTCTCCCGCCATGCCTCTGCAGCGGCGCCGGACCGTTGCGGCCTGGCTGCGATCGCTGGGTCCCTTCGAGCTCTTTGGTCTGAGCCGCGCCGAACTCGCGCCGCGTCTGCCCCTGAGCGGGAGAGAGCGAGCCAACGAACCAGAGGAAGTGGGTTCCTTGCAAGGAGAAGAACTGCAATTCACTTTTCGAGGTTGCCCGGGGACCGTGGATCGGCTTCCCAGTGCGCTCCGCGAGGAATTGCAGGAACGGCTGGGCTTCCTCGCGCGCGACCGGGGAGCACGCACTTCCACGAGTGCGCCCGCGGCCAGCGAGCTCGAGGCAGCACAAGCTTCCGTGCAGGGTGAATGTGGCTTGGATGGCGGCAACCAAGTCGACTTCGGACGATTGATACTGCCGGCGGGAACGACGAGAGACAAAGTGATGGCTCTTTTGGAAGCGTGTGGGATGCTCGATTCGTGGAAGAAAGATGCCGAGCGGCGTGCGCAAGCGACGAACTCGCTGAACGATGATGAGCTGGCGGGCGAGGTGGAAGACTGGCTCTTGAATCAGGCCATCTTCGTGCCCCTGTGGACTGAGAAGGGGCGAGTATTCGTGGATCGTCGCGTGGCCGGATTGCGCGCCGATCCTCAGAGATTTCTTCCCGACTTGAGCGCAGCCCATCTGCTGCCGCGGGAGCAGATGAAGCGCTTCGGACTAAAACCATGAGTTTGCGATGGCGCTTTAGCTTAGCTCTCCTCAGCTCCGCGATTCTGATCCTGGGTGGACTCCTTCTCACTTTGGATCATTCGCTACGCGAGATGCGCTTGCGGAGAGGACAAGAATGGCGCACGAGGCAGGTCGACGAAGTCCAGCTCCGTCTAGATCGGATGGCGTCGTTGACCGTGGCCTCCGTGGAGGATCTGAGGTCTTCGACGGAGCTGCGCCGTTTTCTCGAAGAGGCGGAGAACCAGGGAGGAAGCGAACGGCGCGACTTGCGTCTGTGGGCGAGCGAGCACGCGCCGCAGTTCGAGCTGGATCACCTGCTCATCCTTTCGCCCGGGGGACGCATCCTCAGCCAGCTGCCAAAGCCCCAGGCCCAGGGGGTCACACACCCGCAGTACCGCATGCTGCGCGAACAAGCTCACACCAAAGTTCTGGCCTGGAAGTCCTGGGCCGTCGACGACAGCAGCGGCGACCTTTGGTGGGTGGGGGCTGTGCGAGAGCTGGTTTACGACAACCAGAGCTACCTGGTGGTGGGCGCGAGCGCGCTCTCTCCTGGCCGTCTCACCGAGATTGCGAGCCGATCCGGGGCGAGGAGTCTCACACTCGGTATCGCGTTGCACCCCCTCGTCAGCGTGCCTCTGCCCCAAAGCTGGAGGGTCGAAGGCGAGCTTCCCTTGGCCCTGGATCCCGGAGAGCCACCTTCCTTGCCCGTTCTGAAGTCCATGCGGACTCGGCTTCTCCACCTGAGCCTCTTGAGTTTCCTGATCGTCCTCGTTCTCACCCCGCTGCTTGCCCACGGCCTGGTCCGGCCACTGGACGAGCTTCGGAGAGCGGTGCATCGCATGGAATCCGGAGAGCGCCAAATCGAGTTCGCAGCGGGCGGACCTACCGAGGTCAAAGAGCTCGCCAAGGCCTTGCATGATCTTTCCCAGAGTTTGCAATCGAGCGAGGCGCGCATGCGTTCCGCAGAGCGCCGGGCGGCCTGGCGCGAAATGGCGCGCCGTGTGGCGCACGAGATCAAGAACGCCCTGAGTCCTTTGACCCTGGCCATGGACAACGTCGAAACCGCGGCGCAGCGAGAGGACCCGGCCGCGCGCAGGGCGCTCGTTGCAAGCCTCGGAACGGCCAGAGAACAGTTGGGAAGTTTGGATCGTCTGGTGAGTGAATTTCGCGATTTCGCTCGCACTCCCAGGCTCAACTTCCAGCCTGCGCAGGCGCTCTCCCTGGCCGAACTGGCTTTGGCCAGTGTGCGCGAGCAATATCCAAAGCTCGAGTTCCGGATCGTCGAACGCGCCACGGTGGGAGTGGTGATCGTGGATCCAGAACAGATGCGGCGCGTCATGCAGAACCTGCTTGCCAATGCGGCACAGGCGGCGCCACAAGCTCCAATCGAGCTGGCTCTGGGCGTCGGTCCTGGCGCTGAGAGGTGGTGGTTCGCAGTCTTGGACCGCGGACCGGGATTGCCCGAGGAAATCGCTTCTCATTGGGGCGAGCCGTATCATACGACGAAGGAGGGAGGAACGGGTCTGGGTCTGAGCATCGCGAGACAGGTGGTGGAGGGTCATCAGGGTGTTCTGTCCGCGCGCACGCGCAAGGGCGGCGGTTTGGAAATCCACGCCGATCTGCCGCGCGAGGCCTCGCTTGCCATGGAGGAGAACACGTGAACCGGCGCGTCTTGGTCGTGGACGATGAACGGAACATAAGGGCCATGCTCGAGCAGATGCTCCTGCTCGCGGGTTACGAGGTCGACTGTGTGGAGAGCGGGGAGGAGGCGGTGGAGCGCTGCGCCAACGGGGAGGTGGATGCCGTTCTCCTGGACGTTCGGCTCTCGGGCATGGATGGGCTCACGACGCTGGAGAAGCTCAAGGCGAGCGCCCCCAACCTGAGCGTGGTGATGATGAGCGGTCACGCCACGATCGAGACCGCTGTGAAAGCGGTGCACGCAGGGGCGAGCGATTTTTTGGAGAAGCCACTCACTCGCGACAAGACTCTGTTGACACTTGGCAACGCGCTGCGCAAGTCCGCGCTTCAACGAGAGAACGCCCGTCTGCGCGCCCAGGCCTTCAGCGAGACCATTCTGGGCGAGGCGCCTCTGATCGTGGCGTTGAGAGAGAGGATCAGCCAGGTGGCGCCGACCCAGGCCAGAGTTCTCATCCAGGGAGAGAGCGGTACCGGCAAGGAACTCATCGCCAAAGCCTTGCATTCGGGCAGTCCACGACGTGAGCGCCCGTTTCTTGCCTTGAACTGCGCGGCGATTCCAGCCGAGCTCATCGAGAGTGAGCTCTTTGGTCACGTGCGAGGAGCCTTCACTGGCGCGACTACGGCGCGCGCGGGCGCTTTCGAATCGGCCGACGGCGGAACCCTCTTTCTGGACGAGATCGGAGACATGCCGCTCACCATGCAGGCCAAGTTGTTGCGGGTACTCGAGAGCGGCGAGGTCTGCAAGGTGGGGAGTTCCCGGGTCAAAACTCTCGACGTACGAGTCTTGGCGGCGACCCATCGCGATCTTCGCGAAGCAGTGCGTGAGGGGAGCTTTCGGGAAGACCTCTATCACCGTCTCCAAGTGGTTCCTCTCTTCGCGCCTCCCCTGAGGGAGCACATGGAGGATTTGCCTCTTTTGGCGGAGCATTTTCTCGCGCTGGAAGTCGCGCGGCAGAAATTGCCCCCGCGACGCTTCGCAGCGGGGGCCCTGCGAGCCCTGGGGCGCTACGACTGGCCCGGCAACATTCGTGAGCTGCGCAACATGGTCGAACGCCTCGCCATTCTCTCCACCAGCGAGAGCATCCAAGAGAGTGCGGTACTCTCCGCCCTGGGTACCGAGTCCGCGACGGGAGAGGAGGGGACGAGCTTACGCTCCCTCGTGGAGGAGGCCGAGCGCAGAGCCATCCTCCGTGCCCTCCGGGGAGCTCAGGGCAACGTGAGCGAGGCCGCACGGCGCCTCGGACTGGAGCGCAGCCACCTCTACAAGAAGGCCCGGGCGCTGGGTCTCAGTCTGGGGAAATCCTGAGCGGGTCCCCTCTTCGTTCTGTGTCTGTTTTGACACACTACGCAAGCTCCTGGGACTGCGTCGCTTGGACGTATCGCCCGCAATTCCGTGTCTGGAGTGACACGGTATTCCTGGACCCCTGTTCCAGTTAAAACACTGTAGCTTCTTTCAAAACAATACGTTACAAAAGTGACTCGAGGTGGCGCGCAGACTGCGAAGGGGAGAATCCGGGAACTCTCCCCTCTGCCTTCAGCGAAAGGACACCACCATGAAATGGACTCTCATTCCGCTCTTGGGCTCGGCCCTGATCGTCTACGTCCTCATCTTCTTGACCCAGTCCAGCCAGGAGCCGGACCCAACCACCCCCGAATCCGCCACCGCGAGCGCGGCCCAAAGCCCCGAGCCGGCAAGGGACGCGGCCAAGCTCGCCGTGGGGCCGGAGGGCGCGACCGCGGCGCCTCTGGCAAAGAACTCGAACGCAAGCCCGTCCCGCGCCACGTCGGACCAGGAGTCCGCCCTCGCTGAGGCGAGCGAGGACGAGGAAGACGCCTGGCCGACTGGCTGCGATCTCTACGAACAAGGCGACTACGCCGCAGCGCGGGGGGCACTGGAAGGGGCGGTGCGCGCGCAGGAGAACCGCGCGGGCCGGCACTACCTCCTCGGTCTCTGCTATCTGAAGCTCCAGGAGACGGATCTTGCCGTGAGCGAATTGGAGCGCGCTGTCGAGTTGAAACCGGAAGCGGCCCGCTACCAGGTGAATCTCGCGCGGGCATATCTGGCGGCTGAAGAACCGCAGACCGCGCGCGAAGTCGTGGATTCCGCGCTCGATCTGCAGCTGGAGTATGCCGATGCCTGGGAGGTCCTCGGCCGCGTGGAGCTCGAGCAGGGAAATCGTCCAGAAGCGGAAGCCGCTTTCACCAAGGCGGTTCAGTTCGATCCCGAGCACGCGTGGGCCTGGAACAACCTGGCCTATCTGAGGATCCTGGAATCGCGCTTCGAGGAAGCCGAGCAACCGCTGCGCACGGCGATCAGCTTGCGTCCCGATGTCGCCAGCTTCCAGAACAACCTGGGCGTGGTGGAGGAACATTTGGGTCATCTGGCCGAGGCCGTCGCGTCCTACGAGCAGGCTCTGGAGCTGGGACATGATACTGCGGGCACGAGCGCTGAGCGGGTGAGGGCGGTGGTGGCCTACCAGGAGCTCCAGGCTGAGCAGCAAGGGAGCGAGACTCGAGTGGCTACCACCAGCGCCGACTCTCTGATCGGTGGCTGGTAGCTCGCGTCACAGCGTGGGGGAGCCGCACCGGCGGGGTCGGCTCCCGGAGGCGTCGCGGGAATCGAGTTCCGCGGCGCCTCCCTTTGGGGCCTGAACCCACCAATCGGGGAATAGGTCTTGCACACCCGAGAGCGCGCACGGGGTTTCCGAGGCAATCGGGCCCCACTGTGGCGCGATCGACACCCTTTTCCCCGGTGCCAGCGGCCAAAAAATAGCCGCCGGGCCAGTGCTCATGCTCCTACTCGAATCCTTCAACGAGGCTCAGCGTTCCGCATCCTTCCTCGCGCTGACGGGAAATACCCTCCGTGTGCGAGAGGACTTCGCCAGGCTGGCCGAGGTCGCTCTGGACCTGGGCTTCTCCGGAGTGCTGCTCCATTTCGCGAGTTCCAAGGGCGGAATCACCCAACTGGAGGCTTACATGGGCCCCGAACGCCGCGGAAAGTGTCGTGCCTGTTTGGGAACTTTGCCCTTCTCCCTGGGGCAGGGAGCCGGCGCGAGTCGGACCTCGTCCCTGCAATTGCGGGGATGTATGCAGGAGGGAAAGCCCTACTACGAGATGCAACTGGCCGCGAACGCCGAGAGCCGCGCGGTGCTGGACGCCGGCCTGGTCATGATCCTGGCCACCTGGGGCAACGAGGATCCCAGCCTCTTCGAATTGCGCACCGCTCTCTTCGAAATCGGTTCTCAGTTTCTGGACCATGCCGTGGCCCTGCGGGACGAGAGCTCGCCCCAGGTAGCGCAGTTGCTCGAACTCACCTTGCGCTTTCGGGACGAGGGCATCGAAGGCTGGATGAGCGACGATGGACCGCCCTTCGATCCCTCTTCCCTCGGTGGAGCGCATCTCAATCCAGAATCCACCACACGCTGCGGACGCTCTTCGGTAGAAGCGGGCTGGTTCTGCGGTTTGCTCGATCATTACGAACACAGTTTCGACGGCTCGGGGAACCGAGTGGGCTTCTTCAAGAAGGTGGAGCGATGACCGACCTTCACGCGAGGGACGAGTTGTCCGTGCGTCTTCAGCTTCAAAGCCGTTCCTTCGAGGCCCTCTTCGAACTCATCAAGGCCCTGGGGAACACACTGGAGCTCGAGCAAGTCGCGAAGCTCTCGCTGCTCACCGTGGCAGGCCAATTCCGGGTGCAGCAGGTGGCGCTCTATCTCCCCTCGGGCGGGCGCACCCGTTTCCGCATCTGCCAGGCGGTGGGGGTCGACTGCACGGAGCTGCCCGAGGCCATCCCCAATACCGAGACCATGGAGTCGGTGTTGTCGGGGAACGCGTGCACGGTCGACATCGACCCTTGGTGGGGAATGCCGGCGGAAATCTTGAAAAAGTTCCAGTATGCCGCCTACCTGCGCGACTCGAAGCGTCCGGTGGCGCTCCTTCTCTTGGGAGGCCGAATCCCCGGACGACGTCTCGATGATGCCGAGGAGAGCGTCCTGGCCGCCATGGGCCTGGTGATCGGGACGATGGTCCAGCGCGCGCTCACCTACGAGCACATGCTGCGTGCGAAACTGAAGATCGAAGAGGCCGAGCGACTGCGTAGAGTGATTCTCGACCACGTGAGCCACGAGTTCAACACACCGCTCATGGTGGCCAAGAGCGCAGTCGAACTCGCCCGGGAGGCGGAGCCCGAGAAGCAAGTCGAGCTCTTCGACATGCACCAGGAGGCGGTCGATCGGCTCAGCGAACTGGTGCAATCGCTGCTTCGGGTGGCGGATTCCACCGAAGATGACGGTCTGCACCCGCCGTCCGAACTTCTCTCGATGACACAGCCCCAGTTCATTTCCGAGGTCCTGAGTCCTCTGCTTTACAAGCAGGACCTCAGCGGATTCCACATTGCCGAAGGGCATCTCTTCGAGCCCGAAGCCAACGTACGCATGGATCCCGCGAAGGTGAAGGCAGTGCTGCAAGGCATTCTGCAGAACGCGCAGAGCTATGCCCGCAAGGACTTTCCCTGGGCTGCGGTCCACTGCTATGCAACTTCGCGGGAATGGTGGATCTCAAGGCCACAGGTCGACCGCCTGCCACTGTACCGCGAGATCCTGGACGGCTGCAGCGATCGTCAGCTTCTTCCCATCTTCTTGCCCGGAGAGAGTCCTCCGCCGGGACCCCACCCGGCGCGCGACATGTGCGTGGTGCTGGAGATCATCGACTCGGGAATCGGGATCCCCAAGGACGAACTCACGTCCATCTTCGAGCCCTTCGCCCAGGCCAGCAATTCCCCCCTGAAGGGCGTTCGTGGCGCAGGCATGGGATTGGCGAGCTGCCGGAGGCTGGTGAAGGAAATCAACGGCGAGCTCTTGGTGAAGAGCATCGAAGGAGAGGGAAGTATCTTCGCCCTGCTTCTTCCAGCCCAGTGGGGAAGGCCCTGGGCGTAGACGCTTGTCAAAGCGGCGAAGGATGGGCATGATCCATCGACCATGACCAACCCGCATCCCTGGTACAAAAAGCTGCACAATCAGGTCTTCGCCGCCATGCTCGTGGGCGCGGTTCTCGGAGTGTTTTTCTCTGAGGGAGCGGTTTCCTGGGTGGGATGGATGGGCACCATGTTCGTGCGCCTGTTGCGCATGGTGATCGTCCCTTTGATCTTCACCAGCATCATCTCCGGAGTCATCTCGGCCGGGGCAGGCGCCAAACTCGGGCGTCTCTCGATCAAGACCCTCGTCTACTACATCTCCACCAGCCTCGTCGCGGTCCTCACCGGGCTCGTGTTGGTGAACCTCATCAAGCCGGGAGTGGGGGCAGATCTAGGCCAGGCGGCTTCGAGCGCGCTTCCCACCCTCCAGACTCCCGGCAGCCTGACCGAGATATTCTATCGCCTCATTCCCACCAATCCGGTGGCGGCCATGGCGAACGGAGACATGCTCGCGATCATCTTCTTCTCGATTCTCTGTGGTGTGGGCATTCTGGGACTGCCGAGAAAGGAGCGCGAAACTCTTGGCGGATTCGTGGACGCCGCGTTCGAGCTCATGATGGTGATTACCGCGGGCATCATTCGCCTGGCTCCTCTGGGAGTGCTCGGCTTGATCACGACAGCGGCGGCGCGATCCGGACTGAGTGCCTTGAGTTCTCTCGGTCTGTACATGCTCACCATCGTCTTGGGTCTCACCATCCATCTCTTCCTCACCCTGCCTCTATTGCTGAAATTCGTGGGCCGGCTCAGGCCGCACCTTCACTACAGGAACATGTCCGAGGCCATGCTCATGGCGTTTTCGACCTCCTCGTCTTCGGCCACTCTCCCGGTGACTCTGCGCTGCGTGGAGGAGAAGGTTGGCGTGAGCAATCGGGTGTCGTCCTTCGTCCTGCCCATGGGCGCAACCATCAATATGGATGGCACGGCCCTTTACGAGTGTGTGGGTGTCATCTTCATCGCCCAAGTGATGGGGATCCCTCTCGATTTTCACTCTCAGCTCGTCGTGGTGGTCACCGCTCTTTTGGCCAGCATCGGCGCGGCAGGGATCCCCTCGGCCGGTCTGGTGATGATCTTCATCATCACCGACGCCATCCATCTGAAGGGCCCTCAGGTGGGCCTGATCGTGGGAACCATGCTGGCCATCGACCGCCCCCTGGACATGCTGCGCACCATGGTCAACGTGACCAGCGACTCCTGCGGCGCGGCGATCATTGCCACGACGGAGGGGGAGGCAGGGGTAGACAGCGAGCTTCACTGAGTCGGAAATGGCCCCGTTTGGGCTGGCAGAGCCGTTCTTTGGAAAAAACGCACTCAGGGGCGAAAAACTCGTGCGGCGGCCTTGCTAAATTCTATAATTTGTCCCGTTCCCGTACCGGCGTACCAAAGTGGGGGAAGAACTCCGCTGGGGGCGTTTGGACGCCAGCTGGACTTGGAGATCTCAAGGAGTTCCCGAGTGCACAAAGGAAGACATTTGCTCGTCGACTGCCGGGGTGTTCCGGAGTCGATCTGTCTTGACGACAAGAGCTTTCTCGAGGCAATGGCGCGCTCGGCCGACCGAGCGGGAGCGAACGTCATTTCGCAGCTTCGCTATCGATTTGGTCAAGACTCTCCTCCCGGCTTCGCGGCAATTTGCATGTTGGACGAGAGCCACGTCTCCGCCCACAGCTATGCGAACCTGGGGCTCATCGCGCTGGACATCTTCACCTGCGGGGACGTCGATCCCCACCGCGTTCTGTTGTATCTCGAACAGGAAGTCGGTTTGGGAGAAATGGAAGTGCGCGAAGTGGAACGCTTCAACCTGACGGTCGAGCAGACCACCTAGAGAGCGGTGACGGGAGTCGAAATCCAGAGCACGCTCAGCCTCGCTGCTTCAGCAGGTAGAGAAAGTAGCTCCCGCCGAAATCCCGCATAGCACTACCCTCGTCACTCGTTACTTCCACGATCCTGAGCGCGGATTTACGAATCAGTGCGTGCCACTGCTTTTTGTCGTAGCAGCGCAGTGCATAGCGGTAGTCTCGGTGCTCGATGCGGGTTGGTCTTTCGATCGTGAGATGCGAGAGGACCTGTTCCGCTCGTGATCCTCGGCTACCGGGCTCGGGCGGGAGATACTGCACCAGCTGATGTACCCGGCATTTGCCGCGCCGACCCTCCCAGACGTCCTCGCTCGGCTCCTCTTCGCCGTAGGCGCTGAGACTCATACCCACCACGTAAACTCCACCGGGAGCGAGTACGCGTGCCATCTCGGAGAAGTGCGCGAGAAAGGCCCTGTCCGAATCCAGATGACGAATTGTATTGATGGTGTTGAACGCGAAGGCGATGCTTCCCGCCGGAACTCGCGTCGCGAAGGACTCCATCGTGGAGACGAAGACGCGCGCTCGGTGGCTCAGATGGAGCCTCTCGATGCGCCTCCTGGCGTACTCGATCATCGCATGATTCTGATCGAAGCCGAGGATCCGTCGTCCTCTGCCGCCCAGCACGCGCAGGAAGCGTCCCGATCCGCAGGCGGGCTCCAGCCAGCGTCCCCGGACTCCCTCTCTTGCCACGTGGCGCTGGAAAAGCTCCTCCAAGACTCGGCATTCCTCGCCGGTGGATGGCGCGTGCAGGATGTCGTAGACGAGGGGATCCTCGTAGAACTGGGTCTCGTGGATGGACATGGTGCGGTCTTCATTCCGGGGCGACATCAAACCGCCCACCTCGAAGCGACAACGGGGCACGCCGCGAAAGCGTACCCCGCCTGGGGGACCGAGAACACCATACTCTGAGAAGAGACGGTGAACTCAGGGTCGCTGCAGTGATCCGTGCAGAGTGTCCAGCAGCTCGTTGACCTTCAGACACTCTTCGCAATCCGCTTCGACAGCTCCGCAGGGAACTCCATCGGCCTGAACCTGGGAGCAACGGGGCTCCCGCACGAAGGCGACGAGTTCATTCAGAAGATCCAAGAGCTTCTGGCGGAGCGGTCCCTCCGGAACCTCTCGCAGACGCGAGAGGGTTCGCCATTCCCACGCCGAAAGGACATGGTTCTCGAACTTTTCCATGGGCAACCTTCCTCCGCGCCAAAGGAGCGGTCTTGCCTAGGTCGCTCAGTCTTCCTCGATCATGGAGATCGCGTCAGTGGGACAGGGATCGATACAGGCTTGGCACTCCGTGCACTCGTCAGCGTCCACTTCAGCCTTGCCGTCCGTCACTGTGATGGCCTCAACCGGGCAGGTGTCCACGCAATCTTCGCAACCCTCACACAGGTCCTGATCTACTGTCGCAGGCATGTCATATCCTCCAAATGCGACCCTAAGCCAAGGGGGAATCTTGGCCTGAAAGAAGGTAGTGGAGGGGCAGAAGGCAAGTTTTTTTCGCGATTTAAAAGGCGCGGCTGCAGGGCGAAACGAGGGGCGTTTCGCTCAGATTCCCAGCTCCAATCCACCCTCTTCGAGCACCTTTCTGACCTTCCCGTCGATCCACTTCGCGTCCCACCATTGCAGCGGATTGACCGGGGTTCCTCCGACGAGGACCTCGTAGTGTAGATGGTCGCCGACGGCGAGTCCCGTGGTACCGGTGCGGCCGATCGTTTCACCACGCTCCACCTCCTGCCCCACAGAGACGCTCATTTCCGAGAGATGGCTGTAGGCTGTCTGAAGTCCTAGGCCGTGATCGATGAGGATCGTGTTGCCGTAGATGCCGAGGTCATCTGCGAAGAGAACGTGTCCGGATGCCGCGGCGGGCACGGGAGCTCGTTTTACCGAAGCCAGATCAAAACCGGCGTGTACCTTGGTATCCAGCGCGACCCCGTCGTAGGAGTAGTCGCGCGTCTCATCGAAATTGGAGAACACGCGCGTGTTCGGAGGCTGCAAGAAGGCGCCCTTCCAAAGGGGATGCTGCGCGGTCTGCTTTGCCAACTGACGCATGGTGTTTTCGGCCTTCGCGCGCAGGACGGTACTGACGTACTTGAAGGCCTCGCCGTAATCCTCGGGCGCGATCTCTCCCCGCTGCGGCAAGAGTTCGGGTAGCTTGGAGGCAAGAAACTCTCGCTTCAGGGTGACACTTCCGTGCTTGAATTCGCGCTTCGCGATCACGGTGGAGAGGATTCTCGTGGTGCGGTTGCCCGCCGCGTCCACGCTCACCGCCACCGGGCTCTCATCGGGGGGTTGGTCGTAGGGGATCGCGAAGAAGCATACGTGGAGTCCCTTGGCCGGATCACCAGCCGGGCTCGCGGGATAGAAATGGCCTTGGATTTCGACCCCGATGTTCTCTGCGTCTGAGCTGCCGAGCACGGCCACCGCGGCCCCACCCTGCGAGACGTAGCGCGTGAAGGAGAGGATCTCCAACTTGGGAGGAGTCAGGTCCACCACGACCGGGACGCTCAGAACAGGCTTCTTGTCCACCGGCTTCAGGCGCCAGAACCCGTCGCTGGCGTAGACCTGCAGCCGGCTGTCTCCCTCGCGCGCATTTTGTAGTCCTGGCTGCACTTTGAAGCTGAGCCGGCGCTGATCGATACCCGAGGAGTCGAAACTCGCCTCGTAGAGCGGAAGCGTACGATCGGCCTGGACGAGTTCCACTCGCACCGAGCGCACACCGCCTCGGGCGGCGTCGAGCTGCAGAGTGAGCTCTTGGGAGTTGCCCAGGGCGACGGGAAGTGGATCGAAACGGGCCGTGACGGGAGGGACTCTCTGCCTGAGAATGAGAAAGCCGATCCCGGCCAGGATCGCTATCAGAACCATCACGATCTGCAGGAGTGCCTTTTTCGGATCCATGATTCCCCCGTCCAGTTGCAAGCGCGATTCCGTTCGATCTCAGGGTGCTCGCTCTGCTCTGGCGCATCATGGCCTCTGAATCTGCTATGGTCAATGCGTTCCCTGGCAGAACTAAAACACCTCCTTGAATTCCGGGAGCACCTGATGTCCTACGATGCCGCTTACAGGGCGAGTGATCGCTATTTCGGCGCGGAGCCGGATGAATTTCTTTTCGCCCATTTGGGTGCGCTCGAACCGGCGTGTTCCGTTTTGGATTTGGGGATGGGGCAAGGGCGCAACGCGCTCTGGCTGGCGCGCAGGGGATTTCGCGTCGAGGGGATCGAGCCTTCCGAGCCCGCGCGTGCGATGGTGCAGGAGCTGGCAGCGCGTGAGGGACTCGAGATCGGTGTCCACGCGGGCACATTCCAGGAGTTCGTGGCCGAGGAGGCGAGCTTTCAAGCGGTGCTCGTCCTGGGACTGATTCCCATTCTCTCGCGCCACGATCTCCAGCTCTTGAGGCAGAGAGTCGATGGATGGCTCGCCCCCTCAGGTGTTGTGGTGGTGAGCGCGTTTACCACCGCAGATCCATCCTACGCGCGCATCGCCTCCGAATGGACCTCCGACGGCAGCAACAGCTTCCTCGACGCAGAGGGGAGCCGCCGCACTTTCCTGCTGCCAGGGGAACTCTCGCGGCTCTTCAGCGGCTACCAAGTGCTGCACCACGAGGAAGCTCTGGGGGAGGAGCATCGTCATGGAGATGGGCCCCCGCACCGGCACGCATGGGCCAGGGCGATGCTGCGCAGCAAGGCTTGACGCGGTTCCGCCGAGCACAACTTGCAAGGGAGAGTCTCGTGGGGTGCGGAAGCGCGCGAAGTTCCGAGGAACAAGTGGATAAAAACCGTAGTTTTCGCACCCCCCCAATGAGTGGCACGGATGCTGCGGGCAACGAGGTCTAGAATTTCCCTTCTGCTCGTTGCCCGGAGGATGGGACGGTGCGAAAGCCAAGCAATCTGAAGAGTGAATCTGGTTTCACTCTGATCGAACTGATGACCGTGGTAATGATCATCGGAATCCTCGCCGCCATCGCGATTCCCGTATTCACACACTTCCGCGACAACGCTCGCGAAGCCAGGGTCAAGAGCAACTGCCATACGCTGCAGATCCTGACCGAAAATTTCGCGGCGCAAAACAACGGGGTCTACCCCAGCAAACTCGCGGACACCCTGCCCGATTCCCGGTCCCTCATCGACTTTCTTCCCGGCTCACAGCTGCTGGTCAATCCCTGGAACAACCAGCGGACCGAGCCTCGAGACGGCGCTGCGGCGCAGCCGGGGCAAGTGGGATTTCTTCCCCACCTGAGTGCTGGTGTTCCCGACGGCTACGCCATCCAGGGCTACGGAAAAAATGGCTTGGTGCTGACCGTCTCCAATGGGCTCTGATCTCTAGGATCACCTCACCAAGCTCATCTTGCGGCTGAGAACTGCGCTCTCCGTGCGCAGCTTGTAGACATAGGTTCCCGAGACCACCGGCCGTCCGCGTTCGTCCCGGCCATCCCAGCTTTCCTCGAAGTTGCCCGCGGGCCGATAGCCCTCGACCAGAGTTCGCACTCTGCGGCCACGCAGGTCGTACACGATCAGGCTCAGCTGCCCTGCCCGTGGGACGCCGTAACGGATCGTCGTGTTCGGGTTGAAGGGATTGGGGTGGTTGTGGGCCAGAAATGCGGCGCTGGGTCGGGTGACCGCTGGGGCGGACACTGGGACTCCCTCCACCAGCGAGGGGATCCCGAGACAGTCCAGCCGCATGTCCAGTCCGTTTTGCGCCACCAGCCGCAGCTGGAACTGCGCCTGCGGGGGCATCGCACCCAGATCCAGTTCGTAGCGTCCGGTCGCCGTGATGGGGACGACATCGGAGCTACCAGTGGAAGGGCACTCGACCAAAAGATCGCCCGGCTGACTCACCTCCCCCGCCGCGATGAGAACCCCCAGATGTTCCCAGTAGGGGTTCCAAACGAGTACGTCCGTATTGACCCAGAGTTCCTGGGTTCCCGCCATCTCTCCCAGGTGGGAGGGAAATTGGTCCAGGGCGAAGCCGTCCCCGATGGGACCGAGGTTCACCATCGTACCCAGTTCCACAGGCGAGAAATCATCCCAGAGGCTGTCGTGCGCTCCGAGGGAGAACCCTCCGTACTCTTCCCAGTTACTCGGATCGTCTCCGGGCGACTTCGAACTCGAAGGCTGCACGACCTTAAGATTCACCCCAAAGCTCGGATAGGGTGTGGTGCCTCCCCCGTGATCGTCGTTGTGGAGTTCGACGGTGACTGGATAGTCATAGGGGTTGCTGTAGACACGCTTCTCCCCGCGATTGAAATTCCAAGCGCGCGCAATTTTCTTCTGCGGAGGACTGTGCGTGCGATCAAGGACATACAGCTGCGAGTTGTAGCAGCGATTTCCGTCGCTGGGATAAGTGACCTCGATCTTCCCTCCCTTGGGAATGGTACGCTTGACCGACTGGCAGTAGCGTCCGTAGCTCTCGCTGCCGCTCGGCGGGGTGACGGACGCATCCGGGCTCTCCGCGACCGCACCGGTCACGATGGCCTTGCCGTCGTACCAGTTGCTGGAGCCGGGGGGTTCGTTCACCCTTCTGTTGAGGCCCGGTACGTAATAATAGCCATCCTTGAGCACCAGATCCGAGCTGCCGTGGCGTAGTGAATCGGGATTGACGTAGTCCTGTCGCTTGTCGTCCTTGAAGCGCAGCCAGGTCTTTCCCGCCGTCTCTCCCATGCCGGTGAGCACGACGAAGTGGCCTGGGCCCCAGTGCCCCACTCCGCCCGCATCCGTATACCACCAGTGGACCATGAGCTCGACGTCTTCGCCGTCCTTGGCCTGTTGCTCGATCCAGGCCTTGGTGATTTTCTGACCCGAGGCTCCATTCTCGAGTTTCGCGGTGGACTCGCCCGAGCTGCTCTTGACGTCAGCGGTATCGCCCTGAGCATTCGACTGGTACTTCACGCGCAGGGGCAGCCCGTGGGCCTCGGCGAAGTCCAATTTCGCCCGCGCCATCTCGCGCGGGAACACACCACCGTAGGGCGGGTTACGGTTCATGAGACGACTCATCTGGCCGTAGGTCTCCCGCAGAGAGGAGGGGAACTGGATGGCGGGATCACCCGGCTGGGGGTGGTCCTTCAACCAGTGGAGGCTGTTCGCACAGGAGGCGGGACCACAGCCCAACCAGTCCTCGGGATGGCCACCGGTACCTCCACTGCCCAGATCGATGTTGGGCACCTGGCATCCCCAGGCGCAGTAAACTTCGGAAGTGGCCGGTGCGGTGTGTGTACCGTGAGAGGGCGTCGTGCCGGCGGGCACTGCGGCACTCACCGCGAGGTCGAATAGCCCATAGCGAACCGTGTTGGGCGCGACCGGCAACAGCAGGTTGGTTCCGACGCCGGCGGACCAGGCCACGAAGTCGACGTCGAGGAGCGGCTGGTCGTCCAGCGCGAAGCCAATGAGAATTTCCGTAACTTCAGTTCCCGGGCTCACCCCCAATTCCTCCAGAGAAAACCGTTGGGAGAGCTGCTCGACCGGGGGCTCCGTCGGGACCTCGCGCAGGTAGAGATTGCGCACGATCCACACGGGATCCTCCAACGAACCGGGGAGCATTGCTTGGACGTTCAAGAACTGAGGCAGCGGACCTGTTTCGTAGCTGATGTGGAATTCGGCGTATTCAGAGGCGACGAAGAGGCTCGAAGCGCCCTCGCCCTGGAAGGAAAGCTGAAGGACTTCGATGGAGTTGATCGTTGCCGCGAAGAGGCAGCACGGTAAAAGAAGAAGGGACAGAAAGAGAGCGAGTGACAACCGACACGGGGGAGATGTCGAGCGCCTCATGAAGACGTCCTCCTTGGTTTTCTGCTGGGCACGAACTCACGTGGAGTGGGAACCACGTCTTTCGGGACGGCGTCATTCTAACATGACCCATCAAAAAGTTTGGGGAGGGTTTAATCGGGCCTCGTAACGAAATGGGAAGCTCGAACGTACGTGTGGTGGTGTCCGCATTTTGCATCCAGGGGACGGCTACCCGCATGGCACCTTTACCGGCCGGAGATCGAGAAAGGACGAAAGCGAGGCTCGCAGGTAATTTCCCGGCAGATCCTGGGGACTCGAGATGCACAGATTCATGCGTGCCCCCGAGCCGGCTCCTGTGGTAGATTGATAGCTACCCCTTAGAGATCGTCGTTTGAGCTTGGAGGCGGCAATGTCAGCGCAAAAGCTGCGGAATTACATTGATGGAAAATGGGTGGAGGCGGATGCAAGCGAGTACCTGAAGGTACGCAATCCGGCCACCGAGGAGATCCTCGCGGAAGTTCCCCTGTCCAAAGCCTCGGACGTGGACCGGGCAGTCTCGGCGGCTCAGAAGGCTTTCGCCGACTGGCGCACGACGCCTCCCGCGCAGCGCACCCAATACCTCTTCAAATTCAAGCAGCTCCTGGAGGATCGCTTCGAGGAGATCGCGGCGACCCTCACACGTGAACACGGCAAGACCCTGCCCGAGGCGCGGGGAAGCGTCCGCCGCGGCATCGAGTGCGTGGACGTGGCGACCGGCGCCCCCTCGCTGCTCATGGGTCAGAGTCTGGAAGATGTCGCATCGGGCATCGACTGCGAAGCGGTGCGGCAGCCCCTGGGGGTCTTCGCCTGCATCGCTCCCTTCAATTTCCCCGCGATGGTGCCGCTGTGGTTCTATCCCTTCGCGGTGGCCTGTGGGAACACCTTCGTCTGCAAGCCCAGCGAACAGGTGCCTCTCAGCCAGAAGCTGCTCTTCGAGTTGATCGACGAGGTCGGGTTCCCGCCGGGAGTATTGAACCTGGTGAACGGGGCCAAGGACGTGGTGAATCGCATCGTCTCCCATCCCCAAGTGGCCGGGGTCTCCTTCGTGGGAAGCAGCCCCGTCGCCCAGTACGTCTATCGCGAAGCCGCAGCCAACGGGAAGCGGGTGCAGGCTCTCGGCGGAGCCAAGAATTTCCTGGTCGTCATGCCCGATGCCAAGCGCGAGGAGACTCTCTCCCAGATCATTGCTTCGGCCTACGGCTGCGCCGGCGAGCGCTGCCTGGCCGCGAGCGTGCTCTTGAACGTGGGCGAGGCGCAGGAATGGGTGAAGGACGGGCTCGTGAAAGAACTCGCAAACATGAAAATGGGCGACGGGCTGAAGGACGGCACGGACATGGGTCCGGTGATCTCGGCCGCGCACAAGGAGAAAGTTCTGGGCTACATCGAGAAGGGAATCCAGGAGGGTGCGGAACTTCTGACCGATGGCCGCAAGAACCTCCCTGAGAGAGGTTTCTTCGTGGGTCCGACCCTTTTCGACAAGGTCGGCCGTGAGATGGTCATTGCCCAGGAGGAGATCTTCGGGCCGGTCCTGAGCATGATCAGAGTCGATACCCTGCAGGAGGCCATCGAGATTGCGACTGCGCACCCGCTCGCGAACGCGACGAGCATCTTCACCCAGGATGGCAAGGCGGCGCGCGAGTTCAAATATCGGGTGAATGCCAGCATGACGGGCGTCAACATCGGGGTCGCCGCGCCGATGTCCTATTTCAGCTTCGGTGGCGCGAAGGGCAGCTTCTTCGGCGACCTCAAAGGTCACGGTCGCGATTCTTTCGATTTCTATACCGACAAGAAAGTCGTCATTTCCCGCTGGTTCTAGAGTTCATTCGTACAGCGGCGCACAGAGGAGGAAACAAGTGTCCAGAGTCGTTCGTGGCGGTCTCATCCAGTGTTCGAATCCCATCAACGATGAATCTCGTGAGGTCGCGGAAATCCAGGCGGCCGCTCTGGAGAGACACCTTCCTTTCGTGGAGGAGGCGGGCAAGGCGGGGGTCAAGATCCTCTGTCTGCAGGAGATCTTCAATGGCCCCTACTTCTGCCCCTCGCAGGACAAGCGCTGGTACGCGGCGGCCGAGCCGGTGCCCGGCCCCACGGTGGAGGTGATGACGCCCTACGCCAAGAAGTACCAGATGGTCCTGGTGGTACCGGTCTACGAACGCGAACAAGCGGGCGTCTATTACAATACCGCTGCCGTGATCGACGCCGACGGCAAGTACCTGGGCAAGTACCGCAAGAACCACATTCCACACACTTCGGGATTTTGGGAGAAGTACTTCTTCAAGCCGGGCAACCTGGGTTATCCCGTGTTCCAAACCGCATATGCCAAGGTGGGAGTGTATATCTGCTACGATCGCCATTTCCCCGAGGGTGCGCGCCTTCTGGGGCTCAACGGGGCGGAGATCGTCTTCAATCCCTCCGCCACCGTTGCTGGGCTCTCGCAATATCTGTGGAAGTTGGAGCAACCGGCGCATGCGGTTGCCAACGGCTATTTCATGGGCTGTATCAACCGAGTGGGAACGGAGCAGCCGTGGGGCATCGGACGTTTCTACGGAAGCAGCTACTTCGTGGATCCGCGCGGCGACTTCCTGGTCGAGGCCAGCGAAGACCAGGACGAACTCGTCCACGCCGATCTCGACCTCGAGATGATCGAGGAGGTGCGCCAGGTCTGGCAATTCTATCGGGATCGTCGGCCGGAGACCTACGGGGACATGTCGAATCTGCTCCCCTGACTCAGCCCGCGACAAAGGAGTGACCATGAGCGTGCTCATCAAGAACGGAACGATCGTGACGGCAATCGACCGCTACGTCGGGGACATTCGTTGCGAGGACGGAAGGATCGTCGCACTGGGGCCAAAGCTCGAAGCCAGCTCAAAGGACGAGGTAATCGATGCGTCGGGGCAGTATGTCTTTCCCGGTGGACTCGATCCACACGTTCACATGGAACTGCCGTTCATGGGAACTGTGTCCGCGGACGACTTCGAAACGGGAACCGCGGCCGGAGTGGCCGGAGGCACCACCAGCATCATCGATTTCGTCATTCCCGGGCGCGGCGATTCCTACGACGAGGCCCTGAAGTGGTGGTACGAGAAGGCGGAGAAGTCCGTGAGCGACTACGGCTTCCACATGGCCATCACCTGGTGGGGAGAGGATACCGCCGAGGTGATGCGACGCTGCGTCCAGGAGGAGGGAATTCCCTCCTTCAAGACCTTCATGGCCTACCGGGGGGCCATTGGCGTGGAGGATCCCGAGCTCATCGAGGTCATGAAGTGCGCCCGCGATTTGAACGCCTTGGTTACGGTGCACGCGGAACACGGCGACATGGTCGTCGAATTGCAGAACAAGCTCTTCAACGCGAAGAAGCGCGAGCCCAAGTATCACGCCCTTTCGCGGCCCCCTTCGGTCGAGGGTGAAGCCACCAATCGGGCCATTATGCTCTCACGCATGAATGGCAGCTCGCTCTACGTGGTCCACGTCACCTGCGAGCCCTCCGTGCGCGCCATCGCGCAGGGAAGGGAGCAGGGGCAGACCGTCTACGGGGAGACCTGTACGCAGTACCTCATGCTGGATGACAGTGTGTACGAGAAGCCCGATTTCGAGGGCGCCGCCTACGTCATGTCACCACCGATCCGGCCCAAAGGTCACCAGGAGGTGCTGTGGAACGCTCTGAAGGCGGGGATTCTCCAGACGGTCGCCACCGACCACTGCCCCTTCAACCAAAAAGGGCAAAAGGACATGGGCAAGGATGACTTCCGACTCATTCCCAACGGAGCAGCCGGAATCGAACATCGTCTCGCGCTCCTCTACACCTACGGAGTTCTCGAGGGAAAGATCGACCTGCACCAGTTCGTCGACCTCAGCTCCACGCGCGCCGCGAAAATCTTCGGCCTCTATCCGCGCAAGGGCAGTATCACCCTGGGCGCCGATGCCGATCTCGTGGTCTGGGATCCGGAAGCAACTGCGACCATCTCGGCCAAGACGCACCACCACCACGTGGACCGCAGCATCTTCGAGGGATTCAAACTGAAGGGCGTACCCTCGACCGTGGTGGTCAACGGCCGCATACAGTACAAGAATGGCGATCTGAAAGTGGAGAAGGGTGCGGGGCGCTATCTCAAACGAACTCTCGATGGGGGACTGTGATGAGCGAGACCAAGGCCCAAAGCAAGGCATCGGAAATTCGCGAGAAACACGCGCGTTATCTCTGGCCCAGCGTGGCGAACTACTATCAGGAGCCGATTGCGCTGCAGAGCGGAAACGGCCTACGTCTCAGGGACTATGACGGCAAGGAGTACCTCGATTTCTTCGGCGGGATCCTCACTGTCTCCATCGGGCACTGCGATCCGCGCGTAACCGAGCCGCTGAAAGCTCAAATCGACCGTCTCGGTCACGTGTCGACGCTCTTTCCCACCCTTCCCATCGTCGAATTGGCGGAGCGGCTGGCCAGACTGGCTCCGGGTGAGTTGAGCAAGAGCTTCTTCACCGCCTCGGGAACCGAGGCCGACGAGACGGCCGTCGCGTTGGCGCAGGTGTACACGGGGGCGCAGGAGATCATCGCTCTGCGCCACGGCTATTCCGGACGCTCCATGCTGGCGCAGTCTCTCACCGCGCACGCTCCCTGGCGCGCGGTGAGCACGCAGATCGCGGGGGTCAAGCACGCCTTGGCCCCGTACTGCTATCGCTGTCCCCTCGGGCTGAAGTATCCCTCGTGCGAGATCAAGTGCGCCGAAGACATCGAAGAGCTCATCCAGACCACGACGACCGGACGGATCGCCGGCTTTCTGGCCGAGCCGATTCAAGGCGTGGGTGGCTTCGTTACACCTCCTCCGGAGTATTTTCAAAAGGCAGTGGAGATTGTCAGGCGCTACGGAGGGGTTTTTATCTGCGACGAGGTTCAGACCGGTTTCGGGCGCACCGGGTCGAAGTTTTTCGGGATCGAGCACTGGGGGGTGCAGCCAGAGATCATGACCATGGCCAAGGGAGTGGCGAACGGGATGCCCTTGGGGGTTACGATCGCCACCCCGGAAATCGCGGACAGCTTCAAGAAGCTGACCATTTCGACTTTCGGCGGCAACCCGATGTCCTGCGCCGCAGCCAATGCCACCCTGCAAGTCATGGAGGACGAGAAGATTCCGCAGAACTCCGAGAAGATGGGCGCGCGCCTGCGCGCCGGCCTTCTGGAGATTCAGAAGAAACATCCGAAAGTCCTGGGAGATGTGCGGGGCATGGGCTTGATGCAGGGTCTGGAACTCGTGGTGGACGAACTCAGTGGCGACCGTACACCGAATCCCCAGGCGGTGGGCCGCCTCTTCGAGGAAACCAAGAAGCGCGGTCTTCTCATCGGAAAGGGCGGACTACACGGGAATGTCATCAGGATTTCGCCACCCATGACGGTGGGTGAGAGCGAGATCGACGAGGCACTGAAAATTCTGGAGGAGTCGTTTGAAGCGATCGGAGGATAGAATGCGCGCTACTGGATCCTGGTCCGTTCCCCCCGAGCGCTTGGAACTGCGATTCACCGACAAGAAGCCGGCTTTCTCCAAAGCCGAGGCCTTTGCGGAAGCCAGCCGATGCCTGTACTGCCACGATGCGCCCTGTACGATCGCCTGTCCCACCAGCATCGACATCGCGAGCTTCATTCACAAGATCGCGACCGGTAATTACCGCGGTTCCGCCCGCACCATTTTGAAGTCCAATCTACTCGGCGCCAGTTGCGCCCGGGTGTGTCCGGTCGAGGTGCTGTGCGAGGGCGCGTGTGTATACATGGATTGGGGACGCAAGCCCATCGAAATCGGCAGATTGCAACGCTTCGCGATGGAGCAGGGGCGCTCGGTCGAACTCTTGCCTCGGCAGGAGAAGAAGAGCGAGTCCATCGGTTTGGTGGGAGGGGGCCCCGCCTCGTTGGCCTGTGCGGGAACCCTGGCGCTTTTGGGTTATGAGACGGTGATCTACGAGAAGAGTCAACTTCCGGGTGGACTGAACGTGAGCGGTGTCGCTCCCTATAAGATTCGCGCGGAGGACGTTCTCGACGAAGTGAAGTTTATCCAGTCCCTCGGAGTACAGATCCAAACCGGAGTCGAGCTAGGCCGCGATTTTTCCGGAGAGGAACTCCTGGCGAAACACGCTGCCGTCTTTTTTGCCCCCGGCCTCGGGGCAGATTCTCTGCGCGGGGTCCCTGGTGCGGATGGTTCTTCGGTGGTGGGCGCGGTCGACTGGATCGCGGACATGAAACTGCGGAGCGAGGCGGCGCTGGAGGGCGTCTCCTCGGCCGTGGTGGTCGGCGGCGGGAACACCGCCCTGGACGCGGTTCAGGAATTGGCCTCGCTCGGGATTCCAGAAGTCACCCTGGTGTACCGCCGCAGTGAGGAGAAGATGCCCGGCTACGAGCACGAGTGGGAGAGGGCCAAGGAAAAGAGGGTTCGGCTCCTGGCCGAAAGAGCGGTCTCGGAAATCCACCGTGATTCCTCGGGGAAAATGCGTTCGATTTCGCTGCTGCGCACCGAGAATGGCCGATCCACGGCGCAGGAGGCGGGGGAGCTGCCCTGTCAGCTCATCGTGGTCGCCACCGGTCAGGAGCGCTTGGCCAGTCTGGCCGCGCTCTTTCCGAAAGTGCAGTGTGATGAAAAGGGCCGTGTCGTGGCGGATCCCGAGACCATGGCCACCGGGAATCCCCGCGTGTTCACCGGTGGAGACTGCTACAACGGCGGCAAAGAGGTCGTAAATGCGGTGGACGATGGACAGCGTGCCGCCCGGGCGATCGACCGTCTTCTCAGGGGGGAGAATTGAGCATGGCGGATCTTTCCATCGACTTTGCCGGGATCAAGAGCCCCAATCCCTTCTGGCTCGCCTCGGCTCCTCCTACCAATTCCGGTGAGCAGGTCATGCGCGCGTTTGATGCCGGTTGGGGCGGAGCAGTCTGGAAAACTCTGGGTCAACCCATCGTGAACGTCTCCAGCCGACTCGGCTCGGTCGATCTGGCCGATCGCAGGATGATGGGCCTCAACAACATCGAGCTCATCACCGATCGCTCTCTCGCGGTAAATCTGAAAGAGATCGCGGAGGTGAAGCGTCGCTATCCCGAGCATGCCGTCATCGTCTCCTTGATGTTCGATACGCGCGAGGAGTGGCGCGACATCCTGAAACGCTGTGAGGATACGGGTTGCGACGGCGTGGAACTGAACTTCGGATGCCCTCACGGGATGTGCGAACGTGGAATGGGATCGGCGGTGGGGCAGGAACCCAAGGTCCTGAAGCGACTGGTTTCCTGGGTCAAGGAGGACACCAGACTTCCGGTGATCGTCAAACTCACTCCGAACGTCTCGGAAATTCTGGAGCCCGGCATGGCGGCCAAGGAGGGCGGCGCGACCGCGGTTTCCTTAATCAACACTATCAAGAGCATCGTGGGGGTGGATCTCGACTCGCTGTCTCCCTTACCCAGCGTGGCCGGCTCCTCCTCGCATGGAGGCTACTGCGGTCCCGCCGTGAAACCGATCGCCCTGCGCATGGTCGCTGAACTGGCTCGGGCGCGGGACTTCGGTCTGCCCATCTCGGGCATCGGTGGCATCGGCAACTGGCGAGACGCTGCCGAATTTCTGGCCTTGGGAGCCAAGAGCGTGCAGGTCTGCACCGCGGTCATGCACTACGGCTACCGTATCGTCGAGGACATGATCGAGGGTCTCAGCGAATTTCTCGACGAAAAGGGCATGCGCTCGGTCGACGAACTCGTGGGTCTGGCGGTTCCGCACTTCAAGGAATGGGGCGAGCTCGATCTCAATTATCACGTCGTCGCGAAGATCGATACCGAGAGCTGCATCGGGTGCCTGCGCTGCCACGTCTCCTGCTGGGATGGCGCCCATCAGTGCATTCACCTGCCGGGTCAGGATCCCATCGAGGGCCATCGCGCGCCTATGGCGGAAGAGGCGAAACGCATCGCCGCACAGCGGCAGCAGAAGATCGATGCCGGTGACACGACCCTCGAGCCCTTTCGCGTGCCGTGGGTCGACGAGACGGAGTGCGTGGGCTGCAATCTCTGCTGGCTCGTCTGTCCGGTAGAGGGCTGTATCAGCATGGTCGAGCAACGCCGGGCCCCGGAGGTGGATACCTGGGACACGCGGGTTCGCGAGGGACGCGATTTCGTGCCCGGCGGCCTGGATGAGCTTCGATGAAACACAAACTCATCTACGCCATCGACGACATTCCGCCCTTGCGAGAGACCATTCCGCTCGGTTTCCAGCACTACTTGACGATGTTCGGTTCGACGGTAGCCATCCCACTACTCTTGAGCGAGCCTCTGGGACTCAGCGACAAGCCGGTGCAGCTGGGCTGGCTCATCTCCACCATGTTCTTCGTCAGCGGGATCACCACCTTCTTGCAGACCACCTGGGGCAACCGGCTGCCCCTGGTCCAGGGAGGAACCTTTTCCTTCCTCTCTCCCGCCATCGCGATCTGTGGAATGGCCGCTCTGGCCAACGCGGGCTGGCAAGTGCGCCTGCAACACGTGCAGGGAGCGGTGATCGCGGGATCCTTGGTGGAAATCGCAGTGGGATACTCCGGGCTCATGGGTCGCCTCTTGCGCTTCGTGGGTCCCATTACCATCGCTCCAACCATCGCGCTCATTGGCCTTTCCCTCTTTCGTTTCGGCGCTCCCATCGCGGGGGAGAACTGGGGCATCGGTGGTCTGACCATCGCCCTCATCATCATCTTCAGCCAGTACATGCGACGCACGCACCGCGCCTTCGAGCTCTTTCCCATCATGCTGGGAATCCTGCTGGCCTGGGGAATGTCCGCTCTCCTCACCGCCCTCGGCGTGTTCGGAATTGGACATCCCGCGCACGTTTCTCTCGCCAACGTGGCCGCCGCGCCCTGGATTCGCGTGCCCTATCCCATGCAGTGGGGGTGGCCGGTGTTCAGCGCGGCCGGGATCGTCGGGATGTTGGCGGGCTATCTCGCATCGATGGTGGAATCGGTGGGCGACTACTATGCCTGTGCCCGCCTTGCCGGCGCTCCGGTGCCCCGAGCGCGCGAAATCAACCGTGGCATCGGAATGGAAGGCGTGGGCTGTCTGGTCGCGGGGATCATGGGCACGGGAAATGGAACCACTTCCTATAGCGAAAACATCGGCGCGATCGGTCTCACCAGAGTGGGCAGTCGCAGAGTGGTCCAGGTGGGTGCGGTGATCATGCTCCTGTTTGGCGCCTTCGGGAAATTCGGCGCGCTGTTCACCACGATCCCCCAGCCCATCGTGGGGGGAATGTACTGCGCCATGTTCGGGATGATCGCGGCGGTTGGTCTCTCGAACCTGCAATTCGTCGACCTGAACTCAGCGCGCAACCTCTTCATTCTCGGCTTCGCGTTTTTTATGGGACTGTCGGTGCCGGAATATTTCACCCAGACCCCGGCGCACTTCGCTCCGGAGTGGCTGGCGAACATCGTCAACACACTGGGTCAGACGGGGATGGCAGTCGGCGCGGTGAGCGCGCTGATCCTGGACAACACCATCCCCGGCACGGCGGAGGAACGCGGACTATCCGCCTGGCGCTGACGGAGGGCAGTATGCCCCGACCGTCTCAGGCCTTGGCCTGATTCACGCCCTCGCTGAGGCGCGCCATACGCTTGTCGCGGTCCTTCACGAATCGCTCGATCCCAGCCACGATGCTCTCCGGATCCAGCCGCGCCTCTGCGATCACCTCGTCCAGAGTACCTCCGGTCCGCCAGCGATTGTCGTGATCGCTGCTCAATGCGTACTCGGCGGCCAGCGGGTTGTAGATCCAGTCGTAGAAGAGACGCCGTGAACGATTGGTGATGAAGGTCGAATCCCACTTATCGGCCTGGCTGATGATGCGGTCCTGATACTCGCGCGTCTGTGCCGCGAAGAGCTGCGGGCTCACCGCCGATACGATCTTCACGTTGAGGCCGCGTTTGTCCAGCTCGGGAAGGATGGAGATGGTGTTGGCGGTGGACATGGTTCCCTGCACAAAAACACATCCGGCCTTCGGCTGGTCCTTTCTATAGTCGCGAAGGATGTATGCTCCCTTGGCCGCCTCGAAATGGTGTCCCATGCCCAACTTCTTCCGGTCGGGAATCTCGATGGGAGGCCGCGTGAGATGCAGCGCGACGATGGGCCAGGGCCCCTTCAGCGCCGCCGCAAGCATCACCGGCACTTCGTTGTATTCGAAGGGGTGGAGGTCACAAACGTGTCCGTCCGGGAAGAGCTGGGTCACGCCCGGGCCGAAGATCCCGAAGTGTGTACGGCTGTCGTCGGCGGTTTCCGGTCCGCTGTGTCCGGCTACCCAGATGACCTTCCCCAGTTTGAGTTCGCAATCCTGTGACATCTGACTGAACAGCCGCAGTGGACCGTACTTCAGGTACGAGAAGGAACCGTAGGTCGAACAGGCGCTGAAGAAGCCCAGGAACTCCTCGCTGGGTTTCTTCGCCATGTTCACCGCGCTGATGCCGGCGCTGATTCCCGCATTGCTGAATTCCGTGATCTCCATCGGGAGCAGGCAGCCGTCGGGGTTCTCTTCTCGCTGGTAGCGGCCGAAGTTCTTCATCTCGCCGAAGTCCTTGCAGAATCCGCTGATGTTGGTGCTGTCCGCGAGATCCGCGCTCATCGCCAGAACCAGAGGCTGATCGTAGTGCTGCTTGCAGTAGGAGTTGATCCAGGCCCCGAAGGAAGCCAGGCCCGCCCGATTGGGCGCCTGCTCACCGGGCTTCTTCCACATTTCGGCCGGGTAGTTGGCGAAATCGAAAAGCTTGGGGTCGTGCAGCGGGTTGCCTTTGCGCCCCAGCTTGAAGCTGGGGATCTCCTCGGGCACGCTCTCGCCCAGCTCGACCAGCCGGTCGGCGAGGTACTTCATCGTCTCCTCCTTGGAATGGAAGAGATCGATGACCTTTCGATAGTTCGCGATGACCTGCGCGCGGAAAGCCTCTGGATCCTCGGGAGCCGGCTCCCCGAAGCCCTCGAACTGTACGCCGTATTTCTCCGCGAACACGCGCTTGGTCTGCCAGTATTCCTTGCTGTTCGTCTTGTGCGGCGAGCCATGACTGGCATTGTCGTACTTTCCGTAGCCGCGTCCCTTGCGCGTTTTGAACCATGTGACACCCGGGCGATCGTCCTTGTCCTCCTCGTGCACCATTTCCAAGATCGCGGGGGAGATCTGATCCCACTCGCTTCCCTTCTCGGCCCCGTGAATGCGCCAGCCGTAGGATGAGAACCAATCGGCGGGAGTGCCGTGCACGACGCTGGAGTGGGCAAAGGAGTCGATTCCGTAGTCATTCCAGTCGAGTAGATAGCAGAGATTCGACAGTCCCAGGCCCCATGCCGCGTTCTTCGTTTCGTGGTTTGCGCCCGCGCTGTGTCCCCCTTCGCCTTCCAGGGCGAAGACTTTCACCTCAGAGAGTCCGGCCCTCTTCAGAGCCATCGCTTCGCCCGCGGCGGGAGGAGTGCCGTGTCCGCTGGGACCCGTGTTGAACTTGAAGAAGAGTGTCTTGCCTTCGGATTCCGCGTGGCCCGCCAGACCGCGATTGTGCCGGAAGCCCATGAGGTCCTCCCAGTACAGCGCGCGCTGCTCTGCATCCTTCACTTCGTAGCGCGCGTCACCAGTGCGTTTGTACATCTCCCGCAGGGCCTCGTGGTAGATCGGCAGCGTGGCATAGACCAGAGGAGCGCAGTGCCCGGCCACTAGGATGAAGCGGTCGGCGAAGGGATGCTCGGGTCGGCGGATGTCCCAGCGCATGGCCCCACCCAGGGTCGTCGCCACCAAGGCGTGCACTTTCGAACGACTTCCGCCCGGATGCCCGCTCTGACGGTAGTTGAGCATCATGTCGATGAGCTGATCGATGCAGTCCTTGATGAGCTCCCAGTGGGCATAGTTCGCGCTCTGTGCTGCCACGAGCTCTTCTACCGATGATTGCGAGTGGGTGGTGGCCACGATGATACCTCTGACGTAAAGGAGAGATCGTCCGGTCTGGAGCGGCAGGAATCGTAGGATTCTGCCACAGCAGGGAGGAAGCTTCAACCGCAGTCAAAGCCCCATCTGGTCCAATGATCGGCGCTCAGATAGGGCACGCAAGGGAATTTCAACCCAAAGCGGCACCTTTGCGCCGTGCAGGGTCCCACCAAACGCGCGATCGGTCAGCTGATCCTCTCGATCTGATCGTAGCGCAGAAACCAGAGCTCGAAACGCACTCCTTGCTCGGGCCCCAGGGTCTCTTTCAGAGCGCGGCAGTAGATCCGACCCTGCTGCTCGTAGTGGCGAGCGCGCTGCTTCAGTTGCAGCGGCCCCTGCAAGCGGTCGGTCTTGTAGTCTGCCACGACGACTTCGCCCGTGGTGGGATCTCGGTACAGTAGGTCGACGAATCCAGGGCAAAAGCCCAGAGGAGCAGGGGTGTGGTCGAGTGGGGCTGAAGTCAAGATCGGAACCTCACGTCCGAGCACGAGTTTCTCCAGCCCGCGCAGACGGTGTAGGAGCTCGGAACCGTGCAGACAATCCAGGATGGAAGCACAGAGCGCGCGTGCCTCGTCCAGCTGTTCGGGCGCCACCAGCCGGGGCAGCGTGGCCTCGGCAGTGGAGCGCATATCCTCGAAGGCGTCCTCCTCGGACAGGGAAAAGGCGTAGTGCTGCAGCGCGGCGTGAATCGCGCTTCCCGCCGCTTTCGCAGCCGCGCGCGCGTCGCCAGCCTCGGGCGAAGGCGCGGCGAGCGGGGCCTCCTCCGCGGGCTGCGCCGGTCCGCTGTCCAGCTCCAAGGAGGAAGCGGCGCGGTGGTAGGGTCGCGCGCGACGCTCCTTCGCGCCTTGGCGCAACTGCGCCAGGCGTTCGCCGTCGCGCAGGATCTGCTCGAGAGTCAAAGCTCGCGGTGCGGCCTCCGTCTCTGGGGTAGCTTGCTGAGGCAGGTCCGCGTTCGGGAGGAGCCGCCACAGCACCTCGCCTCCTTCGATCTCCTCCACGAAGGAACTCGATTCCTCAGAGAGAGCGTTCTCGACTTGTTCCAAAAAGCCCGCCGCGCGAGCGCGCGGCGAGAGCAGCTCGGCGAAATTCCGGGCATTCTCGTAGGGTGGGTCGAGCGAAGCGTCGCGGCCACCCGCGACCACCAGACGTTGCTTGGCTCGAGTGAGTGCCACGTAGAGCAAGCGGATCCTTTCGAAGCTGCCGACCCGCTCGGAGGCGTTGGCAAAGAGCGCGTAGCTCAAATTGGGATAGTCCATGAGCAGCAGCTCGGAGTGATGGCGCGGCTGAGGAACTCTGGTTCCCTTCCAAATCGCATGGCTCGGGCGCGGGTTCTTGTGACACTGAAGCAAGTAGACATGCTCGAAGTCGAGCCCCTTCGCTTTGTGAATGCTCATTACCCGCACGGCGTCACTCGCGCCCACTTGTAACTTGGCTTCCTGGGTTTGCGCTTCCTCCTGCATCTGACGGCGCAGCTTGACCAAGTAGCTCCGCGCATCGTCGCGGCCACTGCAGAGGGCATCCCTCAGTTGCCGGAAGAAACGTTCCAGATTCGCCACGCGGTACAGACCGAGGTAGCGGGCACCGTCACGCGCTTCCGCCTGCGTCCAGCGGCGCAGATTCTTGAGGAATATTTCCGGCCGATCGACGCGCAACGACTCACGCAGACTCGCGAGTTGCCGTACCGCAAGGCACAGACATTCTTCCCAAGCTCCGATGCGCGCGACGGCAGAGCTGGTGGGGGCGAGCTCGCCAGCCGTTTCATTAATGATCTGCGTGAGTTTCTCGATGGCCGTCTCGTCTGGCGATTTCAGGCAGCTCATCTCGTGTGGGAAGTTCCGCCTCCACAAGCCCAAGAGAGCGGCATCGGGAACCCCGACCCAGCCAGAGCGCAGGAAGGTCAGTAGAGAGAGATGGTCGGCCGGTTCCACCACTGCGGCCACGAGAGCGGTGGCGTCGAGGATTTCGCGGCGACGAAAGTAATGCCGATCCCGTTCCACCGAGTAGGGGATGCGCGCGCGACGCAACTCCGCCAGATAGAGTTCCAGGTCTCCCCCGGAGCGAAACAGCAGGCCGACGCTCGACCAGCAGAAGGAGGGGCCGACTTCCCGCGCGAGAGCGCTCAGGTCGGAAGCCAAAGCTCTGGCCTCCAACGCGCTCATCTCTCCGCTTCCCAGCGACTCCTCCTGCAGATTCCGGGGCAAGCTGGACACCCAGTGCTCGATGGGCCGCCGTTCGACGCTGCGGTAGCCCGTCCTTCCCTCGTTCGAGGGGGAAGGCAAGAGGTACTGGTAGGGCGGCTGCAGCTCCTTTTCGGCTTGCATGATGGGGGCGATAGTGCGGTTGACCTCGTCCAGGATCTGCGGCACTGAGCGGAAATTCACGCTCAGCCTACGGCGAGGGATGCCCAGCTCTTCCAGCTGCGACACGAAGCGGTCGTAGGCCGAGAGGTCGGCCCCCCGCCAGCCATAGACACTCTGTTTGGGATCCCCCACCAGGAAGAGTCCCGGCCGCTCCGCCGCATCACCGCGCAGAGCGAGGCGGTGAATGATCTCGCACTGCAAATCATTCGTGTCTTGGAATTCGTCTACGAGAATCTGATCGATCTCCCTTCTAAGAAGCGCACCCACTTGTGGGCTGGCGCGCAGGAGATCTCTCGTCCGGCTGAGCAGATCTTCGTAGCTGAGCACGCCCTGTGCGTGCAGACGCTTTTCCACCGCGCCCAAAAGGGGAGCCAAGGTCTCAAGGGCCGCCTCTAGAAGCTGCGGACGCAGTTTTTCCAATCCAGCGACGAGCTCGAGCAGGGATGGAGCCGCTTTCCTGAGTAGGGAACGCTCCGAATCACCCACTCGTTCCATTTCTCCTTTGTTGAATGTGCCCGACTTCCACTGGGAGAGTTTGGTCTTGGTCCCTTTCAGATCTTCGTCCAGCGCCTTGTCCAAAAAGCGCTCCAATTCCGCGCGGGATTGCGGCGGTTCGGTGTTGAGGGCAGCGGTGGTCGCGGTCATCCAGCGGCTGAAGCAGCCCGAGTTCTTGTTGCGTGGGATCTTCCCGAGGGCGAGAACCAGGTCCTTGGGAAGCTGGCCCAAAATCTCGAGCACCTTTGCGTTGAAGATCTGCAGTTCTCGCTGCGCGAAGGGAGGGGACTGCAACTCCTCGGAGCGCACGTCGAGTTCGACCAGCGCCGTGAGGGCGCTCGCCAGGTCATTGGGTCCCTTTCCGTCCCGCGCCAACGCGCTCAAGGCAGGGTTCAGGTCCTGGAGGTAGGCGGAGTGGAGATACTCCTCCACGATCTCCTGCGCGGCTTCGCGTCGGAAGGTCCCGTCGGCATCGACCTGGAAATCGGGGTGCAGCCCGGCCTCCAGGGGGAAGCGCGCCAGGATGCGTGAGCACCAGGCATGAATCGTATGCACCTGGAGATGGTCCAGGTTGGTGAGCAAGCATTCCGCGCGCCTCGCTCTCGATTCGCCTTGCGCGCAGGACTCGTCCGGCGCGAGAAAGTCCTGGGTTTCCCCGCGGGCCAGAATGGCGAGGACCTGTCCCGTCCGTGTCTCCATTTCGGCGGCCGCGGCCTCGGTGAAGGTGATGGCCACCACACCGTCCAATACTGATGCGGCCAGATCTTCATCTTCGGAAGGGGCTGAACTCTCTTTGGCGAGGCGCGCGCGGTGCTTCTCCCAGCCCGGTCCCATGATCCAGGAGATGATCCGCGCGATCAGTGCCGTGGTTTTTCCCGTGCCGGCTCCGGCTTCCAGGACGAAGGGAAGCTCGAAAACACTCTGCGCCTCGCGTCGCGCGCGAGCATCGGCGGCACGGGAAGCCTCCGCGCCCGATTCGCTCAGGGCATCCGGGCCTTGGTTCATGACTTCGCTCCCGGAAGATCCCATAGGGAAAGGAGAAGTTCTTCCTGCTCCGTGAGCTTCTCGTGCTTCGCCTGGCGGGCGCGTAACTTCAGGAAGACTTCGACCTCCCGCTGCCGGCTCTGGCTGTCGCCACGCACACAGGCCGAAGCGACCTCGCAGTACTTGCAGGCGTCTGGTTCCTTTTGTCCGCTTGGATCCACTAGTCGGGGGAAGAAACTTCCGCGCAGACGCGCTTCGTACAGGACTTTCACGGCTTCACGGAACGCATCGGACGCTTCGCGATCGCTGGCACGAAAGTCGATCCACGGGGGAAGACCGTGCGCATCGGGTCGAAGATGCAGGTACGAACCCCAAGCGTCCCCCTCCGTGGCTTGCTGCCCGGCGAGAGCGTAACTCATGCCCTGCAATCGGGTCCCCGAGCGGAGTGCGTTCAAGCTGTGTTTCCTGCGGGAGGCGTCCGTGGTGGTCTTGAGGAACGGAGCGGAGGTCTTGAAGTCGATGAGATGGAGTTCTTTCTGGCGGCGCTGCGCGAGATCGGCGCGGAAGGAGAGCTGCAGCGTGTGCCCGTCGGCTTGGACGAGCTCGACCCGTCCGGAAACTTCCGAGGCCACGACTTTGGGCGCTGAAGGCGAGAAGAGCTCCTGCCGGCACACGTCCAGATAGGGCTGCGCACAGGTGGCCAGGGCCCGCGCCAATCCTGGCAGGGCCAAGCCCTCTTCACGGAGAACCTCCAACGCCGCGTCTTCGCTCATCCGCGCCAGCAGAGAGGAATCGGGCCAGGGAACTTCGACGGCCGGCTGCTCGCAGAGCGCCTGAAGACCGCCCCGCGATGGACTGCCCACCACCCTTTCCACGATGCGTTCCAGGGTCTTGTGAACCACGCTGCCTACGCGCCGCCGATCCAAGAGTGGAAGCGATGCGAGAGGATCAGGGAGCGGCTGAATGTGCAGAACTCTCTCGAGAAAGTAGGCCCAGGGACACCGCGCCAGCGCTTCCAACTTGGTGACGAAAGCCGAGCCCGATTGCAGTTCGGGCCAAAGCCGTGCCGAGGGCCCGGGTCCCTCCATCCAGGGTCCCAGGTCCGACGCGGAACCGGGCCACATGTCCCTTTCCTTCAGCACGGCACGGCTTGCCTCAGCCCAGCGCTCTGGATGAGGAGGAAGGATGTCGGCGCAGCCCGACTCCACGAGCGCGGGAGCCAATAGCGCCACGAAGCGCTTCTCGTCGTCGCGCAAGCCCGCCTGTAGAAGATGTTCTTGGAGCGGGCGTGGGCGGAATTTCTCAAACTCCTCTTGGCTTGCGACCGAGGACTCCGGCTCATCGTTCAAGCTCAAGCCCAGACGTTGTAGGAACGGCGAAGGGGGCAAAGGACGTCCGTCATCGTCGCTCGTCCACCAGGAGAGGGTCACTTCGGGGGCAGAAGACAGCAGCTGCGCGAACAGAAAACGCTCCTCTCGGCCGCGTTCGCGCTTGCCTTTCAAGTCGGGCAAGACCTGACGAAGTCTGGTGCGGACTCGGTCGGGAAGAAGAGGGTCTTCCTTTACACTGGACGGAAACGCTCCGCGGTTGAGACCGATCACGAAGAGCCGGGAGAAGGTGAGGCCACGCGCCTTCGTGACGTCCAGAATTTGCACGCCGCCGCCGTTACCATCCTCCTGCGTGTGGGTCAGCTCCTCGATCCGCTCCTCGAGAAGTCCAACGAATTCCGTTTGTTGTAGCTCGAGCGGCATGTCGTAGCTGCTCAGGAGCTTCTCGAGACGTCGCAATGCCTCTGCACTCTCGCTGTCATATGTCCAAGCCAGGCTACTCTCTACGAGGGAACGCAGCGCGGTGGCGTGCTCGGGCAGCGTCTGTTGTTTGGGCCAAGAGCGTAGGCGCTCCACGAGAGAACGCGCGTCATTTCGAAGCGCGCGCACAGCATCCAGTGCGAGGGAACGCAGCGAAAGCTCCTTGACTTCCTTAAGTCCGTCACGAATGGGAAGCCCAAACGCTGGGGAGTGTGCGGCGATTTCCTCGTCGGAGATGCCCGCGAGTTGCCTCAGTCTCCCCGCGCCCAGAGTTGCGGCGGCGAGCCGCAACTTCAGAGAGTCTCCATCGTATTCCCGGAGCTCAAGCCAACGCTCCACCGGGAATGCCGAAGCGAGTCGCAGAAACTGCATCAGCGCCTGGAGCTTGCGCCCCGCCGCATCGACGCTGCCCGTGGCCTGGGGGGCGCGCCAGGGAACTCCGTAGTCATCGAGTGCTTCCGTGAGGTCCAGGAAGTGGCGGGGGAGCGAGCGGGCGACGATGGCCACGCTCTCCGTGGCAGGCGGGTTCTCTTCGTCCAAAAGAGTTCGGAGTCGACGAGCGATTTCGCGCGCTTCGCCGCGGGCACCCGTGGCGCAGAATACTGAAAGTCGCGCCAAATCTCCGCCGATCTGCGGTAGCTTCAAGCTCTCGCCAAGTCTGAGTCCGAAGGGTCGCGAAAACTCGATCCCCAGATCGAACTCACCTCGTTTGGCCGGATCGGCGGGACGGTCCAGGAAGGCAGTGGAATTCGGATGATGCAGAAGTTCCTCCAGGAAGCCGGTCACGATTCCGGTCGCGTCGGCGTACCCGTGGATCAGAATGCCCCGCGCGCAATCCGTCAGGAATTGCCTGTCGGCAAGCTTCGAGCTCACTTGCGCCACCAGCCCGTCTCTCGTGAGTAGCTGCAAACTCTCGAATTTGGACTGGGCGGTGAAAGTCGACTCCAGCACCGCGCGCGCACGAAGCGAGGAACCACTGCTCTCCAGTTCGTCCAGTGCTTCCAGGAGAGCATCGCTCAGCTCGGGCGAGATTTGCGCGTGACAGAGATCGTCCGCCGAGGAGACGACGGCTCTGGTTCCCTGCACCAACTCGCTCAGGATCTCGCGCAGCAGCGGATGCTCCTCCGCCTCGCGCCGAAGGAGCATCGCGAACAGCGAGTCGTGAGTTTTGCCCCAGCTTTGCGGATTTCCATCGAAGAGTTCAAGCGCGAGCTGCAGATGGGTTTGCACGAGAAGCCCGGCCGCACCGCCGCGACGCTCGCAAATCCGCGCTGAGAGATGGTCTTTGAGAGTTCGTGAGGGAACGAGGATGCGCAGCGGCTTGCTCAGGAGAGCCGGATCGGCCGCTACCGCCGCTTGATCCTCGTCCACCTTCGCCAGCAGGAGCTCTTCCACTGCGAAAGCGCCAGCTGCGGTGAGGATTCGGCCCATCTTCTGCTTCCGGTTACTTCTTTTTCATGGCGTTGACTTTCTCATAATACTCGTCCGCCGCATCCTTGTCGCCGAGCTTCCGGTAGCAGATGGCAATGTTGGTGTAGGACCGGATGGTCTCCCGGAGATCGCTGGCATCGAGATAGGAATCGATCGCCTCTTTGTACCTTCCCGCCTTCTGATAGGCGAAAGCCAGGTTGAAGACCGCAATCTCGTTGTCCGGGCGCAGTTTCACGGCCTGAGAAAACGACCCAATGGCATCGTCGTAGCGCCCCAACTTCATCAAGCACTGGCCGTGCCCGTAGTAGGCATTGAAGTTGTCGGGCTCCATGGCGGTGACGATCTCGTAGTTTTCCGCCGCGTCCGAGTAGTTCCCGCTCTTGTATTGCGCATACGCGAGCTGATAGATCTCCCCGGCGGAGGGACCGAATTTGTCCAGGAACTGCTGCGAAGTCTCGGCTGCCTTTTCGTACTGATCCGTCTTGCGGTAGGCCGCGGCCAGGGCACGGTAGGCATCCTTGAGGGAGGGATCTTTCTGGATGACCTCGTTGAGCAGAGGAATGGCGCCCCGGTAATCGCCCGCCTTCGAACGTACGACGGCCTGATTGTACTTAGTGGCGACGCCGCCCTCGCCGCGGGAGGTCGCCCGGGCCAGTGCCTTCTGTGCTCCGTGGGTGTCTCCCAGACGCGCCAGGACGCCGCCCAGGAACGCGCTCGCTCCCGGATAGTCCGGATCGGCAGAGAGCGCCTCCTTGTAATACCTCGCCGCTGTCTGCAGATCCCCTTGCTGCTCGGCCACCCGCCCACGCAGATATGCGTTGGTGCCTGCGGGAGCGTTGGGATTTTCCGTGGCGAGCGCCGTGACGGAATCGGGAAGGTCTTTCTCGAGCAGAATCTCGGCCGCCGCCGTCCATGCGGTGGCCGGGGCCGACTTGGACCCACGAGCCCGGGCCATCCAGTGCAGTGCATCGTCGTCTTTCCCCGCGTCCTGGGCTTGCTTGGCCAGTTTCATGAAGAGCCCCACTCTGCGCGCGCGGAGGTCGGCAAAGTCGCCTCCCTTGAGCATGGGCTCGTGCTTGTCCATCTCGGCCACCGCTGCGGCCGGGCCACCATCGTCCTCGTAACTCTTGACCAGCCGTCTGAGCATTTCGGCCTTGTCCGTGGCCTTCACGCCCAGCATCCGAAGTCCCGCTTCCCAGTTCTCCCGGGCCTTGTCGGTCTGGTCGAGGTGGCTGTAGGCGTCTCCAAGCAGGATGTACCCACGGCCGTCGTCCGGGGCGAGGTTGCTGAACGCGGTCAGGGGTTGGATCGCTTCCTTCCAGGCTTTCATCTTGAGCAAAGCCACCGCGAGGTTCAGGTGGGTGAGAGGCTCTCCCGGTGCGCACTGAATGGCCGCGATGAACTGATTGCGCGCCTCGTCGAACATCTTCTCGTTCGTGTAGAGAATGCCGAGTTCGGTGTGGGCCTCCCCGTCGTAGGGGTCCTTCTTGATTTTATCCTGGAGCTCCATGATGCGCAGCGCCGAATCGGCCGGAATCTCGCTGCCGGTGGAGTCCATGGGCGCGACGCTGGTCTCAGTGGAGTCCTGTGCGATCCCGGTCGAGGGAAGGGCGAAGAGCAGAAAGAAGAGGACGAGCAACGATACACAAAGTGGCACGAGAGCGCGGGCAAAGGAGTGCATCCCTGCGACTCTGGCGCCCTGCGGCACAGGAGTTTCAATTTGTACTTGTCTGGTCATCGTAACTTCCATCCTCGTCTTTATAGACCGGTGTGGTGGATAAGTTGCCGAAACTGCAAAAAAGGCGCAAGAAGGGCCCATGGCTGGCCCAATCCGCCTCAAATCGGGCGCGAGAGACCGCACGCCTCGCGGCATTCCTGCATGGTTCGCTGCGCAACTTCCCTGGCGCGCTTGGCCCCGTCCGCGAGCACGTCTTCGACGTACGAGGGTTGTTTCGAGAGCTCTCGTCGCCGCTCGCGCGCCAGGGAAAAATGGCCGTCGATCTTCTCGAGGAGCCTCTTTTTCGCTTCGCCATAGCCAATGGAACCTTCGCGATAGTCGGCTTCCATCTGCTCAATCTCGTCTTGCTTCGCGAAGAGCTTGTACAGTCCCAGAATGTTGTCATCCTCGGTGGGAAGAGGTTTTCCCAGGTCGATGGGATTCGTGACGATCCCCATGACCGACTTTTTCAGAGCCTTACCCTCAGCGAAAATCGAAATGGTGTTGTCGTAGCTCTTGGACATCTTGTGGCCGTCGGTACCGGGCACTTTGGGCGTCGCGCTCAATCGCCACTCGGGACGCACGAGCGCATCGGTGCCGAAGCTGCTGTTGAAGTAGCCTGCCATGTCCTGGGCCATCTCCAAGTGCTGCACCTGATCCTGGCCGACGGGAACCACCTGACCTTTGACGATGAGGATGTCCGCCGCCATGAGAACTGGATAGTAGAACAGGCCAAGACTGGGCTTGATGCCGCGGCCGACTTTGTCCTTGTAAGAATGTGCGCGTTCGATGAGCCCCATCCCGGTGACGCTCGCGAGCAGCCAGGTGAGCTCGGTGACTTCCGGCAGATCACTTTGGCGGTAGAAGACCGTTCGCTTTGGATCGAGTCCCAGCGCGAGATAGGTGAGAGCGACTTCGCGAATGTTCTCCCGCAGGACTTCCGGCTGATGCACGGTGGTCAGGGCATGGTAGTCCGCGATGAAGTAGAAGCACTGATTGCCGGGCTCATCCTGCAACTGCAGATGCTGTCGGATGGCGCCGAAGTAGTTGCCCAGATGGAGCTTTCCCGTGGGTTGAACGCCCGACAAGATTCGCATGAGTCTCATCCCCAGGGCCCTCGGCGTGGCGCGAAGTGTGGACGCGCTTGTGCGGGGCCGAATTCTGAAGGAAACGCGAGTTCGAATGGGGGAGGCTATCGTGTCGCCAGGGCATCGTCAACCGAGCCCTGGTTCAGACCTCGCCGGGCCCGGAGGCGCCGCCGCCTCGACCTCATCCCGCCTGGGGCGGCAATGGTGCTCAGACGGTGAGAATTTGCGCCAGGAGCGCCTCCAGGTCCTCCTCCCTCAGCTCGGGATTCACAGTGACCAGACGGATCACATTGCGTTCGCGCACCTTGCCGTAGCCGATCTTGGCCAGTCCCTGCTCCGCGAGCTTGCGGCACACCACTTCGCTGTTCTTGCCGACCACCTCGAAGCAGACCGTAATACAGGGCGGCTCTTCGACCAGAGAGAACTCCTGGCGCTCCTTGATCCTCCGCGCGGCGTGTCTTGCCAGAGCGAACTGACGCTCGATGCGACGCTCCCAACCCGAGTCTCCATAGTACCGCCAGCTCGCCCAGAGCTTGAGCGCGTCGTTTCGCCGTCCGCAGTGAAGATTGCGGTCGCCCGGGTTCACGTCCTCGTCGTTTTCCTGGAAGAGATAGTCCGCTCTCTCGCTGAGGCTCGCGCGCAAGAGCCCCCTTTCCCGCACGAGCAGCACCGAGCAAGGCAGTGGCACGCCCATCATCTTGTGGGGGTCCCAGGCGAGAGAGTCCGCGGACTCGACCCCCTTCAAGAGGTGCTTTCGCCGCGGGGAGAGGGCGACCGAGGCGCCGAAAGCGCCGTCGACATGCAACCACAGGCCTCGCGGCCGGGTGATCTGCGCCAGTTCGCTCAGAGGATCGAAGGCCCCGCGGACCGTGGTACCGGCGGTGGCGTTCACGAAGAAAGGCGTGCGGCCGGCCCGCTCGTCGGCCAGGATTTGCCGCTCCAACTCCTCCGGAAGCATCCTCCCCCTCTCGTCAACCTCGACGGAGCGCAGGTTCTCGCGCCCGATACCCAGAATGCCGGCAGCCTTGCGCACCGAGTAGTGCGACTCGCTCGAAGTGTAGAGCACGGGTTTCTGACCGGAGGGACCCCTCTCGCGCCACTGAGGGAAGGCGCGATTGCGCGCGAGCATGAGCCCGAGCAGGTTGGAGAGACTTCCGCCAGCCTGCAGAGAACCCTCGGCGTTCGGCATGTCCACCAGATCTGCCATGTGCCGCAGGAGTTCACGTTCCAGTAAGACCTGACATCCTGCGGCCTTGTAGGTATACATCGAGTTGTTGAGGACCGCGCTCAAGGTCTCCGCAACGACGGCCGCGGTTTCACGGCCGCCGAAGAGCTGGTTGAAGAAGTGCGGCGAACTGGTTCTCGGGGTGTTGGCCGCCAGGGTGACGAGATCCTCGACCACCCGGCTCAGACTTCTGCCCTCGCTGGTGAGCCCTAGCTCGAGCCGAGCCGCGAGTTCTTCGGGGGGCAAGGAGGGTAGGACCGGATGCTCGGCGGCGTCGGCCAGTACTTCCCGCAGCATACGGTCCACCGACTCGGCCAATTCGGAATTCTTTTCGTCCACGCGCCGACTCCTTCAAGAGAGCTGGAGGGCCGTGAGCAGAATACCGTCTTGCGCCCTTCGTGCAAGCCAAGCCAGGGCTTGGAGAGAGCTCGCCACTGGGTTTACAATCGAAAGGTCTTCATTTCCTGCAGCCTAGAGGTGCCCATGGCTTGCTTGCGTGACATTCTCCTTACTTGGGTCGACAAGGACGTGACGGTGGTCAATCCGCGCAGCTTCTCCGAATCGGTCATGCGCGATACCGTGCAGCTGGAGACCTATCTTGCGACCATCACCGAGGTGGGGGAGGACTATCTGCGCCTGGGATACGAGGCTCCCAAGCGCAAGTCCATGGAGAAAGTGGATCAGATCGTTCCCCTGAGAGAGATCCGTCGGGTCAGCCGCTGGGGAGGCGAGCTGATCCTCCACCTTTGAGTTCGTGTTCCTCTGATGCCGGGCCAGCGGCCTACATGGGCGAGAAGCCTTGTTGGGACCAGTATTCGTCCTGCGTGAACTTCTGGAGATCCATCAGGGCGTTGAGGTGGCCGACCTCCCACTCGCTCAACCAAGTGAAGAGTTTCTTGAGGTCCGGGTCGAAGGACTTCTCAGCCTGCTCTTTGTAGTAGGAGATCGCGCGGTTCTCCAAATCGACACCGATACCAATTACCGCCATTTCGAAGGCACCCCGGCGCAAGGACTTGCGAAAGCTGTCGTTGATAATGTGCGAGGCGCCGTGATCCACCGCAGCCGGATGGATCTCGTCCAACTTGAGCCGGCCTTCGTTGGTGTAGTTCTCGAGCTGGGTCTGGAGGATTTGTACGTGTTGCTCTTCGTCCTTGGCCATATCCTCGAACATGGCTTTGGCCGCGCTATCCTCGGTAGTCTCCGCCGCGTGAGAATAGAGCTGATGGCCCTTGATCTCGGTCATGACCGCTTCCTTCAGGACCTCGATCATGCGCTGCTTCTTGGCTTCGTCCATGGTACTCCTCCTCGCCAGACGGGAGCCGGCCCTCGCTGCCGAACGGCAACCTCTCGCACCCAATTGTAGTCGCCAGATGGCGGCAGGGAAGGAGAACCTGGATTCTAGTTGACGCTGAAGAGATAGACGGCCCTGGTGATGGCTCCGGAATTGTCCCGGACCGCGATGGCCAGATTGTGGGCGCCGGAATCCAGCTGGACACTCGTGGAGCTCAAGATCGCCCAGGGAGTATCCCATTCGGACTCTTCGACGTTGAGGGGATCGGCCGCGTCGAAAGCGTAGCGGTAGTCCGCGATCAGTCCCGCGTAGGACTCCGCGTCGGCACTCCAGCTGAAGGTGAGGGTGGAATCGCCGTAGGCTCCTAGGTCCACCGCGTTTGAGGCCTCGCCCAGAAAGTCCATCTCCCCGGCGCTGGGATCGACAACGTGCAGTACGGGGAAGAACCCCCCGTCCACGTGGAAGTGGAAGAGATTGCGGTTCCAGCGAAAGGTGGTGGTGACGGCGTTGGCCCGATCGCGCGCCTGCACCGCGAGGAACCAGGAGCTTCCGGGTGAGAGGCCGGATCGGGTGATGTCGGCCTCGGGCCGGCTGGTGATTTCGAAGGGAATCCAGGACGACCAATCGCTCTGTTTGAACAGTCGAGTAGAGTCGAGCAGCTCGTACTGCTCGCGCGTGAGACAATCTCCCGCCTGCGGGGGGCTCACCCCGGTGCCGTCGAAAAGCGATGGGTCGAGGTCTTCCGCCGCCACCCATGCGTAGCGGTACTCGGACGCGACTCTGAGGGGGTCGTCCTCATCGCGGGTATCGATTCCGATGCCGACGGTGGTATTCGTCGCCTGGCAGACATCCTGGTCGAGTGTGGGCAGATCGAACTCCACTTGGGGCAAGATGGTGGTGACGGTGAAAGTGGCCGAGGCGGGAGTGGGATCGACGTTGCCATGTCGGTCGATGGCGCGCACGAAGAAGGTATGCGTCTGCCAGTTCCTGAAATCGATGGGATCGGTGATGAGGGGGTTCGCGACATCCGCGGCGAAGGAATCCAGCTCGGCCGAAGTGTCGAAGGTGGAGTCGCTGATCGCAGTGCTGTGCCAGTCGAGTCCCAGAGTGTCCTCGGGATCGACGACCCCGTCGGCGCCATCATCGCTCATGCGCCATTGGAACGACGCGACCTGCCCGTCCGGGTCGCTGCCGAGCCACGCGATCGTGACGCGGTAGGAGTTCGGGATGTCGCTTCTCGGCGCCGAAACAATGCTGGTATCGGGGGCCTGGTCCTGGAGGGGTCCGGTCGTGGAATTGCTGCAAGCAAAGAGGCAGCCGCAGAGCAGGGAGAGCCCCAGCACTCCAAGTGGCCTCCAGGGAGCATGAAGATGCATCGCGTACTCTATCTCCTTGACGAACTGCGCGGACCTTCTCTTCGGGCCCAGGCGCCGGCAATCGGGGGCTTCAAGACCGAAAGGACCCGCGAGCTGCGCAGATCCCTCCTTTCAAGCTAAGAAATGGGCCCCCCGCGATCAATAGCACTCCCGTTGAGAGCGGATCGCCCGCGGGGAAGCAGTCCGGCGGGGCGAGCTCGCGGCTAGGCCCCGTTGGAGGCCTGGAAGAGATGCACGTCTCGCTGGGGGAACGGAATGCTCAAACCGTTCGCATCACAGGCCTTCTTGATCTGTTCGTTCAAGTCGAAATAGACGTCCCAATAGTCTTCCGTCTTCGACCACGGCCGGATCGAGAAATTCACCGAGGAATCCCCGAGCGATGACAACTTGACCACCGGGGCTGGATCCTTCAGGACTTTCGGGTGGTTGGTGCAGAGTTCCAGGAAGACCCGCTTGGCCTTGTCGATGTCGTCGTCGTAAGCGATGCCCGCCGTGATATCGACTCTGCGTGTGTCCATCGCGGTGACGTTGATGATGTTGCCCCCCATGATTCCGCTGTTGGGCACGATCATCTTCTGGTTATCGGGAGTATAGAGGATGGTAGTGAACACGCTGATCTCGACGACTTTCCCTCTCACCCCTGCTGCTTCGATGAAGTCACCGATGCGAAAGGGTCTGAAGAGCAGGATCATCACTCCCGCGGCGAAATTCGAGAGTGAGCCCTGGAGAGCGAGGCCGACTGCCAAACCAGCGGCACCCAGTACGGCCACGAATGAGGTCGTCCTCACGCCGAAGGCTTCCAGCGACGCGATGAGTGCAAAGATCCAGACGCCGAAATAGGCCAGCTTGGCCACGAAATTGCCCAGCGCGGTGTCGACCTTTGCTCTGTTCATGCCCCGGTGAACGGCCTTGGAGATGATCCCCGCGGCAATCCTACCCACGATCAGAATGGCGATGGCGCCGAGGATGCGTCCACCGTAGGCAACGGCAAGGTCCTGGATGGTGAGGTAGAGGCCCTGTACGGATTGGCTGTCCATGTCAAAACTTCCCTTGAGAGGGTGAAGGTTCGTCAAAGCCCGCGGCTTAGAAGAAGCGGTAATTCAAGCTCAGAGCCAGAGTCTGCTTCCATTGCGCTGCCTTGCGGATACCCACGTCGGCGTTTGCCACACGCACGTCCAGCGGCAGGTCGGGACTCAGGTCGGTGCTCGTGTCGAATTTTTCGTAGACGAGCTGAAAGAACAGATTCACCGACAAGAGGTCTGTGACTTTGGCAGTGAGGGTGTTCTGCCAGTCGGCGCTCGCTTGCTTCCAGTAGTCGGCTATGGCGTCACCTGGCATTCCGGCGTCGATCCTGTCCTGGTCGAAGTCTTTCAAATCACTCTTGGCCGAATAGAAGACGGGCAAGAAGAGAATCAGCCGTGAGTTCAAAGAGAAGCGTTCCTTGGAAAAAGGAAAGCCTGCCACGCTCTGCCATTCCAATCCACCGTCCATCGTGCTGGTCCTCGAGGTCCTATCACCGGCCAGATCCTGAAAGGTCTTGGCCACGTTCTCACGCACGCTGAATCCGAGCCGGGTGAGGATCTCTCGCTTTTCGGTCTTTTGAATCACCTTGGTGATCCCGGCCGCTTCGTTGAAACGCAGCGGATTGAATTTCAGAGCCCCGCGCGGATCGCTCTTGTCCAAGAACTGTGTCTCGAAGCGAAATTGGAGGTAAGGGTTGAGCGAGGTCTTGCCCCAGCGTGCCGTCGATTCCAGGAGGATTTGATCGTCGCTCTTCTCCGGGCGATCCCAGACCTTCTTCTTTGGATTGTCGGGGTCGGCCACCTGTTTGGCAGTGACGCCGTAGGCCAGGCTCAGGGTGTTCGTCCAGTTGAAGGACTGCGTGAATTGACGTTCCGCACGTAGGTCGGACTTGATGCTCCAGGCGAAAGCTCCACGATCTCCACCGGACCAGTTGTTCGAAAACGCGCTCTGGTTGAGATTGAAACCAGCAAGCATTTCGAATTGCCAAGGTCCCGGGGTCACTTCGTCCTCTGCCCTGGAGACTCCACTGCCCAAAAGCGCGCTCATGAGAAGGAAGCTCGAGACGGTCGCGAGTACTCTCACGGGAATTCTCTCCTTTAGGGTGCCTTGAAATGAACTCTCTTCTGTCCCAACGGGCCCCTAGTCTATCGGGGCCGTGGCAAAGCGCAAGTCTCGGTGCGTTGAGGGCATGAGGCCACGTTTCAAGATGGAAGAGCTTGTGCCATGGGGGGCCTGTGGATACCATCACGACATGTCCAAGCAGCATTCTCTCGATGCGCTGGTGATTGGCGCACATCCCGACGACGCGGAAATGGCGATTGGTGGAATCCTGGCTGCCATGAGCGCGGTGGGACGCCGAGTCATGATTGTCGCCCTCACCGCCGGAGAGGCAGGCAGCTGGGGAACGCCCAAAGGGCGAGCGCGCGAGGCGGCGGAAGCGGCGCGGATCCTGGGCTGTGAACACCGAATCCTCGACTTCAAAGACACGGGTGTCGAAAACGACCGAGAGAGTCGAGTGCGCATCGCGCAGCTCCTGCGAGAGCTCCGTCCCACCCTCGTTCTGGCGCCCTATCCCGACAATCGAGCCAGTCACCTCGACGGCAGGGCCAACGTGGATCATCTCGCCGCGGGTCTCTTGGCTCGCGATGGCTGCAAGCTGGCGCGCCTGCGCAGGGCTCTGCCACAGGGAGAACCTCACCAAGTGAAGCGGCTCTTCTACTACATGCTACCCGAAACGGTGCCTCCCAGTTTTGTCGTGGATGTCTCCGAACATGAAGAGACGCTCACGCGCGCCATTGAGGCCTACGCGAGCCAGATGCCCATCGGTCGCGGCCCGCAGTCGATCCTGGACATCCTGCTCGCACAGAGACGTACCATGGGGTCTCGACTCCACGTGGGAATGGCCGAGGCCCTTCTGAGCGAAGACGTGTTGGGAGGAACGGTAGAGACCCTCTTCGGGATCTAGCGGCCGAATGAAAACGAAGGGAGAGTGAGACCTATGGAATCACCAAAAATCCCAGTGAGCTCCCTGCGTCCGTTGATTTTCGTCTTGCGTTTGAGTGCGCTCTACGACTGGCTCTGGTTCATCTTGCTTTTGGCCATGCCCACCTGGCTCTTCTCGCTCTTCTCCCATCCACTGCCATGCTCACCCTTTCTGTTCCGTTTGGCGACTTTGCCCCTGCTCGTACTTCCCCTGGTCTATCTGACCGCGGCGGAGACCGCACAACGCTGTCCGCCGTTGGTCGATCTCTCCATTGCCATGCGGGTAACCGGAGCCTTGGGAATTTTGGGGATCGTATTCTGGCACCGTCCCCAGGGAGCCCTGGCCTATTGTCTTCTTTCGGCGGGTGACTTCGTGTGGGCGGCGCTCTACTTCTTCTTCGCTCGGCGCGCAGCTTCGCCACAGTAGGGTAGCCCTCACTCGCGGGCCGCGTGGTGCACGCTACTCAACGAAACTGTGCCTTCATCTGTCCCCAGGAAAGTTCCGCGGCCGGATCGGGCAAGTACACCCCCGCCTCCGTCTGACCGAGAGGCAAGGGAAGGCGTACGAAGGGCCCTGCCGCATCGCAGGGTCGATAGCCGTAATCGTAGACAACGGTCGAGTTGGTGCGGGCTTCCGCGAGCTCGACGAACAGAACAAACGAATCGAGGTAGTTATACTGGACTTCGATGGTCGCCAGGGTGATGAGTCCCTCGGCGGGCAGACACTCCCCCAGCTCCACGGCATAGTTGATCTGCGTCGTGTAGGGCTCGATCCCCGTCGAGCTCCATTCCCAGTATTCGGCAGCTTCGGGAAAACTCGGGGAGAGTAGTGGGGGCGAATTCCAGTACCCGCCAGCCCAGTAGGCTGGTTTGAGGGCGAACTCGTAGGCCGAAGTGCCCCGTGGGAGATCCTTGCCCAAAACGTAGACCGTGTAGCGCAGTCCGCCGTCCGGCAGAACCTCCACCAAATCGGAGTGATCGCCGGAGTTCCCGCTATCTACATAGCTGACCGTGCCGGCGGGATCGAGAAAGAGCCCGATCCAACCGGAGTAGAAACGAGCATTGGCGGAGGAGGCCGCGCCGAGAAGCAAGAGCGAGGCGAGCGCAAGGACTCGGATCGGCGTGAAAACTCCAGAGCATACAGCGGGTAAACGCATGCGCTCCCCTTTCTGGCTTTCGCAGCTTGAATCAGGAGCCTCTTCCCGCTCAAGCTTAGCACAATGCGGTGACGAAGTCTCGTCGTGCAAAGCTGACTAGGATCGAGCGCCAAGAGGCTCTATCCTTGGGACAGTTCCCGTGGATCCCAAGTGCCAAGGAGGAAACCCATGAAGTCGACCGTGTTCGTTCTTTTCACCCTCTTCTGCGTCTTGCCATGGGTTGCTCATGCCGACGCGCCGGCGGGGGATGCTGCACTGGGCACGAGGAGCTACGGCGATTTCGAGCCCAACCAGACCTGTCTCGATTGTCACGTGGACATCGTGCCCCAATATGAACAGTCCATGATGTCACAGAGTTTCACTCACGATTGGGACGAGATCGAATACTTCAAGCTGGCGCTGCCACACGCGGAGAAGTTCGCGAAGGTGGCGGGAGTCAAGGCGGGGTGCAATGGATGTCATGCGCCCCTGGCGTTTCTCGCCGGTGACATCCCTCCTGGCCGTCCCGCGGAAGGAACGCGCGCCAACGAGGGAGTGAGCTGCGATCTCTGTCATTCCATCACGGGATTTCAGGGTGAAGTGCCGTTCAACTTCAACTTCATCGTGCAGCCGGGAGGGGCCAAACAGGGCGTGCGCGAGGGAACGGAGAGCCCGGTCCATGCGATAAAAGCCAACCCATTTCTCATGAGCGCCGAGTTCTGCGGCACTTGCCACAACGAAAAGGACCCCTGGGGTCTGTGGGTGAAGGCCACGCATCTCGAATGGAAGGACAGTCCCCAGGCCAAGGCCGGCATCGTGTGCCAGGATTGCCACATGCCGCCCGCGGCCGGGAATTCCGCTCCCGACGCCGGTGGCATGGACCATCCGGATGTCCGTCAACATCTCTTCCATGGCGCGCACGACCTGGGCAAGCTCGCCGGAGCCGTGGAAGTTCGCATTCACCCTTTGCGGGCACAGGTGCAAGTGGGTGACGAAACGCGTTTCACCGCAACCGTTGTGAACGCCAAAGCTGCGCACATGATTCCCTCAGGTTCGGCCGAGGAGAGAATGGTGTGGCTCGACGTGCAGGCCGTCGATGCGGCAGGCAAGATCTACCATCTGGCTGTCGAGCCGAAGGGATTCGAAGGTGAGGAATGGACGGTGGCGTCGGCCGAGGCGATGGCCTACCAGGACATCGGAGACATCCAGGACCTCGACCAGTTCGTGGGACTGCTCAGAGACGCGCCGGTGCCCGCGGGCGACCGTATCTTCCGCCTACCCTATCTCGATCCTCAGGGCCGGATGACGATTGCGCAGTGGAACACGGCCGGATTCGGTCCGGATTACCGTCTCGCTCCGTTGAAAGCCGTCAACGAGTCATTCCGCTGGATCATTCCCGAGCAGATCGCGAGCGGACCGGTGCGGGTTACCGCGACGATGTGGTATGCGAGAGTGCCGCAGTCCGTTGCGGACTATCTGGGGATTCCTGATGAGGAAGCCAAGCCGGTGAAGATGAGCGAGCACACGACGACCATCCAGGTGGGCGAATCCTAGCTTGCCAGCGCATGGTTCTCAATATGGCGCGGAATTGAGGCTCTAGTAGCGCGCGATTTCGCGGAGTGCCTGGGCGACGTCTTCGGTTTGGGGAAGCGTCGCCCTCTCCGTTTCTGTCTCGTACGCGATGTGCGTATCGAGCGCCGCGACGCGTCGTACCGGAGCATCGAGATATTCGAAAAGTTCGTCGGCGATCCAGGCCGCGATTTCGGCTCCATAACCCAGGCTCTTGGGGTCCTCGTAGACCACCACGCAGCGGTTGGTCTTGCGTACGCTCTCGGCTACCGCCTCATGATCCCAGGGACTCAAAGAACGCAGATCCAGGATCTCCGCGGACAGCCCAGTCTCCTTCTGCAGTTGCTTGGCGGCCAGCTCACTGCGATGCACGAGGGCGCCATAGGTCACGATGGTGACCTCGCTTCCTTCCTGGTGCAGCCGCGCCTTCCCGAAGGGAATCATGAAATTCGATCCTGGGTAGAGCGACTTTCCATAGGGCTGTCGGTAGAGGTGCTTGTGCTCGAGGAAGATCACCGGATCGTCGCAGCGAATTGCGGTTCGAAGGAGTCCGACGGCATCGCGGGCCTCGCTGGGCATGACCACCCGGAGGCCGGGAATGCTGGCGAAGAGGTTCACCCCGCTCTGGCTGTGATACATCGCGCCGCCCTGTAGGTATCCTCCGGCCGCGACGCGTACCACAACCGGGGCTTTCCAGTTGTTGTAGGATCGCCAGCGCATGGTGGAAAGCTCGTTCTTGATTTGCATGTAAGCGGGCCAGATATAGTCGAGGAACTGGATCTCGACGACTGGCTTGAGTCCGCGCGTGGCCATTCCCACTGCGCGACCGACGATGCTGGCTTCGGCCAGCGGGGAGTTGAAGACGCGCTCGGGCCCGAAGGCACGCTGGAGCCCGGCGGTGGCCTTGAACACTCCGCCCTTGCCCTTGCACTCGCTCAGGACCTCTTCTTTGGTAGCATCGGCCACGTCCTCACCAAACACGAGTATCCGTGCATCGCGCGCCATTTCATCGTGCAGGGTGCGGTTGATCGCCTCCAGCATGGAGATGGGTTTTTCGCCGCCGGTTCCGTTGCCGCCCTCCGACTTCGCGTCCTCGGGAGTATCGAACTTTGGCCCGGCGGGATCCTGCTCCTCACTGTAGAGGTAGAGCAACGCGTTTTTGGGAGAGTGCTTTTGTGCCGACTGTGCCCTGAGGGAGGCCTCCTTGACATCGGCGCGGCACTCCGCCTCCAACGCATCCAAGTCCTCCGCCTTCACGCTTTCGTTTTCGATGAGATCGCGGCGCATGCGGTGCAGGGGATCCGAGCGCGCCTCTTCCTCGAGTTCCTGTTTGCTGCGGTAGAGTTTTTGATCGTCACTCATCGAATGAGAGTAGGGGCGGACCGTCGTCGCGCGGACGAGGGCGGGACCTTTTCTCGCTCGACAGTGCGCGGCGGCCGCCTTGAGAACCTCGTACGAGGCCCGGAAATCGGTGCCATCCACGTTCCACACCCCGAGATTGGGATATGAGGCTACCAGCTCGTGCACGGGGATCCCGGCCGTCTGGACCGTGTTGGGGGTGGAGATGGCGTAACCGTTGTCTTCGACGAGAATGAGAACGGGGAGCTTCAGGTTGCAGGCGCCATTGAGCCCTTCCCAGAACTCTCCCTCGCTGATCGAGCCGTCTCCCACCGACATGTAGACCACTTCGTCGACGTGGAATTCACTTGCTCCGGCGCGCGCCTCCTCGAAGCTCTCGAGATAGCGCCCAGCCTCCGCGACGCCCACCGCGTGCAGGGTCTGCATGCCGGTGCAGGAACTCTTGGACACGATGTTCAAGGCGGCGTGACCCCAGTGAGCCGGCATCTGCCGCCCCCCGCTGTTCGGATCGTCCTGCGCGCCCACGCCCTGCAAGAACATCTCGTAGGGGGTCATGCCGAGCTGCAGACAGAGAGCTCTGTCGCGGTAATAGGGAAGGAAGTAGTCATAGGCTGGCCGCAGAACCATGCCGGCGGCCACCAGGACGGCCTCGTGACCGGCGCCGGAGATCTGGAAGAAGATCTGGTTCTTTCGCTTGAGGTTGATCTCCTCGTCGTCCACCGCCCGCGCGCTGACCATCGTCCGGTAGGCGGCGAGCAGGGCGGAGCGGTCCAAGCTCTTGAAAGGTGCTTGTTTGGGATTCCGCTTCGTCGGCAAGGCGTACCTCAGGCGAAAATTGAACGAAAGGGAGATCGAAAGTCCGAAGGTCAGTATATCGCGGACCGGCGGGAGCCGAAAGGGCGCCTTCGGAACTGGAAAACCCGGGCTATGTCGGGCCTCAGCGCTCGGAGATCCAGTAATCCAGACCCAGGCGTCGTTTCAAGTCTTCACCGTAGGCCTTGGCCAGGCTGTGTCCCTCGAAGTATGCGACGCGCACCCGGTAGATCGGGCTGCCGTCAGGCTTGGTCCCCTGGGCCACGTCGGCGGGCACGCCGTTCGCTCGCAGCTCGTCCACCCGCCGCTGGGCGTTGGAATGGCTACCGAAAGAGCCGAGATTGAGCAGATAGCGGCCCGTGGAGGTCGGCTGCACCAGACCGCTGCTGAGCTTCTGCGGGGCCTTCTCGTGGCTCGCTGGCGCCGGACTCGAACTCACGGTCTTTGCCGGGGTCACCGTGCTCGCAGAGCTCGGTTCGGGCGAGCTCTGCTTCGGGGTGGTGGACTGAGGCTCCTGTTGCTCCCCAGAGAGGCTCTCCCTGGGTGTCTCCTCGGAATTCATCGCTTCCTTGGCGGTGGTGGTGGCTGAGTCCTCGGGGTTCACCTGCCCGGCCTGGACTTGGTTCTCCGCGCTCGGCGGGGTGAGGGTCATCGTGCTGAGCTCGTTCTTGGGGCCCCGAGGCCAAAAGAGGAAGAGCGCGGCGCACAAGATGAGAAGGGCTGCGATGCCGTAGAGCAGGGGACGGCGATCTGGAGTGTCTTCGCGTGCCATCTTGCAAAACCTCCCGAAGGGAAACGAACGGGGCTCCCTCTCCTTAGAGGGAGCCCGCGCGATCGTCAAGAAGGAAGAGGCCTTGGGTCGAAAACTCCTGGGGAAGCCGAAGGGTCGCCATGTCAAAGCGGTTGCAGAGCAAAGGAGCCAATGTGGCGGGGCCACGATGGATGCGAGTCAGAATCCGTGGTCCGGTCTCTGCATCGCATGGGCATCCGGACGTCGAGCAGATGTCGGTGCTCGCAACCCCTCGGCCGACGATCCCGCAGTCGGTGGTGTCGAACCGGCCCTCGACGAGGGCACCGTTGGCGAGATCGCTTCCCCAGTTCCTACCGAGCAAGATCGCCAACGCATTGGCGTTCAGGGGTGCACTCGGTTGAAGGAGCTGCGCCGAGTATATCCCCTGATTCCGGGACTTTTCAAGACATGCTCGCGGGAATCGCAGGGAGATTTCGCGCCATTTGCACCGTGCTTTCGGCTCTGCTACGCCTTTCTTGCGCAGGACGACACTGGAAGGTAGGATTCCCAGCATGAACTTCCGCCCACCCCGTGCGATCTGCTTCGATCTCGATGGGACCCTCGTCGACTCGGTCGCCGATCTCACGGTGGCCTGCAATCTGATGCTGCAAGAGCGCGGCCTGCCGCCCCTGCCCGAGGAAACCGTGCGCGGCTACATCGGGGATGGAGCTCGAATGCTGGTTGCTCGAGCGCTGGGCGAGGATGGCCCCGAAGTCGACACGGCGCTCCTGCGTTTCCGTGATTTCTACGCGCAACATCTGCTGGATCACACGCAGGCGTATCCAGAGGTCGCGTCGACTCTGGCGGTGTTGCGCGCGCGCGGGCTGCGCATGGGAGTGGCGAGCAACAAGCCTGACGAGTTTACGGCGCGGGTGGTCGAGGGTGTCGGGCTGGCGCCTTACGTCGACGCGATCGTAGGAGCGCGCCGGGGGGTACCCGTGAAACCGGCTCCTGATCTTTTGCAGCTGGTACTGGACGAGCTGAAGGTGGGTGCGAAGGAGGCTTGGATGGTCGGCGACTCCCCGAACGACATCAAAGCGGCTCATGCGCTCGGCTGCATTTCCATCGCGTTCAGCTATGGCATCGGGCGCGTGGAAGACCTCCGCGCGGCGAAGCCCCATGCTCTCCTCAGTTCTTTTGGCGAACTGCTGAGCCTCTTGCGCTGACCAGCGGCAGGACAACTCCCAGTACGATCGCCAAGTCGAACGCAGTCTCCCAGTTTACCGCAGCTTGGCCGTGCACGATGAGGCGGTAGAAATACGTTACGGCTGCGGAGACTACGAAGGCTACGCAGGCGGTGACAGTAGCTTGCAGGAGATAGTTCCTCGTTTTCACGGCTAGACCTCCGTCTTCCTGGTTTCCAGCATTTGCGGCTACGATCCGAAGAAGCTCTGAACGATCAGCATCCCGGGTAGGGAGTTGATCAGCGCGTGGGCGAGAATGGATGCAAGCGTATTCTCGCCAGCAATGACGAAGACACTTCCCAAGAGAATTCCCAGTGGGAAACCCGTCTCGAATGCGGATCGCAGTGCGCCGCTCAGGTCGAACTGCGTGCCCCACGCCGCAAGGTGATAGGCGTAGGGCACATGATAGAGCGCGAAGAGTATCGAGGTGATTCCCACACTCAACCATTTCGATCCGGTCGCGGCACTGCATCGCTTCAGCAGAATCCCCCGAAAGAAGAATTCCTCGGTGGTGGCAGCGGTCAAGAGCATCATGAAAAACGACAGCGGCCACAGCCACAGAACTCGAGGTGACAGGATCAGATCCTGAATCTCGTTGGCGTTCCGTCCGGCCAATTGCAGTCCACTGAGTAGGACTCCAACGAGCAAAGCCGCAACGATCCCCCGCGCCCTTGGGCGGCCCGAGAAACCAGCTGCTCGCAAGGCCTCGCGCAGAGAAGGCAATCCCGAGGGCCTGCGCAGCAAAATTCTCAAGAGGGTGAGTGGCATTGCGACCAGCGTGAGCCAGTGGAGGAGTTCGCTCTCAGGCCACCACGCCAGATAGCTCAGGTACAGAACGAAGTAGATCCCGAAAGCGAGAGCCAGGCTTCGCACCGATTTCATCCGGAGATCCTCCTGGCCCAGGACTCACCCTGTTCAGTCTTCTCACCACAAAACGAGGCTGCAGAATCCACTCTCCCTTTAGAAGCGTCCGGCGTCAACGTCCTTCAAGAACTGGATAAGCCCCTTCATATAGATCTTCTGATCATCGTACATTGCCAAGTGGCTTCCGTTGGGACAGAGCAGAAAGCGCCCGTTCTGCACCTTCTGGGCCATCATCTTCATGTGATCGGGATCCATGGTGCCGTACTTCGATCCGATCGTCAGGGTTGGCACCTCGAGCTTGGGCAGATCGGCGGTGCGGTCCCAGTTGGCGAGTCTGCCCGAGAGTCCCATCTCGCTTGGTCCCTGCATCAGCACGTAGATCTTCGGGTTGAGGTACTGGATTGCGCGGTTCACCGGGTTCGGCCATTGGTTTGCCGGCATGCGCAGAATGTGCACCGTATACCAATTGGGCATCAGAAGTCCCATGTACTGCGGGTCGTCGGTCTTCCCGTCGGCCTCGAACTGCTCGATTTTCTTCAGAGCAGCCTGGTCCATCTGCGGCATCAGCACCTTATGCGCGTAGTCGTTGTAGGCGGGAGCTGAGGCCATCATGTTCGAGATGATCAGTCCCTTCAGATGTTGCTGGTACTTCAGGGCGTACTCCAGGGCCAGGATCCCGCCCCAGGAGTGACCGTAGAGATAGAAGTTGTCTTTGTTCAGACCGAGAGCCTGCCGGACCTGCTCGACTTCCTCGACGAAACGCGGAATGGTCCAGAGATCGGGATCGTCCGGCTGATCGCTGAAGAAGGAGCCCAGCTGGTCGTAGTAGTAGTACTCGATTCCCGCGCCCGGGAAATAGCTGTCGAAGGCCTCGAGATACTCGTGGGTCATCCCCGGTCCGCCGTGCAGCAAGAGCACTTTGATCGTGGGGTTGTTGCCGGTCCGTTTGGTCCAGACCTGAAACTCTCCCTTGGGCGTACTGACGGGAATCATGCGGACGCCGCCGCCGATCACGTCGTTTCGCCCCGAGTTGTCGAAGTACTCTTTCAGGGAGGGAGCAGCCTGACTCGCGCTGGCGGCGCAGAGCAACGCGACGAGGGTGGCAGTCAATGCGGAAAGTCTTCTCACGAAGTTCTCCTCGAGAGCGGGGAAGCCAAGCGGGAGTCTAGGACGATCGCGCCATTTCCTCCAGTTTGAGTGCGGTGCGCCAGTTGCGAGCGGTCACCGGCGAGCCCATGCAGCGGGCCAGGACGGAAGGGGTCAATTTCGAAGTTCCGGCGCCGTTCGGGTAGTGGATCCACAACGCGCTTTTTATCCGCCGCAGACACTCTCCGTTGTTCGCGTAGGGAGTCAGCTCGCGCACCGCGTTCCTTTCGGGAGCTATCTTGGAGAGCAGGAGCATCACGTGATTGGGCCCCATTTCGGACTCCTTTGGAAAGGGATTGCTCCTCAGAAGACCCGACCAGGCCCTCGCCGATCGAACCAGGACACTGATCGAATAGCCGAAGTGTTCCTCGATGGCCTTCTCGAGCGTCTGCTCCAAGAGGGATCGTGGGGAGGAGGATCGAAACACCAGATTTCCGCTCTGGATGTAGGATCGGACATCTTGCCAGCCCAACTCCTCGCACAGCGAGCGCAGCTCGCGCATGGGCAACTTGTTGTGTCCGCCGACGTTGATGCCGCGCAGCAGGGCGATCTGGATTTCTCTCGTCACGAGTGGCACCCCTCCACATCGTCTTCATCCACCCACTTCTCGTCAACGAATGTGTGTCCGCTTCGGCGCCGGATTTTCGTTGCTAAGGATGAGAGCAAACCAAGAACCGATGAGCTCGTGGGGGACGGGGAACGCGTCCGCCGCGGAACTCGCCCTTGCTCGATAGCTGACAATCCCTGTCAATCCGTCCCGCCACGGCGTCTGCCGAAGGAGGCACTCCATGCGCTTGCCCGATCCGCACTTTCAGGGCAGAGCCTTCCCTGAGCCCTCAGTTCGATCCCCCAAAGCGAAGCTCCCGGCGCTTTCCCTGCTCTGGCTGGTCTTTCTCTTGACCATTGGCGCAGGTCCCCTTGCCGGCGATGCCCGGGCCCAGGAATGGGTGCACCTGGACCACACTCCGGAGGGGACTGCGGCCGAGGTCAAACTCGTCTCCGGATCAGACGACCAACAGACCGTGATCGACGTGGTCATCCACGGTTTCTGGATGGAAGATGTCCTGGGCGCCGATCAACACAGCTACCAGCGCCTGAGCTTTCCCGGCCTGGGCATCATGGGTCAAACCGGTGCTCCGCTTCTGCCCGCGGTCCAGATGTGTCTGGCCGTACCCACCAGCGCCGAGGGTGTCACCCTGGATCGCGTGGAGATCCTCAACACGCGCAGCTTCTCGAACATGCAGATCTACCCGCAACCCATTCCCGAGCGCGATCATCCCGAGGGGGACCCTGAGATTTTCCAGATCGACGAGCAGCTCTATGCGAGCAGCGGACCCTGGCCCACCGATTTCGGACCGCGGGGCCGGCCCGTCGAAGCCGCCGACCGCTGGATTCCCACTGCTCAGTTCGAGGCCTGGCCATGCAAGTGGGATCCCGCGACCGGCGAACTTCAGGTCTATGACCAGATGCGGTTGCTGCTCGGACATCAGGGGGCATTACTCTCATTCGGGCAAGGAACGATCGAGGAGGCGCACCTGGCCGCGACCATCTATGACAACTGGAAAGTGGCGCGGGAATTTTTCCTCAGCAATGGAGAATACTACGAAGGTCGCTTCCTCTTCCTATATCGCGAATACCTGCAGCCGCAGATCCAACCGCTGATCGATCAAAAGAAGTCCCGCGGCTTCCAAGTGACCGAGTTGACCCTGGAATCGGTGGGCACTACTTGCAGCGAAATTCGCGATGCCATCGAGCATTGGTATCAAAGCTCGTCACCTCTCTACGACCACTATGTGTTGCTCGTGGGAGATGATACGTTCATTCCGTTGTGCCCCTCCCCCCAAACCAACAACGCAGGAGTGGTTCCCACCGACGATCTTTACGGTTCCATGAACGGCGACGACTTGAACGAGGAGGTCTGGGTAGGACGCCTGTCGGTGGATAACGCGGACGACCTCAGCAACCAGGTGGCGAAGATCCTCAACTACGAGAACGGCCGCGATTTCACCTGGCCCTATACCACGGTGGGATTGGCCGCGCACAAGGAGAACGCGCCCAACAAATATGAGGGCGCCCAGGAGTCCGTGCGCACCGCGAGCTACTCCGTGACGCCGAATTTCGTCACTCTCTACGGCAGTGCCGGAACGACGAATAGCGACGTGAGGGACCTGATCGACAACGGAGCGGGGCTCATCTGCTATCGCGGACACGGCAGCACTGGCGCATGGACCGGTTGGAACACCAGTTTCGAAAGCTTCGGCTCTTCCGACATCAGCGTCCTGGCGAACGCTCCGCGCACACCAGTGGTTTGGTCCATCGCATGTAACAACAACGACATCCGGGTGGCGGACTGCGTCGGTGAAAACTGGATGGAGGAGACCAACGACGGTGCGGTCGCGCACTATGGAGCCACCGTGCCCAGCTACACGACTCCCAACCACGAACTGGATCGCGGTCTCTTCAAGGCCGTCTTCGAAGATGGCATCACCGGACATGCGCAGGCAATCTCCGCTGCAGAGAACCAGATGACCAGCGCTTATGACGGTGACAACGCCTGGATGTACATGCTGCTGGGCGATCCGGAGATGAAGATCAAGCGTCTGGGCGCCCTGGACTGGACGGTGATCATGCCCGAGGCGCTCCAGGTCTGTCCCGATGGCTGTGGCCTGACCGTCGAGGTTTACGATCCCGAAGGCTTGGCGGTGAAAGAGGCGCTGGTCTCGGTCTGGAAGCGCGCCAACAACGGCAAGCTCGCCAGCGGCGACGAGGTCTTCACCAACACCTACACCGACGCAGGAGGAGCGGCCAGCCTCTCGGTCACTCCCAGCACGGAGGGAGAGATGGAAGTTGTGGTTCGCGATCTGGACGGCAACGTCTTCGTGGGATCGGTCCCCGTGATCGCCGGTACGCCCGCGCCCTCGCTGCAGACCAGCAAGCTGCTCCTGCGCGCCACTCCCTCGGTGATGGCCCAGCGCACCGTGTTCCAGTTGAACCGCAGGTTGGACCAGGGTGGCCGCCTGCGGATCTTCGATGCCCGCGGCCGCCAGGTGCGCGCGCTGCAGGTGGGTCCCGGCGAGGATCACATCGGCTGGAACGGCCGCGACGATCACGGAAGCAGCGTGTCCAGCGGAGTCTACTTCGTCAAACTGCTCACCGAAGGTCGTCAGATCAGCACGCGCGTGGTCAAGGTGCGTTGAGGAGTCGCTGCCCCGCTGTCCGGGCCGTCGAACGCCGGACAGCGGGGGGCGGCGAGTGGAGCGCGAAGACCGGTGGAGGGTTCAGCTCCAAGCTCTTGTCTGAAGGGGGCTTGGAGCTGCTTTTTTGCGATGCTTCCCGCTTGGCATCCAGCCTGCAAGAAGAACGCGGCGAGCCCGGTTTCGTCGGGGGCTGTCTTCATCGTCCTTCTTCAATGGGAGGCGGGAAGGACGACGGAGACAGCGGACGGCACCGGGCTCTCTTTCGACTCTAGGCCGGCACCCGGTAGCTTCCATGCTCCAGGAGGGCTTGGGCGGCCACGCGTGCCGCGGCAATGGTGTCGACCTGCGGCACTTTCGTGAATCGCTTGAGGCCCACCAGCATCATGCCCAGTTCATCACCCTCGGTGACGTGGGTCAGTGCGGTACGGCCTGCGCGTCCCACGCGCTCGACGGCTTCAGCGACCAGAACGGTGATCATGGCCTGCACCGCCGGAATCTTCTTGCCCGCAGCCAGCATCTTCTGCGCACGCAGCACCGCGCTCTCCAGCGCGTAGGTTTCCATGATCATGTCGGCGGCGTGCACGAGAACTTCCTGCTCTTCCTGCAGTTTGGTTCCTAGCTTCTGTGTGGCGACTCCCGCCACGAGCAGAACGGCCTTCTTGAGCTTGGCGACCTGCTCGAGCTCGGCCGCGAAGGCTTCCCTCTCACCCTCCTCGCCGAGCGACGGAATGGAAAGCAACTCGTCCTGAATGCCCTTGGCCGCCGCCAAGAGCGGAAGCTCGCCCTTCATCGCCCGCTTGAGAATCATCCCGGGAATCAGCATGCGGTTGATCTCGTTCGTGCCCTCGAAGATGCGATTGATGCGGGAGTCACGGTAATAGCGCGCGGCGGGGTAGTCCTCCACGAAGCCGTAGCCTCCGTAGAGCTGCACCATCTCGTCCACCACGTAGTCCAGGACCTCCGATGCGAAGACTTTGATGATGCTGCACTCGATGGAGTAATCGTCGATGGCGCCGATGACTTCTCGGTCGTAATCCGCGTGAGTCTTGTCCAGCGCACTGATCGCTTCGTCGAAATATCCTGCGGTACGATAGACCGCGCTCTCCGCGGCGAAAATCCGCGCCGCCATCGTTCCCAATTTGTTCTGCGTGAGCGGGAACTCGCTGAGAGTCTTGTTGAATTGTTTGCGCTCGCTCACGTAGGCGATGGTCTTTTCGATTGCTTCTTTCGCCGCTCCCGTCACTGCGGCGCCCAACTTGAACCGTCCGACGTTGAGGATGTTGAAGGCGATGATGTGTCCCTTACCCACCTCACCAAGGAGGTTGGCCTTGGGAATGCGGGCGTCCTGCATCACGATGCTCGTCGTGGAGCTGCCCTTGATGCCCATCTTGTGTTCTTCGGCACCGGGGCTAACACCCGGGGTGTCCATGGGCACGATGAAAGCCGAGAAATGCTCGCCGTCCACTTTGGCGAAGACGATCACCACGTCGGCGAAGCTACCATTGGTGATGTACATCTTCTCACCGTTGAGCACCCATTCCTCACCGTCCAGGACGGCCGTGCTCTTTGCGGCCAGTGCATCGCTTCCGCTGCCGGCTTCGGTGAGAGCGTAGGCGGTGATGAGTTCCCCAGTGGCCAATTTGGGCAACCACTCCTGCTTCTGCTCCGCTGTTCCAAAATAAACGATGGGCAGAGTGCCGATGCCGGTTTGCGCGCCGTGTGCTACCGGAAAACTTCCGCCCGCGGCAATGGACTCCGCCACCACCATGCTCTGGGTCTTGGGCGCGCTGAGTCCGCCGAAGGCCTCGGGAACGTCGACCGCCAAGAGGCCGATTTCGCCCGCCTTCTTCAGCAGGGCGGGCATGAGACCTTCCTCTTGGGCTTCCAGCCGCTCCATCACCGGCAGAACCTCTTGCTTTACGAAGTCGCGGCAGGTCTGCGCCAGGAGTTGAGTTTCCTGGCTGAAGTCTTCGGGGGTTTGAATCTCCTGAAACGGGGTAAGCTCGATCAGGAAGCTCCCGCCGCGTCGTAAGGTCTTCTGATTCATGGTCACATCTCCAATGCAGGCGCGATTCATGCGCGCTCGAAGGCGGCGGCGGCCCCCATGCCGCCTCCGATACAGAGAGTGGCGAGTCCCTTGCGCTCGCCGGAACGCTTCATGGCGTGCAGCAGAGTCCCCGCAATCCGCGCGCCACTCATCCCCAGAGGATGTCCCAGCGCGATGGCTCCACCCTGCGGATTGGTGAGTTCGGGGTCCAAACCCAATTCGCGGATCACGGCCAGGGACTGGGCGGCGAAGGCCTCGTTCAGTTCTACTCGCTCGATCTCTGACAGTTTCCAGCCCGCCTTCGCCAGAGCCTTGGGCACCGCAGTAACCGGCGCGATCCCCATGATCTCGGGGTCGACACCGGCCACCGCATAGCTCACCAGACGGCCCAGGGGCTCTTCGCCGAGCTCCTTCAGAATTTTCTCACTGACCACCAGCACCGCGCTCGCGCCATCGGTCAATGGGCTGCTGTTGCCGGCCGTCACCGTGCCGTTCAGGGCAAAGGAAGGTTTGAGGCTGCCGAGGAGCTCCAGACTCGTCTCCGCGCGGGGACACTCGTCGTGGTCCAAGACGATTTCTCCCTCTTGCTCGTACGGAATGCGCTCGTCCTCCCACAATCTCTTTTTCTCGCTGGCGATGGTTCGCTGATGGCTCTTCAATGCGAAGGCATCCTGGTCCTCGCGGGTAATCGAGTAACGCTTCACCAGGTTTTCCGCCGTCAATCCCATCCCCAGGTAGTTGCCGGGCCTGTGTTCGGCCAGCCAGGGATTGGGGGACAGCTTCAAACCGCCCATGGGGATTCGGCTCATGCTCTCCACACCAAAGGCCACGACTACATCAGCCATCTCGCTCTGAATTTTCGCGACCGCAAGCGCGATGGCCTCCAGGCTCGAGGCACAAAATCGGTTTAAGGTCATTCCGGGCACGCTGTCGGGAAGCTGCGCGCGCTGGGCCACGATGCGTCCCAGGTTCATTCCCTGTTCGGCCTCGGGCATGGCGGTGGCGCCGATCAGATCGTCGATGGTGGCGGGTTCCAGATTCTCGTGACGCGCGAGAAGAGCCTGGACCAGCTGCGCTGCCAAATCGTCGGGACGAACGGTCGCCAGCTTGCCCTTGTGTGCGCGCCCCATTGGCGAACGAACCGCATCGAGGATGTAGGCTGTCATCGATTTCCTCCTGGACTAATTGCGCAGGGGCTTACCCTTCTTGAGCATGTACTGGATGCGCTCGAGGCTCTTCCGCTCGCCGCAGAGCGAGAGAAATGCTTCGCGCTCGAGATCGAGCAGATGCTGTTCGCTCACTTTCGCGCCCGCCACCACCTCGCCGCCGGTGAGGATGCGCGCCAGCTTGCGGCCGATGAGCCGGTCGTGCTCGGAGATGTATCCGGCCTCGAGCATGTTGTAGAGACCGACCTCGAGGAGGGCGCGGCCGTCTGCTCCGGAAACGGGAATGTCCTCGCGCGGGTGTGGCGCCACGTAGCCCGCTTCGGCCAACGCAATCACCTCGGCCTTCGCTCCGGCGATGAGCCGGTCCGGATTCATGGCCAGACTGTCACTCGCGCGCAAGAATCCCAACTCTTGGGCCTCCACCGCGCTGGTCGAGACCTTGGCCATGCCGATGGTCTCGAAGGCGCGGCGTGCCGCCTCCATCGGATCCGACTTGGGTCCCAGACGCTCCAGCATGCGCAGATAGAATTCCTTGGTCCCTCCGCCGGCGGGAATGAGCCCCACTCCACCCTCCACCAGACCCACGTAGAGCTCTGCCGAGGCGTGCACGCGTGCACCGTGAAGGGTGTATTCACATCCCCCGCCCAGCGTGAGGCCGAACGGTGCCACCACCACCGGACGCGGACAGGTCTTCAGGCTCATGGTCGTGCGCTGAAATTGACGCACGATGAGATCGATTTCCTCGTACTCACCCTCGACCGCGGCCATCAACAAAAGCGCCAGGTTGGCACCAACCGAGAAGTTTTGCCCCTGGTTGCCGACCACCAAGCCGCGGAAATCCTTCACGACGCGTTCGTTCGCCTGCGCAGTCATCGACAGGATCTCGCCACCGATGGAATTCATTTTGGAATGGAACTCGAGTCCGAGGACGCTGTCTCCCAGATCCCACAGACTTGCTCCGCTGTTTTCGGCGATTTTGCGGATTCCCTGGCTGGGCAGCTTTAGATCGATGACCCCGGGAAGCTCACGCAGAGGAGTGCTAGAGCTGCCATCGGGAACGGCAACCCGGTAACCGCCATCATCGGATCGCTGATAGAAACCGTTCGCGTTCGACTTGGCGAATTCCTTCACCCACTCTGGAGCGGGTCGGCCGTCCTCCTCCATACGCTGGATGACATCGGTGAAGCCCATGGCGTCCCAGACCTGGAACGGCCCCAGTTGCCAGCCGAAGCCCCAGCAAAGGGCGCGGTCGATTGAGGGCAGATCGTCAGCGATCTCTGCCGCCACCTCGGCCGCGTAGCGCAAGGTGTCCCTGAGCACGGCCCAGCAGAAGGTAGCGCCTTTGCCCTTGGCCTTGAAGACCCCGCGCAGGCGCTGGCGCAGATCGTCCGTTCCCTTGAGAGCGTCGATCTCGGGGAAGTGCGCTCTTTCGCGATCGCGGTATTCGAAGCTCTTCAGATCGAGAGTCTGGATGACGCGATTGCCATCCACTTTGGTCTTCTGGAAAAAGCCCTTCCCGGTCTTTTCTCCCAGAAGACCTTCCTCCACCATGCGCTTCAGCTGTGGAATCGGCGTGAACACTTCCAGCTCGGGATCGTCCGGCGCACCCAACTTGACGTTTTCGGCCACGTGCAACAGGACGTCCAAGCCCACGAGATCAGCGGTGCGGAAAGTGGCACTCTTGGCGCGTCCCAGGAACGGTCCGGTCAGGGCATCCACCACATCGACACCGAGTTCGTGCTCGAGCATCAGAGCGGCGGTGCGCATCATTCCAAAGCAACCGATGCGGTTGGCTACGAAGTTGGGACGGTCCTTCGCCACGACCACTCCCTTGCCCAGGCGCTCATCCGCGAACGCGCGCAAAGTCTCCACCAAGGCGGGATCGGTCCTGGGCCCCGGAATGACTTCCAAGAGGTGCATGTAGCGCGGCGGGTTGAAGAAGTGGGTTCCCAAGAAGCGCCGCTGAAAGCTCTCGCCATGACCTTCGCAGAGCGACGCGATGGGGATGCCGCTGGTGTTGGAGGAGATGATCGTGGAGTCACCCACCGCCGCTTCTACCTTGGACAACAAGGACTGCTTGATGTTCAGACGCTCCACCACGACTTCGATGACCCAATCCATCTCGGCCAACCGGTCGAGCTCATCCTCGAAGTTGCCAGCCTCGATTCGGGAGGCGAATTCGCGGGTGAAGAGGGGGGCCGGGCGATGTTTGTCGAGCGCGGCGATGGCCGCAAGCGCCAGGCGGTTACGGTGCTCCGGGCTCTGGGGATCCACTCCCGCCGCCTTCTCTTCATCGCTCAATTCCCGGGGAGGAAGATCCAGGAGAAGCACCTCTAGCCCGGCGTTCGCCAGATGGGCCGCAATGGCTGCCCCCATCGTGCCCGCTCCCAGCACTGCGACGCGGCGCAGAACGGGAACTCTCGACCAAGTTTCATTCTGAATCACGGTTCACTCCTCGAAAGGGCGGAGTTGAGCCCCTTCCAAGCGGAATCGGCACGATCAAGCCGGTTTTCGCTCGGAATTGGCCTCTAATTCGCATGCAGGAATAGGGCCGACTCGGAAGCCTGGCGGCCGATACTGAATATATATTCACTTTTGAGAAAGCCTCAAGACGCTGGAAAGAGGAAAAATGCCGCCACGCAAGGTGAAACTCCGGGACGAGAAGCGGGAGACCATCCTGGATGGCGCCGTAAGAGTGATCGCGGCCAAGGGATTCCACCGGACCCGGGTCAGCGAGGTGGCCAAGGCGGCCGGCGTGGCCGACGGAACCATCTATCTCTACTTCGAGAGCAAGGACGAGCTGCTGCGCGCGGTCTACGAGCGGGCCATGAATCGATTTCTGGAGAGGGGACTGCTTGCTTTGGCGGAAGCGAGCGATCCCCGCGCCCAGCTCGAGCGCTTCATTCAGCTTCACCTGGAGTGCGTGGGCGAGGACCGCGAGCTCGCCGCGGTGTTTCAGGTCGATTTGCGCAAGAGCATTCCCTTTTTGCAGGAACTAAGTTTGGGCCTCTTACAGCGCTACCTGGACGCGCTCGCGACGATCCTCGATCGCGGGCAAAGGAAGGGAAGCTTCCTGGCCGACCTTCCACCGCGTGAATTGGCCAAGATGGTGTTCGGGGTGCTAGACGAGCTGGCGACCAACTGGGTGCTGAGTGAACGCAACTATCGCCTGGAATCCTCCGCGGCAGACGCCATCACCTTCATCACCCGGGCCCTCGGTTGCTCTCAGCCGCCGCGATCGAATTGACTCGATCTCGCAGCCGGAGTGCCTGCGTGCTAGTCTCCCGCGCATGCGAATCGTCGAATTGATCGACTCGGCCTCGCTGGGAGGAGCGGAGGAGAACACCGCGCTCACAGCCCGCGAGTTGGCCCGTTTGGGTCATGAAGTTCTGCTTATCTCTCCCGAGGGTCCCTTCACCGATCGCTTCGATGCACTCGCAGGAGTCGAGACCCGGCGGCTTCCCCTGCGCGGATCGCTCGGCACGGCGCGCAAGGCCCTAGCTGGCGCTCTGGCTGAGTTTCAAGCGCAACTCGTGCACAGTCACATGCTGCGCGCGGACGCGCTTGTGGCCATGCAGGGTGCGCGCACGCCTTACCTGCGCTTTAGTACCCTCCACAACATGTTCGACCGTGAAGTTCCGCAGCTGGTGCGGCGTCTCGGCTATCGAGCACTGGCGCTGTGGACCTACCGTCGCTTCGACGCGGTTCTGCCGGTATCCCAGTACGTGCGGGAGTATGCGCGGCGTTATTTGCGGGTGAACCCGGGGAAGATGCGCGTGGTCCCCAACGGTATCGATGCCGAGGATTTCCGCGCGCGTGCCGAGGATGATCTCGCGGTGCCCGCCACTTCTGCCAAGGTCGTTCTGAGCGTGGGACGCCTCGACCACAACAAGGGTCAGGAGTTGGTGCTGCAGGCCGCGGCAAGGCTCGGAAGGGAGGAACTCGAGGTGTGGTTGGCCGGAGTCGGCCCCTGTGAGGCCTCTCTGCGCAGGCTCGCGGCGGACCTCGACTTGCGCTGCCGCCTCTTGGGCCGCCGGGACGACGTGCCGGCGCTCATGAGACGCGCGGATCTGGTGGCACAGGCCTCGCGTTGGGAGGCACTGCCCAACACGGTGCTCGAGGCGCTCGCCCTGGCGCGGCCGGTCGTGGCTACTCGCACCGGGGGGATCGTCGAGGCGGTGCAGGCGGGACAAACCGGTTGGTTGGCCGAGGTGGGGGATGTCGATGGACTGTGCGCGGCCATTCGGGAAGTTCTGGACGATCCGCAGGAAGCGAAGCGCCGGGGGGAGAGGGGCCGGCTCCTCGTCGATCAAAATTTCACGATCCAGACTGCGGTCGCGAGTTTGCTCGCCGACCATCGGCTCGAAGGGCAACGCTGAGCTTCGACGCGCCGCGTGCACGCGGAGCCGGGCTTCACCTCAAGCCCCCTGATGGGGATCTCAGCCACAAGCGCCGGTGCGTGCGTGCGATTAGGAATTGGGAGTGTTCAGCGCCTTTTGCACGAGCTGCCGGGCGGCCTCGCGATGCGCGGGAAGCAGCGCAAGCAGATCCTCGGTGAGAACCTGCCCATCCCTCACCACCGCTTCACCGTTCACCACGACGGACCTCGCGCGCAGGGGACCACAGAAGAGGAGCGCGGCTACCGCATCGTGGGCGCCGCTGGCCGCGATTTCCTCCTTAAGATCGAAGTGCGCAAAATCGCAGGCCGAGTCCTTTCCAAGCCAGCCAAGTTCGCGGCGTCCCAGGCAACGGGCTCCCCCCAGAGTCGCCAACTCCAGCGCCTCCATGGCGGTCATGGCCGCCGCTCCACTCGAAAGCCGCCGCAGGTATAGGGCCATCCGTGCTTCGTTGAGCATGTGAGCGGTGTCGTTGCTCGCACTCCCGTCCACTCCCAGACCAACCGCGACACCGGCCGCGCGCAACTCGGGCACCGCGCATACGCCCGAACCCAGGCGCATGTTGGAAGTGGGACAATGAGCGATGCCAACTCCCGCTTTTCCCAGGCGGTCGATCTCGCGCTCGTCGAACCAGATGCCGTGGGCCAGCCACACGTCGTCCCCGATCCACTCTACTTCCTCGAGGAAGTCCAGCGGGCGGCAGGAAAAGTGCTCCAAGCAATACGCTGTTTCGTCGCGAGTTTCCGCCAGATGGGTGTGCAGGCGTACTCCTTCGGCGCGAGCCAGGCGCGCGGTTTCGCGCATGAGATCCTGACTCACCGAGAAGGGGGCACAGGGTGCCAGCCCGACCTGATGCATCGAAAAGGGCGTCCCATCGTGCCAGCGTTTGATGACGCGTTCGCTGTCGAGAAGGATGACGCTCTCATCCTGCGTACACGAACGCGGCGGCAGTCCCCCCTTCGACTCGTCCACGCTCATCGATCCGCGAGTTCCGTGGAAGCGGATGCCCAGCGCCTGCGCGGCGTGAAAAGTAGCATCCAGCAGTTCGGACGCGCCCGCGCGCGGGAAGAGGTAGTGGTGGTCGCTGGTGGTGGTGCAGCCAGAGAGCAGCAGCTCGGCGAATCCCACGCGGGCCGCCAGATCCAGGTTTTCCGGAGTGAAACCCGCCCAGATCGGGTAGAGCAGGGTGAGCCATTGGAAGAGTTCGGCGTCGGCTGCCGGGCCATAAGCACGGGTGAGATTCTGACAGAGGTGGTGGTGGACGTTCACCAGACCCGGAATCACGATTCCGCCGCCCAAATCCACCGTGCTTTCGCCGCTGCGTGGCTCGAATGGACCCTCACCCAGTTCCACCACTCGCGGTCCTTCGCTGCGAATCCAGGCGCCGTGCAGCACCCGACGTCGCTCGTCCATGCAGACCAGGGTATCGATCCCGTGCCAGAGTGTGGAGGATACGCTCATGGGTCCCAGAGTAGCAGCAGCCCGCGCCCCAAGAAAGCCCGCAAACACTTCTCTGGCAGCTTGCTAGCAGCCTTGACATCACTTGTGATGTTCATTTTTGATGTCACACACCAAACGACAACAGAACATCCCGGGAGTCCGCCCCGTCTTCACAACAAAAGTCCCTGGGGCCCGCAACGGTGTCCTCTTCTAAACGTTTGGAACACAATGAGTTGACCTTTGCTTTCCCAGTCGCAGCGAAGTTGGCATCGGCTCTGCTTAAGCAGGGGTCGATGCCACACGGACACCTCTGACTCGCGTATCTGGACCCTGCGGTACGTCCGCGGGCGAGGGACGTGAGAAGTGTGGAAGAAGAGGAGACGGAGCCCGAAGGGGAACTCGACAAGGCAGTGCTGCGCCGGTCACCCCACGACCCCACACGACCGGCGCCCCTTTTGGGGATCGCGCTGGAGTGAATCGAGGGTTCTGTTGCGACCAAAGGGTTCGGGGAGTTGGCGAGAACTCCCGCAAGATGCCGCCCGGCATCGGCGAACCCCGAGCTGACGACGAAGCGGCCGGTGTTCTTGGCGAGGGAGCATCGCGCCCGACCAAATTGGTCCCGTCGTCAGTCTTTCGAAGCGGGGCGCCCCATTCAGGGAGGGCGCTCCGCTTTTCCTTTTGCCCCGGCTTCGAAAGTCCGCGCTTGGGTTCAGAGTTTCCAGCGGAAACTCGAAAGCCTGCGCGAGGGCTCAGGAGTTCAGCTGCAGATGTTTCCGCATCCAGTCGGCGCCCTTGCTCTCTAGCTTGCGTAGCACCGGCTCGTACTGCGCCGGCAGGCGCGGGAAGGTCTCGTGTAGCGCGTCGCCCTGCAGGGCCTGCAGGGCCTGTTGCAGCAGGCGGGTAGTCCGCCGAGCGACGCGGTGCCGCGGCTGCGATCCGGCACAGAGGATCTCCACAACTTCCGCTTCGGATCCACTCGACATGAAAGCTCTGAGGGTCTCCCCGTCGAGATAGTGGTTCATTTGGACCCGATCCACGATGGCCACGTTCTCTCCCTGAGTTCGCAGCGATTTCAAACGCCGGCTGGCTTCGAGAAGATTGAAGCCGGTCTGGCGCCAGGCGTCGAGGATCTGCCGTGCCACGGCCTCAGCGCTCGCATCGCTGGGGGGAGCGAGTCCCTCGGCGCTCGCTGCGCCCGACTTGGTTTCCGGTGGGGTGCTTGCGCTTTCCAAGGGGTGCTTCGCCAACGGGCGGGACGACCCTTGATCGGAGTTCGCGTCCGCAAGAGGGCGCTGCGTCAACTGCTGACTTGCAAATACGCGCCGTAGATGTTCGAGTCGAACGTGACGTTTGTCACGGCTTCTTATGGCGAGGGCTTCGACCATGTTCTGAAGTTCGCGCACGTTTCCCGGAAACAGATGAGCTTGCAAAGCGGTGATCACTTCCGGATCTACGATGGGTTCCTTCAATCCGAAGTCCGCGTAGAAACGCTTGAGGAAGGCGCGGCTCAAGATGGCGATGTCTCCCACGCGCTCGCGCAGGGGCGGAAGTCTGAGGGGATAGACCTGAACCCGATAGAACAGATCCTTGCGGAATTCGCCGCGAGCAACAGCCTCCCTCAGATCGACGTTGGTGGCCGCGATCACCCGAACGTCCACCGAACGCGTCTTCTCTCCGCCCACCGGCCGGAAGCGTCCCTCCTGTAGTGCGCGCAACAGACGCGTCTGCGAGGCGAGGCTCATGTCTCCGATTTCGTCCAGGAACAGTGTGCCTCGGTGCGCCAGCTCGAAGGCGCCGCGTCGGTCGCGCACCGCGCCGGTGAATGCGCCGCGCAGGTGTCCGAAGAGTTCGCTCTCGATGAGTTCGCGTGGAATGGAGGAACAGTCGACGATTTCCAGCGGACCGCCTTGGCGCGCCGAGAGTTCGTGGATGGCGCGAGCCACTATTTCCTTTCCCGTGCCGCTCTCTCCCTGTATGAGAACGGTGGCACGACTCGGCGCAAGCTGAACCATGTCGCGGAAAAGCTGGAGAATCACCTCGCTTTCGCCGAGGATTCCTCGCAGCGGCGGATACAATTCTCGGAGTTTGCGCAGAGCCAGGGAGACCTCGCGCGGCACCTCCGCGGGAGCACGCCCCAAAATGGGCGCGGGACCCGCACCGCGTTCCAATGCGAGGGTGTAGAGCTCGGCCAAACTCGCGAAAACCTCCAGGTCGTTCGAGGAATATCCCTCGCTCAGGAGGCGGCGTCCCAAGAGGAGAAAGCCGAAGAGCCCCTGACGTCCGATGAGCGGACACACTACCGCCGCATCGAGTGTTTCGAGCACCTTCTCGTAGGAGTGCAGAAAATCGCGGGCTGGCCCCTGAACGAGATCGCGGTCGACGCGGAAAGGCCGTCCGTCGCTCTTCTGTTCGAAAGCTTCCACCATCGTGTCGGGGAGATGGAATTCGAGTCTCTCTTCGATATCCAGTCCCGCGTGGACCAAGAGTTCCATGCGCTCGCCCACGGGATCTCGTCGCAGGACACTGGCGGAGGAGGCGCCGAGAACTCCGATGACGGAGAGCAAAACGCGGCGCGCCACGTCATCGGCGTCGTGGGCGCGTAGCAGCTCGCGACTGGTTTCCACCAGCGTGAGAAGCTCGAAAATACGAGTCTGCAGATCGTCCGTGCTTGCATGGGCAAAGTCGAGGTATTCGCCAGTGAAGGGCATTTCCTCTTCGCGGTCGATCACGGATCCTCCCGGGAGCAAGACGGTGCGCGTTCCTCGAATCCATACGCGCCGGCGCTTTCTCGGTTTCGTGCCTTTTGCCCGGCAAGGCACGCAGCCAGCCTATCACGAAGCTCTGCGTCTGTCCCTCGCGGCTCTTTACGCGCGCCCTCGAGGCTTCTACACTTCTTCTTTCTTTGCGGACGCTGGCGGCACGATGATGCGAGCCGATGGCGGACCCATCTCCATTCCCCTTCAGCCGGAGGCTCGCCGTGCGCAGGCTCTCGAGTGCCGTACTTCCCAACTCGCCGGACTTCAAGCGCAATCAGGAGGTCAACCGGGCTCGCGCCATAGCGCTGGAGGAAGCCCTGGCCAAGGTCCGACTCGGTGGGAGCCCAAGGGCCCGCGAGCTCCATCAGAGCCGGGGCAAACTGCTGGTACGAGAGCGAATTGACGCTCTCTTGGATCAGGGTAGCCCCTTCCTGGAGTTTTCGCCGCTGGCCGCGCACGAAGTGTATTCCACTCCCGTCCCGGCCGCAGGGATCGTGACCGGCGTCGGCAACATCCATGGTCGGCAGGTGATGATCGTCGCCAACGACGCCACGGTGAAGGGTGGGACCTACCATCCCCTCACCGTCAAGAAGCACCTGCGTGCCCAGGAAATCGCGCTCGAGAACCATCTTCCCTGCATCTATCTGGTGGACAGCGGAGGAGCGTTTTTGCCGCTGCAAGCCGAGGTCTTCCCGGATCGCGAGCACTTCGGCCGCATTTTCTACAACCAGGCCCAGATGAGTGCCCGCGACATTCCCCAAATCTCTGCCGTTTTGGGCTCATGCACAGCCGGTGGAGCCTACGTGCCCGCCATGAGCGACGAAGTCGTCATCGTGAAGGAACAGGGGACCATCTTTCTGGGCGGTCCACCTCTGGTCAAAGCAGCGACGGGAGAAGAAGTCACGGCCGAGGAACTGGGTGGAGGTGACGTACACACGCGCATCAGCGGAGTGGCGGACTCTCTCGCCAACGATGACGCGCATGCGCTGAAGATCATCCGCAACATGGTGGAGAATCTCGGTTTGGCGAAGAAGTCGGCAGTTCCGCGAGAAGCCCCGGAGGATCCGCACTTCGATCCCGAAGAACTTCTGGGAATCCTGCCCGAGGACCCACGCCGTCCCTTCGAAGTGCGGGAGGTCATCGCGCGACTGGTCGACGGTTCGCGCTTTCACGAATTCAAGGAACGCTACGGCACCACGGTAGTAACCGGATTTGCGCGGGTCCACGGCTACGAGCTCGGAATCGTGGCCAACAACGGTGTTCTCTTCAGCGAGAGCGCACTGAAGGTCACGCATTTCGTACAGCTGTGCTGCGCTCGCAAAATTCCGCTCCTCTTTCTGCAGAACATCACTGGCTACATGGTCGGCAAGAAATACGAACAGGGCGGAATCGCGAAAGACGGAGCCAAGATGGTCAACGCGGTGGCCAATGCCGCCGTACCCAAATTCACGATCATCATCGGCGGTAGCCATGGAGCGGGGAATTACGGCATGTGTGGGCGAGCCTACCAACCTCGCCTGCTCTTCATGTGGCCCGGCAGCCGCATCAGCGTCATGGGTGGGGAGCAGGCGGCCGGCGTTCTGGCCACAGTCAAACAGGAGCAACTCGCCCGTAATGGCGAGTCCATGTCCCAAGAGGAAGTGGACGCGTTCAAACAGCCTATTCTCGACAAGTATGCGCTGGAGAGCTCGCCCTACTACTCGACGGCGCGGCTCTGGGACGACGGAATCCTCGATCCCCTGCAAACGCGCGACGTTCTGGGGCTTTCCCTGGAGATGTCGTTCAACGCACCCTTGCAGAAAACCAATTACGGCGTATTTCGTTTCTAGCTCACGCGCGCGCTCCGCACGTCCCTCGACCAACTTCGCCCCCACGGGCTCGTGACCTTGCGCACTGCTGCCTTGCAGCAACGGAGGAGAGTCATGGATCTGAAAGCATCCTACAGAACTCACATCGAGGAGCTTTCAAAGCGCAGCGCGGCCATTCTCAAGGACCTGGCGAGAGAGGGCAGGGAATTTCGCGGGATCGTGTTCGCGGCCGGGGGAGATGTTCTGTATCACGCGGACGATCAACCCGTCCCGTTCAAACCGAGTTTTCACTTCGCGCGCTGGGCCCCGGTGAAGGGGCCGGATCATCTGCTGGTGTTTCGCCCTGGCGAGTTGCCCACTCTGGTGAAAGTGGTGCCCAGGGACTACTGGTACGAGACACCGCCCGACCCGGAACATCCCTACATGACGAGCCTCTGCGTGGAGACGGTGGCCGATGCCAAGGCCGCAGTCAGAGCAGTCGGAAACCTCGAGGGCTTGGCGTACGTGGGTCCGGATGACGGAACCGCGCGGGCTCTGAGCATCGAAGAGGAGAGGGTCGAACCGGAAGAACTCATGGCGCGACTGGATTGGGATCGCGGACTGAAAACCGCTTACGAGGTGGAATGTATACGCGGAGCCGTGCGCAAGGCCGCACTCGGTCACGCGGTCGTGCGAAGCGATGCGGAGCAAGGGCGCTCCGAGCGCTCGATGCACGCGGGCTATCTTGCCGCGACGCAGCACCTGGAAAACGAAGTCCCCTATACGAACATCATCGCCTGGAACGAGCACTCCGCGGTTCTCCACTATCAGAGCAAACAGATTCAAGCGCCGTCCGCGACTTTGAATCTACTGGTGGACGCAGGCGCTTCCGTCTATGGATACGCGAGCGACATCACGCGCACCTATCCGCAGGCAGCGGCGCATCGCGTCTTTCGAGAACTCGTCAACCATCTCGATACCTTGCAGCGAGAGCTGGTGAAGGGGGTTGGACCGGGACGTTCCTACTTGGATCTTCACGAAACTGCACACCGCGGAGTGGCCAAGATCCTCTGCGAACTTTCGATCCTGAAAGTGAAAGCGGACGAGGCCTTCGAGCAGGGTCTCACCGATCCCTTTTTCCCCCACGGACTGGGGCATCATCTCGGTCTCCAGGTGCACGACGTGGGGGGGCGGCAACAGTCCCCCGCGGGAGGGACCTTGGAGCCTCCGCCGCGGCACGCCTACTTGCGGACCACTCGGGAGATGGCAGCTGGCCAGGTTCTCACCGTCGAGCCGGGAATCTACTTCATCGCGATGTTGCTGGAACCGTTCCGCCAGGGTGCGCACTCCTCTGCCTTCAACTGGAAGCTGATCGATGAGCTTCTTCTCTGCGGCGGCGTACGTATCGAGGACGACATCCTGTGCACCGAGCAGGGCCGCGAGGACCTCTCGCGGGGCAGCGTTCCCGGACATCGCGGCTAGTTTCCGTCCTCCCCCGGGATCTGCTACCTGCGGGACGAACGCCTCGTGCTACGCGAACGCGTCGTGGTGGTCAGAAAGCAGCTTTGCCACGCAGGCCGTAACTCTTTTCGCGGTTGCCACGTGCAGAAACTCGTTCGGGCCGTGCGCGTTGGAAGACGGTCCCAGTACCCCGGTGATCAGAAACTGGGCTAGGGGATAGCGTTTTCCCAGCATCGACATGAAGGGAATGCTCCCGCCCTCGCCCATGTAACACGCCGGTTTCCCGAAAAACGCGTTCGACGCGCTCTGCAGAGATTCTTCGAGCCACTCGGCGAGAGGAGGGGCATCCCAGCCCGCTGCGGGAGAATCGAATTCGAATTCGATCCGCGCGTCGTAGGGTGGGTTGGTTTCGAAGGCCTCTTTTAGACGCTTCGCCGCCAGTCTGGGGTCGGCGGTGGGCGGCAAGCGGAAAGAAAGTTTGAAGATCGTCTCTGGTCGCAACACGTTGCCCGCGTTGCGAACACTGGGAAAACCGTCAGCTCCGGTTACGCAAAGGGTTGGCCGCCAGGTGCGACGGAGAACCAGTTCCGTCTTGTCATTGGTGGTCGGCTTCGTACCCGGGTTCAAAGGAAATTGATCGTAGACACCGTCGCCCAGAATCTCCGCGACGACCTTTGCCTGTTCGATCCTCTCCATGGGGATGTCGACGTTGAGCTCGGGAAGCAAGATTTCGCCCGTCTCCTGATCCTCGATGCGGCTCAGGAGGGCTCTGGCCACCCGGAAGCTCTCGGCAACGACTCCGCTGCCGTCTCCCGAATGCACTCCCTCGGTGAGCAGCTTGATCGTCAATTTCCCGGTAACGTTGCCGCGCAAGCTGGTGGTGCTCCAGAGCTGATCGTAGTTACCGCAACCCGAGTCCAGACACACCACAAGACTCGGAGTGCCGATTCGATCGGCAAGGTGTTCGATATACTCGGGGAGATCGGGACTTCCGCTCTCCTCGCACGCCTCTATCACCACCACGCAGCGCGCGTGCTTCAGCCCCTGTTCCTGCACCTGCTCGATGGCGGTGAGGGCCGCGAAGATGGCATAGCCGTCGTCCGCCCCTCCGCGTCCGTAGAGCTTGCCGTCCTGCATCACCGGGGTCCACGGTCCCTTGCCCTCGTCCCAGCCGACCATTTCCGGCTGCTTGTCGAGGTGCCCGTAGAGCAAGACCGTTTCCTCGCCCTCGCCCGGAATCTCTGCGAAAATCAGGGGCGTGCGCCCCTTCAGACGGACCACCTCGAGCTTCATTCCCTTCAGCTTCCGCTCCTTGGCCCAGGAACTCAGAAGCTGCACTGCCTTTTCCATGTGGCCGTGGTTCTCCCATTCCGGGTCGAACATCGGGGACTTGTTGGGAATGGCGATATACTCGGCAAGGGTGGGCAGAATCTCTTCTTCCCATGTCTGATCCACACGGCTCTGCAGCTTCTTCAGTTCCATGGTTCCTCCCGGACGTTGCTTCCTCGTTTTCGCGATCAGCCTAACAGCCAAGATACGATTGGGCCAGGGGTCTGGTGGACGAGTCTCGTGGTGGCCTCTATACTGCCATTCCATCCCCGCCGTTTCGTCGGGTGCCGGGAAGGGCACAATTACCCATTCTGAGCCTCAATTCGCGCAAAGGAACTGCAAGGTGACGCAAGCCATACGTATAGCCAACGCCGGCGGCTACTGGGGTGACGATCTCGGCGTGTTGAAACGTCAGCTCGAGGGTGGACCGCTGGACGTCATCACCATCGACTATCTGGCCGAGATCACGATGTCCATTCTCCAGAAGCAGCGCAGCCGGAACCCCAAGCTGGGGTACGCACACGATTTCGTCGATCAGGTGCGCGAAGTACTGCCGCTTCTGGCGAAAACCGGGACCAAGATCATCACCAATGCGGGAGGCGTGAATCCTTACTCGTGCCGCGACGAGTTGCTGAAGATCGGGGAGGAGGGCTCCAGCCCCTTGAAGGTGGGTCTGGTGGCCGGGGACGAGGTCCTCGAATCCCTCTCGACCTGGTACGAACAGGGCGAAGCACTCGCCAACATGGACGACGGCAGGAATTTCTCCGAGGCGAGCGGCAAATTCACCAGCGCAAACGTCTATTTCGGGGCCGCCCCGGTGGTGGAGGCCCTGAAGCGCGGCGCTCAGATCATCGTGACCGGACGGGTCACGGACACGGGCATCTCCCTCGCGCCGATGGTTCACCGTTTCGGCTGGAACCGGGACGACTACGACCAACTCGCGGCCGGAACCATCGCCGCTCACATCTTGGAATGTGGGGCCCAGAGCACGGGGGGTAATTTCACCGACTGGAAGAGGGTGCCGAGCTTTCACGACATCGGATATCCCATCGTCGAAATGCATCCCGACGGCTCCTTCATCGTGACCAAGCACGAGGGCACGGGTGGACTAGTGTGCGTGGAAACCGTCAAGGAACAGCTGGTCTACGAAATGGGTGACCCGAGCTCCTACATCACACCCGATGTGGTAGCGGCATTCACTTCGATCAAGTTGGAGCAGGCGGGGAAGAACCGAGTGCGCGTGTGGGGCATCAAGGGGGCCCCGCCCACGGACACCCTGAAGATTTCGGCCAGTCTGCACGAGGGATACAAGGCCAGCGGCGCCGTCATCATCTGTGGTCCCGAGGCGCGGACCAAGGGAGAGGCCTTCGCCGAAATCATGTGGAATCGTCTTCCCGATTGTCAGGAGCATTTGGCGGAGTTCGTGGGCGCGGACGCGACCTGGGGACCGATGTCGCCCACCCACGAGGCCAGCGAGATCTACCTACGCATGAGCGTCCGAGACCGCAGCCGTCAAAAGATCACGGCGTTTTCCAAAATGCTCGCGGCCCTGATCCTCTCGGGACCTCCCGGGGTGGCCGTCACCGGAGGGAGGCCGCGGGTACAAGAAGTCGTCGGATACTGGCCCTGTCTGATTCCCCGAAGCCGATGCAAGGCCCTGGTGGAGGTTTCCGATGCGGCCGGCACGGAGAAAGTGGAAGTCTCTTTCGGCAAGGGCACGGGCGACGGACGCTGCCCGGTGGAAGCGGAACTTTCCGGGGCCGAAGTCCCGCGCGCCAGTGGTAGACTCGTCAAAGTGCCGCTGCGCCGGCTTGCCCACGGACGCAGCGGCGACAAAGGTGATACCAGCAACATTGGGGTGATTGCCCGACATCCGAGTATCTTTCCCTGGTTGAAGGAGACACTCACGGAAGAGACGGTCCAGCGGCGCTTTGAGGGAATCGTTCATGGTGGAGTCAAGCGCTTCGAGGTTCCCAACCTACATGCGTTGAACTTTCTCCTCTTCGAATCACTGGGAGGAGGAGGGACCTTCTCACTACACATCGATGCTCAGGGGAAGACCTATTCCCATGCGCTCTTGGCCATGGAGTTCGAGGTGGACGAGGCGCTGGTGAGTGCGGCGGATTCGACGCGAGGAGACGAGGCATGAGCGACAAACTGATCCAAGATGCCAAGGGTAGTACGCGGATACTCTCTTTAAACCGACCGGAAATCCGCAACGCGCTCGACGAAGAACTCATCCAGGAACTCAGCGAGGGCATTCGCGCAGCTGCAGCGGATTCCGCCGTGCGCTTCGTGCTCCTGAGAGGTGAGGGAAAGTCCTTTTGTGCCGGCGCGGACATCGGCTACATGCGTCGTCTCGCCGGCTACGATCATGAAGATAATCTCGCCGACGCGCGGACCCTGAGCGGGCTCTACGAAGCCATTTCCTCCTGTCCCAAACCGGTTGTCGCCCGGGTTCAAGGCGCAGCGATCGGTGGAGGTCTGGGGCTGGTCGCCGCAGCCGACGTGGTCGTTGCCGCTAAAGGAACGAAGTTCGGTCTGACCGAGGCGCGCTTGGGGATCCTCCCCGCGGTGATCTCGCCCTTCGTACTGAGGCGTCTGGGACCGGGGGTCTGCCGCACTCTGTTCTTGAGCACGCAGATCTTCACGGCCGAAAAGGCGCAGCGACTCGGCCTGGTGGACGAGATCGCCTCTCTGGAGGAACTGGATGCAACGGTCGACGTCGTGTTGAAGGAGCTGAGCCAGGGAGGACCGCTGGCGCAGTCTGCGTGCAAGCGGCTCCTGGACGAAATTGGCTCCTTGCCCCTGTCGAAAGCCGTGGAAATCACTCCCGAGTACATTGCTGCCCAGCGCGCAACCGACGAGGCCAAAGAGGGCTTCGATGCCTACTTCGCAAGACGTCAGACGAAGTGGGCGGCTGAATTCGAGGAGGAAGAATGAGCCAGCCGATCCGCCGCATTTTGATCGCAAACCGAGGGGAAATTGCGGTACGCGTGATCCGAGCCTGTCACGAACTCGGCATCTCTTGCGTAGCGGTCGCGAGCCATGTCGATCGTTTCGCTCTCCATGCACAACTGGCCGACGAGCTCGTGATGATTGGCGAGGCGGAGGCCAGCAAGAGCTATCTGGTGATCGACAGAATTTTGGAGGCAGCGCGTACCACCCGATGCGACGCGATCCATCCCGGATACGGGTTCTTGGCCGAAAATGCCCAGTTCGCCCAGGCGTGCGCGGACGCCGGCCTGACCTTCATTGGACCCACGCCAGAAGTCATCGAGGAGATGGGTCTCAAGACGCGCGCGCGGGCGCGCATGGAGGAGGCCGGAGTTCCGGTGGTTCCCGGCGCCCTGCTCGGGGCCGAAGCGTCGAGCTCGGAGATCATGAAGGCGGCGGAAAGCGTCGGTTTTCCTCTGCTCGTAAAGGCCTCGGCCGGCGGTGGCGGCAAGGGAATGCGCGCGGTAGAGGAACCCAAGGACCTGAGCGATGCGGTGGCCGCGGCGCGACGCGAAGCTCTCTCGGCTTTCGGCAACGAAGAAGTCTATCTGGAGCGGCTGCTCACCCGGCCGCGCCACATCGAAGTGCAGGTGCTGGGGGATACTCAGGGAGAGGTCCTGCATCTCGGGGAACGCGAGTGTTCGATTCAGCGCCGTCATCAGAAAATCATCGAGGAATCACCGGCGCCCTCATTGGACGATTCACTCCGCGCGCGGATGCACGAGACTGCGGTTCGAGCTGCGCGCGCGGTTTCGTACACTGGCGCGGGGACGGTCGAGATGCTTTTGGACGAGAGCGGCGAGTTCTTCTTTCTGGAGATGAACACGCGTCTACAGGTGGAGCACCCGGTTACCGAATGGGTGACCGGAGTTGACCTCGTAGTCCAACAGATTCACGTTGCGCAGGGGGATGCACTCAGACTGAAGCAGGAGGACATCCGTTCACGCGGGCACAGCATCGAGGCGCGACTCTACGCGGAGGATCCCTCGGAGAATTTTATGCCCCGTACCGGCAAGGTGCTTCTCTTCGAGGCCGCCGCGGGACCGGGAGTTCGGGTGGACACTGGGATCACCACCGGCGCCGAAATCTCTCTGTACTACGATCCCCTCATTGCAAAGCTCTCCACCTGGGCGGAGGATCGCGACGCTGCCAGGCGCCGTATGCTGCAGACCCTTTCAGAAACTGTCCTGTTGGGAGTGGGAAGCAATCTTTCCTACCTCCACGCGATCCTGGCGCACCCGCAGTTCGCTGAGGGCCATACCCACACCGGCTTCTTGCCGCAGCACTTCAAGGACTGGAAGTCGGGAAGTGATACCGGCAAGGGCGAGGATTCTGCGGCGCTGGCCGTTGCCGCCGCCGTTTTGAGCCGTGCCTCACTTGCCGCGCCGCGCCGAGGGCAAGCCGCAGTCGGGCAGGAGATTCCCGGTCCCTGGTCCCATCTTCCCGCCCTTCGGCTGGGAGGTGGAGAATGATGGAGCTGCATCTACAGGAGAAGGGGACACGGCACCTGTTGCGTCTTCAGCCGGAAGGCGGGTCCTTGCGCCTGGATCTTCCAGGCGAAAAGAGTCTGCTCTGCGAGATCGAGGCGTTGGACGAGAATGCGATACTCCTGCGAGTGGGAGACGAGCTTTTACGGGCGCGCTATGCGCGCAACGGACACCAACTCTGGGTCCAGGTGGGAGCGAGAGTTTCGAGCTTCAAACTGGTGGATGAGGAGGACGAGGAGGACCTTGATGCCGCGCTGGGAAGCCCGGTAGTCCGTGCTCCCATGCCCGGGAAAGTACTGGCATTACTGGTGGAGATGGGCCAGGAGGTCGAAGTCGGGCAAGCGGTGGTGCGCGTGGAGGCGATGAAGATGGAGGTGGAGCTGCCGGCGACGATCGCGGGAACGGTGGAGACCATTCACGCCGAGGCCGAGGAACTCGTCCTGCCCGACGCCCCGCTGGTAACGATCGCGCCGCACGAAGAGGCGCGCTGAAGGAGTGGCCCTGCGCTCGCTCTTCCTTGATTCCAGGCACCGTGCCGACTTGGCCATGCTGCTGGTTACCCTCTTCTGGGGGCTCACCTTTCCTCTCATTCGTTCCGCGGTGAGCACCCTGGAGCCGCTCGTTTTCGTGGCGCTTCGCTTTTCTTTGGCGCTCCTCGTATTCCTACCGCTAGTCCTTTTCAATTCGAAGGCGAGAGCTGGTCTCCGTTCTGTCGTTCTCCCTGGTTTGATCCTGGGGGTCCTGGCCGGGGGAGGCTACATCACCCAGACGCTGGGGCTCACTACGGTCGGCGCGGGACGAGCGGCCTTCATCACCGGCTTGAGTGTGATCCTGGTTCCCCTTCTCTCCCCGATCTTCCGGGCGGGTCGCCCCAAGCGCATCGAGCTTCTGGCAGCACTGACCGCCACCTTGGGTCTCTTCCTGCTCACCGATCCGCGGACCGGCGGAATCACTCGCGGCGATCTCTTCGTTCTGGCCTGCGCGGCGATCTACGCGGTCTATATTCACGTGCTGCAGATCTACTTGCGTAGGAAACCCGATTCGACGGCCCTTGCCTTCGTGCAGATCGCGGGAATCGCGGCCTTGGCGGGCGCCTTTCTGCCGCTCTCGCATCCCGCTTCGCTGCACTTCAGCAAGATGGCATGGGTCGCCCTGTTGTTCACCGCCACTCTTGCCACCGGCGGCACCACCTGGCTCCAGACCAATTACCAGGGACGGACCACACCGCAGCGGACCGCGCTCATCTTCTCCATGGAACCCGTATTCGCCACCCTCTTTGCCTACTTCCTGTTGGGCGAGGTTCTCTCCTTCCTCGGGCTGATGGGTGCTTTGCTCATCCTGGTTTCGGTGGTAGGGGTGGAGCTGTGGGACCGGCCGAAGACGAACACCGGCTAAAATCTCTCGCGAGCTTCATCCTCTAGCGGCCGCTGCGTGGGACCGGAGAACTCGATGACTCTCACGAAGGAACAGATCGAACGCACGATGCGCCTCTCTGTGTGGGAGGGTACGGCGTGGGCAATCATGGTAGGCCTGGGGGAGACCTACTTCATCGCCGATGCAGTACGACTGCACGCAAGCGCTCTCGAGCTCGCCCTGACGATCACCCTACCGCTGGCACTTGCCGGGGCCGGACCACTGACCGTGGTCGCGTTCTTGGGCAGGAGAATTCGTCGCAAGCCGCTCGTGATGTTCAGCGCCCTGGCCCAAGCGCTCGTGCTGGTGGCTCTGAGCGTGGTCGAACACTTCGGAGCCTCAACCCCGGCGCGCTTGATCTTGATGGTCTGCCTGTATCAGATCATGGGGCAGGGGGCGGGCACGGCCTGGTCGTCCTGGATCGGGGATTTGGTCCCGGCGGCGGTTCGAGGACGCTATTTCGGGCGGCGCAATCGCGGGGTATACGCTGGAACCTGCGCGGGGTTGGTGTGCGGTGGACTCATCCTGCAGTGGCTGGAGCCAACCGCCGCGGGAGCGAGCTCACCGATGATCGGCGGGTTGGGTTTCGAGCTGGCGTTCCTGCTCGCGGCGGGTTTTCGGATTGCCTCGGCCATCCTCCTCGCTCTCTCCTGTGAACCCGGTTTCAGTGGTCTGGCGCGACGAGCACAGGCGCGGCGATTCCTGCGCAGCGGTCGCGGCACCCGTGCCTTCTGGCTGTTGGGTCTCGTTGCTCTCTTCCATTTTGCGGTGTATACCAGCGCCCCCTACTACGGGGCATTCATGCTGGAGAGCCTACGCTTCAGCTACCTGGAGTATATGATCGCGACGGTGGCGATGATCGTCATCAAGTCGCTAGTGACTTCCTCGTGGGGCGACGCCATCGATCGTTACGGCGCGCGGGGGATCTGGATCCTGGCCCTATTCGTGATTGCCATCGTGCCGCTGCCTTGGGTCTTCGCCAGGACCTTCCTGGTGATCCTGCTCGCCCAGCTCTTTTCCGGAATCTGCTGGTCCGCCTTCGAGCTGGGCTACTTCACTCTGCTTTTGGAATCCAGTACCCGCGGAACGCGGCCCACGCTTTTTGCCGCCCACAGCCTGCTCGTGGGCTGGGCGCAGCTCGGAGCGGGCGTGCTCGCCGCGTGGTTGCTTCCCTTGCTCGGGGGCGACTACCGCGGCCTGTTCGCCGTCAGCGCGGTGGCGCGACTGCTTGCCGCGCTCGCCGCCGGCCGTTTCATGCCGCGCGCTCCCGCACCGCGCCTGCCTTCGATTCGCGTGCGGGCCCTGCGCGCTCTCGGAATCCATCCCCACGGTGGGCTGGTGCGCCGCCCGGTCTTCGAGGGAAGCGCTCTGGAGCAGAGAGAATCGCAGGAGGAGGGGCGGGAAGAGCCTTCCCGCTCGACCGAGAACAATTCCTTATAAGTCGTCGTATACGACGACTTGACATGGCTCAACTTCGTGCATATAATTCGTAAGAATTGACGATTTAAAACCTATATTGACGATAAGTCGTCAAAAGTTGCGATTATGACCTTTCCAATAGAACTCTCCGATGCGGCCGTTCTGGAAGAACTGGGACGGCGGCTGGCGCGCCGGCGAATCGACTTGGGACTGACCCAGGCAGCCCTGGCCGAGCGCGCCGGTCTGGGCAAGCGGACGGTGGAGAGAATCGAGAAGGGCGAGTCGGGACAGCTTTCGAGCCTGGTGCGAATTCTGCGTGTGCTCGAGCTACTTCCTCGCCTCGATCAGCTACTACCCGAGCTCGGTCCGCGTCCGATGGATTTGCTACGGCGGCAGGGGAATCAGCGGCAACGCGCGTCCAGCCGCGAGAACTTCCCGAAGAAGTCCCCGGAGACATCCACGAAAAAGTCCCCCGAGACCTCCTCTCCGTGGTCCTGGGAGGATGAGCGATGAACCGCGTGGCCGAGGTCAAGCTCTGGGGCACCACCATTGGCGCGGTCTCCCTGAGCGAAAGCAGCGAGGTGGCCGCATTCGAGTACGCCCCGCGCTTTGCGCAAAGCGGGATCGAAGTCGCCCCCCTCACCATGCCCCTCTCGCGCCGCGTCTACTCTTTTCCCGAGTTGTCCCGAGTGTCCTTCCACGGACTGCCCGGACTTCTGGCTGATTCGCTTCCCGACCGATTCGGGAACGCACTCATCGACGCCTGGTTGGCCAGTCAGGGGCGCACGCCCGAGTCGTTCAACGCAATCGAGCGACTCTGTTACACCGGAAGCCGCGGAATGGGAGCGCTGGAATTCCGTCCCGCTCTGGGGCCCAAGGCCAGAACCGCGCAGCAGGTCGAGATCGACAAGCTCGTCGATTTGGCATCGGAGATTTTGAGTCACCGTAGCGAGCTCAGCGTTTCTTTTGCCGAGGAGAGCAAGGGGCAAGCGCTGGGGGACATTCTGCGAGTGGGCACCTCGGCCGGGGGAGCACGCGCGAAGGCGGTAATCGCCTGGAATCCCCGCACGAACGAGGTTCGCTCGGGACAAGTGCCGGCCGAGGACGAGTTCGAGTACTGGATACTGAAATTCGATGGGGTGATGGGCAACAAGGACAGGGAGCTGGAGGACCCGCAGGGTTACGGCGCCATCGAATATGCCTATTCCCAGATGGCCCGGGATTGCGGCATCGCCATCAACGACTGCCGGCTCTTCGAAGAAAACGGGCGCCGGCACTTCATGATGCGCCGTTTCGATCGACTCGAGGGGGGGCAGAAGCTGCACATGCAATCCCTTGGGGCCATGGCTCATTTCGACTACCACCTGGCGGGTGCCTACTCCTACGAGCAGGCCCTGATGGTGATGCGACAGCTCGAACTTCCTACAAGCAGCATCGAGGAGCAGTTCCGCCGCATGGTGTTCAACATCGTGGGCCGCAATCAAGACGATCACGTCAAGAACATCGCTTTCCTGATGGATCGCGCCGGGAAGTGGTCGCTTTCCCCCGCCTTCGACATGACCTATAGCTTCAATCCCTCGGGCCGGTGGACCGCCCGCCACCAGATGAGCATGAACGGCAAGCGCGAGGATTTCAGCCGCGAGGATTTCAAGGGGTGCGCCAAGAGCGCGTCCCTGAAACGCGGACGAGCCGAGGAGATTCTGAACGAGGTCGTGGCGGTTTTCTCGCGTTGGAGGGACTATGCGGAAAAGGCCGGCGTCGATCCCGACTGGCGCGATCACATCCAAGACACGCTGCTCTTGGAATGGAGCTAGGATGAATGGACGCGTCGCAGAATGGCGGCGGGCATACAAAACTGCCCGCGAGTTCAGATCCTCGCGTACTCCGCGTCGAAGAGCTTCTTCCACTCGACTCCGTCCTGAGACATCTCCATGCTCGAGGCCATGATCTGGGGCTTGGAGAGATCGTAGATGAGTCGAACCTGCATGGGCTGACGATCGTGCCCTAGGGTGAGTAGCTTCCCCTCGAATTTTCCGGTGAACAACTCGGGGTGGGAGCCGATGGAGTCGAGCCAGTAGAGCGAGTAGAGCTCCGTTTGGGGGTCGTAGCTGTAGACGCCATGGCCGCGGAAGGTGACGACACCGTCCCGCTGCTGCTCGTAGTCCGAAACCAAGGCGAATCCGCCGAGCGCCACGGTGTTCACGTTGCGACCCTGACCCGTTCCGCCGTTGGGATCCCAGTGCGAAGGGTACATCGTTTCTTTCCCTTCCCACTTTCCGGCGAGTTCTTGAAAGCGCCTGTGACCGGAGCTGAGCTGCGGCATGTCCATCTTGCTTCTCCTTGCTTGGGGATATTCCTGCTAGCTCAGGCTACACCATGCTCATGCCGGACGAACAGCTCTGGCTGCACGGCGCGAGGAGGCGGCTAGCGGGGATGGTCCTGGGCGACTTGGTGCTCGGGCGACACTGTGCCCGCGCGACACTGTGCTCGGGTCGAGGCGAACTTGGCCAGGGTGTGTGCCTCAAGCCTTGCCGGTGGCGGGAAAGACGAGCTTTTCCACGGGGAGGCGTCCCTTGACGAAGCAGTTGTCGTGGGGACACGGAGCCAGGTGGGCCTGGCGCACTCCCATTTTGTCGCTGAAGAAATGGAATTCGATTACACGGTCCTGTTCGTGAGCGAGGTAGGGATAGAGCCGGGTGAACTTCGGCACCTGCGCACCGACGACATCCAGGAGGCGGAGGCAACCTTCTGACTGCGTGAAGAAGACCGCGCACTGCAGATCTGGAATCTCGTAGACGTGGTCGCGTAGACCGTACAGGGCGTGGAACATGACCAGCTTCGGGTTCAGAATTGCGAAGCGATCGGAAATGGGGCTGCGGCCTCGGGCAAGGCGATAGAGCGCGCCGCGATCCTCTGGTCGCGTGCCGTCGAGTTTGCGCAGTCCGGGCCGGGGGAGGACGGCCGGGACTGCAACACCCTGCACGTCTTCGGGCTGCGCGCGGAATCCACAATGCCGGTAGAAGGGAATGGCCTCGTCGTTGGCCTCGGCTCTCATGAAACTTTGCGCCTGGCGCGCGACGGCATCTCCCAATTTGGTTCAGCTGGTCGCGTCGAATCCATCGCCGGCGAGATGAGTCCGAATCCAGCGTGACCATTTCTGTAGCCTCTGCCGATGGGCATCCGGCGACATTGCGGCCAGCTCTCGGTTGCCCGCTTCGGAGAGTCCCACATGACAGTAGCTGACGGTGACTTCGGTTTGCTGCTGCCCCGAGGGACAGCAGCGAACGCGAACGCGCGTGAGGTGGCGCTTTGGCTGGAGGCGATGGTACTCGACCTCGTGGTTCTCGCGACTCAGTTGCGAGACGAGCCACAGTGCTTCTCCATCTTCTTCCTGGGTTCGAAATACCTGGCCCTTCCTCCACGCGCCGGAGGGAGGGTGGAGGATCTCGGGTTTCCAAGTTGGCACCCAAGCTCGCTCCCCATCGGGAGAGAACAGAGGGAAGGCCGCTTCGAGTCCGGCATCGACCACGAGCGTACCCTCGAAGCTCACTATCTTCGGTTCGAAGTCGCTCATTGCCGTTGCCTCTTCGCCACAGCTAGCGCCACTTTTCTCCCACTGACTCCAGCTTGGCGCGGCCGAGATCCTCTGGCGTCATGACCACCCTGAATTCACATTCGGCATCGAAGAGGAGGTACCACGGTTCCGCGTACTTGGGTACTTGTGCCGGATCACTCACATCGATGATCTGCAGTGAACCCCGGTACCCTTCGTACTCCGTGAAGTACACTGCCTCGGGCTTGGTTTCTTCGAGAATTTTCTGGATCTTCTGACCGACCGTACCATCTCTGACCGCATCGTTGAACGCCTCGTTCGGAATGCGGACATGGAGAAGCATACGCATGAGTTCATCCTTCCTTTGGAGTTTGGAATCTCCGACTCCGGCATGAAAGGACTCGGCGCGGGGTAGAGGCCTTGGGGGATCACGTCGGGGACATGCGATATACTCTGGGAGGCTTGGGAGGTTCCCCTCGCGCTCAACTGCAAGGCTGTTGCGGACGCAGAGGCGCGCTGACAGGCAGTGAGACGAGACCGCAGCGTTTCGTTGCCACTGTGCAGCGGCTGCCTAACGGCCGCGAATCGGTATGGTCTTGGTACCCCTGCTGAATCCGTAGTTCGAAAGGAGGAGTTCTTCGTCCTGCACGAGTCCAATGCCCGGCGCGTAGGTCTTGAATTCGAGCTCGTCAGGGTTCAGCCCCGAGCTCTCCCGTGTCCGCAGACAGTTCGCAAAGGTCCCGACGGGGGTCTTGAAGGACAGCGAAAGAGTGGCGATGTCCGCCCGATCCATTGCTCGTCCGGGGGCGAATTCCTGATAGTACTTCATGCCCACTTCGGGAGTGCCGGGCATCATCAGCCCGGCGTGGGCCCCCTTGTCATCGGCGCGCCAAGAGTCGTTGCCCTTTTCGGACTTTCCTTCAGGGAAGCTCGTGACTTCCTCCCCGAAATAGAAGATGTCCTTGGTTCGCGCGTCCATCGCGTAGAAGTTGCGCGAGACTTCGACGAGTTGCCCTTCTTCCCATTCCCGCTCCTCCACGACGCGGGTCATGATCTTGCCGACCTGAACCGTATCGTCAAGCACGGTGATCATCAACTTAGCGCCCGGACCTTCGAGTATGAGCCGAAAATGGGGAACCAAAAGGAAGTAGTCGTTGGCGCCGCTGGTGAGGAAATGGCGCTGGTCGAGATGAAACTCCTGTTGCCAGCCCGAGCTTTGCGCCGCTTCGGGAGCTAGCGTCTCGTCCGCAGCTTGAACCGTGGCCGGTGTGCCCGGCATAAGTACGGCGAACAAGGCAAAAGGAACGAACCATTGGTGCATGAGTCTCCCTTTCAGCGAGTTGTCCACGAGCTTGTCTCTCTCCTTGGACCAGCAGGAGCGTCTTCTCGCTTCAGCGTCCTTCGTCCTTCCAGTTCCACCATTTGAGCAGCTTTGGATCGTGCTGGCTCGTACTCGCGAAGTAGACCGCGCAGCGAAAGGTGTAGAGCACGCAGCGATCGATCTTCTCTCCGCGCAGCTCGCAGAGCGAATCGTACATTTCCTCCGGGCTCTCATCGCGCAAGTCTTCCACCTGCCGATAGCCGAGCGAGCGCAGGTCAGCCGCGATGCTGGGGCCCACGCTCGGAATGGTCTGGAGCGCATCCGTGGCGATCATGACTACCTCCATGGATCGAGTCTGCAGACGACTCAGAGAGGATAACGCCACATCGAAGATGGGGCGAGCCGGGGTCGGACCACCGGTTCCCTCTGCACACGCGGAATCGACTGGAAACCTGAGCGAGGGAGCAGAACGAGTCCGAAGGCTCAGGCCGAGAGGTGCTTTGTTTTGCGCAGACTTATCCGACGTCCCGAAATCACCCGAAAGGCGATCTCGACGAAAAAGGCGAACCCGATCATCAAAACCAAGAACCACAGTTGCTGGGGTGCGGTGCTCACCGTGTGCCAGATCAAGCACCCCAGTGCGCCGAGGCAAAACGCGGCCCCGATCAGGGAAATTGATCTGTGACTCTTGGTCGTGGATGCCAGTCTCGCGTTGGCCAGATTGACCGCGGCGAAGATCAAAAGGAAGCCGGCGCTACCAATGGTCGACATACTCGAAAGATCGGCGAGGTTGGCCACCAACACGGTGAGCCCAGAGGTGATGAGAAGCCCTTCCAGAGGTCTTCCCCAGGCCTTTTTCTCCAGAGCCCTCGGTAGCTCGCCGTCCTTCGCGATCACGTAGCTCAGCCGGGCGGCTCCATACACCGTTGCATTGATGGCCGACGCGGTGGAGAGCATGGCAGCAATCGCGATCAAAAGGAAACCGGTCTGCCCCAGAAAAGGTCGCGCCGCTTCGGCGAGGGCGTAGTCCTCGGCGCCCACGATCTTGCTTACTGGGAGGGAACCCACTGTGACGACCGCGACGAGTACGTAGAGCACGATAACGAAGCCGACGCTGGCGTAGAGCGCTCGTGGCAGAGTCTTGGCCGCGTCGCGTACATCCTCGGCTGCGTTGGCGATCAGCTCGAAACCCTCGTAGGCGAGAAAGATGATCATCCCGCCGGCGACGAGGCCCATCGGAGAGGCCCATGCGGAGGGCGCCAGCCGCGCGCCGTCCACTCCCCAGATTCCCACCGCAATGAAGAGAGCCAGGATCAGAAGCTTGAAGAGAACGATCCAGTCTTCCGCTTCCCCGATGAGTTTGGCTTTCAAGAGGTTGAGTCCCGTGATACCGACGACACTGAAGCTGATCAACACGTGCTTCCACACAGAATGCGTTGCCTCCGGGAAGAACGATGCCCCGTAGCTGCCGAATGCATAGGCGTACAGGGAGAGCATGACGATGTAGCTCATCCAGAGCAGGATGTTCGCACCGCCGGTGAGAAGCCCGGAACCGAAGGCGTGATCCAGGAAGGTGACGGTTCCCCCCTGACTGGGAAGGTGAACGGAGAGTCGCGCATAGGAATAGGAGGTGAAGAGCGCCACGATCCCCGCGGTCGCAAACGCCAGGGGCGCCCCTCCTCCGGTCAGCTTGACGGACAGACCGAGGACGGCAAAGATGCCGCCTCCGACCATCCCGCCCACGCCGATCGAGGCCAACTCCCAGAAACCGAGACCAGTGCTCTTGGGTGGGTTCATGCCGAATCCTCTGCTCTGTGTCGTCGCAAGCTCTTGGAACTGATCGACCTAATCTTGCTGGCAGTATCTCACCCGCAGGGCGCGTTGACAATCAAGCCCTCATGCGAAAGGCGATCCCCCATTCGAGGAATCGCCCTTGTATTCGTCGCTCATCTGCCCGTCATTTGGCCAAGTCCAAAGGACTCTAGCTGATGACTCTCGCCTTGTAGCCGTACTGCAGCACTTCCCACTTGGGATCGAACTGCAGCTTGCGAAAGATGATCTCCACTTCGGTGCCGATCTTCACCTCGTCGGGCGGAGCGTCGGCCACCATGCAGGTGAGCCGAGTCTTGTTTTCCAACTCCACGATGGCGACCACGTACGGCTTCTGTGCTTCGAACTGCGCGGGTGGAATCCAGATCGTGGTGTGGGTCAGCACTTTGCCGCGACGCGGCAGACTGGTGGTGTCGAACTCACGTGCCCCGCATTTGCGGCACACCGCGCGAGGCGGGAAGTGGACCTCTCCGCACTGCTTGCACTTGCCGGCCTCCAACCGATAGCGCTGAGGAATCTCGCGATGGTAGCGCGGCGTAATCATGACTCCACCTCCAGGATGTGGACGGTGCAGCTTCCACCCGAACCGCCCATGTTCTGCGCCATGCCGATCCTGGGTTGCTTCTTCAACTGGCGATCCCCGGCATCACCTCTGAGCTGCGTGACGATTTCGTAAATCTGCGCTACGCCGCTGGCGCCCACCGGATGTCCTTTGCTCTTCAGACCACCTGAAGTGTTGATGGGTCTCGCACCATCACGAGCGGTGGCCCCTTTCAGCGCCGCCTGACCACCCTGACCACGCTCGAAGAAGCCGAGTTCTTCAGTGCACACGATCTCGGCGATCGTGAAGCAGTCATGCACCTCGCAGACATCCACGTCCTTGGGGCCGATCCCGGCCATTTCGTAAGCGCGGCGTCCCGCTTCGCCCACCACAGGAATGGCGGCGAAGTCCTCACGATCGTGCAGAGCGATGGTGTCGGTGGCGTGCCCGGAGCCAATGATCTTCACCACGGGCTTGCCGAGCTTGCGTGCCACATCCGCCGGCGCCAAGAGCACGCAGGCCGAACCGTCAGTGACCGGGGAGCAATCGAAGAGTCCCAGGGGCTCGGCCACGCGCACCGCACCCAGAACCGTCTCCGGCTTGATCTTCATCTGGAACTGTGCCTTCGGATTCAAGGCGCCGTTGTCGTGGTTTTTCACCGCCACCGACGCCAGCATTTCCGGCGTGGTGCCGTAGCGCTCCATGTGCGCGTTGGCAATCATCGCGTACAGACCGGGGAAAGTGACCCCATTGTACACCTCATATTCTTGATCGGCGGCAGTAGCCAAGCAGTAGGTCGCATCCGCGCCGTCGTTCATTTTTTCCACCCCACCAGCCAGAACGAAGTCGCTGGCTCCGCTGGCCACCTCCAACCAAGCAGCCCGGAAAGCTGCGCCTCCCGAGGCGCAGGCCGACTCGACGCGGGTGGCGCCGATGCCCTGCAGTCCGGCGTAATCGGTCAGGATGGAGGCCAGGTGCTCCTGGCCCACGAAAAGTCCGCCGCTCATGCAACCGATGTACGCCGACTGGATTTTGGAGCGTTCCACCCCCGCATCTTCCAAACAGTCGGCGGTCGCCATCGCGAAAAGATCCCTTAGGGGGGTGTCCCACAACTCGCCGAATTTCGTCATGCCGATTCCGATGACAGCTACGTCTCTCATCTCATCCCCCTTTCTAAACCTCGTTCATGCGGATCTTGCCGCGGTAGGCCACGTACTTGCCGTAGTCAAGGTGAATGCGCCGGTCGCCGAGTTGATCGCGCACCTTAGGCGCCAGATTTTGAATCGCGGGCAGACGGTCGGTCGCGCGCAGAATGAAGGAATCCGATCCGGCGCCGCTTCCGAAGGAGGTGATGAGGATCTGATCCCCGGGCTTGGCAACGTCCAGACAGGCGGCCAATCCAGTGGGCGAGGACCCGCTGTAGGTGTTGCCCATGAGATTGACGACCCAGCCCTGTTCCATCTGTTCCTTCTTGAACCCCAGGGCCTTGCCGGCCTTCAGCGGGAACTTCCCGTTGGGCATGTGGAAGATGGCGTAGCGGAAATCCTCCGGCTTCATACCGCTGCGCTCGAGGATTCCTCCGGCACTGCTCAGCACGTGCTTGAAGTACGCGGGCTCCCCGGTGAAGCGACCGGCGTGGCGTGGGTAAAATTCGCCTTCACGCCGCCAGAAGTCGGGAGTGTCGCTGGTGTAGGAATAGGTGTGCAAAATCTCGGCCGCGACGTTTTCGGTGCCCATGATGAAGGCGGAGCCACCGGCCGACGCGGTGTATTCGAGCGCATCGCCAGGAGCGCCTTGACTGGTGTCGGCGCCGATCCCCAGCGCGTACTTCATCTCGCCCGACTTGACCTGACAGTAAGCTACGTACATGGCCTCCGTGCCGGCCTTGCAAGCGAATTCGAAGTCGGCCACATGGACCTCGGGCCCAATCCCCAGAGCGTCGATCAGGATGGTCCCCGAGGGCTTGACCGCGTAGGGATGGCTCTCGGAACCGATGTAACAACTGCCGATTTCTTGGGGGTCGATGCCGGCCCGAGCCAGTGCGTGGCGGGCCGCCGTTACGCTGATGGTAATCGTATCTTCGTCTGGTCCGGGGACTGTCTTTTCTTCGAGGAGGAGGCCCCTTTTGAAGGCCTCCGCGTCCGCGCCCCACTGCTTGGCGATGTCATCTGCCTTGATTCGGTAGCGCGGAACATAGGAACCATAACCGACGATCCCGATCATAGGACGTCTCCTTCCTTGGATCCCTACTGTGTGGATGAGCGCATCGACGGTAGTTCTTGGGTCTGACGAAAGCAAGGTCGGTCGAGCGTGCGTTCGCGTCCCGATCGGGCAGCCTAAAGAAGGGTGCGTGCGAAAAAAAGACTCGGATTTGCGACCGGCTCGCGGATGGAAACAGAGGGTGGGCGTGAGGAGCGGGCCGGGCCAAGCGCCGATCAGCATCCGCAGCATGGCCGTGTACCCGGGTAGACGGTAGTGGGTCCTTCCCGCCTCGCGAACCCGATGGGGGCGAGGGTGTACCCGGGTAGACGGTGACGTCTTCCTGGGAGCGGGACGCAATCATGTGGCGCAAATACATCGTATATTTCTAGGACAAGATTGGGGTGTCGAGGGGCGCCATGCCCAGAGGAACCTGCATGACAGCGCCCAAGTTTCCCTTGTGAAATTTCTAAAATACACTATTATGTTTGTATTGCCTCCCCAAAGAAGTACCACCCACGACGCGGTGTGAACCGGGTCGTCGAGCGATTCGTTCTCGATTCGTGGAGGCCATCATGTCAGCAGCTTCGCCGAAACAGTCCCATTGTTCCCCCGCCTATCGTCCTGGTCTCAGCGCGGTGCAGGTCGACCACGAACTGAAGCGCGCGGTGCAAAACTGGCGCTCCGCCGAGCAGAGTGTGGTTCTCTGGTTCGCCGAACTGCACCGACGCCGGCTCTACAAGAAGCTCGGCTTCGGGAGCATTCATCTTTATGCAGCGGAGGCTCTCGGGTTTTCACGAGCACGCTCCTATCAATTCCTGAAGTTGGCGGAGCGTCTGAAAGAGCTGCCGACCTTGCGCAAGGCGGTGGTTTCGGGCGAGCTGGGGTGGACCAAAGCGCGGGCCGTGGCCACCGTGGCTACCGCGAAGACACAGAAGGAGTGGCTGCGCAAGGCGCAGGGCTCGAGCCGCCGTGAGCTCGAACGGGAGATCGACCGAACGAAGCGGCGGGTTCGCGCCACACGGGTAGACCACTCGGCGCAGATGGCCTTGGGGACCTCAGCCGGGCTCGAGGAAAAGGGGAAGGTGGCCTCAGAGAGAGAGCTGACTCAGGAGAGGCAAGCCCCAGAGCTAGAGCAAACCCCGCGGGAGGGGCAAGCTGCGCAGGAGAGGATTGCGGAGATTCCCCTCGGCCTCAGCGTCACTCTCACTCCGGAGCAGTTTGCCCGTTACGAGGCGCTCGTCGCCCAGTTGCGCCAATGTGGTCATCGTGAGGCGAAAGGTGAATTGCTGCTCGCGGCACTGTCGTCGCTACTGGCCGACACGAAAGCGAGAAGAAAGAGGAACACTCTGCGGGAGGATCAACGGGGAAGCCAGCGGGGGAGTCAGCGGGGTAGTCAGCGCGGAAGTCAGATGGAGAGTCTGCCGGGGAGTCAGCAAAAGGGCCAATCGGGCAGGGCCGGGTCGCATCTGGGGTTCTCGGCCCGCGTGACTGCGTCGCCGTATCAGGTACGCATCCAGTGTTGCCCGCGTTGTGAGTCCGCTAGCGTTGCCACCGGTCGCGGCGACCGAGTCATCGATCGCGTGACACTGCAGGCGGCGCTCTGCGACGCGAAGATCAAACGTCCTGGTCAGCGAACCCGTTCGACTTTGCCGCCGCGGATTCGCCGGCAGGTTCTCGAGCGCGATCGGCATCGATGCCGTATGCCGGGATGCGGGCAGCGACATTTCTTGGCGGTGCATCACATCCTTGCAAGGAAGGATGGGGGGAAGCACGAGCTCACAAACCTCATCACCTTATGCGCATCCTGTCATCGTGCCTTGCATGCTCTGAGCGAAGAGAAACGGCGGGAGCTTTTCCAAGCCGCGAGACGAGAGGGGGGTGGTCCCGAGCATGAGCCCGAGCACGAGCATGAGCATTCTCTACCCGGGTAGAACTCGTGCTATGCACCCGGGCAGGAGACCGTGCCAAGTGCCCGAACAGGCGATCGGACCGTGTACCCGGGTAGAAGTCGTGCCGCAAGACTCGTGAGGGCTGCCCTGTGGTCGCGTGGTCCAGTCTCCCGCTGCAGTTCCACATGGGTATTCCCGGGCTGCTCACTTTAGGCGCATCCGGTAGCGGGTGATCAGGGGGCCCGTATCGGAGTGCGACACGACGAAGAGGCGTCCCTTCGAATCCGAACTCCTGAGAAAGAAGCCTCCATCCATGCGCTTTGCGGCCAACAGATGGAGCTGGGAGTCGTAACAGCAGAGGAGGCTCTCCTGGCTGTTATCCTCGAGACGTCGGCTCGATGAGGTCAGCACGAGTCCGTCGGGTCGAACCGCGATTCCCCATGCGCCACCTGAGTACCCTACCCTAATGGGGGTACGCGTCCAGTCGACCTTCGGATGTGGGGGGACGAATTCGCCGGCGCCTTCGCTCGTCTTTGCCACCAAGGCGCCCTCTTCGGCGTACTTGCGCAGCTCGTAGGGCGTCGACTGCACGTAGAACAAGGTATCCGCCGGACCGATTGCGAGTCTCCCCGACGCATAGGTCTGCTCAGATCGAGGATCTTCGTGCGTTCCCACCGCGTAGCTGTCCCCGAAGGACCTCAGTTCTTCCCAATTCGGCGAGTATTCGCGAATCATCTGGTGCGTCAGCATGTTCGGATCGACCGTGTAGAGGTTGCCCTTGGAGTCGAACTGCAGGCTGTAGATGAACCACCCCGGCTGATCCCGATTGAACTCGTCGAGGAACTTTCCTTCGGTATCGAGTAGCGTGACCCGTCCGCTATTGGCGGCGAAGACCAGGCGATCTTTGCCATCGATCCCCATCGTGAAGTGCTTCATGATTTCTCCGGGACCCGGTCCTTCCGAGCCGAACTTTCCCAGGAACTTACCCGAGTCGGAGAACTTCAGGACCGACACCAGTTGATTGTCTCCGACGTAGATCGTGCCATGGGAATCCACGACGACGCTGCTCACCCTTCCGATCAACACCCCGTCCTCATCGTTCCCGATCACCAGATCGGGTTCGAGAACGATCTCATGGAGTTCCTGATCGGCCGCATCGGCGGCTGTGGCAGGGGCGGGAGAGACACAGATGACACAAAGCGAAAGCAATGCAAGCAACCCAATTCGTTTCATTATAACGACTCCTCGAATGATGCTCGAATCTCTCGCGCGATGGCACCATCAGTACACTGGGGATCACGCCTTGGAGATGGCGCAAATCAGGTAAGGCGCTCATCGAGGGTAGTTCGGGCCGTACCCTGAATCCATTTCCAATTCAAGACACTCCCTCATACCAGCGGATCGTCGTCCTCCACGATCTGATAGAACAGTCCCCAGGCCCCGGGACCCACGTGGGTGCCTACGACACCGGTGATGTGTCCGCGAAAGATCTCGACGATTTCGTTGCGCCCACGCACCCGCGCCTCCGCCTGCTCTAGACGGGTACTGCCCGTCGAATCCAAGATGCCCAGCCGCACCCGCTTGCCGGCCGGTACCGCCTCGTTGAACGCGCGCAACACTTTCTCGAATGCTTCGTCATCGCCGCGCACTTTGCTGAGAGGCCGTACCTCTCCCTCGCGGAAAGTGAGCACGGGTCGCATCCGCAAGAGGCTGCCGATCAGATGGGCTGCGGTGCCGATGCGGCCGCCCCGCTTCAGATAGTCGAGAGTGGCCACGGTGAAGAGAATGCCGCCACGATCGCGCCATCGCTTCAGCCAGCCCAGAATCTCGTCGACGCTCGCACCCTTTTGCGCGAGGCGCGCAGCACAAACGACCTGCATTCCCAAGGTCACGCTGGCGGAGTTGGAGTCGAAGACCTCCACGCGCGGGTGATCCACCAGCTTGGCCGCGCTGAGAGCGGAGCGGTAGGTGCCCGACAGCTTCTTGGCCAGGGTGATGATGATGACCTCGCGATCGTCGCGGACGCGCTCCAGCGCTTCCACGAACTCGCGTGGCGGCGGTTGGCTGGTGGTGGGATGGTGGGGATTCGTCTGCAGCTGTTCGTAGAATTCGGTCGTGCTCAGGTCGACTTGATCGCGGTATACCTCGTCGCCGAAGAGAATCGAGAGCGGCGCCATCTCGATTCCGTACTCGCGCCGTGTTGTCGCATCCAGGTCGCAAGTGGAATCACAGAGGATGGCCACGGTCGCAGGCTGCTGGACGAGCGGAACCAGCGGCTCCTGCTTGTGGGTTTGCCGCTCTTCGTTCTGCCGCAGCATGTCATCGACCTTGCGCTCCTCGATGCTGCCCCAACGCTGCGCCAAACGGAAGACCTCGTCGGGATGATCGGTGTGAATGTGCAGTTTGAAGACTTCGCCGGTTGTCGCCAAGAGCATGGAGGATCCGAGATGGTGAAAGCGCGCTTTGAGCAAATTGGGATCGAAGTTTCGACCTCGCACCACGACCTCGGTGCAGTACCGCCCGTCCAATTCCCCCTCGCCGATCGCGAGGTGCGCGGTGTCGGCGTGTAGATCCTCCTCGCGCGCGACCGGTGGCGGCGAGCCTTCCAGGGTACGTTTGACCCCTTCGAAGAAATGCACGAAACCCTGTCCGCCCGCGTCCACCACTTTCGATTCCTTCAGGATGGCGAGCATTTCGGGCGTTCGTTTCAAGGCGGCCCGGGCGGCGTCGAGAAATTCGTCCATGATTCCACCCACATCGCGTCCGCTTTCCGCCGCGCGCGCTGCTGCGTCGCTCCCCTCGCGCATCACGGTGAGGATGGTCCCCTCCTGCGGCTTCTCGATGGCTTCGTAGACCTGGAGAGTGGCGCGCCCCAGTGCGTGCGCCAGTTCTTCGGCGCCGATACGTGCCTTCTTCCCGAGTGCTTTGGAAAAGCCCAGGAACCAGTGGGCCATGATCAGGCCGCTATTCCCTTTCGCACCCAGAATGCTGGCCTCGGCGATGTCCTGGGACGCCTGGGCGAGATCGTCGTCGTCGCTCTTCTGGGCCGCATCTGCCGAAGCAGACAGGCTCAGAGCCATGTTGGTGCCCGTGTCACCGTCGGGAACCGGGAAGACGTTGATCTTGTTGAGGTGCTCGCGCATGTGACGCACCCATTCGGCACCCGCGATCACCGCGCGCCGAAAGCGCTTCCCATCTACGTAGCGAATTCCCATAGTCGCAATCCTAGAGGGGGTTTGCGGAGGCGGCAAGCACCCCTTCCGCCTTTTGGTCCAACTCGGGGTCGTCAGGGGGCCGTGGGCAGTATATGATTGATTGAGGACCCCGAGCCGTGAGGTCATCATGTACAAGAGTCACGCGCGGGAGCGCTTCACCGCCCTGGTGAAGAGTGACGATGCGGAAATCGATCTCCTCGTAGTTTCGCTTCTCATCGCGCAAGAGGAGTATCCGGAATTCTCCGTCGAGGAATGCGTCGATCAAGTCGAGCGCATCGCGGACAAACTCGCGTGTCACGTCGACGCTGGCTCGGGTTTTCACAACATCGCCTACGCGCTCAAGCAACTCCTCTTCGTCGAGTTGGGCTTTTCGGGCAACGCCTCTCACTACGATGACCCGGACAATTCCATGCTGAACAAGGTGCTGTCGCGCCGGAAGGGTATTCCCATCAGCTTGGGGATTCTGACCATGGAAGTTCTGCGGCGCGCGACGGGCGTGGTTCTCGAGGGTGTCGACTTTCCCGGTCATTTTCTGCTGGCGCACGACCATCCGGACGGCGGAAGTCTGTATTTCGATCCTTTCCACAAGGGGCGCGTGCTTCTGCGTGGAGAGCTGCAGGGAAGGCTCAGCCAGCGGGCGCGCTCCAAAGAAGTGATCTTGGAGGAGCAACATCTGCGGCGCATGAGTTCGCGGCGCATTCTCGTGCGTCTGCTCTCCAACTTGAAGCTGCTCTACGCGCGCCGTCGCGACGTTTCGCGCACACTCTCGGTGGTGGAGCGCATCGTCTTGTTGCATCCCGAGTCGGCCGAGGAGAGACGGGATCGGGGAATCCTCTACGGCCTGAGCGGTCTCCGCATGGCCGCCATCGCCGACTTGGAGGACTATCTCACCATGCGGCCCGAGGCGAGTGACGCCGAGCAAATCCGCCGCCGGCTCGAGCGCCTGCTACGGCAAGGACCGGCCTAAGGCAGAGAATGCCCAAGCGAGTTCGCGATTCGAGCAGTGGCGATAGAGCGGAAAATCGCTCGCGCGCTTGGAACTTACTGTCCTTCGTGCTCGCCGGGGCAATTTTCCTTTTCACGCTCAGCGCGGTAATTTCCACTTTCGCGCACGCCGCGGCAATTTCCCTTTCAGCGTCTGCCGCACAGAGCGCGCCGATGCAGTCGGCTTCGCTCGCCTCACCGGGCGCGCCGTTGCCGACTTCTTTGCTAGCCGCGCGGAGCGCATCGTCCCCATCCAGCGCGCACTCCGAGCCCAAACCGCCCCAGCTCTTGTGCGCTCCGGAGCCAGCTTCCGCCCGAGTGGAACTCGAGGCCATGCACGACTGGACGCGGGCGGACACGAGCTCCTTTGCGCTCGTCTTGGGCGGGGGAGGAGCCCGCGGCTTCGCCGAGATTGGCGTTCTACAGGTGCTGGAGGAGGAGGGCCTGCGTCCAGGACTCATCGTGGGCTGCAGCATGGGAGCGGTACTGGGTGCGCTCTACGCCTGTGGGTACACGGCCGACCAACTCCGGGAAATGGTGCGTTCGCAGGACTGGTTTTCGCTGTTCAGTGACGCCCGGCTCGCTCCTGCGCAACTTCAGGGAGGGTGGCGCGAGTTGCCCGAAGCGCAGCTCAGTCTCCTACTGGATCGCCTTCCACCGCTTCCCCCACGGAACCTCTCGGGGGGGCGCAAGATCACCCAACTCATCGGCTCGCTCAGCGCGGGCGCTCTCCTGGATGCCAAGAGTGATTTCGACCGGCTTCCCACCCCCTTCCGCGCGGTGGCGGTGGACCTGAATACCGCGCAGATCGTGGTCCTGCGCAGTGGCTCACTGGCGCGCGCCGTGCAGGCCAGCGGCACGATTCCGTTGCTCTTACCACCGGTCGACATCAGGGGACACGAACTCGTCGACGGGGGATTCAGGCTCAACAACCCTCTGGAGATCGCGCGCGCCCTGGGATTTCGCCGCTCTCTCGTGGTCGACGTCAGCAACACACAGTTGCCCGGCCGGCAGAGCCCGGAAGATCTTTACCAAATGTGGATTCGCACGATGGAGCTGCAGGAGTACCCCAGCAACCTGGTGGAGCCGAATTCGGGGGAGCTCGTTCTGCACATCCCGCTGCAGAAATACAGGAGTCTGAACTTTGCCGGGATCGAGGAAATCGTCCGCATCGGCTACGAGTTCGCCTCGAAGCGCAGGGACAGTCTGCGCAGTCTGCAGACTGAGCCGAGGCAAGCTGCCGCCCCCCAATCTCCCGGTACCACTCCGCGAGTCAGGCCGCACCCAAGCACTGCCGAAACGAAACCGGAGGTTGAGGTCGGAAAACTGGAGCTCGAAGACGGCGATGGCATGAGCGCGGCCGAGCTGCACCGCCGTCTGGGCTTCGAGCTGGGCGAGGAATTCCCCCTGCGGGAAGTCTACCGGCGTTTCAATGCCCTCGAGCGCATGCCAGCCGTTGAGAGCGCCTGGATCGAAGTCGAGCACCTCGGGGACGACGCTTCCGCCAGCGCACCGCGCGGCAGCGCGCCTTCCAGCGCCAGGAACGGCCCGCCCACCCCGGTGCGGCTGCGGCCCCACCTGGAACTTCGCCACCAAGCCCGACTGGAACTCGCGGGCCACGTGATCACCGACGATGACGCCGCCCTCTTGGCCCGGCTCCATCAGGCGCGTCTGCCGCTGGGAGGCGGCGAGGCCGCTCTCAGCTCTCGCTACAGTGAACGAAAGGCGGCTTTGGAGTTCCGTCTGCAGCAAGGCATTCCGCCCGGAGGCCATTTCTCGCTCACGACGCACTTGGATTGGTCGCGAGACCGGCCCTGGCTCTATGAACGCGGCTCGCGTGTAGATCGACTCGTGATCCAAGAGCAGGGGATAGGCCTGCAATTGGGATTCCGGGTGCGTCATCCTGGTCTCGGATTGCATGTAGGATTCCAGACGAGCCGGCTCTCGAGCTATCGAGAAAGTCGGCTCAGCCTCAACGAGGCCGCAGGACCGCAAACTCTGAGCGGAATCACGGCCGAGCTGCAAAGTGGTGCCAACTTGGGCCTGGTTCACTCCCACGAACTCGGGTTCCGCATACGCTACCTGCGGGGGGTACCCGGTTGGGGAGACCTGGGATTTTGGCGTCTGGAAGGCGGCGCGGTCGCACAAGCCAAGGGACCGGGAAGGCTGTGCCTCTCGGCTGCACTGGGTTTCGTGCAGGGATCGCCCCGGCTTCCCGTCGCCCTGCGGGGACGCGCCGGCGGACCTCTTGGCTGGATCGGTCTGCGGCGCGAAGAAATCCTCGCATCGCGGCTTCTCTGGCTGCGCGGGGGATTGGGTTGGCAGCTGGCGGCGACCTTGCGTTTCGGCGTCACCGCGGCCATCGGCTGGCGGGACGAGGAGACCCTCCGTCATGCCGCGCCTCTCGCGGGAGTGGGGACCAATCTCTCGTGGAAGACTCCGCTGGGACCGTTTCGCGTGTGCTGGGCGGTGGCTGAACGGCGCGTTGGCACTATCTTCGTGCAGCTCGGTCCCGAGTTCTGAGCTTGGGCTTGGTCGAACTCGCTTCCGAAATCTGAGCTGCAGACTCGCGGAGTTTCAAGGATCCATGCTACCTCCTCGCAAACGCCTCCTCTTTGTCTGCTACGCGAATGCTTGTCGAAGCCAGATGGCCGAGGGCTTCGCGCGCGCGCTGGCCTTTCCCGGACTGGAAGTGGAGAGTGCGGGCCTGATGGCAGCCGGACTCTTTTCCGACACGGTGGCCTCCATGGCCGAAGTGGGCATCGACATCTCCGGCCAACACAGCAAGACGGTGGCGCAGCTGGACCTCAACTCCTTCGACCGCATCGTCACCCTCAGCGACCAGGCCTTTGGCCAGTTGCACCGGCGTCATCCGGACCTGCGCCTGGACCATCATCCGGTGCTTGACCCGGCCGGGGCCGAGGGCACCCGTGAAGAACGCATGAAAATCTTCAACTTAACGCGTGAAGATGTTCGCGGGGTGGTCTTGGAAGTCCTCACCGAGCTCGTCCAGATGCCAAAACAGGCCTGAAATCGCCCAATTTCCTCGATCCCATTTTTGCCGTTGACGACCCAAGGTCTTGTGGTACGTTGCGCCTCAGGGCACTAGATCTTGTGTTGGCGCCCATCAACGCAACTTGAGAATTTCCAGGGTCTTAGGCCCTTGCCCCAGTCCGGAACACCGCCGGCATCCCCTAGGGATTCCGTCGCAAAAAAAGAATAAGTCAACTCATGGATGAGGAGAGGATGAGGTTATGGCGTCGCAGGAAACCAAACTGGCGGTTGGACGGAGCAAGCAGGGACGAGTGGCACGCAAGGGGATCCGGGTGGAGCGCCGCTTCACGCAGCCGGGAGTGCATCCCTTCGACACACTGGATTGGGAACTGCGAACTGCAACGATCACCGACGACAAGGGCGAGGTCCTTTTCGAACAGAAGGACGTGGAAGTACCTGCGGCGTGGACGCAGCTGGCCACCAACGTCGTGGTCTCCAAGTACTTCCGGGGCACGGTAGGTGAGCCCGGCCGCGAGAGCAGCGTGCGACAGATCATCATGCGCGTGGTGGACACCCTCGTGCGCTGGGGTAGCGAGGGAGGGTACTTCGCGAGCGACGACGATCGCGATGCCTTCCGCGATGACCTCACGCACATGCTCGTCTACCAGATGATGAGCTTCAATAGCCCCGTTTGGTTCAACATGGGAGTGGAGACCAAGCCACAGTGTTCTGCCTGTTTCATCAACTCGGTCGATGACAGCATGGACTCGATCATGGAGTTGGCTAAGACCGAGGGTATGCTCTTCAAGTGGGGCTCGGGAACCGGCAGCAACCTCTCTCCTCTGCGCTCCTCTCGTGAGGCTCTCTCAACCGGGGGAGTAGCTTCCGGGCCGGTGAGCTTCATGAAGGGCTACGATGCCTTCGCCGGCGTCATCAAGAGTGGGGGCAAGACGAGGCGGAGTGCGAAAATGGTCATCCTGAACGCCGACCATCCCGACATCGTCGATTTCATCAATTGCAAGGTGGAAGAGGAGCGAAAGGCCTGGGCGCTGATCGACGCGGGCTACGACGGCTCATTCTCTGGAACCGCCTACAACTCGGTCTACTTCCAGAACGGCAACAACTCGGTCAGGGTCAGCGACGAATTCATGAAAGCCGTGGTCGAGGACGGCGAGTGGACTACGCACGCCGTGCGGGACGGACGGGTCATGGACACCTATCGCGCGCGCGATCTCATGCGCATGATTTCCGAGAGCGCGCACGTCTGCGGCGATCCGGGGATGCAATACGACACGACGATCAACGACTGGCACACCTGCAAGAACAGCGATCGCATTCACGCCAGCAATCCCTGCAGCGAATACATGTTCCTCAACGACACCGCCTGCAATCTCGCCTCGCTGAATCTTCTAAAATACCGCGACGAGCGCGGTGAGTTCAACGTCGAAGCCTTCCAGCACGCGGTCGATCTCACGATTCTGGCCCAGGAGATCATCGTCGACAACGCCAGCTATCCCAAACCGCTCATCGCGGAGCGGAGCCATAAGTACCGCACTCTCGGTCTGGGATACGCGAACCTGGGAGCACTGCTCATGAGCCGGGGGGTTCCCTACGACAGCGACGAGGGCCGCAACTACGCCGCTTCGATCACGGCTCTCCTCACCGGTCGCGCCTACCGGCAGAGCGCGGCGATCGCCGGCAGTTCGGGGCCTTTCCCGGGCTATGCGGACAACCGCGAGCCCATGCTCGAGGTGGTCCAAAAGCACCGCGCCGCAGTGGAAAAAATCGACGAGAGCGGGGTGCCCGAAGAGATGATGCGCGCGGCACGCAGTTCGTGGCGTGAGGCCCACGAGTTGGGTGAGTGCCAGGGCTATCGGAACGCTCAGGTCACGGTTTTAGCTCCCACGGGAACCATCGCGTTCATGATGGACTGCGACACCACCGGGGTCGAGCCCGACATCGCGCTCGTGAAATACAAGAAGCTGGTGGGCGGCGGCATGCTCAAGATCGTCAACCGCACCGTCCCAGAGGCTCTGGCGCGCCTGGGCTACTCCCGCAGCGAGAGCAAAGCGATCGTGGCCCACATCGACGAGCACGAGACGATCGAGCGTGCTCCCGGACTGAAGGACGAGCACCTTGCGGTTTTCGACTGCGCGTTCAAGGCGGTGAACGGGCAGCGTTCCATTCACCACATGGGACACGTGCGCATGATGGGCGCGGTGCAACCCTTCCTCTCGGGCGCCATCTCCAAGACCGTGAACCTGCCCGAGAATTGCACCGTGGACGACATCACCAATTGCTACCTCGAGGCCTGGCGCCTGGGACTCAAGGCTATTGCGGTGTACCGCGACGGCTCCAAACGACTGCAGCCTCTCAACACGGGGCAGAAGAAGGCGACGGTGGTGACGAAGCAGGAGGCGAAGCCCGAGTACGCGCCGCTGCGCCGCCACCTGCCCGACGAACGTCCAGCTCTGACCCACAAGTTCTCCATCGGTGGTCACGAGGGTTACATCACCGTCGGTCTCTTCGAAGATGGCCGACCGGGCGAGCTTTTCGTGCGCATGGCCAAAGAGGGCTCGGTCATCTCCGGTCTCATGGATGCCTTCGCCACCGCGGTGAGCATCATGCTGCAGTACGGAGTGCCCTTGCACGTCATGGTGAACAAGTTTAGCCACAGTCGCTTCGAGCCCAGCGGATTCACCAACAATCCGGAAGTTCCGCACGCCAAGAGTCTGATGGATTACATTTTCCGCTGGCTGGCGCTCAAGTTCGAGGGGGGAAAGGTTCAGACCCCCATCGTACAGCTTCCCGGGATCGATCCGAGCGAACCCGTGTCCGAGCTGAGCCCGAACGAGTTGAGCAGTGCGAGCGAGCTAGGCGGTACGGGCGAGCTGAGCACAGCTGGCGAGCTGGGTGGTTCGATTGAACTGGGTGGTACCAGTGAGGCGAGGAGCGCGGGCGAGGGTGGAAACGGGCATGGGAAAGGCAACGGGAGCGAGAAGAAGAGGATCCGCGCTGCCACGGTGCTGGCCAACGAGAAGGTCGTCTTCGAATTGCAGAGCGATGCGCCGCCCTGCGCGGAGTGTGGCTCGGTAATGGTGCGCAATGGCAGCTGCTATCGCTGCATCAACTGCGGATCGACGAGCGGTTGTAGCTGAGCGAAGGTCTTGATCTTCACTAGCTAGGCTCTAAAGTCCGACTTCCTTGCTTCGAATTCACCCAGGGAGGTTCGCCAGGCGAACCTCCTTTGATTTTCTCCTGGCAACGGCAATCGAATTTGTGCCAGGATGGATCCACGCCAAAACCTCGGGTCCCCCTCCGCCGCCATCGCGCCCTCGTTGCGGCGGGCCGTTTCTGGCGCTTCGGGGATGGAGAGGTCCCATGTTTTCGGGCACAGGCGTGTCTATGCTTTGTGCTTCACCGATCGACCCCCTTAGATAGCGCTCAGAGTTCCCCCAGTAGTGACCTCTCGATGCCCTCTGCAGATCACGGGCTACGTACGCAACGAAGCCCATTCGAAGGGGACTCATCATGAGGATTGCTCAGAATATCTTGCGGACGTTAACAATGTCTGCCCTGCTGCCGTGCGTGCTTGCAAGCTTCGCATCGGCTCAGGTGATCGACGACTTCGAGCAAGGTGCGTTTTCCCTGGGCGGGAACACCTTCGACAGCTCGATCCAGACGGGTCTGCTTCCGGGACACTGTATTTCGCTGGCTCGCGTGGAACGCATGTACATCAACGGGAGTCTCAGTGGAGCAGATCTCGCTCTCGTGAATGTCGACAATCAGGTGACCACGGTGTGGGGGAACGGTGGAGGACGTCTCGAATTCGATTATGACCCGACCCTGGTGGATCTGAGCTACGGAGGGGTGCTCAATTCCTTCCGGGTGGACATGCCGATCGCGGTGGCGGCCGGCCAGCTCGAAGTGCTTGTGCGCGACGACACCGGGATCGAGGAAAGCACCACGCAATCGATCACGGGATCAGGTGTCTATTTCTTTCCGTTTTCCGACTATTCCACCGCGGACCTGACGCACGTCGAGTTCATTCGCCTCAGCCTCGTGGTACCCGACTTCGGCGACTACCACATTGCGGACTTTCGCGCCTGGGAGCTGCCAGCCAGCGCTGCTGGCGCGGACGTCACGGACGGGACGATCGTTGGCCCGCCGTATCCGACGGGGGCTCTGCACATCACCATGAGTAGCATGAATGCCACGGGTGCGACGGTTCAGACGGAGATTGTAGCTCTGTCGCTGCAAAGCGTCACCAACGCCGGGGATCCGCCGGCTACAGAGTTGATGGCCAGCGATTCCGGCGGTGGCATTGGCATGCCGGGCGAGCAGGTAGGCATCGTGGTCGTCGACACCTATTCCCCCAAGCAGGCTGCGACGCATTACCGTAGCATCGTGTTGCGGGTCGAAGTACAAGCGGCAGGAGACCTCATGCCGACCATTGCTCGAGATCCGTCGCTCATGCTTCCACCAGATCAAATCATGGGCATGGGCTTTAGCGTGATGTTCCGCTCGTACTCGATGGACGGTAGCGGAATGGTGCCCTATCGGACCGACCATTGGCTCGTTTTCGACGTACCGGAGGGATCGGGATTGAGCTTTTCCCACATTGCGTTGCCACCGGTGGAGCCGGGCGTGGTCAGTTTCGACGTCTTCTTCGACGTGGACAACCCCCCGGGTAAGACGGAGGAGATCGCACAGCAGGCCTCCGCTACGCTCGCTACCATTCAACTCAATACTTCGTCGTACGACTACGCGTCTGCGACCGGAGTCGGTCATTGGACCGGAGATCCCGCCCTGCGCGTCTGGGCGCAGCCCAACGTGATGGGGGAGAGCACGCAACTGCGTCTCAGCCGTGCGATGGATCGCAGTGTTCAGCTCCAGCTCTTCGATCTTGCAGGACGCGCGGTGCGTACGGTCACGGTGCCGGCGGGCCGGGACTTCGTCACCTGGGACGGACGCGATGACCGCGGAGAGTCCGTCGCTTCCGGGATGTATCTCCTGCGCGCGAGCGGTAGCGTGGGTTCGGAAGCGGCCAAGATCGTGAAGATCCATTGAGGCAGGGTTTGCCAAGCGGGTTCGCGAAGTGCTAAGCTCCTCGTGGCTCCTGGATCGAGGAGTATATGCCAATGCGAACCCGCGTTTCCCTCTTGGTTCTCGCCTTCGGATTTTTCTTTTTAGGATCTCTGGTCCCCCTCGCACTCGTTAGCCCGGCAAGCGCAGATACCGCCGTGCCCCTGCGCCCGGGAGAGATCGGGATCTTCACCAGTCCCCAGGGGCTCTTTGAGCCTCCTGAACCCACCGGGATATTCCGTGGCTTGTATACGCTTGCATTCTACGTGGTAGTACGCCCGGGACCGAATGGGCTCCACCGGGCTCGCTTTCGCGTCGAAAACTTGTATACCGAATCCTACTCGCCCCTTTTTCTAGATGGGCCCATTCCAGTACAGATCCAGACTGCGCCGGGAATCGAAGAGGTCGGTGGACGGGCCGAGGAGGGATATTTCGATCTCGTGGACACCGAGGGCTGCCTCGAGGGCGACGAGCCGGTGCTGCTGTTGACCGTGTTCTTGGCCAACAATCTGCAATTCTACGATGACCTGATACTGCTTGCCTACGACGGCGATTACGTGCAGACCCAGAGCTGCGGTGACGCCCCGCTGCTTCCGGCCGCCTGGAACCTGCCCTACGATCGTCGGCGGGCACAACGAACGAACGATTTCGACTGTTACACCCTCGTTGGCGTGGCTAAGTTCTCCTTGCTCTCCACCGATCATGGCGCCGATCCGGGAGGGCTGTTGACCGTTCCCTTTTCTGCGCACGCGTGGGGCGAAAGCTGTGGATCGGATCGCAAGAACTTTGGCATCTCGCGCGATCGGCTGAACGATTTCAACGAGGAATACTGCGCACGAAGCGGGGATTTGCAGTACTGCCTCCCTTACGATTCGTTGCGCGCCTATCTCGACTGGGACAGCAATCTGGCCACGGTGGAATCCGTCCGTCTCAGCCTACCAGCCGAGGCCAATGGTATGCAGCTGAGTGTCGTGCAAAACGACCCGGGCTACCTCGAACTGCTCATCAGCGGAGAGGAGGGAATGCACTTCGATACTTGGGTCTTCGAGGTGGACTATCGTCTGGGAAACTCCCCGGCGGTTTTTTCTCCCAGAACTGATTTCGAAACGGATAATGATGTGTTCTGGGACGGCAGCTTGCTCCCCAGGGAAGGCCCTGCCTGGATTCGCATCGGCTGCGAAAAGGGAGACGTCTATGACGACGATGTCGTCGATGAGATCGACCGCGATGCGGCCCTGGCGCTGGCCAGCGGCAGCCTTGAGGCCGACGACATGACGCATTGCCGGGCCGATCTGAACGAGAACGGGGAAGCCGATGCCGGCGATGGAGTGCTCTTCAACCGCATGATTCGCGGGCCTCACTGCGGGCGCGACCGGAACCGAGGCCTGCGCGTACCCGGATCCTCTGGACGACTACGATTCGATCGTGATCGAGGGCGCGGCCGGGGCCGAGCTGGAACTCAGTTTCGATCCTACCCACCAGGACGTGGCCTTCGTGAGCGCGGATCACGGAAAGCTCAGTTGGTCACTGAAGGAGCCAGGCCTCTTGCACATCGCGTGGGCGGCGGCCAGCACGGGAACCGTGCACATCGACCCCGGCTTCTTCGTGAGCAGTGGGGAGGAAGCGTACGCGCTGAGCTCCGTGCGCGCCTTCGATGAGACGGGCCGGGGAATCCCGCGCGGCAGCTGCGTTGCGACCTCGGCGCCGGCAAAGCGGGTCACGCTGCTGCATCCGCTGCACCCGAATCCCTTCAATCCGCGCACCACGGTTTCCTTCGAACTGGCGCAAGCGGGACATGTCGAGGTGGAGATCTACGACGCGCGCGGGCGGATGCTGAAGCGCCTCTTCGAGGGCCAGCTCACGGCGGGGCCACACGAACTGCGCTGGGACGGCAGGGATGAGAACGGCGCGAGACTCGCCAGCGGGGTGTACCGGGTGTTGCTGTCGACGGCCGGCGGGACCCAAACTCGCGCTGCGGTGCTGGTAAAGTAGCCTCCGCCGAGGTGCTGGGGCACTAAGCTCCAGCGGTCGTGCTGGTGCAGTAGCTTCCGCCAGCTGCACTGGTGAGATGACCCCAGTAGAAGACGGCGTTTCTCAGCGCAACCCCAGAAGTCCGGGCACGTCATCCCCCACCATCGCGATGTTCTGAAGCGCGATGTCTTCGAGTCCAAGCGCGGCCGTGAATTCCCGGTCCACACTTGCGTTTCCTGCGCTACAGGGAGTAGGATCGACGTGGCTCCTGGATCGAGGAGTATGTGCCAATGCGAACCCGCGTTTCCCTCTTGGTTCTCGCCTTCGGATTTTTCTTTTTAGGATCTCTGGTCCCCCTCGCACTCGTTAGCCCGGCAAGCGCAGATACCGCCGTGCCCCTGCGCCCGGGAGAGATCGGGATCTTCACCAGTCCCCAGGGGCTCTTTGAGCCTCCTGAACCCACTGGCATCATCCAACAATACGGGCTCCCTACGATCGCCTTCTACGTGGTGGCGCAGCCGGGACCCAACGGGCTGCATCGCGCGCGCTTTCGCGTCGAGAATCTGGATGGGTTCTATGGTGGGGAATACCCACCGGCCGGAACTTGACGCGCTCTTCGACCGAGATCTCAGTATGCGCAGGGGTTCGATGAGCAGTGGTGGAAGAGCCGAGGAGGGGTATTTCGATCTCCTGAATACGGAGGGCTGCCTGCAGAGCGACAAGCCGGTGCTTTTGATGACCGTTTTCTTCGCGGATTTGTCGCCAGATCTCGGGTTCTATGACGATTTGGTCCTGCTCCCTTACGACGGCGACTACGTGCAGACCCAGAGCTGTGACGATGCTCCGCTACTTCCAGCGGCCTGGAACCTGCCCTACGATCGCCAAAGGGCCCAACGAACTGACGATTTCTACTGTGTCATCCTCATGGGCTGGCAAGAGTACGCCCTGATGGCGACCGATCATGGCGCCGATCCAGGGGAGTTGTTGACCGTTCCCTTCTCTCTGCACCTGTGGGGCGAAAGCTGCAGCACAGATCGCAAGACCTTCGGGATCGCACGCGACAAACTGAACGATTTCGACGCGGAGTACTGTGTACAGGTCCCCCAGTTTGTCCAGTATTGCACTCCGTATGACTCCGTCCGCGCGTACCTGGACTGGGACAGCAGTCTGGCGACGGTGGAATCCGTCCGTCTCAGTCCGCAAGCCGAGGCGAATGGCATGCAGCTGAGCGTCGTGCAAGATGAACCAGGCCACCTCGAAGTGCTTGTCGGGGGGGGACAGGGAATCCACAACGACACTCGCATTTTCGAGGTGGACTATCGTCTGGGAGACTCCCCGGCCGCTTTTTCTCCCGAGACCGACTTCGCGGCGCAATGGGTAAATTCAGGTGATTGGGGTTGGGACGGCACCTTGCTTGCCAGGGAAGGCCCCGCCTGGATCCGCATCGGCTGCGAAAAGGGAGACGTCTACGACGACGATGTCGTCGATGAGATCGACCGCGATGCGGCCCTGGCGCTGGCCAGCGGCAGCCTTGAGGCCGACGACATGACGCATTGCCGGGCCGATCTGAACGAGAACGGGGAAGCCGATGCCGGCGATGGAGTGCTCTTCAACCGCATGATCGCGGGCCTCACTGCGGGCGCGACCGGAACCGAGGCCTGCGCGTACCCGGATCCTCTGGACGACTACGATTCGATCGTGATCGAGGGCGCGGCCGGGGCCGAGCTGGAACTCAGTTTCGATCCTACCCACCAGGACGTGGCCTTCGTGAGCGCGGATCACGGAAAGCTCAGTTGGTCACTGAAGGAGCCAGGCCTCTTGCACATCGCGTGGGCGGCGGCCAGCACGGGAACCGTGCACATCGACCCCGGCTTCTTCGTGAGCAGTGGGGAGGAAGCGTACGCGCTGAGCTCCGTGCGCGCCTTCGATGAGACGGGCCGGGGAATCCCGCGCGGCAGCTGCGTTGCGACCTCGGCGCCGGCAAAGCGGGTCACGCTGCTGCATCCGCTGCACCCGAATCCCTTCAATCCGCGCACCACGGTTTCCTTCGAACTGGCGCAAGCGGGACATGTCGAGGTGGAGATCTACGACGCGCGCGGGCGGATGCTGAAGCGCCTCTTCGAGGGCCAGCTCACGGCGGGGCCACACGAACTGCGCTGGGACGGCAGGGATGAGAACGGCGCGAGACTCGCCAGCGGGGTGTACCGGGTGTTGCTGTCGACGGCCGGCGGGACCCAAACTCGCGCTGCGGTGCTGGTAAAGTAGCCTCGCTCAGCCGAGCCCGAGCAATCCGGGCACATCGGCGATCGAATCGAGCACGAAGTCGGGCTTCACTCCACTGCGCGCCACCGCGTCCGCGCGGTACTTTCCGGTGCGCACCAGCACCCCGCGCAGCCCACAGTCCTGCGCGCCACCCACGTCGCTGAGCACGTCATCTCCCACCATGGCGATGCGCTCGAGCGAGGTTCCGGTGAGTTGCAGGGCCGCGGCAGCCTGCGCGAAGAACTCGCAGGAGGGCTTGCCCATCACGTGCGCGCTCTTGCCGGTGGCATACTCGAGTCCCGCCACGTATACCCCGAGATCCAAACGCAGGCGGTCCGCGGTCTGCCAGTAGCGCCCCTTGTGCAGCGCCACCAGCTCCGCACCCGCCATGAGCTGGTCGAAGAGCGACTGCAGCAGTTCCTCGCTCCATTCCTCCTCACGGTCGCCCAGCAGAATGATCTCCGGGTGGGTATCGTCGCGCGGCAGCTCGGAGAGCTCCTCCAAGAGGCAGGGATCCACCAGCAACCGGCAGCGGGGGAGCCCCCGCGCGCGCAGCCAGGCCAGCGCGGCTTGCGGAGCGGTGAGGATCTGCTCCGCTTCGATCGGCAGGTCGAGACGCCGCGCCTTCTCTGCCAGCGCGTGCCGCGAGCGCCTGGTGGTATTGGTGACGAAGCGCAGCGGAAGGCCTGAAGCCTTGAGCTCTTCGATCACCAGGGCAGCGCCTTCGATCGCGGCTTCTGCGACCCAGCACACCCCGTCCAGGTCGAGAAGCAAACCCTCGAGGCGAACTCGAGTAGACTCATGAGGTGTTTTCATCGAGAAGTTCCCCTATCCTGATCCGCGAGCCTAGGGATTCCCATAGGCGCGTACCCTCGTCCCCACGATGCCCGGCCCCGACTCGAAGCGACGCTTGTCTCGACGAAGTTCTGAGGAGTTGAGCTCATGAAGATCCCGTTCCTGCTCGGAAGCCTGGCCGTACTGGCGTCTGTGGCGGGGCTTGCCTTCCTGTGGCCGCCGATCCTCTACAGTCTGATACTCCTGGGCCCCGCCATCTTGATCGGTCTGTACGACGTCTTCCAGGAAAAGCACACCATACTGCGCAATTTCCCCTTCCTCGGACATTTTCGCTACCTGCTGGAGTCAATCGGCCCCGAGTTGCATCAGTACTTCGTGGAGGACGGGACCGACGGGCGTCCCATCGACCGCAACCACCGCGCCTACGTCTACGAGCGGGCCAAGCGGGTGCAGCAGAATCACCCCTTCGGCACCGAGCTCGATGTCTACCGTTCGGGTTACGAGTGGATGCACCACTCGATCTATCCCTCTGCGCGCATGAGCGAGGCGCCCCGGGTCAAAATTGGCGGACCAGACTGCGAGAAGCCCTATTCCGCCAGCGTGTTCAACATCTCCGCCATGAGTTTCGGCGCCCTGAGCTCCAATGCCGTCACCGCGCTCAATCTGGCAGCTCGGGAAGGACAGTTCTTCCACGATACCGGGGAGGGAGGGATCTCTCCCTATCATCTGCAGGGCGGCGATTTGGTGTACGAAATCGGCACCGGCTATTTCGGCTGCCGCAACCCGGACGGCAGCTTCTCGCTGGACCGTTTTCGCGAGCAGGCGGCGCGTCCCGAAGTGAAAATGATCGAGATCAAGCTCTCCCAGGGGGCCAAACCCGGACACGGCGGCGTGCTCCCGGCCGCCAAGAACAATCGCGAGATTGCCGAAATTCGCGGTGTACAGCCGCACACCATCGTCATCAGTCCCCCGGGGCACACGGCGTTTCGCGATGCTCGCGGGCTGCTCGAGTTCGTGGGACGGCTGCGCGAGGCGGGGCAAGGGAAGCCAGTGGGCTTCAAACTCTGCGTGGGAAGCCGCGCCGAGTTTCGTGAGATCTGCGAGGAAATGATCGCCAGCGGAATCAAACCCGACTTCATCACCGTGGATGGGGCGGAGGGCGGCACCGGCGCTGCGCCCATCGACTTCTCCAACTACGTGGGGATGCCGCTAGAGGAAGGCCTGATTTGTGTGTGCGATCTCCTGCGCGGCTACGATTTGAAGAAGGACATCAGGGTCATCGTGGCGACCAAGATCCTCACCGCCTTCGATCTCTTCCGCGCGATGTGTCTGGGGGCGGATGTCTGCAACGCGGCCCGGGGAATGATGCTGGCGCTCGGGTGTATCCAGGCTCTCAAGTGCCATACCAACCGCTGTCCCAGCGGTGTGGCCACCAACGACCCGCATCTGCGACGCGGGCTCGTAGTGCAAGACAAGTGGGTTCGGGTGAAGAACTACCACCACGCGGTGGTGAACGAGTTCCTGGATCTGGTGGCGGCCGCCGGCGTCGACGATCTGGAGCAGCTGGGCCGCAGCCGCGTCTACAAGCGGATCGGCAGCAGGGAGATCAAGTCTTTCGGCGAACTCTACCCCGAAGTCGAGATGGGATCGCTGCTGCCTTCACGATCCTGATTCGCCGTCGAAGGGGCGCAAAAGCGCTCCAATCGCGCCGTTCGCTTTGGGTCCTGGGGGGCGGTGCCCCGCCGCTCCTCGACTCAGCGCTGCGCCTTCATCGAATCCTCACAATTTCCTCACACCAGCCACTCTCTTCCCTGCTTATATGAAGCATGTTCGACCGATCACGCGAAGAAGTCATTGGCCCCCTAGCCGCTAACCCAAGGGAGAGAATCTGATGAAGAAGGCCTTGCTCTTGGCGCTCTGCGCCATCTGCCTGGTAGGCATGAACGACGGCGCGAACGCGCAAATGCTCATCAACGGAGCGGGGGCGACGTTTCCCTACCCGCTCTATGCCAAGTGGTTTCACGAGTACGCGAAGGTAGATCCTTCAGTTCGCTTCAACTACCAGTCCATCGGTTCGGGTGGCGGGCAGAAGCAAATCCTGGCCGAGACCGTCGACTTCGGCGCCTCGGACGGTCCCATGAGTGACGAAAACCTGGCCAAGGCCCCGGGCAAGCTGCTGCACATCCCCACCGTCGGCGGAGCGGTCGTTCTGAGCTACAACCTCCCGGGCAACCCGACGCTCAAGCTCGACGGCCCCACCGTGGTGGATCTCTTCATGGGGAAGATCGCCAAGTGGAACGATCCCAGGATCGCGGAGCAGAATCCCGAGCTGAAACTGCCGAAGATGGACGTCATCGTGGTGCACCGCAGTGACGGCAGCGGCACCAGCTACATCTTCACCGATTATCTCTCCTCGGTGAGCGAGGAATGGGCAAAGAAAGTGGGCAAGAACACCTCGGTGAACTGGCCGACCGGTCTGGGAGGAAAGGGGAACGAGGGGGTCTCCGGACAGATCAAGCAGCTGCCCGGCGCCGTCGGCTATGTGGAGTTGGCCTACGCCACGCAAAACAAGCTCGCGTTCGCCCAACTGAAGAACGCGGCGGGGAACTACATCACGCCCACCCTGGAGTCGGTCACCCAGGCCTTTGCGACCGCCGAGATTCCCGAAGATTTCCGCTTCTCGATGGTCAATCCTTCCGGCGAAACGGCCTACCCGATCGCCGGTTGCACCTGGCTGTTGGTGTACCAGCAGCAGAAGGACCCGACCAAGGGCAAGAAGCTGGTCGAGTTCTTGAAGTGGGCCGAGACCGAGGGTGAGACCATGGCCAAGTCGCTCGATTACGCACCCCTGCCGAAGAACTTGCAGGAGCGAGTACTGAAGCGCATCGAAACCATTCAGTTTTGAGCGACACGACCACACACGCGCCTCTGCCGGCCAGAGCCTTGAAGGGCGGTCGCCATTTTGGCGACCGCGCCTTTATGTGGCTCACTCTGCTCATGGCACTTTCCGTGTTCGTGTTGATCGGGTTGATCGGCTATGAACTGGCCAACGGCGCGGGTTTGGCGCTGCGCAAGTTTGGATGGGGCTTTCTGGTCTCACCTACTTGGGATCCGGTAGCCGAGAACTTCGGGGCCTTGCCCTTCATCTTCGGGACCCTCGTGTCTTCCGCCATCGCCCTGCTCATCGCGGTTCCGCTCAGCATCGCGACCGCCGTCTTTCTCACCGAGATGGCGCCGCTCTGGCTGCGCCAGCCCCTGACGATGCTGATCGAGCTGCTCGCCGCCATCCCCAGCGTCATTCTGGGCCTCTGGGGCATCTTCGTGATGGTGCCCTGGCTACGAGTCCACGTGTTTCCATTTCTACGCGACACTCTCGGCTTTCTGCCGCTCTTTCAGGGGCCGATCTACGGGATCAGCATGTTGGCCGGAGGGATCATCGTGGCCATCATGATCATCCCCATCATCACTTCCGTCTCGAGGGAGATCCTGCGCTCGGTTCCCGGTCTGCAACGTGAAGCGGCCTATGCCCTGGGCGCGACCCACTGGGAGGTCACGCGGATCGCGGTGCTGAGTTTCGCGAAGAAAGGTCTCTTCGGCGCAGTGATTCTGGGCCTGGGACGCGCACTGGGAGAGACCATGGCGGTGACGATGGTCATCGGAAACCGCCCGGAGATTACGGCCTCGCTCTTGGCCCCCGGCTACACTCTGGCCAGCGTCATCGCGAACGAATTTACGGAGGCGACGACCTCGCTCTACTTGGGCTCGCTCTTCGAGCTGGGACTGGTGCTCTTGGGCGTGACGGTCCTGACCAACATCCTCGCGCAGATTCTACTCAAGGTTTTGGGCGGACCGGGAGTGAAGCACAGACAATGATGTGGGATAAGGTGCATCATCGGCGGCGCAATTTCATGAATGCCCTCATGCGGGGCATGGCATTTTTGTGCGCGCTTCTGGTGATCACTCCCCTGATGCTGGTCTTCTATCATCTCCTCAGAGAAGGAGTGGGCGCCATCAATTGGGATTTTTTCACCCAATTACCCAAGCCGGTCGGAGAGCCCGGCGGGGGCATGGCGAACGCCATGGTCGGCACCGGAATCCTCATCACTCTGGCCTCGCTCCTGGGAGCGCCGGTAGGAATCCTGGGCGGGATCTATCTGTCCGAATACGGCACTTCCCGCGCGAATTGGTGGATTCGTTTTGCGGCCGACGTCATCAACGGAGTACCCTCCATCGTGTGGGGAATGGTGGTGTGGGCCATCGTGGTGGTGCCGATGAAGGGTTTCTCCACCTTGGCCGGTGGGATCGTGTTGGGTCTGATGATGATCCCCTTGATCATGCGAACCACCGAGGAAGTGCTGCAGCTGGTACCGAATGGATACCGGGAGGCAGCACTCGCGCTGGGGATCGCACCTTGGCGTGTCACGGTCCGAATCGTGGCGCGAACCGCGCTCAAGGGAATCGTGACCGGAGCGCTCTTGGCACTGGCGCGCATCGCGGGAGAGACCGCTCCTCTGCTGTTCACTGCCTTCGGAAATCAGTTCTGGACGCACAAGCTGACGGATCCCATCGCGGCCATGCCCCTACAGATCTTCTCGTATGCCATCTCGCCTTACGACGATTGGCATCGGCAGGCTTGGGCAGGCGCTTTAGTCCTGCTCCTGTTCGTGTTCATGATCAATATCGGCGTTCGGGTGTTGACGCGTGATCGCCTCAGCCAAAAACCCCTCTGAGTCACCATGGAACCTACGGACAACGCAGCAAAGAAACTGGCAGTGGAACCCTTGCCCTTGAATACCATGGCTAGAGGCCTCGGAATTCGGCGTCCAAAAGAGGCGCCACATCCCGCCGCGGTAAACGTGCGCAATCTCTCGGTCTATTTTGGTTCCAATCAAGCGGTGAAGGACATCTCCCTGGACATTCCCGAGCGTTCCGTCACGGCGATCATCGGCCCCAGCGGATGCGGGAAGTCCACATTCTTGCGCGCCCTCAATCGTATGCATGAACTGGTGCCCCACGCGCGGGTGAGCGGTGAAATTCGCTTGTTCGGGGAGAATATCTACGCGCCCGAGGTCGAAGCGGTCATGGTGCGCCGGCGGGTGGGAATGGTCTTCCAGAAATCGAATCCCTTTCCCACCATGTCCATCGCGGACAACGTCACGGTGGGTCTGAGGTTGAACGGCATGCGGGATCAATCCCTGCTCAGAGAGCGCACGGAGTCCGCGCTGCGGATGTCCGCCTTGTGGGACGAGGTCAAGGACCGCTTGCACTCGCCAGCCATCAGTCTCTCGGGGGGGCAACAACAACGTCTGTGTATCGCGCGCTGTATCGCGGTGAATCCGGAGGTCATACTCATGGATGAGCCGTGTTCGGCTCTCGATCCGCGTTCCACCGCCCGAGTCGAGGAGTTGATCCTCGAACTGCAGCAGCGCTACACCATCATCATCGTCACACACAACATGCAGCAGGCCTCGCGCGTGTCCGATACCACGGCCTTCTTCTACGAGGGCAGGCTTATCGAAATGGACGAAACTCCGAAGATGTTCACCAAGCCCTCGATCAAGCGCACGGAGGACTACATTACGGGCCGTTTCGGCTGAGCTCCCCGCGTCTTGGACACAATCGACAAAAAATGATTGCCACGGGCGAACCGCTCTTGCCACTCTCCGGATCAGGCCAGAGAGTCTCGTTCCCTCCCAGTGGTTGACCAAGATGGCGGAGATGAAGGACCGCAACGAATCCACGGACGCAGGGAGCCCTCCCCGTCTCCTGGGATTGCTCAGGCTTCGGCTGTGGATGGCGGAGACCATCCGCCCCAGCGAGCTGCACGAAACGCTCTTTTGGGCCGGCGTGGTGGGACTTCTGGGCGCCGTCGCTTCAGTGCTCTTCCGGCGCTTGAGCTACGCGGTCCACCTCTTCTTGACCGGCCAATCCGGCGGGGTGGTCGAGAGTTTCATCCACCTCCCTCCGTGGCAGCGTGCCTTGACTCCCACCGTGGGGGGGCTGGCGGCGGGCGCCATTCTCTACTGGGGAAGCCGCCTCGCGCGCAGCCGTCATTCCACCGACTACATGGAAGCCATCGTGGTGGGCAACGGTCTGGTGGCCGTGCGTTCGAGCCTCGTGAAATCGGCTTCGGCTCTGTTCTCGATCGCGGGTGGGGGATCGATCGGCCGAGAGGGTCCGATGGTCCAGCTCTCGGCCATGATCGCCTCCTTGGTGGGACGATTTCGACACTGGTCTACACCGAGGCGCCGGCTCATCAGCGCCTGCGGAGGGGCGGCCGGAATCGCCTCCGCCTACAATGCGCCGATCGCGGGCGCTCTCTTCATCGCGGAGATCGTCCTGGGTTCGGTGGCGATGGAGAGCTTCGGACCGCTGGTCTTTTCTTCGGTCGTGGCCACGCTCACCGTCCGCAAGCTCATGGGCGCAGCTCCTCTCTACGAAATCCCTCCCTTTGTCCTGAATTCAGTGTGGGAGATTCTGCCCACCATGGCCCTGGGAGTCGTGGCAGGTTTCGCTGCGCCCTGGTTCCTGCGCACCCTGCGCAATAGTGAACGGCTCTTCACTCGCATGCGAATTCCGCTCTTCTTGAAGCTGGGCCTGGGAGGAGCGGTAGTTGGCGGACTTGCCGTGTTCTATCCGCAGGTCTGCGGGAACGGCTACAGCACGGTGAGCGCCATCCTGGGTGGGCAATGGATGTGGCGCACCCTGATTCTCATCCTCGTCTTCAAGGTGGCCGCCACCGCAGCGACTTTCGGGTCCGGGGCCGTGGGTGGTGTCTTCACGCCGACTCTCTTCGTCGGGGCGTGTTTGGGCTATCTCTTCGGGCACACCTTGAGTTTGTTCTGGCCCAATCCACTACTGAGTCCCAGCGGCTTCGCCCTCCTCGGCATGGGCGCGTTTCTGGCCGGCACGACCCACGCGCCCATCATGGCCATCATCATGATCTTCGAACTGACTCTCGACTATCAGCTCATGCTGCCCCTCATGCTCGCATGCGTGATCTCCTACTACGTCTCCCGTAGCGTGGAGCCGGTACCCATTTACAGCGAGGCTCTGGAGCGCAAAGGGGCCGCACTGTACGGCAAGCAGCTTTCGAAGTTGCAGGTTCAGGATCTCATGAGGGGCGATCCTTTGGCCGTGCGCGAGACCGCGCGCTTTCGAGAGATCGCGCAGAGCTTCCTCACGAACAACAACAAGTACCTGTATGTCGTAGATGATGGCGGCCTCTTCCAGGGGGTCATTCCTCTGCACGACATCAAACAATATCTCACCCTGCGCGGTCTGGCCGACGTGGTCATTGCCCGCGACATTTTGCATCGCGAGTTTCCTCTCATTCGCGCAGGCGCCTCGCTGAGCGACGCATTGCGGGTCTTCTCCGAGCACGACGGAGAGCGCCTGCCCGTGGTGGATGACGAGACCGGGAGCGTCCTTCTGGGGAGCATTTCCAAACGCGATTTGCTGCTGGCGCTGGCGGTGCGCACGAAACCCTTTCTCAAGATGAGGACCCAGCCCGAGGGAGCCGCGAAAGAGAAGCCGCGCTGACTGGCCCTTTTCCCCGTGGCTTGCTATTCTGCGAATTCCTCGCCTTGGCACGGCTCAGCGAGAGGAATGGGATGCAATTACCACTTCGATCCACGCGCATCGTCGCCACCCTGGGGCCATCCAGCATCGAGGCCGCCGTGGTGGGGCGTCTCATCGACGCCGGTCTCGACGTCGCGCGCATCAATGCCAGCCATGGCGACCACGAGTTCCTGAAGCGCGCGGTCGAGACGGTGCGAAGGGTGGGGGCGGAACGGCACCGCCAGCTGGCGATCATGCTGGATCTGCAAGGCCCCAAACTGCGCGTGGGCGACCTGGCGGAAGCTTCGGGTGTCCAGCTCGAAAATGGTGCCGAGTTGGTGCTCACGACGGAGAAGATCGTGGGCGATGCGACGCGGATCTCCTGCACCTACTCTGGCCTGGCGGAGGATCTCGAGCTGGGCGACACAATCCTGTTGGATGACGGACTCATCGAACTGAAGGTTCAGAAAAAGCAGTCGGCCAGCGAGCTCTCGGTGCGCGTCGTGCACGGCGGACGACTGCTACCGCACAAGGGAATTAACGTTCCCGGTCGCGCCTTGAATGTACCTGCCATGGGCGAGCATGATCGCAGGGACCTCGCCTGCGGCATGGAAGCTGGCGTCGATTACGTGGCTCTCTCGTTCGTGCGACAGGCGGAGGACATCCGGCAGTTGCGTGAGGAGATCGAATCTTTGGGGGGTGGCCCGGGCATCATCGCCAAGATCGAAAAGCCGCAGGCGGTGGCGGAAATCGAGGCGATCCTCCAGGTGAGCGACGCGATCATGGTGGCTCGAGGCGACCTGGGGGTGGAGCTTGCTCCCGAGAGCGTTCCCCGATTGCAGAAGGAGCTCATCCGTGCCGCCAATCTGCGTGGCGTCACCGTCATTACAGCGACCCAGATGCTGGAAAGCATGGTTCACAGCTTCCGCCCGACCCGCGCCGAAGCCAGCGACGTCGCGAACGCGATTTTCGATGGTAGTGACGCCGTGATGCTGTCAGCGGAGACCGCGACGGGCGAGTATCCGGTCGAGGCCATCGAGATGATGAACCGCATCGCGATCGAGGCTGAGCGCTCGGAATTTTACGCCGACACCGAGAAGAACCCTGAACATCCGACCCGCTTCAGTCCGGCCGTGCGTGCGATGGCTTGGTCGGCGCGGCATCTGGCGAAGGAAACCGGGGTTCGCCTGATCGTGGCTTACACTCTGAGCGGCAGGACCGCACGAGTCGTGAGTAAGCTCAGGCCGAAAGTACCGATCATTGCATTCTGTCCCGACCCGCGGGTCTGCCGGCAGATGGCTCTGTTGCACGGAGTCGCACCCTACGAATCCTCCTTCGCTCACAATACCGATTCACTGCTGCAGGAAGGTGATCGTCTACTGCTGGAGGCTGGCTTGGTACAGGAGGGCGAAGCCGTGGTCGTTTTGGGAGGGACCATGCAGATCCCGGGTGCCACGAACCTCCTCCAACTCAGGCGCATCACGGCGGGCTGAGTCCATGAGAGCGCTTCGCACGGGAACCCTGCTGACTTCATTGCTTCTTCTGCTGTTCTTGCCGGCGTGCGCCCGGAAGCCGGAGGATCCAAGCCCGGCCGGAGTCTACGCCTACCGCTGCGCTCGCTGCCACGAGATCGATGGCTCATCCACCACCGCGAGCAAGATGGCCAAGGAGGACATCGACCTGCGGGATCCCGTCTTCCAACGCTACAACAGCGATGAGCGGATCCGTCGTATCGCCCGCTACGGCAAGGGCCGCATGCAGGGGATTCCCGGAATCACCGACACCGAGCTGGACTCGGTCGTGGTACAGATCCGCCGTCTTGGCGCTCAGGCTGCGGAGGCCAAGTCGGACAGCCTTGACTGAGGCGCGGTCTCGGGCTCCGAAAAAAGTTGTTCCAAAAGCCACACTGGGCCTTGACGTTCGCCCAAAAAAGACCTCTTTATTGTGCTGTTGGACCCAGTCTCGTGATCCTCGCTCTCCCGTCGTGTCCATGGGGGGGCGTTTTGTATAACGGGCTCATGCTCCAGCCGCCCACCTGGTGGGTAAAGGACGTTAATGAACAAGATCAGTCCGAGTCTCGACTCGGAACCTCCGGCGCCTGGTTTATCCCCCTTGGCTCACCGGAACCGGCAAGCCGCTGAGGCTGAGCCGGCGCCCGATCACCTCTCCCAACCACAACACTGCGATCCCGCCGCCTCGGACCTTCTCGTGTCCGAGACTGGGGCGTTGTACTCTGTCAGCGAGCGGAGCGACGAGTTCCGCCGTCTGTACTTCCCTGAGGCCAGTCTGGAGGATTGGAACAGCTGGCGTTGGCAGCTGCACTCGAGGATCCGCAATCTCGCCCAGCTCGAGCGCATCTTCACCCTCAGCCGCAGTGAGCGCGCCACCATCGAGCGCATCGGCGGACGACTGCCTCTGGGCATCACCCCGTACTACGCTTCTCTCATGGATGCACAGAACGCCAAGGACCCCATCCGGAGGACGATGATTCCGGTGCGGGGCGAGCTTCTGCGTACCCCGGGAGAAGCGGACGATCCTCTTGGCGAGGAAACGGATGCGGTGGTCCCTGGTCTGATCCACCGCTACCCCGATCGCGTCCTGTTCCTGGTGACCAACTTCTGCGCGACCTACTGCCGCTATTGCACGCGGGCGCGCATGGTGGGGCACTCTACCGAATTCCACGCTTCGTACGCGCAGTACGAGGTCGCGATCAACTACATCGCCCAGCACCCGGAGATCAGGGACGTTCTGATCTCAGGAGGTGACCCGCTCACCATGACCGACGAGAGGCTGGATTGGCTTCTCTCCCGCCTGAGAGCCATCAAGCACGTGGAGTTTCTGCGCATCGGCACCAAGATCCCGCTGGTTCTTCCGCAGCGAATTACCCCGGAACTGGTCGCCATGCTCAAGCGCCACCACCCCTTCTGGCTGAGCGTTCACACCATGCACCCGGTTGAGTTCACCCCGGAGGTGGTGCAGGCTTGCGAGCGTCTGGCCGACGCGGGGATTCCGGTGGGGAGCCAGACCGTGCTCACGCGTGGGGTGAACGACGACGTGGAGACGATGAGAGCCCTGAAGCACGCCGAGCTACGCGCGCGAGTCCGGCCGTACTACATCTATCAGTGCGATCCCATCTCCGGATCGAGTCATCTGCGCACTCCCATCGAGAAGGGCTTGGAGATCATCGATGGCCTGCGCGGGCACACCACAGGCTACGCTGTCCCCACCTACGTGGTCGATGCCCCTGGTGGGGGAGGGAAAATCCCATTGCTCTCGCAATCGGTGGTGGGCCGGGATGGAAACGACGTTCTGCTCAGGAATTTCGAGGGGAACATCTACCGCTATCCCGACCCCGTGACCAGTCCGAACCGCGGAGGTCGCGGGCGGAAGCAGGAGGCCTCATGAAGATTGGCATGACCTTCGACCTGCGCGAGGAGTATCTCGCGATGGGTTATAGCGAGAGCGAAACAGCGGAGTTCGATCGCGAAGGGACCATCGATTTCATCGAGCAGGAGCTCGTGGCGCTCGGTCACGAGGTGGATCGCATCGGACACGTGCAAGCTCTTACCCGGCGGCTCGCAGACGGCGACCGTTGGGATCTGGTCTTCAACATCAGTGAGGGACTCTGGGGCGTGGGTCGGGAATCCCAGGTGCCCGCGCTGCTGGAGGCCTACGGAATCGCCTACACCTTCTCCGATCCCCTGGTGTGCGCTTTGACTCTGCACAAGGGGATGACGAAGCACGTGCTGCGCAGCGCGGGCATCGCGACCACGGATTTCGTCGTCGTGGAGTCCGCGCGGGACCTCGCGCGAGTGGATTTCCCCTTCCCCGTGTTCGTGAAGCCGGTGGCCGAGGGAACCGCCAAGGGAATCGACGCAAACTCGAAGATCGACGAGCCCCTCGAGTTGGAGCGGCGATGCCTGTCCATCCTGAAGGAGTATCGACAACCTGCGCTCGTCGAACCCTACCTCGCAGGCAGGGAGTTCACCACGAGCATCCTCGGCACGGGGGAGGAGGCTGTGGTGATCGGGACGCTGGAACTGGGCTATGACGAGATGGCCGATGCCAATGCCTATACCTATCGAAACAAGGAGGAATGCGAGAGCTTGGTCCATTACTTTCTGACCGACCGCGCAGCGGCCGCTCGCTGTGCGGAGCTGGCGCTCGCCACCTGGCGCACCCTGGGCTGTAGGGACGCGGGTCGTGTGGATTTTCGCGAAGACGAGAACGGGCAGCTTTATGTAATGGAAGTAAATCCGCTTCCCGGGATGCACCCCTCTCATTCGGATCTGCCGATGACCTGTACCGCAGTGGGCATGTCTTACCGGGATCTGATCGCGGGGATCGTGGCCTCCGGCGCGAAGCGGATCCCAGAGGGAAATTTCGCGCTGCAAGAGGGCGTAGCGTCGTGAAAATCGTGCTGGCCCACGACCAGAGGGCCCTCACCGGCCGTCCGGATGAACGCGACGGAATGGTGCAGGTCGAGGAGATCGCGGCGATCCTGAGCGCGCTCGGTCACCGCGTGTCCAGTTTGGGGGCTGGCCTTCCTCTGCAGGACTTCGAAGGGAAGCTGCAAGATGAGGGCTGTGACCTCATCTTCAACCTGGTGGAGTCGCTCGACGGCGAAGGCCGTCTCATCCATTTGGTGCCCGCGCTTCTGGACCGGCTGGACGTCGGATACACCGGTTCCCCCAGCGGCGCCATCGTGCTGTGCAGCGACAAGGTGTGGACCAAGCGTCTGCTCAAGGCCAGTGGATTACCGACTCCCGCTTGGATGAGCGAGGGCGGAAAGATCGAGGGACCAGTGGTCTGGCCCGCGGAGTACATCGTCAAGTCCGTCTGGGAGGATGCCTCACTCGGACTCGACGATTCCTCGGTCATCCTGGCCACCTCACCGCAGGAGCTCCACGAGCAGATTCTTCAGCGCCGCTCGAGTCTGGGCGGCGAGGCCTTCGCCGAGGCTTGGGTCGAGGGGCGTGAGTTCAATCTCGCAATGCTAGAAGGGGAGAGCGGGCAACCCGACGTCCTTCCCATCGCCGAGATGTGCTTCGTCGACTATCCGGCGGGCAAGCGCAAGCTCGTGGGCTACGCCGCGAAGTGGGACGAGACTTCCTTCGACTACCGGCACACCGTACGTAAGTTCGCCGAGGGAGCGGGCGACCAGGATCTGCTGGACCGCCTCGCCGAGGAGGCGCGCGCATGCTGGAGGCTCTTCGGATTGCGCGGCTACGCTCGGGTGGATTTTCGTGTGGACAGCGGGGGCCAGGAGTGGATCCTCGAAGTGAATCCGAATCCGTGTCTCTCCGCTGATGCCGGCTTCATGGCCGCGGCCGAGCATGCTGGCCTCTCGCGCTCGGAGGTCATCACCCAAGTTCTTCTCGCGGCACGGGCGGGAAGGAACCCGAAAGGGCTGCTCTTGAACCGGGCATGAGGTCATGTTCCGCATTCGACGCATCTTCGACGATTCTCTGCCCTTCGATCGGCAGGAGATCCAGCGTGTGCAGGAGATCCTGCGAGAGCGTTTTCCCGGTCTCAGCGAAAGCGAAGTCGCGGATTTGCCGCGGCGCCTGAACGATCCCGTCGAATTCCGATTCCGCAGCCATCTCTTCGTTGCCGACAACGCGCGTGGGGCGGTGCGGGGCTTCGCGATGGTGCTCCACGACCGGGCCGAACGCTTCGTCTACCTCGACTACATCGCGACCGATCCACAGAAGCGAGGTTCCGGCGTTGGTGGAGCCCTGTACGAGCGAGTTCGAGAAGAAGCGCGCTCCCTCGACGCGCTGGGAGTCTTCTTCGAGTGTCTTCCCGACGAGCGCGAGGAATGCGCGAGCGAGGAAGAGTACGCGCAGAACGTGGCGCGCCTGCGTTTCTACGAGCGGTATGGGGCTCGACCCATCGTCAATACCAAATACGAGCTGGCTCCGCGCGAGGACCAGAAGGGAATGCCCTACCTCGTCTTCGACGACCTCGGGACAGGCAAACCCCTGCGCCGCGCCGCGACGCGAAAGATCGTCCGGGCGATCCTTCAAAACCGCTATCGTCACGCCTTCGGGTCGAGCTACGTGGACGAAGTCGTGGCCTCCTTCGTCGACGACCCCGTGCAGTTGAGACCCAAACGCTATCGTGCGCCGAAAGCACGCGAGAACCCGCAGGGCAAGACAGCCTCCGCTCCGATCGTATTGGTGGCGAACGCCCGTCACGAGATTCACCACGTCAAAGATCGTGGATATGTCGAGGCTCCGGTACGCATCCGGGCGATCCGAAAGGACCTCGATCAGAGCGGTCTGTTTCGTGAGGTGAAACCGCGGCACTTTGCGGAATCACACATCCTGGCTGTGCACGACCGTAGTTATTTCGAGTTCTTCAAGAGAGTCTGCCGGGGTTTGCCCGAAGGGAAGTCGGTCTATCCCTACGTCTTTCCCCTGCGCAACCAGGCGCGAGCTCCCAAGGAGCTCTCCGTGCGGGCCGGATACTATTGCATGGACACCTTTACTCCGCTCAACTCGAACGCATTGGTCGCCGCGCTCTCGGCCGTGGATTGCGCGCTGACCGCGGCGGAAGCGGTCCTGCACGGCGAGCGGCTGGCCTACGCCCTGGTGCGCCCTCCGGGTCACCATGCGGAGCGCGCGGCCTTTGGCGGATTCTGTTACTTCAACAACAATGCGATTGCCGCGAATTTTCTTTGCGCCCACGGGCGGGTAGCAATCCTCGACATCGATTATCACCACGGGAACGGTCAGCAGACGATTTTCTATGATCGTCCGGATGTCCTGACCGTGTCCGTTCACGGTCATCCCAGCTTCGCCTATCCTTACTTTTCCGGTTTCGCCGAGGAGAACGGGGTGGAGCAGGGCGAAGGCTTCAACTGGAATCTTCCCTTGCCCGAGAAAGTTGACGGAAAACGCCACGGCGCCGTCCTGAGCAAGGCTCTGCGCAAGATCGAAGAATTTGCACCGCAATTTCTGGTGGTAGCCCTTGGCTTGGACACGGCCAAGGGCGATCCCACCGGGACCTGGTCCTTGAGCCCGGCAGACTTTCGGGCGAACGGACGGCGGATCGGTGCAGCCAGACTGCGCACCGTCGTGGTGCAGGAGGGGGGCTACCGGACACGCAATCTCGGCACGAACGCGCGCGCGTTCTTCGAGGGGATCGTGGAGGGGATGGAAGAGTCGAACTCGCCGAGCAAGGCTAGAGGAGAGGGACACGATGCAAGCAGAGCGTGAGCCTGGCGTCCCTACCGGGCTCTTTCTTCGCGACAGGCTCTGGCCGCAGGATGAGGACACGGTAGCCAGGATCGTGCGGTCCAGCGGCTTTTTCAGCTCACAGGAGCTCGCCGTCGCGGTAGAGCTGGTGAGCGAACGGCGCAGGCGGGGGGCGGCGAGCGGATATGAGTTTCTCTTCGTCGAATCCGCGGGCTCCTCGCCGGAAGAGCCCCTGACTTGCGCCTACTGCTGCTACGGGGAGATCGCCTGTACCGAGGGAAGCTACGACCTCTACTGGATCGCGGTGGACCAGGGGCACCGCTCCTCGGGGATCGGGCGCTGGCTGCTGCGGGAGCTCGAGGCGAAAATTAAGCGCAAAAATGGCCGGCAAATCTACATCGAGACCTCGGGGAGGCCGCAGTATGAGCCCACCCGTCGCTTCTATCTCGCCTGCGGCTTTCAGCACCTTGCCAGCTACCCGGAATTCTACGGTCCCGGTGACGCGAAAGAGGTCTACTGGAAGCGACTCGTCTGAGGCTCGCCCCGGCGATCGCTCCCCACCGTGCGCGTGCGATCTTTGAAGATTTGAAAGCCCAACACGAATACAGGTTTACGAAGTCCTTGACTCCTCTTTTGTGGGCGCCCAAATTTGGCACGGCTGGCCAAGCCATGTGCGGTGGTCGACGGGTCCGCTGGAGGCACCTCCACCGTGTTTCTTCGGGAATCGAACTTGAGAGGATGATGCCATGAAGCGCTTGAACCCCGTCTTGCTGTTGATCGGGGCGATGACACTGCTCGCGTTCGCCGGGTGCACGGGAGATCAGGGGGAACAGGGTCCCGCGGGTCCCGCCGGAACCGCCACCTGTCTTTCCGCCTGTCATACGGACGACTACCAGATGCAGAACTATATCGTTGCCATCCAGAACGAGTATGAGACCAGCCAGCACGCGACGGGAGATACCGACGTGCGCCGTGGCGCCCCCTGTTCGGGTTGCCACACCACCGAGGGCTTCCAGTACCGGGTGGCCAACGACGGTGCCACCGTCGATCTGGAGGAGTCCTCCAACATCGGCTGCTTCGCCTGTCACGCTCCTCACACCAACGGTGACTTCGCTCTCCGTAGCTCGGGCCCGACCGACCTGGAGATGGGGGGCGCCGGCGCCTACGACCGGGGCAACAGCAACCTCTGTGCGATGTGCCACCAGGCGCGCGCTCCCGAACCGGCTCTCGACTCGCCTGATCCGATCGGCTCCCCCTATTGGGGACCGCACCACGGACCGCAGGCCAACATGCTGACCGGCAACGGGGCCTACTCCTTCAACGGACAGACCTATTCTGCCCTGCATGCGCACAATACCGGGAATCCCGACGGCTGCATCACCTGTCACATGGCTGCGCCTCCGGAAGAAGGAATGGCGGGCGGCCACTCCTGGTGGATGAGCTACGATTTTCACGGTGGCGAACATATCAACAATCAGGGCTGCATCCTGTGTCATGGCGAGCTGGCGGACATGACCGCTCTGGTCAGGAACACGCAAAACGCATTCGCGGCCGATCTCGAAGCTCTCGCCAACGACCTGGAGACCCTGGGCTGGCTGAACTCGAGTCACTCACAGGTCGTTCCCAGTGGAGTGGGCACTGATGAAAACGCTCGGGGAGCGGTGTGGAACTACCTGCTCCTGCTGGATGACAGCTCGTTGAGCGTTCACAATACGACCTATGCGCGCGCGGTGCTGACAGCCACGCAGAACTACGTGAACGGCCGGCTCGCGGAAGCGCAGTAGAGCTTCGCTTCGGACCCATGGTGTTCCGATGAGGAAGGGGGAAGGCAAACGCCTTCCCCCTTTTTCTTGCTCGGTGGCAGTGGTTTTTCCGCAGGATTTCGGTCCTGTCCTTGGGGCTCTGGCCGCGGTCCCCTCGGGCCCATTCAGGGCAGAATCGTGGGTTCGAAGCTCTCCAGGTGATAGCGCAGAGCCGCCATGGTCGGATAACGGCTCAGGATGAGGTCGTGCCGTAGCCCGCAGCACACCTCGCGGATGTCCTTGGGGCTCTCCCGATAGCCCTTTGGCCCCCCAATCATGTCGTAGAGCACGCGTACCGCCTGCAAAATGTCGTTCTCCTGCTTGGCGCGGCTCGGCCGGCCCCAATCGAAGAAATCGATGAGCTTCAATTGGAAATCCACCCCGACCTGGCTGATGAGGATGTTTCCGGTGTGGACGTCGGCGTGGTACTCACCGCGGTCGTGGACGTCTTCCAAGCCCAGAGCCAGACGGTGCAGAATGATCAGTGCGATGAAAGGACGCAGGCGCTTGCCGCGGTGACGGTCGACCCACTCCTGAAGCGGCTGTCCCGGCGAGTACGCACTGATCATCACCGTGGTCCAAAGCTGTCCGATCTTCACGTGCTCGGTATGGTAGTATTGCATCACGATCGGGCAGTCGCGCAGCGCTTCCAACTTCTGTGCCCGACGCGCGGGCATCGTACCCTTGGGATCGGGGTGGGGGAAAAACAACTTGGCGGCACGCAGGATTCCGGTGCTGCGTTCGCGGATGCGGTAGACTTCTCCCTCGCTACCGCCCCCGAGCCGCTGTTCGACTTCGTAGCTGCGCCCGATCTTACGCCCGGGATTTAGGTTGAAACTCTGGATGCGTGCTCTACTCATTTTGTCTGGCTCCCAGAGGGCGTGAGCTTCGGGCGATAGAGAATGAATGCGATATCGTCCGGTTTGCCCGGACCCTCCGCCTCGGGGCGGTTCATACGTTGAAGACTGCTGGTGAGCAGCGAGTCGGCCGCTCTCTTCAGAGGACCGCGCCGGATGAGCTCCACGATCTCCGACACTTCCAGGTTGTCGAAGAGGCCGTCGCTTCCCAGCACCAAGGTATCGCGCGCGGCGAAGTGGCGCCGCTCTCCCACGTCCACGCGCATCCCCTCCATGCCGAGCATGCTGTTCACCAGATGGCGCTCCTCGTGCACCATGGCGTCGTGCGCGTCGAGGAGTCCGGAAGCCTGCGCATAGCCGACTGGCGAGTGCGAAACGGTCTGCCACTTCAACTTCCCGCGCTGTCCAGTGACCAGAGCTTCCGAGTCTCCCACGTGGTAGGTGCGATAGGCCTCGCCATCGACCCGGGCGATGACGACGGTCGTGGCAGCACCCACGCCCCAACCGCGGATTTGCTCGCTGGCCTCTTCGATGGCATTGAGGATCTCCAGACGGGACGTGCTCTCGTCCACGAGCGAACTGGCGCGCTTGGCCAGGCACTCGACGATCGCGGCCGAGGCATCGTCTGCTCTGGCTCCGCTTCCCATTCCGTCCGCCACGGCCAGCAGGTAGGAGTGGGGCCCGAGTTCGAGCACGAGTGCGGCGTCCTCGCACTTCCCGTCGGCGCCGGGTCGTCCACGATACCTCAGCACGATGCTGGGCGAATCGGTCTCGGGTGGGCTCTGGGTATCCTCGGCCCGGTGCGTCCAGCGGTGGATGTGTGTAGAACTCATCGTGTCAGTCCTCGCGCGGCTCAAAAATCGACCGCGAAGAGAGTTGCCCCGGTGTGACGGTCTCGAACTCGGTGGCCCTGGTACGCTCCAGAGCCCGACGCACTCCCTTCAACGAGCGCGAGGGTATCGCCAAATGACATACCGGTTCGCCCGGCTTCACCGCGGGAAGGGTTGTCATCCCCAGAACAATTCCGTCGACAGGTGTGAGCAGGGTGTTTTGCGTCTCGCCGAACACGCTCACGTTGGTTGCGATGGCCTGGCCCGCTTCGATCAGTTCGCCCGGACTCACGTGGAAGCGCAGGATTCCCGCTGCTTCCGCTCGCAGCCATACAGAGCGTTCGATCTTGACCTGATAGGGGGGGCGGACCGGTTTCCTGTCGATCATCTGCAGCTCGGAGAGGACGTTCAGAATCCCCCGCACCCCGGTTTCCTGCACTCCACGCTCGATCTTGCAGGGTTCACCGGCCTCCAAGAGAATCGTCGGACAACCCGCCCTGACCGCTTCCCGGCGCAAAGAGCCCTCGGGGCCACGGCCGTGCACCATGAGTTCGCAACCGAAGGAGCGCGCCAGACGACGGACCTCCTTGTCGCGCAGATCGCCTCGTACGTTGGGAAAGTTGGTGCGTCCGGTGGCCGCAGTGTGCAGATCGATCCCGAAATTGCTCTGCGCGACGATCTGCGAGAAGAGGGTGTGCGCGATGCGTCTTGTCAGACTTCCGGTAGGATCACCCGGGAAGAAACGATTGAGATCGCGACGATCGGGCATGTAGCGATCCTGCGTCTCGAAACCGAAGACGTTGACGACCGGGACCAGGATCAAGGTCCCAGCAATGAGCTTCAGGGGAGTATCAAAGAGAATCTCGTGCAGAATTCCCGTGCCGTTGATCTCGTCGCCGTGGATCGCTGCGGTCACGAAGACGGTCGGTCCTTTTGTTCTGCCCCGCAGCACGTGCACCGGTAGGCTGATCGCATCGCCGGTGTAGCTTCGGCTCAGCTCGAGACGAATGTCACGCGATTCGCCACGTGGCACCCTGATCCCTCCCAGGCGGAATGCGGGCGTGCTCTTCTTCATCCGCGCCCTCCACCAGAACTCGAATTCCGTTTCTTTTTGCGTCTCCGCGGCTTCCTTGCCGGGATGAGCGATTTCAGGGTGAGGATCTTGCCGTAGCACACCAGAGTGTCCCCGGGACGAATCTCATGGCCGCCGTGCGGCGCGGGAAAGCTGATACCGGCCCTCTGTACGCTCAGGACGAGCACATCGCGATCTCTCAGTCCCGACTCTGCGATGGTCGTATTGCACAGGCTCGAATTCCGATTCACCTGGAATTCCGCGACGCCATATCCGCTCTTCAGGGTGAGGCGTTGCCGTAGGTCGATTTCCGGGAAGAGCAGAAGCTCCTCGAGGTGTTCGATGATCGCTCCCGCGACATCCACCCCGGTGGCCTTCTCAATTCCTTCGAGCCCAGGAGAGGAATTGACCTCCATCACCTGGGGACCTTCTTCGCTCTCGAGGATGTCCACGCCGGCCAGGCGCAAGCCCATGATCTGGGCCGCTTTCACCGCGGTTCGTTGATACTCTTCGTCCAGTTCCACCGGCTCGGTGCGTCCTCCGCGATGCACGTTGCTGCGAAACTCCTGGCCGGCTGCCCGGCGACGCATTGCGGCCACCACGCGTCCTCCCACCACGAGCGCGCGGATGTCCTTTCCCTTGCTCTCGGATACGAACTTCTGAATGAGCACGCTCTGCATCGCGCTCTGCAGGGTCTCGATGATCGCCGCCGCGATCTGCTCTTTGTCGGCCAGGATCACCCCGATTCCCTGAGAACCCTCGAGCAGCTTGATGATCACGGGCGCTCCTCCGACGCCGCGAATGGCCGGCAGTACGTCCTCCTTGCGGCGAACGAAAGCCGACTCCGGCATGCCGATCTCATGGCGGCTCAGTACCTGAAGACTACGCAACTTGTCGCGGGAAACGCTGATGGCGGTCGAGGTGTTGAGACAGCTGACCCCCATTTGCTCGAACTGCCGCACGACTGCGGTGCCGAAGGGAGTGATCGAGGAGCCAATGCGTGGAATCACCACGTCACAGTTCTCGATCGCGCGCTGGTTGTAAAGGAGATCGGGCTCACGGGATTCGACGTGGAGCGCAAACTTCAAGGTGTCGTAGGCGCGGACCCTGTGTCCTCGCTCCACGGCCGCATGCCGCAATCTTCGTACGGAGTAACCGCGCGCGTTGCGAGTCAGGATGGCAATCTTCATCTTCGTCGTTTCGACTCGGGGAACTTCTCTCAGCTGTCGGGGCGCGACTCTGGAGGCCAGAGAAAACGCACGCTGGGATCGACCAAGTAACGGTCCAGGAGTGCATTCCTGCCAATGAGCATCCGCGAACGCATCTCTTCCCGGGAAATGAGACCCACCTCGACGATTTGTCGGACCCCGGCCAAAATCAGCGGAGTCTTGACGAAAATTCGCTCGTGGGTGTCTCCCAGACTGGACTTCACGACGCTCCTACGGCTGATCATCTCCTCGACTCGACGGACCCGAGTGCGGTCTTTTCTCGAGAGCGCGATCTCGAAGTGCACGAGGTCCCCCTCCAAGCACTCAAGATGGTGTACGTCGAGAGCGCAAGACCTCGCGCCGGTATCGATCTTCGCTCGGATCTTGAACAGATTCCATTCGGGCAGAGCAACGTACTCCCGCCATCCAATGGTGAGAAGTTTGTGCTTTCCCAAGAGTGCTCCAATCGTCGCGCGGCTGGATCGAGTGGGTAGGATCATAGGCAATGACACGGAAGCTGGGAAGTGAGAGTTCGCAACTCCAGGAGCGCGTTCGGTGTTCAAAGCAGCTTCTTCCTGCTAAACTGCGATCTCTCGCGACAACCCGTCTGCGCACCTCTTGTCCCCAGAGAGTTCAAGATGAGCCATATTCTCTTGGTGGCCAGCGAACGAGGACTGTGGAAGGTTCCACTAGACGTTCCACTCCCCAGTTCGCGCGAACAACTCTCGGTGGACGTTCCCGCGCATGCGGTCGTGGCCCTCGCCGGCAGCTCAGCACATTTGGCGGCGCTCTGTGCCGACGGGAGGCTACTCGTTTGGGACGTCGACGCGCGCGCCTTCAGGGAAGGCCCTCCACTCGAGCTGGACGAGAGCGAGCCACAGTGCGCGTTCATGGCACAGGACGGGAGTCTCTATCTAGGGACCTGTCCCCCACAAGTCTGGCGCTGGCGGCAGGACGAGAGCTGGCGGGTGTTGGCTTTCCCCTCCGAACTTGCCGCGAGCCAGCGCTGGCAGGGTCTGGAAGCGCCCTACGAGCCGCGCGTGAGCGGGCTGTGGGCCGATCGCGATACGGTTTGGGCGAGCATCAGCGTGGGGGGGTTGTGTTGTTTCCGCGATGGACAGTGGTGCACTCACCGCGCTCAAGAGCTTCCCCGAGACCAGCGGGATCTCCTCTTCGCACCACCCTTGCTCTACATGGCCAGCGGCCTCGGCGTGTGGACTCTCGACCCCGCTTCGGGCGAGCTCAACCGCCTCAGCCTGCCCCCGCGCGCGGCTTTCGCGGCCTTACTGGCGCGTTCCAGTGGCTCTCGGCAGGGCATCGTGGTCGCCGCCGCTCCGGGGCCACCGGCAACATGGCGCGGTCCTGATGGATCCCGGATGAGCCTCTGGCATTTCGCCGGCGACGCCACGGTGGGACGACCCCTGGCCGGTCCCTTCCACGGAGTGATTCGGGCTCTGTTGGTGCATGAAGACGTGGTATGGGCAACCACCGATGACGGTGAGCTCTGGCGAATCCCGCTCTCGGGCCCGGTCCCAGAGCAAGCGCTCATCGCGGATCTGCCGGTTCCGCGCGGCTTATTCCTCGTTGATGAACACGGGACTCGCGGGTAGCCTGCCCCTAGGGTCAAAGAGATGCGAAGACCTTCGACCCACACGCGAGTTCAGGAGTCGTTCCATGAGTGATCGGTTTGGCAAGGGCGGCAAGGCGCTGCTCGCAGGAAGCCTCTGGCTTCTGCTGGCGATAACGCCGGCGCGGGCGCAGAGCTACTATGATTGGAATCAGGCCGGCGATCCCTACATCGCGGCCATCGGCCTCCAGGCCGGTTGGGCCACCGGCAGCGGGCTGTCGGTGCGCTGGCCGTTTCTTCCGCAGACCATGATGTCGGTGACTGGAGGTATCTGGCGCAAGGACAAGAGCACGGACTGGAATTTGGGTGCCGAGCTGCATCTCGTTCTGCGTCAGGAAGGAAGAGTTCGGCTCTACGCGGGACCGGCCCTGGCCATCATTCACGATGGAGAGGGTGGGGCGGAGGGAGACCAGCACTGGAACGCCTCCATCGGGGTCGGCGTCGAGTACCTGTTGATGCCGCGTTTGGCCTTGAAAGCGGACCTGGGCTTTGTTTACCGCCGCTCTCACGACGACATTCTGCCGCTACCCCAAGGTGGGCTCTACTTTTACTTCTGAACCGGTCTTGGGCCCGAAGGGATTCTTGCGTTCGAAATCTGGCAGGTAGTTCCCCTGGGACGAAAGCTCCTGAACGAAGGCATTCGTCAGCCCCAGCTCGAGTGCGGTCTCGGTGATCTCCTCGTATTCCGCCGCGCTCACGCCGCGCTCCAGGCCCAAACTGGAGTCCGCACCCTCCCGTGGGGTGTACTGCGACATGATGCTCAGAGGGATCTCAGAGGAGAGCTCGGCGAGAAAACGCAGGCAACGTTTGGAATTCTCGAGCTGACCGGGTAGCACCAAATGGCGGACCAAGAGTCCGCTGCGCGCGATCCCCTCACGGTCGCAACGAAGCCCACCCACCTGCGCGAACATCTCGCCAATCGCGGCTCTGGCCACTCGAGGGTAGTCTGGCGCCTTGGAGAACGCCTTCGCCAATGTCGAACTCGCGTACTTCAAGTCCGGAAGATAGATCTCGATGAGCCCGGCGATTCGCCGCAATGCCGCGACGGAGTCGTAGCCCCCGCTGTTGTACACGATGGGAATGCGCAGTCCTCGATCGCGCGCAATTTCTATTGCATCTGCAATCTGAAAAATGACGTGTGAGGGAGAGACGAGATTGAGGTTGTGCGCCCCCTCGGATTCTAGCTCGAGCATGAGCTCGGCCAGCTCCTCGTTCGAGTAAGAGCGCGACCTCTTCGCGAGCGAAGCTTGACTGATTTGATGGTTCTGACAGAAGACACAGTGGAGGTTGCAGCCGCTGAAGAAGACTGCGCCCGAGCCCCGTCGTCCCGAGATCGGCGGTTCTTCGCCGAAGTGCAAGCCGTGGTGGGCTACCTGCGTTGACGCTCCAATCCCGCACACGCCTCGTTCGCCCTGGGTCCGGTCGACACGACAGTTCCTCGGGCAGCATTCGCAACGCGCCAGTTCACCGCTCGAAAAGAAGTGGAAGGACATGCCCGTTCAGCTCACGAATTGGAGTTTGTCCACCTTGGGGAGTATTCCCGCTTCCGCTCCGCGATCGAGCAGGAGGCGCACGGCCTCACGGCCTTTCTCACCGTAATCGAGAGTGTAGTCGTTGACGTACATGCCCACGAACTCGTCGGCCGAATCCAGTTCCATGTCGCGCGCGTACTGCATTGCGTAGTCCAGGGCTTCTTTGCGATGCTCGAGCCCGTGCCGGATGCTGCGCAGCAGTACGCGATTGATCTCGCGCATTCGCTCTTCGCCCAGGTCCTTGCGGATGGCGTTGCCACCCAGGGGCAGAGGAAGACCCGTCTCCTGCTTCCACCACTTTCCGGTGTCGATGAGCAGTTTCAGTCCCTGGTTGGGATAGCTCAGTTGACCCTCGTGAATGATGAGGCCGGCCTCGAAGCTACCGTCGGCGACGCGCGGAATGATCTCGTCGAAGGGGACGAGCTCGTAGTCGAAGTCCGAATCGAGAATCAAGCGCAACGCCAGATATGCGGTGGTCATCGTGCCTGGGATCGCGATCTTGGTCCCCTTGAGATCGGACAGGGTAAGCCCGCTGTCCTTGCGCGTCACCACCATGGGGCCATAGTCGTCCCCCATGCTGCTTCCAGTAGGCAGGAGCGCGTATTTATCCAAGACGTAGGCATAGGCGTGAATGGAGATGGCGGTGATGTGCAGCTCGCCTCGCATCGCGCGCTCATTCAGGGTCTGAATGTCCTGTAGAATGTGCTCGAATGTGTACTCGCCAGTGGGGATCTTGTCGTGGGCGAGGGCCCAGAACATGAAGGCGTCGTCGGGATCGGGGCTATGTCCGAGGGTCAAGTGCATGGTGGTCCGCCGAGCTTTGGGTACGAATCGTGCAAAACGGAGATTTCGTGCGATCAACCGGTAGGATTGCGCTCGGCCAAGCTAGCAGAGCGCCTCAGGGCTGGCAAGAATGGGTCATTCTTGCCGCCTCGGCGCGCTTCCGCTAGGCTGGCCGCTTACTCGCGCGAAACGCTCGAAAACTCGCTTCCCGGTGGAAACGGAGCCGGACCATGCCTCAGGTCACATTCGTCAATGATGATATCTCGGTGGAGGTCGAAGCCGGATCCACCGTCCAGCTCGCTGCGCAGCGGGCGGGAAGTGGCCTGCCCTTTGGCTGCCGTGCCGGCACCTGCGGCACCTGCGTACTGCGCGTGGTGAGTGGCCTGGAGAGTCTCGAAGCGCCCGGTTTCGTCGAGGCCGACACTCTGGCGGAAATCGGCGAGGACGGCACACTGGCCCGCCTCGGTTGTCAACTCGTCGTCGACAAAGAGCCGATCACCGTCAAGTACTAGTGGGACCCGCGCTCTTTCTTGAGTGCGTCCAACTGACGCTCACAGTTGCGCTGCCGGCCGAAGAGCCTGGCCAAAAACAGAATGACGGCGAGCCATACGATGCTGTAGGCGGAAAACACCCACCAGAAATTGTGCGGCATCAGTCCAAACCTCCGGCGATCACGAGTTCTTCGATTTCATCTTCCAGCTGAATTCCGCGAACACGCGCCCGCAACAGGATGATGTAGAAGATGGTGAGAGTCGCCACTCCCACCAGCAAGGTGAGGAGAAAAATGGGAGCAAGTCCACTCTTTGCGCCGCCTCCGATGACGGGCGCGGGATGCTGACTCGCCTTCACGCGATTCGCCAAATAGACGATGGGCACTCCAAGCCAACCGATGATTCCGGTCACCGAGGCGAGAACGCTGCGGCGATCGCGTTCCGATACGGTCTGCCGGAGTATGAGGTAGGCGAGGTAGATCAACCAGAGCACCAGAGTGCTGGTGAGTCTGACATCCCAGGTCCACCAGATTCCCCAGACCGGTCTGGCCCACATGGGGCCGGTGATGAGGACCAGAGTGGTGAACATCAGCCCGACTTCGGCCGAGGCGGCGGCCCAGCGGTCATGGTCGGGATTGCGCGTTGCGAGATAGCGGCCCCCCATGATCGCGGTGATGGTAAACGCCAAGAATCCCACCCAGGCACAGGGCACGTGGATGAAGAAGATTTTCTGCACGTAACCCTGGGTCTTCTCCAGCGGAATGTAGAGAAAGACCAGGTAGCACAGAGTCGTCATGGCGATGGCATTCAACACCAGGAGTACTCGATCGATCGCGCGCATCTCATTCCTCCAAAACGAAGCCGTACAGCAGAAAGCCCGCGACGACGAAAATGAAGTCGAAGCCGCCGAGGAGCCTAAGCCATTCGCTCAGGCCCTCGTTCCCGCCGGGAGTCAGGATGATGGTGGTTGCTTCCACCGCCGCCATGACCATGGGGGCAAGGATTGGAAGAAGCAAGACCGGAAGCATCACCTCTCGCAAGCGACTTTTTTGCGATACCACCGCGAACACGGTCCCGACCGCCACGAAGCCCAGTGTTCCCAAAAGCAGGACGAGGAAGAACCAGGGCGTGAGATGGCGTTGATCCAGATCGAACCACACCACCGAGAAGAGCAGGACCACCGCTTCGCCCGCAGCCATGAACAGGGTGTGGGAAAGGAACTTGCCCAAATAGACGGCGCCGCGGTCGGCCGGGCTCAAAAGAAGTCCGATCGTTCCTCCGTCCTGTGAGTCGCGCGCGGCGCTGCGACCCAAACCCAGCATTCCCGCGAAGAGGTAGGCGGTCCAAAGACAACCGGGCACCACGTCTTCGCGCGCGTGGCGCGCCGGATCGAACGCGAAGACGAAAGTCACCACGGTTAAGAGCCCGAACATGATGACGGTAGTCAGTACGTCCTTCTGGCGCCACTCGGCCGAGAGGTCGCGGCGAAATACCGCGCCGGTCACTTCCAAGAACACTCTCATGCTCGCGCTTCTGCGATTTCCGAGAGGTGAACGGCCCATCCAGCTGCGTCATGCCGCGTGGCCTCGGATTCCTCCACTTTGCGCCCGCGATGCAGGATGAGCGCGCGATCGCTCCAGCTCAAGACGCGCTCGAGCTGGTGCGTGGCGAGAATGATTGCCCGTCCTTTTTGTTTTTCCTGACGCAGACGTTCCGCCAAATCGCGGCAACCGGCCGCATCGAGACCGGTGAAGGGCTCGTCGAGGATGAGCAGATCGGGGTCGTGCAGGAGAGCTCGGGCCAAGCTGAGCCTTTGTCGCATACCGCGGCTGAATCCTCCCACCCGGTCGTGGGCCCGGTGATCCAGCTCGACTTCTGCCAAGGCTTCGTCGGCGAGGGACCCGATTTGTGCCAAGCCGAAGAGCGCGCCATAGTAGAGTAGATTTTCTCTCGCGCTCAGTGCGTCGTCGAGCAGAGTCGCGTGGGCAACGTAGCCGATACGGCGCCGAATCCTCTCGGAGTGTTTGCGAGGATCGAGTTCGAAGATGCTGAGCTGGCCTTCCGTGGGCCGGTGCAGTGTGGCTAAGAGCGTGAGCAGTGTCGATTTTCCCGCGCCGTTCGCGCCCAGAAGGGCCACGGACTCCCCGGAGGAAAGATCCAGATCGACCTTCTGGAGAGCCCAGGAACGCCCGTAGCGTCGGGACAAACCGCGCGCTTGCAGGACGAAGTTCACCTCAGGCCTTTCCCACCGGCTTGCGTCCTTTGGAACCCTTGGTCTTGTGGGAACGGCGCTGGATCAGGCGTTCTCGTTGCTGAACAAAATCCTCGCGGCTCAGATTGCCGCTGATGTAGCGATCCTCGAGACGCAGGAGTTCCCCCTGACGTTTCGAGGTCGCGCTCTTCTCGCCTCCATGGTCGTCGTCCGAAGAGATCGCGTAGAGCAAACCCAGACCCAGAATCGCGCCGAAGGCAAGAAAGATCAAAATACGCGCATGGGCCTCGCCGAATCGATTCGGCTTGATCATCACCTTCCACTTCTCCTCTTCGGTGGGAGGCTTGACCGAGGGAGGAGCCTCCGCCGTGGGAGGTGGAGTGGCGCTGCCCCCGCTCACTGCCAGGTGAATCTGGGCCTTCTGAGAGAGTGGGGGAAGGGTGTAGGTGGCGAACCCCGCCATGACCGAACCGTTCTCCCGTTTGGCTCCGTTTCCCTCCACCAGCATGTCCATGGGCTGAACGAAGATGCTCAGAGAGGCCACCGGATAGGGAAAGCTCGGACTGAAGTCCAGCTTACCCGGGTATTGCGCAGAATAGCTGAGGGTCACCGAGGTACGCCCGGGAGCTAGCTTCGTCGTGAGGAGGCGGACGGACGGATCCTCACTGGAGGGAGGCAGATCCAATTGACGGCGTCCCGCTTCGGAACTCACGACCGCGGCTACCTGGCCCACGATCTCGTAGGGCAACTCGAAGCGTAACTCCCCACCCGCGGGGGTAAGTTCTCGATCCGAGGAATTGGTGAAGGAGTAGGCTTCTTTCACCACCAGTTGCTCACCGTCACGCTGCAGTGTCGCGCGATAGAAGGAGATCTGGACGTCGCCTGCTACCGCGGTCTGCGTGGATGTCGACAAGAGGCAGAATGCGAAGAGGATGAGAACGAGCTTGGGGAAACTCACACCTATGTCCTTTTTATCGAAGTCCGGACACTCTGGCACCGCAAGCGGGGCAGAAACGGTCCTTTGAACCCAGCGACGCTCCACACTGCGAGCAGAACGACGCGCTAGGTACTGCCCTGGGCTTTGGCGCGTCCTTCGGCGCGATCATGGAATTGCTTTCGCGCAAGAGATCAATTTGCTCGAGAGTCTCCATCGCCTGCCGCTTCAAATTTCCGCGCAGGGTCTCATAGTCCTCATCGGAGAGCTTGCCCATGTTGTACTCGAAATCGAGATCGGCGATGTTCTGCAGCAAGGTCTCCTTGCGCTGGTTCAATCTCCCGATGGGCGTATCGTTCTGGCTCATCGCCAACTGATGGAGATCTCCCCGCATGAAGGGACGGAAGCAGAAGGCGACAGACACTGCCGCGAGGAGGACCAGCAGAAGCTCCGTCATGCCGCGGACCGTCCCTTCAGAGGTGGCAAGAGGCAAATCAAAGTGCCCAGCACCATGATGATGGCGCCCGTCCACAGCCACATCACCAGCGGGTTGACGTAGGCCTGCACGATGGCCTTGGTCTGGTCCTCATTGAGGCCCGCGAACACGAGGTAGAGATCCTCTCGCGTCGACTGGTGGATCGCTACCTCGCTGGTGGGCTGTTCGCTCGCATAATAGAAGCGTTTCTCGGGGAACACCTTTGCCACCTGATTTCCACCCCGCGTGACGTCCATGGCGAGAATGCCGGACCAGTAGTTGGGGTTGGCTTCCGATTCTCGGATCTCGTTCAGGTGGATGTCATAGTTGCCGACTTTGAAGCTCTCCCCCTCGCCGATCACGCCCTGGCCCTCCTTCACGAAGGCCGAACCGGTGGCCCCCAAGAACACCAGCACCATGGCGAAGTGAACGATGTAGCCGCCATAGCGGCGATTGTTGCGCCGGGTGAGATTGAGCAGGGCCGTGAAATAATTCTCGTGAATCGTCTTCTGTCGCGCGCTCACGCCCTTGTGGAACTCCTGCACGATGGTCAGCGTCACGAAGGTACAGAGCACCAGCGAGAGCATGGGCCAGAATCCGCGCACTCCCAAGAGAAAGAAGACGGGGGCGGAAACCACGCCCAGCACCACGGGCATCGTGAAATTTTTGCGCAGGCTTTTCCCACTCGTCCTGCGGTAGGCGAGGAGAGGCCCCGCGCCGATGAGAAAGAGCAGCAAGAGACCGATCGGCACTTCGATGAAATTGAAGTAGGACGGTCCCACGGTGACGTTGGTGCCGGTGAAGAGTTCGCTCAGAATGGGAAAGATCGTTCCGAAGAGCACGCTGAAGGTAGCCGCCAGGAGGATGAGATTGTTGAACAGAAAGCCGCTCTCCCGGCTCACCATGCTGTCGAGCTTGTTCTCGCTCTTCAAAAAGGGCAGGCGCGAAAGTATCAGCGCCGCCGTGCCGGCCGTTACGCAGAGAATGAAGATCGCGAAAGGAACTCCGATGTTCGAACGCGCGAAGGAGTGGACGCTGCTGACCACGCCACTTCGGGTGAGAAAGGTGCCCAAAATCACCAAGAGATAGGTCACGGAGATCAACGAGACGTTCCAGACCTTCAGCATTCCGCGCTTTTCCTGCAGGATGACTGAGTGCAAGAACGCGGTTCCGGCCAGCCAGGGCATGAGCGAGGCGTTTTCCACCGGATCCCATCCCCAGTAACCGCCCCATCCCAGCTCCATGTAGGCCCACTTGGCGCCCATGACGATTCCCACGCCCAAAAAGAGCCAGGTGAAGAGCGTCCAGCGCCGGATGGTGCGCACCCAGGCGCTCCCGAGCTGTCGCGTGAAGAGAGCTGCCACGCAGAACGCGAAGGGAACCACGAAGCCGGTGTAGCCGATGTAGAGAATCGGGGGGTGGATCACCATCCAGTAGTTCTGGAGCAGCGGATTGAGTCCATTTCCGTCGGCCGGGGCCCAGGCTCTGGTGGCTCCGGTGGACTGCGAGACCGCGAAGAGCTGCCGGAAGGGATTGCTCGCGAAGTTGTTTAGGCAGAGAAAGAACACCGCCGTGCCCATCATGACCGCGGTCGCGATGGGAAGGAGCCGGTTGTGACGGTCTTTCTGGGTGAGGACCGCCGCCACCGAGTACGCGCTCACGCACCAAGTCCAGAGCAGAAGCGAACCATTTTGCCCCGCCCAGAGCGAACCGACCTTGTAGAAGAGAGGCAGATCGCGGTTGCTTTCGCTCGCGACGTAGGCGAAGTGGAACTTGTCGGTCACGAGCAGGGTGATGAGCATCACCATGGCCAGACTCACCATGGCGAATACCACACCCACCGCACGTTGACCGCTTTCGGTGAGTCTTGCATTGTCTCGCAGCGAGCCCAGAATCGAACTCAGCAGTGCGTAGACCGCAAATGCCAGAGCAGCCATCAAGGCTACATTCCCGATGTCAGCAATCATGAGAAGGTGGCTCCATGCGGTGAATTGGGGAATCCCGGTAGTTCAAGATCTTAGGCGCTGTTGCCGGTGGGCTTGCCCGCATCCGGGCCGTAGTCGGCCTCGTACTTCGAAGCGCACTTGGCCTGGATCTTCTCGCCAACGAAGACGCCCTCTTGGTTCAAGGTTCCATCTACCACCGCTTGGACGCCGTCTTTGAAGGTGTCGGGAACGGGATCGGAGCCTACGTATTGCACCGGATAGTGCGCGCCCTCGTACTCGAGGGTGAAGTTCAGGACATCGCCATCACGGCGAATCGAGCCGGCCTTCACCACTCCGGCGATCTTGATCGGGTGGCCCACGGCCTTGCTGCCCATTTCGGCGACCTCATCACAGGTGTGATAGTAGCGCTTGCCCTTCTGGAAGCCCTGGATGGAGAGATAGGTCACAGCTGCCACGATGAGGCAGATTCCGATGAGGAAACGGAACTTCATGATCGAAGGTCCTCCTTTCGGGACGTGCCGAAAGAGGCGGGGGAATCCAGCGCCAATATAGGCGGGCCAAGAGACCTTTCCAACGGCTTCTTGGCCAAAATGCGGCTACTTGGCCGAAGGCCGATTTCGCCCGCGTCGGCCAGGGGGCTGTGCCGCTTGCGAAGGCGACGGCGAAGCGTCTACAATCGGAGTCAGGATAAGATCTTCTCCAGCAATCGGCATCATTTCATGCATTCTCGCCATTCGGTCTTCCTGCGCCTTTCGAGCGTGCCGAGGGGTATTCTCCTCCTCTCGCTCTCTCTCTTGCTGGTGGCAGCTCCCGCCCTGGCCAGCGAGGAGCTCTGGAGCGCCCGGATTTTGACGGCTTCGCGCTGGAGTTCGTGGATCCCGCTCGGGGCGCAGGACGTCCCGCAGCCCCTCCCAGCTCCCCAGCAACTCCTTGCTCGCTTGCCTCTGATCGTCCCTCCGCGGGCCTTGGCGGTGGAGATGCGAGGAAGCCGTAAGAGCGAGGAGGGCGAAGTGCGTCGTGTCAGTCTCTGGCGCGCGCGGCCCAAGGCGACGCTTCCAGAGCGCATCGTGGACGCCGAGAGCTTGCTGCAAGCGCCGAGGGATCGAAAGGTGCCTCTCGACGCGGAGGATGCGAGTGTGCAGCAGCTACTTGCGTCCGCGAGCACCATCAGCGGCAAACTGCTCTATCGCGACCGGATTTTCGATCTCGCTGGATACACGGGCGCCACGCGAACTCTGCCGCTCCGTCACCTCCGCGTCGAACTCACCCGAGCCGGCGACGATTCTCTCCTGGCATCGACTGCCAGTGGCTCCGACGGGAGTTTTCTGCTCAGTTTCGAGCCACTCGCGCCGACCGACGTAAAGATCCGAATTCTTAGCGAAGTGGAGGGCTTGACGGGAGTGGACGCGCGCGTCCTGGACCAAGCGGGCCCCGGGGGAGATCTGAGTCAAGCGCAGCCTCTAGTTCGCGAGGTCGTCCAGATCACCAGCTTGGGTCCAGGGGTGTCGCTCGATCTTCAGAGCTTGCTTTTGAGCGACAACGCCAGCAATGACACTCTCGGCGCCTTCAATCTTCTGGACTGCCTCCTGGATGCGGTCGAACTCCTCCAGGAGCCGGCTTGGCTCGGTGCGGCGCCGGCACAAATGCCCCCGGCCATCTGGGCGCCCGCTTCGACTCAAATTTCGAGCAGCTACCAGGATGGGGTCTTTCGCATCGCCAGCCCCGGCGGTGGAGACGATGACTCCTGGTCGGACAGTGTGCTCTTGGCCCAGGTGGGACGCTGGTTCCTCGAGACCTACGGGAGAAGCGACCTCTCCCTGGGCTTCACCGGCCTGGATCTCGATCGCGATCCGCTGAGTGCTTTCGGTGACGGGGCCGCCATCGTCTTCGGCTCTTTGGTGCGCCAGCATCGCGCCCTGACGCGACTGGACGACGATGGGAATCCCGCCGACGACGAAGTCAGCACGTACATCGATCTGACCTTTCCTCCGCCACTCGGCTTCCCGGGAGCGGCACAGGACGGTTTCGATCTGGAGACGCGCGAGCTGAGTTACGGTGACAGTGCCGCCGTACGCGGCCAGCGGTCGGTGAGCAACGTTGCCGCGATGCTGTGGGATCTGGTCGATGACACGAATACTCCCGATGGCAGCCCGGGAGATGACGATCTGCGCCAGGACGCGGCAGTGGACGGCGCCGCGCGGTTTTTCCACGTGCTCAGCGTCGATCTCCCCGCTCTACCCGGTTCTGAAGCCATCAGCTACGAGGACTTCCACGAGGCTTGGCGCAGCGATTACGCGGAGGATCCCGCGCTCTTTCAAATCGCGGTGACACAGGGCAGAACCGCGCTGTTCGACGACGCTCTCGAGCCGGACGACGACTGGCAGCAGCTGCCTCTGGATGCGGCCTGGGTGCAGCCCGAACCTCTGGCGGGAGCCGGCGTAGTGATCGGTGAGCTATTCCTGGGTGATTCGGACTGGGTGGAAATCACCAATGCAGGAGAGAGCACAGTCTCGCTAGGGGGCTACACCGTGATTGCCCATCGCAACGACTTCAGCACGGGCAGCGAGAGGGTGGCTGCGATTCCCAGCGGCTTTCAGCTGGGCCCGGGAAGAAGCGTGGTGTTGCACGAGGGCGGTTCCGCCGCCAACGACACCGGCTTCGATCTCTTCTTTCCCGGCTGGAGCATTCCGTGGAAGGAAGGAGCGGACGGAGCCTGCACTCTGCTGAATGCCGCTGCGACGCCGCTCGACTTCGTGCGCTGGGATGGCAGCCAGAGCAGCTTAGAGCCGGTGCCGAGCGGTCTCTCCTTCACCGGGACTCTACAGACCCCCAGCTTCGGGAGCACCCTGGGCCGCGACAGCTTGGCCACGGACACCGACACCGCGGCGGATTTCGCGCAGCGAGAGGCGACTCCGCGCGCGCCGAATGCCTCGTTTCTGAAGCTGCACAGTCTCAGGCCTCGTGGCGATACGGATCATCTGCGGCTGAGTCTTGCTGTGGACGATCTCTGCTACGTGCTTGCCGCGGCGGAGCGAGAGGCGCCTCTGAGCCGGGTGACTGAGCTGGACACGCTGGGAACCTTCGTACAACAGGCTGACACCATCATCGGCGCCCAGGGTTCGACGCTGCTGCAGCATACTGCGGTGACGGCGGAAGAGCGGGTTTTTCGACTACAGGAACTTCCATCGGTACACATAGCTACCGCAGTGAGCTGGGGGGCCTGGATTCCCTGGGGTGCGGTGGTCGTGCGCGCCGTGCAAAACTTGCACGCCCAAGCGCTCCTTCAGAGTGTCGAACTCGACCCAGTGCAGCTCAGCTGGACCAACGACGGAGTCTACGATTCGCTGCAGATCACGCTCGATGCCGCGCCCCTGGTCACCGTTCCCGATACCACCCAGTCCCTGAACACCTCGGTTCCTTCCGGCCACCATCTTCTCAGCGTAGTCCCTTGGTTTGCCGACGTGGCCGGTCCCTCCCGGAGCGCAAGCGTCTACGTCGGAAGCACGCCGAGTGCCGTGCAAACAGGATTCGAGCCTGGCGATTCCACGCTCTTCGCTCTGAAGGGATTCACCATAATCGACCAGAATTTCAGTGGCACGAAGGCTCTGCTGGATCACGCAAATCCTCTGACCACCTATGCTCCCAACGACACCGCGGTGGCGGAACTCATAGATCCGGTGGATCTGACCAGCGAGAGCGTCCTAAATTTCACGCACGCAGCGCAACTCGCGCTGGATGGCGATTTTGCTGCGGTGGAGTTGAGCCTGGACGACGGTGGGCACTGGCAGGAGATCGCGCGCTATCTGGGGAGCGATCATACCGGACAGGATGGTGCGGATTGGTCGGACGTCACCTTGCAACCAGGGGATTGGATCCACGAGAGTCTGGATCTCTCGGCCTACGCGGGAGAGCGAGCCCGCATTCGCTTCCGTCGGATCAGCGATGCTTCAGTAGAGAGTATAGGTTGGATTCTGGACGATGTCTTCTTTGGCACGAAGCGGGGCAATAGCATCTGGGTGAGTAACGAAGGAAGCGACGATTTTGGCTGTGGTCTAAAGGAGCGCCCTCTGCAGTCCATCGCTGCCGCCGTGGCGGAGAGCGCGTTGGGAGATACCCTTCGTCTCGCCGCGGGCTCGTACTCGGGCACCGTTGAACTCCTGCTCGACGGGTCTCTGCGTCCGGTGAACGTGGCCCTGCCCCCCGGCCGTTCGCTAGTCGGGATGGGAAGCGAGGAGAGCGTGATCCAGGTGCCGGCCCTGGGGACCGGGATCTATGCCGGCCCGCTCACGGGCTGGACTCCGTCCGACAGCGCGGTGGTGCGGGGTGTGGATGTGCAAGGGGGAAGCCGCGGGCTTCGGCTGGAGGCCGGCTTCCTGCGGGCGATGGACATTTCGTTTCAGTCGCAGGGAACCGCGGTACTGGTTCAGGGCGGAGACGCGGCGCTCGAAGGAGCGCTCCTCACCAAGGTGGCCCGGGCGGTGCGACTGGCACAGGGGGGGCTTCTCCTGCGGAACTGCACCGTGGTGGATGTGCCACGCGCCGTGTTCGTTCAAGCGACAGCGGACTCCGCCACGATCGAATCGAACATATTCAGCCGGATCTCCGAGTCGGCAATCGAAGTGGAAGCGGGCGCGCCGCCTCCAGCAATCACCTGCAACGACTTTTATGCTCTTTTCGCCAGCATGGAATCGTTTCTCGGCGTCGACGATCCGCGCGGAATGGACGGCAACTTGGCCGAGCCGCCCTATTTCTGCGATCCCGACGCAGGCGACTACCATCTCTCGCAAGAGTCTCCGCTCCTGGATGTCCCCGCTTGTGGGTTGATGGGAGCATTTGGGGCGGCTTGCTCCCAGACCGCGGTCGCCGCCCCGCCCTTGGCCGCTTCTACCCGGCTCTTGGAGAATGAGCCGAATCCCTTCAACCCCAGCACGAGAATTCGATTCGTACTCGCCCGGGCCGGAGTCATCGACCTGCGCATTTTCGATACGCGGGGCCGGATGGTGCGCTCTCTCCTCGCGGGGAAGCTTGCTGCCGGGGATCACACCGTGGACTGGGATGGCAGGGATTCCCGCGGGCAGCAACTCGCCAGTGGGGTCTACCATCTGAGACTGAAGGCGACGGGGGTCGTTTCCACGCGCCCTTTGGTTCTGCTGAAATAGACTGGGGAGATGGAGCGGCGCCGAAGGATCATTCGAGCGTGAAACGTCCCAGCCATTCCTGCTCGGTATCGAGTTGCTCCTCGAGTTGCACCGATTTGGTTCTTTCAGTAGTGGACCAGCACAAGCCGAATGCACCCTTTGAAAGCCCCGTCAAGGGAACTACCAGCCAATTCCCCTTGCCTTCGAGCTTCTCTTGCCAACGCAATAGGGTTCGGCCCGGAAGAATCTCGCGGAGAGCGAGCGGGGCTTTCCTCGCTTCGGGCAGTATGACCAGGAGATACTTCTGCTCGGAGTCGACTGTGATCGTGGAATCGACCCCCGAGCGAAGGTCGAGCACCGTGTTGACGCTCCGTGGAGCGAGTTGAGCTTGGTGGCGCCGCGCGAGATCGAATCCCCGTACGAGATTCAGGCCCAGTGCCAAGAGGAGCAGCAGGAGGAAGTAGAGCGGGAGGCCGATTCTGCGGGTTAAAAACATGCTTGCCTCGCAAGATGAGGAGCGAGCCTTGCGCTTCGTGCAGCCGCTTCGCGATGCGATCGAAGTCCGACTGAGTAAAACCCAGCTAGGCAGAGGGGACAAGCTTCCTTTAAGCTGTTCGTGTTCTTTTGGGAGGTTGAAAGGTGTGCCGTCGTTTGTTGGCGATCGTGATCCTCATTCTTTGCGGCCCTGGCAGCGCCGTCACGGCAATGGCCCAAGCTGCGCCGGATCACGTCGTGGTGGTATTCCTCGATGGACCCCGTTACTCGGAGAGTTTCGCCCAGCCGGAACGTATCCCGCGCATCTGGAACGATCTGCGCCCCGCCGGCTGTATCCTCACTGACTTCCGCAACGACGGATACACCCTCACCGTATCCGGGCACGCGACCACGCTCACCGGACGTCATCAGTTTCTCGCGAACGACGGCAGCGAGCCGCCACATGATCTCACCCTCTTCGAACGCTACCGGAAGAGCAGCGGACAGCCCGCGAGCAGCGTTTGGGTGGTAGCGGGCAAGTCGAAGCTGGATGTTCTCGCCTACAGCGACGATCCAGAAGGTGGAATCGCATACGCGGCCAGAGATAGCGTGGGAATGGGGGCGGACATCCCCACCATGGAAACGGTTCTTGGCGTGCTAGCTCTTTACCACCCGCGCTTCATGGCGGTGAACCTGCCAGAGGTCGACTTGATAGCCCACGGCGCGGATTGGGAGGGATATCTCACGGCGATCTCGCGCGCAGACTCCCTGGTGGGAGTGCTCTGGGACTTCCTACAGGACGATCCGGAATTCGCGGGCCAAAGTGCGCTCGTAGTAACCGCCGATCACGGACGTCACGACAATCGCCCGAACGAGCCCCACGATGGATTTCAGAATCACGGTGACGGCTGCGAGGGATGTCAGCACCTCATTCTGGCTGCCGCAGGAGTCGGCATCCGCAGTGGAGTACAGATCGACACCACGAGCGATCAGTCCGATCTGGGCGCCACCTTGGCCAAGCTCATGAAACTCGATACGAGCGACATGGAGGGTTTCCCCATCTATGCCATGCTCGAAACGCCGACGGCGGCCCCGGCCAGCAGAAAGGACAGTGCGCGTATCCTGGGAGTGCGACCACAGCCTTTTCAAGCGGGAGGGGCAATCCTCCTCGCACCGCATCATGGTGTCGCGTTCGAGCTGAGTATTTTCAACCTGCGCGGACGCCTGGTGAAGACCTTCCGGATTTCGGGGGTAGCAGAAGACGAGTATCTCTTGCACTGGGACGGTCGGGACTTCTCTGGCCGTCCGGTGTCGAGCGGGGTCTATCAACTTCGCTTCCAAGATTTCCGCAGCGCAGATGGCTTTTCGCTGACTCTGCTTCGCTGATGGCGACAGTTTCCCCCTTCGTTCCCTCGTTCCTGGGTACCCATGGTTTCTGAACGCATTCGGCAGGCCGCCAGCATTCTTCTGCACCGCAAGGGTGATGCGAGGGTCTATCTCGTGCTGCGCAATCCGAGCCTGCGTTTTTTGGGTGGCTATTGGGCCTTTCCCGGCGGCAGCGTGAGCAAGAGCGACCACCAGGGCGGCGATTTGCTCCATGGCGGGAACTCGGAATTGGCGCCCTTCTTGGGCTGCGCGGCCAGGGAGATGTTGGAGGAAGTGGGGGTGGACGCAAGCGATCCACGCTCTGCAGATGGAGAGGCGCTGCGGCGAGAGAGTCTGAAGGAGTCTCAGCGCTACTATCGTGGGCTGCGCGAGAATGGAGGGCGGATCCCGAGCTCGCGTTTCAGCCCGGTGGCGCGGCTTCTTACGCCCCCCTTCTATCCAGTGCGCTTCGACACCCTCTTCTTTCGCTTGGAGCTAAAAGACCAAGAGCCCGAGATTTGGCCGGGAGAGTTGGTCGAGGGAAGATGGGAGGAAGCGGGCGCCTGGCTTGCGCTGTGGCAAAAGGGGGAAGTGCTACTCGCTCCGCCGATCGTATTGATCTTGCGCCTGCTTCACTCTCACGGTTGGGAGGGGGTACAGGACGAACTGGAAGCTCTCAGCGCGGGATTTGCTCGCGGCAAGATTCATCCCATCTTCTTCAATCCAGCCGTTCAACTGCTTCCTTTGCGCACGCCCACCCTTCCTCCGGCCACGCACACCAACGCCTATCTGGTGGGGCGCAATCCAGCCTATCTCGTCGATCCGGCCTCGCCTCACCAAGAGGTTCAGGCTCGGCTGGACGAGGCGCTCGACGACGCCATCGAGGACGGGGTGCGACTGCGGGCAATTCTGCTCACGCACCATCATCCCGATCACGTGGGTGCGGTAGAGCACCTGCAGAAGACTCGCGGACTTGAAGTGTGGGCCCACGCGACGACCGAGAAACTACTCGAGGGAAGGATAGCAATCGATCGCACGCTCGAGCACGCGCAGCGATTGCCTTTGGGGGTGACACCGGCCGCCAAGAGCGACTGGGAACTCGAGTGTCACTTCACTCCCGGTCACGCTGCGGGTCACCTGTGTTATTTCGAAAGGGAGTACGGCAGCCTCATCGCTGGCGACATGGTTTCGACGCTCTCGAGCATTCTGGTGCATCCCGATGACGGGGACATGATTCAATACATGGCCTCGCTTCGCCGTTTGATACAGCTTCCGGTTCGTATGGTCTTTCCCGCGCACGGGCCCGCGAGCAACTGGGGAGTTCAATTGCTCACGGCCCAGTATGCCCACCGTGAAGAGCGCGAGCGGGCGATCCTGGACTGCGTACGAAGAGGCACGCGCGAGCTTTCGCAATTGGTGGCGGAAGTGTACGATGACATCCCCGTCGAAATGCGCGATTATGCTGCGTTGAGCATTCAGTCGATCCTGAAGAAACTCGTCGCCGAGGGCAAAGTATCCGCCTGAAGGAGTGAGATGAAGACTCGCGAAAAACTCTCCAAGCTGCGTCAGCTCATGCAAAAGAAAGGTCTCAGCGCCTATCTCGTGCCGAGCACGGACGCTCATGACAGCGAATACCTGCCCGAGTGCTTTCGAAGGCGAGCCTACATGAGCGGATTCACCGGAAGCGCCGGTGATCTGTTGGTTCTCCCAAACAAGGCGGGACTATGGACCGACGGGCGCTACTTCCTGCAGGCTGCGCAGCAGCTGAAGGGGAGCGGCATCAAGCTCTATCGAGCAGGCAACCCTGGGGTGCCCTCCATCGCTGAGTTCTTGAGACGCGAGTTGGGTAAGGGCGACAAGCTGGGGGCCGATCCGCGTACTCTCAGTCTGCTCAGGGCCGAAGCGCTGAAGCAGCAACTCGAGAAAACCGGCGCGAGGCTCAAACCGGTGCCGGAAAACCTCGTCGATACCGTTTGGAGTGATCGACCGGGAATGCCCGGCGATCCCATCGTTCCTCTGGCCAAGGCCTTCACGGGAGAGTCCTCTGCGAGCAAGCTGCGGCGCATCCGAAAGGACATGAAAGAACGCGGGGTCGAGGCGCATCTCTTGACCACCTTGGATGCGATCGCCTGGACTTTCAACATTCGCGGGAGAGACGTTCAGTACAATCCCGTGGTCATTTCCTACGCGCTCGTGACTTTGAAGGACGCCACTCTCTTCGTGGACCTCAAGAAGGTCACTCCCGCGGTGCGCAGGCATCTCGGCCGATCAGTACGCGTGCGCGGCTATCAGACCATCGCAAGCGCGCTGAAGACACTATCGCGGAGAAAGGCCCGCGTGTGGGTCGACGGCGCTACCGCGAATTCCTGGGTGGTAGACCTGCTGGCGGGCGCGCGTTTGCATAGCGAGCCCTCGCCGGTGCTCCGGATGAAATCCGCCAAGAATGCAGTGGAAATCAAAGGCATGCGGGCCGCGCACGTCCGTGATGGAGTCGCCATGGTGAGGTTCTTGAGCTGGCTCTTTGAGAACCTGAAGAGCGGCGGGATCACCGAGCTGAGCGCCGCGGCCAAACTCGAGGGCTTCCGCGCGCGCGGGAGGCATTTCCGCGGCCTTTCCTTCGAATCGATCAGCGCATACGCCGCACACGGGGCGGTCATCCACTACTCCGCGGACGAGGAGAGCAACGTCCAGCTGAAGCCCAAGGGCATTTATCTGATCGATTCGGGGGGGCAGTACCTGGATGGAACCACCGATATCACGCGCACCTGGCTGTTGGGAGGAAGCGCGACTCGCGAGCAGCGTCGCCGGTACACCCGAGTGCTACAAGGTCATATTGCACTCGCGCGAGCTCGCTTTCCGCGTGGCGTCCGGGGGATGCGCTTGGATACTCTCGCCCGGATGTTCTTGTGGGAGGACGGTTTCGATTACAACCACGGAACCGGACACGGGGTTGGGGCATACTTGAACGTGCATGAGGGTCCACAGGCTATCAGCCCCACTCGATGCACCGGCGTCGCATTGGAAGAGGGCAACGTCCTTTCCAACGAACCGGGCTACTACGAGCCCGGTGCCTTCGGCATTCGCATCGAGAACCTCGTGCTGGTACGCAAGGATGAGGAACTCTCCCGAGCCGAAGAGACTTGGTACCGCTTCGAGGATCTGACTTGCTGTCCGCTGGATACGAATCTGATCGAGACCAAGCTGCTTTCTCAGGCTGAGCGCCGTTGGATCAACGACTACCACGCGTGGGTGAAGAAAAAGCTGGGCAAGAAGCTCGGGGAGAAGGACCAGCGCTGGCTGAACCGGGCATGCAAGCGGATTTAGGGTTTTGACTCATCCTTCAGCCGGGCCCGCTCGAGCGCGATCTCGCGTACCAGCTTCGTGATGTCCCTTTCCAGTTCCTCCAGACGGGTGAATAGGCGCAAAAGCAGGTAGAATACCGCGAGCAGGGCCAGATAGGTGACGAGATCGACGCCGCGTCCGACTCCTAGAAGATGCGCCAGCAGAGTGGTGAATTCCGGCCGGAGCACCACGATTCCCACCGCGATCCAAAAGACGCTCCAGAGTGCGGCTGGCAGGCGAGCCATCTTGCCCTGGCTCTGTCGTCGCCAGATGGTGATGAGCGCGAAGAGACAGAACAGGAGAATCAGAATTTGGATTGCCAACATGGTTCTCGCTTCGTTTCGAACGGGGACGGCACCTCGCCGCCTCCCAAGTTCTGAAGTGCCTCAGCCGGGCTCCTTGGAGTTCATGTCCCAGGCTTCGAGTAGTTTCCAGGCAGCCTGCGTCACCGGCATGCGATCACCCAGGACCTCCTGCTCGACCTCATCGAGCATACTTCGAACTGCCTCGTCGTGGTAGAAGGCGTTATGCAGACGCTCCTCGACCATCTTGTGCAACCAATCGAGGGATTGCCGTTTGCGCCTCTGGTCGAATACGCCGTTCTGTCGAGCCCGCGCCGTGAATTCTTCGACCATCTGCCAGGTTTCCACGATTCCCTCTCCATGGAGCGCTGAACAACTTCTTACCGGAGTCGTCCACCCCGCGGTGGCGGGAGACAGGAACTGGAGTGCCCGCTCGTAACTCGCGCGAGCTTCTTCTGCGGCTTCGCGGTTTTCACCATCCGCCTTGTTGATGAGAATTCCGTCGGCGATTTCAATGATGCCGCGTTTGATTCCCTGCAGCTCATCTCCCGCGCCCGCGATGAGAACGAGCAGGAAGAAATCTACCATCCCACGCACACTGATCTCGCTCTGTCCCACCCCCACCGTTTCCACGATCAAAACGTCGTAGCCCGCTGCTTCGAAGAGAACCATGGTTTCCCGTGTCTTGCGCGCAACTCCCCCGAGCGTACCGCCACTGGGGCTGGGCCGGATGAACGCACTCGGGTCTCTGGCCAGATTCTCCATCCGGGTCTTGTCACCCAAGATGCTGCCCTTGCTAAGGCTGCTGGAGGGATCGACCGCCAGGACCGCCAGCCGATGGCCTTCGCTCGTGAGCTTGTGGCCCAGAGTTTCCACGAGCGTGCTCTTGCCGGAGCCCGGTAGACCGCTGATGCCCATTCGGACGGACTTTCCCGCCGCCGGCAGAAGCGCCGCCAGCACCTCCTGCGCGCGTTCCTGATGCTGCTCAGCGTTGGACTCGATGAGGGTGATTGCGCGGCCCAGAAGGCTGCGATCTCCGGAAAGCACACCCTCGACGTAGTCCTGGGCGGCGAGAATCTCGCGCGGCGAGCTCATGGGGACATCAGGTCCTCGAGGATCTTCTTGGCGGCAGCGGGGATGACAGTACCCGGCCCGAAAATCGCGGCTGCGCCGTGGGCATACAGGAACTGATGATCCTGAACCGGAATGACTCCTCCGACCACGACGAGAATGTCCGCTCGCTTCAGCTGCGCGAGCGCCTCCACGAGCTGGGGAAGAAGTGTCTTGTGACCGCCGGCAAGGGTCGACATCCCCACGATGTGCACATCGTTCTCGACGGCTTGCCTCGCGGTCTCCTCCGGGGTTTGGAAGAGCGGACCGACGTCCACATCGAAACCCATGTCCGCGAAAGACGTGGAGATCACCCGGGCTCCGCGGTCGTGACCGTCCTGTCCCATCTTGGCCACCAGAATACGGGGACGGCGGCCCTCCTTCTCCGCGAATGCATCGGCGAGCACCCGCACTTCATCGATTTCTTTCGAGTTGCTGTATTCCTGACTATACACGCCGTGGATCATCCTCGTGTCGGCCCGATGCCTGCCCCAAACTGCTTCCAGAGCATAGCTGATCTCACCCAGAGTTGCCCGCGCCTTTGCCGCCTCCACCGAAAGCTCGAGCAAATTCCCCGCTTCGGTGCTCGCGGCCTCGCCGAGGGCCTTAAGGCTCTCCCGTACGATCGCTTCATCTCGGCGCGACTTGAGTTGCGTAAGACGCGCGATCTGCTGCTCGCGCACCGCCCGGTTGTCCACTTCCAGAATTTCCAAGGGGGCTTCCTCGTCCGGCCGAAAGCGATTGACGCCGACGATGACTTCCTCCCCCGAATCGATGCGTGCCTGCCGGCGGGCAGATGCCTCTTCGATGCGCATCTTGGGCACCCCGGTGGCGATCGCCCTGGCCATGCCGCCCAGATCTTCGATTTCCTGGATGTGGGCGAGGGCGCGCCGCATGAGGGCATCGGTGAGGAATTCCAAGTAGTAGCTTCCGCCCCAGGGATCGATCACCTGGCATATCCCGGTTTCCTCTTGCAGGTAGAGCTGTGTATTCCGGGCGATACGCGCCGAAAAGTTGGTGGGCAGGGAAATGGCCTCGTCCAGCGCATTGGTGTGAAGACTCTGGGTGTGGCCCAGGGCCGCGGCCATTGCCTCGATGCAGGTGCGCGCGACGTTGTTGAAGGGGTCCTGAGCCGTGAGGCTCCAGCCGCTCGTCTGACTGTGCGTGCGCAATGCCATGCTCTTGGGGTCTTTGGGGTCGAACTGTCGCATGAGTTTCGCCCAGAGCATGCGCGCCGCGCGCAGCTTGGCGACTTCCATGAAGTAGTTCATCCCGATGCCCCAAAAGAACGAGAGCCGCGGGGCGAACTCGTCGATGGCCAATCCTGCCTTCAGACCGGTACGGACGTACTCGAGTCCATCGGCCAGGGTATAGGCCATCTCCAGGTCGGCGGTAGCGCCGGCCTCCTGCATGTGGTAGCCGGAAATGGAGACGGAATTGAACTTGGGCATGCGTTGCGCAACGTAGGCGATGATGTCTCCGACGATCCGCATGCTCTGCGCGGGAGGATAGATATAGGTGTTGCGCACCATGTATTCCTTGAGGATGTCGTTCTGGATGGTGCCGCTGAGTGAATCCAGACTGCAACCCTGCTCGAGAGCTGCCACGATGTAGAAGGCCATGATGGGCAGGACCGCTCCATTCATGGTCATCGAAACCGACATCTTCGAAAGGGGGATACCCTCGAAGAGGATTTTCACATCCTCCACGCTATCGATCGCGACGCCGGCCTTGCCGACGTCCGAAATCACCCGCGGATGGTCGCTGTCATATCCGCGGTGTGTGGCGAGATCGAAGGCCACCGAGAGGCCCTTCTGTCCCGCAGCCAGATTGCGTCGATAGAACGCGTTGCTCTCTTTGGCGGTGGAAAACCCGGCGTACTGCCGCACGGTCCAGGGACGTCCGATATACATGGTGGCGTAAGGCCCGCGCGCAAAAGGAGGCATGCCGGAGGAGTAGCCGAGGTGTTCCAGCTCCTGCAAGTCGGTTTCGTCGAAGAGCGGCGGTAGGTCGATGTCTTCGAGGGTGCGCGTCAGCTGTTCGTCGGAACCTCCCGGTGGAAGGCTTCGCGCCCACTCCTCGCGCGTAGCACTCGACTGCGGGAACACCAGCTCGACGGAGGAGAAATCCGGAATGCGGCTCATGCGCTGACCCCCAGTCGAGCCGCGAGGGGTTCGAGCGATGCCAGAATTGGGCTCTCGCGATCGAGGAACAAGTCGACATCTGCTCCGGCGAGATGCTCTTTGAGTCGTGGGTTCGCGAGCTCTACCACCACGAGGTTTTCGGCGCGCGTTTTCCACTTTCTAGCCAAGTTCTCTGCGCTCTTCAAGTTCGTCTCGTCAAGGCCCAGGATAAGTAGGATCCCCCCGCCGCGTTTCTCCGCGGCTCGCAGTTGCTCGGTGTCCTCCGCGTCGGCCGAGGTGGAGATCAACTCGAAACCTCCCACCCGGAAGAATGAGCTGGCAAACTTCAATCGGGGGGGGCGCGTCGCGGCCGGTCCCAAGTCCACCGGAAAGACCCGCAACGCCACGCCGCCAGCGCGCGCTCTCTCGACTCTCTCCCGGAATTCCTCGAAGGGAGCAGCTTCGCGTCGCAGCGGAATCGACTCGACTGAGAAATTGTCGGCCCTTTCGCTGCGGCTGAGAACGATCGAAAGCTCGCTGAAATTCAAACGTGCCGCCGCGGCTGCCAGCGCGGCTGCGGCGAGTTTCTCCGCATCGGCCGCTTTCAAGAAAGAGCCGTCGGTCAGGGCCGCTTTCGCCAGAGCCGTTTCAGCCGCACGAATCCGCTGAGGATCCCGCTGGGTGACCGCGTCCGCTCCCCGGAGCTTGCGTTCAGAGCCTTGCTCCGCGGAGGCGGCCAGCCCGGGTGCGGAACTCTCGGCGGGGTACTTGTTGATTCCAATCCGCACGAGCCGGCCCAAATCCGCCCGTCTTGCGTTCTCCTTCGCGGTGGCGGCGATCGTCTCCTGCACCGTCCCCTGTCTGAGGGCGCACTCCATTCCTCCTTGGGCCTCAATCGCCTGAAGAAACTCCCAGGACCTGCATGCAAGTTCGGTCGTCATTCGCTCGAGGTAGTAGGATCCACCGCCGGGATCCATCACCGCGCCAATGAGGGCTTCGTCCTGGAGGATGTACTGCAGGTTCCGAGCGAGACGGCGCGAGAGCTGTGACTCTCGCATGAGACTCGCGTCGAACGCATCGACATGAATGCTGTCTGCGCCGCCAACGGCAGCGCTGAACGCCTCGGTGGTCGTTCGCAAGAGGTTCAGATGGGCCTCATCGCGCGTCATGGAGCGTCGCGAACTCCTCGCGTGCAGGGGCGCGTGACAGTTCTCTGGGGTGACTCCACAGCTCTGTAGCACTCGGAAGAGCAGCAGCCGGGACGCGCGCAGCTTCGCGATCTCGCTGAAGAAGTTGGGCCCAAGCGCGAGACTCAGACGAAGATGAGCAGCCGCAGTGGAGACTTCTACTCCGCGAGCCTCCAGCTCTCGCAGACTCGCGACCACCGTCGCCATGCAATAACCGAGTTCCTGGGCAGCGTCCGCACCTCCATCGTGCCAGACCTCTCCGTGGCACCAGAGTGTTCCCAGCTGGGGAGCGTGTTTTGCGCACCAGAGAGTGGTCGCCGCCAGTTCATCGAAACTTCGCGAGAGGGAATGCGGAAGCTCTCCGTCGCGGGCAGCTGCACCGAGGGGATCGGACGCGATGGCGCCTTGCCATTGGTCCGGCTTCAGCCCGTAGCGTTCCCAGTAGGCACCAAGCACAGCCAGGGGCTGAAGGCTCAACGCTCCGGCATCGAGGAAGACCGGGGTCGAGACGATTTCAGCCCCTTCCAGGATGGTATCCAGCTCGTCCACCGAAAGGGAGGAGTTACCGCGGCGCGAGGCGAGACTGAGAGATAGGTTGAGGATCTCCCTTTCTCGCAGGGCCTGAAGGGTTGCGGCGTCACGAGTGCTGAGAGGGTCGTGTTCGCCGAATTCCTGGGCAATCCACCAGCCCTGCTCCCGGTACGACTGGTTGCCTCGGACGAAGGGAGCAAAACCCGGCGGGGAATTTCGGTAGGGAATGTCCCTGAGATCTTCGCTGCGATAGATGGGTAGAAGCGGGATACCTTCGACAGTCGTTCTCCGCAGCAACTCCTCGAAGGCCTTCTCGCCCAAGAGCGCGACGGCAGACTCTCGCCAGACCCCGGTCTCCTCGGGAGGAAATTCCTGTAGGATTCTATCTCGGGGGTTTACAGAGGCCATCGACTCCGCCTCTTGGGCTTCGATCGAGGGGAAACGCCTAGCTTTCAGCTCTTCGGCTCGTACTCTCTACCTGCCCAGGCGAGGAAGCTCTTCCTCTGGGCCTCGGTACGGTTCTCGACCGCCACCAGACGCATCGGGGGATAGGGGTTTTCGAGAAATTTCATCGTACCATGAACGAGACGTCCGTGCCGGAAGGCGTGCCACCGAACCGTCTCCTGAGGACGGTACAGCTTCAGACGCTTCTCCAGATCGCTCGTGACTTCCAGATCGTTCAAGGCGACGATCACGTCTTCCGCCATGAGTCCAGCGGCATGTGCGGAGCCTCCGCGGAGCACGCTCGAGAGCACGCTTCGCCCCTCCTTGACTTGTACGCTGGCTCCGAGCCAGGCCGACTCGACTTCCTCGCCTTCCAGTGGCTTCTTCTCGATCTTCAGGCCGACGTGCGCCAGGGCTTCCTCGTAATCCAGCTTCTTTGTACCCTCGATGTACTCGTCGAGGAGTTCCTTTACGTCGATTCCCGTGGCCGCCTTGACGATTTCGTGATAGCTCCCTTCGGCCACACCTTCTCCGGCCGCGTAGACCTTGGACCAGAGATAGCGCATGACGTGATCCAAGCTCTTTTCGTCTCCGCTCCGTCGCCGCAGTTCCAGATCGAGGAGCAAGGCCACCAACATGCCTCGCTGGTAGTAGCTCACCTGAGAGTTCTGTCCATCGATGCTGGGCCGGTAGAGTTTGATCCAGGTGTCGAAGGAGGAGTCGGATACGGACTGCACCTGATTGCCGGGACGCGCCCATTCCGCGCGAATGTTCTCCGCCGTGAACTCCAGGTAGCGTTTCACGCCGTATACACCTGCCCGCATGGGAACGAGTTCGTCGTAGTAATTGGTGACACCTTCGAAAGCCCACAGGAGACGCGTGTGGGTCTCCCGACGGTAGTCGTAATTCAAGAAGAGCTCGGGCCGGATTCGTTTGACGTTCCAGATGTGGAAATACTCGTGCGCGATGAGCGTGAGAAAGCGGTGATATTCGATTTCGGGCCGAAATCCCAGCCTGGGCCAGGCAAGGGCGGTGCTCATGCAATGCTCGAGCCCGCCCATCCCGTTCTCGGTGAGAAGAAGGATGAAGAGATAGCGTTTCAGGTCGGGAGGGAGTCCGCCGAAGATCTTTGACTCCTCCGCCACGATCGCCGCCATGTCCTTCAGCATCGCACCCAGATCGTAGTTACCCTCTCCCTCGATCACCAACTGGTGCTTCACCCCAGCCACGGTGAATTCCTGCACCGGCATCGTTCCCATCTCCAGAGGGCTGTCCACTAGAGTGTCGAAGTCGGCCACCTCGAAGACGTTCTTTCCGTCGCCGGGAAGCGCGGTATGGACCGACCAACCCTTGGGACATATCACCTCGAGCCGAGCCGGCCGTTCTTCCAAACCCTCGATCGCCAAGAAGGTGCCGGCGGGATTGACGAACGCATGTTGGTCGGTGATGTCATTGGTGCGCACCGTAAGCTCCGGCGCGAAAACGCGGTAGACCACACGTAGGGAACTCGCTCCCTTGGTGTCTACCTCCCAACTCGATTTGTCCGTTTTTTGGCAGGCGAGCGGCGACTCGCCGTTGAAGGCATCGAGACGAATGACGTGACCGGCGTACTCGCGGAGGAGGTAGGAGCCGGGCACCCAGGCTGGCATCCACAGCCTCAAGCGCCGGTCGAAAGGTCCATCCAGGCTGATCTGTACCTCGAGATGGCGGGCGGCAATGTCGACGATCGAGAGCTTGTAGAGCGGGGTGTGCTGCCCTTCCATGGGCTTCCTTTCTAGAGGGCCTTGACCATCTCCTCCAATTGAATGTCACGGTGGGCCAATTCGGCGCGAAAGATCTCCGCGGGAACGCTGCGTTCCAGAGGGACCACACCTCGTGCCTCGACCTGCCCCTTGGCGATCATCGAGGCTATGATCGCGGTCGGGTAGGCGGTCATCCGCATCATCGCGGTGATTCCGTTCTCGCGGTCGAAGCGATCCACGATCTGCGTCTTCACGACCAGAGGGATGTTGTTCTTCATTCCCTCGGCACTCACGCGGAGCAGGACGACGTCGGCTTCCTGATAGCTGCACTGCTCGCGGATGAGTTCCGCCAGCTGCTCGCGGGGAATGAAGGTGCTACCGTCCTCGGACTCCTTGGGCTCCCGCGAAAACATGCCTTCCTCGTAGAACCTTCTCATCTGCTCCCCGTGGCCGGGGTAACGGATGGTCTTGTAATCCATGTTGTTGACCTTGTGGCCCAAGGTACGGGGGAGAGTGGAGAGTCCACCCGAGGTATTGAAACACTCCAGCTCGGAGAAGGGCTCACCGAAGCGGATGGGTTCGATCTCCGTGAGGGGCTCGACACTGAGCAACTCGCCCCCGCGCATCACCAAGCAAGGCTCGCTGTATTCGTTGAGCAGACCCTCCACGTTGAAGGTGAGCATGTACCCGAAATCGCCCTGCGCTTTCTGCGGAAGCCCGCCCACTCTGATGTTGAGACTGTCGACCCGCGTGAGACGCGCGCAAGCGTCGGCCGCCAGAAGCACCGCCAAACCCGGTGCGAGCCCGCAATCGGGAATCACCACGATTCCCGCCTCCTTGGCCGCGGAGTCCAGCTCCAGCTGCTGTTCGACCACGGAGTTGTTTCCGCCCAGATCGACCAGGTGCTTTTTCATCTCGATGGCGTCTTCGGTGAGCAGCAAATTGAAGCGATAGGGCAGGGCGTTGATCGCCACGTCCATGTCTTCCATGACGACGCGGCATTCTTCCCGATTCTCGGCGTCGATGGGCTCCGGCTCGACCCGGGGGTCGTCCAGCCACGAGCAGACTTCGTCGAGCTGCTCGGGGTTGCTGTCGACGATCACGATTTCCGATTCGGGATCGCGGAGTAGGTCGAAGGCAATGGCGCGGCCTTGCTGCCCGGCGCCGAAGAGGACGTATCTCATGCTTTGACAGGTCCTTGGTCGAAGAGCCCAGGGAAGGACTTGAATCCCCCGCGAGCCAATGGGATTGCAAAATATACGGTTTGCTAGGGTAGGTCAGAGGCCGCGAGCTGGCAAGAGCAAAGCCCTCAGGGGAATTCGCAGACATTCTCGGACTCCACCTAGAGCGGGGGGAATAAGCGGTCCGATTCCTGCAAACCCCTGGTTTCGTTCAGGTGACGACCGCTCCCTCCAGTGGCAACCATGCGGGGGAGCCTTTCGTATCCTCACCCTCAGTGGCGAAACATGCGCATCATCATCGGCATCCTGTTGCTTTCTTTCGTGGCCTTGCTCATGGTGGCGGTGACGAGCCCGCCGCCCTCGCTCGAGATTCACAATCGCTCAGGGGTCGCGGTGAAAGGACTGCAGGCGGAGGTGATGGGCTCGTATCAGGATTTCCCCGGACTGCGGGCCGGGGAGGACCTGCGCGTACCCCTCAAGCTCAAGCAGGACGGGCAACTCAAGCTCGCCGTAAACTTCGGCAATGGCCGCCTCAGTCGGGCTGAAGCCGGCTACTTCACCCCCGCCATGGCGGATGTCAAAGTGCTCACGATCGTCTCGACGGATTCGCTCGAGGTAGAGACCCGGTGAGCTTGCCGGCCCCCGTTGCTCCGGCTCAGCCGACAGGGCTCCTCTCTGCGGGATTGCCCGTCAGCTCGTTCACTCACAGACTGATTTTGTCCCCAGATTTTTCAGCGATCCCTCGTGGTGAAAAGTCGAATCCTATAGTAGCCTGTAAATGATCGCTGGCGGAAGAGAGTTCCACTTTCTTTGCGCTCGCGATTGGCGGGAAGCCCGCTCTGCCTCGCACCTCAGATCGACACCCCGTGCCGGTACTTTTCCCGCCGCGAAGCAGAAACGAGGAGGCCGGCATGGTTGATTTCGTGACGCCACCGGTGACTCGGCACGCGGGACAAAGCCCCACAGTTCCCTTGCTGGAGACGCGCCGCTCGGATTTGGTGATGCTCTGCGAGTCGAAGTTGCAGTGGGCGGGTATCCGATACACCACGGAAGTCCTCGAACGCGCAGTTCGCGATGCCGCAGCGCTCGGTTCCGGTGAACTACGGGTCCGGGTCCCATCGGAGCAGCTCGAAGAGGCAAAGCGACTTCTGGCTGCGATCGACGACGAGGTGTTCTAGATCGCTCCTAACTCATCGGCGTGGCACACGCGCCGCTACGCGGCGTAAGCCCCAGCGCTCGGCGAACTCGTCGAGCGCTTCTCTTTCCGCCCCGACGTAACGCAGATTTGCAGGTTCAAAGTTCAAGGGTATGTCCTGGCGCAGCCTCACCAGGTTTCGGCTGAGGTAGGCGCTTTCGCGGCCGGCCTCCAGCTTCTTGCGCAGGCTTTTGGCCCCGCGGAGTTGGAGGGACTCGATTGCCTCGAGGTTCTCGTAGATCGCGTCCAGATCCGCGAAGGCGGCGAGGAGTGCGATGGCGCTCTTCTTACCGACGCCGGGGACTCCGGGAATATTGTCGCTGCTGTCACCCATCAGTGCCAGAAGGTCGACTACCTGGTCGGAGCGAACCCCCAGCAGGCTCGGGACTTCCTCGGCACCGAAGTGCCTGCCCTTTGCCAGGTCGTAGATCCTCAGTCCGGGCCCGAGGATTTGCGAGAGGTCCTTGTCTCCGGTGACGACTCTCACTTCGAACCCTCGCTTCACGAGCCGAGCGGCCATGCTGGCGAGCAAGTCATCCGCCTCGAAGCCCTTCTTTAGGAAGGTGGCGATTCCCATGGCCTTGGTGAGCGCGGGACACAGGTCGAACTGAAGCGCGAGTTCCTCGGGCGGTTCCCCGCGGTTCGCTTTGTACTCGGGGTAGATCTCATTGCGGAAGGTCGTGCGCCCCGCATCGAAGATCACCGCGAGATGACTCGGGCTCTCGTCGTGCAGAAAGCGTTGCAAGGTCATGCCCAGTCCGAACACCGCGTTTACCGGTGTGCCGTCGGGAGCCGAGATGGGGCGCATCGAATAGTATGAACGGAAGACGTAGGCAGTGCCGTCCACGAGCCAAGCCGTCTGCGACATGGGCTCAATCTCCTCCACTATAATCGTAGACCCCGCGGCCGGTCTTTTTCCCCAGGCGTCCCGACTTGACGTATTGCTCCTGCAGATAGGTGGGGCGGAAGCGTTCCCCCAGCGCCTCGTGTAAAAAGCGCAGAATGGACAGGCGTGTATCCAAGCCCACGAGATCCACCAACTCGAAGGGCCCCATCGGGTGGTTGAGTCCGAGCTTGAGGGCCTTGTCGATGTCGCGAGCGGTGGCCACGCCTTCCTGGAGCATACGGAAGGCCTCGTTTCCTATGAGAGCATTGACGCGGGTGGTGACAAAACCGGGCGCCTCGTTCACTTCCACGGTTTCCTTGTCGATGGCGCGACAGAATTCCAGCGCGAGCGCATTGGTCTCGTCGCTTGTCTGCAGGCCACGCACGACTTCGACCAATTTCATGCGATGCACCGGATTGAAAAAGTGGAGTCCGATGCAACGATCCGGATTTCGCAATGCGCCGGCAAGTTCGGTCACCGAGAGCGCCGAAGTATTGGTGGCAATGAGCGCGCGGGAGGGCAGGTGCTCCTCGATCTTTCCGAAGAGCTCGAGCTTCAGTTCGATGCGTTCGGGGATGGCCTCTACGAACACCTCTGCGTCCTTGCAGGCAGAGGAGAGATCGGTCGTCGTTATCAATCGCCCGAGCGTGGCGTCTCTTGCCGAGGCATCTACTTTCCCGCGCGCGACGGCCCGCTCGAGGCCGTCGGCGATGTTCGTGAGCGCGCGCTCGAGTTGCCCCTGGTCGATGTCGTAGAGGGTCGCGGAAAAGCCAGCGGCCGCGGCCACCTGGGCGATGCCCGAACCCATGGTGCCGCTCCCGGCGACCACCATGTGCTGAGTCTCGTTTGCCATGGGGCGGCAACCTCCTGTGAGAATAAGGCTTGGGGAGAAAAAGTAGGGTAGCCTACTCGTGGCTATTCCTCAAGCGGGGCGGGACGCCCTCTTGTTGTCCTTCGAAGCTGTGATTACACTGCCTGCTACCTTTCGCGGCGTTTTTCGGCACCTGCCGGACGCAAACGCGGCCCTTTCCATCGTTTCCGAGGTGAGCTGAATGAGCGACCGAACTCTGGTCAAGTACGAGAAGGACGGCGGCGTCGCTGTCATCGCTTTGTCTGATCCGCCCGCCAACACCTATACCTACGAGATGAACCGTCAGTTCGACGACTGTATTCTTGATGCTCGGATGGACAACGACATTCACGTCATCGTGATCCGCGGAGACGGCGAGAAGTTCTTCTCCGCCGGTGCCGACATCAACATGCTCAATCAGGTGGATCCCACCTTCAAATATTACTTCTGCCTGCACGCGAACGAGATGCTGAACCGCTTGGAGCACACTCCCAAGCTGGTCATCGCCGCGCTGAATGGGCACACCGTTGGTGGCGGACTCGAGATCGCCATGGCCTGTGACATGCGGATTGCAAAGAAGAACGGCGGGAAGATCGGACTTCCCGAAGTGGGACTGGGTGTCCTTCCCGGGACGGGGGGAACTCAGCGCCTGACGCGCCTCATCGGAAAGCACAGGGCGCTGGAGCTGATGGTGACCGGTAGGACCATGGAGTTTGACGAAGCGAAGGAACTCGGAATCATCACCGACATCTTCGACAAGGACACTTTCTGGGACGACCTCATGGCCTACGCGAAGCAGTTCTGTCCGCCGAACAAGGCGAGCAAGGCGGTGGGGAGGATCAAACGCTGCTGCCAGAGCGGTCCGGAGGTGCCATTCAGTGAGGCCCTGGCGATTGAACGCGAGCTGCAGCAACAGCTCTTCCAGAGTTCCGACGCCAAGGAGGGAATCGAGGCCTACGTTCAGAAACGGGTGGCCCACTTCAGCGGAAAGTAGAGGCGGCGCGCGATTCAAAGGGGCAGGGCCCGCTGGTCCTGCCCGACCTACCAGGCAAAACGCGCGGTGTGCGATTCAGCCGTTACGGAACTTTTGCTCGAAGGCAGGACGGCGCTTCTTGTCGAAGGCCGCGATTCTCTCGCTGGATTCAGACGATTCCCAGCATTGACGCTGGGCCTCACACTCGAACTCCAGCATCCCCACCAAGTCATTATCCAGACTCCCGTGGACGGCCATCTTGATGAGGCGGGCCGCCGTGGCAGGTGCTGCCGCGAGGCGCTTGGCCATCCGCTGGGTGGCCTCCTTAAGGTGAGAGGATGGAACTACCTGGTGCACCAATCCGATCTCGAGTGCTTCTTCGGCTTCCACTTTCTTGCCGGTGAGCATCATCTCCAGGGCTCGCCCCTGGCCGATGAGCCTGGGCAAAAAGTAGCTTCCACCCCAGTCGGGATGCAGGCCCACCTTGATGAAACTCTGGGTGAAGATGGCGCGCTCCCCCGCGACCCGCAGGTCGCACGCCAGCGCCAGATTGCATCCAGCTCCGGCCGCCACTCCGTTGACCATGGCGATGACCGGCTTGGGACATTCGTGAATCACCGTGACCACTCGGCGTCCTTGATCGAGCAGGGGACGCAGCTTTTCGAAACCCGCTTGCTCGGACTTGAGACGAGCCATGTGCTTCACGTCCCCGCCCGCGCAGAAGGCTCTTCCCGCCCCGGTGATCACGATGGTTGCGACCTTTGCGTCCTCTTGCGCGTCGAGCAACGCGTGTAACAGTTCCTCACGCATGTTGCCCGAGAAGGCGTTCAACTGCGATGGGCGGTTGAGCGTGATCCAGGCGATCGCGTTCTCCTGCTCGTAGAGGATGGTCTCGAACTGCATTGCCATGACGCTCTCCGCTTCAGTCGAGGTGGGTCCAGACGGTCTTACTCTCGGTGTATGCCGAGAGTCCCTCGCGGCCGAGTTCCCTACCGAATCCGCTCTGCTTGAATCCTCCGAACGGCGCACCCGGGTCGTAGAGGTTGTAGGTGTTGATCCATACCGTGCCTGCCCGAAGGCGCCGTGCGAAGCGATGGGCGCGTCCCACGTCTTTGGTCCAAACCGCGGAAGCCAGACCGTAGATGCTGTCGTTCGCGATTCGCAGCGCCTCGTCCTCGTCTTCGAAAGGAATGCAGGCCAGGACCGGGCCGAAGATCTCTTCTCTGGCGATCCGCATGGCGCTCGTCACGTTCTTGAAGACGGTGGGCTGAACGAAGTAACCGCCACTGTCCTGCAGGACTCGTTCACCGCCCGCGAGGAGCTTTGCCCCTTGCTCTTTCCCCGATGCGATGTACTCCAGGACCCCGCGCATCTGATCTTCACTCACGACGGGGCCCATTCGTGTGTTCTTGTCGAAGGGATCTCCCACCGTCAACTGTTGTGCCTTCGCGGCCAGCTGCTCGACGAACTCGTCGTAGATACTGCGTTGAACCAGGAGTCGGCTCCCCGCCGCGCACACTTCCCCCTTGTTGTAGAAGATGCCAGTGAGCGCGCCGCGCAGGGCGGCCTTCTGGTCGGCATCCGCGAACACCACGTTGGGCGACTTTCCGCCCAGTTCGACGCTGACTCGTTTGATGGTGGCGCTGGCGGCCGAGATGATTCCTCTTCCGACTTGCGTGGATCCGGTGAACGCGATCTTGTCCACCCCTTCGTGCTGAACCAATCCCTGACCGAGCACGCTGCCTCGTCCGGGCAAGATGTTCACCACTCCCGCCGGCACTCCGGCTTCGTTGCAGATTTCGCCGAAACGGAGTGCAGTGAGAGAAGAGATCTGGGCCGGTTTGAGGATCATGGTGCATCCCGCAGCGAGCGCGGGTGCCATCTTCCAGGAAGCCAAGAGGAAGGGGAAATTCCAGGGCGTGATCATTCCCACGACTCCGACCGGATGTCTGAGGGTATAGACGAAGTCGCTGGCGGTGGGGAGTGTCTCGCCGCCGAGTTTGTCGGCCCAACCTCCGAAGTAGCGGTAGAGTTTGGCGGCAAAGGGGATTTCGATCTTGCCCGAATCGAAGAGGGTCTTGCCGGTGTCCAGAGATTCCAGCGCGGCCATCTCCGCGACATTCTGTTCCAGAAGATCGGCCAGCTTCAGGAGTACCTTGCCACGCTCGGCCGGCGCCATTTGCGGCCAGGGTCCCTCGTCGAAGGCTTTGCGCGCTGCGTGCACTGCGACCTCGAGCTCGGGGGCGCCAGCGGCGACGATTTCACACTGGATCTTGCCAGTGGCGGGGTTGATGGAGGGGAAGAGCGATTCCTCACGCGGCGGAACGTACTCGCCGTTGATGAAGGGAAGTCCGGGGCGAAAGCGCTCCAGATGTTCGATGGGATCTCCGCTCATGTCAGCCGACCACCTCCTCGCCGCCGTCGACTCCGATGATGTTGCCGCTCACGAAACCGCAATTGTCCCCCGCAAGGGCACACAGCGCCTTGGCGACGTCCTCGGGGGTGGTGAGTCTCCCAGTGGGGTTGCGGCGCCTGGCCTCCTCCAAGAGCACTTCGTGCCCGGGAATCTTGCGTAGCGCGGGAGTGTCCGTTACCCCGGCTCGGAGAGTATTGGCGCGGATGCCAAACGGTGCCAACTCGAAAGCCAATTGCCGGATGTGCGATTCCAGGGACGACTTCGCCGCGGAGACCGCGCCGTAGGTGGGGATGACCCGCGTGCTTCCGCTGGAAGTCATGGCGAAGATGCTGCCGCCCTGTCCCATCAGCTTGCGCTCGACCAGCCCCTGCGCCCAGTAGACTAGGGAATGGGCCATGACATCGACGGTCATTTCGACATTTCTCTGACTGAGCTGAGCTTGTCCCTCTTCGTTCACGAAGGGCTTCAGGGTGCCGAATGCCAAGGAGTGCAAGAAGACCTTGATGCTGCCGATCGCCTTGTCACCCTGGTACGCCACGAAGTCGTCCAGCGCCTTGTTTCGCTCTTCTTCGTCGGCCGCGTTCATGTTCACCAGCCACGCTTCGCGATCGTTGGCCAGGATGTCCTCCTTGACCTGGTCGACCAGATGGAGAGTGGCCCGCCGATCGAGATGGACACCGAAGATGTGCATGCCCCTCGAGGAGAGGATGCGCGCGGTGGCTGCTCCGAATCCGCTGCTGACCCCGAGGATGAGGGCCCAACGATCCTGAAGGTCGGGAGAGAATTCGCTCACGATGGTTCCTTTTCTGCAGTGGAAGAATGGAGGATTGCCGTTTGGCCACGGGCTGGCGTGAGTCTAACGACCGTTGCCCTCTTTCGCCAAGTCTCGGGATGGCAAAGAGAGCACTCCTTGGGAGGGCGTAGGCTTGAAAGCACCGATCCAGGGCCCATTCGAGCCGCGAAACCCAAATCGAAATGCCGCGCGAGTGGACTTGCCGCGGCGGCGTACGCCCTTTAGTCTCCTCGCCAGAAGGCCACGGTCTCCGATACAGGAGAATCAGTACTGGAAGTGGCCTTTGTTTGCGATGATTCTCGCTGCGAGGCCACCCTGGAACGGGCCTTGCCTGTTGCCGTTTCGTGTTTGCTTGCGGGAACCTCTTTCAGAAGCGCGCGCCGTGAAAGCTACCCTGAAACGAGTCGGCGATTCCCTGGCCTTTCTGCTCACCGCGCCGGTCGTGCTCCTCACCCGTGCTCTTTATGCAATGGGAGCTGACCGGGTTCAGGTTTTCGCCTGGGTTTCTCAGTGGGCCTCCACCTGGTGGGGACCGCTCGGCTCGTATTGCCGCCGCTCCCTCTACCAGAGACTCCTGGACGAGTGCGCCAGTGACGTCTGCATCTCTTACGGTACGATCTTCAGCCGGCCCGGAGCCCGCCTGGGTCGCAGAGTCTACCTGGGGGCCTTTTGTAACATTGGTCTGGCCCATCTGGAAGACGACGTGCTCTTGGGTTCCAACGTCCATGTGCTTTCGGGAAAGAATCAACACGCGTATCAGCAGGAGGATGTGCCCATCCGAGAACAGGGGGGCCGCTACGAGCTGGTGCGCGTGGGCCGCGGCAGTTGGTTGGGGAACGGAGCGATCGTAATGGCCGACGTGGGTGAGGGCTGCGTGGTCGCTGCAGGGAGCGTGGTGATCAAGCCGGTGGGGAATCGGGCCATTGTCGGCGGCAATCCGGCTCGTGTGCTCGCCGAACGCGGCGGCGGCACCGCACAGGATCAGAGGGAGGAAACGTGAGCCCCGAAGCGAGCGTGACTCTCGACACACAGGAAAAGGAAAGAAGAGAGGACACTGCTGCGCGAAGGGTGCTGCTGGTGACCGAGTGGTTTCTTCCCCACGTGGGCGGCTCGGTGAATCTCTTCGTCAACGCCTGCAGCCGCTATCCCGAAGGGACGGTCCACGTCCTTACCGGAAACTACGAGCGTGGTGTGGGGAGGGAGGGTCCCGCATCGTCCCTGCCGACGACCCGTGTCAGTTTGAAGCGCTACGAGTTTCTCAGGCCCGAGTCCCTTCTGCTGTACCTGCGCATGACTTTTGCCGCCCTCCGCCTGCGATTTTCTTTCCAGCCAGAGATTCTCCACTGTGGGCACGTACTGCCTGAGGCGGTTGTGGCTTGGATCTACAAGAAACTCTTCAAGGTGCCGTACTTGGTCTATGTCCACGGTGAGGAGGTGGCCATCCAGCGGCACTACAAATGGAAACGACGCTTGATGCCGAGGCTCTACAACGCCGCGGCCGGGATCGTGGCGAACTCGAACAACAGCCGCCAACTGCTCGTCGAGCTGGGAGTGGATCCTGAGCTGATAGCGGTGATCCATCCCGGAGTCGAACTCACGCGCTTTCGGGCAGAAATGCGTCCGCCGGATGGAGAGATCCGGATTTTGAGCGTGGGCCGGCTCTGGCCGCGAAAGGGGCACGAGCAGGTGCTGCGGGCTCTGGTTCCACTCAAGCGAGAATTTCCTCAGCTCCGCTATTGGATCGCGGGAACGGGGGGAAAGGAACCCGAGCTGCGAAAGCTATCGAGCGAGCTAGGACTGGACGAGGTCGTGAGGTTCCTGGGCTACGTTCCTGAGGAGGATCTTCCCGGGCTGTATCGCCAGTGCGATCTCTTCGTGCTTGCGAACCGTCGGCTCAGCAGTGACGACATGGAGGGTTTCGGAATCGTATTTCTGGAAGCCGCCGCATCCGGATTGCCGGTAGTGGGCGGGACCACCGGTGGCGTACCCGATGCGGTGAACGATGGTGTGAACGGAATTCTGGTCGACACCGAGGACGTTGCTGCTCTCTCCGGCGCTCTGCGGCGGCTCGCCGGGGACGACGAACTGCGAAGCCGCATGGGCCGGGAAAGCCGTCGCTGGGCCGAGGGCTTCAGCTGGGATCGCTTCGCCAGCCGGGTCCGGCAGATGAGCGATCAGTTGGCGCGGGCCGCCAGCTCGAAGTAGAGCTCCTCGTATTCTCTGGCCATCCTCTGCGCGGAATAGTGTTCGACGATATGTCGCCGGGCCGCCTCGCCCATGCAAAGTCTCGATTCCTCGTCGTCGAGTAGGCGCTCCCAGGCACTCGCCATGGCTTCGCAGTCGCCGAGCTGTACGGCGATGCCCGTCTCGCCGCTGCGCAGGAGCTTGTTCACCCCGGGAATGTCGAAGGCCACGGCCGGCAACCCCATGGCCATAGCCTCCATCATCGAGCGGGGGATCCCCTCGGTGATCGAACTCATGCTGAATATCTCACAGTGCCGCAGCAAGCTCAGCCGATCCTCGCGATATCCCAAGAACTCGACACAGCCACGTGCGGCACCGCGCTTCGCCTGCTCGAGCAGCGCCGCCTTCTCGGGTCCCTCTCCGACCAGAACCAGCCGCACTCCCTGACGTCTCTCGCAGAGCAATGCGAAGGCACGGATCATCGCATCGAGATTCTTGAGCGGGGTGAGCCGCCCCACATACACCAGTACGCGTTCTGAAGCGCGATGCCGTGGATCCTTCTCTTTCTGGGGAGGGTGAGCCAGCTCTGCTTCGATCTCGCTCAAATCCACCCCATTCTCGACGAGCCGAATGCGACTGCGCGAAACACCCATTTCCAGGAGGATGTGTTCGAGCTCACTGGAGAGCGGGGCTACCACGTCCGCGCGCTGGAGAGCCCAACGACCTGCCGCGAGATAGATTCGCATCTTGGGGCTGAGGGCTTTCTCGAAGCCATGCGGAGTAGATAGGACAGACGCCTCGGCGCGTCGGCGCGCGAGCACTGCCAAGAGATCCGACTTGTAACCGTGTCCATGCAATACGCGGGCATCGAGCGCGCACGCAAGCTTGGCAACCGAGCTGGCCGCGCGTGGATCGAAGCGGTGCGCGAGTCTGATCTCGTGGGTCGAGAGCCCCAGATCGCTGGCCCGAGCCAGAATCTCCGGGCTCTGGTCGTCTCCCTCGCGCGTGACCGCGATGTGTGCTTCCACCCGCGCTGGATCCAGATGCCGCATTTGCGCGACGACCCAGCGTTCCGCCCCGTAGTAGCCGGTGGGGGAGATGAGGTGGAGGACGACGATCTTGGGCATCTTTCCTTCCGAGCGGACGGGATCCGCGGCTGGAGCCGGTGAACTTGTCGTGACTCAGGATGCGAGTTTGCAGCACACTAGGCCAGTTCCGAAGCAAGATCCAGACTCCACGCGAAATCGCTGCTCAACGCCCCAAGCCGATTCTTGTGCCGAAGATGGCGGGGATGGCATACTTCCCGCTGGTCTTCTGGACTTCTTCCTCGTTCCGCTTCCTGTGCTTCGAGAGCTCTTCCTTGGTTCGGACCGCCACTGCGCGCGGTCTCAGGGCAAGCACGGGCGGTGGGCCTGCGATTCTTCAGAGGTGGGCATGGCGGATCAGCGTGAAGCCGATGAAGGGAAAAGGGAACCCCGTCCGCGCCGAAATCACCACGAAGCCCTGGAGAGACATCCTCTCGAGACGGAAGTTCTGAGTCGCTACTTCGTAAAGTGGCGCTCCGTCCTGGTGGGACTGCTCGTCATCGTCTTTTCCCTGATCAGTTCCTATTTGCTTCTGCACGACAACACGCGGTACGCACTCGGCGCCGTCATGGTGCTTGGTTTGGGGATCGTGATTTTCATCAAACCCCAGATCGGTTTCTGGGCTTACTACATCATGGCCTTCGCCCGGCCGCACGAAGTCCTGTGGGGTTTCGAGAAGCTCCGTATTTCCTTGGGACTCGCGGTTTTTACCCTGGTTGCCGCCCTGGTCAGGGTATCGATGTCCCGCCGCGGCTCTCCACCCAAGGATCGAATTCTGCTGGTGATGCTAGGCTTCAACCTGGTGGTGGCTCTCTCCGCTTTCACCCACGGGGGCAACTATGAACGCCTCATCGACATTACCAAGATGCTTCTCTTTGCCGGCAGCTTTGCCGCGTTCATGAACCAACGATCCTGGTTCAAGGTGAGCATCTGGCTGGTTACGCTCTCCTTTGCTTACCTCACCTTCTGGGCTCTCATGCAAAAGTACGTGCACGGCGTCTACATGCTGGACGGGCCCGGTAGCTCGTCAGCAACGCTGAAGGACCGCAACTTCTTCGCGATGCATCTGCTCTTGGCCATTCCGTTCTACTGGTATCTTTCGGAGCGCATCCAATCGAAGTTTTGGAAGTTGCCGGCACTTGGAATGATTCCACTGGCCGTGCTCTGTGTCTTTCTTACCGCGAGCCGCGGAGGACTCTTGGGCATCGCCGCCGCGTTCGGGATGATCGCCTGGCAAAGTCGCCACCGCGTTCCCGCGTTGATCGGAGGGGTAATTCTCCTGGCGGGCTTCTACGTGGTGGCTGCGCCCCAAACCCTCAAGGGACGGGCCGATACCATCGTGCACTACGAGGGCGAAGCCAGCGCGGAGGGACGACTACATTCGTGGCGAGCTGGCACCAAGATGATGCTCGGCAACCCGTTTCTCGGCGTCGGGCCGGCGAACTACGTCTCCCAGTATCGCTTCTACGATAGGAGCAAGCCCCGTCAGGCTCACAACATCCTGGTACAGACGGGTGCCGAGTACGGGCTCCCCGGCCTCATCTTTCTGATCCTCTTCCATATCTTTGTGTTTCGACGGCTCTTGCGGCTGCGCGACGAGGAGGGGGCGGACGATCCCCTGGTGAGGTCGTGGGCGAAGACGCTCCTGGCCAGCCAGGTGGCGTTTTGGGTAACCGCGTTCTTCATTAGCGCGGAACGCTATGAGTTTGGTTGGTTCATCGGCGCACTAGCGGTATCCCTCACCCTCACTCTCGAGGGGAAGAGCGAAGAAATCGAGCAGGATGAGCTCATGGAAGAATTCGAGATCTGATGGACGCTTCGCAAGAGAGGAAACATGTCGATCTGAGCGTGATCATTCCCGCGCGGAACGAGGAGCAGTATCTTCCGGCATGCCTCGATTCCATTCGGGGCAATACGAGTTCGAGCATCTCCGTGGAATGCGTGGTGGTCGATAACGGATCGACGGACCGTACCGCCGAACTCGCGCGCGAAAAGGGTGCGCTCGTCGTGCATTCACGAGCTGAGACCATCGCGGCCGTGCGCAACGAGGGGGCCAGGATCTCAACCGGACGCTACCTCGCCTTCCTCGACGCGGACTGCACCGTCGAGGCCGGTTGGGCGGAGGCGATCGAGCGCGCACTCGGGCAGAAGACCGTGGTCGCGGTGGGGAACTACCCGCATGTCGCCGAGCGGGGGACGACCTGGGTCCAGAAGACCTGGTCCTTTCTCTTGCGGGTTCGCGGTGAACCCGAGCGGGCGCGCTGGCTTCCCTCGGCCAATCTGGCGGTGCGTCGCGACGCGTTCGAAGCGCTCGGGGGATTCGACGAGAGCTTGACGACCTGCGAGGATGCCGATCTCTCCTACCGGCTCACCCGTCGCGGTACGCTACTGGATGATCCGGAAGTGCTGGTTCTGCACCACCGGGAACCGGCCACCCTCGCCGCGTTTCTGCGGAAGGAAATCTGGCACGGCAAGGATTCTTACCATCGGCTGCGCGCAGGGGGCATGGTGGCGGACGAGATCCCCAGCCTGATCATTCCTTTGCTCGCGCTCTCCTTCGCGCTTCTCTTCGTGGCTGGCGTCATCGCGAGTCCGCACGGTCTCCGTTCCTGGCCGCTTCACCTGGGCTGGATTGGGCTGGTGAGCCTGCCCTCCTTGCTCACACTGCGAGCCGTCGTGCGGAAAAGACCCGAAATCCAGCGGATCTTCCCGATCTTCGTCCTTTATTCGTGCTATGTGCTGGCGCGTCTGTGCGCTCTCGTGCTGGGATTTTTGGGCCGCTGAGAAGGGTGAAGTCTTCGCACGGACTTCTTGGGGGCGCTTCGCTGCGGAACTTGAAAATCAGCTCACGAACCATCTTCTTGCGCGCATCCTGCGAGGATGGGAACTTCTCGCTGAGCTGAGCATTCACCCACGGAGGAAATGAAGCAGATTGCTCTGGATTCTGCATGCGGTTGTTGCTTACTTTCCGTTTCTCATATGGCTCGCCCCACTGCACCCAGGTATGACATTCACACTCGTAGACAGGCTGGCATATTGCGTGCTCCCTGCGCAGATATCCGCTGCCGAGTTCCAACCCTTCCTCAGGGGGAACCATCGAGTGGAATCGTCGGCTTTGGTCTGCGAAAGCTTCTCATCGTTCCTCCGCTTTCACCATACCGGCGACCGTGCCGCGCACGGCTCTCGATGAACGAATCGAGCATCAGAGAATGACACCAGACTGCGAAGGTACTTTATGAAATCGAGCTTGCGGCGTTGGCTGATCGTATTCCTATTCATGGCCTTCCCCTCCTCCGCCTTCGCATTGGCGGTTCCTTTGACCGTTCGCAACGAGCTCGCGGTTCCGCGCGAAGGCGCCACCCTTCAGGTCGGGGTTCCATTCGCGCAGGGCGCGATCTCTTCTCCCGATCAGCTCGGCATCTCTGGTCCCAACGGACCGGTCAACGCTCTGCAAGCGCGAACGCTCGCCAAGTGGTGGGACGGTTCACCGCGATGGGTTTTGTTGACGCTTCCAGTCGACGTTCCCGCCCGCGGAACCAGCGTCTACCAACTGAGTGACAACGGCAATGCAAATGGTACGAGCGCACTCGTCGCCACGGACGACGGCACCACCATCACCGTGGAAACGGGAGTGCTGCGGTTCACCGTCGACAAGACCAACTTCCACATTCTCGAGACGGCATCCATCGACAGCGACGGTGACGGCAGTTACGACCTGGAGGTACTGCGCCCCGGACAGTCCGCCGGACTCGTAGTGGACGGCAGTGATGGTGAGCGCTACACCGCGGCCACTGCCGCGCCGACGGTTGCCCAGATCGAGCACCAGGGTCCACAGAGCGTGACCCTGCTTTTCAAGGGCAAGTTGCAGAGCGAAAGCTCCAGCAGCCAGATTCTGAACTACGTCACGCGTATCACCGCTACTCTGGGCAGCGCCGAGTTGCGCATTCAGCAGACTCTTCACAACTGGCGGCCAGGAGCAATCGACTATCGCGGCGATGGATCGGTCGCGTTCGAAGACGCGCGAATCGAGCTCGCCACGCCCTTCAGCAACGGCTCGTTGAAGGTGGGAGCGGACGATGGTAGCGCTCCGATGTCGGTGTCCTTGAGCAGCGGACAGAGGGGCTACATCCACCAGGACAGCAGCGGACTCGATAGCTGGAACAAGTGGACCGACCTGAAGAAAAACACTTACCGCGGCTGGCGTTTCTACGCCGGGGATTCGCAGAACGAAACCCAAGTGGGGAGCGGCGATCAAGCCGAGGGCTGGATGGAAGTTCGCAATGGACAGAACGGCGTGGCCTTCGGAATCGACGAGTTTTGGCAAAACTACCCCAACGGTCTGGTCGCCCAGGCCGACGGAACCGTCAAAGCGGAGTTCTTCAGCGAATTTCAGAGCGGCGATCACTCGATGCGTGGTGGTGAGCAGAAGACGCATCGGATTCGCGTCGACTTCTTCAGCGACGGCGGAGCGAATACCCAGGCTCGCATGCTCTCGGCTCTGAATCCCATGATCGCACTGGCGCCGCCCGAGTACTATCTGGGCACTGGCTGTTTCCGGCGGACCGTGCCCGTCTCCGAATCTCCCTCGCCCGACTATGAACTCTTCGAGCGGGCCGGTCTCTACGGTGGCATAGGTTTTACGGCAGACCGTCCAGAAGCTTCCGCCGCGGGAAACTTAGCCTATGACGACGTCTACGGTTGGTGGGACTACGGCGACTTCTGGGCCGAGTACGAACATCAGGGCGATCGGGCCAATTGTGAGAACGACTATTCCTACGGGATGGTCTTGCAGATGGTGCGCTCCGGGAATTTCGACTGGTGGACCTTCATCGAGCCGGCGGCGCGCCATTTGGCCGATATCGACGTCTATCACACCCAGGGGGACCTCGGTTGGCGCAACGGCGGGTTCTTTACCCACGATCGCACCGGCTCGCACAAGCACCGCACCGATTATCCTCAGCCCGGGCATTACAACGCTCAGGGTATGTTCTATTATTACTATCTCACCGGCGATCCCGTCGTTTACGACTCGGCGGTCGAAGTGGCAGACAATACGGCCTGGCGCCTGGCCAACGATCCCAACAGCGGCGGCTATAGTGAGGTCAGGACCGACGGCGAGATTCGCGCTTCGGCCTGGTTCCTCAACATCTCGCTCGAGGCATGGCGCGCCACGGGAGAACAAAAGTACCTCGACGCATGCTTGGACGTGATGCGGCGTACCAATGCGGCCGACCGCTGCTGGATCAACGGCCCGGATCAGTGCGACGACACTACTTTCGATCCACCCTGGCAGAGCCAAGTCTCGGTCTGGCAGTTGGGAATGCTCATGGGGAATCTCGGAGAGTTCCTCGAGGAACGGGAACGGCAGCTGGGCACCCCCGACGCACAGGGCGTGCAGTCTCTCCATGACTACGGCAACTGGCTGCAGACTTACTGTTGGGTCCCCGATTCGTCGCGTTGGGCCTATTCGTGGGATTATCACGGGGGAGTTACGGCCGTTGCCGATGCCGGGCTCAATCTACGAGTCGACGAAGGACTGAGCTATGCCTATTGGCTGACCGGTGATCCTGCCATGTTGACGCACGTGGACACCGACTGGGCCACCGCGACCAAGAACCCCTGGTTTGACGGCAGTGGTATCACCTACTCCAACATGAAGAACCAGGCAGTGGCCGCGAGAAATGGCGGTGCCTACCTGCAGTACCTGAACTCGCAAGGCGGCTCGAATGATGGCTGTCTCAGCTTGCTTAGCACCACCCCTGACGAAGGGGAGAGCTATGACCCGTCTTCCAACGGCGTCCTTCTCCTCTTCTCCGAGTCTCTCGATCCGACTTCTCTGCAGGGTGCTATCGCCGCCCAAGGCAGCGCTTCAGGATCCTTCACGGTCGATTCCCAGCTGAGTTCGACGGTGGTTAGTCTCAGCTTGAACCCGGTGCCTCAGAACGGGGAAACCCTAACCTTCACGGTGAGCGGAAATCTCAGCAGCCAAGCGGGCCATTTCCTCGACGGGAACGGCGACGGTTCCTGCGGGGATCCCGCCACCTTCACGCTCATAGTCGCCAGTAGCGCGGGACCCGACGAGGTGGCACCGGACGCGGTCGACGATCTCGAACTGAACTTCGACGCCGATGACGGCAGCGCCGTACTGCAATGGTCTGCTCCGGCGGATCAGGGACCCAGCGGCATGCCGTCGGAGGTCGAGATTCGTTATGCCACGGCGGATCCTTCGGAGAATTTTGATTGGAATACCGCGACGGTGGTCGCCAATCCCCCGGCCCCCGAACTCCCCGGCAACGTGCAGACGGTGAATTTGGGGACGATCGACGCCAGCAACGGCGCGTTGCGCGTGGCCATACGCACGACTGACGCCGCGGGAAACGTCTCCGTGGTGAGCAACATCGCCGAAGACTCGGCCGGCCCCGCGGTCGTGCATCAAGGATTTGGCAGTTTGACCGTGGAGGAGGGTACCACCGCGACGATCCAATTGCTCATCAGCGACGCCACGACGGGACACGCAGCCGTGACCAACGCGAGGCTGTCCTACGATTCCCAAGAAACCTGGCAAGGGGAGGTCGTCGAGCTCCAGCATCCTCCTGGTCTCACCGAAGACGTCGCCTTACTCTACTACACCGTCGATGCCACCAATTGGGCCGCTGGAGAGACACATACCCTCCGGGTGGAGGGCCTGGACATGGCGGCGAACTGGACACCGACTCCCGCTGAAATCAGCGTGGAGGTCGCTCCGGCAAGCACCAACAGCAGTTGCATGACGATGTATCAGAGCGAGCCGGTGGACGGGGCCCAGATCGCGAGTTTCACGAGCGTGATCCTGCGCTTGGATCAAGTCGTCGACACGGCGAGCATGGATCCTTCGGGGTTCACGCTCAGCTTCGCGCCCGCTGCCGGGGGATCGGTCGACTATCCGGTCAGCCTCTCTGCGGTTTCGCCAAGCGAGCTGAAGGTGACGACCGCGAGTCCTCCGGACGAAGTGGGCACCTTCACGCTTTCGCTCGATCCGAACCTGAAGAGCAGCACGGGGGCACCCCTGGGATTGGGTGACAACTGTGATCCCCAGCCCGCGCTCACCTTCCAGCTCGATCCGAATCTGACCCCCTCCGGCTGTCTGCACATCATCTCCACCACGCCGACTGCGGGGAGTTCCGCTCAGAGCATCTCCGAGATCGAACTCGAATTCGACGAGCCCGTGTTGAGGAGCAGCGTGCATCCCAGCAGCTTCGTGCTCCAAGCCTCGGGATCGCAGATCCAGGCCAAGACGCTCGGACTGTCCCAGCAATGGGTGAGCGACACGCGTCTCCGCCTGGTTCTCGATGCGGCCATCTCCGAGCCGGCCAGCCTCTCCCTGAGTTTTGACGACGGGATCATTTCGCAGTCGGGCGCGCCGTTGGGAGACGCGGAGAACTGCGGCACGCTGCAGCCGATGAATTTCGACGTGCAGGGTGGGGCGGGCATTGCGCCGACGGGCTCCGATCTGGCCAACATTGCCCGCGTGGGAACGATCTCTGTGTCGGGGTACCAGGTGGAGTTCAGTGAACTCGATCCGGGAAGTACCTTGCGGATCTACGATACCGGTGGGCACCTCTTGTACGAGAGGGCGATCGACTCCGACACCTTTAGCCTGGACACTCAAGTTCTCGGCAAGTTCCCTGACAAGCAGCTCATCGTCCTCTACCGGGACAAGAAGCAGCACATTCTGGTGGGTCGCGACGTGGAGACCTACCGCTCCTATATCGGAGACATCGAGTAGATCCTGGCGAGTTTCCCATTTCAAAGAAGGGCGCTCCTCACGGGGCGCCCTTCTCAATTTGGGCCCAAACTCCGTTCAGGGCTCCAGGCGGAACTTCGTGATTTGTCCATTCGGTTCCTGCAGCTCCAGGACCACCGGTCCCGGTTCATTGTGGCTCTGCTGGTAAGCGTCCTCCACCTTCTGTAAGTCGAAACTGAGGAAGCACTCGAACCAGGCATCGCACAACTCGCCGTGATCGTCGTGGACTAGACGCAGCCAGGTATTCGCTTCCCCGGATTCCATGGTGAACGGCAGACCCGCGAAGAGCGCGAAGTCATGGTCGGACGAACAGCCCCCGAAGCCGAGGTGCAGCTTCAAGATCCTCCCCTCGATCGTAGCATCCAGGAGCCGGTAGTAATCCTGTGGCTGGACCGAGTCCGGATCGGCTCGTGTGAGTTGCGTGGGTCGGACGGCCCCCGGACAGGGCCCGGGGACGGCGCCGAAATCCGCATGCTCGAAGGATATCGGCCTTCCATCCTCACCGACGGAGAGGAAAATTTGCCGGACACGTTCTGTGGTGTAACACATTGGGCAGTCGGTGAGGCTCGCCACGCAGTCCAGCAGACTATCCAGCTGCAGTTGGTACAGGCCCGGCTGCGTTACGACGAGCCGGTAAAAGCCCATCTCATCGGGAACCGCTTCGAGTGGCTGCCCCCGGGGGAGAGCCCGCGGACGAGCGCGCCCTCCAGTGGACCTTCGTTGCGTTGACGGATGCCGTCATAATTCGAATCGTGAAACACCGTTCCTGAGATGGACGAAGTGGTATCTGAGAGCGCGAAGGCTGCCCGCGCGGCGAAGGAGAAGCTCGAGAGTCCTGGATCGTGAATAACCCAAGTGCGTGCTTGCGAGGTTTCGTTCGGCAGCAGCACCCCATCGCTGCCTAGAGAATTGGAGTAGACGAAGCCATAGATCCCCGGATCGATGGGGCCGACCCAGGGAGGAATGATGTCGGGATTCACCACCGTCACGTCGGAAGGAACGAAGCGCTCCAGCCAGATGATGGCCGGCGGATACAGAGGCTGGCCGCTCCGGTTTACCACCACGACATCGATGCTCACCGTGGAATTTGCGCGGTCAAAACGGATCTTCGAGCCGCGAAGGTCGACATTCAGCGATGGGCTTGACGGTTCCCGGACGCGGCTGAGCAGGAAGGAGCCGTTCGTGAGATCGAAGCTGCCGTCGAAGGAAGCATGATCACTCGGCGGCAGTGTGGGCGCCGTGGAATCCCCACAAGCTCCCAGGAACGCTCCCAAAAGGACCCAGAGAACGCAAAATCGCAGAGTCTTAACGGGCATGACCGTGCTCCCGGATGAAGGAAAAAAGGGGCGATCCGAGCGCGATGTGGTGTAGGACACGCGGCCAGTTGCCGCCATTCGAATGTACCAAATCTGTTCGGGAAATTCCATGTGCGGCAGACCGAACCCTTTAGCTGGGAAAATGCGTAGGCTCTTGGGCTCGAGTGTATTAGCCTCTTTGGGTTCTGCCCGAAGGTTCAGAGCATCGGAATCGATGGAGGACGATCGTGAAACAGCTGATTTTGGCCGCCGTTCTGGTGGCCCTCACCTCACTCAATGCGGCCGCGGACGAAGGCCATCTCATGCGCTACGCGAACATTCACGGAGATTGGATCGTCTTCACTTATGAAGACGACCTCTGGCTCGTCCCGCAGGAGGGCGGCCTGGCGCACCGCATCACCACTGATCCAGGCGTGGAGGCTTACGCGCACTTCAGTCCCGACGGGAAGACTCTCGCCTTCACTGCCAGCTACGATGGCGAACCCAACGTCTATCTCATGAATTCCGAAGGCGGAGTGCCGAAGCGTCTGACTTTCTCGTCGCCTTACGACCGCGTTCTGCAATGGTATCCAGACGGCAGGAGCATTCTCTTTCGTTCCAGGCGCGAGTACCCCATCCGGGCTGAAGAGGTCTACTCCATCGGCGTCGACGGCGGCATGCCCCAGCGCCTCCCGATCGATCGCGGGGGCCTGGCCGCGCTCAACCAGGACGCGACCAAGCTGGCCTACAATCGCATCAGTCGTGAGAACGCAACCTGGAAGCGCTACAAGGGCGGCGAGGCGCAGGAAATCTGGCTCGCCGATTTCACGACCGGGAAGATTTCCGCTCTGACAGACTGGGAAGGAACCGACAATTATCCCATGTGGTACGGGGGTAAGGTCTATTTCACCTCCGATCGTTTCGGGGGAACCCTCAATCTCTTCTCCAAAGACCCCACTAGCGGCGCAGTGGAGCAGCTCACCTCATACGACGACTATGACGTCAAGTACCCCTCGATGGGGGATGGGCGCATCATCTTCCAATACAAGGAGAGCCTGCACGTGCTCGATCTCGCCACCAAGAAGGTGCGCAAGGTGGACGTGCAGATCCCCAGCGATCGTGTGAGCATGCGTCCCGAGTGGATGGAGATTTCTCCACGAACCGGCTCTTTCGGTCTCTCGCCCGACGGCGAGCACCTTTTGTTGGAGGACCGCGGTGATATTGCGGTATTTCCGGTAGAACAGTCGGATGAGGTCCCCTTTGTGATTTCACCGGGTTCGGCGAGCCGCGAGAAGAACGCGATCTGGTCCCCGGACGGCAAGCAGGTCGCCTGGGTGAGCGACGCAACCGGTGAGGAAGAGATCTGGCTCGCCGGTGCCAAGGGGCAGGAGAAACCACACCAGCTCACCCACCGCGGCAAGGGCTTCATGCTGCAGCCTATCTGGTCGCCGGACAGCCGCCACCTGCTGTACAGCGACAAGTTCCTGGACCTGGTGTTGGTCGACGCCGAAACGGGAAAGCTGACCGTTGTGGATCATTCGGGGTACGACGATGCCTGGGAGCGTTGGGGTATCCAGGACTACGTTTTCTCTCCCAACGGACACTGGATCGCCTACACCAAGCAACAGGCGAACATGAACGAAATCATCTTCCTGTACAACATGGACAGCAAGAAGATCACGCGCTTGACCGACGAGATGACGACGGCTTGGAGTCCCTCCTTCGACCCCGAGGGCAACTATCTCTACTTTCTCTCCAACCGTTCCTTCGAACCCGTCATGGGCTTCCAAGACCAGAATCACATCTTCTTGGACATGACGCGGCCTTACTTGGTTTTGCTGCGGAGCGACCAGGTGTCCCCCTTCCGTGACGACGATGCCGCGGAGGACGCGAAGGATTCCGTCGATGCGAAGAACGACAAGAAATCCAAGAAGGACGCCAGCGAAGATATGAAGGCCATCCGCATCGACCTCGATGGCATCCAGGGCCGGGTGTTGGCGGCCAAGGGAGTCGAGCGCGGCAATTACTTCCGCCTCACCGCCACCAAGGACGGCTTCGTATACCTGAAGAAGACGGAGCTCGAGTTCCTCAAGTATCAGCGAATCGATGACCAGACCACGGACCGTGTCGATCTCTACGGCTACAATCTGAAGGACGCGGAGACCAAAGAGCTTATGCCCGGCATCCAGAATTACCACTTCTCGGCCGACGGGAAGAAGATGGTCTACCGTTCGGGCACGCGTTACGGCGTCGTCGACGCGGGCAAGCCAGCGAAGTCGGGTGATGGAGTGGTCGACCTTTCCGCTCTGCGCTTGAAAGTAGTTCGCGGGCAGGAGTACCAGCAGATCTTCAATGAGGCATGGCGCATCGAAAGGGACTGGTTCTATGACCCCGGCATGCACGGAGTCGACTGGAACGCTATGAGAGAGAAGTACGGCCAGTTCGTTCCGTATTGCGGAACCCGTGGCGATCTGAACTATCTGATCGGTGAGATGATCGCCGAACTCAACATCGGTCATACCTACGTCTACGGCGGTGATCGCGAAGATCACGGAGATCGCGTGGGGGTGGGGATGCTGGGTTGCGACTTCGACTCGCCGAAGGGTGCGAAACACCCGCGGATTTCGCACATCATCCCGGGAGTGAGCTGGGACGAATCCCAGCGTTCACCCCTCAACGAGCCGGGCTGTCCCATCCGCGAGGGCGACTACCTGGTCTCGATCGATGGCCAAGAGATCGGTTCAGGGGACAACGTCTTTTCCTACCTGGTGGATCGCGCTAGGAAGTGGGTCGTTCTGGGCTACAGTCACAACCCCGACGGTAGCGATACCAAGACCTGGCGGGTCAAGACGCTCGGCAACGAGTGGGCCATCCGCTATCGAGAATGGGTGGAGAACAACCGCGCGAAAGTGGACGAGTGGTCGAACGGGACCATCGGCTATGTCCATATCCCGGACATGATGACCAGCGGACTCATCGAGTTCGCACGTTACTGGTACCCTCAGTTTAACAAGAAGGCCTTCATCATCGATGATCGCTACAACTCCGGTGGTTTCGTGGGAGACATGATCATCGATCGATTGGAACGGAAACTCTGGGGCATCACCGCGCCGCGAGAAGGAGGAGTCTCGCGGGATCCTGAGAGAACTTTCTATGGCCCGATGGTCGTGCTCATCAACGAGGACACCGGGAGTAACGGCGAGTTCTTCTCGCGAGCGATTCAGCTCGACAAGCTAGCGCCCGTCATGGGCATGCGTACATGGGGCGGCGCCATCGGAATCGAGCCGCATCAAGATGTGGTCGACGGGGGTACGGTCACCCCGCCACAGTTCGGACTCTACGGGCTCTCGGGCAAGTGGCTGATCGAGGGAATCGGAGTGGTGCCGGACATCGAGGTGCAGAACATGCCGGCCGACGTGGTTTCGGGAAAAGACACCCAGTTGCGGGCGGCCGTCGATCTGCTCGAGAAACAGCTGAAGGAGAACCCGAGTAAGTGGGCGATCCCGCCCGAGCCGGCGTTCCCCGACAAGTCCAAGCCCAGCGGGAAGTAGTTCGCGCGAACTCGTATTCTCGGGGTTTTTCGTGGTGGCCGCGTCCTTCGGGCGCGGCCACTTTCACAGCTCGGATGCTCCTCTGGCTCCTTAGAATCTCAGCGGGAGGAGGCCTCCAGGAGGATGACCAGAATGCCGATGATGGCGCCACCGGCAATCGCACCGGCGCAGAGGGTCTCCTGGTTCTCGATCCAAATACGATAGCTGCGACCCGCGGGCCGCTTCCGCAGGATCCTTCCCAGCACCCAAAAGAGAATCGCGCCCAACCCCATACTGAGGCTGGTGTGAAAGGTGATGACGAATGCGAGCCCGAAACCCACCGCCGAGATGGGAAAGCGGTTGCGTGTGAACTTGCGCAACAGTTCAAAGACGATGCCAAGTGCTCCACCTACCATCACCGCGATGCGGGCACTGGGATGCAGGAAGGAGAGACCTTTGGTCAGGACTTCGGCTACGGCGCGCCACGCCTGCGCGCCGGGCATCGGCAACTTGTCCGTGAGTAGATTCGCCGGATCATGGCCGATCATGGCGTAGAAGACGGGGATGGCAACCGCCGCCCCGGCAAAGATCCCCAAGACGTGCCCCATGGCCTGGTGCCTCGGTTTCCCGCCCAGCATGTAGCCCGGTTTGATGTCCATGAGGAGATTGCTTGTGTTGCTCGCCACCTCCGCGGTAATCGCGGCGGTCATGACGTTGGTGGTGATGTTGCCCCGGCTCAGGACGCTGAAGGTGGTCTGGGTCAGGTAGCCCAGAGCGCTGGTCGGAGTGATGGAAGTGAGACCGGCCGAAGTGGCGGCGATGGTTACGAAGATGAAGACCAGGGGAACGGCGAGGATTCCCAGCCAGACGGAGACCCCGAAGTAGTTCGAGGCGAGCCACACTGCGACTGCGCCGACCAAGGGAATCCCCACCATCGAGACTTTCAGCGGCAACTCGATGTTCCTCAGAGGATCCTCTCCGGTGCCGCCCTGTCGCCGGAATGCCTTCCGAAAGGCCTGGGCGATGACCTCGGGCCGGCTGAAGAAGGAGAAGAGGCTGGCCGTCGTCATCATCGCCACGCCGCCCCACATGCCCCATTTGAGGATGCCCCGGAAGCCTGTTTCCACGATGATTCCCTGCTGGATGGCCCAGGGCGCCAGCACGCAGTAGTTGACGATTGCGCCGAGCAGGAGCGAGAGCCCGGCCCTGATTCCCATCAGTCCCCCGGTGGCCACCATGACGATCGAGGATTCGAGCCGAATGGTAAGTTCGTTGAGCGGAGTGCCCGCCAAGGCCGGTGTGAAATAGCGGTATACGAGCGCATCCCAGTACTCGGGCAGCTTCAATCCAGGGAGCCGAATCAGCTCCATGAAGCGCGCGCTTCTCATCAATTCGATCAGCGCGGAGAGGGCGGCCGCCAGGGACAGCAGTTTGGCTTTGAACAGGCCTTCCGCCTCGTTCTCGCTATGCAGAGCGTCCAGGACGATGCCGCAGGCTCTTCCCTCGGGGAAGGGATACTGCTCGTCGTTGATGAAACGCCGCTTCAAGGGAAATGCGAAGAGCACACCCATGAGGGAAAGTGTGATCATCCACGCGATCGTCACCCTGATGGGGATGAGTTTTCCGGTGATGACCATGTAGGCGGCCAGACTTGTGACCAATGGTGCGGTCATGTAGCCCGCTGCCGTGGCGATGCTCTGCATCGCGTTGTTCTCCAGAATCGTCATCTCGTGGCCGAGCCCCAGCTTCGAGAGTACCTTGAAGGCGGCGAAGGAGACGATGACCGAGGTGATGCCCACGCCCAAGGTCCATCCAGTCTGGATTCCTATGTAGAGATTGGTGAGGCTGAGAATGCTCCCCAGGAGCATTCCGGTCACCGCCGACCGCAGGGTCAACTGGGGCATGTCGCCCTTGTAGACCGTTTGCAGCCACCAACTGGTCCTTCTCCACGAGGCTCATCCGGCGGACCTGTTCTTCGCTCAGTTGTCGAATTGCCAAGATCTGTTCCTCTGTGAGAAGGGAGTGCGCTTCCCGCGTCCCGTCGGAAGTCGGGGTACGAATCGCTGACTGAGCGAAATTAGCCCGGATAGCGGCAGGAAGAGAAGCAGGAGATGAGCCCAGGCTCTCCAGAGATCTGCTCTTGCCCCATTGCCCCCAGGCCCGTCTAGGGTAACGGCGCAGACTTTGCTGGAAAGAGCACTCGAGAGTTGAACCCTCCTTTCATTTCCCCGGAGGTATGAGAAGTGCGGGTCTGTCACGTGCTGCACACGATGGGGGTGGGAGGCGCCGAGATGCTCGTCGCCCGTATGATCTCGCAGGCCCCCGAGGGTGTGGAGTACTCGGTGGCCCTCCTGGACCAGATCGGCCCGCTCGGCGAGCGGGTCGCGGCCAGCGACATCGAAGTGCATTGCGTGCGCCGCCGTCCCGGTATTGACCTGGCCATCCTCGGGCGCCTGAAGAGGGTCTACCAGCAGTTGCGTCCCGATCTGTTGCACTGCCACCAGTACACACCCTGGTTCTACGGAGGTTGGGCGGGCGCGCGGGCCCATCTCCCGGTGATCTTCACCGAACACGGGCGTCATCAACCCGACCATCGTCGTCTGCGGCGAATTCTCTTCAATCGCTATCTTTTGCGGCAACACCAAGGCGATCACTGCCGTGAGTGCGAGCATCCGCGATGCTCTGCTGCGTAACGAGATGCTGCCCGCCAAGCGGGTCGAGGTCGTTTACAACGGCGTAGACCATCACAGTTTGGAACGCGACGAGTCGATTCGGCGCCGGGTGCGCGAGGAACTGGGTCTCTCTCCTGCAGACTCTGGTCATCGGTCACGCCGGGCGATTGATGCCGGTGAAGAACCAGGCGTTGCTGCTGCGCTCTCTGGCCGAGCTCGCCCGTAGAGAACCTCGGCTGGATTGGGTTGCGATTCTGGTCGGGGGAGGTCCGCTGGAGCAAGAGCTCAGAGCGCTGTGTGACGAACTGCAGTTGAAAGAGCATGTTCGCTTCCTGGGTCAACGCTCGGATGTGCCCGACTTGCTGTGCGCCTTCGATATCTTCGCTCTCTCTTCCTTCAGCGAAGGGACCTCGGTGACGCTGCTGGAGGCGATGGCGTGTAGCCTCCCCGTGGTGGCAACTGCTGTCGGGGGAAATCCGGAGCTGGTACAGGACGGGGTACAGGGTTACTTGGTTCCCAGTGACGACAGCGCGGCCTTCGCTGGCGCAATCCTGCGGCTGACTGACGCCGGGCTTCGCACCCGGATGGGTGCGGCCGCGCGTCTGGAAGTGGAGATGCGTTTCACGCAACAGGGGATGATCGACAACTATCTCGAAATCTACCGTCGCGTCCTGGATGGGGACCGGGTGCACCGATGAGGCTGCGGGTAGCGCCCATCAAGAATGATGCGCAACGATGGGACGAATTGGTCGCGCGGAGAGGTTGTCTCTACCAGAGCTGGGGTTTTTCCGAGTGCCTTGCCGAGGGTATCGGTTACCGGATCCTGCGTCTGGCCGCCACAGACGATGCAGGTCTGCGCGCCTGTCTCTCCCTTGCCCTCGTCAAGAGCCCGCTGTTCGGGCGCTTTGCCGTGAGCCTGCCGGTGAGCGACCATGCTGGATTATGCTACGAGGACGAAACGGCGGCGGCCGCGCTGTCTGAACGAGCTGCCCACGCTCTTGCGGGAGGAAGGTCTGGATTCTCTGGAGCTTCGTCAGCTCAGACCGACCGACCCTGGCGGAGCTTCCACGATCCGAGCACAAATTGACTCTCGAACTCGCGCTGCCCCAGAACCCCGAGCTTCTGTGGAAGGAACTTGAAGGCGAAGGTCCGCAATCTGGTGAGGAAGGGCCAGAAGCTCGAGATGGACTACCGGCAAGGGAGCCGAGGAACTCCTCGACATTTCTACCCGATCTACGCACGCAATCTGCGTGACCTAGGCACGCCCTGCTATCCCAAGAGATTCTTCGCGGCCCTGCTGCGGCACTTTCCCGGCAAGGCAGCAATCCACTTGGCCACTCTGCCGCCCGAGGACCTGCCCATCGCGGTGGGCTTCACCCTGCAGGACCGCGACCGCCAGCAAATCCCCTTCGCGGCCAGCTTGACCGAATACCGCCGCCATGCTCCGAACATGTTTCTATACTGGAAGATCCTGGAGGATGCGATCGCGCGGGGGTGTACTCTCTTCGATTTTGGGCGCAGTACCCGTGACTCCGGGACCCACCGCTTCAAGAAGCAGTGGGGCGCCACGGAGCTGCCTCTGCCTTGGGCGTACCAGCTCGCTGCGGGGGCTGAGATTCCAGACACGCGCGTGGACAGTCCACGCTATCGCCTCGCCATCCAGGCCTGGAAGAAGCTCCCGGTGGGGCTCTCCGTCTGGATGAGCGAACGCATCGTGCGCTTTTTACCCTGAGGAGTGTTCGAGGCGTGCGCATTCTGGCCCTCACGCAACGCGTTCCGCATTTGCCCGATCGAGGCGACCGCATCCGCAGTCACCATCTGCTCAAACGCCTGGGCGCCCGCCACGAACTCTGGTTGGCTTGCTTGAGCGACGAGAGGATTCCTCGGGATGCGCGTGGGGTTCTCGATTCCTTCTGCCAGCGGCACGAGGTGGTGCGAATCGGGCGCGCGCGCCGCCTCCTTCAGAGCGCGGGGTCTCTGCTCACGCGGCAAGCCTTGAGTTTGGCATGGTATTACCACCCGCGACTCTTGCGGACCTTGCGAGCCTGGCAGAACGAGGTGCATTTCGATGCCGCCTACGTTTTCTGTTCCTCGATGGCGCCCTATTGGCTGGACCTGGCTCGCCGACAGAATCTTCCAGCAGTGATGGACTTCATCGACGTCGACAGTCTCAAATGGTCACAGTATGCCGCCGCCAGCTCGGGCCCCAAGGCTTGGATCTATGGTCGTGAACACCGTCTTCTGAAGGAGTGGGAGCTGGGTGTGGCCAGGGCGGCGTACACCAATCTTTTCGTCAATCCGGTCGAGGTAGCCGCCTTCCGCGAGCTCGTGCCCGAGCTGAGAGTGGAGGCGCTCAGCAATGGAGTGGACCGCGCGTATTTCACGCGTCCGGAAGACGAGAAGCTCGCGTTTCCTCCACGCGTGGTCTTCGTGGGAATGATGGACTACCGGGCCAACGTGGATGCGGTGATCTGGTTCGTTTCGAGAGTGTGGCCCTTGGTCTTGCGTGAGGAACCTGGGGCGCAGTTTTTCATCGTGGGGGCGCGGCCGACGCCCGAAGTTTCCCAGCTCGACGCAGCAGAAGGTGTGACGGTCACGGGTCGGGTGGAGGATGTGCGACCCTTTCTGTGGGGTGCGCGCGCGGCGGTGGCGCCCCTGCGCATCGCACAGGGAACCCAGAACAAGGTTCTGGAGGCCATGGCCGCTTCGGTGCCGGTGGTCGCGACTTCCCTCGCCACGCGCGGGATTGGAGCTCCGCGTGGCCCCCATGTGATGGTGGAGGATGATCCCAAGGATTTCGCCTCGGCTGTGGTGAGTCTCTTGCACGATTCTCCTGCGAGAACGGCGCAAGTAGAGGCCGCGCTCCGTATGATCGGCGAGTATCATTCTTGGGAGAGTTCCGCCGATCATCTCGAGAGACTTTTGAAGGAAGCAGCGGAGAGTACGACGCGATGAGTTCGCTCAAAGGCGAAACGATGCCCTCCATCCTCACCATCGACGTCGAGGAGTGGTTTCACGCGCACAATTACGCGGCAAGAGTGGAGGCTTCGAGTTGGGAGGGACGCCAGCGGCGCGCGGAGGAGGGCGTTGCCCGACTTTTGGATCTCTGCGATGAGCACTCGATCCGCGCGACCTGGTTCGTTCTGGGCTGGCTCGCCGAGCGCGAACCGAAGCTGGTGCGAAAGATAGCGGAACGCGGTCACGAGATCGGTTGTCATTCCTACGCCCACCCCATCGTGTTCGAAATGACACCCGAGCAATTTCGCGAGGACACGAGGCGCGGCCGGGACGCGTTGTGCGAGGCGCTGGGACAGGAAGTGACCCTCTACCGCGCGCCGAGTTTCACCATCGTTCCAAGCGTGTACTGGGCGCTGGAGATCCTGGCCGAGGAGGGCTTTCGCGTCGACTCCTCCATCTTTCCAGTCAGTCATCCGCGCTACGGCAATCCCAAGGGTCCGCGCGAACCCCTGGTGCTGCAGAACGGGGGCGAGGGGCTGCTCGTTCTGCCCATGACCACTCTGCGCTTGCCCGGCCGTAACTTTCCCTTCAGCGGCGGCGGCTACTTCCGGCTCTTTCCCCTGAGCGCGGTGCGGGCGGCCGCAAGCTGGGTACGCAAAGTTCAGAAGGAGCCGGTGGTGTTCTACTTCCATCCCTGGGAGCTGGACGCCTTCCTACCCGATGTAGACCTCGGATTCTGGCAGAACCTGCGCAGCCAGGGCGGCAAGAAGGACCTTTACGCCAAGCTGGCACGGGCTCTTCAGGGGCGCGAGATGGTGACCTTGGGGGAGTGGGCCGCGCGTGTACGCGAGGAGGCTCCCCGGATTTCTTCGGTCGCAGATTTGCCCCACTGAGGCTGGGGACGACAACCTCGCAGAGTCCGAGTAGGCAATATTGCCCCATGGAATCAGCCGAGTCTCGGTTTGAACTCTGCGCTCGTGAGCGCTAAACTTGAAACTTCCATCCAAGTCATGGCACCCCTGGCTCGATCGTGAGGCTTCCCGCATGAGCACGTCCGTTTTCCGTAGGATTCTCGTCGTCACTCTCGCTGCCCTGCTTGCTCTGCCCGGCGTGGCCTATGGCTGGGGTTCGAGCGTCCATCGACTCATCAATCGCGCCGCGACGGAGGAACTGCCGAGCAGCTTTCAGGGCTTCGCGCAGTGGGCGGACGATTTGGAAAATCTCTCGACCGCGGCGGACGAGCGCAAATCCTATACTTCGGGCGAGTCGATCAAGCACTATATCGACATCGACGATTATCCCGAGTTCTTCAGCGGAACGCTTCCGCACGACTACGCGACGATGGTCGCGAACTACGGTCAATCACGCGTCGACAACAACGGCACCGTCCCCTGGGCGATCCTGGCCAGCTATCAGGCGCTCGTCACGGACTTTCAGGCGGAGGACTGGACCAGCGCCGTGGCCGACGCAGCCGATCTCGGCCACTACATCGCGGACAGCCACCAACCGCTTCACGTCACCAAGAACTACAACGGACAGCTCAGCGGTCAGTACGGGATTCACTCGCGCTTCGAGAGCACCATGACCGGCTATCACCTGAGTGAACTCGTTCCGGGACCACAAACGGGGGCAGCGGTTGCGAACCCCCTCGAGGCGGTCTTCGACTGGATCGACGTGGTGTATCCCGGTGTGCAGGCGATTCTGGATGCCGACCAGGTGGCGACCGACGCGGCGGGAGGCAACACCTCGGGTTCGACCTACTACAATACTCTCTGGCAGGAGATCGGCAGCGACACCATGGACTGGATCAGCGAGGCCAGCCTGGCCCTCGCCAGTTTCTGGTATACCGCCTGGATCGAGGCCGGATCGCCGCCGCTTCCCGGGGACGCGACCGATGCCGGCAGCGCGCCGCTTCTGGCGCGCACGCGCTTGCTCTCGAACGTACCGAATCCCTTCAATCCTTCCACCCGCCTGCGCTTCGAGCTGGCCAGCTCCGGCCCGGCGAGCTTGCGCATCGTCAACAGCGCGGGTCGTACGGTTCGCCGCTTCGAGTTGAGCTATCTCGACCAGGGACCGCACGAAGTCACCTGGAACGGCACCGGGGACTCGGGGGCTCCGCTGGCCAGCGGAGTGTATCGGGTGATTTTGATCGACGGGCGCGGGCAGCATTCCTCAGGAAGCGCAGTGTTGGTGAAGTAGCTGCGCGTCAGGGCCGAAATCGCGATTCAGCTCTTCAGGTGATAGTGCTCCGGCCTGCGGTCGGCCAACAGATCGTTGCGCTCGGCCACGCTCTTGTCGCGCGCCAGGGCGGGATCGATGTCCACCACGAGAACGCCCTTTCCGCCCGGCGGGATCTTTCCCAGAATCTCTCCCTTTGGATCCACGGCCTGGCTTCCGCAGAGGAACTCCAGACGCTTGCTGCCGCGATCATCCACGCCGCCGCGATTGGCGGTGAAGATGAACACTCCGTTCTCCAGGGCGCGGGTGACCATGGCCGACGGACTCGAACTCAGTACGAGATTGCTGGGATGCAGGATGAGATCGGCGCCGTCGATGGCCAGACTGCGCGCAGTTTCGGGAAAGCGCCAGTCGAAGCAGATCATGATCCCCAGCTTCGCTTCTCTCCATTGCGCGACGGGCGGTGGGGTGTGCGAAAGATCGAAGACGTCCTTCTCGCCGTGGAAGAGGTGGAGCTTACGGTAGGAGGCCAGAGTCCCTCCCGGGTGCACGAGCAGAGCGGAATTGTAGATCTTGTCCTCGTCGCGTTCGGCGATGCCGCCGCAGATGGCGGCGTCGTGAGTCCTGGCCCAACGCAGCATGGCCTTCGAGATCAGCCCTTCGCCCAAAGGTTCGGCCAGCTCTCGGGCTTCCTTGCGATTCAAGAACAGATATCCGCTGGCAAAGAGTTCCGGTAGCACCCAGAGCTCTGCCTCGTGGGATTCCATGAGCTGCTCGACCTCGTCCAAGTTGCGCTGAATCTCTCCGAACTCAGGAGTGCTCTGAACGATTCCCACTCTCATGCCTGATTCTCCTCGGGCTGAGCGCCCCCATGAGCGCGCCACAGGATCTCCTCCATGGTGTCCAGCATGGTATCAAGGGAGAAGCGTGTGCGCACCTCCTCGTGGCCCCTGGCGCCCATCTCCTGACGCAGCTGCCGGTCGTCGATCATGCGCGCAGAGAAGCGGCGCCAGCGCGGCATCGTCTCGCGCGGGTGCGATGAGACCGGACACGCCGTCGCGAACGAGCTCGGGGATGCTACTGGCCCCGTAGGCCGCGACAGGTCGTGAGGCAGCCATGGCTTCGGTGAGGACGTAGCCGAAGCCCTCGATGAGGGAGGGCAGAACCAGGAAATCGATGGCCTTCATCCAAGCCGGAAGTGCATCCACGAATCCGCAGAAGCACACGCGATCTTCGATCTTCAGCTCTCGCGCCAAGCTCCTCAGCGTCTCTTCCGCGGGGCCCTTTCCCGCGAGCACCAGCCGCCAGGGTTTCTCGCACAGTGCATTCGCTGGCGAGAAGCCGCATGAGCACGTCCACCCGCTTGCGCGGCACGAGTTGGCCCGCGTAGCCGAGTACGACCTCGCCCTCTTTCAATCTGAAGCGCCGTGGCCAGTCGCCGGCCTCGGCCTGTTCCCAGGGGAGCGAGGTCGATTCCCTTGTACAGGAGATCCATGCGTTCGGACGAAAGCCAGGGCGCCGAATTCAATGTGGTCCGTGCGGTGGATTCGCTGTTGACCACCACGCGGTCCGCTACCGCGCGAAAGAACCAGCGGTACTGAGGACTCTGCTTGATGGGATCGTCGCATTCGCGGCTGTGGACCACCTTGATCCCTCGGCCGGCCAACTTGGCGGCCAGTCCACTCGTGCGCAGATCCTTATCGCGAGTCGTCCACACCAGGTCGAAGCGCTGTCTACGCAGACGCCAGGCCAGGGGAATCACCGTCCAGGGCGCGGCGTCGGCCCGCACGCGCGTGGCCATCACCTACAGGCCGGCTCCTCGGGCGCGCTGGAGCAGGGGGGTGCCCGGATAGCTCTGGACCGTCACTTCGTGGCCGCGCGACATGAGACCCACCGCGGCATCCAGCACGAAACGTTCGGCGCCCGCCCACAGCGGATGGTGTTGGACAGCAGGATGCGCAGATTTGGCCGTGAGCATTGCCTCGGCAAGAACCTCGAGTCTCGTTCTTGCACGGGCTGCCTCGAGAGGATGGAGTTTCAAGGCATGGGTTCTCCGTCGCGCAAGCTACCAGACACTCCTATCTTCTTCCAGGCAAGAGAGGTCCGATTTGTGCCGAGCGGAGTCACATCAGCGCCATTCCCCCGCATAAGTTCATCAAGGGAAACGGCTTGGGCCGGGAGGGGGTCTTGACCATGCTGAAAAAGCGCGCAGCCGAGAGAGCGCGGTCACGCCAACCACGGATGGCTTCATTCGCGATTCAGCTTCTCCTTCGCCGAATACTTCGATCCCCATCAGATGGGATTTCACGCGCTGCGGGTGATCAACGACGACATCATCGAGCCTGCCACCGGCTTCCCCACCCACGGGCACCGCGACATGGAGATCGTCACCTACGTGCTGGATGGGGCGCTCGAGCACAAGGATAGTCAGGGACACGGCGGTATCCTGCGCCGCGACGACGTGCAGCGTATGAGCGCAGGGAGTGGAATTCGACACAGCGAGTTCAACGCCTCCAAGGACGAACCCCTGCGACTCCTGCAGATCTGGATCCACCCCGAGGAGAGAGGCCTTCAGCCCGGCTACGAGGATCGCAAGTTCCCCGAAGAGCGAAAGCGCGGCCGGCTCTGTCTTCTGGCGAGCCGCGACGAACGCGAGGGTGCTTTGAAAATCCATCAAAACGCCGAGGTCTTCGCGTGCATCCTGGGGAGTGGGGAGAGCGTTGAACACCTCCTGGCCGAGAAGCGCGTGGCCTGGCTGCAGCTCGCACGCGGCCATCTTGCGGTCAACGGGATGGAGCTCGAAGAAGGCGACGGTCTCGCCATTGAACGCGAGGATCGATTGCTCATCGAGGGCAAGCAGGGCGGTGGGGAGTTCCTGCTCTTTGATCTGAAGGAGGAGGGGCCGAAGCTCTGAAGAATTCCGCCCTTTGCCCGCAAGGGGGTGTGGCTCTAGACTGAAATTCGAACGCTATCGCCGAGTCTCGATCTCACCCTCCATTCGGCTGGAGACCGTACATGAGCGAGAATCAACACGAGAGCCTACCGGTCGACGTCCTCTTCGTGGGAGCCGGCCCCGCAAACCTCGTCGCTGCCTACCATCTCGCCAAGCTCGTGGCTGCGCACAACGAAACGGCCGAGAGCAAGCTCGAGCCCGTGATCGCCATCATCGAGAAATCAAGCGAGGTTGGAGACCACATCCTGAGTGGGGCCGTCCTGGACCCGAGAGCCCTGCGTGAAGTGCTGCCAGATTTCGAACAGGCAGCTCCCTTCCAGACGAAGGTGGTGCAGGAAAGGCTGCTGTTTCTCACGCAGGGCCATGCTCTCAAGGCCCCCATCGTTCCCAAACCCATGGACAACCACGGAAACTTCGTGGTCAGTCTCTCGGATGTGACGAAATGGTTGGCGGAGAAGGTCGGGGAGTTGGGCGTACAGATCTTCTGCGGTTTTCCCGGCAGTGAGATGCTCTACGGAGAAAAGGGCGAAGTCGTCGGAGTACGAACCGGGGACAAGGGAGTCGATCGCGAAGGGAACCACAAGGGCAACTACGAGCCGGGGGTGGACCTACTGGCCAAGGTGACGGTACTGGGGGAGGGCAGTCGCGGCAGCCTCTGCAAGCAGCTCTTTGCCGACAAACAGATGCACTCGGCCACGCATCCCATGGTCTACGGCATCGGAGTGAAGGAACTGTGGGAAGTTCCGGCCGGCCGCATGAGTAAGGGAGAGGTCGTTCACACCCTGGGTTATCCTCTCAAACACGAGGAGTACGGCGGTTCGTTTCTCTACGCGATCAGCGAGACCCAGCTCAGTCTGGGTCTGGTGATCGGTCTGGATTATCTGGATCCCTTCCTCGATGCGCACGCGCGTCTGCAGAAACTCAAGGGGCATCCCACCTTCCGCCGTATTCTTCAGGGCGGCAAATTGTTGAAATACGGTGCGGCCACACTTCCAGAGGGAGGCTATTACACCATGCCCCGGCTCTATCACGACGGCGTGATGGTAGTGGGCGACTCCGCCTCCTTCCTCAACGGGATGCGGCTGAAGGGCATTCATCTCGCCATGAAGAGCGGAATGCTCGCGGCGGAGACCGCACTCGAGGCCCTGGTGCGCAAGGACAGCAGTCAGGAAGTGCTCGCGGGATACAAGAAGCGTTTCGAAGCGAGTTGGGCGCACGACGAGCTTTACAAGACGCGTAACTTCCACCAGGCCTTTCAAGGTGGCCTCTGGTCGGGGCTCTTTCACGCCGGGCTGCAGATGATCAGTGGAGGGCGCGGCCTCCACGATCCCTGGCCGGCACCGGCTGGACACGAGCACATGCGAACCGTCTCGGAGTACTACGGTCGACCCTACGCCGACACCGCCGACACCGAGGGAGCTACCCCGGAGCAGCCCGACTACGACGGCGAATTGACCTTCGACAAGCTCACCTGTGTCTACCATTCGGATACGGGACACGAGGAGAATCAACCCTGCCATTTGAAGGTCCGTGATCTCGATCTCTGCTACGGACGCTGCACCTGGGAATATGGGAACCCCTGTCAGCATTTTTGTCCGGCGGGAGTGTACGAGTGGATCGCCCGGGCCGAGCCGGACGAGAAGGGCCACCGTTACGATTTCAACATCAATCCGGCGAACTGCGTGCACTGCAAGACCTGCGATATCATGGATCCCTACCAGATCATCGACTGGGTCACGCCGGAAGGAGGGGGCGGCCCGCACTTCTCCAAGATGTAGGCCTGTCATGTGCGATTCGATGCCCCTTCTCCTACTCTTGTGCCATTCGGGTCGCTGGGACCGTCTCTACCAGGCCTTCGCTGCGGCAGCTTCCGCGAGCGCCGTCGGGCAAGAGGTGGTGCTGGTGTTCTACTTCCAGGCGCTCTCGAAGCTGGTCGAGCACCGGCTTGACGAGTTCCCGCCGCCCGGGAAAGAAGCCGAGGATTCGGGGCTCCAAGAGCGCGCCTTCGAAGCGGGGACCACTCCTCCCAGTGAGCTCTTGGCGCAGGCGCGAAAGAGCGACAGGACGAGGGTCCTGGCCTGCAGCGCCTCGGTGAAGCTCGAAGGACTCGAGCAATCCGAGGTGGCGCGGATGGTGGATGAAATCGTGGGGTGGCCAACCGTGACCTCTCTCATGTCCCGGGCGAGCCATGTGCTCTACATCTGAGATTTAGGAAGATCGTGGCAAATCAACTCGCATCGACACCGAAGACGGGTCCGAGCATGGACGACAAACGCCGCACGGTACGCGCGATTTTCGAGTCGGCCCATGCCGTGCTCTCGCCCATGGCTGGAGTGACCGATCGCGTCTTTCGTGCCCTCTGTGCGCGCCATGGTGCGGACCTAACCTATTGCGAATTCGTGAGCGCCAACGGCGTGTTGCACGGGAACCCCGCGAGCTTCGACCTGATGGAACTGGGAGAGAACGAGCATCCCGTAGGCATCCAGCTCTTCGGCAGCGAACCCGCGATTTTGGCCGAAGCGGCCAGCACCGCACAAAAGGTGGGACCCGACATCATCGACCTCAATTTCGGATGTCCGGTAAAGAAAGTGGTGAAGCGCAACGGAGGATCCGCGTCTGCTCTGTGACGTCCCGCTCATGCGGCGGATCGTATCTGAGGTCGTGAGCGCCGTCTCTCTTCCGGTGACGGCCAAGATTCGTATCGGATGGAGTCGCGATCAACTCAACTACCTGGAGGTTACCAGGATGCTCGAGGAGGCGGGCGCCTGTGCGATCACCGTGCATGGACGTACCCGCGACCAGCTCTTTACCGGAGAAGCCGATTGGAAGCCCATCGCGGAAATGGTGGAAATCGCGAGCGTGCCCATCATCGGCAACGGGGACGTCGTTTGTGGTGAGGACTACTTCCGTATGAAGCGCGAGACCGGTTGCGAGGCCGTGATGATCGCGCGTGGCGCCATCGGCAATCCCTTCGTCTTCGAGGAAATCAACGCGCAGGAGGAAGGTTCGGAGTGGTCGCCTCCCAAGGTAGCGCGAATCATCGACACGATGATCGAGCACCTCGATGCGGAAATCGAGCTCAAGGGGGCCCACACCGGGATGATGCGTATGCGCAAGCACTTCTCGCACTACCTGAAAGGTCACCCGGGAGTGAGTTCCTTGCGAAAGCGTGTGTATCAGGAGGAAGAGCGCGACAAAGTAGTGGCTCTGCTCTTGGAATACCGGGACTCTTTCGGAGAGGAGAGGGTGGCGTGAAGAGGAAGCTGCTGCTCGCTCTGATACCGGTGCTTGCCTTCTTCGTCGCCTCCTGTGGCCAAGGTCCCGCCACAGATTACGAAGATGTCAGTGGCGACACCTGGATGGAATATACGGTGCTCCCTTCGCAAACCTGGCGCTCCATCTCCGAGGACTTTCTTCGGCGAGGGCGACAACGCGGCACGTATCGCCGCCGACAATGGCGCCGATCTGTCGACGCCGCCTCGCGAAGGGCAGAAGCTCAAAATTCGCATACGTCATGACGAGCTGGACCAGGTGCGGCATCTGGCCGCGGCACGCGAGCCCTACAATGCCGGTGTCGCCTATCACGAAGCGCAGGACTACGAAAACGCGGTCAAGGCGTTCCGAGAGGCCCTGCGGAGAGCCCCGGAGTTCGTGGATGCGCGCTACAATCTGGGATTGGCGCTCTTGAAGCTCGGTCGGCCGACGGAGGCAGCAAAGGAACTTCAACCTGTCGTGTTGGCCCGCCCGGGGGACAAGGACGCGCACTACGGCCTGGCGTCGGCATATTTCCACCAAGGGGCATACCCGCAAGCGGCGGAGGAGCTGAGGGAAGCCCTGCGACTGGACGAGAATTTCTTGCGCGCCCGTTTCACGCTTGCCCTCGCGCTGGAACGGATGGGCGATAGCGAAGCCGCGCGGAAGGCCTGGGAAGCCTATCTGCACCTGGATTCGAGCAGCGCTTGGGCCAAGGAGGCCAAGACTCACCTCGAGACCTTGCCTTGAGGCGCAGCTTGCACTAGGATGCTTTGACTGCTTCCGGAGGCGCCGGCAAGATGCCCCTCGAGGCGCAAACGAAACTCTGTCCTTTAAGCGGATCCCGTGAGGTCCATAAGGATGGCGAAAATGGTCGATCTGTCAGCTTGGAGTGCACCCCACCGCGCGGCGGCGGGGTTTTTTTGCGCCCGGAAGTCCGATTTCCCCGCTCAGCCAACTGTTCCGGAGGATGAGCTCCAAGAGCAATAGAGTAACGCAACGATGGGAGAGAGATGAGCTTTCACGAGAAAGCCACGATCATGGACGCGCAGCGCATGCGCCGGGCGCTCACCCGGATCGCGCTGGAAATCGTCGAGAAGAACAAGGGAACCGAGAATCTGGTCCTAGTGGGGATCCAACGGCGGGGCGTCAATCTCGCGGCAGCCATGGCACGCGCCATCGCCAAGAACGAGGGCGTCGAGCCGGAGATGGGCACGCTGGACATCACCTTCTATCGAGACGACCTCAGTACCCTGGGTCCCGTCCCGCGAGTTGGCCACACCGACATCGGCTTCGACATCAATGACAAGACGGTCATTCTCGTCGACGACGTACTCTACACCGGTCGAACCGTGCGCGCAGCCTTGGATGAGCTGATGGACTTCGGTCGGGCACGGCGCATCGAGCTGGCCGTGCTCGTCGATCGTGGTCACCGCGAACTTCCCATACGCCCCGATTTCGTGGGCAAGAACGTGCCGACTTCCCGCAAGGAAGTCATCAAGGTGATGGTCAAAGAGATCGACGGCCGCGAGTGCGTGGTCGTCGGAGAGATCATGGATGACTGAGATGCTCAGAAGCAAAGACCTGCTCGACCTCGAGAGTCTTTCCGCCGCAGAAATCAAACTCATTCTCGACACCTCGGAGTCCTTTTTGGCAGTGATGCGGCGCCCCATTCCCAAGGTTCCCATCCTCCGCGACAAGACCATCGTGAATCTCTTTTTCGAGAACAGCACTCGAACGCGAATTTCCTTCGAGCTGGCCGAAAAGCGACTCAGCGCGGACGTCATCAACTTCTCCGCGTCCACTTCCTCTCTGAGTAAGGGGGAGACACTCAAGGACACGGTGGACAACATCCTCGCAATGCGCGCGGACATGGTGGTCATGCGTCATTCCGCATCCGGCGCCGCGCGCTACCTCGCAGACAGAATCAAAGTGGGAGTGATCAATGCCGGCGACGGAACCCACGAGCATCCCACCCAGGGCCTCTTGGACCTCTTGACGATGCGTCAGCGAATGGGGTCGCTGCAAGGGAAACGAGTGGTGGTGGTGGGAGACATCCTGCACAGCCGTGTCGCTCGTTCAAATCTCTGGGGCTTGATGAAAATGGGGGCCAAGGTCACTTTGTGCGGTCCACCCCCGATGATTCCCGTCGAGGCCGACCAGCTCGGTTGTGAGGTCGACTACGATCTTCGCCATGCGGTTCGCGGGGCCGATGCCATCAACGTTCTGCGAATCCAACTCGAACGCCAACTCGTGCAAACCTTCCCCAGCAATCGGGAATACGCCAGAAGCTACCGGGTGGACGAGGAGATCCTGGCTCTGACCAAGGAGTCTTGCTTCGTACTGCATCCCGGTCCCATGAACCGCGAAGTCGAAATCACCTCCACTGTCGCCGATGGCCCTCGCCAGGTGATCCTCGATCAGGTCACCAACGGCGTGGCCGTGAGAATGGCCGTCATCTACCTGCTCTCCGGGGGCGCTCCGCAGAGCCTGGGCGAAAACCTGAACTGATCTCCGCTCCCGAGGATTCGAGCATGCATGCAGACGAAAGAAAACCAGAGCCCCGCGCGCCGCGCCGCGTCATCGAGAACGCCAGAGTCGTGGATCCTTCGCGCGGCCTGGACGGATCAGGATATCTGGTCTGCGAGGGCGGAGTAGTTCTTCAGTGCGAGGGCGGGCTGGTCCCGAATGAATTGGTCAGCGAGGGCGCGGAGAGGATCGATGCCGAGGGGCTCCTTCTCGCTCCCGGTCTGTGGGACGTGCATGTCCATTTCCGCGAGCCGGGTCAAGAGGACAAAGAGAGCATCGCCACCGGAAGCGGCGCAGCAGCCTGCGGCGGTTTCACGGACGTGGTGACGATGCCCAACACCCTGCCCCCGGTGGATACGGCCGGAGCGGTTTCCTTCATTCTCCGAAGGGCCGAGCAAGCCGATCTCTGCACGGTACATCCTACCGGTGCGATCAGCGCGGGACTTCTGAGTCAGAGCATGGTCGAGTACGGCGATCTCGTCGATGCGGGCGCAGTGGGATTCACCGATGATGGTCGCCCGGTGGAAGATGGTGGGCTGATGCGCCACGCCATGGAATACAGCCGCATCCTGAAGGTTCCCATCATCACGCACGCCGAGGATCTGAGCCTTTCGGCCCACGGAGTGATGCACGAGGGCTCCTGGAGCACTCGGCTTGGACTCAGAGGCATTCCCTACGCGGCCGAGGCCGCTTGCATCGCACGCGATCTGGAGTTGTCCCGACTCACGGGCGCCCATCTCCATGTGGCTCACGTCAGCAGTGAGAGGGCGGTGACGCTCATTCGTCGTGCCAAGGAAGAGGGAATCAAGGTCACCGCGGAGACCGCCCCCCACTTCCTGGATCTCTCCGACGCGGACTGCGCCGAGTATGATCCTCGCTTCAAGATGAACCCACCTCTGCGCACCCTCGGCGACCAGGAAGCTCTGGTGAAGGCGCTCGAGGACGGGACGATCGATTGCATCGCCACCGACCACGCGCCCCATACGCCGGCCGAGAAGAACCGGCCCTTCGCCGATGCGCCTTTCGGCGTGATCGGCTTGGAGACTTCCTTTGCGGTGTGTCATGACCGACTGGTGCGACGCGGACCTCTGAGCGTCGCGAAACTCGTGGAGTTGATGTCCACCGCCGGGGCGCGTATCATGGGACTGCCCGGTGGTACTCTTGCCCCGGGCAGTCGAAGTGACTTCACCCTGATCGACCTCGATGAGACCTGGACTCCGCGGCTGAAAGATCTGCGGAGCAAAGGGCAGAATTGTCCCTGGCTCGGGCGTAGCTTGACCGGCCGGGTGGTCGCGACCCACCGGGGAGAGGGATTCAGCTACCGTCGTCTGAACGGGTGATCCGTGTGCGTGAAATCCAGGACATCTCGTCCCACTTGAAGGCGGGCCGTAGCCGTCGGATCCGCCTGCTCTTTGTCGAGTCTGTCTCGTCGCTCTCGCAGTGGGAGCTATCGGCGGGCTGCGCCTACTTCAATACTTTCTACAACGCGAAGGTTGCGTATTCCACTGCCGAGAAGCTGGGGAAGGACGTTCCCCGCGACAAACAGCCTACTTCCTCTCAGAGAGCCAAGTACCAGACCGCCATTGCCAAGTGCGAGCAAATGCTCGATCTATATCCCAACAGCAAGTACGTGGACGACGCGCTGTTCCTCATCGGCAAGTGCCAGTACAAGCTCAGGGAATTCCGCAAAGCAATCCGGAACTTCGACAACGTTCTCAACAACTTTCCGCGAAGCAAGTTTGCCGAGGAAGCCCTCTTCTTGAAGAGCATCGCTCACTTGCAGCTCGGTGAAGAACGGGTAGCTCTGGATACTCTCCATCGTCTGCGCGAGGGATATCCCAAGAGCAAGTTCGCGGCGGAGTCTCTCTACCGGCTGGGCGACACTTTTGCCGCCGATGCAAACTGGAGCCAGGCCCTGAAATACTATCGGGAGTACCTCGATCACTATCCGAAGGACAAAGCACGCAAACGCGTACTCTTCGATGCCGCGACCATCTACCATCAACAGAAGCAGGACGACGAGGCCGTCGCCCTGCTCGAGGAGTACGGGAAGAACTCGAAGAATGACGAGCTGGAGCAGTGGGTGCAGGCCAAGCTCTTATTGGCCGAGTCACTGAACGATCTCGGGCAGAATGAGAACGCTCTGAAGGTCCTGGCCAAGGTGGAGGAGGATGCGGCCCTTTTTGACAAGCAAGCCGAGGTTCTTCTTCTGAAAGGAAAAATCGACTTGGCGCTGGGAAACGAAGATGATGCGATGACCGCGCTCAACCAAGTGAACGAGGATTTTCCCGAGACCGAGTTCGAAACCCAGTCGCATTATCTGGTGGCGGAACATGCTCTGAAGACGAAGGGCCCGGGAGAACAGGTGATCCGCGACCAGCTCGATGCCGCAGTGGAGCAGGGTCTGAAAGGAGATTTCGCTCGAGCCGGTGAAGAATTTGCAGAACGAAATTGCGCATTACGATGAACTACTTTCCAGTCTGGAGAAACCGGACAGCACTTCCTGGCGCCCGGCTTTCGCGCTGGGACAACTTCTGTATCTCGACTTGGGCAAGCCGGAGCGAGCCTTGGAGTACTACCGGATGGTGCTCGACGACTATCCCGACTACCCCAGCCGCTCCACGCGCGGCATACGCGATCGGCTACATCGAGGAGGAAGTTCTCGGGAACGAGGACGCTGCACAGCAGGCCTACGCGCTGCTGGAAGAGAAATACCCGGATAGTCTCCAAGCGCGTGGACGCAACGGAGAAGTGTTCTTGAAGGCGAAACCACGTACCTTCACTTCGACTCCAGGCTTGGCGCGCAACCGAGGTTTGCGCCGTGGCGGATCGAGTGGTGCTTCCACCGAATTCTCCAAGGAGGAGATCGCAAACCGGCCCGCACTGAATCCCTTGCGGGCCCTGCGCAGAGGAGGCCCGGGAGCCACCACCCCACGCGAACGGACTCAACGATGAAGCGGATTCTCTCCGCCGCCAGTCTGCTCCGCAGCCGAGAAGTTGCTTCTAAGACCTGGATCCTAGAGCTGGCCTATGATTCGAGGGCTTCCTTTCGAGCGGGTCAGTTCGTCATGGTGCAGCCACGGGTCGAGGGCTGCTTGTTACCGCGCCCGTTCTCGATATTGGCCTTGGATGACGGCGTGCTCCAGATCCTGGTGAAGGAGTTGGGCAAGGGCAGCAGCGCCATGGCGCACAAAGCTCCCGGATCCGTCATGGAGATCTTCGGCCCTCTGGGCCGCGCCTTCCCCTCGGAGCTTTCATCGAGGGAGGCTCTCATCCTAGTTGCTGGCGGAGTGGGGATCGTGCCGCTGCGCTGCCTCCAACTCGAGTTCGCGAAACTCGGCACGCGATTGATCCCAATCATGGGTGCTCGCCGCGCGCACGATCTGCCACAGGAACTTCTTGACGGTTGGGAGCTCTGGGTCGAAGAAGATCCGCAGAGCCAGATGCGAGAGGGATTGGTTACTCGTGGCCTGGAAGAGGCGCTGCAGCGTTTTCCTGCGGCCACCGTCGCCTGCTGCGGCCCCACCACAATGATGAAAGAGGTGGCGCGAATCGCTGCGGAACGGGACACTGAGACCTGGGTTTGCTTGGAAGAGCAGATGGCATGCGGTGCCGGAGTGTGCCGTTCCTGTGTCATTCCCGCCGCAGATGGTTCCCGCATGAGACCGGTCTGTAAGGAAGGGCCCGTGTTCCCGCTGAATGAGATCCAGTATGGCTGAAGCAGCGCCACATCCCCCCGTCCAACCCGGCGAAGTCGATCTCAGCGTGCAAATCGGCCCGGTCCGTTTTCCCAATCCCGTATTCACTGCATCGGGCACCTGGGGCTACGGACTGGATTACCTGGATCTGGTGGATCCGATGCTCTTGGGCGGCGTGGTTACCAAGACGCTCACCGTCGAAGCACGACTGGGAAATCCCCAGCCCCGTCTTCGCGAAGTGCCCACCGGATTGCTCAACTCCATCGGTCTGGAAAACGTGGGACTCGGCTCCTTCCTCGAGGAGAAATTGCCACGTTTGCGGGAAGCGAAAGTGCGGGTGATCGTTTCCCTCGCGGGACGCAACGAAAACGAATTCGCAACCATGACCCAGGAGCTGGCGCGGCACGAGGGCTACAGCGGGGTCGAACTGAATCTCTCCTGTCCCAACGTCTCCGAAGGTGGGCTCGATTTCGGTATCGATCCAGTCGCCATCAGGCGGATCACCGAACTCACCCGGACCGAGTTGCCTTCGGACAAGTGCCTGTGGGCAAAGCTCACTCCCAACGATGCGCCCATCGAACTCCTTGCCCGCGCGGCCGCCGAGGGCGGGGCTCATGCCGTCACCTGTATCAATACCGTAGTCGGGTGCAAGGTCGATCTCGACCTTCGCGCCCCAGTATTCGCGCGTGGCATCGCCGGCTACAGCGGCGCGGGTATCAAGCCAATTGCGTTGGCGAAGGTCTGGCAGGTCACGAGATCCCAGAATATCCCGGTCGTGGGAGTGGGAGGGATCGCGAGTATCGAGGATATCCTGGAATTCTTCGTGGTCGGCGCCTGCGCAGTCCAGCTGGGGACCGCGCTCTTTCCACGGCCGGATCTGGCACATACTCTTCTTCATGAACTGGCGGCGGCTCTGGCGTCCAGAGGGGCAAGAAGCCCCGCAGAGCTGCGTTCTGAGTCATTGCATTAGACCGGAGGTTCGCTTTGTCACGCCATTGGCCTTGGTTGCTGCTAATTCCCGCCGCTCTCTTCGTACTGATACGCGGGCTCTCTCCGGGACGGCCCATAGAGCTGGAAAAGCAAGAGCTGCTCCAACGTCACCAGGAACTACTACGGGCGGTGCGCCAGGGCGATCTCGATGCTTGGTTGGCGCTGGAGACGGAGGACTTCGTGGAGTGCAGCGAGGGAAAAATCCGTGAATCCAGTGTTTCAGAGCGTCGCGCTCAGCGTTCCCTTTGGTTGGGGTCCCTCGCCATTCAGCGCTACGAGGATACCTCAGATCCCGTGGTGGAGGTCGCCAACGACGGATCTCTCGCCTGGTTGATCACGCGCATACACCTCGTAGGGACAAAGAAGGACGAGAACGGAGTGGAGACCGCGATCGACAGCTTCGAGCCCTGGGTGGAGTTGTACCGGAAGGTGCAGGGGGAGTGGAAGCTCAGCGGCCGGCAGCCCGGCCGCTGCGAGGGCTCCTCGACTCCCTAGGCCTCGGGCGACTCCCGGCGCGCCCGTAGAAGATGTTCGAATGCGTCCTTCAGACCCGAGTGAAGCGCACTCACTTCCTCCTTCGTCCACTGCTGGGGGTCCTTTCGGACGAAAGTTGTAAGGTCCTCGCGGTTGTCGAAACGGGCCAGAGGAAGATGGAAGACCCTGCCGCGGGTCTCGATGCGGACGGTGTCGCGGCGGTCGCTCTGCTCAAGCAACCACTCGATGTCGTCACAGCCGTAATCGCCTAGCATGACTTTGATGGGCACGCCGTGGTTGAGAATCGACGCATCACCGCTGCGACCCGGCTTGGCGCGCTCCTCGTTCTTGCGTCTGCTCTCCTCGGGCGAAACCCAAATGTAGAGGACGCTGGCGTCCTTCAGAATTTCGTCGCTTAACTGGGCGAATCCAAAAGCATAGCCGAAGGGAGCGGGAAGAGGCATCGAGGAGCCATCGGCGCCTCCACGGGCAAACTCGATGACGATCGTCTTGCCCCTAAGATCCTCGGGGATACCGGCCAGCTTGTCGTTCAGAAGGGAGCGTGCTTCGTCTTCGAGTGCCTCGCTCAGCTCTTTGCGCAAGCCGGGCTCCAGAGCCCCCAGTTCGGCCGGTGCGCCCACGGCGGAGCGACAGCGATCGAGACGGTCGAAGAGCCAGTTCGCCGCGGAATCGACTTCGATCTTCGGCGGCTCGTGGAGGTCGCGATAGTCCTCGTTGAGCAGGTGCATCAGAGTTCCCCAGTCCAGCGGTTCCTTGAAGGGCTCGAGCTGTGAGGTGAAGAAGATCCCGTCGCGTCCCCGCGATACCAACTCTTCCGAGATGCGACGCATGGCATGGACATAGGGGTAGTCATCCAGCTGGACCGTCTCGCCCAGATGGAAATCGCGCGTGACCTCCTCGGGACTGAGATGTTCGAGGTAGCGCCGGACCTCGGACTTGCCCGAGGCTGGAAGGGCGGTTAGCAAGAGGGTGGGCAGGGGCTTAGTCATTCGAGAAACTCCTCCTCTTCAAAATCGTCTGGATCTTTCTCTTTCTCTTCGTCGCTCTCGGGGTAGTCGTCCTCGAGGTCGTTCAAGTTGGTCGCCAGTAAGAGCGCAGTTAGTTCGTCCGCGACTTCATCCGTCTCCACTTGCGACTCGGAGAACTCTTCGCTGTCCCATTCCTCCGCGGACTGCCTGAGACCGCGTGATAAAAGCTCCGCGACAGCCTCGCCCACCTCGATCGACTCGGAGGACTTGCCTTCCACTCCTTCCCTGATCAGTCGGTAGCCGTCGGTATCGGCGACCATACCCAGAAGTAGAAGCCTGCGTCCCTTGCACTGCGCGAGTGCGGCCACCGGAGAATCCCACTCGCAGTCCAGTGCGTCCATCATGGAGCGTTCTGCCGCGTACTCACGCGCGGTCTCCTTGTGGTGGATGCAAGAGAGGCGCCCCCGTGCCAGTTCGTCATCGCGGCGGGTAATGCAGACGAGGATACCCGAGCACGGGGCGGGAATCACCAGGTCGGCGGGAAATATTTCACTCACACGCTCCTGCAGTCCCAACTGCTCGATGGCCGCGTTGGGCATGACGAGCGCTTCGATTTTCTGATCCAGTAGATCAGCCAGCCAGGTGGCGACGTCTCCCGACATGAGAGTCCAGTCGAGATCGTGGCGGTACTGGAGCATCTGTACCCGCGCACGGAGTTGGACTACCCCTACGGGAGTTCCTGGTTCCAGCTCGTCGAGAGTGAGCCCCGAAGGTGAGAGAAGCGCATCGTAGGGTGAACACCGCTTTGGAATCGCGGCAATGGCGAGATCGGGGGGCAACTTGTCCCGTAAATCGAAGCCACGATGGATGACGACGTCGCAATCACCTTCGCGCAGAATGTGATGAAGAAGCTGGATGTTGCGGCGGTTCTCCGCGATGTGATCGACGTGGACCGCGATTGGCCGGTCCTGTGAAGGACGGACTAGTTCCAGATGAACTGGATAGGGGGGTTCATACTCCCGCAACTGCTCCATGAAAAGCTCAGCCTGAGCTCTCGCGAGACCATCCTCTCTCGTCCCAATGGTGAGTGGCTGAACCATGGATCAGGCGGCTTTGTCATGCGAAACGGCGTCGACACGCCGGCTCTTCGCGCTCGACTCATCCAAGCGCGAGAAAAGGTGCGGCAGTACGATCCACACCAGCAAGAAGGTGGCAAGCAGGAGGGCAGTTGTAAAGAGAAGAGCGTGGCGGCCCAGGATTACCGCCGCTCCAGTGACTGCTCCCAAGAGTGTGAGTGCGCTCAGACCGAGCCCTGCGCTTTTCTGCGAAAAGCCGGCATCGAGCAGGCGGTGGTGCAGATGTCCGAGATCGCCATGGAAGATGCTGCTCCTGCGCGCCCAGCGCCGCAGAACCGCGTAGAAGGTGTCCAATGCAGGAACCCAGGAGATGAGAAGTAGGCCCAGGAGAGTCCGCGCGGAAGGACGGGCTCCGAAGATCGCGACTCCTACCGCGGCAAGCGCGAATCCGGTGAACATCGAGCCAGTATCGCCCATGATGATGGACGCGGGCGGTGCATTCTTGCGCAAAAAGGCGAAGCTCGCCCCTGAGATTACGGCCGCGGTCAATGCGGCCAAAGGCAGATGAAGGGCGAGCGCCACGACGGACATGCCCAAGCCGATCAGCGCCGCGATGGAAGCTGCCAGTCCATCCAGACCGTCGATGAGGTTCATGGCATTGCTCAGGCCCAGCATCCAGAGCAAAAGCACCAGTGAGACCACCAAGTGCAACCAGGGACCCATGGCCATCGCGAAACCCAGAACGTCCATGTAGAACTGCAGCACCAGCACGGCCAGCGCCTGAGTGATCAACTTCTTCCAGGGAAGGCTCTCCTGCAAATCGTCGATCAGTCCTAAGATGACGACCAGTCCACCGGAGAGGATGACTCCGCTCAAGAAGCGCGTTGCAGCGGGGTTCTGTAGCGCGGGGAACGCGAAGGCCGAGAGGAGGAGGGTGAGTACTACCGCCCCATAGATCGCGAGCCCACCGATCCGGGGCCGCACCTCGGGTGCCAAGCCGGAACGGCGCGGTGTCGAGCTGCGAAGTCCATCCGAGATTGCCAGGCGAGCGACCAGAGGAGTGAGAGCGAGACAAACCAGGCACGCGAGACTAAAGCCGAAAATTGTCGACAGGATGGACATGTTCGCGCTTCTCCGAAGTCGAGGAGGCAAGGCGCAAGTGCGGCGAATCGCGGCGCTGCCCTTCGTTTACCGTTCCCCGGCGAACAGGTCAAGCATTATCGATGCTGCGGACTCTCACCTTGGAGTTCGGAGTCTTTCGGGCATCCGCGGCCGAAGAGCGTGAACTCTCAGCGGCTTTGCTCACTTCTCAAGAAGAGCTTCGCCACGATCCACAATCCACCCACGGTCAAAGGGAGCAAGCTGGCGATGGTGGCCAGGATCGCGCCTTCTGCCCCCAAGGGGGGAATGAGAAGGAAGTTGGCCGCCACGTTCAAGAGAGCCGTGAGGACCATGAGTCGGGCATAGGTAGTTTGACGGTCAGCGGCGAGCAGGCTGGGGAAAATGACAGTGCCAATCCCGCGCAGCACCAATATGGGCACCATGATGCGCAGGAGGGGTCCGGAGGCGGAAAAGTCGCGCGTAAACAGCCGCACCAGAACGGCCGGTCCCAACCAATACAGCAGGAGTCCACCCAGCAGTGCATAGGCCACCGACCAGCGCAATCCCTCCAAGAGACGCGCGCGTGTCTCCTGGACGTCTCGCGACTGGAACGCGCTCACCAGGGCTGGTCTGAGCGTCCAGGCGAGCGCAAAGGTCGGAAACAGAGCCGCGTCGAGCACCGTGCGCGCCACCCCAAAATCTCCTGCGGTCGCCGCGTCACGCAACCAACCCACCATGAGCTTGTCGGTTTGGGCGTAGATGAGAAAGGACGCCGAAGACAGCGCCAAAGGGGCGCTCACCGCCAATACACGTTTGCGCGCCCGCGTTTTCTCCTCCTGAGTTGCACGGGAGGGAAAGTGCCGCAGGATCCAGCCCCAGGCTGCCGCGGAGGTCAGAAGCTGGGACAGTACGTGTCCGACGAGAAAGGCCACGACACCCAGGGCAGACGAGCGCACGACGAGCACCGCGGCCACCCGCAGCACGAGAAACAACAGGCGAACCAAGAAGATCGCGGAGAAGCGCCTCAGCCCGACCAGGGATTCGCTAGCGAGCTCATAGGCCGAGGCCGCCAAGAGAACGGGAGCCACCAACCAGAAGGGAGGTATGAGCGAAGGCCCGTCGATCGCTCGCGCCAGAAAAGGGGAGATCACTAGTGCGAGCAAAGCGGTTGGGAGCGTGAAAAGACTCCGCACCGCGATACCGGCCCTGATCCAAACTCCCGGGTCTTCTTGGTTCTCGGTGATCAGTCGGCTGGCCGCTGACTGCACCCCGAACTTGGCCACGATGAGGAGCACGGTGGCGGCCGACATGACCAGGATGTATTGCCCGGTCGCTTCTCGTCCGAGGTAGGGGAAGAGGAGCACCGAAACCAAGAACGACGCGACGAGGGGAAGAGCGGCGGAGGCCAGGTTCCAGGCCATGCCCGCAGCGAAGCCGCTCCGTGCCTTCATCTCCACGGAATCACCGTCCAAAGCAATCGTAGGCGAATCCCAAACTCTCCATGCGCGCACGCTCGTAGACGTTGCGGCAATCCAGGAATACGGCGGTCCGCATTGAGGACTTCAAACGCAGTAGATCGAGGGTACGGAAGGAATTCCACTCGGTGACCAGAACGAGGGCGTCCGCAGCTTCAGCGCAGGCGTAAGCGTCCTGCGCCGTCTCCATGTCCCTCACGACTCGGCGAAAGCTCTCGGCGGCCTGGGGATCGAATCCCACCACACTAGCGCCTCTCTCGCGCAGGACTTTTACCAGCTCGATCGCGGGGGCCTCCCGCACGTCATCGGTGTTGGGTTTGAACGCAAGTCCCAAAAGGGCCACGCGCTTGCCTTCGATCTTTCCCAGAAGCCCCTCGAGCTTTTGTACCGCTCGGGGGACGCGCATCATGTTCACCCGGATCGCGGCCGAGATGATCGATAATTCCTCTCCGTGTTCCTTTGCCATGTTCACGATCGCTCTGGTGTCCTTGGGAAGGCAGGATCCTCCGAATCCCAGCCCGGGATGGAGGAATTTGGGGCCGATGCGGCCATCCAGTCCCATGGCTTTAGCCACGGCAGAGATGTTGGCCCCGGTCCGCTCGCAGAGATCGGCAAGCTCGTTGATGTAGGAGATCTTCAAAGCCAGAAACGCATTGCTCGCGTACTTGATCAGCTCGCTGGTGGAGATGTCGCAAGCGACCATCGGCGTCTCGAGCAGAAAGAGCGGCCGATAGAGTTCGCGCAGCACTCGCTCCGCCTCCTCGGACTCAACCCCGAGAACCACGCGGTCCGGTCGCATGAAATCCTCAATCGCGCTGCCTTCGCGCAGGAACTCGGGATTCGAAGCGACTTCGAATACCGAGCCCGAAGGCGCGCTCTCCGCGATCTCCGCCTTGACTCGGCGTGAGGTGCCCACGGGAACCGTACTCTTGGTCACGATCAGCTTCCGTTCCTTCGGCAAGAGATGCCGTCCCACCTCCCGTGCCACGCTCAAAACGTGACGCAAGTCGGCTTCACCGCGCTCTCCGCTCGGAGTCTGGACCGCGATCATGATGACCTCACAGGCGCGGATACCCGCCTCGAGCTTCGTGCTGAAGTGGAGTCTGCCTGACTGATGGTTACGGAGCACGAGCTGATCGAGACCCGGCTCGAAGAAGGGAATTTCGTGACGCTTCAGGGCCTCGATGCGCTTTTCGTCGATGTCCACGCAGTGAACTTCGTGACCGAAGTCCGCGAAGCAGGCGCCCGACACCAGCCCGACGTAGCCGGTCCCCACCATGCAAATCCTAGCCATTGGGCTCTCCTCTCTGAAGCTGCATGCGCCAATCTTGGAGCAGATCACCGAGAGTTTGCTCGACCGGCGTGGAGGGGGACCAACCCAAGAGAGAGCGCAACTTGCTCACGTCTCCCACTAGGACGGGAACGTCGAGCGGCCGGAGCCGTTTCGGATCGACCTTGACCTCGACTTCGCGCTTGGAGAGCGAGCGGAGAATCGAGAGCCCATCTTCGATCGCGATACCCCTCCCGGAGCACACGTTGTACACCTCGCCGCGTTTACCCTTCTCGGCCAATTCCACATAGGCGCGCGCAACGTCTCGCACGTCGCTCAAGTCGCGCACTGCCGCCAGGTTTCCCACGAGGAGCTCACCTGGTCCCCTTTGGCCTTCCTTCTCTTGCTCGGCGATCTGGCGGGCAAAGCTCGAGAACACGAAGCGGTCGCTCTGGCCGGGGCCACTGTGAGTGAAGGATCGCGTGCAGACCACGGGCAGAGCATAGGCCTCGTGGTACTGTAGGCACAGCAGCGTCTGCGCCACTTTGCTCACGGCGTAGGGCGATGCTGGACGCAGCGCGTGATCCTCGCGCACTGGAATCTCCTGCTCGTCATGAATCGGCCCGTACTCTTCGCAGGAACCCACCGAGAGCAACACCATTTCGTCTCTTGCCGAACGCCTGATTCCCTCGAGCAACTCACCGTGGTCTGCACGTTCACGTGCAGGGTCTCTGCGGGATGCTGGAAGGAACGCGCGGCGCTACTCTGCGCGGCGAGATGGAAAATTGCGTCGGGCCGATGTTTCCGCAGGGCGCGATCTACGGCCTGGGTCGAGAAGGTCCAGCTCGAGTCCCTCGTATTCGCCTTCTTGTGCGGGGCGGACGGCCGGGACGGTCGATCCCGAAGACCTCGATTCTTCGCCGTGTGAGCTCACGAATCAACCATGGCGCAACGAAGCCATGACTCCCCGTGACCCAAGCGCGCTTCAAGAGTCGGAGCCTCTTGCGGACGCAAGATCTTGCCGCCAGTGGTCCAGAATCTGATCGAGGGTTCTCTCGAAGGGAATTTCGGGTTTCCATCCGGAGACAGCATGAAATTTCGCGGCACTGCCCTGAAGGACGGGCACGTCGCTGGGTCGAGCGCGCGCAGGATCGAATTCGACTTTCACCTCGACCTCGCTGCGCGAGAGCAGGTGATCCAGGATCTGCTGAATGCTCCAATCGCGGCCGGAACACAGATTGTAGACCTCGCCGGCCTCGCCCTTTTGCAAGGCGAGCTGATAGCCCCTCACGATGTCCCTTACGTCCGTGAAATCCCTGCGGGCTTCGAGGTTGCCCACGCGGATGATGGGCTCCGCCTGCCGCGCTCGATTCGGACGATCTGCCAGGCAAAATTGGAACACACGAAGACCTGACCGCGGCGGGGTCCGGTGTGATTGAATCCGCGCGTGCGAACCACATCGAGTCCGTACGAGCGAAAGTACTGATGTGCCAAGAGATCTTGGGCCACCTTGCTCACCGCGTAGGGGGAGAGGGGGCGGAGCGGTTGCTCCTCGGTGATCGGCAGTTCATCCTCACGAACGAGTCCGTACTCCTCGCTGCTACCGGCGATTTGAATTCGTGGGGAGATCTTCGAGCTGCCGCACTGCTTCGAAAAGATTGAGCTCACCCTGGATGTTGGTATCCAGAGTGGCGCCCGGGCTCGTCCACGAGGTCGGAACGAAAGACTGTGCCGCCAGATGGTAGATTTCGTCCGGACGCGAGAGCGCCACGGCGTGGCGCATCGCCGCCGCGTCGGCGATGTCTCCCTCGACCAGGTGAACGCGGCCCTGGAGGTGTTTGACGTTCTCGAGCCGGCTCCGCCAGCGATAGAGCCCGTACACTTCGGTGCCGCGCTCGAGAAGGGCCTCCGCGAGATGGCTACCCACGAAACCCGTGTACCCGGTGATCAATGCGCGCATTATCCGCGTTCTCCTGTAGTTCGTCCTTGAGGGCGACATGGCAAGCTGAGTCTTGGCATGAAGGAGAAGCAAGGATACGGTGAAGCCGATCAGCGGTCAACGGAGCGCCGCCGCGAACGAAGGCGGCGCGGGCTCGCTCCGTGAGGCCCCATTCGCAAAGGAGACGGATCCAAGTGCATGGCTTCCTGGCTATCGCATACCTGGTGGGTGGGGCGATCGGTACCTGGTTCGGTGCCGAGATCCTCGTTCGGGGCTCGATCTCGCATTGCCTTCCGCATGGGGGTCCGTCCCATGGTGGTGGGGATGACGATCGTGGCCTTCGGGACCAGTGCTCCCGAAGCGGTCGCATCGCTCACCGCGGCACGAATGGGTTCGGGCGGTTTGGCCCTGGGAAACGTATTGGGATCCAATATCGCCAATATTGGACTCATTTTGGGCATCCTGGGACTGCTTCGGCCCATCCATGTGCCCTGGGCGCGGGTGAGCGCGGAGGTCAAGATCCTGGTTGCGATGACTCTCCTGGGAATCGCGCTGGCCCTCTTTCCGCGCGGGTTATTCCGTCTACGACGGGATCATCCTCCTCCTGGGCCTCGTTCTCTTCACCTGGTACTACGTCAGAAGCGGACATGCCATCAAGGAGACACCGTTGGAGGGAGTAATCGATCCTGGCGAGGGAGGTATGCTGCTTCCTTCGCTCATGGTCGTGTTGGGTCTGGCCTTCTTGGTGGGCGGTGCGACAGTGCTCGTGACGGGCGCCAGGGCCATCGCCTTGCAATTGGGAATCGACGAGAGTGTGATCGGCGCCACCATGGTTGCCGTAGGGCACCTCCCTTCCCGAGCTTGCGGCTTCGGTGGTGGCGGTACTGAGAGGACAGCATGAGATCGGTGTGGGCAACATCCTTGGCTCGAACATCCTCAACTTGCTCTTCGTGCTGGGTATCAGTGCGTGCTTCGGAGGAGCTGAGATTCCTTACGAATCCGGATCCACTGGGTTCTTGCTCATGGTGATGCTCTTGTTCACGCTGGCGGTCATTCCCATCATGCGTCGCCACGGCCGCGTGGAGCGGCCGGAAGCCGCGATGCTCTTGACTCTGTACATCGTCTTTTCCATCTACGTGTATCGACACTAGATCCCCTCCTCGGAGCCTAGCGTGAACCGCGCCCCTCATCAGCTGCTGCACTGGATCGCTCGTCTCATGGCCAAAGACGAGACGAGCTGTCCCCTTCTGGCTCCCGACGCCTCCGGTTTGGAGCTGGCCAACGACAACGGCATTCTCCCCTTGCTCTACCGAGTACTAAAGGACGAAGGCGTCTACGACGAGCTTCCCCCACTGCTCAAGTTGAGGATGCAGGAGGCACACGAACTCACGGCTGCCTTCGATCTGGTCGCCGGGGACTCGACACGGCGGCTGGCTGAGAAATTCGCCGAAGCTTCCATTCCCGCGATCGCTCTGAACGGGACCGCCCTGCGCATCTTGCTCTACGAGCCTCGGGGCTGGCTGCGCGGTCCGGGCGAAATGGATCTCCTGCTCGGCCGCGCCGCGATGGAAGAGGCTGAACGCTTGGTCGATGCTTGTGGCTTTCTGCGCCTCGGCAAGCTTCCGCAGGAATATTACCTGCACCATCACCGCGCCGAGCCACGTTATTTACCCAGCTGTCCCGCACTCAGGCTCAACTTGCACTGGGATCATGGTTCGTCCCCCGCATCCCTTTCATCTCGATCTGGACGGGATGTGGACGCGTTCCCTTCCTCTCTCGCCCCGATTACGAGAAGATGAGGCGCCTGGACGATTACGATTCACTCATCCATTCGTGCCTCCGCATCGACCATGACGAGAACTACGCCGGCATGATCCGGCCGTGTGGAGACGCTGGCCTTCGCGCGCCGGAGAAGGGTCGATGGGCATACCCTCTCCGCGCGCGCGAGGGAAATGGGAGTGCAATAGGAGCTGAGCCGGGTGCTGCGGACTGCCAGTTTGCTCCTTGGTCTCCAGGGCCCCGCGGGCCTACCCAGAGTCTGGCGGGTCCGGGACGCTTCGATCACGGATTTGGCGCGGTCTGGTCGCGCGTACGCTATGGCAGCGCCGAAGAAGTGGCGTGGTCCCGATCTGGTATCTCAACTATGCGACGGAGGTATTCCTGCGGTCGAAATCCTGGGTCCACAGGTACTCACGCTCTTGGCGCGACCCGTGCTTCGTCAATCCACGCTTGGGGGGAGGGGGTTTGTGCATCCGCGAAGAGAGGACTTTCGCGGCTAGCTCGCCCTGGGAGGAGACACGACGAGGAGGTTCTCGTTCTCCAGGGCCTCCAGAAATGCCTCGAAATCTTGACGGGCCGTCTCCTCGACCACGTCGAAGTTCTCCACGATCTTCTCCAGAATCTGCGCGTTGGAAGCTTCGCCATCGCAGAGGTCCCAGATGAACAGGGCCACTGGATTCAAACTGAAGTAAAAGCCCGTCTCGAGATTCACGAGGATGCCCTCTTCGTCGACAGCCTGCCAACGGACCTGATCGTTTCGGCTCGGGCGAAAGTCGGGGTTGAAGACCACGGTTCCTCCAAGGGGCATAGGACCGGTCGGGAGAAGAGGTTACGGTTGGCGCTTGGCGCTGTCAATCGCCGAGGCACGCGCACCGTAAGACCATTTGACGATCAAACCCAAACATTTGAATCCATGAATCGGCGCCCCACGGCGGGGGTTTGGGCGAAGGAATTGGGGCTTCGGGTGGGCAAACCGTGGACTTGTGCTACTTTTCCCTCTCCGCGTGGTAGATGCCCTGGAGAAATGTGAGGAGAGTACAGGTGCCAGCCAAAGCTTACGAAGTTGTCGTGGTGGGCGCGGGTCCGGGAGGCTATGTCGCCGCGATCCGCAGCGCGCAGCTGGGGATGAAAACCGCGTCATCGAGAGGGACGATCGTCTGGGGGGAACTTGCCTCTTGCGGGGCTGCATCCCCACCAAGGCGATGCTCCACGCTGCCGATCTCGTGACGGAAATCGGACGGGCAAAGAGTTCGGGCATCAAAGTGGGAGGGGTCGAAGTCGATTTCGCCGGGTCATGAAGTCCAAGGAGGCTGCGGTTACCAAGAACTCCAAGGGCGTCGAGTTTCTCATGAAGAAGAACAAAATCGATGTCCTGCGTGGCCACGCGAGACTTCTGGGTGAAGCCAAACTTGAGCTAGAGAGCGAGAAGGGGAAGCAGGAGATCACTGCCAGCAAGGGCATCATCCTCGCCATGGGCAGTCGTCCCCGCTCGATTCCCGCCTTCGAAGTGGACGGCAAGCGGATCGTCAACAGCGACCACATGCTCCAGCTGAAAGAAATTCCTCGACGTTTGGCAGTCCTGGGAGCCGGTGCGGTCGGTGTGGAGTTCGCTTCCATCTTCTCGCGCTTTTCCAGCGAACTCACGCTCATCGAGATGTTGCCGCGCATCGTTCCTCTGGAGGACGAGGAGGTCAGCGCGGAGTTGACCAAGTCCTTCAAGAAGCAGGGTATGGACGTGCGGGCGGGCACCACCCTCGAATCGGCCAAAGTCGAGGGCAAAGCAGTGAAGCTCACGCTGAAAAAGGACGAGAAAAAGGACGAGATCGAGGTGGACATGCTTCTCGTTGCCGTGGGACGTGCGCCAAACAGCGAGGACTGCGGCCTGCAGGAAGCGGGGGTCGGACTGGAAAAGGGGTACGTGAAAGTCGACGAGTTCATGCGCACCAGCCTACAAAGCGTGTACGCGATCGGCGACCTCGTATTCACTCCGCAGTTCGCGCACACCGCCAGCGCTGAGGGAATCGTGGCAGCGGAGACCATCGCCCAGGTCGAGACACGCCCGCTGAACTACGACAAGACTCCGGGATGCACATACTGTCATCCAGAAGTAGCCAGTGTCGGACTCAGTGAAGCCGAGGCGAAGTCACGCGGATACGAGGTGGCCATCGGCAAGTTCCCCTGGGCAGCCAGTGGCAAAGCACGCATCCTGGGAGAAAATAGCCGGTTTCGTGAAGATCGTGCGCGAGACGCGCTACGACGAGATCCTGGGAATCCACATCATCGGCCCGCACGCCACCGATCTCATCGGAGAAGCCTGTGCTCTTCTGGGGCTGGAAGCGACGAACGAAGAGTTGACCCGCATCGTCCACCCCCACCCCACCCTGACCGAAGCGATGATGGAAGCCGGCCACGTCGCGGCTGGCCACGCGATAGGGATTGTGAGCCATGGCGTTCAATGCTGCTGATCCGGTACCTCCGCTCTTGCGCCATACCACTGCCCGTTTGGGCAAGAAACAACTTCTCGAACTGTACCGGTACATGATCCTTACGCGCATGACCGAGGACCGCTTGAGCAAGCTTTACCGTCAGGGCCAAGTCGTCGGCGGTCTCTACAGTTCGTTGGGACAGGAAGCAGTGGCGGTGGGGACCGCTTATGCCCTGGAAAAGGGCGACCGAATGGGCGCGCTCATTCGTAACCTGGGATCGCTCCTGGTCAAGGGCGTTCGTCCCCGGGAGATCTTCACCCAGTATCTGGCCCGCGCCACAAGTCCCTACTTTCGGTCGTGACGGCAACACCCACTTCGGATCGATCGAACGAGATCTCGTGGCGCCCATTTCCATGCTGGGGGCGATGATTCCGGTGCTCGCCGGAACGGCTCTCGCCGCCAAGCTGCGCGGGAAGAAGAACGTGGCGATGAATTACATCGGCGACGGTGGGTCTTCCACCGGAGATTTCCACGAAGCCCTGAATCTGGCTGCGGTCTGGAAGCTCCCCTTGATCCTCGTCTGCGAGAACAACGGCTATGCGTACAGCACTCCGACCGCATCTCAAACGGGCAATCCACGTTTCGCCGACCGGGCCAAGGCCTATGGCATCAAGGGAGAGCGGGTCGACGGCAACGACGTCATCGCAGTCTATCACTCGACCGCGCGCGCCGTGCGCCGATGTCGCAAGGGAGAGGGCCCCATCTTGTTGGAAATGCTCACCTTCCGCCGTCGAGGACACGCCGAGCACGACGATGCCGGCTACGTGCCGCAGGACCTTCGCAAGTACTGGGAGGCGCGCGATCCCATCGATCGCTTGCGGAACTACCTCTTGGGAGAAGGCCTGGTCACCCAGCTCGCAGCTGGACGAAATGCGCGAACCCATCGCCAAGGAACTCGAGGAGGACGCGGAGTATGCCCAGAACTCGCCCATGCCCGATCCCTCGCTGGCCTTCGGTGGAGTCTACGCGGAGGACGACGATCCTCGCCGCGGACAAAGGGAGGAGGGGTGATGGCGGAACGGAGCTACATCGAGGCCATTCATGACGGGCTGTGGGAGGAGATGGAGCGCGACGAATCGGTGCTGCTCATGGGAGAAGACGTCGGACACTACGGCGGAGCATTTCGCGCAACCTCGGGCCTGCTCGAACATTTCGGACCCAAGCGCATTCTGGACACTCCGATTTCCGAATCGGCAATCGTGGGATGCGCCATCGGACTGGGGCTGGAGGGCATGCGGCCGGTGGTCGAGATGCAGTTCATCGACTTCATCGCCTGTGCCTTCAACATGATCGTCAACTGGGCCGCGAAGGCGCGCTACCGACTGGGCTATTCGGTGCCCATCGTCATTCGGGGACCTTCGGGGGGCGGTGTCCACGGAGGTCCATTCCACAGCCAAAACGTGGAGAACTTCTTTAGCTCCACGCCGGGATTGAAAATCGTGCAGCCGGCGACCGCACGCGACGCGAAAGGTCTTCTGAAAGCGGCGATCCGCGACGACGATCCAGTACTCTTTTTGGAGCACAAGTACCTCTACCGCCGGATCAAAGAGGAGCTTCCCGAGGACGAGGAGATCCTTACTCCGCTGGGGAAGGCTGCAACTTTGCGAGAGGGCGGGGATCTGGCGATCATCACCTACGGAGCGATGGTACACACCGCACTGCGGGCTGCGGGCCAGCTGTCCGAAGAAGACGGGATCGAGGCGCAAGTTGTGGATCTGCGCAGTCTCGTTCCTCTGGATGAAGAGGCGGTACTCGCGGCGGCGCGGCGCAGCGGTCGAGTGTTGTTGTTGCACGAAGCGACACTGAACGGTGGCTTCGGAGGTGAACTCGCCGCGCGAATCTCCGAGAGAGCCTTCGAGTGGTTGGATGCACCCTTGATGCGGCTTGCGTCCCCGGATAGCGCGGTGCCCTACAGTCCCCCCCTGGAAGAGGCATTCCTGCCTCAAGCGGCTCAGGTGGTGGCGAAAGCCCGGACTTTGGTACGATACTGAAAGTTCGAGCTTTCCTTTCGAAATCTCTACGAGCGCCAGTTGCCAATGCTGGCCGGGAGGATCCATGGCAAGCGAAGTGATCATGCCTCAGATGGGCGAGAGCATCGCCGAGGGCACCATCACCAAGTGGCTCAAGAAAGTGGGCGATGTGGTCGAGCACGACGAGCCCCTATTCGAGATCTCCACCGATAAGGTGGACGCGGAGATTCCCGCGCCCCAGGCGGGGACTCTGCTGGAGATTCTGGTTGGGGAAGGGGAAACGGTGGAAATCAACACCGTCGTCGCGCGAATCGGCGAAGAGGATGGCGCCGGCGCCAAGTCCGAGAGCAAGGAGCCCGAACCCTCCCCGACGCCCGCGAACGAGAAGTCGCAAGAGAGCGAGGCCTCCAAAAGTGAAGGGCCCGAGGTCTCCGCGGCCACCAAAGAATCCAGTACGGCTGAGGCCACACCCTCAGTTCCGGCACGGTCCGAGGAGTCCAAGGTCTCCGGCGCGGCCGGCGACAAGGGGACGGCGTCTCGGGAGGAGCGGATCCGGACCAAGAGTTCGCCGGTGGTCCGCAAGATCGCGGCCGAGCACGAGATCGACATCACAAGATCGAAGGCAGTGGAATCCAGGGCCGGGTGACCAAGAAGGATATCCTGGCCTACATCGAGGAGGGCGGTGCCAAGCCTGCAGCCGCAGCCGCCAGTAGTTCTCGCCCAGTCTGCCGCGCAGGGCGCCCCGCAGGAAACGGGGGTCCCCCCGCGGTAGAGGGCTCCGCCATGCTGGGAGTCAGCGGATGGCCGGCCAAGACCGTCCAGGCCTATCTCTCCGGCAAGGGCGAGAACGACACAGTCGAACCGCTCTCGCAGATGCGCAAGAAGATTGCCGAGCACATGGTCATCTCCAAGGCGCTTTCGCCGCACGTGCACACGCTGTACGAAGTGGACATGAGCCGCATCGATCAGCTGCGCAAGGCTCACCGCGAGGAGTTCATGAAGGCGGCGGGCGGCGCCAAGCTCAGCTACACCGTGTTCATGGTGAAGGCAGTGGTCGACGCGCTCCGCGCGACGCCCGTGGTCAACGCATCGCTGGTGGGGGACGAGGCCATTCTCCATGGTGACATCAACGTCGGGATCGCCGTCGCCCTGGAACAGGGTCTCATCGTGCCGGTGATTCGCCGCGCGCAGGATCTCTCCATGACCGGAATCGCGCGAGCCATCGACGACCTGGCCAAGCGAGCAAGGGATCGCAAGCTGGATTTGAGTGAGATCCAGGGCTCAACCTTCTCCATCACCAATCCCGGCTCCTTCGGCGGACTCATCGGCTTCCCGGTGATCTCACAGCCAAACGTCGCGATTTTGGGGATGGGAAGCGTGGAGAAGAGGGTCTGCGTCGTCGACGACGCCATCGCCATTCGGCCCAAGATGTACATGACGCTGGGCTACGATCATCGACTGGTCGACGGCGCCACCGCGGAGGTGTTCTTGAGCTCGGTGAAGAGGACCCTGGAGAACTTCGACGAGACCGCACTCTGAGGGTAGGGCGGAAATGCCACTTCCTCCGTGTCACTATCGCTCACTCGGCTGCATGGGGTACGAGGAAGCCGTCCGCTTGCAAGAGGAACTGGTGCGCCGGCGTCGGCAGGGAGAGATCCCCGATCAGCTCCTGTTGCTCGAGCATCCGCACGTTCTCACCAAAGGAAGCCGTGCGAGTGAGGAACACATTCTAGTGGACCCGGCGGCGCGCGAACGGCTCCATCTCACGGTGCACGAATCCGGGCGGGGAGGCGACGTGACCTATCACGGCCCCGGACAGCTCGTGGGCTATCCTATCCTGCAATTGCGGGAAGGGGAACGGGACGCGCACCGCTACCTACGGCGTCTCGAGGAGGTTTTGATCCGAGTGCTGGCTAAGTTCCAAATCCAGGCGGGACGGCATCCGAGCTACACCGGGGTGTGGGTGGCTGACGCCAAAGTAGCCGCCATCGGAGTGCGTCTCAGCCATTGGGTCACCAGCCACGGTTTCGCGCTGAACGTGAACTGTGACCTGCGCTTTTTCGGAACCATCGTGCCCTGCGGGATTCAGGACAAACGAGTCAGCTCCCTTGAGGAGCTCGGGCTTTCGGAGCTGAGCCTGGAGCGGGTCACCCGTGCACTCGTTCCCGAGTTCGGCGCGGTCTTCGAACGCGAGATGGTGGAAGGGGTGAGCTGATCATGCCCAGGGAGAGCTTGAAGGAACGCATCGCGCAGCGTCCGCCGTGGCTGCGCCTGCGTCTGCGCGATTCCGAGGCGGTGAAGGGCGTCAGCTCCATGATGCGCTCGCTGCATCTGACCACTGTCTGCGAGGAAGCCCAGTGCCCCAACCTCTTCGAATGCTGGTCGGCCCGGACCGCCACTTTCATGCTCATGGGGGAGGTGTGCACGCGGCATTGCGGATTCTGCGCGGTGAAGAAGGGCTCCACCGCCCTGCTCGATCCCGCAGAGCCCGAGCATGTGGCGCAAGCAGTACAGGAGCTGGGTCTCGGCCACGCCGTGGTCACCAGCGTCAATCGCGACGATCTGCCGGACGGGGGCGCGGCCCACTTCGCGGCCACCATCGCCGCCATCCGGCGCGAAAACCCCGGCTGTACGGTGGAAGTTCTCATCCCCGATTTCGGGGGCAGCGAAGAGGCTTTGAAGACCGTCCTCGCCGCCCGGCCCGAGATCCTCAACCACAACGTGGAGACGGTGCCCCGGCTCTACTCGCGGGTACGCCACGGCTCGGACTTTCCGCGCAGCCTCCAGTTGCTGGCCCGCGCTGCCAAGGCCAAGGGGGAAAAGGTTTTACGGACGAAGAGTGGCTTGATGCTGGGGCTGGGAGAGAGCTTGGACGAGATCTACGAAGTCTGTGAACGCTTGCGCGAAGCTGAGGTCGACATTTTGACTATCGGGCAGTATTTACAACCCAGTGCGCGCCATTTGCCAGTGGAACGCTGGGTTCCGCCGGAGGAATTCGAGCAAATCGGTGCGCATGCGGAAACCCTGGGCTTCGCGCATGTCGAAAGTGGCGTCTTCGTGCGCTCCTCTTATCACGCAGAGCGGCACGTTCCAGTCGAGCAAAAGTTGTAGGGGCCGGGCGCTTTGTGAGCGGCCCTAGTGGGAACCGTTCGCCGTCCGCTTCGAATCCGGACCCATCTGGGTGAAAAGCGTGATCAACTTGAGATTACTCTGCCGCTTGACTACGGGTGGACTGTAGGGGCGACGCTTCTGGCCAGCGTCGTGTCTCGTCTTCATGGCGCGAACTCCGCGACTTGGAACCAATCGATGGGGTCGAGCCGGCGTAGGGCTCGACAGCGTGTTGATAGACCTCATAATAGGTCAAATACCCTAGTCGCGCAGCATCCTCCGCTTGACTTTTTTGCCTCGAGCCCAACTTTTTTGTGCCCGCCCCCTGGTCGCTGTCTGCTTGCGAGCGCGAGGAGCCCTGCACTACACTGCCCGCGCCGAGCGAGAAGGGCGCGGAACGCTGGAGGAGGGACCCGTTATGAGCATGCAGAAGATCGACGAGGCATTGGCCAAGGAGCTGCAGGGCCTGAAGGATGAGGGTCGGGCCAAGGCGCCCGAGAGAGTGATCGTGGGGTATCTCCCCGCCAAGGGAAAGCGGGGACCGCGCTATAGGCTGCAGGAAAGCGAGCAGGAATTCCTGCGCATGAACTCCAATTCCTACCTCTCCCTTTCCGATCACCCCAAGCTGGTGGAGGCCGCTGACCGCGCCACCCACGAATTCGGTGTCGGGCCGGGCGCGGTGCGCTTCATCGACGGCACCTTCCGCCACCACCGCCAACTCGAGACTGCGATTGCCCGGTACCTGGGCAAGCCAGCCGCCAAGATCTTCAATTCCGCCTATACCAGCAATCTGGGCCTGGCCCTCACCCTGGCCGGGAAACAGAGCTACTGGATTGGCGACGCTCTCAACCACAACTGCATCATCCGCGGAATGCGCATCGCCGGAGTGCCTTCGCAACAGCGGGCCATCTATGCCCATAACGACATGGCCGAACTCAGAAAGTGCCTGGAGGCGGTGCCTGCGGGGATGAAGCGCGTCCTGGTGATCTGCGACGGAATCTTCAGTATGCGCGGCGACTTCGCGCCCTTGGCGAAGATCCGTGAGATCGTGGCTGCGCACGAGGGGCGCTTCGAGGAGGGAATCCTCATCATCGTGGACGATTCGCACGGGATCGGAGCCTACGGGGATACGGCTCGCGGCACCGAGGAATTCACCCAGGCAAAGGCGGACGTGGTGGTGGGGACCTTCGGCAAGGCCTTCGGGGTGAACGGCGGTTTCATCGCGGGGAGCGCCCAGCTCATCGAAGCGGTACGTCAGAAGGCCGACACCTACATCTACACGAACCCGCTCGGAGTGGCCGACTGCGCGGCCGCGCTGGCCGCGGTCGAACTGGCCGCCTCGCCCGAGGGTCAAAAGCGCCTGAAGCACCTGCACGAGCGGGTGGCTCAGTTCCGGCGCGGGGTGGCGCTCTTGGGGTTGGAGTCCATTCCGGGGCCCCATCCGGTAGTCCCGCTCTTGGTGCGTGACACCGAGAAGACGCGACGCTGGGTGAGCCAGCTCTTTGCGAGGGGCATCCTCGTGGTGGGACTCACCTTTCCTGTGGTGCCGCGCGGGGACGAGACGATTCGCGTGCAAATCAACGCGGCCCACACCGAAGCGGACATCGACGAGCTTCTGCGCTGCTTGAAAGAGACCAGGCCCGCCTGAAAGCGAAACGAAACTGGCGAGCCGATGAGAAGGCGTCATCTTTTCAGCGACGAACGGAATCACAAGGCGCACATGCATCGACGCCCGCTCCTTGAGCGGGACGAAGGGAATCGAGCGGAGAAGGCGGACTTTTTCGCGGAAACAGGAGGATGAACGATGGCACTGGTACCCATGCGCGTACTGCTCGATCACGCGGCCGAGAACGACTACGGAGTGGGCGCGTTCAACGTGAACAACATGGAACAGATTCAGGCCATCATGGAGGCGGCGCGGGAAACCAATTCTCCGGTGATCGTGCAGGCCAGCCGCGGGGCGCGGGCGTACTCCAATGACAACTACCTGCGCCATTTGATGCTCGCGGCCTCCGAGCTCAACCCCAAGATCCCCATCGCCATGCACCAGGACCACGGCAATTCGCCCCAGACCTGCTTCTCCGCCATCGAGATGGGATTTACCTCGGTGATGATGGATGGCTCCCTGCAGGAGGACGGCAAGACACCCTCGAGCTACGAGTACAACGTCGAGGTCACGCAAAAGGTCGTGGACGCCGCGCACGCCAAGGGCGTCACGGTGGAGGCGGAGTTGGGCTGTCTGGGTGGGATCGAGGACGGTCATGGAGCCGGACTGAGCGGGGAGGAAGCCCTGGCCCACCTGACCGATCCGGCGCAGGCCGAGGAATTCGTGGCGCAGACCGGTTGTGACGCCCTCGCGGTGGCCATCGGCACCAGCCACGGCGCCTACAAATTCACCAAGAAGCCCACCGGGGAAGTCCTCAAGATGGACATCATCGCCGAAATCCATCGGCGCCTGCCCAACACCCACATGGTGATGCACGGCAGCTCCTCGGTGCCCAAGGAACTGGTCGACATCATCAATCAGTACGGCGGTCAGATTCGCGAGACCTACGGAGTACCGGTCGAGGAAATTCAAGAGGGGATTCGCCACGGGGTGCGCAAGATCAACGTCGACACCGACAACCGTCTGGCCATCACCGGTGCCATCCGCAAGGTCTTCGCCGAAGACGGCGGCAAGTTCGACCCGCGCGACTACCTGAAGCCGGCGCGGGCCGCCATGAAAGAGGTCGTCAAGGCACGCATGATCGCCTTTGGACAGGCGGGAAACGCGGACAAAGTCCCGGCGCTCACCCTCGAAGACATGAAGCGGCGCTACCACGACATGGGCAGCAAGGTCTCCTGAGGAACCTCGCTACCGCTATTGATCGGGAAGCGAGGTCGCGTCCTTCCACTTTCCGCCCTGGCGCAACTTGTCGAGGTTGGCGAGCATCCGTCGGCTGTAGCGGTGGTGCGGGTCCAGCTTGAGCGCCTTTTCGAACCACTCCTGGGCCTCGTCGTAGTTGCCGCGCATGATCGCGATGGTGCCGAAGTTGGCCCTTACTTCCGCGCTCGCGGGTCGCAATTCCATCAGCTTCTTCAAGACCGCTTCCGCGTCGTCCAGGTCCCGCTGCTGGGTGTAGATGATGACCAATCTTTCGTAGGCCGGAATGCTGTAGGGCTTCAGCTCGCTCGCGCTCTTGAAGTGGGCGATCGCTCCCGCGCTGTCGTGCTTGGCCAGAGCGGTTCCCTGGTCGATGAGCGCCCAGTAGCGCATGTCCAGGCGGTCCTTGGCCACGCTCCACTGGTAATGCCACACGCTGAGCACGATCGGCACCAGCAGGTAGGCCCACTTGAGCCAGGGCCACTTCTCGAAACGCTCCTTGCCCTTCAGCGCGAAGTAGAAGAGGGGAATCCCCAAGGGCGCCACGAAGAAGACTCCGCCGAAAATGGCGGCCAAGGCGGCCAGCACCAACACGACCAGGGCGGGAACGAAGCTGAGGGTGAGCAGGAAGTAGAGGAGCAGGGGCAGCTTGGCGGTCAGCAGACCGGGCGCGTGGTGCAGGATGAGATCGCAATAGAGTAGGACCGCGACCACCACCAAAAGGCCCAGAGTGGGGATGGCGCGAATCACGGGGCCCGCCGCGCGCGCGACCCCTTCCCTTCCCTTCTTGCCCTTCGTCCCTTGGCTCGCCGGCAAAGCCTCACCGAGCCACGGCCGCTCCAGACGCAGAGCGCTGGCAAAGGGGAGAATCATGACCGCCAGCAGCATCAGCCAGTGGTAGATCCCGTAGGGGGTGATGGGCAGAAGGTGTCCCGCGCGCTCGTTGCTCAAGTGGGTGAGCATGTGCAAGGGGAAGATGAGGATCGTAAGATAAGGCCACGTTCTCCCTGGCCGGGCGCAGTAGCGAATCAGCAGATAGGGCATCCAGAAATCGAAGCCCACCGAGAACCAGGCCCACAGCCCGGTGGTGGGAACGTCGCGCAGCACCGAGCTCTTGGTCGACAGGGTCCACTGCCACCAGCCCATGGTGATCGCGGTCGACTCCACCGCGTAGGCCAGGCAGAGATGGAAGAGACAGGCCAGGGACAGCAGGGGAAAGACGCGGCCCTGAAGCGCGGGGATGCGCTGCAGGATACGCGAGGCCAGCACCATTCCCAGATAGAGACAGAGGATCCAGCCCGCGTCGGCGGTGAAGGAATCGTGGTAGATCCCCAGCACCTGCTTGGCGAAGATGTAGGGGAACTTGCCCTCGAAGTGGACGGTGGTGATCCACCAGATGATGTTGCCGCGCAGCACCCCGAAAATGAGCGCGGCCCCAAAAAACTCCAGGGTGTCGCGCTTGCCTCGCGTGCGCAGCGAATGAAAGACCAGCCCGAGGACGACGAGCATCGCCGGGATGATGAGGATGGCCATCTGGCGCGTCATGTCCTGCGCTCGCTATTCCCCTGCGCTACTTGATGCCGTGACACATCCGATCGATCGGCTTGTGGAAGATGAAGAAAAGTAGACCGGTCACGATGACGATAGCTGCCACCACTCCGAAGAGCTCGTCCTTGGGGAGCTCGTCGATGTAGCCCGCCACGAGTCCTGCGATGAGATTGCCCAGGGCGGCGCCCAGGAACCAGGTCCCCATCATCTGGCTCACCAAGCGGTGGGGCGAGAGCTTGGTGATCGAACTCAAACCCACCGGGGAGAGACAGAGCTCGCCCACGGTGTGGAAGAAGTAGGTGGTCACCAGCCACATCGGGCTCACCTTACCCGCCTGGATGTACTGGCTGCCCCAGGCCATCACCAAGAAGCCCACTCCCAGGAGCACGAGCCCCATGGCGAATTTCGTAGGGATGGAGGGATTGCTCGCACCCAGCTTCACCCACAGAGCGCCGATTACCGGAGCGAGAAGCACGATGAAGAGCGGGTTCACCGATTGGAGATACCCGGCAGGTGCCTCCCAGCCGAAGACCACGCGATTGGTGTATTCCTTCGCGAAGAGATTCATCGAGGAGCCGGCCTGCTCGAAGCCGCTCCAGAACATCGCCGCTCCCAAGAAGAGCAGGAAGATCACGAAGACGCGCCCCTTCTCCTCCCGGGTCTTGCAAGCAATGAAGATCATGTAGGCGAAGTAGAGTACCGCCAGTGCGAGAAGTAGAACCCCCGTGCCGCGTACGAAGGATACCAGCGTGAACGAGACGATTCCTAGCCACTTCAGCCCCACCAACAACAGGATGAGCAGACAAATGATGCCCACACCCAGAGTGAGACGCCGTCTGCCCTCGCTCATGGCAGCCGGTTCGGACTGCTCGGGACCGAGCTCTCCCTTCCCGTGCAGGAACTTCCAGCCGTAGACGTACTGGATGAGTCCCAGGGTCATGCCGATGCCGGCCGCAGAAAAGCCCAGGTGCCAGTCGACCTTCTCCCCCAGATAGGAGCAGATCAGCGGACCGGCGAAAGCGCCAATATTGATTCCCATGTAGAAAATCGAAAAACCGGCATCGCGACGTCCCCCGCCCTCCGGATACAGCTCGCCCACGATGGCACTCACGTTGGGTTTCAACAGACCGGTTCCCATCACGATGAGAAAGAGCCCGGCGTAGAAAGCGCTGACCGAGGTCGAGGGAACGAGGGCGGGAAGTGCCAGAGTATAGTGTCCCAAGGCAATGATGATTCCGCCCCAAAGCACCGACCGTTTTTGTCCCAGGACCCGGTCGGCAATCCAGCCACCGGGTAGGGCTACCGCGTACACCCCGAAAGTGTAGAGACCGTAGACCGCGGCCGACTTGGCGGTGTCCCAGCCGAAGCCGTGTCGGGCCGTGTCGGTCATGAACAGGAGCAGCAAGGCGCGCATGCCGTAGTAACTGAAGCGTTCCCACAACTCAGTGAAGAAGAGGGTGCTCAGGCCCCGGGGGTGGCCAAAAAAGGCGCGGTCGTACTTGTGATCCTCGGCGGTCATGTCGCTCATGCGGCAGGGCTCCTGGGAGAGGAGAAGGTGAGTGAAGGCTTGGTCCGCCTTCGCGCAAGAACTCCCAGCCCAAGGGCGAGACACGGGCATGGAGTCGCGCGAGTGTATTCCAGGCCCCGCTTTGGTGCAAGGGAGGCCTGATCCTCCCCATTCGCTCGTTTCTCCGCTATCCTGGGAGCGTCATGGCTACACCTTCACCCCTCGATCTCGTTCGCTTCGGCTGCTCGTCCTTCTCCAGTAAGGACTGGGTGGGACCTTTCTATCCGCCCAAGACACCGCCCGGGGAGTTCCTCTCGATCTACTCCCGGCATTTTGACGCGGTCGAGATCGATGCGAGCTACTACGCGGTCCCCGATCGCCGTACCGTGCAGGGTTGGGACGAGAAAACACCCGAGGGCTTCCTCGTGTGCGCCAAGTTCCCACGCAGCATCGTGCACGCGGGGAAGGGGGCGCAGCCCGATGCTTCGCGACTTTTGAGCGCCGAGCACTGCTATCGCGATCGCGACGCATTCCTGGCGAACATGGCGCTACTGGGAGACAAACTGGGCCCGCTCCTTCTGCAGTTTCCCTACTTCAACCGGCGGACCTTCGCTCGGCGTGGTGACTTCTTCGAACGCCTCGAACGATTTCTCGAGGATCTGCCAAGCGAGTTTCGCTACGCGGTGGAGATCCGCAACAAGAGCTGGCTCGTGCCGGAATACGTTTCTCTCCTACGCGCGCGCGATGTGAGTTTGACGGTGGTGGATCAGGCCTGGATGCCCCACGGCGACGAGCTCGAGGGAAAACTGGAGCTGGTCACGGCTAAGCCGGTCTATGTGCGGCTGCTCGGCGATCGCCAGCGGATCGAGGCCATCACCAAGAGCTGGGGGAAGGAAGTGATCGACCAGAGCGAGCGCCTGGATCGCTGGGTCACCTTTCTCGTGCGGCGGGTAAAGGACGGCGTTCCCGTCCTGGTTTTTGTCAACAACCACTATGCGGGCCACGCGCCGGCCACCGCGGTGCGTCTGCGGCGGATGTTCGAGGACGCAATGGCCTAATTGCGCTTCTAGTCCTGCGGCGGGGGCAGCTTCTTCAGGGCCTCGAGCGCCGCCCGCAGCTGCTCCTGTTCCGTGGAATCGGCGCTCTCCTTCAGCCGTGCGTTCCAGGCGGCGCGCAGCGAGTCCCTCTGTGCCTCGCTGAGCGGGAGGCGGACTCCCAGAGCATGCAGCACCGCGAGGGAGTCAGGTAGTTGGGCGGCGCGAAAGGAGCCCGCCGCCGCGATCTTCGAATTGGACTGTTCGTCCAGACTCACAGGCTGCTGCTGGTTGAGGGACTCCCGCGACGAGGGCTTCGCCTCGGCCATTTCTTTCGCTTGCGGAGCCGCTTGCTCCTTGCGCACTCCCTGATCGGCAGGCGCACTCTTCTCTGTGCCGAAGAACTCGCGCTTCTCGTTTTCCTCTCGTGCCGGCAACTCCGCGTCCCCCGCGGTTTGCGGAGAATTTTCCGCGGGTACGAGCAGGTCCTTGTCTACGCTTCCGCCCGTGGTGGTCGGCAAGGGAGCTTGCGGCGAACGCAAAAGGAAGAAGGCCAGCACCGCCAGGGCCACCACTCCCGCTACCGAGGGAAAGGCCCAGCTTCCGAGCAACTCTCTCCAGTTGGGCATGCCTCGAAGTGGCGTCGGGAAGGCATCGTCCTTCTCCGCCTCCACATCTGCCATCACCCCATCGACCAGCTGTTCCAAACGATCTCCGGCGAGGGGGGCGGGCGCAGGAGCTTCCCGAGCCAGGGTATCGCTGAGGCGCAGGGCGGTGGCCACTTCCCGGCAGGCCGCACAGGAGCTGAGATGCGAGCCCAGTGCTTCGAGTTCTTCCGGGCGCAATTCGCGGTCCAGCCGCTCGGAGAGCAGTAACTGAAAGCGCCGACATTCAGACCTGTCCGTCATCGTCGCCCTCCTGTAGAGCATGTAGCACGTCCGGCGCCAGACGGGACCGCAGTGCCTGCGCCAGTTGCAGGCGCGCGCGTGCGAGGCGAGACATTACCGTTCCCAGGGGGATCCGGAGGGTCTGCGCGATCTCGGCGTAACTGAGATCTTCCTGTACGCGCAAGCGGAACACTGCTTCGAATTCGCAAGGCATCTTGGACAATTCTTCCTCCACCAGCTCCATCAGCTCGCGGCGGTGTAGCCCCTCCTCGCTGTCCTGGTGCGCCGGCATCCGGGTGAGAATCTCCTCGGAGTTTTCCGCTACCGGCTGACGCCGTTTGCGTTCGATTTCGTCCAGGGCCGTGTTCACTCCGATGGTCCTCAGCCAAGGGAAAAACGCGCGAGAAGAATCGAACTTCGCCAGCGCTTTCCAGGCCTTGATGAAGCTCTCCTGGACCGCATCCTGGGCCGCTTGCTCGTCGCGAAGCATGCGGGAAAGCAGAGCATGCAGCGGCGGACCGTGCCGCCTCACCAGCGAGGCAAAGGCCGACGAGTCCCCGAGGCGAATCGCACGCAGTGCCTCGCGGTCGAGCCGCTGCGTTTCGCTCTCGTTCGAATCGCGGGCGGGCCGCGCTTTCGAAGGGGGGCTCTCGGGTGTTCTTGCCATTCTCTCTCTCTACTCGCTGGGCCGGTGCCGTATTCCCGGCTTCGCCAGAATACCCCAGCACAGGGCGCTCTCCGAGAACCAAAACGGGCGAATGCCCGGCAACGATCTCTGCCTGCTTGCCAAGGCCAGGCGAATGGGACTAGCCTGCAGAACGATCCCCCCGAAGGATGGTTCGTCTTGCCGGTCCTGGTTGGAATCTTGTGCATGCTAGGCTATTTCATCGGCTATCGCGTGTACTCCGCTTATCTCGCTCGACGCGTTTTTCGTCTCGACCCGGACAGAGTCACTCCCGCCCATGCCCTGACGGATGGCATGGACTACGTGCCCACCCGGCGGGAAATCCTCTTCGGTCATCACTATGCTTCGATCGCCGGCTTGAGCCCGATGCTGGGGCCCGCCATCGCGGTGATCTGGGGCTGGTTGCCCGCACTGCTCTGGGTGGTATTGGGTACGCTTCTCATCGGCGCGGTGCACGACTTCAGCGCTCTGGTGGTGAGCATGCGCGCGAAGGGCATGAGCATCGGCAAGGTAGCAGAAGACATCATCGGCCCGCGAGCGAAGTCGCTCTTCCATGCCATCATCTTCTTTCTCATCGCGCTGGGCATGGGCGTATTCGTGCACGTGGTGGCCCTGCTCTTCACCTCCATCTTCCATCCGGAAGCGGTCATTCCCACCTTTGGGCTCATGCTCGTCGCTGTCCTGGTGGGTTTGGCGGCCTACAAGGCGAACGCTCCCTTGGGCCGCCTCAGCGCGGTCGCATTCCTTGCCACCATCCTGCTCATCTGGGCCGGCTTGAAGATCCCCTCTCCCGATCTTCCGCTGGACACCTGGAAATGGCTGCTCTTGGGCTATGCGTTCTTGGCTTCGGTCCTGCCCGTCTGGCTCCTTCTGCAACCACGAGACTACGTGAATTCGATGCTGCTCTATCTAGGCCTGATCCTGGCCTATCTCGGATTTTTCGCGCTGCGTCCATCCTTTCAAGCTCCGGCGGTGGTGGCTGCACCCCAGGGAGCGCCTCCCATATTTCCCTTCGTGTTCATCGTGATCGCGTGTGGGGCGGTGAGTGGCTTCCACGGACTGGTGAGCAGCGGGACCACGGCCAAGCAAATCAACCGGGAGACCGACGCCCGTCCCATCGGCTATGGCGCAATGATCGGCGAATCGCTGCTGGGTCTCCTGGCGGTGCTCGCCTGCACTGCGGGATTCAGCAACCGATTGTCCTGGAGCACACACTATGCAAACTGGCACTCCGCAATGGACCTGGGCGACCGCATCGATGCATTCATCAACGGCACGGCTAACTTCCTGTCCTCGCTGGGAGTGCCCCACGATATCGGCGCCGCCTTCATCGCGCTCGTGGTGGTGAGCTTCGCGCTCACCAGCCTCGACTCGGCCACACGCCTCTTGCGCTTCAATTTGAGCGAGGTGGGCGAGACGATTCACTTCAAGCCCCTGCGGAATCGCTATCTTGCCGGAGCTTTGGCCTGCGGGGCCATCGCATTTTTTGCCTTCTACCAGATCGGCGGGAGAGCGGCCGGTCTGGCGCTTTGGCAACTCTTCGGCACCACCAACCAGGTTCTGGGGGGACTCACTCTTTTGGCGGTCACTCTGTACCTGCAGCAACGCGGCCGAAACTTCTGGGTGACTCTGCTTCCCATGATCTTCCTCCTCGGCGTCACGCTCTACGCGATGATTCTCAAAGCGCGCGACTTCTATCGGGCTCACAACTGGCCGCTGCTCATCGTCGGCCTCTTGTTGCTTTCGCTCGCACTGTGGCTCGTCCTCGAGGCCATCCTGCGCCTGCGTAGTTCCGTGAGCAGGGTGGAGGAGGTCTAGTCCCTTGGCACTCACGCGCGAGCAGCGGCGCCAGCTCGTCGCCATCCTGGGTGAGGATGGCGTTTTGGACGACCCGACCCACCGCCGGATCTACGACGGAGACGCCTATACTCTCGATCGCTTCACTCCCGATGCGATCGTGCTGCCTCGCGAACAAGATCAGGTGCTAGAAGTCGTTCGCTGGTGCAATAGGCACCAAATTCCCTACGCTCCGCGTGGTGCGGGAACGGGGCTCTCAGGGGGGTGTCTGACGCTGAGGGGCGGTCTGCAGATCGGCTTGGCTCGTATGCGCCGCATCCTGGAAATTGATCCCTTTCTCCGGGTAGCGCGAGTTGAGCCGGGAGTGGTGAACCTCGATTTGGGGAACGCGGCCGCGGCGCACGGGCTCACCTTCGCGCCCGATCCCTCTTCGCAAGCGGCGTGCACTCTGGGGGGAAACTTCGCCGGCAACAGTGGCGGCCCGCACTGTCTGAAATACGGGGTCACGCTTCCCCACATACTGGGCGCCACGGTGGTCACTCCCGAAGGAGAGCTGTTGAAGCTGGGAGGACGGCACGATCCCGGACCCGGTGTAGATCTTCTGGGACTGCTGGTGGGCTCGGAGGGAACGGCAGGTCTCGCGGTGGAACTCACTCTGCGGCTCACTCCCTTGCCTAAGGCGGTTCGGACTCTGCTCGCGGTCTTTCCCACCGTCACCGCAGCTGCGCACAGCGTGAGCCGAGTGATCGCACGCGGTGTCATTCCTGCAGCGATGGAGCTCATCGACGCGGTGATGATTCGCGCGGTCGAACGGGCATTTCAGCTGGGCTTTCCCCAGGATGCTGGCGCGGTGCTCTTGATCGAGCTCGACGGCGCGGCCGAAGATCTCCCGGCCCAGGAGAGGGTGGTGGAAGAAGTCTGCCGCCAGTACGGATGCCGTCAGCTGGAAGTTGCCAAGAACGAACGCGAGCGCGCCCTCCTGTGGAAGGCGCGCAAGCACGCCTTCGGTGCAGTGGGAAGGATCTCACCTGATTACGCCACCCAGGACGGAGTAGTGCCGCGCGCCATGGTCCCCGCGATTTGCGATTTCATCGCCGACGCGGCCCGACGTTACGGCCTCACGGTGGGAGTGGTGCTCCATGCAGGTGACGGCAACATCCATCCCGCCATTCTCTACGATCGACGCGACGCCGATTCGGTGGAGCGTGCCTTGAGGGTGGGAGGAGAAATCCTGCAGGCCTGTATCGACATGGGTGGCAGTCCCACCGGAGAGCATGGCGTGGGAATGGAGAAGAGAGAGTTTCTGCCTCTCATCTTTTCCGCGGACGAGATGGACGCACAGTGGCAGATTCGTGAGGCGCTCGATTCCACCGGACTGTGCAATCCTCTCAAGGTGCTTCCCACAGGAGGCGAGTGCGCAGAGCTGCGCGTTGCCGGCAGGCAGGTGGCCTTGTGAACGTTCGGGTGCTGCGGGAGAAGTTCGCGCTGCAATTGCAGGCCGCGCTCGGTGAAGAAGCGGTCGAGCTGACCAGTTCCAGAATCAGCCCCAGTGGACTGGAAGGATTTCGTCTCGCGGCGCGTATGCTCTATGAGGAGAAGGTCCCCTGGCAACCAGTCGGTTTTGGGGCGGCGGAGATGGGTTGGGTGGGGCTCTCCACCGAACGTTTCAGCGGCCTCATCGATTTGTACCGCGAGGATTTCGTGGCTCGCGTGGCGGCGGGAAGCTCCCTTGCATCTCTTCAAGTTCGTTTGGCAGAGGAGTCGATGCGTTTTCCGGCGACTGCCAACAAGCCCGAGGAAACGAGTCTGGGCGCACTGTTTGGCTCAGGCAGTCGCGGCTGGCGCAGCGGCCCCAACCAGGGTCTGAGAGAATCGAGCTTGGGCCTCAGCGCGGTGGACGGGACCGGGCGCGTGCTCAAAGGTGGCGGACGCGTGGTGAAAAATGTCGCGGGATACGACCTAGTTCGTTTGCATTTCGGCGCTCGCGGTGCTTTCGGCTTGATCACCGATCTGACCGTCAAACTTTCTCCCCTCCCCGAATGCAGCGCCACTTTCGGCCTTGTCGCCGATTTCGAAGCGGCGAAGCGAAAACTCACGGAGTTGCGACTTCCGCGCGCCGTTCTCGAACCGGTAGTGCAACTCTGGATCGACGTGGGCGTGGGACACCCCAGCGGACTTCCCGCAAACGGTGCGCTCGTTTTGGCCGCCGAAGGAGGCGCGGAGAGCGTCCGCGGTTGGAGCGCGAGCGTCGGAGAATCTGCGTTCGAAGTGGAGCTCGATGCGTGCATGGCTTCGTTCCAAAACGATGAGCAGTGGCGGGGCGCGGTTCTCTCACCCTTGGGTTTGATCGAAAACGGCTGGCCGGACTTTGCGGCTCGCTGGCGCCAGCGAGGACTCAACGTCGCGCTCGTTCTCGACTTCGCCAGCGGACGGGCCGAGCTCTTTTTGACCGGAGACGACTTCCGTTTGCTGGGAGCGGTGACCGAACTCGCGCGCGAGAGTGTAGTGGGTGGCGCCGTATTGCATTCGCTCGGCAAGAAGCGAATCGTGGGTCCGGCCAAAACTCCGCCCGCGCGGGCGGGGATCGAAAAGCGGCTGAAGGATGCCTTCGATCCCGAGAGCCTCTTGCCGCAAGCGCCGGTCGAGCTGGGGGGTGGCAAGTGAGTCAGCCGCTGGCCAACGATACTCTGAGACTCGACGAGCTTCTTCGCAGCTGCATTCACTGCGGACTGTGCTTGGGGTCCTGCCCGACCTACCTCGTCAGCGGTGACGAGCTTGACTCCCCACGCGGACGCCTCATGGTCATGGCAGAACTGAGTGCTGCGAATGAGGTCTATTCCAGAGCTCACGGCGAAAGCCCGTTTGAGGAAAGCGAGCCGGCTCGAGAGGGATTGGATCGTTGTCTCGGATGCCGCAACTGCGAAACGGTCTGTCCCTCCGGTGTTCTCTACGGTGAGCTGCTGGAGAATACGCGGGAGACTCTGGGACCGAGCCCCACCGCACACGCTCGACTCTCGATTCAGCTGGTCGATCGTGTGATGAGCAAACCAGCCGTTCTCGGCCCTGCCGCCACCTGCGCTCGTCTCCTCCGTAAAGTGCCGCTTTTGGGGAGAGCAGTTCCTCCACTGGGAAAGCTTCTGGCCAGTCTTCCAGCCCGCGCGCCCTCCCGTCCGCCGCGAGTGGAGCTGCCGGAGCGGGGTGAGGTTGCTCTCTTGGCCGGCTGTGCCCAGCAGGTCTTCGGCCCGGAGGTTCTGCCGTCCACGGCGGCTCTGGTCAAGGCTGCAGGCTTCGAGGCCTGCCTTCCCCGCGGACAAACTTGTTGTGGCGCTCTGAGCCATCACGCGGGTTCGGTGGAGCGGGGCAAGGCCTTGGCTCGAAGTCTCATCGACGCTCTCTGTGAGCAAGAGACGATCGTAGTGCCGAGCGCGGGCTGCTCGGCTCACATGCGCCAGTACGGACGTATCTTCGCCGACGAGCCGGCCTACGCGGAGAAGGCGAGGAAGGTCGCAAACGCCACCGTCGACCTGGTGGTTTGGCTCGATGCAAACCGCGATTTGCTGCGTTTCCGCGCCGATTCACGGCGAATCGCTTACCATCCCCCCTGTCATCACACCCATGCCCAAGGCATCGTGGACGAGCCTCTCCGGGTCCTCCAATGCGTGCCCGAGCTCACGGTCCTCCAGGCTCTCGATGCGCAGAGCTGCTGCGGGAGCGCCGGAGCCTTCAGCCTCCTGCAGCCGGAAATGGCAGAGAGGGTCCGCGAGCAAAAGCTGGATTCTCTTCAGGAGACGGGGGCGGAACTCATCCTCACCGCCAACCCTGGTTGCGAGCTTTTTCTCGAGTCCGGACTGCGGGAGAGGCGGGATCGACGCGAGGTCGTCCACTTGGCGGTGTACCTGGCCGGACTCCTTTCGAGCTGAGGGCATTTGGAGATCGGCCATAGCATACGATATACTACAGCATGACCCGCGATCGCGGGTCCAAGGCCGATGCGGAGCGGGGTTGGCGACTGGCCTCGTATAGCCCCGCGTTGGGTGGGACAGCTTCGCGTTCACGGGTTTGAGTCGCTCTGTGGCGTGGAGGGAGGTCAACCCACCGCATCGGCACTTTTCCTCGCACCCCAAATGACAAACGCCGCGCTCACGCCGCCTGCTTCCTTTCATAGCGCTGGCGAGTTCGTGGTGCTAGGTTCGTTAGAATTCCGCGCGAGTGAGCCGGGAGGTGAGAGCGTGAAATTGAGTGAGGACATTCTGCACCGTCTTCCCAAGACGGACCTGCATTTGCACTTGGACGGAAGTCTCAGAGTGGAAACGGTTCTGGACTTGGCCAAGGAACGGGGAATCAAGCTACCGAGCAAGAAGCCCGAGGAGCTGCGCTCCATTCTCGAAGTCGGATTGGATTGCGAGAGTCTCGTCGAGTATCTCAGGGTTTTCGATATCACTCTTCCCTTGCTGCAAGACGCCGAAGCGCTCGCGCGCAGCGCTTTCGAGCTTGCCGAGGATGCGCACCGCGAGAATGTGCTGTATGCGGAGATTCGTTACTCTCCTCTCTTGCATCGCACGCGCGGGATGAGCATGGATGAAGTGATTGCGGCTGTGGCAAAGGGGCTGCAGCATGCGGAAGATCGATACGGAATCCGCACCGGACAAATTCTCTGCGGCATTCGCCATCTCACTCCCGAGGATTCTCTGGAATTGGCCGAGCATGCTGTGGCGTGGAAGGACCGCGGCGTGGTGGGCTTCGATCTGGCAGGAGCGGAGAGGGACTATCCCGCCAAGCATCATCGCGAAGCATTCTACAAGGTGCTCAACGCCAACGTGAACATCACCATTCACGCGGGGGAGGCCTTCGGTCCGGCCAGCATCGCGCAGGCCCTGCACTACTGTGGTGCGCATAGAATCGGGCATGGTACCAGGCTTCTGGAAGATCCCGACCTGCTGCAGTACGTCAACGACCACCGTATTCCGCTGGAAATCTGCCCGACCTCGAACGTCCAGACCAAGGCCGTGGGATCCTTCGAGGACCATCCCTTGCCGCGCTTCATGGAGGAGGGGCTCCGGGTAACCATCAACACGGACAATCGCCTCATCAGCAATACGGACTCGACCAACGAGCTGAGGACGGTGGCCAGGGTCTTCGGTTTTGGTCTGGAGGAAATCGTCGACCTGGTGGTCGCCGGCTTCAAGAGCGCCTTCTTGCCTCTGGGGACGAAGATCAAACTTCTCGAGGAAGTCTTTACCCAGCTCAGAGCCCTGGGCATTCCCTACGCGCAGGAAATCTCTCGCCGCCGGCGCGTGAACATCTAGGCCGGGAGGGGCACCCGCGCTGCCAACTGGTAGGCGATCACTCCGAAGGCCACCGCAACGTTGAGACTCTCCTTGAGCCCCTGCATGGGCAGCTCCACGGCGTGCTCGCAGAGCGCGAGTGTCTCGGGGTCGATGCCGGTCACTTCATTCCCCATGACGATGGCGACAGGCGATCTCAGATCGATCTCGTCGAGCGGAGTGCTCTTCGTGGTGATCTCCAAGGCGAGAAGCTGATAGCCGGAGTCCTTCAACCAGAGCAGCGCCTCGGCGCTCTTGCTCCAATAACTCCAGGGCACGCTCTGGGTCGCTCCGAGGGCCGTCTTTTCGATCTCGGGCCGGGGGGGATGGCCGGTGTACCCGCAGAGGTAGAGTTGCTCGAAGCGGACCGCATCGGCGCTGCGAAAAATACTCCCGACATTGCCCAAACTGCGGATGTTCTCCAGCACTCCCAGGACTGGCCTTCGCGGCAGTTCGAGGAGTTCCGGGGCGGAAGGGTGCAGAGCTTTGAGTTCGTTGGAGTTGAGCCGGCGGCCGGCGGGAGTGTGCTCTGCGAGCGTGCGAGTTTGAGAATTCATGGAGTCCAAACTAAACTGCTTGGACAGAGGCGTCGAGTCCCCATTCGCCCTATCATCACCAAGAGATGCGTGCTTCGCCGCCTTAATGGTAGCTTCGCAAGGCAATTGCAAGAGGAGAAAAGCCTTGATTCAGCCAGCCGAACCGCTTGCCGGGCCCCAGGATCGGACTTCAGCCAAAGCCGTCGCGATGATCTCCGGTGGTCTCGACAGCAGCCTGGCAGTCCGCCTGATTCTGCAGCAGGGGATAGAGGTTGTGGCGGTGAATTTCTCCACGGGATTCTGTCTAACCGACTATCAACGCCGGGTTGCCCGTAAGGGGCAAGATCCCAAAAAACTGCGGAACCAGGCGCTCCGTCTGGGCGCGGAAACCGATATCCCGGTCAAGATCATCGACATCTCCCAAGAGTATCTGGATGTCCTGAAGTACCCGCGCTACGGCTATGGGAAAAACGTCAACCCCTGTGTCGATTGTAGGATCATGATGATGAGCAAGGCGCGTGAGTTCATGCAAGAGATCGGCGCGTCCTTCGTGTTCACGGGGGAAGTCCTCGGGCAACGGCCCAAGAGCCAACATCGACGCACGCTCGCTCTGATCGAACGCGAGAGCGGTTTGGAAGGGCGCTTGTTGCGACCGCTCTCCGCGAAGCTTCTTCCTCCCACCGTCGTGGAACGGGAAGGACTCGTGGATCGCGAGCGGCTCCTGGCCTTCCACGGTCGCAGCCGCAGGCCCCAGGAACGCCTGGCGAAAGAGTTCGAGCTGACGGAGTATCCGCAACCGGCCGGGGGTTGCTGTTATCTCACCGATCCCAACTACGCCCGCAGGGTATTCGACCTCTTCGATCACGGAATGAAGGCGCAGGCCTCGCACGAAGACCTGCTTCTGTGCAAGCTGGGACGACATTTTCGGATCAGCGAGAACGCCAAGGTCATCGTGGGCCGCTTCGAGGAGGAGAACGCCTTCCTGCGCAATTTCGGTCTCACTCGCCCCTCCCTGGAGGCGGTGGACCACGTGGGCCCTCTGACTCTGGTGGACGGCGAGATCGACGAGGAAGTGCTCACGCGCGCCGCCCGAATCACCGCCCGCTACTGCGATGGTCACGCGGAGCCACGGGTCCGCATCCGGCTGACCGAGGGACAAAACGTGCGTACACTCGAGGTGGCGCCTCTGAGGCCCGAAGAAGCCGAGGCATGGTTGTTGCGATGACTCAGGCTCGGGAAATCGTGCTGGATGTCAGGGGGAAGCTGTGTCCTGCCCCGATCCTGGAGCTTGCGCAGTTGATTGCCCTGCAGGAGGTGGGGACGGTGATCGTCGTCCACAGTGACGATGCGGCCATCGCCTTCGACCTTCCCGCTTGGTGTCAGAGTACGGGCCACCGGCTGCTCAAATTGAAGCAGCAGGGAAACGAGCATCTCGGTCGTGTTCGCAAGATGCACGATCGTGCCCTCTAGATCTGCAAGGTACCCTCTCGCTCTCGGCCTTTTCCCATCGTTCCCTGCATCCTCCCGGGCTCGACCACGCTCCCGGTTGGAGCAAACGCGGGCTCATGTTCCGGGAGGATCGATCCGAGCCATGCAGAAGCACTCCCTGAGTCTCTGTCTCATCATGCGGGATGAAGAGGAGACCATCGGCCGCACCTTGAAGTCAGTGCTGTCCCACGTGGACGAGGTGGTGGCAGTCGACTTCGAATCCCACGACAACACACGACTCATCGTCGAAGGCTACGGAGCGCGGGTGATAGACGGCTCCTTCGGCGACGACCACGCGCGTGCGCGAAATGCCGGTTTGGCGGCGGCCTACGGCGACTGGATACTGGTCCTGAACCCCGGCGAAGTACTCGAGCAGGTGAGGCCGGTCGATTTGGGTCGGCTCTTGGCCGACCCCGATGCCCTGGCGTACTACTGCCGCGTCCGCCGCGAAGACCGGGGTGGGGCAAACCTGGTGCGCGACGAGTTGCGACTCTTTCGAAATCTCCCGCGAGTGAAGTATCGCCAGCGTGTCTGCGAGCAGATCGAACCCTCCCTGGACGAAATTTCGCGTGAGAGCGGAGGGGAGTGCTTGCCGAGTTCTCTCAGGGTTCGCAGTGCCTTCGGGGGCGATGAGCCTGCGACCGAAGGTCTTCGGCTCTTGCGACAGGCGGTGCGCGAGCAGCCGGGTGAGGCGTGGTTGCGCTACCAACTCGCGCGTCATCTGGCGCGGGAAGACGGCGGGGAGATTTCCGCCGTGCGTGGATTCTCGCAGGTGATGCGGCAGGCCCAGGAATCCGTAGGTCTTCTGGAACAACTCGATGAGGAAGCCCTGGACGGTGTCGGCTGGGCAGGTGGGCTCTATGCGCTCTACTCCAAGGCGCTTCGTACCGTCGACCGCCCCGAGGAGGCCCTCGAATTGGTCGAGCAGGGCCTCGAACGCCATGGTGAGAGCTCGCCCCTTCGCTTCGAGCACGGCGCCACGCTGCTGCTCTGCGCGGGGGAGGGCCAGAAGGGGAGCCGGTTCCGTGACTTGTCCCGCCGACAGTTCGAGTCTTTGCTCGACGGTCCCGAGAGAATCGAAGTCAACGAGATCCACGAGAGTTACTTCCACCGCCTCCCACGGATCTGGCTGGGTAATTGCGCGCTGGCCGAGAGGAAGCTGGAGGAAGCGCGGAGCTTCTTCCGGCAGGCTCTGGAGGAGAACCCCAAAGAGGCCGCCGCGTGGCACGGTCTTGCTCGCGCGGCGGAACTCGAGGGCCGCGACTACGATGCCCTGCAACTCTATCTGAAAGCCATGGAACAGGAACCGGCGCACGGCGGCTCCTGGGAGGGTGGTATTGAAGTTCTCGCCCGACTGGGATTCGTGGACAATGCCCTGAGTTGGCTGCGAAGGCTTACGGTGCTCCTGCCGGAAAACCCGCACCTCTCGCGGCTCAGCGCCAAGCTCAGTGGTGAGGTCGCGGCCGAAGTCTGATCGAGAATAGAGTTCCGCCATTGCGAGCGGCGCATTCGTGGCCGATCATGGCTCACACGGATTTCAAGCCGCCCAGGACGGTATTTCATGTCGAATCACGAGAGCGAATCGCTCGCCCGCGAGAAGACCCTCTTCTCCACCGCCATCCAGCACCTGCTCCCCGGGGAAAAGCACATTCCCCGAGAGCGACGCGTGTTCGTGAACCGCAACCTGCGTATGGAAGGAGTTCGGGCACTCGGCTTCGACATGGACCACACCCTGGCCCTGTACAATCGCGCGTCGTTCGAGCAGCTGACCCACGACCTGGCCGTACAAAATCTGGTCGAATGGCGCGGCTACCCGGACGGAATTCGCGGCATCAAGTACGATCCCGACTGCATCATCCGTGGACTCATCGTGGACAAGCGGCACGGCAACATCCTGAAAATGGACTTCCATGGTTACATCGCCAAGGCGATGCACGGCGGGCACACGCTGGACCGAGACGAGCGCAAGAAGCTCTACCGACGTTCACGGGTGAATCTCAGGAGCGACCGCTACCAGAGCTTCGATACTCTATTCAGCATGCCCGAGGGATCGCTGTATTCGGCGCTCATGGATCTCAGGCGCTCCGATCCCAACAGCCAATTGTCTCACCTCAAACCGAACCAGATTTTCGATGACGTTCGGGCCTGCGTGGACAAGACGCACCGGGACGGTTCCCTCAAGTCCATCATCGTCAAAGACCTCTCGCGCTATTTCGTGTGGGACCCCGACCTCGCCGCCACGCTGCTGCGCTTTCGAGCCTTGGGGAAAAAGGTCTTCCTGCTCACCAACAGCGAGCATTCCTACACCGAAGCGGTCATGGATTATCTGCTCGGCCTAGCCGAGGGCAATTGGAAGCAGCTCTTCGATTTGGTCGTAGTCAGCGCCAAGAAACCCGGCTTCTTTCTGGAAAAGCGCCAGCCGGAGGTCATTCCCGCTCCCGAGTGTCCGGGTAGAGGGGAGTTCTACTTCAGCGGGGGAAACGCAAACTGGGTCGAACGTTTCCTCGATGCCAATGGCGACCAAGTTCTGTACTTCGGTGACCATACCTACGGGGACATCCTCAAGAGCAAGAAGACGGTGGGCTGGCGCACCGCGATGATCGTGCAGGAACTCGAGCAAGAAATCGCGGCCAATCGCCGACTCCTCTATCAACGACGCGAACTCAACGGACTCATGGCCCGGCAACAGGACCTGGCCCTCGACCGCGATCACCTGCGCTTCCTCTTGGAAACCCTAGATGGCGATCAGGAGAACGGAACAGGCGAGGATTCCGGCCGGCACCTGGCCTATCGCTTGCCCGAGATGGACACCTGGATCGGGCTGGACCCCAAGGAACGAAAACGTCACCGCGAGGGGATGAAACGCGTGCTCGAGGGGCTCGACTACATGAGCGCACAGTACCGCGGGCGCATGGCTGAACTCTCGAGGGTCATCACGGAAGGACACAATCCGCATTGGGGTTCGCTCTTTCGCGAGGGAAACGAGAACAGCCGTTTTGGCCGGCAGGTCAGGGAGTTCGCTTGTATTTACACCAGTCGGGTGTCCAACTTTCTGGCCTACTCCGGGAACACCTACTTCATTGCCCCAGAGGAGCGAATGCCCCACGAGCGCTAAGGGAGGCCCGTTTGGAGCAAGTCTCACTCTTGCGGACTCGTTGAAAATCGAGCTAGGATACTCCTCATGATCGGCGACCTGAGCACTCCAGTTCTCGTTCTCGACGCGGGTTACCAGGCGGTGAACGTGGTGCCGGTTCGTCGTGCCCTGAGTTTGCTCGCTCTGGGGAAGGCGGTCGTGGTGGAATCGGAATCGGGGAGGATTCTGCACAGCGAGCATCTCGAGTTGAATTGTCCGGTGATCATCCGGCTGCTCATCGCCATCGCTCATCGCGTCTATCGAACCCTGCGTGTGCGTTTCAACAAGCGCAACATCCTGGCGCGCGACTCGTGGACCTGTCAGTACTGCGGCGCCACCGACATGGCGCTCACGGTGGATCACGTCGTGCCTCGAAGTCGAAAGACCAAACGTTATCCTCACGGCGGAGCACACAGTTGGGAGAACTGCGTCGCCGCCTGCCTGCCGTGCAACAATCGCAAAGGAAATCGACTTCCCGAGGAAGCGGGAATGAAGCTGATGAGGGCGCCCCAACGCCCGCGTTGGGTCCTGGCACTCCCCTGGGGCAAGGGGCGGACCTCCGAGAGCTGGAACCAATATCTCTTTCCTCAGAGCGCCTGAGGGAGCGTGCTTTGCCCTGGGGAGGGTTGCTCAGCGAAGCAGAGTGATGGCGCGACTGTCGACGAGCTTTCCGTCCAAACGCAGAACCACCCGCTGAGCGCCGCTCGCCAGAAGCAGCAGCAAGGCGTAAATTGCGCACGACGGAACCCACCGGCACCGCCCACGCCCTATGTCCTGGGTTTCAGTCATGGAAGGATCGCGATTCCAGTTCTCCCCGGGCCCCCAGAGAGAAGACGAACCAAGTGCACACGAGCCGCTCCTCGAGGGTCAAACCGGGCCGTCCCAGGCCTAGCGGCCGACGCGCGGTTCTTGGGCTCCTTGGGCTCTATTTTCTCATTTTCTTTGCATCGGGGCCGGCCTCGGCAGGGGATCGCTACGATGCGGCGCGTGCTCGCGAAGCGCTGCTGGCCCGTCTCACCGGGGAGTTCGAGGCGGGTCACTACGCTCAGGTCCTCACAGTCTTTCAGGATTCCCTGCGGAGCGAAGACACCACGCCCCGGCTATGGAATTTGAAAGGTCTGGTGCTCGCGCAGCTCTCGCGCTACCGCGATGCGGTCGGAGCCTACGAGGAGGGGCTCCGCGCGGAGGATTCCCTCTACGAACTGCACATGAACCTGGCGAAGTCTCTGCAGGCCTTGGACCGCACCGGTCGCGCCATGGCGGAGTACCAACGTGCGGTACAGCTGGCACCGGACGAGCTGGAACCCAGGCTCGCCCTGGGCACCGGCTACCTGGACTACCATCGCCTTGACGAGGCGAAGGAAGAGTTGGAGGAAGCGTGGCGCATAGCCAAGGGCGACTTGCGCGTGCTGCGCCAGCGGGCCCGCCTGGCCGACGCGCGCCAGGACACCACGGAAGCATGGAAGCTATGGACGCAGCTCGAGGAGGCGCATCCCGACGCTGATTCAGCCCGACGGCTGGCCGAGCTCTCTCGCACCAAGTCCGTGGATGCCGCCATCTCTTGGTATGAGAGCTGCGCGCAGCGCGACAGCTCCGCCCTGGACTGCGCCGCCGCGGCGGGGAGCCTGCTTTTGAGACAGGGGAAGGCGAAGCAGGCCCTACCCTGGCTTCAGAAGTCTGTGGCCGGCAAACCGCCCTCTCAGAAGTCGCTCTACAACCTTCTTCTAGCCTGGCAGAGCCTGGGACAGCCCGACTCCATCGAGGCCCTCGCCAAGCGCCATCCACCGCAGCTCGCCCAGAGCTGGGGGGTCCTCGCTCTGGTGCGGAGGGAGGGCGGAGATCTGGCTCTGGCCCTGAGCGCGGCGCAAAAAGGAGTGGAATTGGATCCGGAGGACCTGAAGCTGGCCAACTTGGAGGCGGTGATTCTGCTCGAGCTGGGGAAAAAAGAGGAAGCCAAGCGGATTTGGCGTCGAATCCTGGAAAAGGACCCGGGAAACGCGCTGGCCAAGTCCAATCTCGAGCAAGCGCGATAGAGTTCTAGCTACGGGTTTACAAGCTAGGTCGCGATCCCTTAATTTGTAGTGCCTTTGGGCGGATTGGGACGCGGAGGTGCGTCCCGCACCACTTCAGCGAAGATGGAGAGCCACCATGTGGAGAGCGGAGCGCTTGGGGCGCCTCGGCGTGTGTCTTGTCTTGGGGGCGGCAGTGGCCTGGATCGCGAGCGGCTGCGCAGATACCACGGAGGAAACCTACACTCAACGCGGGACCCAGCTGATCGTCACTCCCGACACTTCAACGATCTTTCACCGCGAGCCCTCGCTCAATCCAGATGGGTTCACCGTCATCTTCTCCACCGATTGGCCGTTCGTACCCGAGATCGATGATGACAAGAACGCGCGGGACATCGCGGTCATCAACATCCCATCCGATCTAAGGCCGTACCCGACGACTAGCATGCCCGATACGCTGAGCGATGCAGCTTTCCGCAAAGTGGTCTTCGGAACCTTGAACTCGGACATCTCCTCGGGGGGCACGGTTCAGTTCGACCCCAACATCCGGGGCAAGTCCCAGCCGGTCTGGAATCCCACCAACGGTTCGCAGTTCGCGGTGGTCATCCAGAATTTCGATCGCCGTGACCGGATTTATATTTGCGATGTTGATCTCTCGCAGAGCGATGAAGTCCCTGTGACGAGCGCGCACTTCATTGGCGATCCGCAAGGGGAAGAGTACTTCTTCAACGATCCCGCCTGGTCGCATGACGGCCAGTGGCTTCTCTTCAGTCGTTACTTCTTCAAGCCGGGCAGTCCAACTGCGGTTCCGCCCATTCCCGACGTCTACGAACCGCAAGCCCTGTTCGCCATGAACGTGAGTACGGAGGAAATCTACCAGCTCACCTCGGGTTCTTCCAAGGAAGGTGACTGCGCCTGGTCCCCCAGCGGGGGGAGCATCGTTTTCGCTTCCAATCGCGGGATCGGTGGGACGAATGGGCGCGATCTCTACGTGATCGACTTCGATCCCGCCTCGCCCGGTGCAGTTCTCGATTTCAACATGCGCCGGCTCACCTACGCCAACAACGACGGGATCGGACCCAGTTTTCTCCCCGAGGAAAACTTCGACCCCACCTGGTCTCCCGATGGTGGGTCGATCGTCTTCGTGAGCACGCGTAGGAACATGACCACCTCAGTACGCGATCGCTCGTTGTGGATCATGGACAGCGATGGAAGCAACCAGAGCGAACTCGTGTTCTCGCGTCAGGACGAAGTCAACCCGTCCTTCGATCCCAACAACTCCAACCGGCTGGTCTACGCCTCGGCCAACAGTCCGATCGAAGCCTTCAAGGGACAGCGCAACGACATCTGGCTCGACTACGATTTTCAGTAAACGCCGACTATTTCGGTTTCGTTCGATAACGCGGGGTCGGCGCCGGAGTCGCCGGCCCCTTTTCATTTTCCAGCCAGAATCTCACAAAGCCTGTCGGCCAGACGCGGCCAGTCATGATTGTGTGCGATGTACTCGCGTCCCTTGCCTCCCCACGAGGAGAGAATCTCCGGATGGGACAGGAGCCGCGAACACTGCTGGATGAACTCCGAAGCGTCGCGCGCACAGCCTACGGTCTCTCCCGCCGGCGCGGCGATTCCGTCCAGGCCGATGGGAGTGGTGAGCACCGGTGCTCCACGGCCCAGGGCTTCGAGAATCTTGATTTTGATCCCTCCGCCGGAAAAGAGTGGGGCCACGAAGAGCCAGGTTCGCGCAAAGATGGGTTCGAGTTCGGGAACGAAGCCGTGGATCATCACCGCTCCTCGGGTGGCTTCGGCCGCAGACCTCAGCTCAGCGGATGGGTTTCTTCCCACGATTTCGCAGACCAGGGTGGGATGGTCCCGGCGAAGGGCCGGAACCAGCTCCTTGACGATGAAGCTGGCGGCCTGCCGGTTGGGAGGATGCGAAAAGCTGCCCACGAAGAGGATCCGTGGGGGAGCTTCGAAGCTCGGGTCCGCCTCGGGCAGCCGCGAGAGGGGCACTCCCAGCGGCAGGGTGAAGAGTCGGTCAGACCCGGTGATACCCACTAGCACCTGACGGTCCTGTTCCGAAACGCACAGCACGCGATCCGCCCACATGCTCGCCTTGGATTCGTAACGACGAATGCGCCGCAGTCGTATCGAGGCCATGCTGCGCGACAGCCAGTTCTTGGCGTCCAGCAGGCGACGGAGCCGCACCAGGGTCTCGACTTCGTGCGTGCTCAAGACCACCAGGGGGACCTTCCCTGAGGTCTCCCGCTTGTACTGCATGATCTTTCGCGCGTAGGGCGCCATGGCGAAGAACTCCACTTGTACCGCATCCGGTTTCCATTCGCGCACGAGCTGAAGAAGGCGCCGTTTCATCTTCGAGTGTGAGTAGCGCACCGAACGGTAGGGTTGGCCACCGAGTGCGGAAACCACGATTCGCGGCAATCGATCGAGAACGGTAAGGGCTCGCTTCAGCCCTCTGTCCTGACCGGAGCGGTAGGGAATCAGCTCCACTCTCACTCCCGCATCGAGGAGTTCGCGCTCCTTCCCCTGCTCACCTTCACGTTGAAAGCAGAGTAGGCAAATTTCGTGGGAGCGGGCGAGACAGCGAATGAGTTCGAAGACGACCGTGCCGCCTCCGTGACCGATGGTGCCGTGAGGGAGATAGGGCGAGACGAAGAGGATACGCATTGAACCTTCGAGGCCTAGGGCAGTACGTAGGCCTTGGAGATCGCGAGGTCTTCCAGTTTCTTCTCCAGCTCGATCGACCAGTCGTCGGTCCCCGGCTCGAGATGTGGACGGTTCCGCTCCAGCCATTCGATCGCCTCACGTCGGATCTTGCTTTCCATCTCGAGATCCGAGAGGAGGAGCGCGCCGACCAAGTTGGCCAATTCTTCCTCTTCAATGGTGAGATCCACCAACTCTTCTTCCGCAAGCCGGTCGACGATGTCGTTGGCGATCTTCTCGATTCTCTCCTCGCTGAAACGCATGGGCACCCTCAAATGATGAAGCCACGTTGTTTGGCGATCTGCTTCTTGAACTTGAGGCGGAGCTCGCTCAGATCCATGTCTTCTTTTTCGATCTCGCGCGCGTGGCGACTAAGCAGTTTTTCCACCTCGCGGTCGATTTCGTCCTCTTCCTGCAAATCGTCGCGGATCGCACTACCCACGGCGACCCGAATCGCGTTTTCGGTGGCGAGGAGTTCGACGCGCGGGTCCTCGCGTAGCATTTCCACCACTTTCGAGGCGAGATCCTGGATTTTATCGGGTCTCATACGCATGCGAGAGCTCCTCTTGGCCGGCAGACGTTGCCGACGCGCAATTCGAAGTTTAGAGTACCATCCTGGGCGGCGGTAGTTCCAGAGACGATTCGGATCGTCAGGTCCCAATTTGTCCCCCCGGCCATCGGAACCTCATCGATCGAAGAGGCGTATAGCTTCGGTCCCTCGTCGTTTTTCTCTCACAGCCAGTGGAGGCGCTTGCAAGGTGGATAATCAGGTAAAGGAGATCCAATCAAGGGTCGAATCCGAAGGCGTTTTCGTGCAGGAGGTCATGGACCAGGTGGGTCGGGCGGTCGTCGGGCAGAGGACGATGATCGAAGGATTGTTGCTCGGCTTGCTCACCGGAGGGCACATCCTGCTCGAGGGGGTCCCGGGCTTGGCGAAGACGCTGGCCGTTCGATCGCTGGCTGCCTCGCTGGGCACCGATTTCCAGCGGATTCAATTCACTCCCGATCTTTTGCCCGCGGACCTCTTGGGAACGCTGATTTTCGACCAGAAACGCGGCGAATTCACGGTCAAGAAGGGACCCATTTTCTCGCACATCATTCTGGCGGACGAGATCAATCGCGCTCCGGCAAAAGTGCAATCGGCACTGCTGGAGTCGATGCAGGAGCTTCAGGTCACGCTTGGCGAGACAACCTACAAGTTGGAAGAGCCGTTCCTCGTTCTCGCCACCCAAAACCCGATCGAGCAAGAGGGAACCTATCCCCTTCCCGAAGCTCAGGTCGATCGCTTCATGCTCAAGATTCTCGTGGACTATCCCAAGCGCGACGAGGAACGGCGCATCATGGATCTCATGGTGGGCGCCGATCCTCCACAAATTCAGCCCGTATTGCAGCGCGACCAGCTTCTGAAAGCCCGAGAGCTGGTTCATGAGATCTATGTGGACGACAAGATCAAGGAATACATCCTGGACATCGTGAGAGCGAGCCGCGATCCCAAGGAATACAATCTCTCCCTCACCGCGCTCATTTCCTACGGTGCTAGCCCACGCGCTTCGATCTACCTCGCGCGAGCCGCGAAAGCGCACGCCTTTTTGCGCGGCCGGGGCTTCGTCACCCCCGAAGACGTGAAAACGGTGGGCCCCTCGGTGCTGAGACACCGCATTTCGGTGAGCTACGAAGCAGAGGCAGAGGATCTCACCAGTGAGGACATCGTTCGCTCGCTGTTCGATCACATCGAAGTACCCTAGTCGCGACAGGACCCCAAGGTGGAGCGCCATTCGCCCGACACGAAACAACACGGCAGTGGGATTCCTGCCGACCTACTAGACCAAGTGCGGCGTCTCGAGATCCGCACGCGCCGTACGGTCGAGGAGCTCTTTGGCGGGGAGTACCACTCCGTTTTCAAGGGAAGGGGAGTGGAGTTCCGGGAGGTAAGGGAATACGAACCCGGCGACGACGTGCGCTCCATCGATTGGAACGTGACGGCGCGTCAGGGTTCACCGTTCGTGAAGCAGTTCGAAGAAGAGCGTGAGCTGACCATTCTCCTTCTCGCCGACCTTTCAGCCTCGGAAGGCTTCGGTAGCGGACGGCGCAGCAAGGGCGCGGTGTTGGCAGAAATGGGGGCCCTCTTGGCCTTCTCGGCGGTGAGCAACGGGGACAAGGTCGGCCTGATTCTCTTCAGCGACAAAGTCGAGCTGTACGTACCTCCGGCCAAGGGACGGCGCCACGCCCTCAGGCTTCTCCGCGATCTGCTCTACTTTGAGCCCACGGCCAAGGGCACCGATTTGCGCGTCGCGCTTCAGACTCTCAACCGAGTTCAAAAGCGCAAGGCCGTCTGCTTTCTGATGAGCGATTTCTTGGCGAATGACTACGAAAAAGACCTGCTGGTTTCCGCGCGACGCCACGATCTCACCGCAATCCATCTGGTGGATCCCCGCGAACGGGAAATTCCCTCCGTTGGTCTCATCCAGGTGGAAGATGCGGAGACCGGAGAACTCCTGCTGGTGGATTCGACCGATGCGAAGCTGCGCTCGAAATTTGCGGAGCTGGCCCAAGAACGGCAGCAGGAGATCAAACGCGGTCTGCGACGTGCCGGTTGTGACCTCATCGAGATCGACGTGACCCAACCGGTCATCGATCCGCTCCTGCGTTTCTTCGCGCGGCGGGGAAAGCGACGCTGATGAGAAGAGTGCCATCCGTCCTCTTGGTGCTGCTTTCCATCGTGCTCGGTGCCGCTGGGCAGGAAAAGATGCGCCTGGATCCACCCGTTCCTCATCTGGGTGAACGCGCGACCCTTAGCCTCGATCATGCGGCCAAGGACAGCACCGAATTTCCCGTGGGAATTCACGCCGCGATCCGGCCCACCGAGGATCCCGCGGTTTTCACCTTGATTCCCCTGCAGGTGGGAATGGTGGGGACCACCCTCCCGGGGAGCAGCGACACTCTGTTTTTCGCGGTTCCTGCCACCATGGACCCCGATTCCCTGCCGGCGCCCCGGCCGCTGCAGAGCATCGGAATTCTGCGGCCCAAGTGGTGGCCAACCATCGCGGGAATCCTGTTGCTCTTGAGTCCGCTGGCGTATTTGGCGACGCGCTGGTTGCGTCGTGGCAAGAGCAGAACCGTCGCGTTCCCTCTGGTGGCGGAGGCGGTGCACCTTACTGCGCTACGCAAACTGCAAGAGATCGAAGATTCTAGTCTGCTGCGGGAGGGGAAATTCGACGCCTATTACGTGGCGGTGAGTCATGCACTGCGGGCCTATCTTGCGGGCAGGTTCCGAGTCCCTGCTCTGGATTGGACCGTCAACGAGATCAAGGAACGCCTCGTGGCAGCCGGATACGAACCCGAGTTGTTTACCAGCGCACTCGGACTCTTGAGACAGGCAGACGAAATCAAGTTCGCCCGCGGCCGTCCGACGGAACACCAAGCGAGAGAATGGCTCGAGGCGGCCCGAGGCTATATTCACGACACGAAAGTGGAGCCCGTCTACACGACGCAAGAGAGCGTACGAGCCCTGGTAAGGTTGCAGGAGGTGTCCGGATGAGTTTCCTGCATCCTTGGCTCCTGCTCTTGATTCCAGTCGCGTGGTTCCTCCTGTGGTTTCTGCGCCGCGTCGCCGGACACCGGGCCACCATAAGCTACAGCGGACTCACCTTGTTTTCCTCTCTCCCCGCGGGACGCCGCGCCAAGACCAGTGGACTCCCGTTCGCACTGCGGCTGTTGGCGGTCACCTTGGCTGTGGGGGCCCTGGCTCGTCCGGTCATCGCGAATCACACACAGGTCATCGAGGGCAAGGGAATCGATATTGTACTGGTCCTGGACATCAGTGGAAGCATGCGCGCTCTGGATTTCCAGCCAGACGACCGCCTTGCCGTCGCCAAGGATGTCATTCGAAAGTTCATCGACGGGCGCAAACAGGATCGTATCGGACTGGTGGTCTTCGCGGCCAAGGCCTTCACCCAGTGCCCTCTCACCCTGGATTATGGGGTCCTGAAGAGATTTCTGGACGAAGTGCAGGTCGGACTCATCGAGGACGGGACCGCGATCGGACTGGGCATCGCCACCGGGGTCAAGCGTCTGGCGCGCAGCGATGCCAAGAGCCGCATCCTCATCCTTCTGACCGACGGTGTGAACAACGTACCCACCGTCGATCCAAGCACCGCAGCAGAGGCGGCGCGGAGCTTGGGCGTGAAGATCTACTCTATCGGCATCGGAAAGGAAGGTACCGCACCGTATCCGGTGGATCATCCCGTGCTCGGGCGGCGTTATACCCAGATCAAGACACAGATCGATGAGGCACTCTTGCGGAAAATTTCGAAGCAAACGGGCGGACAGTATTTCCGCGCCCGAAGCGGCGAAAGCCTCGCGCAGATTTTCGAAGTCATCGATTCGCTCGCGAAGAGCAAAGTGGAGACGACCATTTACACGAATTATCGGCAGCTGGCGAGCCTGTTCCTCTTGCCGGCGATCGCGCTCTTGGTGCTGGAGTTGATTCTCTCCGCCACCGTCTATCGCGTATTGCCCTAGGAGAGCCATGCGATTCGCGCATCCTGAAATTCTATGGCTCTTGTGGGCGTTACCCTTGCTCGTGCTGGTCTACTACTTCGCGCGGCAGTCCGCTCACCGCAGGACCATTGCCTTCACGGGCTCCGCGCTCGAACAGCAGCTCGTTCTGGGTCGGAGGGAACGGCGCCGTACGGCACGGGCGGCTCTACTCCTATTGGTTCTCTCTCAGCTGATTCTGGCTGCCGCGCGTCCCCAGTGGGGAGCGAACAAGGTGGAAGTGGAACAAAAGGGCAGCGATGTGGTGATCGCGCTGGATATTTCACAGTCCATGCTGGCCGAAGACATCAAACCGAGCCGCCTGGCACGAGCCAAAGCCGAATTGTCGGATCTCATGGACGGCCTTCACGGGGACCGCGTGGGACTCGTCTTTTTCGCCGGTGCCGCTTTTCCCCAGTGTCCCCTCACTGTGGACTACTCGGCGGCTCGGCTCTTTTTGTCCCAGGCCGATCCCACCATGATCGGAAGTCAGGGCACGAACATCGAAGCCGCCATGCGCACTGCTCTCGAGCTGTTTCGGGAAGAAAAGGGAGGCTATCGGGCGGTCATCCTGGTGACCGACGGCGAGGACTTCGCCGGCGGTCTGGACGAAATCACCCGCAAGCTGCAGGAGTCTCAGGTCGTGGTGTTTCCCATCGGCATGGGCAGCGCGGGGGGGGCGCCCATCCCCGTCTACGACGATCATCACCAGAGACAGGGTTTCCTGCGCGACGAGAACCAGCAGGTGGTGATGACCCATCTGAAGGAAGAGCCTCTGGTGAAACTCGCGAGAGACACCGGGGGTATTTACGTGCGAGCGGGGAGCGGAGGGCTGGACCTGGCCCGTTTGAGCGCCGGTTTGAACTCCCTGCAGAGCCGAGCGTATCAAGCGACACGGGTCACCTCGTATCAGGAGCGCTATGCTTGGCCATTGTCAGCTGCGCTCCTCTTGTTGCTCCTGGAGCCCCTGTTCAGTGATCGAAGGAGAGGAGAATGAAGTTTCGAGCGCGGCACCTCCTGCTTTTGGCCTTGATCCTCGGCCTTTTCCAGAGCACTTCTGCGCGCGCCTGGGATCCGCTACAGAAAGCCCGGCGCGCCGCGGAGAAGGCGGGCGAGAAGTTGAGGCAAGGGGATTCGAAAGCCGCCATCGAAAACTACGCTCGCGCCCAGGCTTACCGACCGCAGGACCCCGACTATCGCATGGGTATGGGAGAGGCCCTTTATGCCGACGGGGATCTAAAGGGCGCAATGAGCCAGTTCCTGGCCGCGTCCAGTGCGGCGGACCCCGAGCAGACCCAGCAAGCTCTCTACAATGCGGGGAATGTCGCTCTGGCCAAGAAGGATCCTGCCCAGGCTCTCTCCCTCTATCAGAAAGCTCTGCTCGCCGGCAAGCCCAGCCCGGACCTTCTGCACAATCTGGAACTCGCACAGCGTTTGCTCGAGAAGCAGAAGAAACAGCAGCAAAAGTCCGATCAGAAGCAGAGCAAGGATCAGAAGCAGAATAAGGATGAGAAGGGCGACCAGAACCAGGATCAAAAGCGACAACAGAGCAAGGACTCCAAATCCGAACAGCAGAGGGACTCCCAAAAAAGCCAAAAGCAGCAGGAGCAGAAGGAGAATCCCCAGCAGAATGAGCAGGGCAAGCAGGACGAGCAGAGCAAGGAACAGGACCAAAAGCGACAGGAGCAGCAATCCGCGGCGCAGGACAGCACCATGCAACAGCCCGCGCGCCCCGACTCGACGCAAGCCGCTTTGTCCGATAGCATGGCGAGCAAGGTGGGAGTGATGACTCCGGCCGAGGCCCTGCGCTTACTCAATGCCCTCGATCACGACGAGGAAGAATTGCGACGTTCCATCCAACGGCGTCTGCGCAAGACGGAGAACAAGAGCAAACATGATTGGTAGAGCGATCGCACTCCATCAAAGGAGACTCTTGTTCGGCTTCCTGCTGAGCACGCTCATCCTGAGCGGCGTTTCCTCACGCGCTCATGCTTCGGTGTCGTGCAGTGCCGCAGTAAATCGTTCGCAGCTCGCGGTGGGGGAGCAGGCGGTCTTGACGCTCACCATCGAAGGAGACGTGCGCAATATCGAGGATCCTCAGCTTCCCGACTTTGGTCCCTTCGAAGTTTACGGCGGCGGGACGAGCCAGAGCTTCAGCTTCGTGAACGGCAAAGTCCACGCCAGCCACACCTACACTTGGTATTTGAGACCTCTGGAACCGGGGAAGTACCAGCTGAAGCCGATCTCGGTGGTGGCGGATGGGAACACCTACAAATCGAAGGAGATTCCGCTGGAGGTCCTTCCGGCCGGATCTTCGAATGCGCCCGCCCACAAGAGCACTCCCTCCACTTCGCCTACCGCGCCCCATTCCAAAGGGACGAAGAGCACGAGTTCGGGCGGGCCAGGAGACGACTACTTCGTGAGCATGACGGTAGATCGGGACACGGTGGTCGTCGGGGAACAAGTCGTGCTCACCTTCACCTTTTACCGTGGCATGCGCGGGGGACTTTTCGATTCCCCGCAATACACGCCACCGACCACCGAGGGCTTTTGGCGCGAGGACCTACCGCCCGAGCGACATAGCACCATGAACGTTCAGGGGTATCCCTACGACATTACGCAGATTCTCTATGCACTCTTTCCCACGCGGAGCGGTGCGCTCACGATCGGCGAGGCAGTAGTTCGAATTCCCCGAGATCCCTTTGGCTCGTTCTTTCGCCGGCAAACGCCACGCGGCGACATTACCTTGCGCGCGCCATCCATTCCGGTCTACGTGAAGGAGCTACCTTCAGGCGCACCGGACGGGTTCAAAGGCACGGTAGGGAGCGATCTGGAGCTGAGTATGAAAACCGATCGCAAGAGTCTCAAGGTCGGTGACGCCCTCACAGTTTCGCTGACCCTCTCAGGGAGCGGCTATCTGGCCGCCGCGACCAAACCGGAGCTTCCGCAGATGCCGACCTTTCGTCAGCATGACTCGGGTTCCTCTTTGGATTCGGGGCCGTCGGGAGGGGTGCTGCGCGGCAGCCTCAAGGTGGAGAAGTTGCTCATTCCTCAGAAGGAGGGGAACTACACCATTCCTCCGGTCGATTATGTCTACTTCGACACCAAGAAACGGCGCTATCTGCATTTGAGGACCAAGCCAGTCGAGGTCGAGGTTTCTCCCTCGGACGAGGCTCCCATTTCGTCCTTCGCCACGGGGGGCAAGACGGAGATTGCGATCCTGGGACAGGACATCCTGCACATCCAGCCCGTGAGTGGAAAGCTAAGGTCCTACCCCGGACCGCTCATTCTGCGCCGAACCACCTGGGTGCTCGCGGCTCTGGCTCCTCTGCTCTGGCTCGCTTCACTCGCTCTGGCCACGCGGCGTAGGCGGCTTCTGGCCGACCCCCTGGGCCACCGCGCGAGCCAGGCGCGAAAGCTCGCCAACTCCCGCCTCTCTGGCGATGGAAGTGATGCTCAGCGGGCGAGCGAGGCACTCATGATCTGGTTCGGGGCCAAAGCTCGCCGGCCGGTTTCCGGACTCACGCGTTCCGAACTACTCGAGTGGCTGGAATCCAAGGGCGCCGCTCAGGAACTGAAAACGAGGGTGACGAACTTGCTTGACCACTGTGACCAAGCGCGCTTTGCCTCGACCGCAGAAGGGTCCGGACTCAGCGTTGAGGCGAAGTCCCTTCTGCTCGACTTGGAAAAGGAGTTGGGCCGTGGTTGATCTAGCCCGGCGACTTGTGCTGGCTCTGCTTCTGCTTTCAGTCGCCGTCGTCGGCGCCCGCGCGGGAGACCTGGCAAAGGCACAGTCCCTGGCGGCGCAGGCAAATCATGCGTACGAAGCAGGAGATTACGACGGCGCAATCGAGAACTACCAAGCCGCGATCGATGCTGGACTCAACCACGAGATCATCTTCTACAATCTGGGAAACGCCTGGTTCAAGAAGGGCAGTGTGGGCAAGGCGATCCTCTATTATCGCAGAGCCCTACTGCGCAATCCGCGGGACGCGGCCGCTCGCGAGAATCTCGCACAGGCCAAGACGCTGATCAAGGACGAGGCCCTGGCTCCGCTCTCGATCCCCTTGTTCCTGAAGCCCGTTGTCTGGCTGTACTCCTATTTCAGCCTCGATGAATGGACCGGAGGCGCCTTGGGATTTTGGTTGCTGTTGGCACTTGTGGGTGCTCTGCGCGCCTGGTGGCGTCCGTCCTGGCTCAGAGGTCGCGGAGTGATCTGGGCCCTCTGCTGTCTTTTAGCCGTGTGCTCGGTGATGACGGTCGTTCATGCCGATAATCAACTGCGACACCAGGCGGCAATTGTCACCGCAACCGAAGTCGACGTGCGGAGTGGACCTGGCGAGAACTACAATTTATCCTTTAAAATCCACGAAGGTCTGCGGGTCTTCGTGGACACGCGAAGGAGCCAATGGACTCGGATCCACCTTGGCGGTGACTTGATCGGCTGGGTTCCGGCTTCATCGATCGAGGAGATCTAAGCTGTCGGTCCTGTCGCTGTAGGCCAAGGTGCAACCTTCGCCATTCCATGGCCCCAATTCCCACATCCGAGAATCGGCTTCTCGAGCCGAGGAGAGAGAACGGATATGAGCGAAAAGGAAACCAGTAGTCAAGAGCATGGGTTTGGCGCTGCGTTGCAAAAGGGACCGCGCTGGCTCTTGGTTGTACCGCTGGTCCTGGCGATCTTCCTCCGCCTCGCGGCGCTGCCGGCTTCTCTGAATCTTCAATATTTCCCGGATGCTCACGGGACGCGGACCCTCTCCGCCATCTTGTTTGGACTCTTGGTCCTCACGGTTGCGTGGAGTGCGCGGGCGGTGGCCGGTGCCATAGCTGGTCTGAGCGCCGGGATCGTTCTGGCCGTCTGTTGGCCTGCGCTCATTCTGAGCGGCTTGCAGACGGGAAATGTCGCGCTCACTCTCGTCCTGGTAGTTGGTCTGGCCCTGGTCTGTTTCGGTGGCAAGTTGTCGGGATTGGGCTGGGCACTGTGGGCCGTCATCGCGCTGCTTCTTGCTCTCCCTCTTTTGAGGAGCACACAACTGGGCTCGGCAGTTCTACTCCCTGTGCATCCTACCGATTCGATTCTTCTTTTCTGGCGCGGGCAGATTCCTCTGCTTGCGCCGGGCATCTCGCTGGGGGTGATCCCGCTCTTCGCTCTGGGTCTGAGCAGTTTGCTGGTTCTTCGAGGACGGAAGGAGGCGCGCTCGATCGCAGTCCTCCTCTTAGTGCTCGTGTTCGTGGTTTGGTTTTGGCCACTGGGCTCGAATTTCGATTTGGCAGTGCTCGCCCTGCTGGCACTTCTCTCCGGCGTATGCATTGCCGCGCTCAGCGCCTCCTTTCGCACAGGCCAACGCAAGGCACTGCTTGCGCTCAGTGCCTGCGTTCTCGTCGTCCTGGCCCTGGGCACCTTTCTCACTCGGACCTCCGACGACGCCCTACTCGAAGCGGAGATCTCCTTGCGTATGCAGCATGCTCGAGCTCTCTTCGAAAACCGGGAAGACGAGGGCGCCCACGAGGAGCTGAAGTGGATTCTAGAGCATGATCCGAAGAACGAGGAGGCCCGGAATCTACAGGCCAAGTTCTACCTCGCGGACCGGAAGTACACTTTGGCTGCCGATGCCTACAAGAGGATGCTTCGAGACCGCCCCGAGTCAGTGGAGGCTGAATTGGGCGTGGGCTGGTCCAACTTCCACTTGGGGAACTTCGTCACGGCCAGGATGTGTTTCACTCGTGTACTGAACCGTGATCCGGACAATGCAAGCGCGATGGTCGGATTGGGTGCTGCTGAAATCTCGGGAAACAACAATCTGGATGGGGGGGAAAAACTCATCCGTAAGGGACTGAAGATTGACCCCACGATCGCCGACGGATACGCCGGTCTGGCCACGGTTCTGATGCAACGGGGAGCGGATACCCCTGAAGAAGTTCAGCAGCTGCGTGAATGGGTGAGACGGGCGATTCAGCTAAATCCCAGAAACGAAACTATCTGCCGCTACGCCCGCCGACAGGGCTGGTACGATCTCCTTCCCGAAAGCGAGCGACCCCCCAACTACGAGCAGCTGATGAGACAGTCTCAATCGCAGCAATGAGGAAGTCAATCGTCGTCAGGGGGGCGCGCCAGCACAATCTCAAGAACATCGATCTCGAGATTCCCCGTGATCAACTCGTGGTGTTTACGGGCGTCTCTGGAAGCGGCAAGTCCTCGCTGGCCTTCGATACTCTCTACGCGGAAGGACAGAGGCGTTACGTGGAGAGTCTGTCCTCGTACGCGCGGCAATTTTTGGGACAGATGGAGAAGCCGCAGGTCGACCACATCGAAGGGCTCAGCCCAGCCATCTCCATCGATCAGAAGGCCCCAAGCCGGAACCCCCGTTCCACGGTTGGAACCGTCACCGAGATCCATGACTATCTCCGAGTCATCTACGCCAGACTCGGCGTGCAGCATTGCCACCGCTGTGGTCGGAAGGTGGGTCGCCAGACTCCGGGACAGATGGCGCAGCGTCTGCAGGAGTTTCCGTCCGGCACGCGCCTCATCCTCTACTCTCCCGTGGTGCGCGGACGCAAGGGAGAGTACCGCGAACTGCTGCGCAAACTGCGCAGGGAGGGATTCACCCGCTTGCGGATCGATGGTGGCTACCACGATCTCCAAGAGAGAGAGGCCCCGCGACTCAGCAAGACTATGACCCACGACGTGGAGGTTCTCATCGATCGTGTCGTGGTGGGTAAAGTCCGCTCGTCGCGATTGGTGGACAGTATCGAAACCGCCTTGCGGCTTTCCTCGGGACTGCTTCTGGCCGAGAGCGAGGCGGGAGACGAGGTTCTGCTGGGCGAGGATTACGCTTGCGTTCACTGCGGAATCTCCTTCGAGGAGTTAATCCCGCAGCACTTCTCCTTCAATTCTCCCAGGGGGGCGTGTCCCAGATGCAATGGTCTGGGAACACTCCTGCAAGCCGACCCCGATCGTCTCGTGTTGGATCCCGAGAAGTCGGTGATGGCCGGAGCGTTGGCATTGATGGGCAATCTCGAGGAAAAGGACAGCCTGGGCTGGTGGAATCAACGTCTGCTCCAAATCGCGGCCCACTATTCCATCGACCTGAATCGCCCGTGGAAGAAGCTCTCCAAGCGCGATCGCAAGCTCCTGCTCTACGGTGACGAGAAGACCACACTCACCTACCGATACGAGAGCGAGAGGTTTCGTGGGGATTTCGAAGGAAGAGTGGTCGGGGTAGCCACGGAGGTGGAGCGTCTCGTTCGCCAGACACGCAGCGAGCGTCGTCGCCGCTACTATGGGCAGTTTCTCCACGAAGGGGTCTGCCCCGAGTGCAAGGGAAGGAAGCTGCGCCCGGAGAGCCTTTCCGTAAAACTGGGTACCTTGAATCTCGCAGAATTGAACCGGCTCTCCATTCAGGAGGCACACAGTTACTTCGCCAAGCTCAAGGTTCCCAAAGCGAAAGCGCAGGTGGCTGAGGACGCGTTCCGGGAAGTGAGAACCCGCCTGAAGTTCCTGCTCGACGTTGGCCTGGAATATTTGACCCTCGATCGCGCCGCGCCAACTCTCAGCGGAGGGGAGAGCCAACGAATCCGTCTCGCGAGCCAAATCGGATCGCATCTGGTGGGAGTGCTGTACATTCTGGACGAGCCCTCGATCGGCCTACACCAGCGGGACAACGCGCGCCTTCTTACCACCTTGGCGGATCTGAGGGACATGGGAAACACCGTGATTGTGGTCGAGCACGATGCCGAGACTATCGCGAGCGCGGATCATGTCATCGACTTCGGACCTGGGGCCGGCGTGAATGGCGGAGAGATCGTGTTCTCGGGAAGCGTACCCAGGCTACGTCGTGCCGCCTCGCGAAGCCTGACCGGAGCCTATCTCACGGGTAAGCTGCGGATCGAGATTCCCGAGAGGCGGAGAAAGCCAAGTCGCGCGGCCATCACTCTGAGAGGCGCGCGGCTGAACAATCTCAAGAATCTGGACGTTTCCTTTCCTTTGGGAGTGTTCACCGCGGTAACGGGTGTATCGGGGAGCGGCAAGAGTTCCCTCGTGAACGAGACGCTCTATCCGGCCCTTGCCAACCGCCTCTCGGATCGGCAGCTGCGGGTGGGTCCGTTCAAACGCATCAGCGGACTGCACAACATCGACAAGGTGATCGACATCAACCAGGACCCCATTGGTCGTACTCCCCGGTCGAATCCGGCGACGTACGTGCAGGTCTTCACTCTGATCCGGGAGATCTTCGCCCAACTTCCTCTCTCCAAGGCGCGCGGCTACAAGCCGGGCCGATTCTCCTTCAACGTCAAGGGGGGGCGTTGCGAAGCCTGTGAAGGACACGGCCAGAAGAAGATTTCCATGCACTTCTTGGCCGACGTTTGGGTCAGCTGCGAGGTCTGCAAGGGGCAGCGATTCCAGGCGGAAACGCTCGAGTGCCGTTACAAAGGAAAATCGATCGCCGACGTCCTGGACATGGACGTGCAGGAAGCGTTGGAATTCTTCGCCAATCAGCCTAAGATCGGCAAGATTCTGCAGACTCTCCACGACGTGGGACTCGATTACATCAAGCTGGGACAGCCGGCAACCACTCTGAGCGGAGGAGAGGCACAGCGAGTGAAACTATCGCGGGAATTGGCGAGGAAAGCGACCGGTCGCACCCTCTACGTGCTCGACGAACCTACGACCGGACTTCATTCCCACGATATCAAACGACTCCTGGCGGTCCTGCACCGTCTCGTCGATGCCAATAACACCGTGGTCATCATCGAGCACAATCTGGACGTCATCAAAACTGCGGACTGGATCATCGATCTGGGCCCCGAAGGGGGAGAGAGTGGAGGACGAATTCTCGCCGAGGGTCCTCCCGAGGCGGTGGTACGAGTGAAGAAATCACATACAGGCCGTTATTTGGCCGCCGAACTGGGGCGGTACTCCTGATGGCGGAACTCGAGTTCGTGCGGGGCATGGAAGAGTCTCTGGACATCGGAGATCATCCCTTTCCGTTGGCGAAGTATTCCATTCTCACCCGCCTGCTTCAGGAGGAACTGAATACCCCAGAGGATTACTTTCACGATCCAAGCGAGGTGAGCGCCGAGGACATCGCGCGCATCCACACCCCGCGATACGTGTCGGATCTCGAGCAAGCTCGCGAGACTTGGGCGACCACGAGCAGTGAGCTTCCCGTCACCCGAGAGGTGATCTCGGCCTTTCGGCGATTGCTGGGGGCCAGTGCGCAAACGGTGAGGCTCGCGCTGGACAAGGGAATGGGCTTTTGCATCGGGGGTGGTTTCCACCACGCGTTTCCCGATCACGCGGAAGGCTTCTGCTACTATCACGACATGGCGATCGCGGTGGAGAAGGCGCGCGCCGAAACGGACTTGGAGAGAGTTCTCTTCCTCGATGTCGACGTGCATCAGGGAAATGGTACGGCCCTCATCTACAAATTGGATGACGACACCTTCACCTATTCCATTCATCAGGAGCATAACTACCCGGTGAAGCAGCGCAGTGACCTAGATACCGGTCTTCTCGATGGTGTGAGCGACGAAGAATATCTCGAGAGACTCCATGAGGACCTCGAGACGGTCGATCGGAGATTCTCCGACCCCCAGCTGGTCTGTTACGTCGCGGGGGTGGATCCTTTCCAGCGCGATCGACTCGGGGGTTTGGCTCTCACGGAGGAGGGCCTCAGGCGTCGTGATGAGTTGGTATTCTCCCGCTATCGGAAGGTCCGAGTGCCCGTGGCCATTTTTTTGGCCGGTGGATATGCGGAAAGTGCGGAGGAGACAGCAAGGCTTCATTTTGGAACCGCGCGGGCCGCGCAGGACGTACTAAATCAATGGCAATGAACACTGGCTGAGGAGGTTCGTCCTTGGAGTTCGCAATTGGAATTCCCCTCTGGTTACTCTTTGGAGTCCTGTCCGCTTGGATCGCCACCAGCAAGGGCCGAAGCGGCTGCGGCTTTTTCGTCTTGGGAGCTCTGCTGGGCCCCATTGGGCTCATTATTGCCGCGGTGGTGGGCAAGCGACATTGAGCCGTTTCAGCCGGTCGGTCCCTCGTAAACGCAGCGCGCGCTGCAAGTCTCCTGCACCGTTACTCGGACGAGCTGCGGCAAACTGGCGATCAGGCGCTGCCAGATCCAGGCCGCGAGCACTTCCGAAGTGGGATTCTCCAGTCCTTCGATTTCGTTGAGATAGCGGTGGTCGAGAGTGTCGTGGAGCGGCCGAAAGGCCTCGCCGATCTCCGCGTAGTCGAGCAGCCAACCGGTATCAGGGTCGATTTCTCCTTCGACCTCCACCTGGATCTTGAAGCTGTGGCCGTGCAGCCGGCCGCATTTGTGCCCTTGTGGGACCCGCGGCAGGCGATGCGCCGCCTCGAACTGAAAGTCCTTCACCAGTCGAGTTCTCATTCAGGCCTCTCCTTGACCCACTCTCGGCCGCTTGCATACACTGCCCGCCAACGGTGCCGTGACCCCCAGAGAGAGTTCGGCACGGCAAGGTCCTCAAGCTAGCAGGAGAACTCGATGGAGCAAGCGCGTGGACAGTGGGGATCGAGCACGGGCTTCATCCTCGCCGCGGCCGGTTCGGCCATCGGGCTGGGCAACATCTGGCGATTCCCCTATGTGGCGGGCGAGAACGGAGGCGCCGCCTTCGTTCTGCTCTATCTGGCTTGCGTGATCCTGATCTGCCTGCCCTACCTCTTCGCCGAACTGGTTCTGGGCCGCTACAGCCACAAGAACCCGGTCGGCGCCATCGAGGCCATTCGCGGCCGCCGCTCGCTCTGGGTCTGGGCCGGCGCCCTTGGAGTTCTCACTGGTGTGGGCATTCTGAGCTACTACGCGGTCATCGCAGGTTGGACGCTCGGATTCATCTTCAAGAGCTTCGTGGCGCCCCACATGGAATTCGGCACCTTCACCGGCGATGCCGTGGTGACGATTCCACTCTTCGCCCTCTTCATGCTCTTGACCATCGGGGTGGTCTTGGGGGGTGTGGAGAGCGGGATCGAGCGCACCGCGAAGGTTCTCATGCCCGTGCTTCTCGTGCTCATGCTCCTCGTGATTCTGCGCGGCCTGACGCTGCCGGGAGCCATGGCGGGTCTGAGCTTCTACCTGAAGCCCGATTTCTCGCAAGTGACGACGAACACCTTTCTGACTGCCTTGGGGCAGGCCTTCTTTTCCCTGAGTTTGGGAATGGGGGCCATGATCACCTACGGATCCTACCTGCCCAAGGGCGCGGATCTGCGGACGGCAGGTGCATTCGTGGCCTTCTTCGATACCCTGGTCGCGGTTCTGGCCGGCTTCATGATTTTTCCCGCGGTTTTCGCGATGGGGGAGAGCCCGGATGCCGGCCCCTCCTTGGTGTTCGTGGTTCTCCCCAAGGTCTTCTCCTCCATGCCGATGGGACAGTTGGTTTCGGTGGTGTTCTTCGTGCTTCTGGGCATCGCTGCGCTGACTTCCACCGTCTCGTTGCTCGAAGTGGTCGTGGCCTACTTCGTGGACGAGCGTCACTGGTCGCGCAAGAAGTCGGCCTGGACGATAGGATTCGTCACGTTTCTTCTTGGTCTCCCAGCCGCGCTTTCCCAAGGAGCCGTGGGAAGCCTCAGCAACATGAGTCTCTTTGGGAAGACGAGTGTGCTCGGCATCATGGACTACATCTGGGGAAACATCTCTCTCGCGCTTGGAGGGTTGCTCTTGAGCGTGTTCGTGGGATGGATCTGGGGCGTCAAGAGGGCGGGCGAGGAGCTGAAGCTCGGCAGCGGGATCACCGACAGGGGCATCGCCTTCTGGGGTATCTTCATCCGCTACATCTGCCCCGTGGTGATTTTCGTGGTGCTTCTGGATGTCTTCGGAGTGTTCCGTTGATCGCACGAGTGGCGCGACGGGGGGTCCCGCTCAGCTCTTTGCGCTCTTCTTCTCCGCCTCTTCCGCCGGGGGCTCGAAGCAATAGCGGCAACGTGCTTCATACATTCCGGCCGCACCGATCTCGATTCGGTCGTGCCCACCAGTGATCTTTTGGGTGTAGGCGGCGGGTGCACCGCATACCATGCAGATGGCGAGGCTCTTGGTGATGTACTCAGCGGTGGCCAAGAGCTGCGCCATCACCTCGAAAGGTTCTCCACGGAAGTCCCGATCCAGTCCGGCCACGATCACGCGTTTGCCCTGATTGGCCAGACGATTGCAGACCTCGACCAGCCCGGCGTCGAAGAACTGGGCTTCATCGACTCCAATGACCTCTACCCGATCGTCGACTCTCTCCATCAGGGCCAGGGAGTTCTCGACGGCCTCCGAGCGGAGCTTCATCTGGCTGTGCGAAACGATATGATCCTCGTCGTAGCGGACGTCCAAGCCCGGCTTGAAGATCTGGACTCTCTGTCTGGCAATCTCCGCGCGTCGTAGACGCCGGATCAGCTCCTCGCTCTTGCCACTGAACATGCTGCCGGTGATGACTTCGATCCAGCCGGACTTGGGATAGGGCCGCTGCATGGCCGACCTCACGGATTGAGATGTGAGGTATCGTGTGCCCCAAAAGAGCGGCAAACGACGAGTGCGAGCCTCGCCCACGATTTGTGAGCATAGCTAGTGGGGGCGCGCTTCACAAGCCCTCAAGCTGCCTCTGGTAGCGGCGGCTTTTCCCGTGCTATTCTGCCCGCGTCATGAAGACTCCCGCGCCTCCTCTCACTCGCACTCAGTTCCACGAGCAGCTTTCCCCGCCGCTCGTGGGAATGGTCCATTTGCTGCCACTGCCCGGGGCCAGCGCCTACGACGGGAATCCCGACTCGGCGCTCGAGCGAGCCCTGACTGACGCGGAAATTCTGGTGAAGAGCGGGTTTCGGGCCCTGATCGTGGAGAACTTCGGGGACGCGCCGTTCTTCGGGGCGCGAATTCCCCCGGTCACCGTGGCCGCGATGACCCGGATCGTGGATCGTCTGCGGCAGGAGTGGCCCGAGCTGAAGTTGGGCGTGAACTGCCTGCGGAACGACGCCAGATCGGCACTCAGCATTGCGTGCGCGACGCGATCCTGGGCGATCCGCGTCAACGTCCATACCGGCGCGATGCTCACTGACCAGGGGATCCTGAAGGGAGGAGCCGCGCGGACCTTGCGCCTGCGACGGGAACTCGAGCTCTCCACTTTTGTCTTGGCGGACCTTCGGGTCAAACACGCGGCATCCCTTGCCCCGAGGCCCTTGGCTGAAGAGGCTCTCGAGCTGCGTGAGCGCGGCCGCGCCGACTGCATTCTCGTCACGGGCGGGGGGACAGGCTATCCGGCCGATCCCGCGCTGGCCGAGGAGCTGCGCGAGGTTCTGCCCGACGCCCCCATTTTGGTGGCGAGTGGAGTCAATGCGACGAACGCGGCTTTCTGGTCGAATCGCGTCGATGGCGCGATCGTGGGGAGCGCATTGATGCGGGACGGTCGTGCCGGAGCCGGCGTCGATCCCAAGCGGTCCCGAGATTTCATGGAAGCATGGAGCACTGCTTCGTAATCCTTCAGAAGAGACAAGGAAGTAGACAACGATGAAAGGCGTCATTCTGGCCGGCGGATTGGGAACCCGGCTTCACCCTCTGACGAAGGTGACCAACAAGCACCTCTTGCCCATCTACAAGAAACCGATGATCTACTATCCCATCGAGGCGCTGGTCACCGCGGGGATCAAGGACATCCTGGTGGTGACGGGAGGGAACAGCGCGGGAGACTTTCTGAAGTTGCTCGGCAACGGTAGCACCTTCGGACTGCCCGCGATCAATTATACCTACCAGGAAGGGGAGGGCGGTATCGCCGACGCGTTGAGGCTGGCGCGTTACTTCGCAGGGAACGATCCCATTTGCGTCATCCTGGGCGACAACATCTTCGAGAAGAGCTTAAGTCCCGCCATCGAAGCTTACAATCGACGCGGCGGCACGGGTGCCCAGATCTTCCTCAAGAAAGTCGATGATCCCCAACGCTTCGGTGTTCCCGTGTTCGAGAAAGAAAAAGTGGTGGGCATCGAGGAAAAACCGAAGGAGCCCAAGAGCAGTTACGCAGTAACCGGCATCTACATCTTCGACCACCGCGTCTTTCAGATCATCGAAACTCTCAAGCCCAGCCACCGCGGAGAGCTGGAGATTACCGATGTGAACAATGCCTACATCGAATTGGGCGAGATGCACTGGGCGCAACTCGAGGGCTGGTGGAGTGATGCGGGTACCTTCGACTCACTGCTTCGCGCCAGCAAACTCGTGTCCGAGACCGGGGCCAACAACCCCTAGGAAGAACCCATGAAGCTCTTCGTCACCGGTGGTGCCGGATTCATCGGCAGCAACTTCATCCATCATCTCCTCGCGGGCCAATCCGATTGGGAGTTGGTAAACTTCGATGCTCTCACCTACGCGGGAAATCTGGAGAACCTCGCCCAACTCAAGGACGATCCACGTTACCGCTTCGTGAAGGGAAACGTGAGCAATCCACAGGAGGTCACAGAAGTCCTCGACGACAGCTTCGACGCGATTGTCCATTTCGCGGCCGAGAGTCACGTGGATCGTTCCATCGAAGGCGCCAGGATCTTTCTGGAGACGAACGTCTTGGGGACCCAAGTTCTGCTGGAACGAGCGAAGGAACTGGGAGGAATGCGCTTCGTCATGGTCTCGACCGACGAGGTGTACGGAAGCCTCGGTCCGAAGGACGAGGCCTTCAGCGAGACCACGCCACTTGCTCCCAACAGCCCTTACTCGGCCTCGAAGGCCTCGGCCGATCTGCTCTGCCGTGCCTATCACCACACTTTCGGCCTACCGGTGCTCGTTACGCGCTGCAGCAACAATTACGGCCCCTTTCAGTTTCCCGAAAAGCTCATTCCGCTGATGATATCCAACGCCCTAGAGGATGAACCACTGCCGGTGTACGGAGACGGGAAGAACGTGCGGGACTGGCTCTACGTACAGGACCACTGTAGCGCGATCGAGGCAGTTCTGAAGAAGGGACGACCGGGCGAGATTTACAACATCGGGGGAGATAGCCAGCGCGAAAACATCGAAGTCGTGCGCCGCCTACTGGAAATTCTGGGAAAGCCGGAGAGCCTCATCCGCTACGTCGGTGACCGTCTCGGACACGACCGCCGCTACGCCATTGATGCCAGCAAGATCAAGCGTGAACTCGGATGGCGGCCGCGGATTCGCTTCGAGGAGGGACTGGCGGAGACCGTTCAGTGGTATCTGGAACACGAGGGGTGGCTCGAGCAAGTTCGCAGCGGGGAGTACCGCGCTTATTATCAACGCATGTACTCGGAGCGCTAGCGGAGAGCGCGTTTGCGGCGCGCCGCCATGAGATCGATCCTGAAGATCGAACGCCTGGCTTCCCGAGCCACCGGTTCCCCGAATTCGTCGCGCTCCAGGTCGAGCAGTCTCCCCTCGAGATGAATTCGCACTCCCTCGTCTCCCAGGGTCCCCAAATGGAACGCGGCCTCCGAGCGAACGCCTGCTGCGGTGTCGTAGAGCGCGCGAATCAGCTTACCTTGTGCGCGATCGCCGAGACTGAGGGCCAAGGCGGAGCAGGCGGAGATGCGCACCGAGGGATCTGGATCTTGGAGGGCCTTCTCCAGACTCACCAGAACCTCGCGTCCTCCCAGTCGTCCCAATGCCAGCACCGCTTCTTGTCTCACGTCTGCGTTCTCGTCGTCCAGGAGAACGCGCAGCCGCTTTACCGCTCTGGGATTGCCGATCGCTCCCAGCGCGTTAGCCGCCTCTTCCCGAATGATTGGATCCCGGCTCTGCAAGAGTCCAAGGAGTGCCATGAGCGCCCGCTGGGGGTGGATCTTGCGCAGCGCAATCACCACTTCCCGATGGAGCGACGCATCCTCTCTTGCGAGCATGTCCACCAGGCAGCGCACCGCGCTTCTGCTTCCTATCTCGCCGAGCGCCGCCACGGCGTCTCCTCTGACCGAAGGGCGGAGATCGTGCCGAACGCAGTTGATGAGCACGCGCTCCGCGCGCCGCGCCGCGTCCTTACCAAAATCCGGCTCGAGCGCACGATCTGCGATGCGATGCAGGCATCGCACCGAAGCATTGGGCTGAGGATGGGCCAGCTGTTTGACCAGGGGTCGCGCGAGGTGACGCACGAAGTTCCGCGCGTCGAGCCGGGTGCGGTGACGGCAAAGACCCTTGCTCGCAGCGCGGCGAACTCCAAGTTCCCCGTGATCGAGCAACTGGATCAGAAGGCGGGTACTCTCGTCATCGTCGACATCGCTCAGGACGTCAGTGAGCCAGCGGGCGCCGTCTTCATCCCGAAGAATTTCTTCCAGGCGGTACACGAGCCCAACGCAGCCACGGCGCATCAGCAGCTGGGCAGCGAGCTCACGGGCTTCGGGAACTCGCGAACGCCAGCTTGCTCCCAGGAATGAATCCAGCTCGCGATCTTCCCACGAACATAGTTCGTTGAGCAGTGCCTCGGTTCCGCCGGTATGCGCCAGAAGGAAATCGACGACCGCCTGGAAATCCCGGACGGAGATCTCCTCGGCGGGCCGCTTGAAGGGTCCGAGAAAGCGCTGTGCGCTGCGGAGAATTCCCCTCTGTTCAAAATCGATCATCGCGCGATCTCATTCCCCTGCGGTCAGTTGACGCCGCACTTGAGAGCCCTCAATCTCACCGAGTCTGGCGTGACCCGGAGCGGCATGACATCTTCCCTAAAGAATTCGTGGAGCGAGGGATTCTGTCAACCACCAGACGCCAGGTAGGCTGGACGGTCGAAACGTAGACTGAGAAAATGTCAAGCAAAGAGTTGCCATATCCTTCGGTTGGATTGTCGGAAAGCCTCGCGGGACGCGTTCGCGCGCACGCTCTGTGGTACGATGAAGTGAGAGTCGATGAGGATGAGGACGCCTACCTGGAGCTTACTGAGCTCGCCGCGCGTCTGAAGGAGCGATTTCGAGCTCAGAGCGTGGGTCGGGTCGATGGCGTCGCACACGCACGCCGCCTCTATCGCTCGTTTGGAATCGACCCCACCCGCACGAGACCATCGAGCGAGGCCCTGCTGAAGCGGGCCCTGCAGGGCAGAGAGCTGTATCATCTGAACAACGTGGTCGATTCGGGAAATCTCGCCTCGCTGAAGACCCTGCTTCCGATTGGTCTCTACGATCGCGCCAGGATCCAGGGCGAAAGCGCCTCGATCCGCGAGGGTTTGTCCGGAGAGGAGTATCCGGGGATTCGCAAGGGCCCGGTTCACCTGGAAGGTAGGTTGTGCATCGCGGACGAGGCGGGAGCCTTCGGTTCGCCCACCAGCGATTCTTCGCGCACCCGCGTGACCGCCTCCACCACAACTCTCTTGGCGATCGTATTCGCACCGTCAGACTGCGAACCTGAGCGCATTTTCGAAACGGCCGAGGCGCTCACGACGTCATTCAAGCGTCACGCGAGTGCGCAGCTCGTACACGAACTAGCACTCCTGCCGTAGGGCAAGGTTCCGTGAGCTGGAGAAATCAAGCACTCGTGCCGGGTTGCCAGCGCGCAGCGACGAAGGCCCTGGCCTCCTCGACCGACTGCAGGCGCCCCTCGAGCTGCTCGTCCTCCACGGCGCGCAGGATGGTGCCCAAAAGCGGCCCGGGAGCGAAACCCATGGAAATCAAGTCGCGTCCGCTCAGAAGTGATCTGGGCCTGAGGCCTTCCTCCCTGAGCCCCTCGAGTTGCTTCCGACAAAAATCGTAGAGCGAGAGATCTCCGTGGGAAGAGAGACAATCCGCCCGGTGCAAGGCCAAGTGATCGGCGAAGTTTTCCTGGCGCAAAAAGCGCTTCAGGGTCGCCGGACGCATCTTCATTACCGCGGCAAATCGCAGATGCTCGCGGATCAAGGCGACCACTTGCTCGATCGTACTACGATCGCAACGCAGACGTCGCAGGATCTTCTCGGCCACTTCCATGCCCACCGGAACGTGACGATCGAATCGGATCCGATCCTTGACACTGAAGGTCAGGGGCTTTCCCACGTCGTGGAGCAGGGCACCCCAGGCGAGTACGGGGGTATCGGGTCGCAAGACTTCGAGGGCCAGGCAAGTGTGTACGAAGACGTCGCCCTCGGGATGGAAATCGACGGGCTGCTGGACACCGATCATCGCCTCCACTTCCGGGAGCACCACCTCGAGGATCCCGCAATAGTGCAGAATTCTCAGGCCACGTGCCGGCCTGGGACCCAAGAGCATCGCCTCGAGTTCCGCCCGTACGCGCTCCGCACTGGTGTATTGCAGGCGGGCAGAATTTTCCCGAAGCGCTTCGAAGGTGTCGCTCTCGATAGAGAAATCCAGTTGCGCGGCGAAGCGGGCGGCACGCAGGACGCGCAGGTGGTCCTCTTGGAAGCGCCGGGAGGCATCGCCGATCGTTCGCAGGATACCGGCCTTTAGGTCCTTCATCCCCCCAACCGGATCGATGATTTCGTCGCGGAGGGGGTCGTAGTAGAGACCGTTTACGGTGAAGTCACGGCGAGTCGCGTCCTGTTCGAGAGCGCCGAATTCGACTCGCCCAGGATGACGGCCGTCCTCATATCCGCTTTCGGAGCGGAAGGTGGCGACCTCGACGGCTACGCCCTCCTCGATCACGAGCATGACGCCGAAACGGGCACCCACCTCGTGGGAGTGGGGGAAGAGCTGGGCGACTTCCCGGGGAGTGGCGGAAGTGGCGAGATCCACATCCTTGGGGGCCACCCCCAAGAGCGCATCGCGTACCGCGCCTCCCACCGCTAGCGCGCGGAATCCGGCTCGATGCAACTTGTTCAACACGGCAAGCGGAGCCTCGGGCAAGCTGAGAGCGTGCGTGCATCGTTCCAGAATCAAGCCAAGCTCCTCGGGCGCTGGAAAACCCTAGACTACGTCCTGGGGCCGAAAAAGGCCAGAATCTCGGCTCCGCCCGTGCATGGCCCAGATTAGCGTTGGACATCCTCTCCCGGGTCCACGAAACTCGTGGCCACATCAGATATTGTGGTCTGTTTAGCGTGATGCTCCTCACGCTCGGATCCAGGAGGTGCTAGTGAGAAAACAGCTTGCCCTGATCGCCTTGGCGGTCCTGTTCGCTCCCTCAGCCCGTGTGTGGGCCGCCGGTTTCAACATTTACGAGATGGGGTCGCGTGCCACTGCGCTGGGGGGCGCATTCACCGCCACCGCGGACGATCCTTCCGCGATTTTCTTCAATCCGGCCGGTCTCTCGTTTCAACCCGAGGGCTGGCAACTCTCGCTGAACGTTTCTCCCCTGCATCCAGAATCCAAATTCACCAGGTCGGAGGGGGCTGCCCCGATCAGCTATCCCGGGGATGTGGAGAGCGCGACCGCGGGCAAGTGGTTTTTCCCCACCGGCGCCTACCTTAGCTACAAGAGGGGCGACTGGTCGGCGGGTTTTGGCGTCTTCACTCCCTTCGGACTGGGGGTCGACTGGGACCGCAAGGACACCTTCGCGGGTCGTCCTCTCTCCACCAACGCGGAGATCCAGGGCTACTACTTGAGCCCCGTCGTGAGCTACCAGCCTCATCGTCGGCTCGCGCTTTCGATCGGAGCGCACGCGGTGATCACCCACCTCACTCTGGAAAACATTGCGACGGCCAACCTGGGAACGGGTGCGGATGATCTGAACATTGCGGACGTCAAGATCAACGGGACGAGCGGCGTGAGCATGGGATTGGCGGCGGCTCTGATGTACAAGCCGGTCGATCCGCTCACTCTCGGTTTCAACTACAAGATGGGTGTCACCAACAAGTTCAAGGACGTAGATGCTACCGTGACGCAGCGACTCACCGGTTCTCAGAGTATCGATGACGCGGTGACCGCGGCTCTGGGTACGAAACTGGGTACGCAGGGCGTAAGCGGGGATTTGGATTTCCCCGACCTCTTCATGAGTGCGGTGCGTTACGAGTTCTCGCAGCGCTTTGCTCTGGAGGCGGACTATGTCCTGGTCGGCTGGTCGACCTTCGATCAGGTCACTCTTGCGTTCGCTGACGGCAGTACGGAGACCTTGAAGGAAAACTACGAAAACGCCTGGCAGATTCGCGTGGGCGGCGAATATCGCCAGAGCGACCAATTGCGCTTCATGGCGGGCTACGTGCACGACGAGACGCCTCAACCCAAGGGATCGATCTCGCCTCTCCTGCCCGACGCCAATCGCAACGACTATAGTCTGGGCCTGAGCTGGACCTCCAGAGACGGACGTTATGATCTCACCGCCGGATACATGCTGGTGGAGTTCGTGGACCGCAACACTCTACAGGGTGGAGTGGGGCAGAACTACGACGGCTTGGATGGTGCGTATACAAGTCGCGCCCACATCTTCACTCTCGGCTACACCCGCCGTTTCTAAGGAGGCTCCGCATGCGAACGCAACATATCCTTCTCGCGCTGGCAGCGCTGCTTCTTCTTGCCGCTGGCAATCTCTCCGGCTGTAGCCTGGATCAGCCGAGCGCTCCAGACATTCCGCTCACGAACGCGGATTTGCGCACGGCCCGTCCGGTGGTTTCGATCGGAAACAGCCTCACCGCCGGCTTTCAAAACGGCGGTTTGGTCATCACCGGCCAGCTCGCGGGTTTCCCGCAGGTGCTCACCGCCCTGGTGGGCGGCCCGCGGATCTCCAGCCAGTTGCCGGTGTACATGCAGATGCCGCTCGTGGGGACGGGTACTCCCGTGCAGCAGACGGGGATCGGCAGCACGCCGGGGCTCAGCTGCCTCTACGTGGACGGGGGCACCGGTGAGATCACGCGGGACAGCTTGGCCGTGGATCCTTCGACGCTCTTGCGCAATGCCAGCTACCCCTTGCCCTACGACAATCTGGGCGTGCCCGGCGCCACCACGGCCGACGCATACAGCGCGCTCGACGCGGCCAGCAGCCAGGCCGGCAATAACGCGTACTTCGATCTCATCCTGCGCAATTCCGCTCTGCCCCCCTTCGATACCTCGCAGCTGGATCAGCTCGAGGCGCACTTCACCCGCGAGACGATCGTGGGGCAGGACCCGGGAACCGGCGCGCCCATCAACGCGGTCAACCTTCCCCGGATCCTCACCCTGTGGATCGGCGACAACGACATTCTGGGTGGAGTGCTCACGGGCAACCCGGTGGTCGGGGTGAACGTGACGCCGTCCACCGTGTGGCAGGGCATGTACTCCAGCATCCTCGACCGGGTAGAGTCGTTCGCGCCGGATGCGCAAATCGCCCTGGCCAACCTGCAGAGTACGCTGCCCTATCTCACCACGGTTCCCCTGGGAAGCGACGTGCCCAACGTGGGGTTCGTTCCCTGGACGACCGACGAGAGCAACGTAATTTACGTGCTGCTCCCCGCGGCGAGCGAGTTGGATCCTCCGCTGGGTCCGGACTACCTCGCGCCTGCGGGCGGGACTGAGAGTATCCCGGCCGAGTACACCATCACGCAGTCCGAATGGGATGCGGTGGAAGGGCAGATCAACGCCTACAACGCGATCATCGCTCAGCAGGCGCAGGCGCGTGGTTGGGCGCTGGTGGACGTGAATGCGAAGATGCTCGCCCTGCCGCGGGATCCCCAGGACCCGCAGACCTACACCTCGCTCAACGGGGTCTTTCCCTGGCTGGACCTGACGGGGGACGGAATGCCCGAGCAGAACGTCAATAGCGCATTCAGCCTCGATGGCATTCACCCCAGCGAGAAAGGCTACAGCGCAATTGCGGAGTGGTTCGCGATGGCTTTGAACGCGACTTACGGGACGAGCTATCAAGAGTCGAACCCCAATAGCGTGCAGAACGTCGCCGGCTTTGAGCAGGTACTTGCTGGTGGGAAACAAGGGCGTATCGTTGCCAAAGCGAGTTTGGGAATCTCGTTTACCGGCAGGGGCGCAGCTGGGCTCGATGCGACGGCGCGTCTCATGGGCAACGGCCACTGAGCCGCGAGCATCTCTCCCTCGAAAAAAGAGGCTCCTCCTTTGTGGGAGGAGCCTCTGCCGTCTCGGAACGAATCGCCCTCAGCCTTCTTCGCCGGCGTACATGTCTTCGAGAATCTCGGCGTAGCGCGCCTGGATCACGCGCCGCTTTACCTTCATGGAAGGGGTGAGTTCTTCCTCTTCTTGGCTAAATTCGTGATCCAGGAGCCGGAAGTACTTCACCTGTTCATAGCTGGGCCGATTCTGGTTCACCTTGTCGATGAGGTGCTGGAACAGACTCTGGACCGCACTCGAGTCCAGAAGTCCCCGGCGTCCTTCGAAGTGCAACTCGTTGCGCGCGGCGTATTCGTCCAGGCTCTCGAAATTCGGCACCAGGAGAGCGACGATATACTTGCGTTTGTCGCCGATCAAGCAGGCTTCCGTCACGTAGCGGCTCAGCTTTATCTCGTTCTCAATGGGCTGGGGCGCCACGTTCTTGCCGCCCGCGGTAACGATGATGTCCTTTTTGCGATCGGTAATTTCCAGGAATCCGTCTTCGCTGAGCCGTCCAATGTCACCGGTGTGGAGCCATCCGTCGATGAGAACTTCGGCGGTCTCCTCCGGCCGCTTCCAGTACCCCATCATTACCGAGGAGCTGCGGGTGAGAATCTCTCCGTCCTGGGCAATCTCGACCTCCACGCCGAAGATCGGCGGTCCGACGGTGCCGGGACGGAATGCCTTTGCGTTGTTGACCGCGATTACGGGTGAGGTTTCCGTGAGCCCATAACCCTCGTAGATGACCATGCCCGCTGCGTAGAAGAATTCGGCGATTTCCTTGGCCAGGGGAGCGCCCCCGGAGATGAAGAAGCGTAGCCTGCCGCCGGTCCTCTTCTGTAATTTGCGGAACACCAGTCGATCCGCGAGGAGCTTCTTGATGGCCAAAAGCGGTGAGATGCGCGCCGGAGTCAGTTTCTTCTTCACCCAGGCCTCACCGGTCGCCTTGGCCCAGAAGAAGATGCCCCTCTTGATGGGGGACCCCGCCACTGCAAGGCCCAAAACCCTGGAGTAGATCTTCTCATAGAGCCTGGGAACCGAAATCATCACCGTGGGTCTGACTTCACCCATGTTTGCGGCCACGGTCTCGATGGATTCGGCGAATGCGATGCCCACCCCGCTGTGAACCATGATGTAATAACCGGCGGTACGCTCCAGGACGTGGGATAGGGGAAGGAAAGACAGGCATCTGTCCGATGGTCCGAGATCGAAGGCCCTCAGGCCGTTGATCACGTTGCTCACGATGTTGCGGTGACTCAGCATCACTCCCTTGGGATCCCCGGTGGTTCCGCTGGTGTAGATGAGAGTGGCCAGGTCCGTGGGCTTGATTCCCCTACCCCGCGCTTCCGCGTCTTCGGGATGACGTTCGAGTTGGACCAGTCCTAGCTCGCGCAGTTGTTGCAGAGAATAGATGCCGCCGCGATGGATCGTCTCGAAGGAGATGATGGTTCGCAGTTGAGGGCATCGCGCTCGAACTGACTCGACCTTTTCCAGCTGCTGTTCGTCTTCCACGAAGACGGCGGTGGCTTCGCTATCACACAGAATGAACTCAACCTGGCTGGGCAAGAGAGTGGGGTAAAGGGTGACCACCACTCCCTTGAGGCGTAGGATCGCCTGATCGGCCAGAACCCACTCCAGTCGATTCTGGCTCAAGATCGCAATGTGCTCGCCTTCCTTGAGCCCGAGACTGGCCAGTCCCTCGGTGAGTTCCTTTACCGCGGCGAGGGTTTCGTCGCTCGAAACGCGTTGCCATTCGCCATCGCGCTTGTACGCAAACATGTCGGCGCGGGGATAATCTCGGACTGCCGTGGTGAAGAGATCGACGAGAGTCTCTACCGCCATGTCTGCCTCCTATGTGAAGGAGTGGGGCGCGGGTGGATGGACGGTCGATGCACCAAGCTCTATATTCACCGCGTCCAACGAGAGGTGTCAACGGAGGATCCTGCGTGAAGAAAGTTCCCCAGTCACTTTTGACTTCGCGACTTGGCTGCAAGCTCAGCCAAGCTCTCGTCGACTGGTACGAAACGGAACGCCGTGACCTTCCCTGGAGGCGCACCCGCGACCCCTACGCGATTTGGATCAGTGAAGTCATGCTACAGCAGACGCGGGTGGAAGCGGTCAAGGGACGATGGGAGCGCTTCCTCGAGCGCTTTCCCACCCTGAAGTCGTTGGCAGAGACCGATCTCACACAGCTCTTGGCCGAGTGGGCCGGTCTGGGGTACTACCGGCGGGCGCGCTTGCTGCACCAGGCGGCCAGACAGATCCAGCAAGAAAACGGGGGACGGCTGCCTCAGCGCTATGCGGCGCTGCGAAAGCTGCCGGGACTGGGCCCCTACACTGCGGCCGCGGTGGCCAGCATTGCCTTCGACGAAGCCGTCCCGGCGGTGGACGGAAATGTGGAGCGGGTTCTGTCGCGCGTCTTTGCCATCGAGGGCGACCCCAAACGCGGCACCGCCGCGCGCTCCATCCGGGAAGTGGCGCAGACCCTCATCAAGACGCAACCGCCCCACCTATTCACCCAAGCTCTGATGGAACTCGGAGCATTGGTGTGTCTGCCGCGCCGCCCTTCATGCGAGAGCTGCCCGTGGGCGAAGGAGTGCAGAGCATACCAGGAGGGGCGGGTCGACGAGCTCCCCGAGCGCGCCGCAGCTCGCCCCATCGAGGGGGTTTCCGCCTACGCGGCCATCCTGCGCAGGAAGGAGAAGGTGCTGTGGCGTCGTCGCTCGGCCGGTGGTCACAACGAAGGCCTTTGGGAACTGCCGACGACGGCCTGGCATCCGGGCGAGATGGACGAGAATGAGGCGCGAACTAGAATCGCGAAACTCGGCCGCGAGTATCACGGTGAGTGGCGGGTGAGAGAACGACTGGCGACCGTGAAGCACAGCATCACCTTCCACCGCATAACGCTCACTGCATTCGCGGTGGCGGGAGAGGTCGAGGGAGAGAGCGAGGACTTGTACTGGGCCAGTTTTCAGGAGGCACGAACACTGGGACTTACTGCGGCGGCGGTAAAACTCTCCAGCAAACTGGCGAAATGAGGCCGCATTGAGCCGCGCCTTGCTCAATGCGGGGCCTGGCAGTATGCTGCTCAATGATACTGTGACGATCCAACTCCTTTCCTCCCAAGAGATTGCCGACATGAATCCAGCGATTTCTCCCACCGCGAAAAAGCAGGCAGATTCCTCCGCCCATTCCTACAAGCCTGAGCATCCGCTGCGCTTCGTGACCGCCGCCGGACTGTTCGATGGTCACGACGCGGCGATCAACATCTTCCGACGACTTTTGCAACGCCACGGAGCCGAAGTCATTCACCTCGGTCACAATCGTGCCGCGGAGGAAGTGGTGGACGCGTCGATCCAGGAGGACGCCCAGGCCATCGCCGTTTCCAGCTACCAGGGCGGGCACATGGAGTACTTCCGCTACATGCGGGAGCTACTCGACAAGAAGGGCGCCAGCCACATCAAGATCTTCGGGGGCGGCGGTGGAGTAATCGTTCCCGACGAAATCGCCATTCTTCAGAAGGAAGGGGTGGAACGCATCTACAGTCCGGACGACGGCCGGGCTTTGGGCTTGGACGGCATCGTCTTCGACATGATGCGCCGCAGCGATTTTCTCTGTCCCGCGCCCAAAGAAGCGCCCGCGCAGAGCGAGAGCGGATTTGCGCGTTGGACGACGGTCGCTCGCTGGATCTCCCGGGTGGAGCGTGAAGGAGAGGACAGCAAAGCACTTCGCGAGGTCACGGCAATCCTGAAGGATCGGCCCAAAGGTACTCTCGCTCCCGTGGTGGGATTGACCGGAACTGGAGGTGCCGGGAAGAGCTGTTTGACCGACGAAATCGTGCGCAGGTTCCTGCTCGATTTCGAGGATCGCAGCGTGGCCGTGCTCAGCGTCGACCCTTCGAAGAGGCGCACTGGCGGCGCTCTCTTGGGGGATCGATTGCGTATGAACGCGGTGCATCACGAGCGCGCCTACATGCGCAGCCTTGCAACGCGGCAGAGTCGCGGAGAGCTTTCCGGAGCGATTCGAGATGCCATCGTGGTGACACAGGCGGCGGGTTTCGATCTTGTGATCGTCGAAACCAGCGGAATCGGTCAGGGCGACGCGGGCATCGTCGAGGTGTGTGACATCCCCATCTACGTCATGACTAGCGAATTTGGCGCTCCCACACAGCTCGAGAAGATCGAGATGTTGGACTACGCCAAGATGGTTGTGGTGAACAAGTTCGATCGCCGCGGCAGCGAGGATGCTTTCCGCGACGTCTGCAAGCAGCTTCGACGCGAACAGGACATGGATCCCTCGATTTCTCTCGAGCAGCTTCCCGTGTTTGGGACCATGGCTTCGCGCTTCAACGATGATGGCGTCAATGCCTTCTACAAGGCGCTCATGATCGAGCTCGGAAATTTCAGCGAGAGAAAGTGGGATAGCACTCTCGAAATTCCCTGCCGCCAGCAGACCGATATCAAAACGCATGTCATCAATCCCTCGCGCCTGCGCTATCTCTCGGAGATCGCCGAGACCTTGCGCGAGCACCACCAGCACACCGAGCAGCAGGTGAAGGCGGCACGAAGGGTAGATGCGCTACAGCGAGCTCTGGAGGAAATCGGGCAGGAGCAAGGCGCGGCGCTCTCGGCAAAGCTCGAGGAGGCGCGTGCCGGGCTGGATCCGAGCATCGCGGCCGCGCTGGACAGCTTCGATGAATTGCGCGAAGCCTATCGGCGCGAAGAGATGGTGGTGCGCATCCGGGACAAGGAGATTCACAACCGTCTCAATACTCGTTCTCTCGCGGGCACCCCGATTGCGCGTGTGGTGCTCCCCACGACGGAAGACAAGGGCGACCAGGTCCGTTTTCTCCTGGAGGAAAACGTGCCCGGAAAATGGCCCTACACGGCAGGAGTGTTCCCCTTCAAGCGCCCCGAAGAGGAACCGGCCCGGATGTTCGCGGGGGAGGGACCTCCCGAACAGACCAATCTCCGCTTCCACTATCTCAGCAAGGACAGCAAAGCCAAGCGCCTCTCCACTGCTTTCGATTCCGTCACTCTCTACGGTGAGGATCCGGGGCACCGGCCAGACATCTACGGGAAGGTGGGCGAGAGTGGGGTCTCCATCTGTAGTCTGGACGACATGAAGCGTCTCTACAGCGGCTTTCATCTCACCGACCCCACGACTTCGGTGAGTATGACGATCAATGGTCCTGCACCCATGATTCTGGCCATGTTCCTGAACACCGCGATCGACCAGGAATGCGAGCGTTGGCTGAAGGAGAATGGCAAGTTTGAAGAAGCGCGCGCGCGTCGCGACGAGCTTCTGCAAAAGAAGGGCGCGGGAGCCCCTAGCTATCACGGGGAACTGCCTTCCACGCACGACGGATTCGGTTTGGATCTACTTGGGGTCACGGGGGATGAACTTCTCCCGCCGCAGGAATATGCACGGATCAAGGAAGGCACGCTCAAAATCGTGCGAGGGACGGTCCAGGCCGACATCCTGAAGGAAGATCAGGCTCAGAATACCTGCATCTTCTCGACCGATTTCGCGCTCAAGATGATGGGGGACATCCAGCAGTACTTCATCGATCACAAGGTGCGCAACTACTACAGCGTGAGCATCAGTGGCTATCACATCGCCGAGGCGGGAGCAAACCCGATTTCTCAGCTAGCGTTCACCCTGGCCAATGGCTTCACCTACGTCGAACACTACTTGAGTCGTGGGATGTCGATCGATGAAGTGGCGCCTAATCTGAGTTTCTTTTTCTCCAATGGTCTAGATCCCGAATACACGGTCATCGGCAGGGTGGCGCGTCGCATTTGGGCGGTGGCCATGAGACGGCTGTTCCATGCCAACGAGCGCAGTCAGAAGCTCAAGTACCACATTCAGACCAGCGGACGCTCGCTGCACGCCAGGGAAATTGCTTTCAACGACATCCGCACCACACTGCAGGCCCTGATGGCCTTGGCGGACAACTGCAACAGTTTGCACACGAATGCCTACGACGAGGCCGTCACTACCCCCACCGAAGAGAGCGTGCGCCGCGCCCTGGCGATTCAGCTCATCATCAACCGTGAGCTGGGCTTCATGAAGAACGAGAACATTCTGCAGGGCTCGTACTTCGTGGAACAGCTGACGCATCTGGTGGAGGAAGCCGTGCTGACCGAATTCGATCGCTTGAGTGACCGAGGCGGCGTTCTGGGCGCGATGGAGACCCAGTATCAACGCGGACGCATCCAGGAAGAGAGTCTGCTATATGAAACCAAGAAGCACTCCGGCGAACTCCCCATTATCGGAGTAAACAGTTTTCTCGACCCCAACAAGAGCGAGTATCAACTGGAGGCGGGACAACTCATACGAGCTTCCAAGGAAGCCAAGGAGCGTCAGATCGACGGCTGTGAGCGCTTCCAGCGGCGCCACCAGAGCGAGGCACAGGACGCACTCATGCGCTTGCAGAGAGTTGCCATCAATGGTGAGAACATCTTCGAAGAACTGATGGAGACGGTGAAAGTCGCTACGCTGGGCCAGATCACGCACGCCCTGTACGAGGTGGGCGGGGAATACCGGCGCATGGTTTGAGGGCGTTCTCAGTTGCCGGGCTGCGTGATCAACTCCAAGCTGTCGCTGGCATGATCGAAGGCATCCGGAGAGAGCAAGCAAATTAGTTCATCTCCCACCAGGCACACCGTGTCGGGGAAGGGATCGATGACTTCTCCCCTCCGCAAAATCGAGAGCAACTGAATGTGCGGACCGAAGGGTCGGTCGCGCAGCGTCTTGCCCGCGCCCGGCGCCCCTTCCCGTACGCGGCAGCGGCAGAGACTGCGCCCGGTACCCCCGATGGGAATGGGAGTGCCCATCTGCAGCAGGTTCACCAGGTGTGCCGGCGTCGCCTCGCGCGGCAAGCGCGCGCGCCCGGAACGTATGAGGTCCATGGCGCGCAGAGTGTATTCCTCGTGGTGGACCGGTGAATCCGCGCGCGTGAGCACCTGGGCTTCGTAGAGGCTGGGCCAACGCCAGCCCGTGGTCACCTTCGACTCGATCAGATAACTCAAAATGACGGCGAGCATGCTCGGCACCAAGAGCCCGTAACCTCCGGTCATCTCCATGACCATCAGCATCGTGGCGATGGGAACCCGGGCCGCCCCGGAGAAGAACGAGGCCATGCCGACCACCGCGAAGGCCGCGACCGAGCACTGAGAGGCCGGGAAGATCCGGTTTACCGCCAGGGCGAGTGCCGCGCCGAGAAAGGTCCCCACGTAGAGACTCGGCGCGAATACGCCGCCCGATCCCCCTGAGGCCACGGTCAAGGACATCGCCACCATCTTGGCCACTGCCAGCACCAGCAAGAGCCCGATTGCGAGTTTGCCGTCCATGGCCATCTGCATCCAACCGTAACCGCCACCCAGGATCTGCGGGAGTAGCAGTCCCAGCAGACCCAAGATCAACGCGCCCAGAGCGGGGCCCAAGAAGCGCGGTCCCGGAAGCGCGTGGAAGAGCTGGTGGGTGCGGTAGTACAGCCAGGGGAGGGTGGCGGAGGCCAGACCGGTGAAGACTCCCAGGACGGCGAACCAGAAGAGCGTGTCGATACGGTCGAAGGTCAGGCCGGCCGGCAGGCTGAAAATGGGATCGAAGCCCACGAAGATGCCGTTGACAGCATAGGCCACCACGGCGGCCATGATCGTGTAGATGAGGGCGCGGGCCTCGAACTCCATGGTCGAGTAGAGGACTTCTACCGCGAAGACTGCGGTACCCAGGGGGGAGCGAAAAATAGCCGAAAGTCCGGCCGCCACCCCGGCCAGGACCAACAGACGCCGTTCCCGCGGTGAGCAACCCAGCCACTCGGCCATGATCGAGCCAAAACCGGCGCTGATCTGCGCCACTGGACCTTCGCGTCCCGCCGCGCCGCCCGAACCGATGGTCAGTGCGGAACTGATCGACTTCACCAGGGGCACCCGCCCGCGCACTGCGCCCCCCTTCTCGTGGAAGGCACTGATCGCGGCGTCAGTCCCGTGGCCCTCGGCCTCCGGCGCGAAGCGGAAGACGATGAGACCCGAGAGAATTCCGCCAATGGTGGTGGAAACCGGGATGAGCCACAGGCCGTGGGCTCCGACGACTTCCAGACCGGAGGAGCCCTCTGAGGCCAGCCCGGGTGGGACATAGCCGGCGATCCCCTGCAGCAGGTAATGGGAGGCGATGCGGAGCATCCACATGAATGCGGGTGCGGCGAGGCCCCCGACGACCCCCACGATCGCCGACAGAAAGACCAGACGGCCGGTGGATCCCGAGCTGGGACGAAGCAGTGATGCGATGCGTTGGAACAAAGGCATGGGCGCCAGATTAGTCGATTTTCGCAGGCTCACAAGTACCGTCTTGTTCCGCCCAGTTCATGTGGTATCGTGCGGCTCATGAAGATCGCGTTCATCGGCACTCACGGAGTGGGCAAGACAACCCTCTGTTTCGACCTGGCCGCCCGGCTGAAGAGGCTCGATCTCAACGTGGATATCGTCCGCGAAGTCGCGCGCCACTGCCCGCTTCCCATCAATCAGGAGACCACTCTGGAGGCGCAGGCCTGGATTCTCCACACCCAAATTGCGCAGGAAATCAGTGCCGGCAATCTCTTCGACACCGTGGTCTGTGATCGCTCCGTCCTGGACAACTACGCTTACCTGGTGCATCGCCTGGGACGCCGCTTGGAGTATGATCCCCTGGTCGAGACTTGGGTCGGCACCTACGACGCGCTTTTCAAAGTACCCATCCTGCAGCCGCCCAGCTTCGACGGAACCAGAGCCCTCTCGGCCACCTTTCAGAGTGAGATCGACGAGTTGATCGACGAACTCGTGGATGCCTTCGGCGCCAGCTCCTATCGACTGGATTTTGAGGATCGACCGGGCTGGATCAATTTCGCCCTAAAGACCCTGGGCTTGCCGACCGAGCCCCCACAGATCGACCTCTTCGCGCCCGAATCCTAGCGCGCGATGTCTCCATGGTGCATTGGCTGGAATTCCCCCTCACGACTGCGGCCTTCACTCTGGTGGATGCGCCGGATGAAGCTCGATGCCTCATCATGGGTTTTCACGGATACGGAGAACGCCCCGCGCACTGTTTGGAAGGATTGCGCAAGGCGGAAGTAGATCGCGCGCTCCTGGTGGGTCCGATGGGCCAACACCACTTCTACAACCGCAAGGGGAAGGTGGTCGCCTCATGGATGACACGCTTCCGCCGCGAGCGCCAGGCCGAACAGATCTCGAGTTACGCGCGCGAGCTGCTCTCGCGATTGAAATCCTCCTACGGCGAGCTTCCTCTCTATCTCTTTGGATTCTCTCAGGGCGCGTCGACCGCCTATCGCGTCGCGTGCCTCCCCGAGCTTCGGCCCCGTCGACTCTTCCTTTTGGCGGGCGATTGTCCGCCTGATTTCAGGCCCCGCTTGACAAGCCAGGCGCCGTTTCCCGTGACCATTCTCTGGGGCGAGTCGGATCGAACGGTGCATCTCCCCGCGCTGCGGGCGGACGAGGAGTTCTTACGCAAAGCGAAGTGGCCAGTGGAGCTTTTGGTCCTGCCGGGCGACCACAGCTATTTCGATGCGGCGATGAAGGCGATGGGGGAGAGGATCGAGGCGGATCTGGCCGGAGAATGACGAGTATGATACCAATGGGGGTCGCGGAGACTCAATTTCGCTGGAGGGACGAGGAATGGAGATGGAACTGGAGCGGCTGTATCGTTACCTGAAGGAAAAGCCGCGAGACGCGCGCTGGATGCTGCGCAAGGTCGGCGCGGACTACCTGCAGACCGTCAAGGAGATGCAGCGGCGCGGCTGGACGGTGGAATGCCGACTCGAGGATGTCAATGGACTGCATCGAGCTGTATACTGCGCGGACCTCCAAGGAGATTTGTTCGGGCAGAAGGAGATCTCAGGGGCGAGTGGGCGCCGTTCCCGAACCAGAAGAAAAAGTTCCCCAGGGAAGTTGAATTCATGATTTGTGCTGGTGCCACGGATATCGGGCAAGTTCGCAAGGTCAACGAGGACAGCATTCTCTTATTGCCGCAGCACGGACTCTTCGCAGTGGCGGATGGGGTAGGTGGCAGTAAGGGAGGAAAGGTCGCATCGCAGATGCTTACTGGAGAACTTGCCCGTGCTGCCCTCTCCAGCGAGTACGGACTTTCCTCCGAAGAGCTGCGCGCCGCGATCCACGACGTGAATCAGAAGATCAACCAGCTCGGAGAGCGTACTCCCGCTCTCTACCGTATGGGGACGACCTGCATCGCTGCGTCCATCCTGCGCGGGACCATGGCCTTGGCGCAAGTGGGAGACTCGCGCGCCTATCTCTATCACAACGGAGTCGGTCGTCAGATCACCAACGATCACCGTCTGGTCCAGGAGATGGTGGATCGCGGAGAATTGACCATGCAAGAGGCCGACGATCATCCCATGCGCAACATTCTCACCCGCTGTGTTGGCGGTGCGATGGGAACGGAAGTCGATCTCTTCGACTACGATTTGGAGCCAGAGGATACCTTCTTGTTGTGCAGCGACGGGCTCAGTGACATGGTGCGCCACGAACAAATTCTCGACGCGATCTCATCCGGTGAACGGCCCGACCGGCTCGTGAACGAGATGATCCAGCTGGCAAACGACTTCGGGGGACAGGACAATGTATCCGTCGTGGTGGTGAGAATGGAGGAAAGCGACTTCCTGGAAGCCGCGCAGGAAGATCCCGACGAAACGAAGGTTTGATTCACGCTGGAAGCGCGAGGCGAAGCGCTCTATCATTAATGCAGCCAGTCTGGGCCCCAACCCTCTCCCGAAGCGACGGAGTCGGCATGCGAAGCAAAGTGCTGTTTTCCCTTCTCCTTCTCATCATCGCTTCCACTGCGCGCGCGCAAGATGTTCAGCCTGTGGCCGAGAACGACAGCTCCTCCAGCGAACTCGTGTCGGAGCCCGAACAGTCCGCGAGTGATGAACCGGCCAGACTGGCGATCTACTTCGACCTTTTTTCTCATTCCAGGAGCATTGCGCTCCAGCCGGGCGAGCAGGCGCAGTTCTCCGTGGTGGCCGAGGGGAGCGCGGGTGGCATCAAGGCCTGGGAGGCTCAGGTCGTGCTCGGCAAGGGCATCATGGTGCTCAAGCGCGAGGCCGACGGACTCAACATGGGGAGCAAAGTCGACGGGTGGCGGGTAGGCCTGGGCAAGGAATGCAAACAGGAGCAACAGATCGTTCTGGCCACCTACACCGTGACGATCGCTCCGGATGCGGGCCACGATCTTGTGCTGGGCTTGGCGCCGGTCGCGAACGGCAGCTTCCATCCCCCCTCCCCCGGCTATCTCGCATGCAAGGGGATCAAGGACTTGAGGGCCTTTGCCTACGCGGATACGGCGGCTGTAATCAATCCGGTGAAAGTTCAACTCGCCCCGGCGGGAGCACCCAAGAAAGCCCAGTTCGAGATGGGGAAGGCCCGCGGCTGAGCAGGGTCCGTCAATCCAAATGGGCCCGATCGCTATCCCCCATGGGCACCTCGCGCGAGGGGAAGTACTCCTTCCATCGCTTGTCGACCAACCGGGCCGTCTCCTCATCGCAGTAAAGCTCATCGGGGAAGCCTGGCTTCAAACGGGAATCGATCACCACTGGTGTCCCAAAAGAAGGGTGCAGCCGTTTCAGTTCGACACTGCGCGCGTGCAGATCGGCGGCCGGTTCGAAGCGAGTGAAGGTCGTCCACAGAAAGTTCGCTTCGCTCGCATTCGCCCTGGCGGCATCGTCCGCCAATACCAGTAGAGGCCAAGCCGAGAACGCTTCGTATCGAGCCGCCCTGAGCGCGGCTTCGGGCTCTTCTTGATAGCTCGGTCCGCTCAACACCAGGCAGCCGGGGCAAAACACGCGCGCCTGCGAGAATCCCCTGGGCAACTCACCCTGAAAACTTCGGGGAAGATCCCGGATGGGCTCGCCCATCCCCAAGAGGACTCCCTTCGATCCTTCATTCAAGCGCGGACCGTTGTAGTCGAGCGTATCCATCGACAGATTACCCAAGACGTAGAGATCGGTCGCGGGGTCGAAACGCTCGAGCACGTGCGTGAGAGTCTCGCGAAAGTTCCGTAGGTCGCGTCTCTGGTCCAGGACCAGGAGGAACTTGGTCAACGAGAGTTGTCCTTCGCCGAGAATGCGGAATGCGCTCATCATCGCCTCTCGCTTGTAGCGTTCTTTCACTACTGCGGCCGCGAGGCTGTGAAAGCCGGTCTCCCCGTAACTCCATAGATCCTGCACCGCGGGCATGACCAATGGAAACACGGGCGAGAGCAGATTTTGCAAGTAATCGCCGATGTAGAAGTCCTCCTGTCGCGGTTTGCCCACCACCGTTGCCGGATAGATCGCGTCCTTGCGGCGCAAAATTGCAGAGCAATGAAATACGGGGAAGGGGTGCGCGAGGGAGTAGTAGCCGTAGTGGTCGCCGAACGGACCTTCAGGGCGGCGCTCATGGGGGCGCACTTCTCCGACCAAGGCTAGCTCGGCCGTGGACAGGACCGGCAGGGGACCGCGAGGATTCTTGGCCATGGGCAGTCTCTCGCCGGCGAGCAGAGAGGCAAGGATCAGCTCGGGCAGATTCTCCGGAAGGGGAGCGATCGCGGCCAGTATGGCGGCCGGGGGGCCGCCGAGAAACACGTTCACGGGAAGCGACTCGCCGCGCGATTCCGCCAGGTGGTGATGAAAGCCACCTCCCTTGCCGATCTGCCAGTGGATCCCGCAGCTCTCGGCGTCGAAGCGCTGCATGCGGTACATGCCCAGATTGTGCGTTCCAAGCTCAGGGTGTTCGGTGTAGACGAGAGGGAGGGTGATGAAAGGACCGCCGTCATCCCGCCAGGTGGTGAGCAAGGGCAATTCGTTCAGGTCGGAGGTAGTCTGCCGCACGGACAAGATGGGGCCGCTCCTGCGGCGCAGACCCAACTTTCGCAGTTCGCCAAAGAGGGCGCGTTGCGTCCAGAGCTTTCGCACGCTCAGCGGCAATAACTCCTCGGGGAGCTTCGCGAGCCTCTTTACCAGCTCCAGGGGTTTGGGGCCGAAAGCTCGTTCTACCCTCTCGGCCGTGCCGAAGAGGTTGGTGGCCACGGGCAGCTTTCCCCGGCTGGGATTGCGAAAGAGCAGCGCCGGACCGTTGGCCGCGATGACCCGGCGGTGAATTTCGGCCATTTCCAGGTAGGGATCCACCGGCGCATCGATCGCCACGAGCTGGTCGTCTCTTTCAAGCGAGCGGAGAAAGGACCTGAGATCCAAATGAGAGGGCATTTTGACTTCCGAAGTTAAAGTGAACACTCAGCCTAGAGCGCCGGCCCGCTGCGAGCAAGCTCTAGGCGATTGCCGATTCCTCGCAGAAGAGTGTAGTTTAGTTGGGTAGTACTTCCCCCCCGGAGAGTTCGTCATGGTAAACATCACTCGTTGCGCGGTATGCGGACGCACCATCCCGGCCAATGGCGAAGCTTGTGCCTACTGCGAGAGCGAGCGGGAGCCGGAAGTCGAGCGCGCGTACCTGCCGTTGACGATGAAGCTCCTGCTCGTGCTTTACGGTGTGGACATCGTCGCCACCACCATCGTGGCGGGCATCGGGCTGGTGAGGGCGCTCCCGCACCCTCAGACCAAGGTAGTACTGCTTTTGGTGACCCTGCGCCTCCTGCTGGCGGTGTCGGCGGGATTGGGGCTCTTGTTTCGCAAGAGACTGGGCATTCTGCTCGGTGTTTCCTTTCTCTCCTTGGAAGTTCTGGGCGTTCTTCTGGGAACGGTACACCTGATCGACTCGGCATACTGGGAACAACCCGGCATCTCGATCCTCTGGAGCACCCTCTTTTTGTTTCTGCTTCTACGTGATGAAGTTCGCGCGTACTTCGATCCACACTTCGCCGACCGCAAGGAGGTCCACGATTTGCTGCAGAGCGTGAGAACGGGCCGCGGTCGAGTATGAAGCGCAACGGGATCCTCTTTCACGGCGGCCACCTACGCAGCATGGAAGGCGGTGGAAGCGAAGAGGCGCTTCTGGTGCGCGGTAATCGTATCGAGGCCATCGGCGCCGCGCCAGATTTGCGCAGCCAGGCGCCCAAGGCCGAACTCGTCGATCTGCGCGGTAGCACGCTACTCCCCGCATTCATCGATACCCACACCCATTTCTTCGAGTGGGCCCGCAAACTTTCGGGTGTCGACTTGACCGAAGCGAAGACTCTCGATGAAGTGAGAATGAAACTGCGCGCGTACCGCGAGCACGAGGCACCCTCCGGCGCTTGGCTGGGGGGAAGTGGTTGGGACCCACGGCTCCTGCGGGACGAAGAGAGACCGGATCGATGGCTTCTGGATGAGATCTTTCCTGAACAGCCCGTGGCCCTGGAATCGCGCGATTTTCACACCCTCTGGTGCAATTCCGCGGCATTGAAGCTGGCGGGGATCCTGGATGGACGCACGCCGCCAAAGGGCGGTGAGATCGGGCGCGGGCCAGACGACAGTCCCGATGGACTGCTCTACGAGACCGCGTGGGAGCTCATCCTCAAAGCGCGTCCGCCGGAACCCGAACCGCTGCGCCAAAGATGGCTCAAGAAGGCCATCGCCGAAGCGCATTCCTTCGGACTGAGTTCCTTCCACAGCATGGAGCCCCTGCAGGCTTATCACAGCTACCGCGAGCTAGCCCGCGCGGGTAAACTAGGAATGCGAGTGGTCTACCATTCGCCGGTGAAGGAGCTGGAGCAGCGCATCGCCGAACGGCAGCCCAGTTACCTCGACGCAGATCCCTGGCTGAGGTGGGGAGGGGTCAAGATCTTCGCCGATGGCTCTCTCGGCTCCGCCTCGGCCTACATGCTCGAACCCTATCCCGATGGGGGACACGGACGATTGCTCGTGGAGGAACACGCCCTGAGCGAAACCATCGTCCGGGCTGGCCGCAGCGGGATTGCTCCCTCCATTCACGCAATCGGAGACGGGGCAATGAGGGTCGTAGTGAATGCGCTGCTCGATGCGCGTGCCAGCTTACGAGGCGAGGGGAAGGACCTGCATCCACTCGCTCGTATCGAGCACGCGCAGTGTGTGCGTCCAGAGGAACTTCAGCGCATGAGTTCGTTGAGCTTGAGCTGCGCGATGCAATTGATACATCTCATGGATGATCTGCCTCTGCTCGACGAGTTGTGGCCCACCCAAGGAAGTTACGTCTACTGCGCGCGCTCTCTCATCTCGCACGGCATGCGAGTCGTCTTGGGAAGCGATGCTCCGGTGGCGAGCATCGATCCCCGACAAGGGATTTCTGCCGCCATCACGCGTCAGAAAGAGGAGAACCGTTCGCGGGGGGCCTTTTTTAAGGCGGAGTGCCTGAGCGAAGAAGAGGCACTGCTGGGGTATACCAAGTGGGCGGCGCAGGCGGCAGCCTGGGACGCAGAAATGGGAAGTCTACTCCCGGGGAAGCTCGCGGACCTCGTCGCGTTGGAAGCGCCCAGCGCGGATGATCCCTACGGATGGAAGAGCGCGAGAATTCGCATGACAATGGTCGACGGGGAAATCGTCTACGACGATCTGCCGTAGCGTCGCTCCACGTAGTCGTTGAGCAACTCCGCGAACTCCTCGGCGATGCGGTCGCCCTTGAGAGTCGTTCTGAGTTCTCCGTCGACGTAGACCGGAGCTTTGGGGGACTCCCCGGTTCCCGGCAGCGAGATCCCGATGTCGGCATGCTTGCTCTCCCCCGGACCGTTGACCACGCAGCCCATTACCGCCACCTTCATCGTTTCCACTCCGGGATATTCCTTCCTCCAGCGCGTCATTTTCGCTCGGAGCTCCCCTTCGATGCGGGCAGCCAGCTCCTGGAAAAAAGTGGATGTAGTTCTTCCGCAACCGGGACACGCTGCTACCTGCGGTGTGAAATGGCGCAAGCCCAGCGACTGGAGAATCTGCTGACAGACCAGAACTTCCTCGCTTCGATCCCCGCCCGGCAGGGGAGTGAGGCTCACGCGGATGGTATCGCCGATTCCCTTCTGCAAGAGAATCGCGATTGCGGCAGTGGAGGCCACCATCCCCTTCATGCCCATTCCGGCCTCGGTCAAGCCGAGATGGAGCGGGTAGTCGCAGCGAGAGGCCAGGGATTCGTAGACGGCGACCAGGTCCTGCACCAGGCTGGTCTTCACGCTCAGGACGATGCGGTCGTGGGGGAGTCCTATCGACTCCGCGGCGGTTGCGCTGTCCAGCGCACTGCGCACCATTGCCTCGCGGTAGACTTCGGTGGCATCCAGGGGCTCCTCTCGGCGCGCGTTCTCGTCCATGAGCGAGGTGAGAAGAGCTTGGTCCAGCGAACCCCAGTTCACGCCGATACGGACAGGTTTCTCATGGGTGATTGCGGCCTGAACCATGGACTTGAAGTTCAGGTCGTGCGTGCGCGAAGTTCCCACGTTCCCCGGGTTGATCCGGTATTTGTCGAGGGTCTCCGCGCAGGCAGGGAACTCCGCGAGAAGGCGGTGTCCATTGTAGTGGAAGTCGCCGATCAAGGGGACGGACACTCCTCCATCTTCCAGGCGCTGTCTGATCTTCGGAACCGCCGCGGCTGCTTCCGGGGTGTTGACCGTCACCCGGACCACTTGGCTTCCCGCCTCCACTAGCTGAAGGATCTGCGAGCCGGTCTGATCGACGTCCTCGGTCGGAGTGTTCGTCATGCTCTGCACGACGACGGGGTGAGAGGAGCCGATCGGCACGGAGCCGATCCAGCAAGTGGGAGTCTCTCGTCTCGCTTGCGCCATCACGCGTCCACTTCAACTTCGGGGGCGAAGGGTTCGATGCCGGGCGGGAGAATGACGCCACGGCCGCTCTGACCGTCGATTCGTACCCGCACCGGAGACTTGGTGCGAATGTGCCGTACTCGCTCAGTATCGCGCACCGCGGGCTGCGCGGCAAACCAGTCCCAGTCCACCCGCCCGTCACCCAGGTAGGGATTGACGGTGAAGTAGCCGATTCTCAGCGAGGTGATGTTCTGGAAAAAGTGGGTTCCTTGAGAGGGGGTGACGCGGAAGTTCTCGATCCCCGCCTCGACGATGACCCGGGCCTGTGAGATCTGCTCCCAGCTCACCGGGATTCCCAGCCAGGGGTCCGCCGATCCCCAGCGTCCGGGACCGATGAGGATGCAGGGGCGACCATTCTGACGTAGACCATCATTGATCTCGGCGACGCTTCTGGCGATCTCCGCAGTGTGGGCGCTGTCGAACTTGGTAGGATCGACATAGACGATATCGCGGATGCCGTCGACCACCCCGTTGCCGAGTGCCTTTTCGCAGTACAGCACTGATTTCTCTACGGTCGCATCATCGAGCCTGACATCGTCGGGTTCTCCACCCACCACCAGTCGACGGATTTGCAGGAACCCGAACCACGCGGGATCGGAGTTCAGGTCGACGGCAAATTCCATTTCGATCGGCGAACCCATCTCGCGCTTGCCGAGATCGAGGAGGCTGCGCAGGATGGCCGCCAGAGGGAAGGTCTCCGCCTTGAGAATGGGCGCGAAGGTGATGACGGGAGTGGCGCCGGAACGCATTCCGTCGTAGATGACGTCATTCTCGAGCGAGTAGCTCGAGCACACCGGCAAAAGAGTGTTGTCCTGCTCGGCCTCCTTCAGGCCCAGGCAGAGCAGATTGCTTTCGCCGTCCATCATGGTCGGCATCAGATGGGTGCGCCCCAGATCCAGGGCATAGAATCGGCGTTGCGAAGCGCGCAGGGTGGCCTGAGTACTTCCGAACTCGGGGATGTGCCGCGGATACGCCGGAGAGAACCTTAGGGCGTCCGCACCACTCACCACCTGACGGCCGAGTCCCAGCGCCACCACGGCGAGGCCGTCCTCATGCTGCATCGGTGCGATGGGATAGAAATTGTGGGAGCGGGCGACACCCGAGAAATTCGGGTAGTAGCGCTCGCCGTGCGGGTAGCCCACGAGACGCTGCAGGATCACCGCCATCTTCTCGTCTTCCACCCGGTAGGGCGTGTTCTCCATGTAGCGCTTGCTGGCACTCGAGAAGGTGGACGCGTAGACCAGTTTGATGGCCTTGCAGAGCTGGGCGAGTCTGACCGTGGGATGCGTGTGGTTGTTTGGCACCATGTAGGTGTCGTAGATACCTGCGAAGGGCTGGAACTGGGAGTCCTCGAGTAGGCTGGAAGAACGAACCGCCAAAGGATAGTCCACCTGCGAGAGAAACGAGGCGAGGTCGTCCTGGGCCTCGCGGGGCAGACGCGCTGCCAAGAAGGCCCTGGTGATGCGGCGGTCGTCCTTCGAGGTGTAAGCGATCTCGAAGAGCTGGTTCTGTGACATGAACTCGTCGAAAATATCCGTACCGATGACTGCGGTGGGCGGAACCTCGATGCGGACGCCGGGGAAGGCCCTCGTCATGCCTTGATGCAGAATGAGGTGGCTGGCGAAGGCGAGGCCACGGCCTTTCCCGCCCAGCGACCCATGCCCAATCCGCACGAAGCTCGAGTCCTCGTCGAAACGCCGCGGGGAGAAATCGGCGATCACGCCGCGCTGGGTTTCCAGACGATGCTGGTTGAAGGTCTTGACCAGATAGCGACGTAAGTCTGTCATGGTCTCGAACTCACTCACGCGTCTGGGACGAATGAGAGAGGCCAGGCCAAACTCGGTGCGCGCTCGCAGCCAGTTCGAGAAATCGTTGCGGCGTGCGTGATACTCCAAAGATTCGTCCGGGATCGTCTCAATTTGCTCTTGCAGGGAGCGCAGATCGTTGGCGCGGGAAACCTCGCTGCCGTCGGGAAGCCGGAACACGAAATCGCCGAAACCGAAGTTCTTCTCGATGAATTGTTGCAGGTCGGTGAGCAGGCTCTGCGAACGCTTGTTGATGAAGTGGCCGTGGACCGACTCCGCCAGCTCCTGTCCGTTGTCCTGGCTGGATTGAAGCACCACGGGCAGGGTCGGATCTTCGGCGCGGATGGCGCGCACGAAATCGACCCCCGCCTCTGGATCCGCCTTGCCGTTGCGGGGAAAGCGTACGTCGCTGATCACTCCCAGCATGTAACGTTTGTACTTTTCGTAGAGCCCGGTCGCTTCCTCGTAGTCGCGTGCCAAGAGGATCTTCGGGCGCGCACGCATGCGGAGCAGGCGATGGGTCACATTGATCCCCTCGTCCATCAAGGACTGGGTCTGCTTCATGAGCTCGGTATAGAGTAGCGGCAGATAGAGCGAAGTGAAGCGAATGGAGTCTTCGATGAGGAGAATGGTACGCACGCTCGCGACAGAGGTGTCGTGGTCGACGTTCCAGCGGTCCTCGAAGAGCTTGATGATCGCCAGGAAAAGCCCCGTGTCACCGGACCAGGTGAAGATCTCGTCGTAGCCTTGAGCCGATTGATCCAACTGGAGACGGCGCACCTCTCGCGCATCGAAGGCGAGCATGATCACCGGGACCCGGGGATCGATCTGTTTGATGCGCAGCCCGAAGTCGAAGGCCTCGGCCGAGCCCGACCACAACATGCTGAGGACGAGGTTGAAGTGTTTTTTCTCGACAAACTCGAGCGCCTCCTCCGCGGAAGAAGCGCGGGTGATGCTCGGCGCGTAGGTGAGGTTCAGACTGACGTACTCGTTCAGGATGAGTTCGGTCAGGCGTCCGCCCTCTTCCAGGATGAAGGCATCGTAGGAGCTTGCGACCACGAGAATGTCGTGGACGCGGTGAGGCATGAGGCTGTCGAAGGCGGCGGTGAGGTTTCGGATGTTGGCCGGGCCGCCGCCGGGGAGAAGGTCGTGCATACCGTCTCTTGTGCGTCGAGGATGGAACGAATCGAGGGGCGCCCGGGGGCACCCCTCGATCCACTCTAACCCAATGTACTCAATCCGACTAGATCAGTCCCTGGTCCAGCATGGCGTTGGCGACCTTCAGGAAGCCAGCGATGTTGGCACCATCGACATAGTTGTCGGGGGTAGAGTACTGCGTGGCCGTGTCACGGCAGTTGCGATGGATCTCCTTCATGATGCCGTGGAGCTTGCCATCGACCTCTTCCCGCGCCCAGGGCATGCGGGCCGAGTTCTGGGCCATCTCCAGGCCGGAGACCGCGACGCCACCGGCGTTGGCGGCTTTGCCCGGACCGTAGAGCACCTTGCTCCCCTGGAAGGCCTCGATGGCCTCGGGGGTCGAGGGCATGTTCGCACCCTCGCTGACGCAGATGCAGCCGTTCTTGACCAGAGCCTTGGCGTCTTCGCCCGAGACCTCGTTCTGCGTGGCGCAGGGAAGAGCCACCTGGCCCTCGACCTTCCAGACACCCGTGCCCTCGGTGTAGGTCGCGGACTTGAAGGTGGAGGCGTACTCCTTGATGCGCCCGCGGCGCACGTTCTTGAGGTCGAGCACGAAGTCGAGCTTCTCACGGTCGATCCCCTCGGGATCGTAGATGAAGCCTGAGCTGTCGCTCAGAGTGACGACCTTTCCACCCAGCTCCAGAACCTTCTCGGTGGCGTATTGCGCGACGTTCCCCGAACCGGAGACGAGCACGCGCTTGCCCTCGAAGCTCTCGTTCTTCGTGCCGAGCATCTCCTGCGCGAAGTACACACAGCCGTAACCGGTGGCTTCGGGACGAATGAGGCTGCCGCCCCAGTTCAAACCCTTACCAGTGAGCACGCCAGCGTGGTAGGCGTTCTTCATCCGGCGATACTGACCGAAGAGGAAACCGATCTCGCGTCCACCCACGCCGATGTCTCCGGCGGGGACGTCGGTATCCGGACCGATGTGGCGCGAGAGCTCGGTCATGAAGCTCTGGCAGAAGCGCATGACTTCGTTGTCACTCTTGCCCTTGGGATCGAAATCGCTTCCACCCTTGCCTCCGCCCATGGCCAGGGTGGTGAGGCTGTTCTTGAAGACCTGCTCGAAGCCCAAGAACTTCAGGATTCCCAGATTCACGCTGGGATGGAAACGAAGTCCACCCTTGTAAGGACCGATAGCGCTGTTGAACTCGACGCGGAAACCGCGGTTGATGTGGACTTCACCGCTATCGTCGGTCCAGGGCACCCGGAACATGAGGACGCGCTCGGGCTCGACGATGCGCTCGAGGATCTTGGCCTTCTTATATTCGGGATGTTGGTCGACAACCGGCAACAGAGATTCCACTACCTCGTGGACGGCCTGATGAAATTCCTTCTCGGCCGGATTCTTCGCGATAACGCCTTCCATGAAGGCGTCAACCGTCGTAGCCATATTCGAACTCCCCTATGGGTTAATGCGGGACGGCTGGCTTTGCGAGACACTTGGCGCAAAAGCCGCCTTCGACCACGTGTCATGTTGTCGCGGCAGGTGATTCACGAGGTTCCGGGGAAGGTCCCCTCGGCCCCATCTGCCCCGCGGCAGCGGAAAATGTATGCAGGACGAGGGGGGAATCCAAGAGAAGAAGGGGCAGCCGCTTTCACGACTGCCCCCTGATGGTAGCGGGGACGGGATTCGAACCCGTGACCTTTGGGTTATGAGCCCAACGAGCTACCAGACTGCTCCACCCCGCGCCAATTCCAGGGCGGCAAACTAGCGAGGAATCCCCCGAGTGTCAAGATTGCTCTCGCTTGCCTTCCGCGGCCGTCTGGGCTTCTTCCTGCGGGTGCAGGGCCGGCGCTTTGGGGGCCAAACTCTCACCACCGGCGCCCAGGACATGCAAAACTCTCTCGTCGTCTCGATGCATTCCATAGCGTTCCCGCGCCACTTTCTCCAAGGTCAGGCTGCCCGGACGGGCCAGATCGTCGAGTTCGCTCCTCACCGTTTCCTGCTGAGTCTTCAGCGTCGCGAGCTTGCTCTGCAGATCGTTCACTTCGGCATTCAAGCCGGCCACTCTGAGCCAGCCGCCCTCTCCTAGCAGGAGCGCGTAGAGCACGAATCCCACGCCGGCCGTCCAGAGGGCGATGCGCAGGCTGCGTCCCATGCGCTCGCTCTGGGGGAGTCGGCGCAGGAAGCTGGCCGAGTCTTGCGAATTCGGACCAGATCCGCTCATTTTTCCTCCTCGCCCGCCAGGTTGTAGAAACATCCCTCGCCGGGGTAGATGGCCAGATCACCCAGCTCCTCCTCGATGCGCAGCAGCTCGTTGTACTTGCAGATGCGCTCGCTCCGCGAGAGCGACCCCGTCTTGATCTGTCCCGCGTTCGTCGCCACCGCGAGGTGGGCCAGACTGACGTCCTCGGTTTCTCCGCTGCGGTGCGAGATGACCGTGGTGAAGGAGGCTTGCTTGGCCATTTCCACGACCTGCAGGGTTTCGGTGAGGGAACCGATCTGGTTCAGCTTGATGAGGATACTGTTGGCGACGTCTTCGTCGATGCCGCGCTCGAGACGCAGAGGGTTGGTGACGAAGATGTCGTCGCCCACGATCTGGATGCGATCACCCAAGCGTTCGTTCATCAATGCGAAGCCCTCCCAGTCGTTCTCGTCGTGGCCGTCCTCGATGGAGACGATCGGGTACTTGTCGACCAAGTTCTCGTAGAAATCCACCAACTGCGAGGAGTTCCAGTTTTCCCCACCTTCGGCTTCGAGAACGTAGTGGCCGCCGTGATAGAAGGACGAGGCAGCGGGATCGAGAGCGAGGGCGATGTCCTCACCGGGCCGGTAGCCCGCGGCTTCGATCGCGCGCAAGATGTGCTCCAACGCCTCCGCGTTGCTCTTGAGCCGCGGGGCGAATCCGCCCTCGTCGCCCACTGAGGTGGCATAGCCGTTCTCACTGAGAACCCTTCTGAGATGATGGAAGGTCTCCGCACCCCAGCGGAGAGCCTGCCCGAAACTCTCCGCCCCCAGAGGCATGATCATGAATTCCTGGATGTCGACCTCGTTGTCGGCGTGCTTGCCACCATTGAGGACATTCATCATCGGCACGGGGAGGGTGCGCGCGGAGACTCCGCCCAGGTAGCGATAGTATGGCAGGCCCGCCGTCATCGCCGCGGCCTTGGAGACGGCCAGAGAAACCCCCAGGATAGCATTGGCTCCCAGCCGCGATTTGTTGGGGGTACCGTCCAGTTCGACCATGACTCCGTCGATCAACATCTGATCGCTCGCCTCCAGGCCTTCGAGCTCGGCGGCGATCTCGTCGTTGACGTTGTGAACCGCTCGCTCCACCCCCTTACCCAGATAGAGGCTCGGGTCTCCGTCCCTGAGCTCGATGGCCTCGTGTTCCCCGGTGGAAGCGCCGGAAGGGACGGCGGCTCGACCAAACGCCCCGTCCTCCAGCAAGACGTCGACCTCGACGGTGGGATTGCCTCGGCTATCCAGGATTTGACGCGCATGGACTTGTTCGATCTGGCTCATGGCCTGCCTCTCGGAAATTGCGGTTCGGGCGTAATTTGGGCCTTTGTGAGGGTTCCCCACGGCCTGCGGGTGACGATATTCCTCTGATCGGGGCGCGTCAAGCAGAGCCGAAATGAGGATCAAACGCTTGACCGCCTTTGGTTTATCGTGATTCTGGTGGGGCGGGCCGAGTCAGAGGGTTCGTCTGTGAAACAAGCCAGAGGGCTTCGGCGTACGGAGAGGTGTGCCACTTGGCGGGCCAAGCTCCTCTCGCCGCAGCTCTTGTGACAGCGCGGCTGCGTGGGCTTTCGAGGGACGCCGTCCGCGGGGGTAGGCACTTTGGAAAAGGATCGCCTGGTGATCGCCCGGGCCCGGCGTGGAGAGCAGAGCGCGTTTGCCGAGCTGCTTCGACGCTATCGGGCACCGGTCTTCAACCTGTGTCTTCGCATGTTGAAGAACCGGGATGATGCCGAGGACATGGCTCAGGATGTTTTCATCAAAGTGTTCTCGATGCTCGAACGTTACGACGATCGCTACGCGTTTCGCAGCTGGGTATTCAAGATCGCCGCGAACCAGTGCATCGACTTCATTCGCAAGCATCGCGTCAAGCTGCTGCGTCTGGATGAGCCGGTTCACTATCGAGGCGAAGAGATCGAGCGGCAGCTCCCTGATGAAGCTCTGCCGCCCGACGAAGAATTGCACCAGCGTGAAGTAGGGAAGTTGCTGCGAGAGCTGACTGATGAACTCCCGCCGCACTATCGCGCGATCATCGTTTTGCGGCATCAGGAGCAGCTCAGCTACGAGGAGATTGCCGGGATGCTGGAACTCCCGTTGGGTACGGTCAAGGCCCGGATCCATCGCGCGAGAGCCATGATGAAGGAGAAACTCGTCAAGCGTCGCATGGCGTCGCGTCTCCTTCCTTGAGGTATGAATACTGCATGAAGCAATGTAGTACGAAAACACAGAGTTGGGCGAGGCATCGCAGTGGAGGTCATCATGAGTGACACGCAGCGGCTCGAGGAAAACGTGGATCAGCTGCTCCAGCGCTACCTTGACGGAGATCTTCAGGGTCGCGACGCCACGCGACTCTTTCTTCAGGCCGAGAAAGATCCCGCCTTGGCGGGTGCCCTAGCGGAATATCGCAGTCTCTTCGAGCTACTGGAGAAAGACCCGCGCGACGAGCCATCGCCGCAGTTCGATGCTAGAGTTCTGCAGGCCGTGCCCTACGCGAAATACGCAGGCGCGCCCCGGCGCGCGCTCCCGGTGTTGATCCTGGGTTCGAAGATGCCGGGATTCCTCGTGAGGAGTTTGGGTCTCTTCCGGTCCGGGGTCGCCGCACTCACGGTGGCGTACTCCCTGTTCTTATTGGTGAGTCATAGTTTCTTGCAGCGCGCGGTGGGAGGGGGAGCGCTGGCGGTGCGTGATGCTCTCGATTTCTGGGCGGAGAAAACGGTGCACGTGCCATTGCTCTCGCGGCTGGTCTCCTTCTTGGCCGCGGCTTGCCATTCGTCGATAAGTTTCGTTGCTCATTGGAACCGAACTTGGGGGTCGGCGGTAGTCACGCTCGTCTTGGGGCTCGCGTTCGCAGCTTTGGTCTACGCGCTGATGAGCCTGGGTCGCCGTCGCCTCCGGGACAAGGGGACTCATGCTTGAACTGGTGCTCCGGCACATACGGAGCGGCCCTCTTATCCCCATTGATTTCGAAACCGGAGTTTCCCGCGCGGGGACTCTGCTGGGGCTCGGCGTTTGCCTGGTCCTGGTTTTGTCGTTTTGGGGCAGTGCTCAGGCCACCTCTGCCGATGCAGATACCGACAGTACGCAGTTCACCGTGAGCGTGCAGGCCGAGGCCGACTCCGCCGAGACTTTTCAGAGCGCCGCCGAGCTGTATCGTCTCCTCTTTGAAGCCTCCACTCAGCTTTCCCGCACCCACGAAAAAGCGGAGCGCGACAGTCTGGTCCAGGCGGTCCGCCAGCTGGAGGCCAGAGTCACGGCGCTGCGAGCTGCGCGGCGCAAAAGCTCTTCCCTCGCGCACGAGGGAGATCCCCAGCTCAATGAGCTCGAACAACAGATCCACGATTCAGCGCAGCGAGGAGATTGGACGAGTTTCAACAAGGACCTCGGAGAACTTCTGGGTCAGCTCGGAGAGGTCAGCCAGGAGCTGGGACAGAAGTTGGGACAGGTACAGCTGGAGATCAGCGCGGAGCGTTTTCGTCTGGCCACTGAGGGTGGCGGGTATATCGACGTCCAGATTCCCGCGGAGGTTCAGGAAAACCTCAAATCCGGAGTGATGGCTTTTAACCAGGAACTGGGCCGGGTGTTGTCGGATTCGATGCTGCAGGAGCTGGGTCGGAATCTCCAGCACTACACTCAAGACGGAAAGGGTCCGCGGATCCTGTTCGGGAATCTGGGCAAGCACAAGCGGCCAAAGCAGTGGAAAGTCATCGGACGATCGGTCTTCAAGATGGGATCCGACTTTCACGTGAGCGAAGACGAACTGGTGCAGGGGGACGTGGTTGTAGTGGGGGGGTCCCTCACCGTCTCGGGGAAGGTGCTGGGGAAAGCGGTGGCCGTGGCGGGCAACCTCAATATCGACGATTCAGGAATCGTCGAAGGGGATGCGCTGAGCTTCGGCGGCCACGTGCAGCGAGAGGGGGATGCCCAAATCAAGGGCCAGGAAATCGACTTCGGTCGTCTGATCCCTGGTGTACAGGGAGTCCGTGAGGCGGCACCCTATTTGAACATCGTCATGCTCGCGCTGCGGCTTCTCATCATGACCTTGTTGGCCCTGATTCTCCTGGCGCTCATGGGCGACCGCCTCGACCTGATGTGCGCGCAGTGCCATGGTGGGCTGGTGCGGCCCTTCGCCTCGGGAATGGTCTGGCTCCTCGTCACGCTTTTTCTCTTCCTGATTCTCTCCTTCACTCTAGCGCTCACCATCATCGGAATTCCGGTGGTGGTACTGCTCGGAGCGATCCTCGCGGCCCTGGTGCTCGCGGCCTATTTCGTCACCTGCCGTCTGCTAGGTGAGCGTATTCTCCGCGCGCTACGCCCGGGCAGCGAGCCCCTCAGCTGGCAGAGCATCCTCCTGGGTCTCATCGTGCTGGAAGGTCCGGCCATCTTCTTGGTGGTCTTCGCATTGATCTTCTCTCCGGGAGGAGAGGGAATGGCGTTGGCGCGCAACGTGGACCTCGTTCTGAAGTTCTTGGCCCTGAGTTTGGGTTATGGGTGCGTGATCGGCAGCCGCTTCGGTTCCTTCCACCGGCGCGTGGTTCCCAAAGAACTCGCGGCGCAGACTCACTCCTGATCCGATTCTGCGAGAATTGGGTGGCGCTACTTTCGCCCTAGACGCGCGAGCTGGAGGGGGCGGATCGCTTGCTTTTCTGCACCAGCTGACCGCATGCGGCAGCGACTTCTCGCCCGGCACTATCACGAACGGTACATACGATCCCCGCACGCCACAGCCGATCCGCGAAGCGCTTCACCCCATCTGCCGCCGGCCGCTTTCCAAAGAAGCCGTCGATTTCGTTGAGGGGAATCAGGTTCACCTTGAAGGGACCACTCCGGGCGAACCCCGCGAGAGCCCGTGCGTCGTCTTCGCTGTCGTTCTCGCCGGAAATCAGAACGCACTCGAGCGTCACCTTGCGCCCCGTGCGGCGTCCGTGGGCGGCGGCCAGTGCCACGATCTCCTCGATGGCTTCGCTTCCCGCCACCGGCATCAGTCGTCGCCGGCCTTCGGGGGACGCGGTGGTCAGGGACAACGCGAGCCCATACGGCCGCTCGAGTTCCTGAAGCCGACGCATTCCCTCCAGGGGACCGCTGGTGGAGATCGTGATGTGTCGCGCGCCGATATCCAGTGCCTTCCTGTGCGAGAGGATTCTCAGTGCGCTCTGCAGATTGTCGAAGTTGTCGAGGGGTTCTCCCATCCCCATGAACACCAGGTTGGCCTGGCGACGGGTGGGATGGATTCGGCTGAGCGCGAGCACCTGCGCCACGATCTCACCCGGGCTGAGTTGTCTTTTAAGGCCCATGCGGGCGGTGGCGCAGAAGAGGCACGCCATCTTGCAGCCCACCTGGCTGGAGAGGCAGAAGGTTCGGCGGCCCTTCTCCATTTCGATGGACACCGATTCGATGCGCTGGCGATCCCAGAGCTCGAAGAGGTGCTTGACCGTCCCGTCGGCGGCCGGAGTCTGGCCCACCTGGCGCAATTGCGTGAAGCCATGTTCGGCAGACAACCGCATTCTGAGGCTAAACGGCAAATCGCTCAGCTCCTCGATCGATCGAACTCTCCTCTTATAGAGACCGTGGGCGAGCTGTCGGCCTCGATAGGAGGGCTCGCCCAAGCGGCCGAGGAGTTCCTCGAGTTCTTCGGGGCTGAGATCGTGCAGGCGAGGGTTCATTCTGGGCTCGCGATCACTTGACACTGAGTGGAACTAGGGATCAAGTTGCTACGAAACTCGTAGTAGAAGCGCGGAACGAGATGGCCAAGAAGAGTATAGAAGGAACCAAGACGCGCGGCGAGGCCGCTTTGGCAGCGCTGCTCTCCGCAGTCGGCGACGATCTCCGCCTGCGAATCTTGAGCTTCGTGGCCGAGGAGCCGGCGTCGGTTTCTGAGATCTGCCGACAACTCGGTGCTGCGCAACCGCGGGTCTCCCATCATCTGGGGATCCTCCGCCGTTGCGGACTCTTGGCCGTGGAGACCAAGGGCAGACAGCGGGTGTACCGCTGGGCGCCTGCCGGCGCTGGAACGGTTGAGTTCGAGTTGCAGAGTTTCTTGCAGCGCTGGCTGAACTTGAGCGAGAACCCGAGTCTCGCGGCTCGCGGCCCCGCCGGTCCGCAAGCTCAGGAACTCGAGGATTTTCTTCTCTGAGCGTGGGGAGAGACAGTGGATTCCAAGAAGGGCCGAATCCTCATTGCGGACGACGATTCAGGACTGCGCGCGATGGTGCGGCAAGTTCTGGAGTACGACGGTTTTGAAGTGGCCGAAGCCGAGGACGGTCCGCACGCTCTCCGGGAATTGCGCAAAGGTGTCTGTGAAGTCCTATTGCTGGACGTCAAGATGCCCGGCATGGACGGCTTCGAAGTCATGAAGGTGATGCAGAACGAGGGGCTCGAAGTGCCGGTGGTGGTGATCTCTGCGCACGAGGCAGTGGCGAACGCAGTGGAAGCCATCCGACGGGGCGCCTACGACTTCCTGGAAAAGCCGTTCAAGCGTGAGGCTCTGAAGGTCCGCGTGCAGAAGGCCCAGGAGCACTCGCGACTGAAGCGAGCCAATCGGGAGCTTGCCGAATCCTCCGCCCGCGGCGGCGAGATCATCGGCGACGGCCCTTCGATTCATCACGTGAAGGAGTTGCTGGAGAAAGTCGCCCCGACACCCGCGAGGGTTCTCATCACCGGGGAGAACGGAACCGGCAAAGAACTTCTGGCCCGTGCCATCCACGCCCGCTCGGCGCGCGCCAGCGGCCCCTTCGTGGAGCTGAACTGCGCCGCGATTCCCGATGACCTCATCGAGAGCGAGCTCTTCGGACACGAAAGGGGCGCGTTCACCGGGGCCGAACGGCGGCGACTGGGAAAGTTCGAACGAGCGGACCAGGGGACTCTCTTCCTGGACGAGATCGGCGACATGAGCCAGGCCGCACAGGCCAAGGTCTTGCGGGCTCTGGAAACCTCCACCTTCGAGAGAGTCGGGGGACAGGATCTCATCCACGTCGACGTGCGGGTAATCTCGGCCACGAACCGTGAGCTGAGCGATGAAAGCACCGGCTTCCGGCAGGACCTCTTTTACCGCCTCAACGTCATCCAGATCCACTTGCCCCCCTTGCGGGAACGACCTGAGGACATCGAAAGTCTCTTCCTTCACTTCCTCCGGAGCGCCGCACTGGAGATGGGGCAGAAGGTCAAGGGAGTCGATCGGGGGGTCATGGCACTGCTCAAACGGCAGCCCTGGCGCGGGAATGTCCGTGAATTGAGAAATCTGGCGGAACGGTTGGCGATCGTCGCGCCGGACGAGACGATTCACGAGGAGGACTTGAGCGTCCTGGCCGGCGAGGGTGGGAGTAAGCGGGAGCACGAGGACGTCTTCTCGAGCCCCACTTTCAACGATTTCAAGGCGGCCAGCGAGGCCATCTTCCTGCAGGGGAAGCTACGGGAATTCGGCTACAACGTGAGCCGAACCGCCGAGGAACTGCAAATGCAGCGCAGCAATTTGTACAAGAAGATCCAGCGCTACGGCTTGAGGACCTCAAGCTGATGAGCTGGTCCGGGGCGCTTGACCCCGTGCGTTGCTCCTACGTATTGTGTATCCTAGATTTGTGGTATGATCCACAACACAGATTTAGGTCTGCCGGAGGCAATCTGCGGCCTTACCGCCTGAGCCGAGCAAGATTGCCTGAGGAGATTTGGCCATGATGAGCAAGAGCAAGCGCCTCACGATTGGAATCGCTCTTTTGATCTGCACGATGACGTGGATGGTGATGCCGGCCGCTGCCGCGGAAATTTCGTTGCGAGTCGATTGCGACAACAGCGTATACAACCCCGCGCCGAGCCCAGGGGGATCGACCGGAAGCCATGGTGGAATTTTCATCCAGGATACTCCGACCACGCAAAATGGAGATCCCGATGAGTTGACGGGGGGAAACCTGTCAGTCTGGGCTCCGACGAGTTCCAGCTCGGACGATTCTTCGTTGATGAAGAGTCTCTGGCAGCGACTCGTGAAATGGATCCAAGGAAGCACGCTTCGAATCGTGGAGGCTCGCTGACACAAATCGAAGTCGAGGAAGCTCGCTTTTTTCCCAAAGCGGTATCTCTAGTTGAACCCTTCTCGCCCAAGGGATGCCATGCAGGAGTTTCGAGAGGGAGACGAGGGCTTCAGGCCCTCCTCCTCAAGTCCAAGCAACAGCGCTGAGAACCCCACTCTGTTGCGTACGGAGCAAGTGGGTGACTTGCACTATGACGGCGCGGCGTACTCTTCGGCCATGGAGTACTACCGTTCCGCGCTGCGTAGTGGCGCTGAGGCGGGGAGCGTGCCGGCGGAGACCCTGGCCCGGCTCCACCGCAAGCTGGGCGACTGTTTGCTTCAACAGGGACTTCCCTCTGACGCCTCCCGTGAGCTGAACCAAGCCGAAAACCTGCTTCCCAATGGCGCTGCGCTGGCTCACGCCGTGTTGAGAGTCCGCAGGGCTCTCGTCCACTTCCGACAGGGCAAGTACCGCAAGGCACAGACCCTAGCGATGGAGGGATTCCGGGACCTCGCCACGAGCGACCAACACCGCGAGGTGGGGAACGCCCAGATGATTCTGGGGAACTGTGCCACCCGCCTCGGACGCACCGAAAAGGCCGACGAGTTCTTTCAGGATGCCCTGGCGACCTTCCGGCGCGTGGATCTCCCGCTGGGTCAGGCGCAAGCCCTGATCAACCTGGCGACTCTGGCCAAGAACGAATGCCGTTGGTCCAGCGCACTCCAGCTCTTCTCCAAAGCCGAGACCATCGTGCGCGACCGCGGCCATTCCCACGAGCTCGCAGTGCTTCACAACAGCATGGCGGTGCTCTACCGGAAGATGGGACGGCGAGCCGAGGCCATGGCTCAAGTGGAACGAGGGCTGGAGCTGGGTCGCAATCTGGGCGATCAGAGCCGGCTCACCCGGCTGAGACTACTCAAAGGACAGATTCTCATCGAGGATGGGCGGTACTCGGAGGCCGAGCAGAATTTGCTGGAGGCCCGGGTGCTGGCCGAGCGTCGCCAGACCGGCCGCGATCTCGCGCTCGCGGACGAGTTCTTGGGGGACCTCATGGCCGCTCAGGAACGCTTCGAAGAGGCTGAACTCAATTACCGTCTGGCCGAGAAACGGGCCGAGAGCATGGGCCCGGCCAGTGACATCCAGGCCGAAGTTCTCCGGCGCCGTGCCGAGTTGGCCCTGCGCCGGGGAGACGAGGGAGCTGCGCTTGCTCTGGCCAACCAGGGGGTTCGCATCGCCGAGGCCTGCGGCGAGCGTTTCGAGCTGCCTTTCTTCGAGCGCGTGATCGGATTGGCTCTGGCCTCGCGGGGAAAGTACCAGGCCTCCCGGGACGCCTTGGAGTCGGCACTGAATCGGGTCAGCGAGTTTCGCTTGCCGGTCCAGATGCGGCGAATCCTGAGGGATCTAGTGCATCTGCACATGGCTCAGCCCGAACGCGAATCGTTGCTTCTGGCGCGCACACGCCTGCGCGAGGTGTCCGAGATTCCCGACGAGGACGGGGAATATTCGCCCTGCCAGGTGCAACTGGATATTGCCCGCGTGGAACTGAACTTGGGCGAATACGACGAAGCCCTGCTGGCTCTGTACGAACTCGAGCGCCTCTCCTGCACGGGGAATCACGGAAGTCTCATGGGCGAGGTACAGGCTCTGCGAGCGGAAATCGAGGAAGCACTTTCGCAGGACGCGGAAACGATCTCCTCGAGCTACCAGGCGCTGGCCGATCTTCCCGAACTCCTGGATACCGAAAAGCCGGATGCCGAGCGGAATCTGCGCAGCATGCTACTGGCCCTCGCGGATCGTCTACAGGCTGATCGGGCCTTCCTGGCGGTGCAGGAGGCAAGCGAGGCCCCTCGCATTCTGTCGGCGCACCACCTGGCGCGGGGACGCGCCGCTACCATCGCGCGTCACGTCTTCGCGCTCCTGGACGAGGCAACCGGCCCCAGGGTCTGGACGAATCCCCAAGCCGACCAAACGTGGAACGTGCTTCAGGATGAAGAGCTTCGCGAGATCGGCGCCGCCGCGGCGCTGCCCTTGGGAAGTTCCGGTTCCTTGCGCGCTCTGATCTACTTCGACACCGCGCCGCGCAAGGGTGCTCCGCGCGGATTCAACAACGAGGCCCTGGCGGTGGCGGCGAGCTACGTGGAACTTCTGCGCGCCCCGATCTTCGATTTGGCGCGTGGCGGGCGCAGCGACAGCGGGAATCGCGCGTTCCTCTTGGAAGAGGCCTTCGAGAACATCATCACCGAGAGCGATGCGATGGTGGAGGTCCTGCGTCTCTGCGCGAAAGTCGCTCCCACTCCATACTCCGTGCTTTTCACCGGCGAGACCGGAACCGGGAAGGGTCTGTTGGCCTACGCGGTGCACCGCTTCAGCCCGCGCGGAAACCAGCGCTTCGTATCGTTAAACTGCGCCGCCATTCCCGAGAGCCTGCTCGAGAGCGAGTTATTCGGCCACGTGAAGGGTGCGTTTACCGGCGCGGATCGAACTCGCAAGGGGCTCATTCCTAGCGCCGATGGAGGCACCCTCTTCCTGGACGAGATCGGCAAGATGAGCCTGCCCATGCAGGCGAAGCTCTTGCACTTCTTGGACAGCAAGGAAGTGAGACCGGTGGGTGGTGGGGAGAGTCAAACCGTGGACGTCCGCGTACTCAGTGCGAGCATGCGCGATCTGAAAGAAATGGTGCGCAAGGACCTGTTCCTGGAGGATCTGTACTACCGCCTGCTGGATTTTCCCATCGACGTTCCGCCGCTCCGCGAGCGCGCCGACGACATCCTCCTCTTGGCCCGCCACTACCTCGACCGCGTCTCGAGTGAACTGGGGCGGCCGATCCCTCAGATGACGCGCGCCTTTACCAGTGGTTTGCGCGCCTACTCTTGGCCGGGCAACGTCCGCGAGCTGGAGAAGGTGATTCGGCGGGCGGTCATCTTGAGTGCCGGCGACGAGCGTCTGCAGGCCCGGCATCTGCCCAGCCTCTGCCGCGGTGGAAATGACCCCGAGGGAGCCGTCGACGCTGAGGAGGCGCTTGATCGGATTCAGCCGCTCAAGAGCGAGGTCGCCCAGTTCGAGAAAGTCCTCCTGGAGCGAGCGCTGAAGAGCTGCGCTTGGAATCGCAGCGAGGCAGCCCGAAGGCTGAAGATCAGCTATCCCACCATCCTGCAGAAGATCAAGCGCTATGGTCTCAAACTCCCTAACTAGTGCGGACATTCTTCATCAATTCTTTTTATAGCGAATAAGTTCTCTGTTTTTTGGTACTTACGAAAATTCCCCCTTCCGCGCCTATCAAGGAACTTTCTAACTGGATCCGGACGCGAAAATCTCCCCGGCAAGGGTGCGGACTTCCGTTTATAACTTACTGATTTATAACAAGATACACTTTCTATCCGGACGCCGTCCCCATGGCATGGAGGGTGCAATGGGTATGTGCGGCTGGAGTCACTAGGCAAACGTGGTCCGGTCGTCCAGTTGGCCTTCTGGGCCTGAGTTTATCGGAGGACGGGGTGGGAACGCTCCTCTCCGTCAACCGGCTGAAAGAGGTTGTTTTCCATCAATTCGGTTCGTCGATTCATCAGCACGAGGTGGGGTCGGGCTGAGGATCTCGGCGGAAGCTAGGAAGACAGCGTTATCGCACCGTCCTCCGAAACATCCCATGGGATGCAGTGAGAGAGGTAAAAGGAGAGATCCAGCACGAGACACCCCCGGCATCCAGGACTGGCGAGATCTTGGAGCGGCCGCTCAAGGGGATCTGGTGCACCACTCACGCTCTTATGGTTGCGAGAGCCGTCCCTCAGGGGCGGCTCTCGTGCGTTCCAACGCCATTTTTCCAGCGCTGAGGAAGTCGAGGATGCCGTGGAGCAGGGGCTTGGCAGTGTCCCCTCCATGGGACGTTTTTATATCTGGATGGCGACAACTTCCGCTTCTCGGAGAAGCCAATCTGCCTGCTCTAATTTCTGAGATCTTCCGGATCTACGAGTCTAAGCCATTAGAAGTCAATATCTTGGAAGAGACGCTCCGCTCACGGAAGCCCCCGTGCCAGGCGGTGGCATGGCGGCTGCGAAGAGAGAGGGTGGGGACAAGGGAGGGGACGAGGCCTTCCGCTGAAGGAGAGAGCCATGAACGCAGCACTTGAAGCACAGACCAAGAGCACTTCCTTGAGGGATTTCCGTGTGCTCCTCGTCCTCTCGCTGGCGTTTCTGACTCTCCTCTCTGCCGGCTGTGACGAGAACGACGAGATCGTGGACGTCACACCGCCGGCCATTCCCAATGGGGTGAGCTCAATCACCGGCGATTCGGTGATCTGGGTCATCTGGAACGCTAACCGCGAGCCGGACCTGGCCGGCTACCGTGTCTATTCGACCACCGAAGCCGATGGCAACGGCAACCCCATCCACTGGGAGAAGCTACTCGAGGTGGGGACGCCGTACCCGGACATTCCCAACTTGGTCAGTTATGATCCCGACACCAGCGGTGGACGACCCTATCTGATCTTCGAGGATCACACCGTCGACAACGGTTTCGACTACTATTACGCGATCACCGCCTTCGATGATGCGGGCAACGAGAGCGCGCTTTCTACCGACTACGTGGTGGACACCCCGCGGCCGGAAGGCACGGTGACCCTGAGCGCGGCCAGCATGGATTCCTCGCGCGCTGGTTTCGATTTCAGTGAGGAAACGCGACGCTATCCCGCCGACCTTCTTAGCGATCTCAGCTTCGATTTCGTGAGCGGCGTTCCCGTCTTCACGGCTCAGATTCCCTGGGTGAGGATGCAGGATTACGGGAACGTCGATTTCGACGTGGCCAGCTATGCCCCCGAGTTCGGCTGGTCGCAGACCGGGATGATGGAAGCGATCGAGGGACACAGTTATTTTCTTGAGATTGTAGACGGTGAGCAGCTCAACTACGCGAAGGTTTACGTGGTGAACATCTCGCCGAACAACGGCACGATTAGCTTGATGTGGGGCTACCAGCCGGTAGACGGCTTGCCCGAGCTCAAGCAGGCCCGTGAGGCGCTACCGCCGCGGGGCACCGGGAAGGAGGGCTCGTCATGAGCACCCGGATTCAAACCATACTTCCCCTGTTTCTTGCTCTGATCGTTCTGGGGGCTTGGCCCTCGAGTTCGGTCGCTACCACGGTCACCCCGACCACGGTTCTCTCGCTGGAGGATCAACAGCCGGCCGGCGACTCTTCGGCGGACGAGGTCCGCTACGCTTCGCGTGAGCTGCGGGTCAGAGTGTGGCACGACAAGGACGACGACGCGGTTTTTGCGCGCGGCGAAGCGCTCCAGTTGTACTTCCGCACCAACGACGACGCCTATGTGGTGCTCTACTACATCGATGCCGACGGCTACACCGAGATCCTCTGGCCGCAGAGCCGCTATGACGACGGCTTCGTGTTCGGCGGGCATACCTACTCCATTCCCGGACGCTCCTCCGATCAGGGGTTGTGGGTTTCGCAGTCTCGCGGAGTGGAATACGTGGAGGCCATCGCCAGTCAGTACCCCTTCGATTTGCGTCAGCTGGCGATCGACTTCCGCTTTGGTCCGGACGAGACGGGCGAGTACGCGCACCGGGTGTCGGGAGATCCGTTCCTGGCGGTGAACGACATCAACTACGCCATCACGGGCCTCGATGAAGACGTGGACTGGCTGGTCACCGACTGGACCCACATCTACGTGGATCAGAAAGTGGAGTATCCGCGCTATACTTGCACGCAGTGTCACACGGGCAACGATCCCAAGTACGCCCCCTACACGAGTACCTGCACCCAGGTGAACATCTATGCCGACTGGGGCTGGTACACGCACTGGTACGCGAGCTTCGGCTACTACCCTCTGTACTGTGACGCGCCGTACTACTACTGGGACCGCTGGCTCTACCGGCCGTACTACTACAGCTACTACCCGATCTACTACTCGTGGCCCAGCTGGAACTGCTATGTGCGCAGCTATCCGGTGTATCGCTGGCGGAATCACCCGCGCTATCGAGGGGACTACGTAACCTTGTATGACCGCGGAGTGGTGAAGCAGAGGCCGATCTACGACATCCGTCATAGCCGCGAGCCCTCGCCGGTGCGGGGACGCGATCTCACCCGCGTTCCCCCCAGCATTGCGCGGCGCGGGTCCACGGATTCCAAGCATCCCTCGCGGGTGAGTCGCGACCAGCTCACGCGGAACGAGATGCCGGTGCGGGCGCCTGGCGATCGCAAGCTGGTTCCCTCGAGCTCACGGACTACCGGCGAACGGTCCGGAGTACGGCCCACTCGTGGAAGGCCGGCCCGTACCGTGCGCAGCTTGAATCCCAGCGGAACTACCACAGTGTCGCCAACGGTGCGCGAGCGGAGTGGAGGGCGCGAGTCAGGCGCCACCGGTACGAGTCATGGTCGGCGCTGGACCAGGCCGGTCGTACGCAACGCGCCCGCAACGCGGGTATCTCCCGCGCCGAAGCAAAGCGCGCCTCAGCGCCAGGGTAGCGACAGGAACCTACGTAGGCCCTCCGCTCCTCAACAGCAGGGAGAGAGACAGCGTGTCTCTCCGCCAGCGCGCAATTCGCAACCCAAGAGGCGCGAGGCAGCGCCCCGTGTGAAGTCCAGGGACACCCGGCAAAGGTCTGGTAGCCGGGATTCGAAAGGGGCTCCTCACGCTTCCTCGTATCGGGCACCGCGTTCCGGCGGTTCGCGGAGCCAAGGAGCGCAAGCGCGTCGCGCGCCCTCTCAATCCTCCTCGAGGCAAGGGTACTCCGCAGCCCCGCGGAGACCTTCGCAGGGCGCCTCGAGTCGGCGAGTGGCACCGGCTCCGCGGAATTCCTCGGCTCCGCGTCCGTCCGCCCCTGCGCGCTCCGGCAGATCCGGTTCGAGCTCCCATTCCAGAGGCAGAGGAGGTCGCGAATAGCAACTCGCGAACGATTGAAGTGAGGGATTCCCACTCTGCCTGAAAGGTGCGAGCGGGCCGCAAGTTCCTTCCCCATTGATGGTTGGCAGCCGTAAGCGGGAGGGGGGAATCAGCGGACTCCATGGGACCCTCTTGGGAGAGGGGCCAAAGGCCGGATTTGTCGATCAGGGGCGACGATGCAGGACCCGACGCTCCTCTCCCACGGTTTCGTGCGGTGGATGTGGTGAAAAGGGGCGGCGGTTGACCCTACCGCCGTCTCCTTTTTATACTCCGCTACCTTATTCTCTCTCTAGGAACGAACGCGCATGAGCTCGAGCCGTGGGTCCTGGGCTGCCCTGCTGGTTTGCACCCTCTTATCAATCCACCTCCTTGCCGGTGCGGCGAGAAGCGCTGAAACAGCGCCCTGGTTTCAGAGCCGCGCTCTTTCCGCCAAGGATGCAACGCGTCAGTTGCTGGCGCGCTCGTCGGCCCGAATGCGGGTCAGTGGAGCCAAGGCGAGCCAGATGGAAGCGCTGCGCTCGCACAAGGCTCCCGACACTCTGCGGATGCTGGTCGTGGGGTGTGACTTCGCCGACAGTTTGCTCTGGGGTCGCGACCGTACGCAGTTCGCCGCTTGGCCAACTCCCGCCAGAGAGGGCAACTTCCTCTACGACGATCTGGGCCGGGCGATCACCGACCAGCAGGGCAATCCGATCTACGAATTCGCCGCGCACGATTCCACTTACTTCGACCTGCAGATGCGCAAGACCGCGGACTACTTCAGCACCGTCTCGCGCGGCAAGTTCACTCTGCAGTGGCAGGCACTGTCGACTCTGGTGAATCTACCCGAGTCCATGGGCTACTACGGCGCGGACCGCGAGGACAACGATCGTCTGGTGGAGATGGCCAAGCAGGTGGTGGAGGCCATCGACCCCGAAGTGGACTTCAACGACTTCGATACGCTGGTCCTCATCCACGCCGGCGCCGGACGAGAGACCGACATCAACAACGACAGCCCTCAGCAGCTATTTTCGAACTACCTGGATCGCCGCGATTTCGAGCAGGCCATGGCGGACACCGTTCTCACCGAGCCGGGGATCAGCACGCAGGATGGAGTTCTGATCCGTCACGTCCTCATTCTGCCTGAAACCGAGACGCAAGACGCGGTGGCCTCGCTCGGCCTCAATGGTTTTTTCGGAATGCGAGGCGTCTACTGCTTTGAGGTGGGGCTGCGATTGGGAATGCTCAGTCTGGCGGACTTCACTCCAGAAGGACGTCCCGACAGTCAGGGGATCGGGAACTACGGCCTGATGGGTTACGGGCTTTTCACCGGACTCGGCATCGTTCCCGCCGAGCCATGTGCCATGAATCGCATGCTCATGGGCTGGGTGGATGCCGTGACGATCGATTCCGACACGCGGGTCGAGTTGCCGCCCATCGAGACGGGAGTGGGGGACACCCTCCTGGTCAAAGTTCCCATCACCGACCGCGAGTACTTCCTGCTGGAATACCGTCTTCAGGATCCTGACGGGACTTTCACTTTCAGCTTCGACGACCTCAACGGGAACCGGGTGCCGGATTTTTACGACGCGGACAGCAGTAGTGGAGACGGAGAGCCCACATCGACCTTCGACCCCGCGACTGACACCTGGGAGAGCACGCTTGGGGCGGAGTGGGATTTCTTCATGAGCGAATTCCCCGTGAACGACTCGGATGGCTCACTGCGCGGGCCGGGGCGCGGCAACGGCCTCTACGTGTGGCACATCGACGAGCGCGTCATCCAGGAGTCGTTGAACGCCGGATCGAACACGATCAATGCCGATCCCAAGCGCAAGGGCGTCGACCTCGAAGAAGCGGACGGTGTCCAGGATCTCGATACCCTCAAGGCCTCGCGTTTCCTCTTGGGATGGGATCGCGACTGCTTCCGCGGAGAGGGTGTGCTCATCGGAGACCAACTCTTCGGCACGCGCTTCGCGGATGACACCTTGCCCAGCAGTTTGAGCTATGATGGCGCCTCGATCGGGTTCTCCATCAGCGGAATCGACAGCGTGCAGCTGGGGATCGAAGCGTGCAATCCGGGTCCCGACTGTCCCTATGCCAACCGCTTTCTGTATCGGGATCGACTCGGCTTCGATCTCGCTTTCGCTCCTGAGCTGCAGGCGGCCGGCGTCACCCTTCAGGCGCAGCGCAAGCTTGCGGCGGATGGGCCGCTGGACGATGTGCGACTCGCGGACCTGGATGGCGACGGAGTACCCGAGATCCTCCTGGCGGGCGATGAGGGCGCGCTGTTGGTCTTGCATGGCGATCTCTCACCCTGGTCAGCCGGAGCCGATCCCAACAATCCCGCCGTGCTCGCGCGCGCTACCGGAGCTGATGGTCCGCCGAACTGGCTGGGCGCCCCCGTCGTCGGCGATCTCGACGGCGATGGTACTCCGGAGATCTTCCTCAGCGCAGCAGAAGGGGTCTTCGCTTTCGACCCGCAGGGGAACGAGCTGCGCGATGGCGATGGGAATCCGGCGACCTTTGGGCTGTTTTTGGCCGCACCCCAGGTGGATGGAGCGCCGACGCAGCTCTCGCACCCCTGCATCTTGGCTCCCCATAGCGGCACTCTCGCCGACGCCATACCCCGGTCACAGGCCGATCTGGTCATGATCTTCCGCGGCTTGCAGGAGGGGGATCCGGTGGGCGCGAGTCTCGTGCAGTGGGACGGCACGGCGGCACCCAGCGTCAGCATCTCCCCCGATCGTTGCGACGGAGCCGCGCGCCGCGGCGTGCTGATCGATGGCGGCACCGGAGTACTCTATCTCGCGGTCGGTGGGGGAATCCCTGAGAATCGCGCGGGCCGCATTCTCCTGCGCGGGCCCGCAAAGCTCGCCAAAGCGGCGCTCACGCCGCCGGTCCCACTGGTTCTGGAGACACCGGCGGAGCTCTTGAGCTACCGCTTCCGGGGTGACATGTGGCTGGGCTTGGCCTTGATCGACACCATGGGAGTTCCTCGCACCCCGCTGACCGCCCACGGCCGCACCCTTCCCACGCCTTGGTCGGCCCTGGTGGGTGGGCCAGCGCGCGAGAACGGCGACCCCGTGTTGGCCGTGGTGGCGGGCGATGAACTGTGGCTTCTGGACCGAAATCTCGCGCAGCTCACCGGCGGCCCCTACCAGCCCGGCTATTCCACGGCAGCGATCGAGGGCAGCGTTCCCGCCGCTCCGCTGCTCGTGGATCTCGACGGGGACGGAAGAGTGGAAGCGCTGTGGCACGATCGGGTGGGACGGGTCCACGCGGTGAATCTGGAATCTGAGAGTCTGCCAGGATGGCCCATCCAGGGTCCCGGCGAACCCTGCGGCTCGCCCGCAGTGGCGGATCTCGACGGAGACGGGCAGCTCGAACTCGTCCTGGCCTCGGGCTTCGACGCTCTCACGGGAACGGACTTCGAGGAGCGCTTGCCACTCACCCATCGCGTGGGGGAGATCCGCGTCTATGGTCTGTCGATTCCCAGCACGCGCTTTGCGCCCTGGAACCAGGGTGGGGCGGATGCCTGGGGAACCGGACACCAAGCGCTCGACTCGAGCGGGAGTGCCATTCCTGGCGGAGGCGAGGCCTTCGCCGACGAGGACCTCGTTCTTTACCCCAACCCGGCGGACGGTCCCAGCGTGCATGTGCGAATTCAGCTGCACCGCTCGGCTCAGGTGCGCTCGACCGTCTTCGACTTGCAAGGACAGGTGGTGCGCCAGACGGGCACAGTCCGCGGCGAGGGGCCGGGTCAATTGGAGTTCGAGATCCCTCTGAATGGTCTGGTCGCCGGGCTCTATGTGGCGAAGGTGGAAACCGAAGGCAGCGTCGCCTTCAAACCCTTTGCTATCGTTCGATGAGACGCTGGTCTTTGCCAAGGTCTCTGTGGGAGCTGTATACTCAATTCTCCAATCCGCGCCGCGGGCGCGATTCGAATCCCTGGGGGAGCCTCATGCGCAAATCATCCTGTTTCGCCATCGCGACGCTTTTCGTCTTCCTGGCGATCGCGCCCTCTGCCTGGGCGGGAAATCCCGGGGACGCGGGATTTCTCTCCCTCAGGTTCGGTATCGGGGCCCGCAACGGCGCGATGGGGGACGTGGGCGTTGCCGAGTCGACCGGCGCGACGGCCATGTACTACAACCCTGCCAACCTCGTGCTCGCTGAGGGAACGAACCTCACCCTGCAGCACGTTGAACATTTCAGCCTCTTCCGGCAGGAGGCTGCGGCTGTGAGTCATCGCCTCCCCAAAGGCGCCATCGGTCTCATCTTCAGTGGCTTCTATAGTGAGTCCATCCCACGCACCACTCTGGATCGAATCGGCGTGTACCAGGGAGAGTTCCAGCCCTACCAACTCGCGGTGGGCCTGGGCTACGCCTACCAATTCAAGGATTTCTCGCTGGGCCTGGTAGGGAAGTTCCTGTACGAGCGCATCGATGCCTACAGCGCCGCGGGCCTGGCCCTGGATCTGGGGATCAGCCACCGCAGCAAGATCCCCGGTCTGACCCTGGCCGCGGCCGTCGCCAATCTCGGCGGACAGATGACCCTGAAGGAAGAACCCTACGATCTGCCCCTCACCACCCGTCTGGGCGCGAGCTACACCCCGCACACCGAGGGGGAGGGGATGGCGGAAAACCTCACTCTGGCCACCGACCTCGTGCTGCCCAATGACGGCAATGGACGTATTCACGTGGGAGGCGAGATGAGGCTCCACTCGAGCTTCGCGCTGCGAGCCGGCTATCGCATCAACTACGATTCCTACGGACTCACGGCGGGCCTGGGCTATCACGCGGGAAGCTTGAGCGTGGATTACGCCTACATGGACAGCGGCAACGATCTCTCGGACGACCACCGCATCTCGCTGTCCTTCGCCTTCCTGCCCTGATTCGCACTCAGGCGCCCACGGCCTCGCTGGAGGGTTCTTCGGCCGTGAGAACCTCGAGTTTTCCATTCCGCAATCGCCCGTAGGTGTGGTGCTGCACCCAATCTCCCAGACAGACCAGACGCCAGGAATCGAAGCTCTCGTTGCAGGGGTGATGGATGTGTCCGATCACCAGGTAGTCGACGTCCGAGTGATCGTGCTGCTCGCCGTAGCGCCGAATGGCCCCGTCCAAGGCCTTGCCATAACTCCTGCCTTTCTTGCGCGAGGCATGGGAAATCTGGTTGGCCAGCCAGTTCAAGATCTCCGGATGGAGGGACTTGGCGAGGAACACTAGGAAGGGATTGCGCACCGCCGCCCGAAAGCCCCGGTAGAAGATGTCGCCGCTCAGGATGCCGTCGCCGTGATCCAGCCGTAGCTTGCTTCCCTGCCGCTCGATGACGGTACCGCTGGCGAGCGTGGGGATGTCCAGCTCCTCGCGCAGAAAATTCGCGCACCAAACGTCGTGGTTTCCCCCCACGAAAGAGATCTGCCCGCCGCGGTCTTGCAGCTTTCTGAGCCCATAGAGAATCTCCAGGTGCGTCTTGGGCATGAAGGTGGGATAGTCCAGCCAGAAGTCGAAAATATCCCCCAGGAGGATGAGCTCGGAGCCATCCTCCAAACTCTGCAACCAGTTGAGAAAGCGCTGGATTCGGGCTCGTTCGCGCGATGCGGCCATGGCTCCGAAGTGCGTGTCACTGGCAAAATAGACGGTTTCTGTCATTATGAGATTCCTGGTCCACGTCCCCGCCGGCGTGAACGCAGGTTAGACGAAGCCCCGGGTGCGGGCAACCGCGGGCGGGAAGGAGAATGCCATGAACTCGTGGGAAGACGTCAAGCATAGCATGGGGAATTGGTTCCAGGAGGCGGCTCAGGGCACCGATCGACTGGCTCGCCTGGGAATGAGGGCCTACGACCGCCATGGAATCGCACGCGATCTCGAACGGGATTACGCGCGTCTGGGGCGCCTGGTGCACCGCCTGATGAGCGAGGACGAAAACGCGGTTCTGAGCACGGATGCCACCGTGAGGGCCGAAATGGGCCGGATTGCACGCCATCAGGAGGAGCTGCATCAGGCCGAGGAGGAGATGCAGGAGCTGCGGGAGTCCAAGTCGAAGCCCGCCGCCGAAGGCGCCGAGGAGACCACGGAGCGGAGCGCCGAGCAGGCCGAGGAGGGCGCTGCCGAAGCGGAGGCGACCGATCGTCCAGATTGACCGTGCCGGCGCTTGCTGCTATTCTGGAACTAGAACGGGCTTGCCAGGAGGCTCCCAACCTCCTCCGTTCCACTGGACGATCGATCCGAGCTGCATTTGCCCCCGGGCTTGGGATCAGGCCGAGGTCAGAGGTTGAGCAGTAGTAGGATGGTCGTGCTCGATGCAAACTGAATACGCCAAGTTTTCACATACCCCGACCTCTCCGCGCAAGCGGCTTGAGTTACTTGCGGGTCTGGCTGTGCTGCTCACTTGTAGTCTCGTACTGTGCGCGAGTTCCCTCTTTTTCTCGACCAAGCTTGCCACTGCTGCGGAAGGGGGCGGAGTTCCCGCGACCCAAACCCCGCACTCGCCCTTCGTCAAGGTGGCCGAGCGCGTGACTCCTGCAGTCGTTGCCATTCGAACCGTGCACAGCTCCAGTAGCGATAGCAGTTTGCGCGAGATGTTCCGCGAGTTCTTCCCCAAGGGGCGCGATTTCCATCATCCGGACTTCGACGTACCCGGTGCCGGTTCGGGTTTCGTGGTCTCATCCGACGGATACATCGTCACCAACAACCACGTCATCGAGAACGCCGACAACATTCACGTCAAGTTGGCCGGAGTGAGCGAACCCCTGACGGCCAAAGTGGTCGGGGCGGACCCTGCCACGGACCTGGCGGTCATCAAGGTCGAGCCCGGTCACGAGCTCCACTATCTGCGCTTCGGTGACAGCGACGGAATCCGCGTGGGTGATTGGGCCATCGCCATTGGGAATCCACTGGGAGAGCTGGAAGGCAGCCTGACCGTCGGCGTCATCAGCGCCAAGGGTCGCGCCAACCTGGCCATCCAGGGCGCGGACATGCTGCGCTACCAGAACTTTCTGCAGACCGATGCGGCGATCAATCCCGGCAACAGTGGTGGGCCCTTGGTGGACATCAGCGGCGACGTGATCGGAGTGAACACCGCCATCAACCGGGCCGGTCAGGGCATCGGTTTCGCGATTCCCGCGCGCCTTACCAGCTACGTCTATCAGCAGATCCGTGAGTTCGGTCGCGTACGGCGCGGCTATCTCGGCATTACCATGGCGGAGATCGAGAACCTGCGCCAACAGGGCCAGACGATCCCGGAGGATCAGGGAGTGGTGATCACCGAGGTCCTTCCCGACACCCCGAGCGCGCGCGCGGGGCTGAAGGCGGGAGACGTTCTCACTGAGTACAACGGCGAACCCGTGGAGCACATCCCGGCCCTGCGTTTCCGCGTCGCGGAATCCGAAGTGGGGTCGAAGGCTCACCTGCGCGTCATGCGCGACGGCAAACCGCTCGACTTCGATGTGGTGCTGGACGAATACGACGAAGCGGCGGCGCTCGCCTCCCACGATGCGAACGGCAATCCAAGCGAATCCGAGCCCTGGCTCGGATTCACCGCGGCGCCCCTGGATAGCCCTGATCCGCAGGTGCAGACCCTCAAAGAGGAGTTCGATCTTTCGGACGAGGAAGGCATCGTGGTGGTGCGAGTGTGGAAGAACAGTCCCGCCGACCGGGCGAGACTTCGTCCGGGAGATCTGATCGTGGAATTCGACGGAGTGCCGCTGGAGGGCAACGACGATTCCTACGCAGTCTTTCAGATCCAGTTGCAGGCGCGCCAGGGAGCGAAGGATGGGAATCCCATACGACTTCTGGTGCGCCGTGGCGACATGAACAGTTATCTCGAAATCGATCCGAAGCCCTCGCCAAAAAAGGCTCCGGAGCAACCTTGATCGTGAATTTCCGCTGCGCTCTATCTCGCCGATCAGAGCGCACGCGGTAGGGCGGGCTTGCCACCGTCCATGTCGAAGGAGGGGGTGAAGTCAACCGATCAGCGAGCCGGTCGCTGAGATCCGTACCCCAGGTCAGGAACCTTGTCATGATCCGCCATCGCGCACGAGGTGGAGGAAGGAACGAACGCAGTCTCGAACAATACCTGCGAGAGATCGGACGCTATCCGCTTCTTACCAAGGACGACGAAATTCGTCTGGCTCGCAGGATTCACGACGGTGACGAGGAGGCCGCGCACGAGATGGTGCGCGCGAATCTCCGATTCGTGGTCACCGTGGCCAAGCAATACATGAATCAGGGTCTCTCACTGCAGGACCTTATCAACGAGGGCAATCTGGGCCTGATGAAGGCGGCGCATCGCTTCGACGAGAAGCGGGGCTTCAAGTTCATCTCCTACGCAGTGTGGTGGATCCGCCAGTCCATCCTGCAGGCGCTCTCGGACCAATCTCGGGTAGTTCGCCTGCCCCAGAATCGCACCGCGGTTCTGCACCGCGTCACCAAGTCGCAGGGACGTCTGCAGCAGGTTCTCGGCCGCGATCCGCGGCCCGACGAGATCGCGGCCGATTGCGGCTATAGCGAGCCCGAAGTCCGCGAGGCGCTCTGCGTGGGTCAATCCGAGGCGTATCTCGATGATCTTCTTTCGGACGAGGATGGCCGGAGCTACGTCGAGACCCTGGCCGATCGCCCCGAGAGAGGCGCGGAGGTGCCCCTTCTGGAGCGGAGCCGCCGCGACGACATCGAGAAGGCCCTCACCGGTCTTCCCCAGCGAGAAGCGGAGATTCTCCAGCTCTATTACGGCATGAATGAGGTACGTTCATTGACCTTAGAAGAGATTGGCCAGCGGATGAATCTCACCCGTGAGCGAATCCGCCAGCTCAAGGAGCGTGCTCTGCGACGTCTGCGCGAAGCCGACCAAGAATGCGAGGTTCTGCGAATGCACTACGACGAGGGCTGAGGGGCGCGATTGGGCGCCTCCGGCCAGCGCCGGGAGTGGGGCGGAATTTCTTGGAACATCTTTTGCTGATCCGCGTTGGACCGGTGGGGCCGGCTTGACAAGCCGCGAGGGCCTGCGTAACGTAGCGCGGCTCTTCGGATCAGGCCCCGCACGAACCCAAACCGCGAACGACCGCCAACAGAGCTCCAATCACGAAACGATGAAAAACTCCCATTGGACATTCCTCTACGTCCCGAGCGGGGAAGGTGGAGTGCGCACGGTGCGGCTCAGCAAGCGCTTAGTGAGCGCTCTGGCCGCGGCTCTCCTACTCCTCTTCCTGATGGTTGGGGTGATGACCGTCGGATTCGCGCGCCAGGGCATCGCCATGCACGACGAGGGACGTCGCGGCCGCGAAATCAGGGCGCTGCAGACCAAGATCACCCAACTGCAGGAAAAGTCGGCCGACTACGAAGCTCAGATGAATCGCAATTTCGAGCTCCTGGAGCGAGCCAACCTCCTGGCCGGACTGGGCACTCTGGACAAGACGGTCATCCAAATGGGAGTGGGGGGGCCGGAGCCGACACCGGATCCCTCCGTGGAAAGCCTGACGCCCCTGAGCCGGGAACGTCTGAGCGAGGTCTCCGACCAGCTCGACAAACTGCTTCGGCAGGCCCGTTTCCAGGAGGAGAGCTACCAGCAGGTACTCCGCGTCCTCCAGGATGATCAACTCGCGCGCGAGGCCACTCCCAGTATTCGTCCTCTGCAGCGCGGCTATCTGTCCAGCCGCTACGGCAGGCGCATTGATCCCTTCACCGGACGACCTGCCTTCCACAACGGCGTGGACTTTTCGGCCCCCATTGGCACTCCGGTCCACGCAACCGCGGACGGAGTGGTGGTGCGCGCTTCGCGGCGTGGCCGTATGGGGAAGATGGTGGAGCTGGACCACGGGAGCGGTGTGCACACACGCTACGGTCATCTGAACGGTTTCACAGTGCACAAGGGGCAGCACGTCCATCGCGGCGATCTCATTGGTTACGTGGGAAATACCGGTCGTAGCACTGGACCGCACGTCCACTACGAAGTGGTGCAGAACGGCAAGACCGAGAATCCCTTCCTCTTCATCATCCGCGACTGAGCCGAAGCCACCGAAATAGTTCTGGAATTGACTTCTTAGCGCGTCCCGACATTGACAGGCTCGCATCGGCTATCTAGGCTGCCGCCGAGAGGATTCAGCCATCCTCCGTGCAACACATGATCAAGAAGCTCTTTCTCGTCTCGCTCGCTCTCATTTGGAGCGTGTGCGTCACGCTGGATGCGTCGGCCGCGCAGCTCTTGCGTGTACGCCATTCCAGCTCGGACGAGCGTACGCGGATCGTGCTCGACCTGAGTCAGGTGAGCCAGTATCGCATCCGACGCGTGCACAATCCCGAACGGATCGTGCTGGAATTTCCGCATTCCGCGAAGCTCAACATGAGCGCGGTAGAGCTGGATCAGCGGCGGGTAAAGAGAGTGCGCTTCAACGATCTTCGCAATCGCCTTCAGGTTGTCCTCGATCTCGAGAGTCAACTGCCCTATTCCCACTTCAGCTTGGCCGCCTCGGGCTCGCAACCTCCGCGCGTGGTAGTCGACGTGAGTGACAGCTCCGAACCGCAGGTGGCGCAACTTGCGAGCACGGACAGGGGCGCTTCTGAGGACTCGAGCCCTTCTGGCAAGCAGGCCGAGGCGAGCCGTGCGAGTTCACCGACCCTGCATGCACCGGGAGAGGGTCATCCCTATGTGATCGTCATCGACCCCGGTCACGGTGGAAAGGACCCTGGTACGCGCGGCTGTGGAGTGATCCGCGAAAAGGACCTGGTCCTGAACATCGCGAAGTACATGGCCGAGGAGCTGCGCGCGCGGACCAACTTCAAGGTCATCCTGACCCGCAGCGACGATCGCTTCGTCGACCTTCACGGACGGGTGCAGATCGCGCGACGGCATCAGGGGGACTTGTTCTTGAGCATCCACGCCAACAGTGCCCGTTCCTCACGGGCGCACGGAGTGGAGATTTATTTTCTCTCACCCCGCGGAGCGACCGACCAGGCCGCCGCTGAGTTGGCGAACCGCGAGAACGCCGCGCACATGGTGGGGATGGGCGCCACAGATCAGGTGGACGACACCATGATGTCGATCCTCATGGACCTGCAGTCCTCGGGAATTCTGCGCCGGAGTGGTCAGTTCGCGGAGCTTACGCTGGAGCATCTCGGAGGAGTTTCCAGCATGGACACCCGTTTCATCAAACAGGCGCGCTTTGCGGTCCTGCGTACCCTCTCCATGCCCTCGATTTTGGTCGAGGTCGGGTATTTGAGCAACAAGGCCGAGGCGAGGCACCTGAGACGTCGCAGCACTCAAGTGGAAATTGCGAAAGCGATCACCAGCGCGGTCATCGCGTACTGCGAGCGTTACGGGGAAAAGGGACAGCCTCAGATCGTGAGACAGCGGACTCACAAAGTTCGCCGCGGCGACACCCTCTGGGATCTCGCACGTGTGTACGACACGAGCGTCGTGACGATTCGGGAACTCAACCATCTCAAAACGAGTAGCCTCCGGGTGGGACAGGACTTGATTCTCCCTTGATAGACCGTACTTCGCGTTGAGGTCATGCAGACATGACCCGTAACCTCAGTGTCAAAATCGTTTGCGTGCTCCTTGCCCTCGTGCTTTGGGCGCAGGCCGCGGCCCAGCAGGACGTGGAGAAGGTCGTGGAATTGCCTCTGGAACTTACCGGTTTGCCGGACAGTTTGGCGATTCGGGCCTCCAAGGCGCCAGAAGTGATCTGGGTAAGGCTCCGAGAATCGAAATTGGAACGTCTGCTCCACGATCTTCTGAACAAGGGCCGGGGCAAGGTGGAGGTCGATCTCTCCTCGGTGAGCGTTGGCGAATTTCACCACGACATCTCGGTGCGGGAGGTGGTCGACGGGGGCACGCCGCTCTCGGTCGAGAGCCCCACCGCGCTGCACCTCAGGATCTATCCCAAGGCGCAAGCCTCGGTTCCGGTTCGAGTCGTTTTGTCCGGTAAGCTGGACGAGGGATTGATTCTGGCCGGGAAGCCGGAAGCGACCCCACCACAAGTGAAAGTGGAAGGTGCGGCTCCCTTGGTGGCTTCGCTCGATCACGTCAATACACAGCCGCTCAAGATTTCCAAGCGGCGCCGCTCATTCCGTGAAACCGTACGTTTGGTCAGCCCCGATGCCGACCTCGTGCTCCTACCGGTGGAAGCCGACGTCTCCGTCGCCATCGACGAGATCATCGACCGTAGCTTCATCAACGTGCCCATTGGCGTGGTGAGCGACCAGGTGGACACCTCACGCGTATACGTGCAGCCGCGAACCGCCAAGCTTCGGCTGAAGGGCCCGGCGCACCTTCTCGCCGCGATCACCCAGAAGGACCTCAGTGTCGTAGTGCACTTCGAAGAAGCGAAAGGTGGAGTGTATCAGATCGAACCCAAGGTCAAAGTACCCGATGGAGTCATCTCCACCACGGTCGACCCTCCCAGTTTCCAGGTAATCGTCGATGGGGGGAACGGCAAGCAATGAAGCGAGTCGGCGAAGTGGGAACTTGGGTCATTTTCGGACTCGTGGTAATTGCGGCGCTCAGTACTTTCTTGCCCTGGCACGATCCTCAGCTGCCGGGATCGGTGCAACTCACTGTGCTGGAAGGTGGAGGGCGAACGCGCACCCTACGCGCGGTGAAGCCGCTCTGCGAATACCTCTCGCAACAGCTGAGGCGTAGCGTGGTGCCCAAGGTGGTCACGGCCTCCGAGCTGCCCGGGGAACTCTCCAAGGCGCGGCTCTTCCTGCTGCCGGCTACCCTCCTCGCGGATTCGACGGGCTTTGAAATCCTCGCGCGCGCCAAAGGCCCGGGCCTGGATGCAGCCTACGAGCGGCCCTATCTGGTATTCCCTCAGGGCAAGCGTTGGTTCGAGCTTGCCAAGCCACGGTTGATCCTGGGGGACTCCTGGTCGTGGATGGGTGGCAAGGGCGCGAGCAAATACCTGGCGGATCACGGCCATCCCTTGGACTCCGGCTTCTCCGAGGTAGCGAGCGGCCATGACGTCTACGATCACGAGGAGGCGCTCTGCGCCCTGGCCCACGGGGGCTACGACCTGGCCATCGTGAGAGAGAGTGATCTGCGGCGTGCCATCGAGGATGGTATCATCGACCCGAAGCGCTTCAGCTTCGGTCCGGCCGGTCCGCCCGGGGGTGGAATCGTTCTCGCCGCCGCACCGAGCATCTCCAATGCCGCGCGCAGGAGTTTGCGTTCGGCAGCTCTGAATCTGGACGCCTTCCGCTTCGACAATAAGCACATGCCCGCCGCGCTCGCGTTGAGTGGGCTGGCGCTCCTGGGGATCGACGGCTTCGTGCCGGACCGTCCCTTTCCCAACCTGCGTCCTTGAGCGCATTGGCGGGCCGTCTTGACAGCAGGAAACGCGACTTCTACCCTCCACTACCGAATCCCGCTCATCATCTGGATGGCGGTGATTCTGGCCGTATCTTCGATTCCCGAGCCGACCCTGCAGAAGGTCGGCTTTTCCGTGAAGGACTATTTGGCCCATGGCATCGAGTACTCGATTTTGGGCTTTCTCTCCTTTCGCCTTTTCCGAGCGCAGGGCAAGAGCCCTCTTGGAGCTTGGATCTGGGTGATTCTGGTCGTGATCTTCATGGGAGCAGTGGATGAGAATTACCAGCGGCTGATTCCCGGGCGCACGACCTCTCTCACGGACTACGCGGCCGACCTCGTAGGAAGTTCGGCGGGAGGCCTGATCGCCATCGTGTACTATGCTCTGACTGGCCGCATGCGGGTAGGCGCAGGCGCAGGTGTCGAAACGGATAGAGGAGTGAATTCATGAAAGGGCTCAGGCGCAGTCACACCTGCGGGGAACTGACTCCGGCTCAAGTCGGACAAGGGGTCACCCTCAATGGTTGGGTGTCTTCGCGGCGTGACCACGGGGGGCTTGTGTTCGTCGATCTGCGAGATCGCTACGGGGTGACCCAAGTGGTCTTCGGCCCGCAAGATGAAGCGATGCACGAGAGGGCGCAGTCTCTGCGCCAGGAGGACGTGGTGGCGGTGAAGGGTTCCGTCCGCGCACGGCCCGACGACATGATCAATCCCCAGATGCACACCGGGGGAATCGAGGTAGTGGCCGAGCGCTTGGAGCTCTTGAACCGCTGCGCGGTCCTACCCTTCCAACCCGAGCAAATTGAAGGCGCGGGCGAGGAGCTCATTCTCAAACACCGCTATCTTCACCTGCGCATGCCCGAGATGCAGCGCAACCTACGGATTCGCCACGAGGTGGCCCGCGCAACGCGCGAGTTTCTCTCAGATGAGGGCTTTCTGGAAGTCGAAACGCCTCTCTTGATTCAGACCACGCCAGAGGGCGCGCGCGACTACGTCGTTCCCAGTCGCGTTCATCCCGGCAAGTTCTACGCGCTCCCCCAGAGTCCGCAGCTCTACAAGCAGACGCTCATGATCAGCGGAGTGGATCGCTATTTCCAACTCGCGCGCTGTCTCCGCGACGAGGACCTTCGCGCGGACAGACAACCCGAGCACACCCAGATCGATCTGGAGATGAGCTTCATCGACGAAGAGAGAATTTACTCCCTGGTCGAGGGACTGATGACCAGCATCGTGGGGCGCGCGTTGGGAAGGGAGGTTCAGACTCCCTTTCCGCGACTGAGTTTCGATGAAGCGATGGACGTATACGGTTCGGACAAACCCGACTTGCGATTCGAGCTGCCCTTGGTAGATCTCAGCGAGCAAGCCGCTGCCGGCGAGTTCAAGGTCTTCTCGAAAGTGGTGGCGGAGGGCGGAAGAGTAAAGGCCGTGGTCGCACCGAGCTTGGCCACGAGCTCGCGTAAGGACATTGGCGAACTAGAGGAGATCGCGCGCAAGTTCGGCGGGAAAGGGCTGGCCTACCTGAAGTGGGGCGAGGAGGGATTGAGCGGTTCTTTCGCCAAGTTCTTTACGAGCGATGCTCTGCAGAGCTTGGCCGAGGACGCGGGTGCGCGGCCGGGGGATCTCATTCTCTTCGTAGCGGACACACGGTCGCGTGCGAATCGCATTTTGGGTCAGCTGCGGCTTGAAGTTGCAGAACGCTTGGGCTTGCGAGAAGGCGAGGAGTTCGAATTCTGCTGGGTCCATGACTTTCCCCTCTTCGAGAAGGACGAGGAGAGCGGCGGCTGGACTGCCATGCATCACATGTTCACCATGCCGCGCGAGCAGGACCTCGAGGTCTTGGAGAGCGATCCGGGGAGCGTGTACGCCAGGCTCTACGATCTGGTCTGTAACGGCGTGGAACTGGGCAGCGGAAGCATTCGGATTCACCAGCGCGAGCTGCAGGAAAGGGTCCTCTCGGTGTGCGGCATTTCCAAGGAAGAGGCCCAGCGAAAGTTCGGCTGGTTTTTGCGAGCGCTCGAGTACGGGGCCCCACCGCATGGGGGAATCGCTCTGGGGCTCGACCGAATCGTGACCATGCTGGTCGGCGGACGGAGCATTCGCGAGGTCATCGCATTTCCCAAGACCACCATCGCGGCCAACCCGCTCGACGGTGCGCCTTCGAGGATCTCGGACCGTCAATTGGCAGAACTGGGCTTGAAACTGACACTTCCGACGGAAAGTGGCTCGGAAAACGGCACCAATAGTGCTTGACACTATTCCCGCTGAGGTTATGTTGGCGAGGAAATCGTGAAGAACGATCACCGTCAGGACGCGATTGGGGCGTTTTGTCGGGATCCAACGTTTGCGCCCTCGAAACGAAGTGGCGCGAGAGGAGGTGCAGCGGGCTTGAAGAACATCATCAGGCTCGTCACCGTTTGCACGATCGGTTTGGCGCTTTTTGTCACGGGTTGCTCCAAGAACCAACCCTGTGCGACGGATCCGTCGCAAATCGAGAGCGCTCGCTCGGAGCTGCAGACGGCACAAGGACAGTTGGACTCCGCGAAGGCCCAGCTGGAGACGGAGAAGACCAAGCAGGCGGATCTTCAGAAGAAGCTCGAGAACTTGCCCGACAAGAGTGAGTTGGACGAGCACCTGGATACACTCAAGAAGGGCAGCGGCCGCTAGGCCCCAAGCCGGAAAGGAATGATCAACATGAAGCAGCAGATCATCCGCCGCGCTGGGCTCTCCCTGGTCGCTGTCGGACTCATGGCACTCACCGCTTGCTCTTCGGGTGTCGACCGCCAGGTCGACGTCACGGCCGGCGATTACTACACCCCCGAAGAGGTGCAGAAGCTGAGCAAGGATCAGTACTCCGATTACTGCGCCTCTCTGGATCAGGAGCTCGCAAACCTCGGGCAGAAGTCGCAGGAAGTGAGCGGCGAAACGCAGAAGCTCAAGGCTCAGACTGCTTCGCTGGACGCCGACATCAAGAAGCTCGAGGATCAGTACAGCCAGAAGAAATCTGACATCGACGCGGTGCAGAAGGAGATCGACTACTACGAGAACCTGCCGAAGGTCTGGACCGTGAAAGACGGAGAATTCCTTTACGGCATCTCGGCCATGGACGATATCTATGCGGATCCCCTGAAGTGGCCACGGATCTACCGTGCCAACAAGGACAAGATCGAGGATCCCAACCTGATCTACCCTGGCTGGGAATTGACCATCCCTCGCGACTGGCCTAGCACTTGGACTGTGCAGCCGGACGAATATCTGGGCAAGATTGCCTGGTATTGGGAGGTCTATAACGATCCCGCGCAGTGGACCAAGCTCTACGAGGCCAACAAGGATCAAATTAGCGATCCCGACATCATCTGGCCCGGCTGGAAGCTGCGGATTCCGCGCGACTAGCCACTGAGCTCGCTCGCTCCATGCGTCCTGGGCGCCCCCGGCAAGAGCCGGGGGCGCTTCGTCATCTTCGCGCCGCAAGAGGGGTCTTCTCGGCACGTACCCTGCTGCCTGGTAGCTTGCAGGGCCCTGGGAACTGGGATAGATTTCAGCCAGGGACTCCTCGGACGATCGCCAGCGCCCGAAACCGGGCCTTTTGGAGTTCCCCATTTGCCGCGGCGCCGCCCTCGATGAACGAGAAGCGAACCACCATTTCCTTGAAGGGCCTGGACCTCCTCGATTTCCTGGGCCACCAAGACGCCAATCTGCGACGTCTAGAAGAGCGTTTCGAAGGCACTCTCGTGGTGCGCGGCGACACCCTCATCCTCCAAGGTGAACCCGAGCGCGTCGACGCCATGGAGAAGGCCATGGGCGAAGTTTTGCGTTGGGCCCAGGAGGGCCGGCGCATCGACCCCGAGAGCATCGATCGGATCCTGGCGGGAGAGGCTCCGAAGCTGCGCGGCGCGGCAGCCGAGGGTATTCACCTGAACGGGAAGCAGCGCGTCATCATTCATGCGCGCACTCGGGGTCAGGCGCGTTACCTCGAGGCAGTTCGACATCACGACGTCGTCTTCGCGGTGGGGCCGGCCGGAACGGGAAAGACCTACCTCGCCGTGGTGCTTGCGCTCATGGCCCTGCAGAACCGAGAGGTGGAGAGGATCTTCCTCGTGCGTCCGGCGGTGGAGGCGGGGGAACAGCTCGGCTTTTTGCCGGGCGATCTGCAGGAGAAGGTAGATCCGTATCTGCGCCCCCTGCACGATGCCTTGAGCGAGTGTCTCGGCACCTCGCGCCTGACACGCTTGCTGGCCAACGGGACCATAGAGGTCGCCCCTCTGGCCTACATGCGGGGCCGAACCTTGAATCACGCTTTCGTCATCTTGGACGAGGGACAGAATACGACTTTGGGCCAGATGAAGATGTTTCTCACGCGCATCGGTGAAGGGACCCGCGCCATCGTTACCGGTGACATCACGCAGATCGATATCACCCAGCCCGAAGCCAGCGGGCTCGTGAGGGTTCGTTCCATCATCAAGGACGTAGCTGGAGTGAGCTTCATCGACCTCGACGAACGAGACGTGGTGCGCCATCCTCTGGTACGCCGCATCGTGGCCGCCTTCGAGGAGAACGCGGCTTCGAACGGACGTGGCGACAAGGCCAGCGGTGCGGAGGGTCCGCAATGAGATCGTGGCGACAGGCTCTCCGGAAAGGTGCGCAGGTCGAAGCGCGCGATCCGGACACCCAGCGGTGGCGCGAAGGGCTGAACTTCCGTCTCGTTCTCGTCTACGGTCTACCTCTATTGGCCATCACCGCTCTGCATCTTCTGCTCTTTCCACCCATTCGGACCGCGCCCAGCCTCAAGCTTGAGGTGGGGGACATCACCGAGCACGAGATTCGCGCCCCCTTTCCTTTTAGCGCGCCCCGGCCGCGCAGGGAATTGGAAGCGGCGCGTCTCGAAGCTTCCCGGCGAATCGAGCCGGTTTACTTGCGAGAGACCGAGGCGGAAAAACACTCGAAGGAAGAAGTTGTGCGATTTTTGGCTCGGGCCAAGTTCCTTGCCGCCTCGGACAGCCTCACGCTGGCAAAGAAAGTCACGGTACTTCAATCCGAGTTCCGTGGAATCGGTGCTCCATACCTGCGGTGGCTGGTGAATGGTGGTACCGAGAGCAAGTCGAATGCGATCGCAAGCCTAGCCGACAAGCTGCTGGAACGCGGAATCGTGGATACCACTCCGCGGGGCAATTACAGTCTCGTCCACGTCATCGATCCGGACAGTCTGGAAGACCGGGTGGAAGAAGTGGATGACCTGGTCTTGGGCTACCGTCAGGGCGAAGCGGCGCGCAAGGAGGCCGGCGCCTTCTTTCGCCGAGCGGACGAGAAGACGGCGGTAGCCGCAATCTTGGCCTACTTGCTGACCCCCAATTTGTCCTACGACGACGCGCGTACCGAAGAGCAGAGAAGCCTCGGGGTGTCGGAAGTGCCCACGAACCGGGAATTCGCGCGCAACGAGCGAATTCTGGACAGTGGCGTGCGAGTCAATCGCGAGGACCTCGCGGTACTCACTGCACTCGAAGAGGCGCGCCGTGAGCGTGCGTTCGCTTCGAACAAGGGCATAGCTCTGAGACTGCGTACCGGACGAGCGATTCTGGTGCTCTCCCTCTTGCTCGGGCTGTGCTTGAGCTTGAGCGGGAGACACAAGAAGCAGTTGAGTGACTACCGGCGTTTCCTCGCGCTCTGCGTGCTTCTCGTGCTCTACCTCTTGTTTACTTGGATAGCGATCAGCCGCGGGACCTTTGGACCGATCGCGGTCCCCATCGTCATGCTGGTCATGCTGGCCACCATTCTGCACGGCGAGGGTCCTGCCGCGAGGATGCTCCTGTGTTCCGTTCTTCTCATCGCACTGCTGCCCAGCATTCCTGCCTCGACCCTTTTGGTTTGGATCGTCGCCGGCGCCATCGCGATGCGCATGGTGAGGCGAGTGAGAAATCGCAACCAATTCTACAAGGCGATCGGAGTGGTCTCAATCGGCTATCTGATCTCGGTCGGCGCGCTGCAGCTGGGTCAGGCCAACAGTCTGAGAGAGTGGGTGCATCCCGTTCTGTGGGGCATCGGCAGCGGCATCGTCAGCACGGCCCTGGCGCTCTTTCTCTTGCCGGTATTCGAGAGCATCTTCGAGATCACGACAGATCTCACTCTGCTCGAGCTGAGCGACCTCAATCATCCCCTCTTGCGCAGGATGGCCCTGGAATCACCCGGTACTTTCCACCACAGCCAAGTGGTTGGCACCCTGGCGGAGGCCGCCAGCCGTGCGATCGGTGCCAACTCGCTTCGCACTCGCGTCGGCGCGAATTACCACGACATCGGCAAACTGCTTAAGCCTCGCTACTACGTGGAGAATCAAAAGGGTGGGCCCAACGCTCACGACGACCTGTCGCCGCGAATGAGCGCTCTGGTCATAGCGGCGCACGTGAAAGATGGTGTCGAACTGGGGCGTCAGTGGGGCCTACCCAAGGATGTGACCGACTTCATTCCCGAGCATCATGGCACGAGCGTGATGCGATATTTCTACCACAAGGCGCTCGAACGCGATGATGGCGGTGCGGTAAAAGTCGAGGATTTCCGCTATCCCGGTCCCAAACCGCAGTCCAAAGAGACGGCCATCGTCATGCTCGCGGACGGTGTCGAGGCGAGCACTCGCTCGCTGCGTCGGCCCACGCCGAGCCGGATCAGGGAAATGGTCAAAGGAATTCTCGAGCGGAGAATGGAAGAGGGCGAGCTCGACGACTGCAATCTGACTATGCGCGACCTCGCGCGAGTCCGTGAGGCGTTCGTGCCGATCCTGGTGGGCATTCATCACCAACGGGTTGCCTATCCCGGACAGAAAGAGCATGAGGACAAGAAGGAGAAGGAGAGCATTGAGACTCGAGCTCGCGGTCGACGGGGACAAGACTCCGTGGCTACCAGACGCTGAAGCAGAGACCCGACTGCGTCGACTCATCGCTGGTTTTGGCCCCCCCGACGGGATACTGGAAGTCGTGCTCACCGACGACCAGGTAATTCGTCAGCTCAATCGTGACTATCGCAACAAGGACCGGCCGACTGACGTACTCTCGTTCTCGTATCTGGAAGGGCACGAAGAGCACCGGCAGGATCTGCTGCAGGGAAGACGAAAAGCGCGCGAATTCAACCAGGAGTCCCCGGAAGACCAGATCGTGGTTGGGCAAGTTCTCATCAGCGTCGAGACCATGCAAAAGCGAGATATTCGGCGGGATCACGATGACAACGAGGAATTCCAGTTTCTAGCCATCCACGGCATGCTTCATACTCTCGGGTACGATCACATCAACGCCGAGGATGCCAAGGAGATGGAAGACGCACAGGACACAATCCTCAAGGCCCCTCGAGAAGAGCCTCTCGGAGGATCAGAAGGAGGAGCGAGTAGGTGAACGAAGGCGATCTGGATCACGGGCTCATCGGATCGGACCTCTTGCTCTTTTTTAGCGGGCTCTTGCTCTGTTTCCTTGCGGCCGGAATGATCAGCTCCTATGTCACGCTTTTGCGGATGCGGCGCGAGGGACTGCTGGGCGACGAAGACTTGCCTCGGCCGATCCGGGGTCTCATCTCCCGCTCCAAGGATCTGCTCCTTTCGCTTTCGACCTCGCATCTCGTCGCGGCCTGTCTCACCGCCGCGCTACTTTGGAGAATCTTGGTGGCACTGGACTGGAGCCCGGTCCTGTGGATTCCGGCCTGGATCGCTTTCTTCGCGCTCCTGGTCCTGGGCAGCTTGCTTTTCAAGTCGGTGGCCCTCTCGCGTCCCGCGGCGTTCGCCCGAGCCAGCCTTCCGCTTGCCTCCCTTCTTCTTGCGGTATTTCTGCCCTTCACCCGTCTGCTCTGGTTCTTGGTGGCACGAGTGGCACCCGAACTGGGAGCAATGGACATTTCCCCGCCTCTGAGCGGAGGCGAGCTGCGCGCCATCCTGGCCGACGAGGATGCTGAGGTGGAGATGGAAGAGGAGGAGCGCGATCTGGTGCGTTCCATCTTCGATTTGAGAGACACCGAAATCCGCGAGATCATGGTCCCCCGAGTGGACGTACAGGGTCTCGACGTGAACACGAGTTTCGGGGACGCGGAAAGCTTCGCGGTGAACCAACCCTACACGCGACTGCCGGTGTGGGAGCAGAACCAGGACACCATCTTGGGCATTTTGCACACGAAGGATCTATTGGTCGCTCGCGCCAGGAGCGAGACTCCGACGCTGCGCCAACTCCTTCGGCCAGTGCACTTCTTGCCTGAGAGCAAGAGCGTGGACGAGGCCCTACGGGAATTTCGCGAGCAGAGGGTTCACCTTGCGGTCGTGGTGGACGAGTACGGCGGGACGGCGGGTATCGTCACGATGGAGGACATCCTCGAAGAGATCGTCGGCGAGATTCGCGACGAATTCGATCAGGAAGGCGAGCGCATTCGTGTGCTCGACGATCACCACGTGATCCTCGATCCTCGCATCGATCTCGACGACTTGAACGAGGAACTCGGACTAACCCTTCCCACCGAGGACAGTGACACCCTGGGTGGGTTCCTCTACGCGGAATTGGGGAAAGTGCCGAGTCGGGGGGATGGGGTGGAATACGAAGGTCTACGCTTCACCATCGATCGCGTGGAACGGCAACGCATGCTCCAGGTCACTCTCGTCAGCGACCGCGTGCTTGCTCCCCGCGAAGAGGGCAACGGCAATTCCACGGAGCAGGAATCGTGAGAACTCCTTTGCGCGGCTTGCGGCGAGCGTTTTTTACCGGGCTCGTGGTGATCATACCCGTGGTGGTGACCTTCTGGGTGCTCTGGTTTATCGTGCGCACGGTAGATGGATGGTTGGGGCCGTGGATCGCGCGAACTCCCTGGCTTTACGGCCACCTGCCGCAGATTGCCGGGACGGCAATCGGGCTGATCGCGGCAATCCTGACCATCAGCGCGGTGGGAGCAACGGCCAACAGTCTCTTTGGCAAGGCGGTGTTGGGTGCATTCGACCGCCTCGTGGCGCGCATTCCCTTTCTCAAGGGGATCTACTCCGCCACCAAAGAGCTCACCACCGTGCTCTTCGCGGACCAGAGCCGAGCCTTCCGGAAGGTCGTTCTTTTCGAGTATCCCCGGCGTGGATCGTGGAGCCTGGGTTTCGTCACCAACGAGTTGAACCATCCCGGCAGCGCCGGTCTCTATCACATCTTCCTGCCCACGACTCCCAACCCCACCAGCGGCTATTTCTTGCTGATTCCCGTCGAAGATGCTATTCAGCTAGACATCTCCATCGAAGAAGGCCTCAAGATGGTGATCTCAGGTGGCGCGGTGGTCTCTCCTCGGGCCCGAGCGTTGGTCCTCGCGAGAATCGGCGATCATCCCGACCGCTCTGCCGACATGAGCGAGGTGTAGACTCTAGCCCGGACGCGCGAGATGCTCGAAGATCTTCAGCCTCTTTTCGAACAGATCCTCGAGCGCTTCGAAGCGGAGGATGTCGATGGAGCGGCGCGTCTTCTCCTGGATCGCACTCCGGCGGACGTGGCCGACATCCTGCGCGGCTTCGAACACGAACGCAAAGTAGCGGTACTCAGACTGCTTCCCGCGGAAGTGGCGGCCGCGATTCTCACCGAATTGGACGAGCGTAGTTTGCCCGATCTGCTGGATCTGCTCAAAGATCAGGAGATCGTGGAGATGCTCGACGCACTCGATAGCGACGATGCCGCGGACGTCGTGGCCCACATGGAGAACGACCAAGCGGTCCGCGTCGTCGACCTCCTGGACCAAGTGGACCATCAGGACGCAGTCGAGCTCTCCGAGCTGCTGCGCTACCCCGAGGACTCCGCCGGCGGAGTCATGGCCAAGGAGTTCCTCTCGGTCAACCAGGAGCACACGATCGGCAAGATCGCCGAAGGGTTGAGAAAGCTCGGAGAGGAAGAGCTTCTCAGCCACCAGTTCGTGTTCGTGGTCGATTCCTCCGGGCGGCTTTTGGGCCAGATTCCTGTCGTCAAGGTTTTCATTCTCGATCCGAAGGCCAAGGCCGCCGCGGTCATGAATCCCGAGCCCGTCTCCATCGAGGTGATGGAGGATCAGGAGAAAGTGGCGCAGCTATTTGCCAGGAGAGACTTGCTATCTATGGCGGTGGTGGATACGAACCGCCGTCTGGTGGGTCGCATCACCGTCGACGACGTAATCGACGTGATGACCGAGGAAGCGACCGAAGACATGGCGCGCTTCGCCGGCTCCAGCGAGGAGGAGTTCGGGCAGACTTCGGTAAAGGCCATCTCCAGAGCTCGGCTGCCCTGGCTCATGATGGGACTTCTGGGCGAATTGCTCTCGGCCCTGGTGATCTCCCGATTTCAGGCCGGACTTCAGGTGAAAGTGATTCTGGCCTTCTTCATTCCTCTGGTGATGGCGACGGGAGGAAATTCCGGGGTACAGACTTCGTCCAATCTCATTCGGGCGTTGGCCACGGGTAATTTCGATCGCTTCCGGGCGCGCCGACACATCGCCCGCGAGGTATTTGTCGGACTGCTCAACGGGTTTCTTCTGGGTGGAATGCTCGTGCTGACTCTGGTCCTGTTCCGGCAGGACCCAGCCGTCGGCTTCGTGATCGGGTTGGCGTTGATGTGCGTCGTCGTCGTCGCGACTTCGATTGGGACGATCGTACCCTTGGTGCTGAATTGGATGGGGGTTGACCCGGCTCTGGCCACTGGTCCTTTCATCACGACGAGCAACGACGTGTTGGGACTCTTGGTCTATTTGAGCCTCGCCCACAAGGTTCTCGGCCTCTGAGCCTTCGACCATCAGGAGATGGCATCATGCGCGGCACGGTATGCCGGGACGAGGCAGTCGTTCTCCGTAGCTTGAAGTTGGGGGAGAGTTCCTGCATCGTGAGCGCTCTCAGCAGAGAGCATGGGAAAATCAAGGTCGTGGCGAAGGGTGTGCGGCGGCCCAACTCGCCACTCACAGGAGTGCTCCAGCCCGGCAACGAAGTCGAGCTTCTGTTTTATCCCCGCAAGGACCGCGAGCTCTGGACTCTGAGTGAGGCGAGCCTGGTCCGGGCCGTCTTGACCGGAGCCGGCAGCCTGGATAAGCTCTCCTACCTTCTCGCTGCCCTGGAACTCGCGGATCGTCTGCTTCCGGAGAGGGAACCGGATGCGAAAGTTGTCGCGGTTTTTCGCGGCTATTTGCAGCGCTGGCACGAGGGAGGCTCCCGCAGTGTGGCAGCCCTGTTCTTCGCCCTGGAGACGCGGCTCTTGTGGAATCTGGGACTGGGGATCAACCTGGACGTGTGTGGGGTCTGTAGTGCCTCGCTGAAGGAGTTCGACGCCGCCTTCTTTCGTCCCAATGAGGGTGATCTGAGCTGCCCGCGTTGTAGCTTTGGCAAGGGGCAGAGGGTGAGCGCCGAGGAACTGGACACCTGGCGAGATTTGGACGAGATCCTGGACGGAGAAGAGGCAATGGAGTTGAGCGATCAGCAGCGAAGACGAATCGGCAAGTGTCTTCATCTGCATATGAGCTATCACCTTCCCCAGTACCGTATTCCGAAAGCGCTGTTCTGGCTCAATGTTCCCAACGACGAGCGAGGAGCCGCGCGGTGAAGAGCTATCAGGAGATGATCCACGAACTGCAACGGTTCTGGATGGCCCAGGGCTGCGTCATCGTGCAGCCCCACAACAGCGAGGTGGGGGCGGGAACCTTCAATCCCAACACTTTCTTGAGATGTCTCGGGCCGGAGCCCTGGCGCGTAGCCTACGTCGAGCCCTCCAAGCGACCCAAGGACGGCCGCTACGGAGAGAATCCGAATCGCGTGCAGCAGTTCCTGCAGTACCAGGTTCTGCTCAAGCCGGCACCAGAAGATGTGCAGGATCTCTATCTCAGCAGTCTCGACGCGATCGGAATCGATCCCAAAGCACACGACGTTCGCTTCGTGGAGGACGACTGGGAAAGTCCGACTCTGGGGGCGGCCGGCCTCGGCTGGGAAGTCTGGCTGGATGGCATGGAGGTCACACAGTTCACCTATTTCCAGCAGTGCGGTGGATTGGAGCTGGAACCGGTGAGTTGCGAACTCACCTACGGCCTTCTGCGCCTCGCCATGTACATCCAGGACTGCAATCACGTCATGGACCTGAATTGGGGAGGAGGCGTCACCTGGGGTGAGGTAAACGGTCAATCCGAGCGTGAGTTCAGCGAGTTCAATTTCAAATGGGTCGACACCAAACTCTATTTTCGCTGGTTCGAGGAGCGGGAAAAGGAGGCGGAGATCCTCCTGGAGAAGGGCTTGGTCTTTCCCGGCTACGATGCGGTGACGAAGTGCAGTCACTATTTCAATTTGCTGGAAGCCTGTGGCGCCATCAGCGTCACGGAGCGCACGGGCTATATCGCGCGCGTTCGCAGACTCGCCCGTCTGGCCGCAAAAGCCTACGTCGCCAAACGAGAAGAGATGGGTTTTCCTCTGCTGAAGAAGGTGGGTCGTGGATAGAAGCGACTTTCTGCTGGAAATCGGCAGTGAGGAGATTCCAGCCGGCTATCTCGGTCGCGCTCGTAAAGTTTTGGCCGAGAGGGTGAGCTCTTTCCTAAGGGAAAAGGGGATCGACTTTCCAAAGGACCGGATGGAGTCCTTTGCTACGCCGCGTCGCATCGCCGTCTTGATCCGCGAAGTGGCACTGGCCACGCCGCGCACCAGGAGCTTGAAGCTGGGACCCTCGGTAAGCGCGGCCTTCGATGCACAGGGAGAACCGACCAAAGCGGCGGAGGGATTCGCGCGCAGCGTCGGAGTGAAAGTGGAGGAACTCGGACGATTTCCACAGGAAAAGGGAGAGCGTCTGGGAATCGAACAGGAGCTTGGCGGTGAGCGAACCGTGGATCTCCTGCAAGAGGGAGACCCCTTGCGCCGCTTCGTGAACCTGGGTTTTCCCAAGACGATGCGCTGGATTAGCGGGAACGACTTGAGCTATGCGCGGCCCATCCGCTGGTTGGTCTGTCTTTTGGGCGAGGAGGTCGTGCCGTTGCGTCTGGCCTCGCTCGAGGCGGGCCGCGAGAGCCGGGGGCATCGCACTCTTCACGGGGGCCGGGTGGAATTGCCCGATGCCGGGTCCTACGAGACTCGCCTCGCGGAGGCGTCGGTCATCGTTCGGCCGTCCCGGCGGTGCGAACTCATCCAGAGCGAGGGGCGCCGGCTGGCGGAGGAGATCGGTGGGCGGGTTCACGAGGATCCCGAACTCCTCGAAGAGTTAGTCTACTTGGCGGAGCATCCGCGCGGTGTGCGCGGCGATTTCGACCCGGCCATGACCCAAGTGCTTCCCCGCGAAGTCATCATCACCGCCATGCGCGCCCATCAGAGGTACTTCAGCGTGGAGTCGGAGAAGGGCGCGCTCTTCCCGTGCTTCCTCACCTTCCGAGACGGCTCGGACGAAGGCCTCGAGAACGTGAAGGAAGGAAACGAACGAGTTTTGCGCGCCCGTCTGGAAGATGCGGTCTTCTACTGGAACGAGGACACTGCCAAGAGCAGCGAAGAAAAGCTGCGGCAACTGGACTCTGTGGTCTGGATCGAGGGCTTTGGTTCGGTTGGCGACAAATGCCGTCGCGTGGCAGAGCTCGCCTGTGAACTCGCCGAAGTCCTCAGGCCGAAGCTTCCCAAGGAGAAGGTCCATCGTGCTGGCCTCTTGTCCAAAAGCGATCTGGCCACCGAGATGATCAAGGACGGCAAGGAGTTCACCAAACTCCAGGGAGTCATGGGACGCTACTATGCCCTGGCCGCCGGCGAGGACGAGGATGTGGCAGATGCGATCGCCGAACACCTGTATCCGCGTTTCGCAGAGGATAGGCTTCCCGAGGGCGAGTTGGGCCAAGTGATCGCCCTGGCCGACCGGCTCGATACGCTCGCGGGATGTGTTCTAGCCGGTTTCCTTCCCACCGGGAGCCAGGATCCCTACGCGCTCCGGCGTCAGGCCTTGGCAGTTCTTCGAATTTTGAGCGAGAACGAATTGCGGTGCGATCTCACGAGCTGGATCGACAAGAGCCTGAAGAACTACTCGCAACCGCCCGAGACGGTAAGAGAGGCCGCCTCGGTGATCACCGGCCTCTTCTGGGGCCGTCTGGAGACCCTTCTCCAGGACCTCCCGGTGGAGATCGTGCAGGCCGTGCTCTCGGTCTTTCCTTTGGACCCGGTTGAGAATGCTCGTGCCAGCGAGGACCTCGCCAAACTCCAGGGGAGCGAGACTTTTCAGATGCTCATCGAAGGGGCGCGGCGCTGTCGAAACATCTTGGTGAAAGCGGACCGGCTCGAGGAGGAATCGCTCTCGCCCCAGGAGCGGGCGCGGTCGTTGCAGCGTGAGTCGCGTGCCCGTTGGGAGAGGGAGGAGTTGAAGAGCTACCGCGCGAACGAGCAGGTGGACGAGGCCGAGCAGAAGCTGGTCGAGGCGGCCCAGGGGATCCTACCGCGGCTCGAGACGGCGCTCGGCACCAGCGATTACACTCTCGCCTACGAGGCCTTGGCAACCCTGGGAGAGCCCATCGATCGCTATTTCGTCGAGGTCCTGGTGAATGCGCCCGATCCCGGGGTGCGGACGCGGCGCCTGGACTGGCTCGAATCCCTGCACTATCTTTTTGCGCGCTTCGCCGATCTCAGCCGCCTTCCCGCCAATTGAAGGGGCTTTCCGCCTCGTCTTGAAGGGGGCGGCGGGGGTCGCCCCTCGACCGGTATAAGTTACTGTTAGCAAAGGAATTTACCGCGTTCACCCCGCGGGATGGAGGTGTTGACAGTGACGCGACCGAAGCCCTATATTTCCAGCGGCTTAAGTCGGAAGTTCCTGATTTGTACGCACCCAGCCCCCACCGGGTGTCCGATTGGTGAATCGAAGAGTCTAGAATCGCTCCCTTTGCTGGGGTCATAGCCGAGGGGCTCGGGGAAGTCTATGGTACGCCGAATCGAATCAAGATTTGCCTCCGCGGCACTCTTGCTGCTGCTTTTTCTCGTGGTCTTCTACGGGTGCCGGGCCTTCGACCCCGAACCGATCATCGTCAACATTCCTCCCGACACCTTCATAACCGGGGCTCCGGCGGAGACCACCGGAACGGTGTTCAACCGGCACATGTATTGGTATGGGAATGACGTAGACGGAGAGGTAGTGAAGTTCATCTTCGCGATCACCGATTCCACGGTGCGGGACGAGACTCAACCGAACGTCGACGAGGAAGATGTCCGCTTCGATCCCGCCGACGACGCGCTCACCTTGAGGCAGACAGACGGGAGGATCGTTGGCTACACCACCAAGACCGATTCGGTCTTCGTCTTCACCATCGATCGAGAGTCCAACACTTCCAAGGACATTACCTTCCATATCGTAGCAGTGGACGATAGGGGGGCAATCGATCCGACTCCAGCTCGCTTGCACTTTTTCAACAACAGCCTGGGGAATCCGGTCATTCGCTTTTCTGTCACAACCATCGATGAGTCCGGTCAGGAGACGGAGCGTTGGGTAGGCACCACTGATGGCCCGAAGCTTTCCGGGGACACGATTTGGCCCTGGGCTCCCGATCCGAATGTAATTTCGCCGGAGTCCACGGATGAGCCCTACATCGGTTTCGCCAATCACTTCCGCATTTGCTGGGAGGCTTCATCACCGAACGGAGCCATTACCGGGTATCGCTATAAGGCGTCGGACATCCAGAATGCCAGGTTCTATCCGACGACCTACGATCCGGATCTCGGCCGCGAAGTGGAGAGTTGGGGTCTGGACACCACGTGTTTTGACTACCAGAACGACGAGAATATCGATCCTAATAACCTCCCTTCGGGCTGTAACTCGGGCTGGGGCGATTGTCCCGAACTCCGCATGTGGGACTCTGGCTTCCATCTGTTGAAGGTCGTGGCGCTGGATGAGGCACTGGTGCAGAGCACGGCTCTCTCGGGAGAATTGCGTTTCAACGTGAATTATCCGCCCGAAACCGAGTTGATCAGGGACTCGCAGTGGCCGAGGTACACGACGGACGGCGTCAACTGGCTCAATTTCAGCGAAGGGGATACGGTACCAGACAAGTCCTACGTGCAGTTCAAGCAGCGAGGGGTGGACCGTTTCGAGCGGAATCGTAACGATCCCCTGCTTGCCGGCCTGCCTTGTTGCGACTACCCGAACGTGAGTTCCAATCCCGATAGCGAGGTCAGTTACCAGACGAGGATCGAAGAAGCGCGTGCGGTGAATGATCGCGGAGCGAATTTTTACTGGAAGTCCTCCTATAGTCCGGCCGAACGTCCAGACACGCTTGGTTTTCACGTAGGGCCCTTCGATTACTCCATGTCGTTTCGCACCGAGGACGAACTTCTCCGTAAGGATCCTTCGCCTCCCACATTCAGTTTCGTGGCGGGCTTCATCCCGATTCTCAGTTCGGTCTCTCCCGGTAACGCGGACAGTCTCGTGATCAAGGAGCCGGCCTTTGCGACGCAACGTTGGCCCGCGAACACCGTGGATTACACCGTGAATCTGGATAATCCGCCGGAAGGCACGGTGCGCTACTGGGATGGCTCGAAGTACGTCTTCTCCGCGACCAAAGAGGATGATAGTTGGAGAGCGATCCAGGGGAACATCATCCGTTTCTCGGTACGCTTCGAGGGACGCCCCGATGCGCGTGAACCGGAGGGTTCGCTGGAATCCTGGACTTACCAGCTCAACAGCGAGAACGATCCGCTGAATCAAACGAAAGAAGGGGCCGGACGCGACGTGTTCGGGCGCTGGGAGTCCCCGGGGACCAGCAACTTCTGGGAAATGAGCGCCGGCGTGCCAGGCAAGGGAGTCGAGATCTTCGTTCCCCAGCTTCTATGGCGTGCCCCGCAACTCTTCGCGAAGGGAACGGATACGACATCCGAGGGGCAGTTCTACAAGTTGGGAGTGGTGCTGGCACGCCAGCTCGGGCATCTTCATCTGCGAGTTCAGGGGAAGACGACCAAAGTCGGTCAGGTGTTTCAGTACTGCTACCTCCGCGTGAGAGAAAGCTGCGGTAGCAATACGGTCGACATACCGATGTCCGACAAGGGTAGACGTTCGAAGATCGTCGAGACGGTATTCCCCGCCTACCTCGGACTGGATCCGGGAGGCACCGGCGTGATCACCCAGCTCTGGCCGCCGGACGACTATATGCCGGACAATTGAGCGTCGAGCGGAGGCCTCGATATCTCGCGAAAACGAATCCCGACCCCCCAGAAACGATCATGCCTGCCCAGTGCGGGAGGGGTGCAATGAAGAAACTAATCTGCCTAACTCTGTCACTGCTAACAGCGCTGGGAATCAGCGCCTGCCAGAGCGGCTTCGAAGGTACAGTGACGGCGAATCAACCCCCCGATACCCGAGTGACGGCGACCCCCCCCGCTCTTGAAGAGACCTCCTTTACGGTGAAGTTCTTCTGGACCGGGCTGGATAATGACGGCTGGGTGGACCACTTCGAATGGCGCATCAGCGACAACGGCAGAGATGGCTTTGTGGACCAGGCAGACACTCTGGGACTCGCATGGCATTCCACCGTAGTGACCGATTCCACCTTCTCGGTAAGCGCGGATATCGCCTTGTTCCAGACCGACGTCGACAACCCCCAGATTACCGATCCCAAGGACTTCCGTTATTGGCAAACGCATACCTTCTTCGTGCGAGCGGTGGATAACCTCGGCATGGCTGATGCCACCCCAGCGATGGTCTCATTCACTGCCACGACCCTTTCGCCAACCATCAACATCACTCTTCCCAAGTCCAATAACTCGATCGTCTGTGTGGCCTCCGCGCGTGCATTGACCTTTGGCTGGGAGGGAAACGACCCGGACAATCTCGCCAAGGACCCGGCGGCGGTTCGCTACGCGCTGGTCAACACGCGCGACGTGATGGAGCCAGACTTGGGGCCGGATACCTGCCTGACTCGGTTCGTCTATGAGACCCTCGATCCGGCCAAGATCTTCAACGGCCACTGGAGCGATTGGATCGCGTACGACGCGGCCGACGACAGTGGGAGAGTGGTGACCTTTCCCGTCAAGGACGTCGGAGAGTCGTACTTCTTCGCGGTGCAAGCCAAGGATGTGGCGGGAGCGGTGACTCCCACTTTACAGTGGGGGACCAACGTACGCCATGTGCAGATTTCGCGGGGCAAGTTCCCCTCGTTGGTCGTGACGGATCAGTTCCTGGGGAGCTCATCGTTCGGCGGTACCAATCTACTGAAGACCTTCGAGATCGCTGCCGGACAACCGCTGAACTTCCGCTGGTACGCGGATGCTACCAGCTATGCCGGCATTATCGACGCCTATCGATATGGCTGGGAGGTCCAGGACGTGAACGACGAGAATGACCCGGGTTGGGCGGTGCCTTGGGGCAAGGGGAGCAGCTATTTGCGCGCTCCGACCCGTTCCTTTCAGCAAGGCAGTCCGAACTTCATCGTGCAGTGCCGCGACAACTCGGGGTCCATTTCGCGTGGAACTTTTCAATTTGAGGTCGTCCAGATCACCCCACGTTCGCAACAGCTAAATCTCCTCTTCGTCAGCGACTACGACTTGCTCACGGACGATTCTCATGCCATAGCTTGGCGCGCGCAGTGGGAGAGCATGCTGGCAGGAAAAGTCGCGGGTTTCGATCCCTCGGTGGACTACGTCAGGGGTGTGGACGTGGATTTCCGGCTGATCAACCGCTATAAATCGGTGATCTGGTTCATTCAGGGAACGAGTAACGACACGGGGTTTGCCACGAAGTTGCGTCCCACCGGCAATGGGCCAAGATACAATTGGCTCGAAGTCTATCAGTCCAAGATCGGAAACCTCCTCCTAGTGGGCCCCTACGCCACGGAGGGTGCCATCGAGAAGGTCACGCTGGAGTATCCATTTATCTACAATACCGAGGAGAGACCGCCCCTGGGACTGGGTTGCACCTCTATCTCCAGCGAAGGGGTGTGTACACCGGCCGGGACCCAGCGTTGGCCTTATAGCGGATGGTGTCTGGAGGCCAGTGACCATGTGAGGCCCGTCAGTAACGGTCGGACTGGCGAGGGACCCGGGAATCCGAGAACCAGCCAGTTGAATTGTGACTACCTGTTCCGGGCCGAAGTCGATCCGAAATTTCTGGAACAGTATCCGAGCGCGCAGGGAATCGTTCAGGATCTGGTGTCCAAGGCAGATTCACCACGGCTTCCCCAATCGAACGGCCTACCCATTGGTCTGACCTTCTATCGCTACCAGTGGGAAGAGTTCTACAACCGCAACATTGCTCCCGCGCGGGAAGTCACTCTCATCCCGCGCGATTGCCAGATGGCCATGTATGTGCATCGAGCCGCGAGAGACGAGGTCTGGCCGGCAGGCACGGCCTTGGCGGGGGATCCTATCGTTTCTGACCCCAAGAATTCGTGCGAGCCTTACGGCAGGGAGGACTCTCCCCTGGACGGGGCAGCGGTCGGCATCGTTAGCAATGTGTACTCACCTTACAAGCAGCTGCCGGGATCGCAGGACTTTCTTTGGGGATTCAATCCGCTGGCTTTCGACCTGGATCATGTGGAAAACGCTCTGCTCTGGATCATCGGGCAGAACTGGAACATCAACGTTTCGAACTAAACCCGAGGAAGATGGATCGGTGAAGAGTAGTAGCATGCACCTCACGTTTCCCCGAGTCCGACTCTCAGCCCTGAGTTTGATCGGCGTACTATGTCTCTTGGCTCCGAGCGCCGCGAGTGCGCAGGGCGGCTGTCGGGACTTCCTGCAGCTGCGGTCGCCATTGGATCTCACCATCGATTTCCAGGCCGCGCCGGTGGAAGGCAATCAACTCAGTTGGCAGCCGCAGCCAACTGACAGCACAGCCTGTTACGTAATGACCGGTGCCGATGCTCTGACGGAGTTCGTGCCCACGGTGGAAGGAAGCTACAATTTGGACTCCGACCGCGATATCGACTTCATCGTCGTGGGTCGGGGAATCGTGGGGGATCCGAGCGTGGATTTGCTCTCGGTGATCTGGAAGAGCGAATCAGTGACGGAGGGCTACCTCCAAGGCTCTTTGAATTTGTCCAACTCGGGGGGTGTTTTTCGGGTCGATCTCAGCTCGGGTGTCGCCAGCCAAGCGAATCAGGGGATTCCCAAGTCACTGAGTCGCACCAATATCGATGCGATCGGTACTTGGTCCGATGGTCAGGGTAACACACGTGTCTACGCCGTCGTTCCCGGGGTTCCAGTCTTGCGCAGTGACGACGGGACAGCGAGCTGGCGCGTGACGCTGAGCTCGTCGAACGATCCCCTTTTGGATCAACTGAAGGGTGCAGGTGCTACCGGTTCCTCGATTGCGGTGGATCCAGACAATGCCGATCGTATCCTCGTGGGGACCAGCGACGGCCTCTTCCGATCCACCGATTCTGGGGCAAGCTTCGAGCGTATCGGCAAGAGTATCTCGAGTGGTAAGCAAGAGGTAAGCTTGATCAAGTACGAAGGGAGGACGGGACGCCTCTTCCTTTCCCTCAACGGTCTGGGTTTCTTCGAGAGCACGGATAACGGCGACACTTGGAGTCTCCTCTCGTCTTTGCTGGTGCCTCGCCCCACCGCGACGAGCCCCGATTCTGCTCAAGTCGCTCTGCCCCAAGTTTACGACGTCGCGAGTTCTCCGAGCGATCCCGACCTCATTTACGTGGCCCTGCAGAGTTGGGGCGTTTACGCAACGACAGATGGGGGGGCGAGCTGGGAGCGCAGGGATGGGGGCATGGTCCTCAACCCGAGTACTCAATATCCTTCCGGCCGTAAGGTGAGCATACGAAACTTGCTTATCGACAGAAGCAATTCTCAGCGGCTTCTGGCTGCCTCTTCGTCGCGAGGTCTGTTCATCAGCGAGGATGGCGGCTTGAGTTGGTCAGACTCCAACTCGTTTTTGCCGCCAGGAACGAATGGCCCGGTCCCATCTTTGCGGAAAATCATCCAAAGCGAGTCGAATCCCAGCGAGCTTTTCATGGCGACTCCCGAGAGCGGTATTCTCCACTCCATCGATGGTGGTGAGCTCTGGACACTTCTCTACGATGAACTCACCGTTGCACCGGTTACTTCTCAGGTGGGAGATCTGGCCTTCAATCCGGCTCGACCTGGGGAGCTGATTCTAGGTAGCCGGGGTGGTGGAATCTACGAGCCGGGGGCGCCTATTCCACTCACGGACACCATTGACGTGACCGCATCGGCTCAGAGTCTACGAAACGCCGACGTAGGTCTCATTATGAGATTCATGGTCGCCGACACCGCGGACAGCAACGGATTATTGCGTCAAGGAGATAGCTTTTCGATCCGAGCACAGACCTTCCAAGGGTACGCAGTCTGGCGCTCGGTGAAGTTCGTGCCCAATAGCAAGGAGCCTCTCTGGGAGCTGATCGGCCTCTACGATCGAAACAATCCTGAATTTTGCTATTCGACTCCGTGCGACGCGGAGAACCCGCGGATCATCGCTGGTTGTTTCGCGGACAAGCGCTCGAACTGTTTCAGTTTCAACGATGCTACTGGTCGCGTGAGCTTCTTCGATCGGGACATTTACGATGGCTTCACCTATCACTACGCGGTGAGTACCTTCGATTACGGTTTCGTCGGCAATATCAGTCCCCGCGGTTTGGATCGGGATATGGAGTTCTCGCCTCGCTCGGAATACGAGTCATCGCCCCAGGCACAGGACCAAATTCTCCCCGGCAACTACAACGATACGGTATTTACCGTCAGCAAGAAGGTCTCTCCCGATCTCTCGAAAATCTGGGTCGTTCCCAATCCACTCCGTCGCAACGCGGGCTGGGATGAGACGGGTGGGTCCTCGATTCACTTTGTCAACGTTTCTCTGAACTCCAAGGCGGAGATCTTCACCTTGGCCGGGGACCTCGTGACCGAGCTGAGCAACGAGGTTGTGAGCGGCGAACAGCGAGGGACCATCGTCTGGGACACCAAGAACTCCAGGGGCCGAGAGGTCGTCAGTGGCGTGTATATCTGGAGAATTACGAACGCGCAGGGAGGGGAGAGGGTAGGTAAGCTGACGATCATCCGCTGATCGGAAGCGTCCTGAAATTCTCACTCCTTCCTCTTCGCTTCCGCCGAAGACTTTGACACTCCGCGACCAGCAACCTATCATCGCTGGCACTTTTCGCGATGGGCACCGAGAGCAGGAGCCTTCCTCTCGATCTTGCCCGCAATGATGAGAATCAATCCGGGAGGACGAGCAGTGAGCCAGATCTTGTATTTCTTCGGTGAGGGCAAGGCGGACGGAAATGCTCAACTGAAGGATCTACTGGGGGGAAAGGGCGCCAACCTGGCCGAGATGACCAACCTGGGACTCCCGGTGCCCCCTGGCTTCACGATCAGCACGGAGGTCTGCGCCTCCTACTATGCCTCGAAGGACCGGTCTCTCCCGTCTGAGCTGGACGAACTCGTGCGCTCCGCAATTTCACGCATGGAGTCCATTCTCTCGAGCCGCTTCGGCGGTAGCGAGAACCCCCTCCTCGTTTCGGTCCGATCGGGTGCGCGTGTCTCGATGCCAGGTATGATGGATACGGTGCTGAATCTGGGTCTGAACGACGAAACCGCAAAGTCTCTGGCGCGGGCGACGGAGAACCCGCGTTTCGCGAACGACAGCTACCGCCGTTTCATCCAGATGTTCGGAAACGTGGTCCTGGGCATCGAGAGTTCCAATTTCGAGGACACCCTGGACGCTCTCAAGGAGAAGAAGGGCGTCGAGCAGGATACCCAGCTCGATGCCGCGGACTTGAGCGAGCTGATCGAGCGTTACAAAGAGATCGTACGCAGGGAGCACGGGAGCGATTTCCCGCAAGATCCCTGGGACCAGTTGTGGCAAGCCATCACGGCCGTATTTCGCTCCTGGAACAACGATCGCGCCATCGCCTACCGCGCAATGCACGGCTATCCCGACGAATGGGGTACTGCGGTGAGCGTCCAGTCGATGGTCTTCGGGAACATGGGGGACGACTGCGCCACGGGTGTGGCATTCACGCGGGACCCCTCCACGGGGGAGCACACTTTCTACGGGGAGTATCTGCCCAACGCCCAAGGCGAGGACGTCGTGGCCGGAGTGCGCACTCCGCAGCATCTCGCCAAGCGAAAGGGTGAGAGCGGTTCGCTCGAGGAACTGATGCCCGAGATCTACCAAGAGCTTCTGGAGATCGTGCGCAAGCTAGAGGATCACTACCGGGACATGCTGGACATCGAATTCACGATTCAGAGAAACCGTCTGTGGATGCTGCAAGTGCGTTCCGGTAAACGCACAGGAGCCGCGGCAGTGAGAATCGCGGTGGAGATGGTCCAGGAGAAGTTCATCGACAAGAAAACTGCCGTCCAGCGAGTTCTTCCCGACCAACTCGATCAATTGCTTCATCCGATGCTGGACAGCTCGGCGAGCTATACCGTGTTGGCCAAGGGTCTGCCAGCCAGCCCCGGCGCCGCGAGCGGGGAATTGGTGTTCAGCGCGGAAGAAGCGGTCGATGCCGCCGACGAAAAGCGCGCGGTCATTCTGGTGCGCAAGGAGACCAGCCCCGAGGACATCCGAGGAATGGCTGCGGCGCGCGCCATCCTCACTCAGCGAGGTGGGATGACCAGCCACGCGGCCGTCGTGGCGAGGGGGATGGGGAAGTGCTGCGTCGCCGGTTGCGGCGAGATATCACTCGAGGAGTCTGCGGGGACCATGAAGGTCAAGGGGAAGGTCTTCCACCGCGGAGATATCATCACTCTGGACGGAAGTTCGGGGGAAGTGATCGAAGGTGAGGTCCCGACTCTTCCTCCCAAGCAGGACGAGAATTTTCGCACACTCATGGCTTGGGCTGACGAATTCCGTCGGCTCGGAGTCCGCACGAACGCGGATACCCCTCACGACAGCGAACTCGCCCGCGAATTCGGAGCCGAGGGGATCGGACTCTGTCGCACCGAGCACATGTTCTTCGGGGAAGAGCGGATCGGCGCGGTACGCGAAATGATCGTGGCTCAGAACGACGACCAGAGAGCGAAGGCGCTGGCCAAGTTGCTCCCCTACCAAATGGAGGACTTCAAGGGAATCTTCGAGGCGATGGACGGTCTTCCCGTCACCATTCGTCTGCTCGATCCGCCGCTGCACGAATTCTTACCGCACGAGAAAGAAGAGATCGAGCGGCTGGCCCGTGAACTCTCCATGGATGTCGATGAAATGCGCCGCATCGTAGATTCGCTGCAGGAGTTCAATCCGATGCTGGGGCACCGGGGTTGCCGCCTCGGGATCAGCTATCCCCAGATCTACTTGATGCAGGTGGAGGCGATCATCCGCGCCGCTCTAGAAGTGCAAAAGGCGGGGAAAACCCCCAAGCCCGAAATCATGATTCCCTTGGTGGGAATCGACGAGGAGCTGCGCATCCTACGCGGGCAGGCTATCGCCAAGGCGGACGAGCTGATCGCGGACAGCGGACAAGAACTCACATACCTGGTGGGAACCATGATTGAGATTCCGCGCGCAGCTCTGACCGCGGACGCGGTGGCAAAGGAGGCGGACTTCTTCTCCTTTGGGACCAACGATCTCACGCAGATGAGCTTTGGCTTCAGCCGGGACGACGCTGGCTCCTTCCTGCCGGGCTATGTCGGACAGGGAATTCTCCCCAAGGATCCCTTCCAGAGCCTTGACCAGAAGGGCGTGGGTCAGCTGGTTAAGATGGCCTGTGAGAAGGGGCGCCGAGTGAAGCCGGGTCTCAAACTGGGAGTTTGTGGGGAGCATGGAGGTGATCCCGACTCGGTGGCATTCTTCCATCGAGTTGGCCTGGATTATGTTAGTTGTTCTCCCTACCGGGTGCCGATTGCCCGGTTGGCCGCCGCACAGGCTGCTCTCGAAAAGAACGGGAGCGCCGGTTGAGCGAAGGCGGTCCAAAGTCCGCCATCCTGGGCGGATTTGAGCCGTGTTCAGGGGGAGAGAATCTTGGATCTGCGGGGCCGAATCGAACTCTTCGGTGTGGCGAACATCTTTCAGCTCCTGCACCTTGCGCAGGCCACCGGGAAGCTGGTGCTTCACGGCTCGCAGCAACGGGCCCGCGTCTATTTCCACCAGGGACGATTGATCTACGCGCGCACGGATGCCCGGACCGAACGCCTGGGCGATTACCTGGTGCGCAGCGGGCTGCTGGAGCGCTCCCAACTGGAAGGCGCCAAAATGAAGGCGGGGCTGGCCGGCGGTAAGAGGATCGGTACCATCCTGGTCGAGGTGGGCTCGATCACCGACCAGCAGCTCAAAGAAGCCGTGCGCAGTCAGATCGAGGAAATCGTCTTTCAACTGGTGACGATCGAGGAAGGCACCTTCGCCTTCTACTCTCAGATCTACCCCGAGAACGAAGACATCCTGCTCGACGTCAGTCTCGACTATCTGATGCTCGAGGGGATGCGCAAACTGGACGAGCTGGGCAGCCAAGACGCATCTTGAGAACCCGCTGCGCCGCTTTGGTCCCAGGACCCTCTCCTTTGGGGACGGGGCCGGCCGGTTCCTGTGCGCCGGCGGCCGAGGATCGTACAGATTCCCTTGCCTGAGCCCCTTGGAAGACCCCCTGACATTCTGTTTCCACCTCCCGCGCTCCGGGCACGGTCATTGCTTTCCAAGTTCTTGATCCACAGACACTTGGGTTGCGATGAACACTATGCCGGGACCACTCACGCGCATTCACGAACGTCTCGCTCAACTGGGACGGGTTTCCCTGCTCCTCAGCGCGGCGTGCATCTGCCTGCTATTGCCTCGGACGGCCCTGGCCGTGCAACCCCCCTCAGCCCTGGTGATCCAGGCCGCCTCGGACACGGCCATCGCGGGGGAGTACTTGCCCATTCGGGTCTCCAGTGTGGATGTCTCCGGCGATCCTTCGCCCGTATCCGCTGCGCAGGTAATCGACCTCTTCAGCGACAATTCCTCCGGAAGTTACTATCGCTTCGTGGGAGGGCCCGCGGTGAGTTCGGCCAGCATCGCCGCCGATTCCTCCGGAGTGGATCTCCTGTATCGCGCCACCCACGTCACTTCGCTTCCCGTTGGACTCACGGTGGTCGATGGATCGACCAGCTCTCCGGATTTGGGCTACGACCAGGCCTCGATCACCTTGATTCCCGCTGCAGTGGATTCACAGCAGAGCTCGGTGAGTTCAACTTCACCGGTTGTGGCCGACGGAAGCGCGTTCAGCTCGGTCACTTTGGTCCTGCGCGACTCCTTTGGGAACACGATTGCAGGAGTGGACAGTGCGCGAATTTCAGCCGCGTTGTCAGCTTCCGCTTTCACGGTGGAGAAGCCGTCGGCGGCGAGTGCAGCCGAGGGCAGCTTCCCCCTGCGGGTCAGAACGCTTCTGGCTGGTTCTTGGAGTCTGGACGCGGCAGTGGATGGAACGACGCTCAGCGATCACCCAGTGATCGAATTCACGCCGCGAGCGATCGACTCGACACAATCAAGCCTGAGTGGCGGCCCGGGCGCAGTAGCGGACGGTGTGGATGCAATCCAGGTGGACCTCGTTCTACGCGACGGTGGAGGACTCGCGGTTTCGGGCGTGGACTCGTCCGCAATTGTCTTCACGGTACTGGGAGATGGACTGTCCGTGGAAAAATTGGCGGCAAGTTCGGCCCTGGATGGCTCGTTTACGACCCTCTTGCGCACCACTGTCGCGTCCTCACGTCGCCTCGCCGTTACCGTAGGTGGAGTGGCACTGAGTGATACTCTTGACATCGATTTCCGCGCGGGACCCGTGGACCCCGACCATTCCTCAGCCGTGGTCAGCGGGCCGGCGCTGGCGGATGGTACGGATTTCACGACTCTGCAGACGACTCTGCGAGATGCCTTCGACAATGCCGTGGCCGGGGTGGACAGCGCGCAGATCGTGATCAGCGCCAGCGCGGTCGCGGTGGAGAAGCTGAGTGGATCGAGCGCGACGGACGGTACTTTCGCGGCACGGCTTCGTTCGACGACCGCTGGCACCAGGCCAGTGAGCGTAACGGCCGGCGGTGCGGCGCTCAGCGCCCAACCCCTCGCCGTATTCACCGCCTCTGCCGTGGATTCTTCTGCCACCTCGCTCTCCGCCAACGCATCCGCGGTCGCAGACGGAGTCGATACCATCGACTTGTTATTGGGCCTGAAAGACGCGTTCGGGAATCCTGTGGCGGGGATCGACTCGAGCCGCATCGGTTTCACGCTCTCCGCTGCGTGGCAGCTCGACAAGTTGGACGCGAGCAGTGATGCGTTGGGAGAGTTTCATGCGCGCCTGCGTTCCACTGCAGCCGGCGCGGGAACTGCGCAGGCAAGCCTCGATGGTCTATTGGTGGGGCCCCAACGGAACTTGGAATTCGTGCCCGGACCGCTCGACCATTTCACGGTGAACCTTCCGGCGGGAAATGTCGGAACAGCGGGTGCAGCCCTGGCTATTCAGGTGGATGCGCTGGATGTATCGGGAAACCGCGTGAGCGGCTACGGCGGCACGATGCATCTTTCAAGCACGAGTATCGGTGACGGGAGCAATCTGAGCTGGGCGAGCAACGGCGCTGGCAGTCTGAGCCTTCTGCCCTCCGGTGAGGCGGACTACGTCTTCGCTCCGGCCGACTCGGGAAGAGTCGAGCTCCAGCTGACGAACACCTTGGCGGAAGATCTGAGTGTCACTCTCAGTGACGGATCGGCTTCAGCTGAGGTGGATCTTGAGTTTCTTGCCGCTCCCGCGAGTGTTCTGCAAGAGATTTCGGGAGACGGACAGAGCGCCACGGTGGGAACTGCCCTAGCGCTGGCGCTTAGAACGCGCGTGCTGGATGCCTTTGGCAATCCCGTGAGTGGCGCTTCCGTCCAGTTCCTTCCGACCGACGGTGGACGTGTCGACACGGATCCCCTCGCTCCGGGTGATCAGAGTGCAGCTCTCAGTGATTCACTGGGCTACGCGAGCTGTGATCTGTGGGAATTGGGCACGGTGGCCGGTCCACAGAGTCTCTCGGCGGAGACTTCCTTCGCGTCGCCCTTGAACTTCAACGCCGTCGCTACCGCCGGACAGACCGTTTCACTCGTCCTGCAACCCAACGGCGCGCGCGATCTCGTGGTGGGCGGCTCGGAACTGGTCGCGGCCCTGGCCACCGACACTTACGGAAACCCGGTGGCTGGCGTCGAGGTCACCGTGTTTTCCAGCGACCTGCTCGACGGGGTACTTTCCGGAGTGGGAGAGACGGATTCTCTCGGATTGGCTTCACAGCGTGGACTGACCGATGTCGACGGACAAATCCACGTGATGTACCACGCACCTTCGGCGGCGGGTCGCCAGGACGTTCTGGACGCGAGCTCGAGTCAAGTTCCCTCAGCCGCGGTTCAAGATCTCGTCTACACCTCGGTGGTGGGAAGCGCGAGCGCGATTGAACTCGCTCTGCCCACGGGCGGCATCGAGGCGGGAGTCGAGGGCAGCTTCGGTCTGGCACTGGTGGACAGCTTTTCCAATACGAGTTTCACCAACTCCGCTACCGTCATCGTGCACGCCGATCCCTCGACCGGTCTCGCCTTTTCTGCGCAGAGCGGCGGACCGTACCTCGATACACTGAACCTCCCGGTCAACGGTCAGGCTACGGTCTATTACCAGGGAAGTGTGGCCGGAACTCACGCTTTGACCGCGGACGATTCAGCGGCGTTCCTGGACGGAGATAGCGGGAGCCTACAAATCCTGGCGAACTCGATGGTGGCCGACTATCAGCTCGCCTATCCCGCGATCGTGACAGCGGGAACGCCCTTCAGCTTGAGCGCAACTGCGTACGATGCCTTCGGAAATGTGGCGAGCGCCGCTCTCGATAGCTTCTCTTTCGATCTCGTCGATGGCGCGGACACCACCACGGTGGTTTCGCTCCCGCTCATGGTCAGTGAGGGCCAACTTACCCGGGGCACTTTTTCGACCTCTCTGCAACGCATTGATACCTCTGGGAGTTACAGAATCCGGCTCAGTGCGGACGGGAAAGGGTACGTGGGACCGCCTTTGACGGTGGGCCCGGCCAGCGCCTACGAACTCGCGAGCACGAGCGCGGATACATTGTCCGGTGTGACTTCAGGCTCGAGCGTCAACCTCGGAGTGCAGGTACTGGACGCCTTCGGCAATGCGGTAGGCAACGAGGCGTTGAACGTTTTGTCCTTGGAGGGGGGAGTGATCCAAGTCGGCCCGACCGTCAGCGACGGCAACGGCCAGGCCACCTTCACGGTCCTCACGGACTCGACGGTGCAAACCCTGCGTCTGCGTGTGGGAATCCTGGATGGAAATCCCGTGGGACGGGAGACGGTTCTTTTCGTGGTGCAGACCGTGGCTGGTCCCATCGCCTCGCTCAGTGTGTTCCCCTCGCAGACGAATGTGACTGCGGGGCAGAACCTCCCGCTTGCGATCACTGCCCTCGATGCCGCAGGCAACCAGGTGTTGGCGGCCGCGGACTCCATAATGCTGAGCTCCACCGGGTCTGGAGTGGTCCTGACTCCCGACGAAGGAGCGCTGAACGCGGGCCTTCTCTCGGCCAGCGCGCGGGACACGCTGGTGGAGCAGTTCTCCATCACTGCCAGTCTGAAATCACAACCCTCGATCAACGCCCAGAGTCCCTTGATCAGCGTGGCGTCCGGCACTGCCTTCCAGCTTAGGGCTGTAGGGGACACGCTCCAGAGCGCGCCCGCCGGAACGACGGTCTCACTCCTCGCGCGTGTCGTCGACGCCTACGGCAACGCGGTGAGTGGGGTTCCCGTTCACTTGAGTCTCTTGGCTTCCCCCGCAGGCGCAAGCCTGGAAGACCCCACCGCACCCCCGGACGACGGTCTTGCTTCGACCGACAGCAACGGGGAATTGTCTTTCGACCTTCATCTCTCGGCGACCAGCGGAGACCATCGGGTGCGCGCTTCGATCCTGGACGGCAACCCCGCTGCGCTGGAGACCGCTCGTTGGACGGTGCAGGCTCTGCCCGGTTCCGCGGACCATCTCGAACTCGCGATCAGCGATACCCTCTTTACCGCGGGAGACCCGAACACCCTCACGATCATCGCCAAGGACTCCGCCGGCAACGTTGTGGACCTGACGGGTCAGCTCGTCTTCAATTCGACACCGTCTGGGGTAGGCGTTACGCCTTCGCCGGCTTCCCTGGTGGCGGGAAAGGCCACGGTGGAACTGAGTGCTCTGCAGGCCGGACCTTTGACCGTGGATGTGAGCCTTGCCTCCCTTCCCGCCGTCACGGGCAGCCTGAACAATCTTCTGGTGGTTCCCGCGTCGGCTTCGGGAACGATTCCAGTGCCCCTGGTGGATCCAAGCGAGAACACGGCAAACGGGCTCTCGGTGACGCGCCTGAGTGCGGGGCCGATTCGCGATGCATTCGGAAACGTGGTGGCAACGGGGACTTCGGTGGACGTGAGCGCGACCGGGGGTGGGATCATCTCCGACGATTTCGATCTTCAGCGCAGCGGAGTCCAGAGAGCGAGCGACGAGTCGGGAATGGTGGACCTCCGGCTGGCATCACCTCTCACTGCCGGCACGGTCACCGTCAGTTTCGCGAGTGCAGCCGCAACTGGTAGTGCGAATGCGATCTTTGCAGCGCCAGCAGCGCTTGCAATCGACGGCACTCTTGCTCCCGCGGCCGCGGTGCCGGGTCAGGATCTCAACTTCACCATCTCCCTCCAAAACAAAGGTGGCGTCGACGCGATTCTGGACGCCGGTCTCTCGCAGCTGAGGATCGAGGACGGACAGGGGGGAATCCTTAGCGCTTCCCTGCTCAGCGATACGACTGTGCCGGCTTCGTCGAGCCGAACCCTCAGCTTCGGCACGGCGACCCTCCCCGCCAGTTTCGCTCTGGGCTCTTTTCGACCCACGCTGCAACTGGCCGGACAGGACATCCATGGTCAAGCCGTTACGAGCTTCATCGTGCTTCCTCAAGGCTCGTTTCTGGTCAGCGCCTTGGTCATCCGCTCGGTGGCTCACGAAACCCAGGCGGTACCCGGAGATACTCTCAATCTTCGCGTTACGGTGGAGAACCTCGGTGCGGGTCCGATCGGAATTTCGCAACTCGCGCTGCAGTCTTCACCGCCGGCGGACTTCACACTGGTCGATCAGGATCCCCTCGGAACGGTCGCAGCCGGGGGTCAGAATGATTTGAGCTCGCGAGTCAGAGTGGGCACTGCCACTCCACCTGGAACATACCGCTTCATAGCGCGCGTCACGGGGACGGTGGCGGGGGCCGATTTCACGGCTCCACCGGACTCATCGGCTACTCCGCTGTTGGTAAGTGCGGCCTCACAGCTCGAGTTCGTGGACGGCAGCGTGAGTCCCTCCCGAATCCACTACGGAGCCGATCTGCTGTTGAAGGCGCGGGTCAAGAACAACGGCGGCGCCACGGTCTCTCTGAACCCGGCGACTTCCCTTGCGAGCTTCGGAGGCGGGCTCTGGAGCGGCGCGTTGACCACATCTCTCGCTCTCGCGCCCGGCCAGGAAGCGGAACTCAGCTTTGGCCCCACGCCCGTTGACGCGGCTTTAGGGAGTCGAAGTCAGGATCTTCAACTGCACTTGGAGGGCACCGAGAACAGCTTTGCTTTCTCCGCGGATCTCATCGGAGCAGGCGCGATCACCACCGAAACCCCGGCCAATCTCGCGCTTGTACCGACTCCTCTCGAACCGGCCTCGGCGTTGCGTGGATCGACGGTCGCGTTCAAGCTCTCTCTGCAGAACCAGGGAGAGGCGGAGATCGTCCTCGATCCCCTCGCGACGCGCTTCAACTTCGGTGAGCCTCAGGGGACGAGAATCGGGGCCGTACTGGATCCTCTTGGGCCGTCGAAACTGACCACCGGCAGCACCCAACTCGCTTTCTCCCCCCTGAGCCTACCCTCGGATCTGGCACTGGGCACTCCGCAGGGATACCTCCAAGTGCGGGGTACGCAGAATGGTCTGCCATTCAGCACCGATCTGGCCCTACCCGACGGAACGCTCTCGCTCTTCGACCCGGCCGGATTGCGCATTCTCTCCACCGTAGCTCTAAATCCGAGCGCCCCTCTCACCCAGGTGAACACCGGCCAGCTCATTCCGGTGCGAGTGGTCGTGGGTAACAACGCCGGCGAGGCCATCGATTCGCTGACCGTGCGTCTCGGCGGGAGCGCAGTACCCGCTTCGAGCGCGGCGGATATCTTGATTCCACGACTGCAATCCAGTGAAGTCGATACCCTCTACTTCGATACGACCGTCACGACATCTCCGGGTCCCGAATCGCTGCGCGTTTCCATCGTGCGCGCTCTGTCATCCACCACCCAGCAGGAAATCATTCCGCAGACTCCCCTGGACGATCTCGCGAATCTTCAGGTTCAACAGCCGGTCTCTCTCAGCTTCAACGCCGAACTCGTGGACAGCCTCGATCCCCTCACCATGTCCGTATCGCCAGGCCAGGTCATTTCGGTCCGTTTCGCTCTGGATGAGAACAACTCCCTACAGGAATCGGGATCCTGGTTGCCCGTCCAGGTCGATTTCAGCAGTTTGCAGGGTTTTACTCTGGACTCCCAGAGCACTCTCCCAGTCCAGCTCGATCCCTCCAATCCCCAAGCCACCATTCAACTCGTGGCTCCTGCGACGGCCCAGACCGCCGAGCTGGTGGCGGAGCTGTCGCGGGTGGACCTGGACGTCAACGATCCCGATGCGCGGCCGCTCACCACGGCGTCCAGCCAAACCCTGCAAGTCGAGGTGTTTGGCGGAGTCTCCTTCAACTCCTGCGGCTTGAGCATTCTCTCACCCCAGGGGGCTCAGGATACGGTCTTGAGCACGGGGCAGACCTTCACCCTGCAAGGGGAAGTGGACGGGCCGGCGAATTTGCAGCAGCGCTCCCTCGAGTTGCTCTTGCCGCCACAGTTGGCGCTCGTTGGCGGGAATGCGCGTCAAGAGATGGTGCCTGGACAGACGACGGTGAGTTGGCAGCTGCTCTGTTCGAGCACGCCGGTTTCCGGCCTCCTGCTGCGCACGGTGGCTCACGCCACCGACGTGCAGAGTGGCAGTGTGTTGGCGGACACCTGTGCGAGTTCGGCTCTGGACATCGTGGAAGCTGCGCATGCGGTTCCCCGTCTCGCGATTCTCGAGCCCAACAGCGCGCGCGATCGAGGCGAACTACCGCCGGGAGCGGTCGTCGAGCTTCGCGGAGATTTCGCGCTCAGTGGCAGCGCCCAGGTTCTGGGACCGGCGCGTCTTCACCTTTCGGTGCCCTCCGGTTTCACCATTCTCGATGGCCAGCCGGCCAGCGTCGACCTTGCCGATCCCAGTGACCAATTCGTGTGGAGAGTCCAGGGTCCCATGAGTCTGGACCTTGGGGTGCAGAAGATTACTCTGACGGCTGAGCAGATCCCGGTGGACGAAAACAGCGGACTGGCAGCTGGAGAATCGACGGCCGAGAGCACTGTCGCGCTCTCGATCCTGGCAGACCCTCTGCGGCTCACGATCAGTGATTTGAGCGACACGGGCCCGCTGATCGGCAGCGATCGCATCTACGAGCGCTTGGCAATGCATCTCAGCAACGGGCATCCCGAAGCGGTGCACTTCACCCAGCTCGAGCTGACACTGGTCGACGACGCAGGACAGCCTTTCGCCGATCCCTCGAGCTTCTTGCAGACCATTCAGGTGCGGCGTACCGACGGCACGGGAAGCTGGAGTGCGACGGTCGGCGGAAATCCGGTGAGTATTCCTGTAGATCTGGTCATCGATTCGGACACCTCGGCTGCGTTCCGAGTGGGAGCGCAGGCCAAATCCGACGCGGGCTACGTCTCATTCCGTTTCGCGGTGGATGGCGGTAGTGCTTCGATTCTGGACTCCGGAGGATTTGAGCTCAGCTACGCCTTGCTCGACGTAGAGGGAGGCGGCCATTCGCTCATCTTGGCTGGCCACAGTGTCACGGCGAAAGCGTCTTCCGAACTGGATGCACATAGCTACCCCAATCCCTTCGTTCCGAGCCGGCAGCCCGCCACCCTCTCGTATTCGCTTCCCGAGAGCGGCCCGGTCGAGATCGAGATCTTCGATCTTTTGGGAAAGCGAGTTCGCCAGTGGAGTTTTGCCAACGGCAGTCCTGAAACCGAGCCGGGGATTCACGACGGCGACGTGCTCTGGGACGGGCGAAACGGTCTCGGTCAAGAGGTGCGGAATGGAGTCTACCTCTGCCGTGTGCGCGCGGCCGGACGGGAGATCTACTTTAGAATCGCGGTGACACGATGAAGCCCGGCTGCCCCATCCCCGAGTTCACCGCGCCGCGTTCCTCTCTCCACAAGAGCGCATGCGGAACGCTGAGCGTAGCCGCTCTGATGCTTCTGCTCGGCTGTTTCCTTACGGCAAGCTCCGCGAGTGCTGCCGGCGACGGAGGAGGAACGGAGTCCATATTCAAGCTGGGTCCGACTGCGCGCGGAGTGGGTTTGGGATCAACCATGGTGGGGCTGGCCGATGATGCGAGCGCCTGTTTCTGGAATCCGGCGCTCTTGCCCCATGCGCGTGGTTCACAGCTCACCTTCAGTTACAACCGTCTCTATGGTCTCGACGGCGGCGCGACCTACGGCTACTTGGGACTTGCCTACCCAACTCTGAACGCGGGGGGCTTCGGTATCGGCATCCTGCGGCTCAAATTGGGTGACATCGAGACTTACGATAGCACGAGTCGACCCACCGGAAGCATCAGCTACGGTGAGACCCAACTTCTCTTGAGCTATGGATACGGGGGAAGGCTGCCCTACCTGGGTGGCCGACTCGATCTCGGCACCAGCGCCAAGATCCACAGCCTGGATCTGGGCGAGAAGAGCACCAGTGGCGGCATGGACCTGGGACTCGCCTGGGTTCCTCCGCGTCTCGGGGGGGTACGGGTCTCTTTCGTATACCAAAATCTGATCGCCCCGAGCTTCCGCCTGATCGAGCGTGAAGACAAGCTCCCCTATGCCCAACGCTTTGCGTTCAGCAAGCGGTATGATTTCAGTGAGAATACGACGGTCCAGTTAGCGGCGGTCTACGACAAACCACAGTACGCCGACAATCGTCTCGGATTGGGCGCGGAGGCTGAGTATGAAGGACTCTACACTCTGCGCCTGAGTTACGACGACGGTCATTTCAACGCCGGCTTGGGCGGCCGTTGGCGCGACTACTCCCTGGATTACGCATTTCGCTCGGGCGGAGAACTGGGTTCCTCGCAGTTCTTGAGCCTTTCCTGGTACTTCGGCCAGGACATGAAGGATCGTCGCCGTCACCGCGACGAGCTGCGGGCCAAAGAGCTGATGCAGGCCCGCATGGAGGCGGTGGAGAATTGGCGCAAATCACAGATTGAGAGCGCGGTGCAGGAATTCCAGGACGCCCTGAGCCGCGGTTCTCTACCGGACGCGCAAAGGAGCCTGGCGCGGGCGCGCAGCCTCGGAGTGGCCGACGACTCTCTCTCGACCCAGCTGGCAAGCCTGCAGGATCTGGAGCAGCGCGTTGGCAGGCAGAAAGCCGACGAGCAGCGCCGCGCGCTTCGGATCGAAGACGCGGAAACTCAAGTTCGGGCCGCTCTGAACCAGAATGACGCATTGAGGGCCCGAGCGGAGCTGAACGCTCTCAGCGAACTCGCGGCGGACTATCCCATGCTGCCGCGACTCACCCTGCAGGTGGAGGACCTCGAGGCCAGTGCGATGGCCACCGCCACCTCCAAAGCCACCGCGGCGGAAGAGGCGGGCGATTGGGAATCCGCGCTGAACGCTTGGAGCGTCGTGGCCTCTCTCGATCCGGAGAATCCCGCTCCCGCTGCCGCCCTGAAACGATGGAAGGCGAAGCTGGATGCTGCGCGTCACGAGAGCGAACAAGCGCAGGCCGATGCCGAGCGCGCCCGCGGCGAGCTCGCGCAGGAGCGACGCTTCACCCAGGCACTCGAGGCATTCTCGAAAGGTGAACTGGACCAAGCTGAAGCGCTGTGCCATGAGGTCCTGAAGCGTGAGCCCAAGCACGCTCAGGCGCTGGCCCTTCTCGATCAGATCGCCCACCGCAAATCCGGACCGACTAGGCTCAGTCCGAGTGAGGAGAAGCAGGTGCGTCAGTATTATCTGGCGGGACTGCGTTCCTTCACCGAGGGCAACTACGAAGAGGCGATTCGGCAGTGGGAGCAAATTCTCAAGGTCGATCCTGGAAACCAGGGCGCCCAAAACAATATTGCCGAAGCCAAGGCAAGGATCGAACGCATCGAGCAGGACACTGGCCGAGAGGGTGGACCCAAGTGATCGGCAGCCGGATCAAGACGGCGGAGCTCGTAATCGAGGCCCGCGAGAGTCATCTGGCTCAGGTACGCGATTTCGTGGCACGCATCTGCATGCAGGCCGGATTCGATCCGGCGGACACCGCCAACTTCAAACTCGCGGTCGACGAAGCCTGCACGAACATCATCCAGCATTCCTATCACAATCAGGGCGGTGAGATCGCCATCCAGGTGAAGTACTTCTCCGGTCAGGTGGAGATCGTCCTGAAGGACACCGGCGAGTCTTTCGACTTTGGCTCGGTGGCGGTACCGGACCTGGACCATTACGTGGCGATCGGGAAACGTGGAGGACTCGGGATCTACCTCATCAATCGGATCATGGATGAGGTGATTTACACGACCACGGACGGAAGCAACGAGCTCCGAATGTGCATGGACCGGCGTCCGCCCATCGACCGCTGGATTCCGGGAATCCAGTTCTCCGCTCTTCACCGTAGCTTGAGGATGCGGTTCACCCTACGCGCCTCCTTCGGTCTGGCGCTCTTGGTGATTCTCGCTCTCTCGGTCGTGCATTATCGCCAACGGCAGACGATCTTCGACCAAGAGCTCAGCCGTATCGAGGCGACCGCGCGCGACCTGGCCGTGCAGTCCAGGAGCGTGCTTGCCAGCAGCGATCCCTATTCGGTGGAACGAACGCTTCTGCAGCAGAGCGTCACTGAACTCGCGCGTCACGATTCCACCATCGCCTTCGCGCGCGTGGTGCACGGCACCGATGGCAGCATCTGGGCCGATAGTGTGCTGGACGATCTCTTCAACGCCTGGCACCCCGAGCCCGGTCGACTCATCGACCACGGAGAGAATTCGGGAGCGTGGACGCGTATCCAGTTCGACTCAGGACGGGTGCTCCAGCTGAACTACCCGGTGAGCATCCAAGGGCCCTCCGGGAAGAGAGTCGAATTGGGACGGGTGGTGTTGGGACTGAAGACCTCGGACCTGGAGCGGCGATATCGCGCGGCCCTTCTACACGCCATGGGAATCGGACTGGTCATCTTGCTGGTGGGTATCCTGCTCATCCTCGTGATGGTGAATCTCTTCGTTCGTCCCATCCAGCAGCTCACCGAGGGCGTGCTCGCGATCGGTGACGGGGTGCTCGAGCAGAACATCGAGGTGCACGGCCCCGAGGAGATCTCCACCATCGCGGCTGCATTCAATGAAATTGCGTCCAAGTTCCGCCATGCGCAATCGCATCTGGTCGAGCAGGAACGCCTCCAAAAGGAAATGCAACTCGCGCGGGAGATTCAGCACACCCTGCTGCCAACCGCGATGCCGGAACTGTCCGGATACGAGATCGCCGCGATGTATCGCGCAGCGGCGGAAGTCGGCGGCGACTATTACGATTTCTTCGCGGTGGACGAGGACACAGTGGGAATCGTGGTCGCGGACGTCTCGGGGAAAGGAATCCCCGGTAGCCTGGTGATGACCATGATCCGCACCGCCATGCGCATGGAGGCCAGGGGAAATCACTCGGCCAGCGACGTAATGAGCCGCGTCAACACCTTCATCACCGAGGACATGCGCCGTGGCATGTTCATCACCCTCTTTTACATCATTCTCGACTCGCGGAATCGCGTGATCAGTTACTCCTCGGCCGGCCACAACCCGATGCTCCTGTATCGCATTGAAACCGACGAGGTCTTCTTCTTGAATCCGGCCGGATTCCCGGTAGGAATTTCGCTGCCCGATCCAGAGCTGTTCTCCAAGACGATCGAGGTGGAGAAGGTCCAGCTGCAGCAAGACGATTTGCTCCTCATCTACACCGATGGCGTGACCGAGGCGATGAACGCTGCGCGGGAACAGTACGGCGAGCAGCGTCTCATCGAGTGCGTGCGCAAGAACGCGGGCCGGACAGCTGAAGAGTTCATTGCTGCCTTCAATGATGACATTGCCGCCTTCACCGGAGGCAACGCGCAAAACGACGACATCACGGTGGTTGCGGTGAAGGAGAAGCTACGACCGGCCTCGTTGGAGATCGAGCGGCGACAACGCCTACTGGACATGGTGGAAGTCGAGGGGATGAGCATCGAGGAGGCCTGCGGGACCTATGGTACCTCCGTCTCCACGTACTACCGCTGGCGGCGAATGCGCGAGCTGGGTGGCGAGGAGGCCCTCGCTGGCCGGGCCTCCCAGGCGGGTTTGCGCCGCCTCACCGTCGAGGGGCGCGAGGCGATGGTCGAGCTCGTGCGGACGGATCCAAGTCTGGGTGCCAAACGCCTGGCCGATCGCCTGAGCGAGCGGGGCCACGAGGCCAATGCCAAGATGGTCTACGACGAACTCGTACGCCTGGACCTCAGCAACGAGCCCAAACGACGCCTCTATTTGCGGCGCCGGGGCCTGGATCCCCAGGAGGGCGCACCCGAAGAGAATCGGGCCGATCACGGCCTTGGCTTGGACCGAAGCTTGCACACGGATGAAGAGCAACCGCCGGCGTCGCAGGAAGCGGGGACGGAGTCCGTAGACGCCGGATTGGAAAAAACACGTAACTAGTTATGCTACAACAGCTTTGCTAAAGTAGCTCAAGTAGAGAAAGAGACGGGCTTTCGATGGATGGGATCATGGTCATTTCGAAGGCGCACGAATCCTGCCCGGATCAGCAGGTCCTGGAGGTGGCAGGCTACATCGACACGACCACCTCGGCCGAATTCGAGAAGGAAATAAAGTCCCTGATTCAGTCGAAGCGCTACAAGATCATCGTGGACCTTTCCCGGGTCTCCTACATCTCCTCGGCTGGCTGGGGTATTTTCATCAGCGTCATTCGCGAGATCCGGGAGAACGGCGGCGACCTGCGCTTGGTCGGTATGGTTCCCGACGTCTACGAAGTGTTCGAACTGCTGGAGTTCCAGAACATCCTCGAGGCCTTCGCGACGGTGGAAGAAGCCGTGAGCGCATCAGCAACGACTTGAGAAAACTGCCTTCCTGAGCCTCGAAGCGCCGGCTACCTACGCCGGCGCTTTTGTTTCCGGGTGGCGAATCCGGTCCGATCGTATGTAGAGTATTCAGCAAGTCCTCCACGGATAATTCTCGTCCTCGCCGCGGGGGAACACGCGTGGACCTCGGGCCAGCCCCGCACCCCGACTCTTTCAAGAGCCTTCCCGGAGCAGTGGATTCGCGGTGACCCTCTCATCCCTTTCTCTCCCTCTGGCAAAACTGAGTGTCTGGCCGAGGGGCGCTTTCGACTGGTCATTGGTCGTCCTGCTGCTGCTCGTCGGTCTTGCGGTCTCGTATCTCGCTTACTACCGCACGCAGCCCTCGCTCAGCGCGAACCGACGCTGGATTCTGCGTGCTCTGCGCGCTGGCGCACTTCTCATCTTGTTGTTCCTGATTCTCGAACCTGTTCTCTTCTCGCGTCACAGCAAGCAGCTTCCGCCGTCGGTGCTCACGCTCGTGGACGACAGTGGAAGTATGACACTGAAGTCCCGCGATGGTTCGACGCGTCTCCAGGATGCCCGCAGCTTGGCCGAACTTGCCCAAAGGCAACTAGCCGGGCGACGAGAAAAGCCGCAGGTTTTCGACTCGGAGGGATCGCGCCGACTGCATCGTGATCTGCAGACGGGCTCAAAGGAGGGAACCAATCTACCCGCGCTTCTCTTGTCCGCAGCTCAATCTCACCTGGAGGACAACCTGCAGGCGATCCTGCTACTGAGTGACGGAAGAAGCACGGACCCCGAGCTGCCCTCACTGCGCGGTCTCAGTGTTCCGGTATTCACGATTGCCGTTGGTGACAGCAATGGTCCCGGAGATCTGCGACTCGATCGTGTTCACTACCCTACCGTGGCTTACCGCGGCGATGAGATCGAAATCACGGCCGAGGCGGTGGTGGAATCCGCCAATGCCGGACACGCGAGCGCCATCTTGCAGGGTGGTGCAGGCCCGGATTCTCTCAGCTTCTCTTGGCCCAAAGGAGGCGGACGCATTCCCCTGAGCTTCACCGTGCAGGCCGACAGCCTGGGCATGTTGCGCCGCGTCCTGCGATTGACCCCCCTTCCCTCGGAAGCTCTCCAGGCGAACAACGCGATTGAAATTGGCGCAGAGGTCCTCAAGGACCGCCTTCACATAATGCTCGTGGAGTCGCGACCCGGTTGGGACTTTCATTTTCTGCGACGTCGTCTCGCCCAGGATCCACGTTTCGAAGTCGATGGTGTCTACCGTGCGGTGGAGGGATGGCAAGAGGCCGGAAGCGACAGCACCTGGACCCCACCTGCGACTGCCGCGGCGGTCGAGGGGATCGATGCCTGGATCATTCTCTCCTTGGATGACTTTGCACGGTTGAGCGAGAGTGCACCGGGAATGATCGCTTCCGTACAGGACGGGGCTGGACTCTGGGTGCTCTTCGGAGAGGCTCGAGGGGCGCTGCCCGGCTCGCTGCCTCGTGAAGCCAGTGCGCTGCTACCCGTTCAGCTCAGTTCTGCTTCCCGCTGGAAGCGCGCGCGCCATCGCGTGCGTCTTCTCCCAGCCGGAATCACACATCCGATTTTTGCCTTTCCCGGCTCGGTGGGAGATCCCGTTGAGCGACTAAAACAGATGCCTCCCCTGTGGGACGCAGTTCACGGCCTCATGCCCAAACCCGATGCTGACGTACTCCTGCAAGCACAAGACTCCGATGAGACAACTCCCTTGCTTGTGCTCGGAAGCAGTGCCAAGGGAACGGTGGCGTGCTGGACGGCGTCCCCGATGTGGAGCTGGTCCTTCTGGCGGCTCGGCGAGAGACAGGGCGAGGACGTCTATCAGGCCCTGGTAGGCAACCTCATCTACTACCTCGCGGAAGGCGCGAGCCGAAAGCGCTTGCAGCTCATCCTTCCGCGCCCAGTGGTCGCGCGCGGCGAAGATGCCCTGCTGCGCGCAGTGGTACTCGATGCCCGTCGTCAGCCGGACGAGAGCAGTGACCTATGGATCGAATGGAGAAGGGAAGCTGGTGCCGCCGCCGATTCCAGTGGCACCGTATTGGGCCGCGCTCTCATGCAGCGCGCGCAATCTGGTCCGGCCGGAGGCAGACAGCTCGCGATTCCTCCTCTGCCCGCGGGCCACTACCAGTTTCGACTTGCCTTGGAGGAGGATTCGGGACGGATCTTCTCTCCCTGGAGTTCGCTTAGCGTGGATCCCTACTCAGTGGAATATCGACACCCTGGGGTGGACTTCGCACAGCTCGCCTCCATAGCGCGTGCGACTGGTGGAAACGTGGTGCAAGCCGAAAACCTGGGCGCATGGGCACGTAATCTACCGCTGAGCTCGAAGCTCAAAGTAAGTCGATCTCGCAGCCCTCTTTGGGCGAGTTTCAAACTCTTCGCGCCACTTCTGTTCCTGCTCAGTCTAGAGTGGATGCTAAGACGGCGTTGGGGGCTCGTCTGATCCCACGCCCGCTTTCCATAGTCTCCTCTATTTAGGCCAGGACCCGTCGCGCCTCCCTCGATGAAGTCTCCCGGGAGGTGCGTTCCATGCTACGCATCCTCGGTCTCCTGTTCTGTCTCACGCTTCCCGTCAGCTCACAGGCCCAACTCGTTCTCAACGAGATTCTCTACGATCCAAAGGGGAGCGACGCGGGTCTGGAGTTCGTGGAGCTCTACGCCGGCGGAGACACCGCAATTTCTCTGGACGGTGTTCGACTGCTCTTCGTCAACGGCGCGGCACCCGAACAACCCAGTGTCGTGTGGATGGCTCGACCGGGACTCAGCTTGGCGCCGGGCGAGTTCTATCTCGTGGGCGGAAGCGAGGTCGCAGGGAGAGACGACGAGGCGACACTGAACCTGCAGAACGGTCCGGATGCTCTTTGGTTGGCTCGCAACGAGAGCATCTTGGACCGAGTGGCTTGGGGCGAAATCGAAGGACTCGGTGAGGGCGAAGCGGCGCCGGACGTCTCGGGTGCGAGTCTGGGCCGCATCCCCGACGGACGGGATCGCGACGACAATCGCACGGACTTTTCCGCGCTGAGTCCTCCCACTCCGGGCCGTCCCAACGCAGTGGCCGAGAGCCTGAATTTTCTGCGGCTGGGTGGGTCTCCGCCGGTCCGGGCCTTCCCCGGAGAGGTTGCACTCGAGTTCTCCGCTGAAGTCGATGGATTTGCTCCCCAGCAGGAATTCTCGCTGCGTTGGAGCCTGGATTCGACTCCTCTGGACCAGCAGCTTCTCCAAGCGGCCCCTCGAGATACGCTCGTGAGTCGAGTGGAAGTCTGGCTCGGTCCTGGCCGCCACCACATCGAGGTCACTTGGGGGAGCGACAGCACTACGGTTGCCAGCTCGGGTTATCAAGTGGGACCGGGGTCGGTCCTCTTGAACGAGGTCATGGCGAAGCCGCTCGCCGGTCAACCCGAGTGGATCGAGTTGAAGCGACAGCCGGACGCGCCCTCGGTGCTGGACGGGTGGGCGATCACCGACGCCAGCGAAGATTGGCGGGGGCTCGACGGTCTCGATTTCTCCGCCGAGGGCTTTGCGCTCCTCGCTTCCGACCCGCAGGCGCTCCGGTCCATCTTCGCGATTTCTCCACAAGTGCCCATCATCCTTCCCATCGGCGGATGGCCTTCGCTCAACAACAGCGCGAGCGGCGCGAGCGAATTCGCGGACAGAGTTCTGCTGCGCGACGACAGCGGAACCGTCGTGGATGAGCTCCGTTACACCGACGACTTGGTAGGCGAGGCTGGAAGGAGCATGGAACGCGGTATCGTCAGTCCGGATTCTCCGCGCGCCTGGTTTCTTTCTCCGGGTGCCCCCAGCCCCGGAGAGGAGAACTCGGCCGCCGCCCTCATCACTCCGAAGAGTGGTCTGGCGCTGTCGCCCAATCCCTTCAGCCCCGACGGTGACGGCAAAGGAGACGTCCTCCACGTGCTCCTGCAGGCCGAACTTACCGGACTCAGGGTACAGGCCGAGATCAGGGACCTCCTGGGGGCAACCGTGGCCGAGTTGGGAAACGACGAGTCGGGGGGGAATCTGCGGCAGTGGATCTGGGATGGTCGTAGCAGCCGCGGCCAACCCGTTCCCATGGGGGCCTACGTCGTCCTCGTGCAGAGCGAGGGTGGAGAGTCGGCCCCGCGGCGTTGGACGGCGCTGGTGGCCTTGGGGCGGCGGCCATGAAGTGGCCGAGCCTGCTAGGTATGGTCTTGCTCTCATGCTTGCACGCGAGCGCTCAAGCCGGGAGCTTCTCGGGACCGAAGCGCCTGGAAACCCTCCCTGGCGATTCCTGGATGAGAGCACCCACGGCCAGGCTGCGGCTGGCGGCAGGAAACCCGGTCAGCTTCGCGCTCACCAGTCAGGCCTGGTTGGAGGGTAGCTGGACACCGAGTTCCTCCCTCCACGTTTGGGCCCTGGTCGGGCAGCTACACGCAGCGGCCTATTCCGAACAGAACTTTGGCTTGGGGATTCGAGTCGAGGGGCCGTCGCTTGGTCTGCACGCCCGCGTGCACCGGCAAGAAAGAGTAGTGGAGACGATTGCCAGCGAGCTGAGTGCGCGGGCCGAGCTGGCTTTGGTGATGAGCACGCGAGGCTTCTCCTTCGGGCTCGAGCAGGAGTTTCCACTGGACCACAGGCCTGCTCGACTCCCGGCGACTGCCGCGTACGTGTTCGAACTAAAGGGAAGTGGTTGGGTGGCGGCGCTGATGCGAGAGGATTCTCCCTTCGAAGAACGCGGCGTCTGGAGTGCGGGCCTGGAGTTACTGCTTGCTCCGCTTTCACTGGCCTGTCGAGGAGACGGAAGCGGAGGGAGCCTGCACCTGGGCTTGAGTCTTTCCCCTCTCAATCTCCTGCTCGCACTTCCTCTCGTGTCCAGCATCGACGCGGGACCCTATCTCGCGCTGGAACTCGGTGGGCGCCGGGGGAGGGAGCCCAGATGAGGCGGAGCAGTCGCGTGAGCATCTTCTTGATTCTGTTTCTCTGTATCGGCCCCTTGCAAAGCAGGTGGGTGGCCCGCGCCTCGCAAAGCGATGAAATAATCGATCAACTCGAGGAGTGGCTGGTCCAACCTCTGGATCTCCAACTCGCGACCGAGGAGGAGCTGGCCCTTTTGCCCTGGCTGGACGCTGGCTTGGCCGGCGCGATCGTGGGGCTGCGAGAACACGGCGGGCTCTCCGCTCTGAAGGACCTCGAGGGCATCCCCGGCATGGACCAATCTCGCATCGCCGCTCTGACTCCTTTCGTCACTTTGGACCCGAGGGTTCACGAGACCCAGCTCCGTTACGAAGATCGTAGCGCTTGGAATCCAAACGCGGGTGCACGACATCGATCCCGTTTGCTTGCGCAACGCGATGAGCTGACGATTCTCGCACAAGGGGAACCCGGACGAAGTGTCGTGAGCGCTTCGACGGCGAGCTGGAGTGCAAGCTGGGGGAGAGTGATCGTGGGCGACTTCCGCCCCAAGCTCCCCTGGCCTCTTCTTTTGGACAACCCCTCGCTACGTTCGCGGACCGCCGCTCCCTCCCTGAACGGAACAGCTCGCCTGCGTCCTCGTCTCAGTTCCTTTGGTGAAAGCTGGCACGGTGGGGGCCTCGAACTCGAGCTCAAAGGCTGGCATCTTCTCTTGGCACAAAGCGCACGAGAAGGCTCACGAGGCGCGCCCTTTCTCGCTCTCCTGGAGCACCATTTCGCGGGCTCTTCGGGAACGAGTCTGGGACTGGCACTTCGCGATCGCGCTCAGGCGGGGTTGTCCCTCGCGCTGCACCAGGAGGACTTACGGGCTCGCCTGGAATGGGTGCATCCCCTGGGCACCAGCCCTTCCCTTTCGGATCGAATCTCCGCGGCAATGGAGGTTCAGGACGGCCCCGCTCGGTGGGGGATCGCGATGACACAGGCCGGGCCCGGGGATACCGGAGGCCAGGATCCCATCACCGGCCAGCCCACCGACCGCGAGCACCGCGTGATTCAGACCAGTGGCCGCCTGAGTGGAGGAGCTTGGACCTTCGCCGCTCTGGCCCGACTGCGCCGTCGCGGCAAGACGGGGCAGGCACGCCTCGACGAGCGCTGGCAGTTGAGAGCCTCGGGTCCCCTGGCCGCAACACGTCTCGCCGTCTCCCTGCAAGTTGACGAAGAGCGAGAGGAACCGACCGCGTTCACTCTCAAAGTGGATTGGCAGGAGAGGGCGCACGGCGGCGCACTGCGGCGCGGCCTACGCTTTCGCCATCAGCGGCGAAATGACACCGTGGCCACTCTCCTGGCGCTGAGTCTCGAACGGGGAAGAGAGTGGCTTTGGCGAGGGATTATGGCACTGGCAAGGGGCGATCGTTCCTCGCCCTGGGCGGTCGGGGTTTCAGCGGCAGGTCTCGCGAGTACCTGGCTTCAGCCTGGCGGGTCGGGACTGCTCTGCGCGTTGGCCCGGCGTGACGGTAGCTGCAGAGCCGGCGTGTGGCTGCGATTGGTACGGGACCCCTGTGAGCTTTTTGAATTCTCTGGAGGACTCGGGTTCTCGTTGCGATTGGGAGGGAAGGACTGAGTGGGGTGGTGTGATGATTGCATCCGTTCTGCATAGGCACTTCAATGCGGAACTTCTCTCCCTCATGAGGAAGTATGAGTCAATCCCAGACAGCCAGCCCCCTCTTGACGACTGAACCTCTGCTCGAAATCCGGACAAAGGCGCTGGCACGTTGCCGTCCGCGTCCGGTGGTGCGACGCTGGTTGCACCAGCTGGAGGGGGAAGGGGAGCTCATCAAGCGCGCTCAACTTCTCACCGAGTCACTGCGCAAACGAATCGGAAGTGATTCCCTCAAGGAGATGCTGAAGGGTTTGTTCGCAGTCGCGGCGGACGACGAGAACTCCGGGATCGCCGGACTGGCGGCGTTCATCGCGGTGAGGGCACAGGGCTCCTCGGTCATCGAGGGTGTCTTCGAATTCCGCCATCTTCATCGGGTTGGAACACGCTACCGTCACCGAAGGGATCGGGGTCAGACCCTCGAACCGTTGCAGGCCGAACTCCTGGACGAGATCGAAGCCGTCGAACGCGAGCTGGCCGATCTTCTTCCTCACGAACAAAATCCCTTTGCGCTTCCCTCGCCGCTTGACTTGGGCGCGGCCCGCATACCGCGGAAGGTCTTCGGTATCCTTCACGAGGAGCTCCGCGAGAAGGAAGAGTTGCCAGAGCGGAAATTGAGCGCCTTCGTGCGTCTGGCGCGCCTCGAACAGCATGCGGCCCAGCAGCGAGCGGCCGCCATCGCGGGGGAGATCGATCCCTACGCGGCCAAAGCGGTAGGCACCATGATGCCCAGGCTGGTCGAACTCGACGTGTCTATTCGAGAGGTCTCCAATTTTCTGGACGCACTGCAAGAGAGCAAAGACTGCCGCCTTTTCAACGAGCAGCATTCGGTATTTCGCGAAACCCTGGCGCCGGAGGAACTCGAGCGAATTCTCGACCTCTTTGAGACGGAAGAGTTGCTACAGCCCATGGTGGGTTTACTGAATGCGATGCACGAACGTCCCATCGAGAACAAAAAGCTGGTGTACTACTCCCGGCTGCTCATGGAAATCGGAAGAACGCTTTTTGCTCACAAGCTCCGGCCGATCCCGATCGATTCTCTCGAATCGGTCCTCCTGAGTTACCAGTATGCCGAGGAAAACAGCTTGAGGCTCAGGGTGGGGCCGAGCGTCGAACGAGTACTGGAATCCTCGAAGATTGACGGCGTGGAGCTCCAGAATGGAGAGTTGGTCATACGCTTCGACCTGCATGCTGCCCGACGCGTGCGGGCACCCTTGGGCCTGCCGTTTCCTCCCACTTCCGAAGAGGACGAGGTGGAGGAAAACGAGAATGTGAAAGACCTCATTATGGCCAACATCAACAATACGAGCATCCTGCTCGGGCTACTCCGCAATCCCAAGGTCGTGAACAAGCCGGGAATCGTAAACTTCATCGCGAGTTCCTGCCGGCTCCCCGCCGTGCTGGAGTACATCGCCACTACCAAGAAGCTTCACTCCGGCTTCGCGAACAAGGATGTACCCCTAGCGATCGTCCGCTCGCCAGTACGTCTGCCGGTGAAGCTGGTCCGGCGTTTCATCCACGTCAAATACATCCGCGGCGTCGAACTGCGCCGCCTGGCCAGGGACAAGTCCGGATTGCGCCGAGAGATTTACGACGAAATCCAGGACTACCTGAAAAGTCTGGCCTGAGTGCGGCCGAGCCTATCGGCGCTTGAGCCTGAGTCCATCCTCTCTCGCGACTCGCAGTTCCTCTCATTCCTTATTTTCTTTCACAGGGGCGCTTGGAGTTTTTGCCCCCAAGGGACTACATTCGCTGGGTCTCATCTCAATTTCCGTACCCTGGTGGGGAGGTAGCCGTCGTGGCGAAAGAACTGGCGTCTAGGATGGAGAGGCTCGGCACCGAGACCGCATTCGAGGTCCTGGCACGGGCCAAGAAGCTCGAAGCTGCGGGGAAAAGCGTCGTTCACCTGGAGATCGGGGAACCCGACTTCGATACCCCCGCGAACATCGTGGAGGCCGCGGTCAAGGCGTTGAAAGGCGGCGCGACCCACTATGGTCCCTCCGCGGGTCTGCCGGAGGCGAGAGAGAGCTTCGCGAAGTGGTTTAGCAAGGACCGTGGAGTCGAGGTCGACGGGGATCAGATCGTGATCACGCCTGGCGCCAAGCCCATCATCTATTTCGTGCTCACTGCACTCGTCCAGGAGGGTGATGAAGTCATTTATCCCAATCCTGGTTTCCCCATCTACGAATCGATGATCCACTTCACCGGCGGCAAGGCAGTTCCTCTTCCTCTGCGTGAAGAGAACGGTTTCAGCATCGATCCAAAAGAGTTGCGGCGGCTGGCGAATGACAGGACCAAGCTGATCATCATCAACACCCCGGGTAATCCCTGCGGTGGCGTTCTGTCCCCAGAGGATCTGAAGGCAGTGGCCGAGGTCGCCAAGGAGCACGACTGCTGGGTACTGAGCGACGAAATCTACTCCAAGATCATCTACGACAGGAAGCACCACAGCATGCTCGAGATCGAGGGCATGCAGGACCGCACGATCGTGCTCGATGGGCATTCGAAGACCTATGCCATGACCGGGTGGCGTTTGGGGTTTGGCGTGATGCCGCAGAGCTTGGCTCCCAGCATCGCCAGGCTGCAGACCAACTCCACCTCGTGTACCTCGACCTTCACCCAATTGGCTGGAGTGGAGGCGCTCCTTGGTGACCAATCGGGAGCCCAGGCCATGGTGAAGGAGTTCAAGGAACGCCGCGATCTCGTCGTCGGCCTCCTGAACGAAGTCCCCGGCGTGAGCTGTCTCACCCCGGGCGGCGCGTTCTACGTCTTCCCCAACATCAAGAAGCTGGGGGTACCGTGCCGCGAGTTCGCGTCGACCCTACTCGATGAGTATGGTGTAGCTGCATTGGCGGGAACCTCCTTCGGTTCCTTCGGCGACGGGTACCTCAGATTCAGCTACGCCAACTCGCGCGAGAATCTGGCCGAGGGAGTCTCCCGCCTGAAAGCCTACGCGGAAACCTTGACGTAAAGGGCCGCGACAAACAGCCGGATTCTCTCGGGACGATAGGAACCATGGCGGGCAGGGTTCTGATCATCGGCAGCGGTGGGCGTGAGCACGCGCTCGCGTGGAAGCTAGCCCAATCGAACAAAGTGAGCGAGATCTTCGCGGCCCCCGGCAGTGATGCCATGGGCGCCTGTGCGCGCTTGGTCGACGCCAACGAAGCGGAAAGCTGGGTGCAGGCTGCGCTGCGGCACGAGGTGGACTTGGTCGTCATCGGCCCGGAGAAACCCCTCGTCGAGGGCCTCGCGGATCGTCTGCGGGAGAAGGGGGTTGCGGTCTTCGGTCCCTCGGCGTTGGCCGCGCGCTTGGAAGGCGACAAGTCCTACGCCAAGGAATTCATGCGCGCGGCGGGGATTCCCTGCGCGCGCTCGAAGAGCTTCACGGAGCTGCCTTCCGCGCAAGAGTGGCTTCGGTGCAATCCAGGGCCCTGCGTGGTGAAAGCGAGTGGCCTGGCCGCGGGGAAGGGCGTCATCGTCTGCGAGGATACGGCCCAGGCGGAATCGGCCCTGCGAACCATCCTTTTGAAGAATGCTTTCGGCTCGGCAGGGAAGGTCGTGCTGCTCGAGGAGAGACTCTTCGGGCCCGAGCTCTCCGTCTTCGTGCTCCTGGACGGAACCCGAGCGGCGTGGTTCGCCCCCAGCCGCGACCACAAGCGACTGCGTGATGGCGACACGGGACCCAACACCGGCGGCATGGGGGCTTACACTCCGGTAGCCGAGGCCGACGAGGGCTTGATGAGCCGCATCGTCGACGAGATTTTGACTCCCACTCTGCGAGAATTGGGGCGGCGAGAACTGGACTATCGCGGCCTGCTCTACTTGGGGCTGATTCTCACCGAAGACGGACCGAAACTACTCGAGTACAATTGTCGCTTCGGAGATCCGGAGACCCAGGTCGTGCTGCCTGTGTTCCCGGGGGACCTCTATCCACTCCTGCACGGCGCAGCTGAAGGTAGGCTGCCGGTGGAGGGCGCTCTGCCCCTGCAAGGCGCGGCAGTGGGGGTGGTCCTGGCTTCGGAGGGCTATCCTGAAGAGCCGCGCCTGGGGCGGGTCATCGAGGGCTTGGACGCTCTCCAGGACGGGGCCCTGGTCTTTCATGCGGGAACCTGCCGCGATCAGGGGCGCTGGCTGACCAAGGGTGGGCGCGTGCTCTGTGCGGTGGCGCGCTCGGAAACCCTACCGACCGCCATGGATGGGGCCCGGAGGCTGGCGACGAGGCTTCAGTTCGAAGGAGTTCAAATGCGCAAGGATATCGCAGCCAAGGAGGGAGCAGAGTGAGCATGAACTCGCTGCCACTCGTCGGGATCGTCTCGGGAAGTCCCAGTGACGCCGAGATGGTGAAGGCCTGTATCGCCATTCTCGATCGCTACCAGATTCCCCACGAAGACCGAGTGATCAGCGCCCACCGCCAAGCTGACCTCTTGCGCTCCTGGGTGGACGAGATGGAGGGTAGAGGTTGTGCTCTCTTCATCGCGATGGCGGGCATGGCGGCCCATCTTCCGGGGGTCGTTGCATCGCTCAGCGCGAAACCCGTGCTCGGCGTTCCTCTGCCCGGAGGTGTCTTGGACGGGGTGGATGCCCTGCTCTCGATCGCGCAGATGCCGGCCGGAGTGCCAGTGGCGAGTCTGGCCGTGGGCAAGGCGGGAGCGAAGAACGCCGCTCATCTCGCGGCGCGGATTCTGGCCATGTCTAACTCCGAGCTCTCGGACAAGGTCGAGGAAGTCCGCCAAGAGATGGCTGAGGGCACACGGTGAACGCGGCGGGGACACTCCGCGCGGGCAAAGTCGTACTGCTGGATACCGATACTCTTCCCGGCCTGCACGCCCTGGCCACCTTGCCCGCTGCGGCGCAATTGCTCCGCGAGTTGAAAGGCTCGGCGGATGGACGGCCCTTCCTGCTGCTTTTTCCCTCACTCGAAGCGGTGCTTCGGCATGCGGTTCGGCCCAAGGATGAAACGCTGGGCCTGCTCCGGCGAACCTGGCCCGGGGCTTTGACCGTGCTCCTCTCTGCGAGTGAGAGCGCTCCGCCGGAGTGGATCGCGGAGGGAGGGAGCATCGCAGCGCGTGTGCCCGGCTGTGCCCCCTTGCGCGCCCTGTTGGAAGAGCTCGGTGCGCCGCTCTTTTCCACCAGTGCCAATCGGGCCGGGGAGGAGCCGGCTACCAGCCTGGAGGAGGCCTGTGCGCGCTTTCCCCAGCTCGCGTTCTTCGCCCTGGGAGAGGTCGCGCCCGGCGTCGCCTCGACCCTGGTGGACTTGCGCGGGGACCATCCTCAGCTCCTCAGGAAGGGTCATCTGCCGTGGCCTCCGCCGGCTTGACTTTGCCGCGGGGGATGAATAGGCTTCAGCAGCAAATCTCACAACTTACGATTTCACTATGAGTTCTCTTCTTTTCGTATGCACTGGCAATAGCTGCCGCAGCCCCATGGCCGAGGTCCTGGCGCGGCGCCTCTTGGACCGTGTTTCCAAGCCGCCCCGAGTTTCGTCCGCCGGTCTCAAGGCTCCGCTGGGCCAGCCGGCATCGCTCAACGCCCAGCTCGTGGCCCGCGAGCAGGGAGCGGACCTGAGTTCCCACCGAACGCGTCCCTTGAATCCCGATCTCGTAGGGCAGAGCGACCTGATTTTGACCATGACCAAAAGCCACCGGGACGCCATTCTCCGTGCCTACCCTATGGCGCGAGGAAAGGTGTACTGTCTCTCCGAATTTTCCGGCCTCACGGAGAAGGGCGATCTCATCGATCCCTACGGCGGGGATCCGGCGCGCTACCGCGAGACCTGGGCTTCGATCGAAGAGCATCTGCGAGCCGCGCTTCCGCGACTCGTGGACGACTTGAGCGAGAGGGAAGATCATGAACAACCTGAAGTCGGTTGATCCCGCGATTGCCGAAGTGGTGAACAACGAACTGAACCGCCAACGCGGCCAGTTGGAGATGATCGCGAGCGAGAACTTCACCAGTTTGGCAGTGATGGAAGCGATGGGCAGCGTACTCACCAACAAGTACGCGGAGGGATACCCTGGACGCCGTTACTACGGGGGCTGCGAATTCGTCGATGAGGCGGAGCGGCTTGCGCGCGATCGAGCCAAGGAGCTTTTCGGTGCCGCCTACGCCAATGTGCAGCCTCACTCAGGTTCCTCTGCGAATCTCACGGCCTACCTTGCCTTCGTGAATCCCGGATCGAAAGTGCTGGGACTCAGTTTGAGTCACGGGGGCCACCTCACCCACGGGCACAAGGTCAACTTCAGTGGAATGCTCTTCGAGGCTCACCACTACGAGGTGGATCGCGAGAGCGAGAGAATCGACTACGATGCCTTGAAGAAGCAGTGCAAGGAACTGCGCCCCGCGCTCTTGGTCACCGGAAGCAGCGCCTATCCGCGCGCCTGGGATTTCAAGAAATTGGGACAGATTTCACGCGAACTCGAGATTCCGCTTCTGGTCGACATGGCGCACTTCGCCGGCCTGGTCGCGGCAAAGTTGCATCCCGATCCCATGCCGCACGCGACCGTAGTGACTTCTACCACGCACAAGACTCTGCGAGGTCCGCGTGGGGGCTTGATTCTCACCATGGATCCCGAGAGTTCCAAAGCGGTCAACAAAATCAACTTTCCCGGGACTCAGGGCGGGCCTTTCATGCACATCATCGCCGCCAAAGCGGTTTGCTTTCTGGAGGCGATGCGGGAGCCCTTCCTCGTCGATCAGAAGCAAACTCTCGCCAATGCCAAGAGGCTGGGAGAGCGTCTCACCGAACACGGTCTCCGCTTGGTGAGTGGAGGTACGGATACGCACCTGCTACTGGTGGACGTCAGGGGAAAAAAGCTGACCGGCAAAGCCGCCGAGGAGATTCTCGAGAAAGTCGGCATCACGGTGAACAAGAACACCATTCCCTTCGACCCGGAATCGCCCTTCGTCACCAGTGGAATCCGCATCGGAACTCCTGCTCTTACCACGCGCGGCATGAAGGAAGCCGAAATGGAAGAGATCGCGGAGATCATCGGCCGCGCGCTGAGCGTGGGACTCGAGAGTCCGGAGCTCGAGGAACTTCGCCAGCGCAGCCGAAGTCTCGCCAACGCACATCCCCTGTATCCGGAATTGACCTGAGAGGGAGGTTCCGCTGCATGCGTTGCCCCAACTGCGGCAATCTCGAGGACCGGGTCGTCGATTCGCGTTCCACGAAGGAAGGTGCGGCAATTCGGCGGCGCCGCGAATGCGTGAGCTGTTCGCATCGTTACACCACCTATGAATATGTGGAACGCACTTCGGCTCTGGTGGTGAAGAAGGATGGCCGGCACCAGACCTACGATCGCGACCGCCTGCTGGCAGGGGTCATCCAAGCTTGTCACAAGCGACCGGTCACGCGCGAGGAGATGGATGCTCTGGCCGATCGGGTCGAGGCCACCGTTTTCGCTCCCGCCCGCGAGGAAATCCCCAGCGAAGAGATTGGAAGGGCGGTGATGGAAGAGCTCGAACAGCTCGACGAGGTGGCTTACCTGCGCTTCGCATCGGTGTATCGCAGTTTCCAGAACGCTAGCCAGTTCATGGACGAGCTACGATCCCTCCTCAAGCGCGATGCGGGACGCGCCGCGAAAGGTACGTGATGCCATGAGTCATGGAGCCGGCAAGTCACGCGGCGAAATGACGATGATCGAGCATATCGCGGAGCTGAGGAAGACTATCCTCTGGGCGTTGGCACTCGCGGTCCTTGCTACGATCGTGGCCTGGTTCTTCAGTGACCAGATCGTGGACGGATTACTCAGTCCGGCCCGCAAGGCGGGGCAGGAGAGTCTCTACTTCACTGCTCCCATGGAGGCCTTTCTTCTCAAGTTGAAGGCCTCGAGCGCGGTCGGTCTCTTTCTGGTGCTCCCTCTGATTCTTCTCAAGCTCTACCGCTTCGTCACGCCTGGCTTGCACCCCCGCGAAAAGAGAGTGGTGACGCCGCTGCTGGTGACTGCCACCGGATTATTCTACGTGGGAGTCGCCTTCTGCTTTTTCGTTCTCTTGCCCCTGGTGATCCGTTTCGCGATCGGTTTCGCCACCAAGCAGCTTCAACCTCTTCTCACTGCGCGGGAATATTTCGACCTGGCCGTGCGGCTCTGTCTGGCCTTCGGCCTGCTCTTCGAGCTGCCCATGGTGGTCCTGGCGCTCTCCTGGGCCGGGGTGGTGCACCCGCGGATGCTGCTCAGGGGCTGGCGCTTCGCCCTCATCGCCATTCTGACCGTTTCGGCGATTTTGACACCGCCGGACATCATCAGTCAGATCATGCTGGCCGGGCCGGTCATGGTCCTGTACATGTCCAGCGTCGTGGTGGCGTTGATCATGCGGAGGCGAAAAGACCGCAAACCGGACGACATTGACAGCTAGCAGCGACAATTGTATACCTGTAAGGCTCTTGCGTGACTCCTCCGGGGTTCGCTCGAAGGTCGCATCTCCATTGAAGGCAGGATTACAGTGCCTCTGGCCGGCGAGGACCGCGTCAAACTCCAGTCGCTTCAGTCCTTCGTGGCCGAGGAGTTGATTTCCTTCGAGCGCGAGTACGAGACCCTTCTCAACGGTGAGCTGGAGCTGCTGGGGAAGATCTGCGAGCATTTGAAAGAGGGGAAGTCCAAGCGCTTTCGCCCGACTCTAGTGCTCATTGCCTCCAAGAACGGCAGCGAGATGCATCCGGATGCCGCATTCGCGGCGGCCTGTGTCGAGCTGGTCCACACCGCAACGCTAGTTCACGACGATTTCATCGACGATGCAGCCACGCGCCGCCGTCTTCCTACCGTGAACGTAAAGTGGGGTCCTGCGGCCGCACTCATCATGGGCGACTTCCTCTACACCAAGGTCTTTTCCCTGCTCACCGCGCGCGGCATGGAGGATGCGATGCGAATCATCGCGGCCACCACGCACCGCATGAGCGTGGCGGAGATGATGCAGCTGGAGAGTCGCAGTCGCCTCGACCTACCGGAAGAGGACTACTTCACGATCATCTCCGAGAAGACCGCGTGTTTGATCGCGGCCTCTTGCGAAATCGGCGCGCTGTTCCATCCCGGTTTGCAACACCATCGCCCTGCTCTTTCAGCATTCGGACAGAACTTGGGAATGGCCTTTCAGATCACCGATGACATTTTCGACTATCGCGGCGATCCCAAGCGGCTTGGCAAGCCGGTAGGAGGGGATTGGCGCGAGGGGCGTATCACGCTTCCGTTCATCGCGGCCTGGCGAAACGCGTCAGCTCCACTGAAAGCGCGGCTGCGCAAGGCGATGGTGGCCGGTCCGGACGAGCCTCGTCTGTGGGCCGAAGTCCGTGAAATGGTGCACCAGCACGGTGGATTGGAATATGCCTCCAAGATGGCCGCGCACTATGGTGAGCGCGCGAAGGAGAGCCTCCATGCGCTCGGCCCGCATCCTCAGACCGCGATCCTCAGCGACGCGGTGGACTATGTGCTTCGCCGCCTCAACTGAGCCTCAATTCTCGTGGAATCTTTTGCGGACGAGACTATGAACAAAGAGCAAAGCCATGAGCTGGCTCGCGCCATCGTGGAATGGGGTCTTTCGAAAAAGGCGGAGGACGTGGTTCTCCTCGATGTCAGCGAGTTGAGCGACGTCACCGACTACTTCGTTCTTCTCAGCGGGGGCTCCCAACTCCAGGTGCGGACGATTGCCAATGCAATCCTGGATGGGGCCCAGACTCGAGGCGAGAAACCTCTCCATGTGGAAGGGAAGGACGTGGGAAGCTGGGTACTCATCGATTTCTTCGACGTGGTCGCGCACGTAATGCAGCCCCGGGCCCGTAGTTACTACGCTCTGGAGAGACTCTGGGGCGATGCACCTCTTACACGCTTCGACGAAAGTGGAGCTTCCCAATGATCGAGAAGCTCATTCGCGACGCCCTCATGAAGGCCTTGGAGGGCTACGGTGTCTTCGAGGAGGACGTGCGCCTCGAGCTGGAGCAGCCCAAGGACCCCAGCCACGGAGATCTCAGCTCCAACGTCGCTCTACTTTTGGCGAAGCGTCTCGAACGCAAGCCCCGGGAGCTCGCGGGAGAGATCGCGGCAAGCCTGGAGCTGGATAAGTCGCTAGTGGAGTCGCTGGAGATCGCGGGTCCGGGTTTCATCAACTTCCGTTATTCGCACCAAGCGTTGACCGAGCCGATTCTTCGCATCCTGGAAGAGGCCGAGGACTACGGGCGCAGCCAGGCCGGGGAGGGAGAGCGTATCAGCCTGGAGTACATCAGCGCGAATCCCACGGGACCCTTGAACATCGTGAGCGCACGGGCCGCCGCGGTGGGTTCGACTCTGCATCGCGTCATGGAACGCGCGGGTTATCGGCCCAGCAGCGAGTTCTACGTGAACAATGCCGGCCGGCAGGTCCTGCTCTTCGGACGCAGTTTCCGGGCGCGCTATCTCCAGGCGAAAGGGGAGGCGGTCGAGCTGCCCGAAGAGGGATACCAAGGCGAGTACCTGGAGGAACTCGCGCGCAAATTGCTGGAGCGTGGCACCTCTCTTCTCAGCCAGGAGAGCGATGAAGAGGCGGGACGGATCATCGGAGATCTCTCCTTGCCCAAGGGTGAGCCGGACGATTGGCTCGCGCTTAAAAGCGACGAGGATTCCGCTCAGGCCTTCGGCTCCTTCGGGATTGCCGCGATGCTTCTCTCCCAAAGGGCGACCTGCCGGCGCTACGGAGTTCGCTTCGACTCCTGGTATCTCGAAACGGAGCTGCACCGCAGTGGAAAGCTCGAGAAGACTCTGGAGACTTTGAAGGATGCCGGACACGTCTACGAAAAGGACGGCGCGACCTGGCTGGCCACGGGCGAATTCGAGGACGAGAAAGACCGGGTTTTGGTGAAGAGCGATGGCGTGCCCACCTACTTTCTGCCCGACATCGCCTACCACTTGAGCAAGAAGGAACGCGGAGCGGAGGTGGCCATTGATCTTCTGGGACCCGACCACCACGGCTACATCGCTCGCATGGCGGCGGCCAGCGAGTGCTTGGGTTTTCCGCCCAATTGGCTCGAGATCATCCTTTTGCAGCAAGTGAACCTCATCCAAGACGGTCTTCCCCTGGAGATGTCCAAGCGCGCGGGCCGACTGGTGACCATGGATCAGCTCATCGATGATGTGGGCGCGGACGTGGCGCGGTTCTTCTTCTTGTCGCGCAAAAACTCCTCCCATCTGGATTTTGATTTGGACCTGGCGCGGAAGCAGAGCAATGACAATCCCGGTTGGTATGTGAAGTACGCGCACGCCCGGATCTGCAGTGTGCTGCGCAATGCGAAGGCTCAGGGCGCGGACAAACATCCAGCCACGGAGAAAGAACTGAGACTTCTATGCGAAGACGCGGAGATTGCGCTTTGCCGGCTACTGCCCGATCTGCCGCACATCATTGCGCGCAGCGCTGCGACTCGCGAGGTATCGCGCTTGACGAGATATTCCGTCGATTTGGCGTCGGCATTCCATCACTTCTACCAGCATTGCAGGATCCTCACGGACGACTCGGATCTCTCACGCGCGCGTCTGGCGCTGAGTTCGGCGACGCGCGTCGTCTTGGCCAACACGCTGACTCTGCTGGGGATGGACACCCCGGAGCAAATGTGAACGCAAGAAATCGATCGGGGGCATGCTCATGCAGATCGTCGTAGTGGGCTCGGTAGCCTTGGACTCGGTGGAGACTCGCTGGGGAAAGGCAGAAAACGCCCTGGGCGGGAGCGCCACGTTTTTCTCGCTCGCCGCCGCGCGCAATGCGCAGGTGGGACTGGTCGCTGTGGTGGGAGAGGACCTTCCCCAGAGTGCCCGTGATCTCCTGTCGAGCAAGGAGATCGACACTAGCGGACTCCAAGTGGAGAAGGGGGAGTGTTTCCGTTGGGGAGGGCGCTATCACGAGGACATGAATCGGCGTGACACTCTCTTCACCCACTTGAACGTCTTCGAGCACTTCCATCCCGTTCTCCCTTGGAGCTTCCGGGATCCCGAACTTCTCTTCCTCGCCAACATCCACCCCTCTCTGCAGCTGGAAGTTCTCGAGCAGGTCAAGAGCCCGCGACTGGTGGCGGTGGACACCATGAATCTGTGGATCGAATCCTCGCGCGAGGAGCTGGTCAAAGTGCTCGAGCGCTCCGATCTCGTCTTTCTCAACGACGAGGAAGTGCGCCTGTTGAGCGGAAAGCACTCCCTGGTCGAATCGGTGCGGGTGATTCAGGCCATGGGACCCGAGCGAGTGGTCGTCAAGAAGGGAGAGCACGGAGCTCTCCTCTTCGACGGCGCGCAGCGCTTCGCTTTGCCGGCGGTGGTGTTGGACCGCGTCAAGGACCCGACCGGTGCAGGGGACACCTTTGCCGGTGGCTTTCTGGGCCATCTGGCCGGTCGCGAGAAGCTGGATCACGATCTCCTGCGCGAGGCCATGATCGAGGGTACGGTGCTCGCGAGCTTCGCCGCAGAGGACTTCAGCGTCCGCGGCCTGGAAAATCTAAGGCCGGCCGCAGTGAATCAGAGACGCGAGGAGCTGCGCCAGCTCGTGGCCTGGCCGAAGTAAACCCTTCAATCTTTTGTCATTTCATGGCTTAGTCTGTTTCTTCCTTGGTGGCGGATCAAGCCGTGTGCTACAGTCGTAGCGCGACGAATCCCGCCGGAGCAGCGGAATGGGCAGAAAGAACTCAGGTGGATCCATGAGTCTCGATTCGAAGAAAGTGATGGAGGTGGAGCGCGAGCTCTCGAGGATTCGCAACGTCAGCTACGCCTCCGTGATTCTGGACGCTCAGCATGAAATCGAACAGATCGACGTTTTGAGCGATACCCAGCGTCCTCCCCGTCCCATCGTGCGCGATGTCGAAGCGGTGCTCCGTCGCCACGGTGTTCAGGTGGATCATCGCAAGATCGGCGTGGTTCAGCTCAATTCCTCGCACACTTCCCCCCTCCCCTCAAACCAGTCGACCGTGAGCCGGCCCCCGTCGCGCTCGCAGCCACGGATCCGTCTGGCCGCAGTTCACTCCACCACCAGCGGCGGAAATTTCGTCGCCGAGGTCGAGTTGAGTCTGGGCGCTTTCGAGGGCCTGCCTGGCCGCTCGGAAGGCCCGGCTCTGGGCGCAGACGCCTGCGTGGCTCTGGTGGCCCAGGCGGCGGTCCAAGCGGTGCGCAACTTGCTGAAACCCCAGTATGAGATCCAATTGAGGACCACCCGAGTGGCCTCACTGGCCGGCGGGTCCCTGGTCATCGTAGTGCTGGATTTCGGCGCAAATCGCCAGATCCAGCGCCTGGCCGGTACCTGCTGGGACAATGGATCTCTTTATGAATCAACGGTTTACGCCTGTCTTGATGCTCTGAATCGGCCTCTGGGCAAAGCGGAGTTTCAGGACTTGATGGTACAGGACGAGGACGCCACCCTCGAGCAGATCTCGTGGCGGGCCGCCTCGGCCTGATGGCAAGTCGCGACTTGTGTCGTGGTCTCTTTTTGGCCGGTTGAGGGGAGTTGTCTGCAGAGAAACCCCGAGCGGAGCACATATTCCCGAGCGCGTAGCGAAGCCTCACTGCCGCCCCCTAGCGGAGCATGGCGGCAAATCCAATCCGATGTGAGGTGGGAAAATGTTCTGGGTCCTCGGTAGTAAGGTGAAGTGGTAGTCTAACTCTTCTCAACCGGCCTTGGTCAAATGCTCATACGCCGCAAACCAATCGCAATTCTCTACGTTCTTGTCCTCACCGTAGCGGCGTACGCGTTGGGCTGGTGGGTATTTCAGCGTTACCCCATCTCACCACTTCAGTGGCTTCCGATCCTCTGCTTCAGTGTGTTCTTGATCGGAGTCGATTTCTTCGAGGTCAAGACCTCAGCAGGCGGAGACTGGCTGGCCTCCTCCACCGTGGACATTGCGGTGATCGCAACCCTCGGTCCGGCTGCCGCGATGCTTATGGAAGGCGCGAGTTTGCTGGTGGGCGATGGCTTGATCAAGCGTCGCTCTCCGTTGAAGGTCATCTTCAACATCGCGATGATGACTTTCTCCGTTGGAGTGGCCGGCATCGTTTTTCATAGCTTGCCCTGGAGCAGCGTCGATAGTCTCTCCTCGCCGCTGTTCCTCATTCCCGCGCTCGTGGCACACATGGTTTTCTCTGGCGTCAACATGACGCTCACCAGCACGGTTCTCGTCCTGAATGAAGGGCGGACCTGGAATCAAGTTTGGCGCGGCGACTACGCCTGGCACTTTTTGAGTGGCCTGCTCACCGCACCCCTGAGCGCTTTCCTCATCTTCTCCTACGAGTACGCGGGACTCTGGTCGCTGCTGCTCTTTGGATTGCCGCTGTTCATCATCTGGCAGAGCCACAAGCTCTTCGAGGAAATGAAGGAAGCGCACATCAACACCGTGGCCGCGCTCACCACCGCCCTGGAAGCGGACGAGCCCTACACGCACGGGCACAGCTATCGCGTGGCGAAGTACGCAGTGCAGATCGGTCAGCGGATGGGAATGGGGCCGGAGGAACTCGAGGAGCTCGAGTACGCCGGACTGCTGCACGACATAGGCAAGATCGCCATCACCAACGACATCGTCTGCAAACCGGCGCGCCTGACCAAGGACGAGTTCGACATCCTCGCTTCCCATCCCGCGATCGGGGGCGAAATTGTCTCTCAAATGAAGTTCCTCAAGGGCGCGGCGGACTTGGTGCGTCATCACCACGAGCGTCCGGATGGCCTGGGCTATCCCGACGGTCTACGCGACGACGAGGTCAAACTGGGCAGCCGCATCCTCAACTGTTGCGACGCAATTGACGCCATGACCTCCAACCGTCCCTACCGGGCTGCGCTCTCGCTCGAGCAGTGCATGGAGGAGTTGCGCCGCTTCAAGGGGAGCCAGTTCGCCGAGGACGTGGTCGATGCAATCGAGTCGATGTACGCCGACGGCAGCTTCAAGGTGATCGCTCAGGCAGACGGTACCGCCCTGGAGATCCAGAGAATTCTGCACGACGCTGCCACGCGCGAGGCCGAGCTTCCCGTCGGCCTGCCGGTGGGCTAGAGCCGGTCGCGAGGCTCTCCGACCGCCGCCATGCCTCTCTTTGACAGGACAGCCGCCTCGCCCTAGCATGCCGCCATGAAATACCGCGAATCCGGGGTCGATATCGACGCCGCCAGCCAAGCGCTCGCCTCTTCCCGTGCCGCCATACGCTCCACCTGGGGCCCTGCCGTGGCATCGGAGGTGGGATCTTTCGGGGGCCTCTATCGGCAGCCCGACGGATCCCTGCTCGTTTCCTCCATCGACGGAGTGGGTACCAAGCTGAAAATCGCCCTCGCGGCCCAGCAGCCAGGCGGAGTCGGCGAGGACCTGGTGAACCACTGCGTCAACGACATCCTGGTTCAGGGGGCCACGCCGCTCTTCTTCCTGGACTATTACGGGACCGGTAGTCTGAGCGAAGAGACCTTTGTCGCGGTGGTGGAGGGGCTCGCCAAGGCCTGCCGTGAAAACGGCTGCGCGCTGATCGGGGGAGAGACGGCGGAGATGCCCGGGGTGTATCACGGTGAGGACTTCGACCTGGCCGGCTGTATCGTGGGGAGAGTGGAGGAAAACGACCTCATCAGCGGCGCGTCGGTGAGAGAGGGAATGAAGGTGTACGCCTGGCCTTCCAGCGGCCTGCACACGAATGGATTCAGTCTGGCGCGCAAAGTCCTGCTCGAGGGCGAATCCAGGCTTCCTTTGGACGAGGATCCTGGAGGGCTGGGATGCTCGCTCGCCGATGCGCTTCTCGCGGTGCATCGCAGCTATCTGTCACAAGTGATGGAGCTGCGTGCGCATCAGTCGATCGCAGCGCTGGCTCACATCACCGGAGGCGGTCTCGTCGACAACATTCCCCGAGTTCTCCCGGAAGGGCTGGCGGTCCAAATCGACGCGGGCTCTTGGCAGATCCCTCCCATCTTCCGATTGCTCCAAGAGCGAGGTCGAATCGAAGTCGAAGAGATGCGGCGGGTCTTCAACCTGGGCTTGGGGATGGTCGTGATTTGTGAGGAGATTTCCTCGCGGATTGCCGCGGAGTTGCGCGAGCCCCCCATGCCCATCGGACGCGTTCTTGCGCGGGGAGAGGGTCTTCCCGTGTGCTTTCGAGCGGGCTAGAAGGCCCCCACGCGCTGTCCGGTGCACCGAGCACGGGACAGGCCCCTCAGCAAGAAACGCGATTCTCCCCGCGCTTTGCGCCAGGACGAGGGGCACGGGCCTTGCAGCTTGGACGCTGCCGACAGATGCACGCGCCTCCCTCTCTGTGCTCACGATGAATTCCGATGTACTCGAAGAGTTTCTGCCCTCTGTGCCTGAGGAAGAGCTGTCCGATCGACTGCTTGCACTGCGAGCTGCCCTGGGCGCCGAGATCTTGGGAATCGCGCGCTGTCTGCATGTGCAGGCCTCGCGTGAATCGGAGCTGGTGTTCCGGGTTCTTCAGGTCGTGAATCCCTCGGGACCGGTCGAGTCCCCCGAGACCGCCCTGCCTCTGGCGGGCTACCGCCAACTCTTCTTGCGGGCGCGTCCTCTTGCCGTTGACCGCGAGTCCAAAGACGCCCTGGTGAAGTGGTTGCGCGGCCGTGCCGTACACGGACTCGTTGGTTGGCCCTTTCCTGGCGATCGCATCCCCTGTGTGGCGTTTCTGGCCGCGGTCGACGCAAACTGGCGGCCGGGCGGGCTCAGATTGCGCGTGGCGCGCGAGGGAATGGAGGCGCTCGCGCGCACCCTGGGTCCTCCGAGCTGGCTCTTGCGCTCCACGATGGACACAGGAGAGCGCGAGCTCGAGAGGGAATCCCGCGAGCCCAGCCCGAGGGAACTCGCAAGCAGGGAGGCGGAACTCCTCCGCCGCGCCCTCAGGCGGGCGAGGGGAAACAAGAGCCGCGCAGCACGTTCCCTGCATCTCAGCCGACAGGTCTTTTACCAGAAGCTGAAGATCCACGGAATTCTCAACGAGGAATGAGGGGGGCTCGACACGAACCTGGCCGACCCCTATAGTGCGTGCGCGACGGGATCCCGCGGAAGAAGCCCGGGAATGGGGACCGTCGCTTGGTTTCTTTCGCAGGGGCCTCCATGCAAGGTTCTAGGTTCTGGGCAACTCCCGAATTTCTTGCCGGCATCACCAGCGGACTCCTGCTGAGCATCGCCGGAGCGCCTTCGCCCGTGGGTTTTTTGGCCTACGGAGCGTTGGTGCCGGTTCTGCTCGTCCTCTTCCATCCACGGAACCTCAGGGAAGCACGGCCGCTCCGTCTCAAGCTGCTCATCCTCTCCTTCGGCTTGAGCCATCATCTGAGCGAACTCTACTGGCTTTTGCAGCTCGATCCGGCGGCGACGATGAAATACCGTTGGCTGTTTTTGCCGATGGGGCTCGTGCTGCTCGCTCTGTACATGACCGTCTTCGACGGGATCGTATTCTGGGTCAGCGCCAAATTGCGCCAGCACTATCACGAACAGGCCATCTGGTGGTTTCCCATCATCTGGGTCGTGGTGGAGTGGCTGGAGGGGTCGGGCGAGCTGGGCTTCCCCTGGATGCGTCTGGCCATGACCCAGCTCCATTACGTGCCCATTCTGCAGGTGGCCGGGATCTTCGGCGAGCTGGGCATCAGCTGGCTGGTCGCAGTGACCAACGTTCTCCTCGCCTTGACCTGGCTCTCGCTGCGCGGTGAATTTCCGCGACTTGGCCGCGCCGTGCTCTACCGCTGGTGGGCTCTGGTTGCGCTGCTTCTTTTGTACGGCGTCACTCTGGTCTATGGGACGCACACCATGCAGGCTCTGGAGACGCCAGTGGGGCCCGGAGAGGGTTTACGCGTCGGCGTGATCCAGGGCAACGTTTCGCTCATGGACAAATTCGATCCCGCGCGTCGTGATTCCACCTTCATTCCCTTCACGAAGCTCAGTGAAGAGGCGGCGGACGACGGCGCGCGCCTGGTGGTATGGCCGGAGACGGCGGTTCCGCTCGACGTACTGCGGGCACCACGCTATCTCATGCGGCTTCAAGATCTCGTGGTGCGCAAGAAAATCTACCTGCTCACCGGCTTTCCCGAACGTGAAGTCAAGTCGGACGGCTCGCTCTTGCGCTACAACAGCTCTCTCTTGATGGACGATGCGGGGGCGGTGAGGGCGCGTTATCGGAAAATGCACCTTCTACCATTTGGCGAGCGCATGCCCTTCCAACGGGTCTTTCCCTTTCTGGGAAAAGTAGACTTCGGACAGGCCGAATGGGACCCGGGTCCTGAGCGTACGATTTTCGAAGTCGACGGGTACCGCTTCGCCAATCTCATCTGCTTCGAGTCGATCTTCTCCGGTCCGAGCCGCGACGCGGTGCGCAAGGGTGCCGAGATCCTTGTGAACATGAGTAATGACGGCTGGTTCGGAAATACTCTGGGTCCCTATCAGCACGGTCTCATGGGGGTCATGCGATCCGCGGAGAATCGTGTCCCCACGGTTCGCTGTTCCAACAACGGAATCTGCTTCTTCGTTCTCGCCAGCGGACGCGTGGTGGATCAGACCCGCCTGCAAGAGCGGACCTACATCGTGCGTACGCTACATCCCAGCTCTACTTCCTCTCCCTACACCAAATGGGGAGGGCTTCCACTCGCTCTGTTCCTTTTGTTCCAGGCGATTACTTTGGCCTTCGTGAGCCGAAGACCTCAGTAGAGGGGAGGCCATCGCCGAGGCCATGACCTTCGAGCCTGCGCAAGAACTCCCGGTCGCCGTGCTGTTGAGCGGCACCGGCCGCACTCTCGCGAACTTCCTGAAGGAAATCGAGGAGAAGAGGCTGCCAGTGCGCATCGTGGCGGTCGGCAGCGATCGCGAGCGCGCCCGCGGACTTCAGATCGCGGCCGAGGCGAAGATCCCCACGCGAGTGTTCAAGAAATCTGACTACACCGGGCGGGCGCAGCGCGATCGCGAGATCTTTCGCTGGCTGCAAGAGCGCGGGGCGCGGTTGCTGTGCCTTGCCGGCTACCTCTCTCTTCTCGATCTCTCCTCTCGCGCCGAGTTGCCGGTTCTAAACATTCACCCGGCTTTGCTCCCCCGCTTCGGGGGAGCCGGCTTCTACGGCGATCGCGTGCACTCGGCAGTGCTCGCGGCCGGGGAAAAGGAGAGTGGGGCAACCGTGCACCTTGTCGATGAGTACTTCGATTCAGGGCAGATTGTGGCTCGAATCAAGGTTCCGGTGCTCGAGTCCGATGATCTGGTCAGCCTGCGCGCGCGCGTCTTTGAAGCCGAATGCAATCTCTATCCGCGCGTCCTGCGCTGGATCGCCGAGGGAAAGCTGAGAGTCTCCGCTGGCGGAGCGTTCGGCGAGTCGGGAATATGGGAGCCAGTAACCGTCGAGGAGGGTGAAGGAGACAGCTGAGCTTGCAGTGCAATGCCGGGCAAAAAAATCCGCCGGAGGACGAAAACGGGAACTCCAGAACTACACTCATCACACGATCTCTGGGGGGGACGACTTTGTGATGAGCCCGAATTCGTTCTGTCGTTTTCCGTTCCGCCCTCCGGCGAAATCGAGTACGTGGACACTTACAGCAACCCGGATGCCACCTGATTCAGAGCCGACGGCCAGGGGCGGTGTGGGGAAGGACCGGGTATTCTGAGGAATCATGGGTAAGCCGGATCACGCCCTTTGGCACCAGGTCAGAGGGTGGAGAGAGGAGCATCGATGTTCACTTTGCACGGTCGAAAGGCGCTGATCACCGGTGGGGGGAGCGGCATTGGCGCCGCAACCGCCAGACAATTCAGTCGCGCGGGAGCTTCCGTTTTCCTGGTGGGACGGGGCGAGGACAAGCTCCGCAGGGTCCAAGAAGAAATCGTAAGCGCGGGCGGCAGCGCCGATGTTCTCGCGCTAGACCTTTATGCAGTGGAGGCGGCCGAGCAAGCCGTATCCAGTGCCGCCGGGAGCATGAATGGGATCGACATTTTGGTGAACAACGCAGGGCTCTACCACCCGCGCTCGGTGCTGGAACTCGAGCTCGCGGATTGGCAGGCGCATTTCGCGCTGAACGTGCGCGCCCCCTATCTGCTGTGCAAGGCGGCGCATCCTTGGCTTGAGGCCGCCGAGGATGCCGTGGTGGTCAACGTGCTCAGCAACCTGGCTCACCGGCCGGTACCCGGGGCCGCTGCCTACTGCGCGTCCAAGGCCGCCCTCCTCTCCTTGGGACAATCGCTGGCCCTGGAATGGGCCGAGCATGGAATTCGCGTGGTCAGCGTGAGTCCCGGTATCGTACAGACTCCGATCCACAGGGGCGCGGATCTGAAAGGGGCTGCAACGATGCATCCTCTCGGTCGCGTGGGCACGGCAGACGAAGTGGCAAGCGCGATACTCTTTCTCGCTTCCAAGGAATCTTCCTGGACCACTGGCAGCGACTTCTCGGTCGACGGCGGACTCCACCTCGTGTGAGTTCGACGCACGGATCGGTTCCGCTTTCGCTCGTGGCGAGTAGGCAAGGAGCGTCATATCCTATGGGAACTTTTGTGACTGCAGATCCCCTCCCGAGCTCGCGATCGAACTGACGCTTAGCGAGGAGGTGCCAATTGTCCGCGACTTCCCGCCTTCGAATCCTCAGGACGGTGCGCTTCTGCGCCGGACATCGCTATCACAGCGAGGCGCTTAGCGAAGAGCAGAATCGTGAAGTGTTCGGTGCCTGCAACCGGCCGCACGGGCACGGACACAACTATCGCCTTGAGGTTGGTGTGGAAGGTCCGGTGGATCCGGTCACGGGCATGGTGATCAATCTGGCCGATCTGGACAAACTGCTGCGCCAGATCGTGGTGGAGAAGCTCGACCACTCTTTCCTCAACTATGATCTCGAGTATTTCACCGACGTCATCCCGAGCTGTGAGAATATCGTTCGCTACCTCTGGTCGGTTCTGGAGCAACCGATCGCCGAGCTGGGCAAATGCCGGCTCTCCTTGATTCGCCTGTGGGAGAGCGAAGACCTCTTTGCAGAGCTGGAAAGGGAGCCGACGCAATGAGGGTGGGACGGATCTACCGCTTCGAGGCTTCGCACCGCTTGTATACCTCCGCCTTGGCCGAAGAGGAGAACGAGGAGGTCTACGGAAAGTGCGCAAACGAAGGTGGGCACGGGCATAACTACGAGCTCGTCGTCCTCTTCGAGGGAGAGCCGGATCCGCTCACCGGCATGCTCTTCGATCGTTTGCAAGTCGATCGGCGCGTCGAGGAGTGTCTGATCTCCAAAGTGGACCACCGCCACCTCGATGACATCATCGACGAGGTGACCACGGGTGAGAATCTCGCTCTAGTGTTCCGGCGCTGGCTAGAGCAAGAGTTTGCAGGAGGCCCACAGCTGGTTTCCGTCGAACTCGTGGAAACTCCGAGAAATCGCTTCGTGGCGAGTTGAGTTCGTTCTTGAGTCCACCGAATTGCTCGAGGGAGAGCGGCAGGTTTGCGCCAGTGGAGTAGCGCGCGCGAAGGAGTCGAGATGGAAGATCTAATCCGGAAGATGCTCGTGGAGATCGGCGAAGATCCAGAGCGCGAGGGTCTGCAGAGAACGCCGCAGCGAGTGGCGGAAGCCTGGCAGTTCCTGTGCAGCGGCTATGGGGGCGATGTGGAAGCGGCGATGAACGACGCAATCTTCGATTCGGACAATCGCGAGATGGTGCTGGTGAGAAACATCGACTTCTACAGCATGTGTGAGCACCACATGCTGCCGTTCTTCGGAAAAGCGGGCGTTGCCTACATTCCCGACGGCAAGATTATCGGGTTGAGCAAGATGGCGCGCATCGTGGAGATCTTCGCCCGTCGTCTGCAAGTGCAAGAGCGGCTCACCACGCAAATTGCCAACGCGCTCAACGACTACCTTCACCCCCAGGGCGTTGCGGTGGTGATCCGTGCCCAGCACTTGTGCATGATGATGCGGGGAGTGGAGAAGCAGAACTCGGTGGCCATCACCAGCGAAATGCTGGGGGCCTTCCGTAACCGTCCTGCGACCCGGGCCGAGGTGCTGAGCCTCTTGCGTGACGCCTGAGATTGAGGCCTGACCAAGTGAAATCCGGCTCAGGACTGGCGAACTACTCGATTCCCTGTTCGCCCAGCCAACGCTCCGCACGAATTGCGGCCTGACAGCCGCTTCCCGCTGCAGTCACTGCTTGCCGGTAGACGTGATCCTGCACGTCTCCGGCGGCGAAGACTCCCTCGATATTGGTGAGAACTTGGTCGTGGGTCTTGATGTAGCCGAGTTCATCCAATTCCAGTTGACCCTCGAAGATCTTCGTGTTGGGTTCGTGTCCGATGGCGAGGAAGAAACCCCCGCATTCGATCGTGGATTCTTCATCGGTCTCGGTGTCCTTCACTCGCACCCCTTCGACCTTGTCGTCGCCCAGGACCTCGACGACCACTTTGTTCCACACCACCTCGATCTTCTTGTTGGCCAGGGCCCGATCCTGCATGACCTTCGAGGCGCGTAGCTCGTTGCGGCGGTGAACGATGATCACCTTGCTCGCAAATTTCGTGAGGAAGAGGGCCTCTTCCATGGCCGTGTCGCCGCCCCCGACGATGGTGACGACCTCGTCCTTGAAGAAGAATCCATCGCATGTGGCACAAGCGCTTACACCATGGCCGCGCAAGCGAGACTCGTTCTTCAACCCCAGCCAGCGTGCCGAGCTCCCGGTGGAGATTACCACCGAATGCGCTTGGTGCTCGCTGCCGTCGTCCACACTCACGGTGAAGGGCCTCTGGGAGAAATCCACTTTTGTGACGGTCTTGAACTCGCATTCGGCGCCAAAGCGCTGGGCCTGCTTGCGAAATAGGTCCATGAGTTCGGGCCCCTGGATGCCCTCGGGGAATCCGGGATAGTTTTCCACCTCGGTGGTGATGGTGAGCTGTCCCCCGGGTTGCTCCCCCTCGAAGACCTTGGGGCTCAGGTTGGCGCGGGAGAGATAGAGGGCGGCCGTGAGACCTGCCGGACCCGAACCGATGACGATGCTCTTGCGGATCTCGCTCATTGCCAACCTCACTGTTCTCGCGGGCCAAAGCCCTCAAAACGGCGCAAACTCGCTCGACGGCCCCTCGTCGAGCCCTTCGGACGCTCAAGTACTATACTCAGGCCGGAGCTTTGGCAAGGCGCCGCGGCCCGCGGCCTTGACGAGGAGGGAAGCCCTTGATACATTTTTCGGTCCGTGCTGAGAGCCCTCCGGGGCCTCCCGCCGACAACGCCAACCGGCGTCGGCCTGAGCACGCGGCTAGAAGGCAATCGAAACAAGCAGGGTGCTATCATGTCTCAATCCGCCGTAGTTCGGATCGCGGATGTCCAGTTTCGGGTGAGTGAGAACGACATCATCCGGGTGCCTCTCATGGAGGCCGAAGTGGGCGCGAAGCTGGAGTTCGACGAAGTCCTCCTGGTCGGAGGGGACGAGGTCCAGGTGGGGGCGCCGCTGGTGGAAGGCGCCAAGGTCTTGGCCGAGGTCGTGGCTCAGGGCAAGGAAGAGAAGGTGGTCGTCTTCAAGAAGAAGCGGCGCAAGAACTTCCAGAGAACACAGGGCCACCGCCAGCTCTACACCGCCGTCAAGATCACCGGCATTCAAGGCTAAGGAGACAGAACCATGGCTCACAAGAAGGGTGTCGGCTCCAGCCGCAACGGACGCGACAGCAATCCCCAGCACCGGGGCGTGAAGGTCTTCGGAGGACAAAGAGTTTCAGCGGGCAGCATTCTCGTGCGCCAGCTGGGAACCAAGATCCACGCAGGAACCAACGTGGGCACGGGCAAGGACTACACGCTCTACGCCAAGGTGGATGGGGAAGTGCAGTACGAGGAATGGGGCAAGGGTCGCAAACGGGTCAACGTTCTCACGGTCAACTGAGGCCGCGATGCCTGAAGATTTTCCAGACGCCCACCTCCCAGACGGGGGGTGGGCGTCTCTGTTGACAAAGCAACGGGAGCGGGGGCTAAGTGGAGCGGTGAGTCCTAGAGGAGCGAAGGCACGACGATGAGGCAGCGGAGTTCTTCGATCGAGAAGATTCAGGTCGTGGCGGTCATTCCTGCCCGCTACGGGAGCACGCGGTTCCCCGGCAAGCCGCTGGCTCTTCTTCACGGCAAGCCCGTGATCGCGCACGTGGTTCATGCGGCCCAAGGGGCAAAGCGTGTGGGGGAAGTGCTGGTAGCGACGGATGACGAGCGCATTGCTCGGGCCGCCCGCGAAGCCGGGGCTAGCGCAGTGCTCACGCGCGGGAATCACGCCACCGGAAGCGACCGGATCGGCGAGGTCGTGGAGAATCGCGAAGAGGCGGTCGTGCTCAACGTTCAAGGAGACGAGCCACTGGTTCCCTCGGCCGCAATCGACCGGCTCGTGGAGCTTCTCGAGGAACATCCTGAAGCAGCCGTCAGCACCCTGGCCTCTCCGCTTCCGATATCCGACGAAGCCTACCTCGACCCCAACGTGGTCAAGGTGGTTTGTGACGAACGCGGTTTTGCTCTCTATTTTTCCAGGGCATCCATTCCCGGCCGCCGCGCCGAGCTCGGTCGGGAGCGCAAGAGTGACCCCGCTTCAGCTCTGCGGCACGTCGGTCTCTACGGTTTTCGCCGGCAAGCGCTTCTGGAATTCCTGAAGCGCCCGGGCGGCCGCCTGGAGAAGATGGAAAATCTGGAGCAATTGCGTTTCTTGGAGAGTGGGGAGCGGATCATCGTGGGCACCATTGCCGCTCTGCCCCCTGGGGTCGATACCCCACAGGATCTCGAGCGAATCGAGCGGCAATTGGCCAACGAAGGGCGCTGACGCGGCATCCCCATGGCCGCTTCTTCCCTGCTGGGCGAAGATGGGTTAGGGTCGCGACGAGTTCTCGTTTCAAGGAGGATCCGGTGGACGGCAAACACACCCGCTACATCTTCGTGACCGGGGGAGTGGTCTCCAGTCTGGGCAAGGGGATCGCTACCGCCTCCTTGGGAAAGCTCCTGAAGGCGCGTGGACTCAACGTGGTGCTGCAGAAATTCGATCCGTATCTCAATTTGGATCCCGGTACCATGAGCCCCTTTCAGCACGGTGAGGTGTATGTCACCGATGACGGAGCCGAAACCGATCTCGATCTCGGTCACTACGAGCGCTTCATCGATCGCAATCTGGGGCGAATCCACAACGTCACGAGTGGACAGATCTACGACGCCATCCTGAATCGCGAACGTAAAGGAGAATACCTGGGAAGAACCGTGCAGGTCGTGCCGCACGTGACCGATGAGGTCAAACACCGCATCAAACTGACGGCGATTCCCCGCAGCGAGGACGATCCGCCCGTCGACGTGGTCATCACGGAAATCGGCGGCACGATCGGGGACATCGAGGGCCAGCCCTTTCTCGAGGCGCTTCGCCAGCTTCGCCTCGAGCTGGGGGAAGGCCGCTGCCTCTTCTTGCACCTGACCCTGGTTCCCCATATCGCCACTGCCGGCGAATTCAAGACCAAGCCCACCCAGCACTCCGTGCGCGAGCTGCGCGGAATCGGAATCCAGCCCGATTTCCTCATCTGCCGCGCCGAGCGGCCCTTGCCCGAAGCCGAGAAGAAAAAAATCGCTCTGTTTTGTAATGTCGCGGAGAGCCACGTGATCGACGCTCCCGACGCGGAGTCCATCTACCAGATTCCACTCTCATTCGAGCGCCAGGGCCTGGCCGACCGCATTTGCGAACGCTTGGGATTCGCTAAGACCGCGCCTGACCTGACAGCATGGCGCCAGATGGTCGACAAGGTGCTCCATCCCGAGGCCGAGGTACGCATCGCGGTGGTGGGTAAGTACACCGGCCTGAAGGACTCGTACAAGAGTATCATCGAAGCCTTCATCCACGCCGGAGTGGCCCGCTCGGTACATGTCGACCTTTCTTGGGTACCGGCGGAGGACGTCGCAGCAGACGGGGCCGCGGTCCATCTGGGCAAGGTGGACGGCCTGCTCATCCCAGGGGGTTTCGGAGAACGCGGGACCGAAGGGAAGATCGCTGCGGTGCGTTTCGCGCGGGAGAATCGACTGCCCTACTTGGGGATCTGTTTGGGTCTGCAAATCGGGATCGTGGAATTTGCTCGCTCCATCATGGGACTCACCAAGGCCAACTCCACCGAATTCGATCCCGACTCGCCCGATCCGGTGATTGCTCTCTTGAGCGAGCAAGAGGGAGTCGAGGACCTGGGAGGCACCATGCGCCTGGGCTCGTATCCCTGCCAACTGAAGCAGGACACGATTGCGCAGCGGCTGTACAAGAGCGAGGTGATTCACGAGCGGCATCGCCATCGCTACGAAGTGAACAACAACTACCGTGCACGACTCGAGGGAGCGGGTATGGTCTTCAGCGGCCTTTCCCCCGACGGGAGCCTGGTGGAGATCATCGAGCTCTCGGATCATCCCTTCTTCGTGGGAGTGCAATTTCACCCTGAACTGAAGAGCCGGCCCGAGCGCGCGCATCCGCTGTTCTTGGGACTGGTTTCCGCCGCGATTGCCCATGCCGAAGCGGATCCCGCGCGAAAAAGCTCTCAGCATTCGGTCGAGCAGAGAGAAGAGGCCTGAGTTGGCGACGGCACGTAGATTCAAGATCGACGAAGTGGAGATTGGCGCAGGCGCGCCGCTTCTGCTCATCGCAGGTCCCTGTGTGCTTGAGAATCCCGACGAGATGCTGCGCACCGCTTCCTATTTGTCCAAGCTCGCCAGGCGTCTGGGAGTGGGCTACGTCTTCAAGTCCAGCTATCTGAAAGACAACCGAACGCGCGGCGAAAGTCCTCGTGGTCCGGGCCCGCAAGAGGGTTTGGCGCTTTTGATGCGCATTCGCGCGGAGGTGGGGTGTCCTATTCTCACCGACGTTCACGCGGTGGAGGAGGTCGAAGAAGCCGCCGAGGCCGGTGTCGACATTCTTCAGATTCCCGCATTCCTCTCGCGCCAAAGCCGTCTCTTGGAGGCAGCCGGGCGCAGCAAGAAAGCCGTCAACGTGAAGAAGGGACAATTTCTCGCTCCAGAGGATCTCGCGCACGTGAGCGCGAAGATCGAGGCGGCCGGTGGAGAGAGAATCCTCTTGACCGAACGTGGGACGAGTTTCGGCTACCACGATCTGGTGGTGGATTTCCGCGGATTCGCTGTCGCGCACGAATTGGGTTGGCCGTGGGTCTTCGATCTCACGCACTCGCTGCAACGTCCCAGCGCGGAGGGTTCGGTGAGTGGCGGTACGCCGGCCCTCGCGCCGATGATGGCGCGGGCAGCGGTGGCAGCCGGGGTGAACGGGCTGTTTCTGGAGGCGCATCCGGACCCGGCGCGCGCCCTCTCGGATGCCTCGACACAACTCCCCTTGGATACGCTGCAGAGCTGGCTGCCGCTGGTAGTCGATCTCCATCGCCGGGTACGGGAGGCGCTCTAGCTCGTGAATGCAATCGCGCAGAGTCTTTGGCAAAGAGCGAAGGAAATCCAGGCTCTCGTTGTGGACGTCGACGGTGTTTTGACCGATGGGCAGCTCTACTATGGGGAGAGCGGGGAGTCCCTGCGTGCGTTCAGCGTACGGGATGGTCTCGGTCTGGCACTGCTGCGCGAAGCTGGATATCGTATCGCCATCATCAGCGGACGCGAGAGCAAGACGGTTCGCGTACGCGCTCGCGAGCTTGCGATCGATCCCGTACTCCTGGGCCGAGGCGACAAGGGTGTCGCACTGGACGAGGTGTTGCGCTCCTTTGCTCTACCGGAGTCTCGTGTGGCGGCCATGGGGGACGACATCCTGGATGCTCCCTTGCTTGCCCGCGTGGGATTGAGTTTTGCGCCGCAAGACGCACACGAGGAGATTCGAGCTAAAGTGGATCTCGTCACCCGAGCGGCAGGAGGCAAGGGAGCGGTGCGCGAGGTATGCGAGTTTTTGCTACGAGCCCGCGGGAAGTGGGATGCAATTCGAACCCGTCTCTTGCTCCATGAGGATCAGTCGTGGAAAAGACCACCAACCACCACCGCCTGACTCCGGCACGCGCGGATCTGCACAAAGCCGTGCAAACGCCCGAGGCAGAAATTTTGGCCATGGGCCAGGCAGTCTTCGCGGAGGAGGCGCGGGAGCTCCAAGCCATCGGATCGCGGTTGGGCCCCAGTTTCGTGGCTGCAGTGCGTCGCATCCTGGAGTGTCAAGGTCGGGTCCTGGTCACCGGACTGGGTAAGAGCGGTCTGGTGGGCCGCAAGCTGGCCGCGACCTTTACCAGTACGGGAACCCCCGCGCTCTTCGTGCATCCGGTGGAGGCCCTGCACGGAGATTTGGGAATCGCCACCGAGAACGATCTCGTCCTGGCCGTCTCGCGCAGTGGGCACAACGCCGAGCTGTTGACCCTCGTGCATTCGTTGCGAGCGTTGGGCTTGGGAAGCATCGCGATGACCGGCATCGTCGACTCACCGCTGGCGAAGGCGGTGGAGATCGTGCTCAACACAACGGTGGAGCGCGAGGTTTGCCCCTTGAATCTGACTCCGACCACCAGCTCGACGGCGGCCATGGTCATGGGTGACGCGCTCACCGTTGCACTCTTGCGACTGCGCGCCTTCAAGCGCGAGGACTTCGCCGTGTTTCATCCCAGCGGAAGTCTGGGGCGCACCCTTAGACTGACGGTCGAGGAGCTGATGCACACCGGGGAGGAGCTGCCGGTGGTGAAGCAGGATCAACCCCTGCGAGATGCCGTTCTGGTGATTGCCAGCAAACGCTTGGGGTGCAGCTGCGTCGTCGACGAGGCGGGTAGCTTGAGCGGCTTTCTCACCAACGGGGACCTGCAGCGGGTTCTCCTCAATCACACCGGACCCAAAGACGATCCTTTAGGCCAACCGGTGGCGAAGTTCATGAACACCTCCCCCCGCACGGTGGAGGGTGCCTGCCTGGCGCGGGTCGCCCTGAAGAAAATGGAGCAGAACCCCACCGGCCCCATCACCCAGCTGGTGGTGGTGCAGGAGCAGCGGCCCATCGGGGTGCTGCATCTCCACGATATTCTGCAACAGGGACTTTCTGGGTAGTCTGGCACTATCCTTGCTTGACACCCCGCCTCCCTCGACGTATCAAACCAGTATGGTCTCGGGCACTCTACCGGATTTCCGCGAAATTCCGGACCGCAACCGGCGGCTGAGAATGGCTCGGCGCTTCGTGTTCTACGCCTCGGTGCGGGCCCTGGCCTGGCTGGCACGGCACTTCCCGCGTGCTCTGGCCGTGGGACTCCTGGAGGGTCTGGGACTGCTCGCATTTTCCTGCAGGCGCCGAGACCGGGAGGTGGCCTTGCGGCAGCTCGCCCTCGCCTTTCCCGACTGGGATGAAGTGACCCGCCAGCGAGTAGCCCGCGCGAGCTTCGTCTGTTTCGGGAGGGACCTGGTGGATTCGGTGCGCGGGGAGGCGCGGGTTCGGATTGCGGCGGCGGATGAGAATCGCTTGGCGAGAATCCAGAATAGCGGCGATCCTGTTCTTGTGTTGAGTCTGCATTTGGGAAGTTGGGAACTCCTGGGCCGTTGGCTGGCGAGCCGATTCCGTGCGATGGGAGTCGTCACGGCGAATCCCCACAACCACTGGATCGATTCGTGGCTTGCCCAGGAACGCGCCGCCTTGGGTCTGCGTACCTTCGATCGTCGCCGTGAGGCCCTGGCTGCCGCCCGGTGGCTTCGCCGGGGAGGTTCCTTGGCGATACTGGCGGATCATCGCAGTCAGGTGAGCAGCGTTTCAGCGCCCTTCTTCGGCCATCCTGCCCCTACTGCGGTAGGGCCTGGGCGCCTGGCCCGCCGCAGCCGCGCGCGGATCTTGCCTGTGGGACTGTGCTTCGACGGCAAAGAACACTGGGTCCTGGTGGGGGATGAGGTGGTCTGGAACGATACCCCAGACGAACTGGCGCTGACCGCACGATGCAATGCGTCTCTGGAGGCGCTCATTCGGCGCGCACCGCGACAGTGGACCTGGTTTCACGATCGTTACGGCGAGACGGTGGAGATTGCGGCTGAGGGGAAGAAGTCATGACACGCAGGATCTTCGCTCTTTGGATTGTTGTGGGCGTGCTTGCGGCCTACGGCTGCGGGGAGCGGGAGGAGAATGCGCCTACCCCCACCAACGAATCTCCCATCCAGACCATTTACGGGTATCACACCGTGGAGACCGAGCGCGGACAGATGCGCTGGGAGCTCTTCGGGAACCGGGCCGAGCGCTATGCGGGGGAGGAGGATCTCCACCTCATCGGCGTGCGCATGTATTTCTATACTGACGGACAGTTGAGCGCGACTCTCACTTCCAAGCGGGGCACGGTCAACGAGAACACGCGTAACATGGTCGCCAAGGGCGACGTGAAGATCGTGACCGAGGACGACCGGACTCTCGAGAGCGAGGTTTTGAACTGGGATAACGAGCGCAGAATCATCTTCACTGACCTCTTTTTCCGGGCCACGGAAGCTGACAAAGTTCTTACCGGTATCGGTTTGGAGACCGATCCGAAGATGACCGATCTGGTCATCAAGAAGCAGGTGGAAGGGGATGCTCCGGAGAGTTCCCAGGAATTGCCGAAGGGGGGGCAGGATTGAGCGAGGTGGCATGGAAGTCGCTGTCTTGTCGGGAACTGGTGAAAAAGTACCGTTCACGGCGTGTGGTGGATGGAGTCTCCCTCCACGTGCGGACGGGTGAGATCGTGGGACTTTTGGGCCCGAACGGCGCGGGAAAGACCACGACCTTCTACCAGATGGTGGGTTTCATCAAACCCCACTCGGGCAAGGTCTTCCTGGGGGAGACCGAGATCACGAGCAAGCCCATGTACGTGAGAGCACGGATGGGCATCGGATATCTTCCCCAAGAGGCGTCGGTCTTCCGGCGCATGACGGTCGAGGAGAACGTGAGGGCTATCCTGCAGACCATGAAGATTACAAAGGACGAGCAAGCCCAGCGCTGCGCACACTTACTGGACGAGCTGGGAGTGAGCCATCTCAAATCCGCGAAGGGCTACGAGCTCTCCGGAGGAGAGAGACGCCGCGTGGAGATTGCTCGTGCCCTGGCCATCGAGCCCCACTTCATCCTGCTGGATGAGCCCTTCGCCGGAATCGATCCCATCGCACTCAACGATATCCAGGAAATCGTCGCTGGACTCAAGCAACGTGGTCTGGGAGTTCTCATCACCGACCACAACGTGAGAGAGACACTCAGCATTACCGATCGCGCCTACATCCTGCACGAGGGCCGGATCATGGTGGAAGGTACCCCCGAGGAGATCGTCAAGGATGCGCAGGCGCGCCGCCTCTATTTGGGCGAGGGATTCCATCTCGAGAACGCGAGTTCACGCAGCTGAGAGGCTATCGCTATGGAAATGAAACACGTTCTTAGTCAACGGATGGGTCAACGACTCGTCATGACTCCCAAGCTGCAACAGGCTCTCAAGCTCTTGCAGGTTCCCACCCTCGAACTCGAACAGATTCTCAAGCAGGAGATCTTGATGAATCCTCTACTGGAGGAAGTCGAACCGATCGAGGAAGAAGAGGAAGCCGAAGCAGGGGAAGACGAAACTTCCAACGGGGACAAGAGCCAGAACAACGAAGAGTCGGTCGACTGGGAAGAATATTTCAACGACGGTTTTTCCCAGGCAGGTTTCGAAGGTGAGAGAGAGGAGATCGACGACCGTTTTGAGCGCGTTGCCGTCGCGCCGGAGAACGGCTACGAGAAACTCTCCGTGCAGCTACATCTCAATCTGAACAACGAGCCAGAGATAGAAATCGGCGAGTACATCATCGGCAGTCTCAACGAAGACGGCTTCTTGACCTGCGATCTGGGCGAGGTCGCGCGCCACTTCGAAGTGGACGAGGACAAGGTCGAGCACGTTCTGCGCGTCATCCAGTCCTTCGATCCTCCGGGAATCGGCGCTCGCGACCTCCAGGAATCGCTTCTCTTACAGCTGAATGCTCTGGGTGAAGGGGAAGGGTCCGCCGCGACGATCGTTCGCGATCATTTCGACGCACTCAAGAACCGCAAGTTCAATGAAATTGCGAAGGAAATGCACCTCACCGCGCAAGACGTCCAGACCATCGCACAGGAAATCGGTCAGCTCGATCCGAGGCCTGGTCTGTCGACCTTTGGGGAAGACGCCAAGTACGTGGTGCCCGATCTCATCGTGGAGAGGGTCGAGGGGGAATACATCGTTTACCTCAACGACAGCAACATCCCCCGTCTCAGGGTTAGCCGTGCCTACCGCGAGGAACTGGCCCGTAGCCGGCAACAAGGAGACAAGGAGACCAGAGAGTTTATCGTGGGGAAGCTCAACTCCGCGCGTTGGCTCATCCAGACCATCGAACAGAGACGACGCACGATCGTCAAAGTGATGCAGTGCATCGTCGAGGAGCAGAAAGAGTTTTTCGAGAAGGGCGCGGTGGCCTTGAAGCCGCTCACCCTCCAGCAGGTGGCGAACCGCATCGGCATGCACGAATCGACCGTGAGTCGCGTCACCACGAATAAGTACGTGCAGACGCCGCGCGGCGTCTTCGAGCTGAAATACTTCTTCAGCTCCAGCCTCGATACTGACGACGGCGAGAACATGTCGTCGAAGGCGGCGAAAATCCGAATTCAGGGCATCATCAGCAAGGAGGAGAAGAGCAGGCCTCTCAGCGACCAGAAGATCGTGGATCTACTCAAGGTCGAGGGATTGAACATCGCCCGCAGGACGGTCGCGAAATACCGCGAACAGCTGGGGATTCTTCCCGCGCGAATGCGTAAGACCTATTAGGTCCACCGGAGTGCCAAGGAGCTTGGCACGGTCAGGACGACAAGTTACATTTCAGGGAGACGGCTGATCGTCGCGTTTCCGGCGGCGTGAAGCCGGGTGGCCCCTCATTTCCGGAGGCATATATGAACCTCGAAATCACGAACCGGAACTACGAGCCCACCTCGCGCGTCCGCACCCACGCGGAAGAGCGCATCGCAAAATTCGACAAATATCTTCGTGATCTCGGCCCGATTCACCTCACTCTCGCAGAGGAGAAGGTGGACAAGGTCTGCGAAATCCACATCCGGGCCTACGGCAAGGATTTTCACGCCCGTGCCGATTCCGACGACATGCTACACTCGGTCGACCGCGCCTGCGCGAGCATGGAGCATCAGCTGAGAAAGCACCGCGATCGGGTGACTGGCCAACGCAAGGGTGTCAAGCAGGAGCTCTCGTCCGCGGCGGCCCTCGAACAATTGACGCAGGCCGAAGTCGCGCGCAGCGAGGGCGAGAACGAGGAGGCCTGAGTGGCCCATCCGCTCCGCTTTGCGGATCTCGTACAACGTCTCGGCGTAAACACCGAGACGGAAATCTTGGTGAGCGGCTCCCCCGACGCTTCGGTCAAAGACAACGATGTCCATCGTCCTGGAATGGGATTGATGGGATATACCGATGGCTTTCTGAGCAATCGGCTCCAGGTGCTCGGCGAGAGCGAAATCCGTTACCTTGAGAGTTTGAGCGAAGATGAACAGCGCACGGCCATCCGTCGTGTGCTCGACGTCAAGGTGGCCGGGGTGTTCGTGGCCATGGATCTCGAGCTACCCCGACCGGTACTGGCGGAGTGCGAAGGGGACCGGGTTCCCGTGGCCCGGGTCGCCTTGGAGACGGAGGATCTGGTAGACCGGCTGCGAGATCTGCTGAAGGATCACTTCGCCCTCCGTTCGAACGTCCACGGGACTCTGGTCGACGTCTATGGGGTGGGAATGCTGTTCACCGGACGCAGTGGCATCGGCAAGAGCGAGACCGCGCTCGATCTCGTGGAGCGCGGTCACCGCCTGGTGGCCGACGATCTGGTGGAAATCACACGCCGGGACGATGTCCTTCTCGGAACCGGACGAAAGACCCTCAAACACCACATGGAGATCAGGGGCATAGGGATCGTCGATGTCTTTCCGATTTTCGGTGTGCGCGCGCTGCGCATGCAGAAGCGGGTGGAGGTCGAGGTACGGCTGGAGGACTGGGTGGAGGGACAGAGTTACGATCGGGTGGGCTTGGATCGGGACCAGAGCGAGATTCTGGGCGTTTCCATCCCGCGGGTGAACGTCCCAATCGTTCCCGGCAAGAATATCACTGTAATCACCGAAGTCCTTGCCTTAGATTTCATGCTCAAGATGTACGGCATCGATTCCGCCGAGCTCTTGAACCGCAAGCTCATCGAGAGCATGGAGGAATTGGGGCGCACCGCCCAATATTTGCGTCACGACCTGGAGTGATTCCGCCAAACGGAATCTCGTCTTCTGAGAAGCGGCTGGAATGCGCGGACTGATCGTCACCCATGGCGACCTGGGAAGAGAGTTGATCGCCTCAGCTCGTCTTGTCGTTGCATCCGACGCCCCTCTGTCGATCCTCAGTAATCGTGGCCGGGGCAGTCACGAGATGCGCCAGCTCATTTCCGAATGGTTGAAGAACGAAAGTGGGCCAGCCCTCGTCATGGTCGACGAGGGTTTGGGGTCCTGCGGAACCGCAGCCTGTCTCGCGGCGTCCGGCCGCTCGGACACCTGGGTGCTCTCCGGCGTGAATCTCTCCATGGTCGTCACCTACCTCAGTCGCGTAGGGCGATTGGAACCGGTGGAGCTGGTGAAGAAAGTGACACAGCGGGCCCGCGAAGCGGTGCGAATCATGGAGCTGAAGCCATGAACCTCATCGCAGTACGCGTCGACGACCGCTTGATTCACGGCCAGGTAGTCGTGGGATGCTGTGAATTTCTGGACGTGCGGAGACTCGTTCTGGCCAACGACGAGGCGGCGGACGATCCCCTGCAGTCGCGACTTTTTCGATCAGCCGTTCCGCCCTCCATCGAGCTACAGATCCTCTCGGTGGATGCAGCCGCCTCCTACCTGATGGAACTGGAAAATGGGGCGGATCAGAAGGCGACTCTGCTCGTGTTGGAATCGCCCCAGGATGTTTCGCGTCTTATCGAGAACGGGGTGGAGATTGCGGAGGTCATCTTGGGCGGGATCCATCATCACCAAAAGAGCCGGGAGATCTGGCCGGGCTTTTTCTTGGATGACTCCCAACTCGAGGCACTCCGTGGACTTCTGCGGCGCGGGATTTCCGTTGCCGTGCAGACCATTCCGGGGGCGAGCCGAATCGACGGCCGTGCGGCCCTGGAGAGCCGTTGATTCTTGCCGCCTTACTGGGTGGTGTGGCCGGTGCCGACCGGACCGCGGTGGGCCAGACTCTGCTGGCTCATCCGGCCGTGGCCGCCGGACTTGCCGGCTGGTTGGTGGGTGCCCCGGCCGAAGGAATCTGGCTGGGCCTTTGCCTGACTCTCCTCATGCAGAGAAATCTCCCAGTGGGTTACGAGAGCTTACGGGATACCACCTCCCTTGCCATCGCAATCCCCCTCGCAGCCGGCGCGAACGCCCCGCAATGGTCCTACGGCATGACCCTCGTGGTGGGTCTGATTCTGGCGCGTCCGGCGGGACGAGCCATCAATCTGCTGCGGACGCTGGCTCTGCACAACCGCATGCGCTTGCGCCATGGCCTCGAGGCAGGGGAGCTACCGCCGCTGGAGTTCTACCACTTCAGCATGAGCTTCCTTCACTTCCTGCGCGGACTGATCGTCACCCTGATTCTGGCACTTCTGCTGCGCCTCGCACTGAAGGTGACGGGTTCGTTCTTCGATGAGAGCGCACGACGAACCTTAGAAGCCGTCTGGTGGAGCGCACCTCTTTTGGGAGTGGGTGTTCTTTTGCGCCAGCGTGCGCGGCTGCCCTGGATTTTGCTCGGCCTCTGCGCGGCTTCGGCCGGCCTTTTTCTGTGGAGCGTGGCGTGAACTCTTCCTATCGCGGCAGCTGGCGGCTCTGGTTCCTGCAATCCTCCTGGAACCGCGAGGGAATGCAGAGTCTGGGTTTCTTGGTTTGCCTCTTGCCCGAGGCGCGGCGGCGCGGACTCACGGGACGCGATCTCGCGCGGTGGGCCCAGTCCCGGCTGGCTTACTTCAACACGAATCCCTATCTGGCGGGCTTGGTCGTGGGGGCCACCCTGCATCTGGACCGCTCGGGGCGCCAGGAGGATAGTCTTCGCCTCCAAAAGGGCCTTGCGAGCACTCTGGGGGCTTTGGGGGACCCCTTCTTTTGGGAGGGCGTCCGGCCTGCGGTGGCTTATCTTGGCCTGAGTGCGGCCTTCCTCTGGGGCCCCGTCGGGATTCTGGCCGCATGGGCGTTCTTCGCCATCGCGTCCGGTACAATACGGGAACTGTGTCTACGACTGGGTGTTGAGAGGGGGCCGGGGGTCGTCGAGCTTCTCACCGGCCCCTGGGTTCATCGCTGGCTGAGCTATGCCCGCGCCGCGGCTGGATTGAGTTGTGGGCTCGTGCTGGCTCTCGGTTTCTTTGCGCGGTGGAATGCGCAATTCAGCCCCTTCGCTTTGATCTGTGGGGTGGCGGCCTTAGTTTGTGGCTTCCTGGCGGCTTGGCGCCGCTGGTCGCTCGATCGCGTACTGATTGTGGCCACCATTCTCCTGTGGGGAATTCTGCGCTCGACGAGTAGCATGTGAGGAAGGAAGAACAAGCGATGCCGAGTTTGACAGCGCGTGTCGGTGACCCGGTCGGTCTGCACCTGCGGGCCGCGAGCCGCATCGTGAAGCGAGCCAAGCAGTTCGAATCGGATATCCGAATTCGCTACCAGAGCGTGGAAGCGAATGCGAAGAGTATTCTCGGGCTGGCCTCGCTCGTGGCGCATCATTTGGAGCCTCTGGAAATTAGTGCGGAAGGGCCCGATGCGGAGGCGGCCCTATCCTCGCTCGCCACTCTGATCGAACATGAACTAGCGGAGCAGGGTTGAAGCAGTGCGTAGATTCAGTGGCATCGGTGCATCGAATGGGCTCGTTCTGGGCAAGGCTTTGGTCTTCCCCTCCTCGAGCCTGTCTGAGGGGCTAAGCTACTGTGAAGCCTCCGAAGTCGAGGACGAACTGGTACGATTCGATGACGCCCTTCAAACGACCAAGCTGGAACTCGAGGAGTTGCGCTCGCAGCTCCACGGTCACTTGGGGGAGGGCCATGCCCGTATTCTGGATGCGCAACTGTTGCTTCTGGAGGACGAGGAAGTTCTCGGCGTCACCCGCGGCTTCGTTCGCGATCGGCTGATGACTGCGGGCTCTGCCTTCGCGCGCGCCATCGGGGAGGCCCTGGTGCCGCTGCACCTCTCCGGGGAGTCTCTTTTCCGCGAGAGAATCGAGGATTTCCGTGACGTCGAACAGCGCGTTCTTCGCACCCTGAAGGGAGGGAGGGCCGAGACCCCCGAGCTTGTAGAACCCGTGATCATCGTCGCCAACCAGCTGAGTCCCAGCCAGACCGCAGAGCTGGAACCCAGCCTCATCCAGGGCTTCTGTATCGACGAAGGCGGTCCGAGCAGCCACACCGCGATCATTGCCCGCAGCCTTGGTGTTCCCTGCGTGGTGGGCCTGGGCTCCATGAGTCGCCAGGTGAAGAGTGGCGAGGATCTCATGGTGGACGGGATGTCGGGTCAGATCGTGGTTGGTCCCGAAGCCAAGGTCAGGGAGAGATTCGCCGCTCGAGTTCGGCGCCGGCGGCAGGCCGAGGAAAAACTGAACTCGCTGCGGACCCTCCCGGCCATCACTCCGGATGGCCACTCCGTGGAGTTGGCGGCAAACGTCGAGCTTCCCGTCGAGATCTCCTTGGCGCTCAAGAACGGCGCTGAGGGGATTGGGCTTTTGCGGACCGAGTATTTCTATTTTCTGCAGGGTCAGATCCCGGCCGAGGAGGAGCAATTCGAGGCCTATCGCGAGGTGGTGCAGAGCGCGAAGGGAAAGCCGGTCATTTTTCGGGTGCTGGACGTCGGTGGCGACAAACTTCTCACGGCGATGGGCGGCTACCGCGAATACAACCCCTTCCTAGGTTGGCGAGGAGTGCGATATCTCCTCTCCAATCCCGATCTGCTGCGCAGCCAGTTGCGCGCCCTGTATCGAGTGAGCGCCCTGGGTCCGATCAAGATCATGGTGCCCATGATCACCGACGTCAGCGAGTTGAGAAAAGTGAAGAAGATCGCGGCTCGCTGTCGACAGGAACTCCTGAAGGAAGGCAAGGCGGTCGCGGAGGAAGTCGAATTGGGCATCATGATCGAGACTCCGGCGGCGGTGGCGATGGCCCTGGAGCTCGCGAAGGAATGTGATTTCTTCAGCATCGGAACCAATGATCTCACTCAGTACATCATGGCGGTTGACCGGACCAACTCTCGTGTTGCCTACCTGCACCGGCCCTCACACCCCGCGGTCCTTCGGGCCATCAAACAGACGATCGATGCCGGCCACGAGGCCGGAATCTGGGTCGGTCTCTGCGGAGAAATGGGAGGCACGCCCAGCCTGGCGGTCTTGCTCATGGGCATGGGCATCGACGAGATTTCGACGAACGCTGCCACGGTTCCCCTCGTGAAGAAAGCGATTCGCAGCTTTCCCTTCGCCAAGGCGCGAAGCTGGGCAGAGGAAGCGCTCTCCTTTTCCACCGCCGAGGAAGTGGAAAACTTCCTGCGGATCCGGGCCAAGAAAGGCCTTAGAGGGATCCTCCAGGAGGAGCAACAGGCAGCCATCGATCCCGCCGAGGGGTTGGCATGAGTCCATCGTCCAAGATGCCCCGTGAACCCATGCTCGAACTGGTGGGAACTCTGCCGCGACAGATCGAAGAGAGCGAACAGATTTTCCAGGAGGCTACGATCCCCCGCTCTCTGGCGCGCAAGCGCATCATCGTGTGCGGAATGGGTGGGAGCGCCGCGGCGGGAATGCTGGCACAGGGCCTTCTCTTCGACGCACCCGTGTTGCTCGCGCTCAACCGCGGATACCGTCTTCCCGCCTGGGTCGACGACGAAACGCTCGTCATCTTTTCGTCCTACTCCGGAAATACCGAAGAGGTCCTCTCCTGCTGGTCCTCAGCCGGGAAGAACGTCCCATCGGCCCCCAAGCTCGTCATCAGTTCGGGGGGTGCTTTGCTGGAAAAGGCCCGGGAGGCCGAGGTGCCAGGTCTGATCCTGCCTTCCGGTTTGCCTCCAAGGGCCAGCCTGGGATACGGCCTGGGGGTTCTGCTGCGCCTGCTCTCGCACTTCGATCTCATGGAGGGAGTGGCAGAGGGACTCGCGGAAACCGTCGAAATCTTGCAACAGGGCGTCGCGAGTATGGGAGCGGCCGCGAACGAAACGAATAATCCTGCCCGCCGTCTGGCACGGCGGCTCTACGGCAAGCTGCCTCTGATCTATTCTGCGGAAGGAATCGGTGCGGCCGTCGCGCGACGGTGGTGCGCCCAAATCAACGAGAACGGCAAGGCCCTGGCCTACTGCAGTGTTCTTCCGGAGTTGAATCACAACGAGATCGTGGGCTGGGAGGTACCGACCCGCGTGCGAGCCGAGAGCTTCGTGATCGCCCTGCGTGACCGGTCCGACCATCCGCGCGTTCAGCGCCGCTTTGGTCTGACAAAGTCCGTCTTGGGAGCTCGTGTGCCCCAGTGGGAGAACATCGAAAGTGTGGGAAATTCGCCGATCGCCCGCGCCATGAGCCTCGTGCTCTTCGGTGACTATCTATCCGTCTATCTCGCGCAGGCCGGAGGAATCGAAGCTACCCCGGTGTCGGCGATCGACATGCTCAAGCAGAAACTCTCCGAGCCGCAGACTTGAGGCTGGAGAACCCCCACGGAGGAATACCTGCGATGAAAGCCCTGATTCCCGCCGCCGGAGCCGGCAAACGCTTACGTCCCCACACGATCACCGTACCCAAAGCACTGCTGCTGGTGGCCGGTCGGCCGATCCTGGGACACATCCTGGAAGATCTTTCCAGCGCGGGAATCGAGGAGTTCGTGATCGTGGTGGGATATCGGGGAGACAGCATCCGCAAGTACGTCTCCGAAGAGCACCCCGAGCTGCGCGTCAGCTACGTGGAGCAAAAGCAGCGGCTGGGCTTGGGGCATGCGGTGGGTATGTGCAAGGACGTCGTGCAGCGCGGTCCTCTCTTGACCATCCTCGGCGATACGGTGGTGCGCGCCGATCTGCCTTCCATCATCCGGAGTCCCCAGAACATCATCGCCACTTGCGCAGTCGAGGACCCGCGGCGTTTCGGGATCGTGGAGCTGGACAAGACGAGGGTGACACGCTTCGTGGAAAAGCCAGAAAATCCCACGAGCAACCAAGCGATCGTAGGCCTCTACACCTTTCAAAAGAGCGAGCTCTTGTTCGATGCGCTCGACGAGATCGTGAGGGAAGGCATCCGCACCAGGAACGAATTCCAGCTGACCGATGCGCTGCAGTTGCTCCTTCAGAGGGGGGAAGAGTTCTACTCGCAGGAAATCGACGGATGGTACGACTGCGGCAAGCCAGAAACATTGCTCGAGACGAATCGGGTGCTCTTGGGTGACGAAGGACAGATCTACGCGGAGGGGTCGGTCGTGATCAAGGAGCCCGTGGTGGTGCATCCAACGGCCAAGCTGAGCGGAAGCGTGATCGGCCCGCACGTTACCGTGGGGCGAGACGCCGTCATTCAGGGGAGTATCGTCGCCAACAGCATCATCAATGACGGAGCCTCCATCGATGGGGCCAATCTCGAGGGCAGTCTGGTCGGCGCGAAGGCCAAGGTGATTGGGCGGGGCGCCCAACTCAACGTGGGCGACTTCTCGCAAGTAGAATTGCGTTGAGGCCCGCATTGCGTTAGCATCCCCAGCTAACGTCTCCAAAGTTCAGGAGCGTAATTCGTGAGCTCTGGGCCCCTCGTGCCCGAAGTACCCGCGATCTCCCCGGAAGAAGCAAGGAGGGCCTTCGATGGCCGAGAAGCATCTATTTACCTCAGAGTCGGTAACCGAAGGCCACCCGGACAAGGTTGCGGACCAAGTATCGGATAGCGTGGTGGATGCGATTCTCGCCAAGGATCCCAACGGCCGCGTCGCCTGCGAGACTCTAGTGACCACGGGATTGTGCTTGGTTGCGGGTGAAATCAGCACCGAGGTCTACGTGGATATTCCCGAAATCACTCGGGCCACGATCCGTTCGATTGGCTATACCGATGCGGCCTACGGTTTCGACGCGCAAACTTGCGCGGTGCTCACCAGCATCGACGCGCAGTCTCCCGACATCAAGCAGGGAGTGGATCGCGAGAAACCGGAGGCACAAGGAGCGGGCGATCAGGGACTCATGTTCGGATACGCCAGCGACGAAACCCCCGAGTACATGCCGGCACCGATCTCCTTGGCTCACAAAATGGCGCGCCGTCTGGCCGAGGTTCGCAAGGCCGGCACCTTTGGTTACCTGCGACCGGACGGGAAGACCCAGGTGACGGTGGAGTACGAAGATCACAAGCCCGTGCGCGTATCCGCCGTGGTGGTCTCCACTCAGCACGCCGAAGCCGCCACGCTGGATCGCATCCGCGAAGACATGGTGGGGGAGGTCGCCAAGCCCACCCTCGAGGCCTCGGGACTGGACTTCTCGGATACGAAGTTCTTCGTAAACCCCACTGGTCGTTTTGTCCTCGGAGGCCCACAGGCCGACTGCGGGTTGACCGGACGCAAGATCATCGTGGACACCTACGGTGGAATGGGCCGCCATGGTGGCGGCGCGTTCAGCGGGAAAGACCCTTCCAAGGTGGATCGTTCCGCCTCCTATGTCGCACGTCACATCGCGAAGAACCTGGTGGCGGCCGGTGCGGCCGAGAAGTTGGAAGTTCAACTGGCTTACGCGATCGGCGTTGCGGAGCCGGTTTCGGTTCGCGTGGAGAGCTTCGGCACGGCCAAAGTTCCCAACGAACGCATGACTGCTATCGTACGCGAACTCTGGAATCTGACCCCGAACGGAATCATCACCGATCTCAAGCTGCGACGCGGCTCTCTGTATCGTCGAACCGCGGCCTACGGGCACTTCGGTCGCGAAGAGGAGGGTTTCAGTTGGGAGAAGCTGGACCGCGTGGATGCCATCCGCGACATGCTCTGAGAGCTCAGCGGTTTGCCCGGTAGAATAGGACACTCCCCAGGATCCCGTAGAGGATGTTGGGACCCCAGGCGGAGATCCACACCGGCAGCGCTCCGGTTTTCCCCAGGGACAGTCCGAAGTCCATGAGAATCCAGTAGACGAAGCCCAGTGCCACCGTCAAACCGAAGCCCGCCCAGAGCGTGGTCTTTTGACGTGCTGCTCCGAGCGACAGACCGAGCACGACCATGAGGAAGTTCACCAGCGGAAAAGCCAGCTTATTGGCCATGGTGGCTCGGTAGGGAGTGGGGTTACCCCCGTTGCGCCCCACCCATTCGGCGAAGCGCCCCAGCTGGAAGTAGTTCATGTCCGCCGGGTCAATCTCGCGTCGGCTAAAATCCTCCGGCTTTTCCAGAGATTCCTCCACGCGGTACTTGGTGAAGGGCTTCACCGTTTCCTTCCCGTTGTGGAATTCGCGGATTGCGCCGTTTTCCGCCACCCACTTCTGGCCGTCCCAGCGCGCGCGCTCCGCGTCGATTCTGCGCACCATGACGCTATCCGCGAAAACCTCCATCGAGAAGCCAGTCAAAGTCGGAGGGCTGGGTCTGAAGGAGGCGATCACGTACACTTCGCCCTTTTGCCCGATGTAGGTGAAGTTGCGTTTGGACATGAGGTCCTGGCGTATCTTGCCCTCGATCTCGTATTTGAGAATCTCTCGTTGGCGGCGATTCGATTCGGGCACCACGTATTCTCGGAAGAACAGAGCGCCCAGCGAGACGAGAATGCCGAAAATGAGGATGGAACGCGATAGGCGCGTCAGGCTCACGCCCGCCGAGAGCAGCGAAGTGTATTCGTTGTTCTTGGACAGAACGCCCACCGTGAAGAGACTCGCTAAGAGCATGCCCACCGGCAGGCATAAATCGATGACCAGCGGTAGCTGATAGAGGTAGTAGCGCAGAATTGGCAAGAGGCGCGCGTTGTCGTCCAGAAAATTGTCGAGGTGGTCGAAGAGGTCGATCAAGAGGAAGATGGCCACGAACGCCAGGATGGACCAGAAGAGCACGCGCAAAAACGCGCTGAGAACGTAGCGATCGATGAGCTTCATGCCTGGGATTTCCACATGCGCTTGATCTTGGCCGGCAGACGGATTTCCACGATCCGGGTCTCCTGTACGGACTGATAAAGAATGAGGAGCCCCAGGGGACCCAGGACGAGATTGGCCGCCCACATCGCCACCCAGGGCGAGAGGAGCCCACGATCCGCGAGTTTCTCGCCCCCCGAGAGAAAGAGGTAATAGACGATGTAGGCGGCGAGGCTCAAACCGATCGAGACGCCCCGACCTCCGCGCGAGGTGGTGATGGCCAAGGGTACACCGATGAGAACGAAGACGAGGCAGGCCCCGGGGATGGCGAACTTCTTATGATATTCCACTGCGTAGCGGCCCGAGCGATTCAAGTGCGAACGCGCGACCTGCGATTTCACCGCCAGCGCTCGCGCCTTGCGATCGAACTCACTGGCCAGCTGCCTTCGCTCCTCCAACTGAGTGCCGTCGGTTCCCGCAGGCTCCACTCTGCCCTCTCGCCACAGCGCCAGGATCGGAGCGAGAGCTTGATCCACCAACTCTTGAGATTCGGAGAGAGATTTTCGATAGAGCCCGAACTCAGATTTCCGCTCGGCCCGCAGCTCGGACAGATCCATGGAGCGGTCGTTCTTGACCACCTGGTTGCCGCCGAAGGCGAAGTCGTCGTCGAGAGTGATGGTGACTTTCTGCCGTTCGAACGCAGTCCGATGGTAGACGTTCAAGTCCTGGCGATCCGGGAGACTGTGATATTCCCCGTTGTAAAGATCCAGCTCGATGCGCCCCGGGGTCTTGGTGGAGAGCTGTCCCCACTTAGCCACGATGAGATCGGGGTGCGTGTCGCCTCTTCCTTCCCGCTGAACCAGGATGACGTCATCCAGCCTTCCGGTGCGATCGTTCTTATGTCGCACAAAAATCGTGTACTCGTCGTCAATCTTGACGAAGGCGTTCTCCCGGATGGCAAAGGTCGGGCGCTTGTGGTGGATATCGATCAAGAGACCCGTCAGCCGCAGATTGGTCCGGGGCAGAACGTAGTGATTGTAACCCACCATCACGATGCCGGTCAGAAGACCCACCAGGATCAGGGGGGCGGCCACCCGGTAGAGGCTCACCCCGGTGGCCTTGAGGGCGGTGATCTCGCTATCGGCTGCCAGATGTCCCACGGACATCAGGACCCCGATCAGAATGGCCATTGGTACGGTAAGTGCAAAAATATGGCCCAGGCTCAAGAGCAATACTTCGCTGGCGAGGGTCAGACTGATGCCCTTGCCCAGGAAGAGATCGACATATTTTTGCAGAATGTCGATCATCAGGATGAAGGTGGTGACCACCAGTCCGAAGAAGAACGGCGGGAAGAAGGTTCGCAGGATGTGCCGATCAATCAAGGACATGGATGGTTTTCCAGCCGGGGAAATGCGCTCGCGGCGTGAGTCTATGTTGCTCTCTTTGCCACCTCAACCGATACTTGCCGCTTTGACGATCGGTTCCCGCGAGGAGCACGATTTCTGAGGGCGAGAGGGACCCTGAGCCGTCGGGTGGGGCCTGAAGACCGACCCCGGATGACCTCCTTGGGGGTCAGACTTTGTCCTTGAGAGGGGACAGTCGTTGGGGTATGCCCGTGGCGGGGACAAATCCTGAAGCTCCAGAACGCGTGAGGCGACAACTGCTTTGGCCAACCCGAAACGATTGGTATTCGTCGCCCTGACGCTTCTGTTCGCGCTGAGCTCGGCCCGCGCCACCGAACTCGGCCGCCCAACTTACCCACGCGACAAGTGGCTCTTCGATCTCATCCTGAGAGTCAGCGACAACGCCGATCTGCTCAGTGCCCACGAGGCCCTGGTCCGGCAGAGACTGCTGGACATGGGGGTCGATCCCCGCGGCGAGCGGGAGAGTGTCTCTTTGAGCACTCTTCTGCGGAAGCGCTTCGCCGACGCGGCAGGGATGGAGCTATTTCAACCGCCGCGGCAGGTTGAGGTCATCGAGCCTCTCGACGGGATCGATCGCGTGGTGCGCTACCGCTTCCCCGAGACCTTCCTCTTTTTCAGCCAAATCGACACGAATCAGGTTGGAGTCGCCTTCGAGAAGCCCCGCCCGGTCGAGGATCCGCAGGTCGACATTCAGATGACCACCCTCCGCGGCTACATGCGGAGCCTGACCGCGGTGGCTTTGGACGATCAGTGGCGCAAGAGCCTGCAGGCGCAGGCCATGGCTCAGCAGACCTCCGAGAGCGTCTTGAACTTCACCCTACCCATCAAACTTCCGCGCACCTTGGAGAGATTGATCGGGAAAGGTGAGGCCACCAATATCCGAATCAGTGGCCAGGAGAGCATCTCGATCAGCGGTACCTCGACCGTACGCGACAACTTCCTCGGAAACGAAATTCAGCAGTCGCAGAGCCTCTTTCCCACCCTGGAAATGCAGCAGAGCTTGCGGGTGAATCTGGACGGCCAGGTGGGGGAGAAGATCAAGGTGCGGGTGAGTCACGACAGCGAGAAGTTCGGCAGCGACGCTACAGAGGTCAAATTGAGCTTCGAGGGCGACGAGGACGACATCATCCGCACAATTCGTGCGGGAAACATCGACGTGACTCTGCCCTCCTCTCGGCTCTTGGGTATCCAGGCCCAGCGCGGCGGGCTCTTCGGAGTGAAAGTGGAGGGAGCCCTGGGGCCGTTGGACTTTACCGTGCTCACCTCGAAGGAGCAGAGCAAGCAGGGTAAGCGCTCGTTCTCCGCGGCGGGGGGAACGACCCAAGAGTTCACGGTGAGTTCGACCGACTACGTGAAGAACCGGATCTTTCGCCTGAACGCGCCCTATCCCTTCTTTTTCGCCCAGGGCAATCCCTACATAATTGCGCCGGGGGACACCCTCGACATTCCCTCCAGTCTTCAAGATCAGAGCGCGGCCTGGGATTCCACCTGGACCATCGACATCTCCACTGTCGATCTCTACGTAAGCGTTCCCACCGGCGTGGTGAGCGGGGACAAATCAAACCTCCTGGACGTGTACCCGGGCCGAGCCTACATGGAAACCACCGGGTATTACTGGGGCTACACCGGCGGCCTCCCCGATCCTGCCGCGGTTCCCAATCTGGCCAATTACGAGGACTTCGTGGATGCCCCCCGCTGGCGTCGCCTGGCGGTCGACGAGTGGCGTCCCCTTGTGGACGCGAACTCAGGAAAGCTGATCGGCGTGCTTTTGAACAGCGAGCTGAGTGATGACAACCAGGCTCTGGGTGTGACCTACGACGTGGTGGATGACAAGGGTAATCTGGTGATGCGCGTGGGCCGGCCCTGGTTCAGCGGGGACTTCGACGCAATCGAGAATCCCGACAACCCCGGTGTCCCGGACGACCGAATCTACTACTTCAAACTCATCAAACCCCTCTCACAGACTGCTCCCGATCCGACGAATCTGTCGAGCTACGGTCAGGGATTCGACCTGTGCTGGGAGTACATGTTTCGCAACTTCTACTTCATGCGAGGCGTGGGCATCGACCTCTCCTCCCTCGACGTGCAGATTCTCACCACCGTGAAGCAAACCCTTCGGGAATTCGATACCGTTCCGCCGGATGGCACCCGCCGGCGTTGGATTAATCTCTTTGGTCTAGACAACAACGATCAACAAGGCAACAGAATCCCCAAGGACACAAATCTCCCGGCGGTTGGTGACGGAATCATCGATACGGGTTCGGAGGCGAACCTCGTCTTTCCCGATCTGGGGCTTCTGGAGTTTCCCGAGATGACGCCGTTTGCGGACCCCTCCTATCTGAAGGGCAGGTACGTGGAAGGAGGCAAAGGCAACGACGGAGTGCCGGCTCCCGATCTCTACCTCAAGTCCCTCACCGCCACCGCCCTGCAGAGCAATCATTTCTTCGACCTGGTATTCAAGCACTCCTCGACGTCCTCGCGTCTCTCCCTGGGCACCATCAACGTCAAGGAAAACAGCGAGCAGGTGCGCCTGGATGGCCGCATCCTGACCCGGGGCGTCGATTATGACATCGACTACTTCAGCGGGGAGATCACCCTCACCGGTGCCGCCAGCGAATTGAACGCACAGACCAACATCACCGTCGATTTCGAGGTAGACCCGCTCTTTGGAGGGGGACGCACCAGCCTGAACGGCATCAATCTCGGCTACCATCTGGGACAGAACAAGACCCTGTCTACGACCTGGCTCCTGCAGAGCAAACCCTCGAACAACCGCAAGCCCAGGTTGGGGGAGGAGCCCACCAAGAACTGGGTGGGGAATCTCTCGGCGAAGCTGCAATTCCAACCGAAGATCCTGACCGGTCTCGCCAATCTTCTGCCCCGGGTCGACTCGGAAGGGCCAAGCCGCCTGACGCTGGACGGCGAACTCGCGGTCTCCATTCCCAATCCCAATACCAACGGAAGCGCCTATCTCGACGACTTCGAAGCCGTGGACAAGAGTGACGTGATCCCCATGGGTCGCGAGGGTTGGTGGTGGGCCAGTCTTCCGGCGGAATACGCCAGTGATTCGGACGTCAACCGGCGTTTTCAACCCCAGGACCGGGCCTACGTGCGCTGGTATCGGCCCACGCCCGCGGTAAACCGAGAGGATTTGAATCCCGATCTGAGCGAACAGGAACGGCGCGATGTGGTGCCAGCCCTCGAGCTGCAGATGGAGCCACCCAAGGGAACCGACACCTTCGCCGACACCCTCTTCACCGGCATCATGCGCGGCTACGGCGCCGATCTGGATCTGACCGAGGCGCAGTATCTTGAATTCTGGGTCAACGATTTCCAGAAAAACCTCGCGGACCGCGAAGGGGTCCTGCACTTCGACTTCGGTTTCATCAACGAGGATTTCTACTGGTGGCAGTTCAATAAGAATACCGGGGAGTTCGAGTTCAAACAAGGAGTCCTGAACAACGAAGATCAAGACAACGATGGCCAATTGAGCACTTCGGAGGACGTGGGTTTGGATGGACTTGCCAACGCAGTTGAAGGTTCTGCAGTGACTCCATTCCAGAACGTCCCGTACCGATCCGACGATCCGGGGGGCGACGACTTCGACTCGAGTCGCGAAGACGATACGGACCCTTTCCCGCGCATCAACGGCTTGGAACTCAACCAGCGCCTGGACAGCGAGGATATCAACCTCAACGGCTCGCTCGACATGGCCGACGCCTACTACACCTTGACGGTGCCCCTGAACGACACGGACCACATTTTGGTGGATGTGAACCGCGATTATCCCACCTTCGTGTCGGATGACGATCGGAAAATCAACGACTCATGGCGCAAGTATCGCCTGGACATGAAGGACATCCAGCTGCGGCTGGCACGCCTGGGCGAAGCGAACTTTCTCGCCAAGGCACCCGATCTCTCCAAAGTGCGATTCCTTCGCATCTGGTACGAAGTGCCCGGCGGGAGCACGAAAGGCAGACGGGATCTCGAATTTGCGGAGATGCGCTTTTTAGGCAATCGCTGGCTGACGGACGGCATTCACGATTCGCAGAGTCACGAGCGGCTCCCGGCGGGAGCGGAGGCACCGGCCGAATTCCGGGTGGGAGTTCTCAACAACAAAGACAATCCAGATTACATTCCGCCCGTGTTTCCCGATACGCGCAACAACGTGGCGGAGAAAGAACAATCCCTCCAGCTGGACTACGCCAATCTCGCGCCCGGGCAGGAGATTCGCGTGCGCAAGGACGTTCCCGGCAGCCAGGGGCAGGATTTCAGTCAGTACAACGAGCTGAACTTCTTTTGGCGCGCACCGCTGGCGGTGCATCTCCCCGCCCAACTCGATCCCGATCAACAGGGGCTAGTACCCTTCTTTTGGGTAGGCACGGATTCTCTGAACTACTACGAAATCTCCTTTCCCTTCGACCAGGTCGAAGTGGATCCGAATAGCGGCTGGGTCGAGGTACAAGTTCCGATCGACAAGATGACTAGCGCCAAGGTGGACGACTCGATCGCGCGCGACGTCACCCTTCCCTCCGGAGAGATCATCCGCCAAGGAACGATTCACGACAATCTGAGTGGGAGCATTTACGACCTGGTGATCCGTGGCCGACCTGACTTGAGGCGAGTGCGCAGATACTACGCGGGATTGCGGTATCCCAAAAAGACGGATGGCACCGGCGTGCCGGTGGGGCCCCTGCTCACCGGAGACGTTCTGCTCAACGAACTGCGCATCCGCCGCGTCAACCGCAAGACGGGCTACGCCAAGCAACTTTCCGTGAGTTCCAACATCCCTGGACTTGGAGATTTCTCGGGTTCGATCAGCCAAACTGACGCCGAGTTCCGTGGATTGAACCGGGACCGGGGAAGCGGTTCGACCGATCAAGACGCGCAGATGCGCGCCTCCTCGAAGCTGCAGTACCTGATCCCGACTTTCGGCGTGGACGTTCCCTTCAGTTTCAGCGCCACCAAGCGAACCTCCGTTCCCAAGTATTACCCGAACAACGATATCACGCTCTTCGACAGCGATCTCCAGGACTCTCTTAGCACGAAAGACAGCAACGAGAGCTTCAACTTCCAGTTGCGCAAACAGGGCACGAGCCAGAACAAAGTTCTCGCCTATACCGTGGACCGACTCTCCTATTCCTATAGCCGAACGCGAAGCCGACGGAGTTCTCCCCGGCAAAACACTCGGCGGCTCAGCAGCAACTCCCAATACAACTACGATCTGAACTTCGCCACGCGTGGGATCGTCACGATCCCCATCCTGGGGTACGACTTTCGCTATCTTCCGAACCAGCTCTCCTTGGGCAGCGTGTGGAGCAAGGACGAAACCAAGACAACCAACAAGTTCGAGGATGGGAGTTACCAGCTCACGGGAACTTCGCATCGAGGAGTGTCCAACACCGCCTCCATCGCTTGGTCCCCCGCACGCAATCTAAGACTCTTGTACAGCATCCGATCCTTGCGTGATCCGGACCGCAGGCAACTGATCGTGGATGACACCGGCGCGGTGATAGACGAGAAGAAAGTCGAATTTCTGGGAGTCAACTGGGGTGCCGAAAACTCGCATACCGAACGTTTCAGTGCTAACTACACGCCCCTCTTCCCTGGGATCAGTTGGTTGAAGCCGGACATCCAGTTCACCGGGAGCTACAGCGAGAACCGGGCGGTCTCGGTGCGACGCACACGCGTCGAAAAACGCGTGAACCCCGACACCGGGGAGGAAGAAGACGTCACCATCTACCTGGATCCGGCGCCGGTGCGTCACCTCAGCAATTCCGGCGATCTCACGGTGCGGGGTGAGGTCGGGCTCAACCGTTTCTTCCAGAAAATCCTCGGTAGCGGGGGAGCACGACGTATGTCTCCCCGGCAAAACCTGCCGCGCGAACGCAAGGCACAAGAGCGCAAGAAACGGGAACGGAGCTCGAGCCTCCCGTCAACCGGCCCGTCGGGTGTGGAAAAGGTCCCGCCACCCCACCCGCAGGTTCAGGAAGCTCCTAGCTTGGCCCCCGCGGACAGTACCGGTGCTGCCGCCGCCGACTCGACGCGAGCCGGGGCGATACCCATGGGCCTGGGCGTGGTGCTACCCCCCATGCAGGGAAGCTCCGCGGACAGCTCCGAGACGAGGGTCAAGACCACCCCCGCGGAGGCGGATTCCACGCGAGGGGCCAAGCCCGCCCTTCCTCCGGCAGCCCCTCCCGGGCGTGCCGGCCAAACCGAGGTGGCAGCGCCTGCGCAGAAGCCAAAGGAGCAGCCGGGCCAAGAGGACGAAGCCGAAGGCCAACGTATAGACCCCGGAGCTGCCTTGTCGGCGCTTTTCAGCCCCATCACCAATGCGCTACGGGGGCTGCAACCGTTTCGAGTCAGCTACAATCAGCGGCGCCAGAACAGCTATCAACACGCCAGCAATCGTGCGGCATTGGGCTTCCGCCTGGGATTACTGGACGACCCGCGCGTAAAGGGCGCTGGCAGTCAGTACGACGCGGCAGGGAACCCCATCGACGATCAGTTCAGTTCGTACAATCACCGTCCGTCAAACAACCTCAGCGTGAGCACTCAAACGAAACTGAACAACGACATCCGCATGGATCTGTCTTACTCGCGCAACTGGGACACGCAGTCCAGCAACTTGCAGAGCGGGCGCAAGAACACGAGCCGTCAATGGCCTGTGGTGACCCTCAAGATCCAAAACGTCCACAAGTGGCGGATCTTCGGCGAATCGATGGCGAATTCCTCCATCGATTTCGCCTATCGCAACACGCAGACCACCTCTGGAGTCACCTCGGTCAACGCGGGGACACCGCATCAGGACCCAGAGCATTCAGCCGCGGTGGAATGTACGCTTCAAGAACGACGTTGCGGCCAATGTCAACGTAAACGTCACCAAGGACGTGACACAGTCGGCCGGTAAGGAAAACGCCTCCAAGCGCATCGGAGTCAACGTGCAGTTTTCAAAGAACTTCGACGCCAACGGGGCCCTCAAATTTCTTCGCTTTGGCAAGAAAGGCACCGGGTCGACGATCGACATGACGATCGATCTCGCCTTCGATCAGCGAAGCTCTTCGCGTAAACTGGAGAACAACCGGGAGGACCAGTTGAGCGGAACCCGGAGCTACAGTATCCGGCCGCGCTTCAATTATCAGTTCAGCCGCGCCCTGAATGCCGGCATGAACCTCGGTTTCTCCAAATCGAAGGACCTTGCGAACACGCGCAACGGTTCGACCAGTTTCAGTCTCGGGTTCAACGCGACATTCACATTCTGAGCGAGCACGACCATGACTCTGTTCTTTCGCCCGCTCGCTTCGACTGAGCCGCCCCCTCGCTCGCGGGAGTGCTCCTTATCGCTCTGATTTCGCTCCCCGCGCGCGCCGACGGCGACGCGGGCGCGGAGGGAAGCTCAATCCTCTCGCATGGCCCCCTCCTTCGACGGAAAGACCGCCTTCGAACTCATCGCGGCACAGCTGAAGTTCGGTCCGCGCAATCCGGGTTCCCCCGGTCATGCGGCCTGCCTGCTCTGGTTGCAGAAGCAGCTGAAGGCCCATGCCGACCAAATGGTGAGTGAACCTTTCGAACTCGAGGATCCCTATGGTCCGAAAACCCTGAAGCTGACCAATCTCCGCGCCTCCTTCTACCCGGAACGGACACGACGCATCGCCCTGGCCGCCCATTGGGATACCCGCCCGCGCGCGGACCAGCAGCCGGGAGGAGCCGTGGACAAGCCGATTCCCGGGGCCAACGACGGGGGTAGCGGCGTGGCCGTGCTGCTCGCAATGGTGCGGATCCTGAAGGAGCACCCTCTTTCGACCATCGGGGTCGACCTCCTGTTCTTCGATGGGGAGGATTATGGGAAGGAGGGCGATACGCAGTACTACCTGCTGGGCTCCAAGCAGTACGCGGCGGCCCATCCGCGCTACCGGCCGCGCGCGCTCATCCTCTTGGACATGGTGGCCGGCAAGAACCTGTCCATCCCCATGGAGCGCAATGGGCTGCAAAGAGCGCAGCAGCTGAGCTTCCTGGTCTTCTCCAAGGCGGCCTCTTTGGGTCTATCCGCCTTCGTGAGCGTCCCCGGGCAGGCCATTCTGGACGATCACATCCCCTTCCTCCTGAACGGGGTCGAATCCATCGATCTCATCGATCTCGACTACCGCCAATGGCACACCCTGCAGGACGATCTGCCCGCCTGCTCGGCCGCGAGCCTCCAACAGGTCGGAGATCTACTGGTGGCACTGCTTTACGAGGATTTCCAGCAGGGATCCTGAATTCGAAGGCGCGCTGAATTCATCTGGCGCGAAGCGCGATTCCCCCCTAAATTGCAGGGCCGTAGACGCTTTTCTGATTCTGTGGTATTCCATGGAGTGCGAAGCGGCTGGGAAGTGGGCGGGCACGTCCACTTTTTTCTTGTCTGGTGTTCGAGGCGGCGAGAGGGGTCTATGTCCGGGCCGCGGATCAGCGCACGGGATCTCGAAGAGAGATTTCAGGAAGAGCTCGCTCTCCACGGCTTCGAGCTTCTGGAGGTGGAGACCCTCCACGGCGGCGGGCGTTTGACCTTGCGCTTCGTGATCGACAAGCCCGGCGGAGTCACGGTGGATGACTGCGCGGAGATGGACCGGGCCATCAGCCGCGCCCTGGAAGCCGACGAGGCCAGCTTGGGCCGTTATGTGGTGGAGGTATCCTCACCGGGGATTTTCCGCCGCTTGCGCCGTCCGGAGCATTTCGAGCGCTACCTCGGGGAGTGGATCAAGGCGACTGTCCTCAAGGAAGAAGGAAGCAGCGAGACGACGCAGATCCGGGGGCGCTTGAGCAAGACGGACGAGAAGGGAATCACTCTGCAACCCGAGGACGCCGACGCGGTGTTCATCGCGAGAAGCGCCTTGAAGAATGCCCGCTTGGACCCCGAACTCAAGATCGGGAAGCCCAAGAAGGACACGGCCGCCAAAGGGCGCAAAGCCCGTGGATCCAAGAAGGGAAGATGATGGATTACAACATCCTGGACGCGCTTTCCGCTCTCAGCCGTGAGAAGAACGTCGATCAGCGCACGCTGGTCGAGAGCCTCACGGTGGGATTGCAGTCCGCGGCGAAAAAGAAGGTGGGCCTCAACGCCGACATCCAGGTGGACGTGGATTTCGAGACCGGTGAGATCGATATCCTCCAGCGGAAGCGCGTGGTGCAGCGGGTGGCCGATCATGAGAGCGAGATCAGCCTGGAAGAGGCACAACTGGAGTTCGGGGAGGATCTGGAAGTCGGGGACACGGTCAAGATCTACCTGGATATCGCCGATTTTGGTCGCAATGCGATCGGAGTCGCCAAGCAAGTACTCCTGCAGAAAGTCCGCGAGGCCGAGCGCGGCAACGTCTACGAGGAATTTCGCGATCGCGTGGGTGAAGTGGTGGTGGGGATGGTGCAGCAGGTCGACCGTGGCAACATCCTGGTGAACATCAACCGGGTGGAGGCGTTGCTGCCCTTCCGCGAGAGGATCAAGGGCGAGAACTACCATCAGGGCAAGCAGATCAAGGCCTTCATCATGGAGGTCCAGAACAACACGAAGGGTCCGCAGATCATTCTCTCGCGCACCCACCCTGGCTTTTTGAAGTCGCTCTTCGAATCGGAAGTGCCGGAAATCGAAGAGGGAATCGTGGAAATCAAGGCCGTGGCGCGCGAATCGGGCACGCGCTCCAAGATCGCGGTCGTCAGTCACGACGATCGGGTCGACGCGGTGGGTTCGTGCGTGGGGATGAAGGGTTCCCGCGTTCAAGCGGTCACGCGCGAGCTCAGCGGAGAGAAGATCGACATCGTGCCGTGGAGCGCCGATACCATCGGTCTCATCACGCGAGCGCTCTCTCCGGCGCGGGTCAATCACATCAGTCTGGACGAAGAGGCGGGAAGCGCCACTGCCATCGTGGATGACGATCAACTCAGCCTCGCCATCGGGCGCGAGGGCAAGAACGTGCGCTTGGCGGCGAAGCTCACCGGGTGGCGCATCGATCTGGTTAGCGCGAGCGAGTACCATCTGCGCCAGCGCTTCAGCGAGGCCTTCCAGATGGACGTGGGGGATCTCGTCGGGGTCGACGAGGAAGCCGCGCGCTGCCTCAAGGAAGCTGGGATCACCAGCGTGGAAGAGCTGGCGACCATCTCGGACGAGAAGATCGACGAGATTCCGGTCCTCGACCTGAAGACCCTGGAGCAACTCATCGCCACCGCGCAGGCCACCATGGAAGAGGTGCGCAAGCAGGTCGAGGAGATGGTGGAGAAGGAAAAGGCCGCTCTCTCGGTGCCGGTCTTCGACGAGGAGATCTTCGGCGAACAGCCGACCGAGGAGAAGAAGCTCGAGGAGAGCGACATCTTCGCCGAGGAGCTGGTGAAAGAGGAAGAGGGCGAGGAAGAGAAGCCCCTCACCGAGGACGATCTCTTCAAAAAAGAGAACGACGCCGGTTAGGAGAGTATGGACAGCAGAGGCGAGGACCCTCAATCTCGGCAGGCAATTTTGCGTCTGCTCGGTCTCGCGCTCAGAGCTGGGAAGCTCAACCTCGGATCCGGACCGGTGCTGCGGGCCCTTCATCAGGGGCAGGGCGGCGTGGTCTTTCTCTCTCGGGATGCGGGAGCCGATTTGCGGGCCAAGATCGAGCGCGATCTGGGCTCGGCCCGCCTGGATGCTGAGAGCTTCGGCGGAGACGAACTGGCCGCCGCGTTTGGGCGCCGGCTTCTCTCCGTAGTTTCGGTATGTGAGCCGGCATTCGTGGCCGGCGTGATGAAATACCTGGGGAAACTGTCCTAGGAGAGTGGTTGACGAGATGCGTGTTTACGAACTCGCCAAGAAATATGACGTGAGCAGCAAGACTCTGCTCACCATCCTCGAGGAGCTGGGTATCCTGGCGAAATCGCATATGACGGTGGTGAACGACGAAGATGCGGCTCTCCTTGCCGAGCGCTTTGCCAAAAGCGCCAAGGGGGAGGCACCGGTGGTCGACAAGGCACCGCGTTACGAGGTGGAGCGGGCCAAGCCGAAGCCGAAGCGCATGACGGCGCGCGAGAAACTCGCTGCGAAGCGCAAGCTGGCCAAGAAGCAGGATTCCGCCGCTCCCGCCGCGGAAAAAGACGCCAAGAAGAGTGCGACCAAAGAGGCTGCTCCTCAGGAGAGCGCCGAGGCGCCCAAGCTGAAGCGACGGCCTCGCGTGCAGCCCCGCGTGGTGCCTCCCAAGGAAAAGAAGAGCGAGGCACCGGCCGCCGAGAGCCAGGATGCCACGGCCGCACAGCCCAAGAAGGCCAAGGAAAAGGCCCCCGCGAAACCTGCGCGGCCCGACATGAGCCAGGTGGCCAAGGCTGCTGCGCGCGTGCGGGCGCAGATCCACGACGAGGGCAAGATCCGAATGGCCAAGCCGGAGCCCCAACGCAAGCGTCCGGCCAAGAAATCGGCGAAGCAGGACGAGGGCGCGGGAACTCCCGAGGCAAAGACCACCCGGGAAGTGCTGGAGAGCATGCGCAAGAGCACCGAATCGGGCGCACCGCGCAAGAACATCGATGCCTCGGCGATCCAACAGAGGGTACGGCAGTCGCTTTCACGGATCGACGTGAGCCGTAGTCGTCGTCCGGCGACGCCGACGAGACGCGGTGGCTCGAGAAAGGCGCGGGAAGGCAAGAAGGAAAGGGCGGCTCGGCATCGCGCGCGGGAAGAGGCGCAGCACACCAGGCAGGACGTCCTCCGCGTCACCGAGTACATCACGGTGCAGGAGCTGGCTCACCAGCTCGACGTCAAGGCGACTGAGATCATCGCCAAGCTCATGAGCATGGGTGCCATGGCCACCATCAACCAGCGGCTCGATCGCGACATGATCGAGTATTTGGCCCAGAGCTACGAGATCGAAATCGAATGGCTCGACGAGTACGAAGAGGACATCGAGGCCGAGGAAGAAGAATTGCAGGGCGAGCTTCTTCCGCGGATGCCGGTGGTCACCGTCATGGGACATGTCGACCACGGCAAGACGAGCCTTCTCGATTACATTCGCAAGACCAACGTGATCGCCGACGAGGCGGGAGGAATCACCCAGCACATCGGCGCCTATCAGGTGGAGACTTCCAAGGGGAAAGTCACTTTCCTGGATACACCGGGTCACGAGGCCTTTTCGGCGATGCGCGCGCGCGGTGCTCAGGTCACCGACATCGTGGTGATCGTGGTTGCGGCGGACGACAAGGTGATGCCGCAGACGGTGGAAGCGATCGATCACGCACGCGCTTCGGACTGTCCCATCGTGATCGCGATCAACAAGATCGATCTTCCATCCGCCGATGTGATGGGCGTGAAGCAGCAGCTCATGCAGCACAACGTGCTCGTGGAGGAATTCGGCGGAGACGTGCAGTGCGTGGAGATCAGCGCCAAGAAGGGGACCAACGTCGACCAACTTCTCGAGGCGATTGCCCTGCAGGCCGAGGTCATGGAACTCACGGCGGTGCAGGAAGGCCGCGCGCGAGGAGTGGTGATCGAGTCCCAGAAGGACCCGGGTAGGGGAGTGACCTTCACCGTCTTGGTGAGCCAGGGTTCACTTCACAAGGGTGATGCCTTCGTTGCGGGTCTGACTGACGGTCGCGTGCGGGCCCTTCGCAACGAATACAACGAAGAAGTCGAGACCGTTCTTCCTGGCGAACCAGCGGTGGTTCTGGGTGCGAACGGAGTGCCCCTCGCGGGCGACAGCTTCACCACCTACGAGGACGAGAGACAGGCCAGGGAGGTCGCCACCAAACGCCAGCAGGTGCAGCGTGAACAGAACCTGCACGAGCTGCACCGCGGTACGACTCTCGAAAACCTCTTCGACAAGATCCAGGGCGGCGAAGCCCAGGAGCTCAATCTTCTGGTCAAGGGCGACGTGGCGGGTTCGGTCGAAGCGCTGTGCGATTCGCTCATGAACTTGAGCACCGAAAAGGTGACGGTGAACGTCATCCACAAGGCGGTGGGCGGGATCACCGAGAGCGATGTGAACCTGGCCGCGGCCAGCGATGCCATCATCGTGGGATTCCACTTGCATCCTCCGGCCGGAGTACGCAACGCCGCCAAGCGGCAAAACGTGGAGATCCACACCTATAACGTCATCTACGAGGCCGTGGATGAGGTCAGGCAAGCCATGAGCGGTCTGCTGAAGCCGGTGGAGAGAGAGGTCGCCTCGGGCGCGGCCGAGGTGCGCGAGACCTTCAAGGTTCCTCGCGTGGGATTGATCGCAGGTTGCATGGTGGTGGAAGGCACGATCAAGCGAAACAGCCGCGTCAAGGTCATCCGCGACCAGGTACAGATCTACGAGGGCGTGATCTCCTCTCTGAGGCGATTCAAGGATGACGCGCGCGAAGTCCAGGCTGGCTTCGAGTGCGGCATCGGGGTGGAAGGCTACCAGGACGTCCAGGTGGGCGACACCTTGCAGACCTACGAAATCGAAGAAGTGGAACAGGAGCTCTAGTCCCCGCTTGGTCCGGGCCGCAAGGGAGACTCCGGTGATGCCTCGAAGGAGCCGGATCTCCCCGGACGCGCTACGAGTCGATGATCGTCGCATCCCTGCATCTCTTGCTGCGTCTTCAGGCGTCCAGCTCCCTCAAGGAGAAGCGAAGAGTGATGTCGAGCGTCAAGACGCGGCTCTCCAACCGTTTCAATCTGAGTATTGCTGAGATCGGCCAGAAGGACAGCTGGACCGAGGCCGAGTTGGGTATCGCGGTGGTGGCGGAGGAGAGAGCTCTCGTGGATCGTGTTCTGGAGCAAGTGACTCGTTTTCTCGACGCGGACGTGCGGCTGGAGGTCGTTCATCGCGTGGTGGAGTATTTCTAGGGGAGAGTCCATGCGCGAAGGACATCTGGAAGAGACGCTGCGGCGCATCATCGCCGAAGCCCTGAGCACCAGGGTGAAGGACCCGCGTATCGGTTTTGTCACCATCAACGAGGTGAGGCTGAATCGGGATAAGACAATCGCGCGTGTATTCTATACTGTCATGGAGGAGGGCGAAGACCGGCGTAAGTGTCAAGCCGGCCTCAAGAGCAGCGCGAGCTTCCTCCGCGGAATCATCGGAGATTCCCTGCGGCTGCGGACCATCCCGCGACTCATATTTCTCTACGACGAGAGTCTGGATCGGTCGTTTCGTTTGGAGGAAATCCTCGAGGATCTCGCGCCCGAATCGGGCGAGACTACGGATGACGACGAGTTTGAACGCAAGAAAGAGAGCGAGTAATGAGTTTCGCGCCGTATCCGCCACCTGAGGCCCTCACCGCTCTTCTGCGAGAGAAGCGGAGCTTCCGCCTGGCCA
>CAVSGG010000007.1:0-179477 GCA_963727455.1 Candidatus Krumholzibacteriota bacterium | reverse complement strand
AGGTCCTGGACGCCTACGACGCATGGATCCGGCCCGAGACAAGACCGACTGGACGTGATCTACGCCTATCGCCTCGCGCAGGCAGAACTTCAGCGTTTCGGGGGAAACCGTGAGTCGAGCTACGCAAAGGACTTTTTTAAGCGAACTGAAGGTGTTGGAGCTCCTTCTGGGCTTCTTGGCGACTTTGATGGCCTGCTCGGACAGAGCGAAAGACCCAGCAAACGCGGACGGCGCATCCCAGACCCCAGCGCCAACCGCCGGATTACGGTCCGGAGCCAGCCCGTGGCCAGCATCGATCTCGATGTGCTCGTGAAAGCTCCCGGTCGCACGGAAGCTCTGCGGCAGGATCGCGTACGTTCGCCCTTTGCCGGGCGCTTGGTTTCGCTGAAAACCTTGGACGGTGACCGCGTTCAAGCGGGGCAAGTCGTGCCGCGGAAGTTCTACTCGAAGAACAGCGAGGCGGCGCTCCGTGGAGCGAAGGGTATGCTCGCGGAAGCAATCAGCTCGGCAGATTCCATCGACGCGCGGCGTGCCATCGCGCTGGCGCAACAGGGTGAAGTTCGTCAGGAGCTGACCGCACCGGCCGCCGGAATCGTGTTGTCGCATTCGGCTGTGCCCGGAGACTACGTAGAGGAAGGCGAAGTGCTGCTCAGGATTGCCGAGAAGGGAGCCGTCTTCTTCGAGGCTCGGGTATCTCAGGGTGACTTGGCCCTGATCAAACCCGAGGAGCCCTGCAAGGTGGACATACCCGCGGCTGGAAAACCCTTGGATGCCACCGTTCACGGTGTCCTTCCCACCGCCTCGAGCAGCGACCTCAGTGCTTCAGTACGATTGGATTTCGATTCCTCTCAGCTCGAGCTCGCCGTCGGATTGTTTGGGACCGCCAGCATCGTGGTCGATCGCCACGAAAATGCCACCGTCGTCCCCCTGTCAGCCTTACTACGCGACGATATCAGTGGACAGGACCAGATCGCTCTGGTGCACCAGGGGACCGCCCATTGGGTCTCCGTTTCGACGGGCATCGTTCGGAGCGATTTGGTGGAGATCCTGAGTCCTCCTCTGAATCCGGGAGATCAGGTCATCACCAAGGGACAGGTGGGGCTTCCCGAGGGTGCGCACGTGCAGGTGACGCATTGAACGCCTACGGAAGCTTGCGACGCCGTCCCGCGGCGGTATTCGGGCTACTGCTGGTTCTGGCCGCGGCGGGCGTCTTCATGCTGACGCGGCTCCCCTCGGCAATCTTCCCCTCGGTGACATTTCCTCTGGTGAAGATCATCGCGGATGCCGGGGAAGAGCCTGCCGCTCGAATGATGCCCACCGTCACTCGCCCCCTGGAAGAAGCCGCGCGGCGCGTGCCCGGGGTCATCCGCGTGCGGTCCATCACCTCCCGCGGGTCCTCGGAATTGTCCGCGGAATTCAAGTGGGGCACGAACATGCGAGCCGCCATCGAGCGCATGCGGGGTGAGACCGAACGCATCAAACCCGATCTTCCGCCGGATACTCGCGTCGAAGTCGAGTGGATGAATACCGCCATCTTCCCGATTCTGGGCTATGCAATCACCTCCGATAGCCTGACCCAGTCTCAGCTCTGGAACCTGGCCGAATACTCTCTCAAGCCGGCCTTGCTGGACATCGAAGGGGTCTCTCGTATCGAGGTTCAGGGCGGTCGCCGCCGTGAATTTCAAGTTCGCCTGAACGAAGCCGCTCTTGAGGGAAGGGGCCTCTCGGCCGCCGAAGTAGTGAACGCGGTGCGCGAGAACAACGATGTGCTTTCAGCTGGTCTCGTCGAACAGAACCACGAACTGTATCTGGCTCTGGTGAATGGTCGAGTGCACGACCTCGAGGCCCTTTCTCGCATTTCGATTCCCATTGCGGACGGTCCGCCGGTGACACTTGCCGAATTGGGCGAACTCTCGGTCGCCAACGAGATCTCCTACATTCGCACCACGGCCGACGGGAAGCCCGCGGTTCTCTTGAACGTGATCCGGCAACCATCCGCCAACACCGTCGCCATCGAGAAGAGCATTCGTCAGCTCCTGCACGATCATCCCGAGCTTCTGCCGAATGGAGTAAGCTGGACCCCCTTCTACGACCAGGCCCGCTTCGTGTCCGACTCGGTCGCGGGCACGGAGTCCGCGATTCTCATCGGAGTCCTGCTCGCGGCGGTAGTGCTCTTTGTCTTTCTCCGGCGCTGGCGCAGTACCCTGGTGGCCTCCGCGGCCATCCCGGTCACCGTCGCCATCATGGGTCTCGCACTCGGTGGTTTCCATCAAACCATCAACCTGATGACGCTGGCCGGCATCGCCGCCGCGCTCGGTTTGATCGCGGACGATGCCATCGTCGTGCTGGAGGACGTCGAAAGGCACCGGGATGCAGGGCATTTTGACCCGGTGGGAACTTCCCTTCACGAGTTGTTGCCCGCCCTCATCGGTTCCAGCGTGGCCACCGTCATCATTTTCGTTCCCTTTGCTCTCTTGCCCGGAATCACCGGCGCCTTCTTCAAGCCGCTGGCCATGACCATGGCCCTCGCTCTGACCATCTCTTTTTTCATCGCAGCGGTCGCGGCGCCACTGGGCCTTCAGATCCTGGAACGAGATGGCAGCTCTCCTCCGGTTTCGCATCCTCTCGAAGATCAGCTGGAGGATGATCACGGATCGGACTCGAAGCGGAGGCTGGGTCAGAAGCTAGAGTCTGCTTACTCGCGAGTCGCGGGATTGTTTATCGAACACGGTTGGGTCGCGGCCTTCACATTGATTGCGCTCTTGATGGGAACCGTATTGCTCTACCGTCACATTGGAACCGATTTTTTGCCGGCGATGGACGAGGGCTCGATCATTTTGGACTACTGGACGCCGCCGGGGACATCTCTCACCGACACGGACGAGATGCTCCAGCAAGTGGAAAAAGTCATTCTCGCCACTCCCGACGTCGAGAGTTACTCACGGCGCACCGGAACTCAGCTCGGCTTCTTCATCACCGAGCCAAATTCCGGAGATTACGTGATCAACCTCAAGCCGCGTGGACAACGCCGATCCTTGGACGACGTGGTCGACGATCTCCGCGGCCGCATTGCCCGGGTAGAGCCCGCGGTCCACACGGACTTCGGCCAGATTCTGGAAGATGACATCGGCGATTTGACAGGCGGAGAGCCCCAGCCCATCGACATCAAGATTTTCGGGGAGGACCCCGTTCTCCTGGAGCAGAAAGCGAAAAAGGTCGCGGAGATCGTGGCCGACGTGCGTGGTACCGAGGACACTTTCGACGGTATCGTCATCGCCGGACCAGCTTTGGAGATCAGGGTGAAACCGGAGGCGGCCGCGCGCTACGGCATCACGACGCAAGATCTTCATGCGGAAGTCGAACCTGCCATTTTGGGAACGGTGGCCGGGGAGATCCAGGTGGGCGACCGGATGCACGATGTCCGGGTGCTCATGCCGCACGATGGACCCCTGAGCGATCTGAGCATCCGAGCCGGAACCGCGCTCCTCCCTCTCCACGAAGTGGCCAGCATTCGTACAGGATTGCCCGAAACCGAGATCGATCGTGAGAATCTCAAGACCTACGTCGGAGTGACTGCCCGCATCTCCGGTCGTGATTTGGGCAGCACGATTGCCGAAATCCGCCGTCGAATCGACCGGGAACTGGAGCTGGGAGTCGGGATGTCCATTCGCTATGGAGGACAGTACGAGCAACAGCAGAAGTCCTTTCGCGACTTGCTCTACCTTTTGCTCGCCGGGCTGGTTCTGGTATCCCTGGTCATCCTGTTTTCTTTCGGGGACTGGCGCGCACCACTGGTCAGCTCCTTGGCTGCCGTCACCTCCCTGGCCGGCGCACTGGGCGCGCTCCGCTTGACCGGGCAGACCCTCAACGTCTCCAGCTACGTCGGGGCCATCATGATGGTGGGATTGGTGGGCGACAACGTGATGTTCGCGATCAACGAAGCCAGACTGGGACTGCAGGAGGGACTCTCGTCGAAAGAGGCCTGGCACAGGTCTGCTCGCCGACGATTGCGCCCCATGGCCATGACGATCTTCGCCACCGGCTTCGCCCTGGCGCCCTTGGCTCTGGCCATGGGACAAGGTGCGCAGCTCATCCAGCCTCTGGCGATCGCGGTGATCGGCGGCTTCACCCTGTCGGGTCCGATCGTGCTCTTTCTGTTGCCCGGACTCTACCGCTGGCTCGATCCCAAGGGAATCTGGGCACAACCAGAAGCTGAAGAATCGCTTTGGACCTCTTCTGACGATTCGATCCTTCCCCATCCTGCCGCGGCGCGACTGCGCCGAACCGGCCGTCCGCTTGACAGTCCAAGGTCAGATTTCCGACAATCGAGTCATCCAGTCTCAAGCCCATCCCTTGTCGAAGGGAAATCTCAAGTGAACTCTTGCCCACGCCCGCTTCTCGGTATTCTTGCCCTCCTTCTCCTTTTCGCTCGTAGTGATGCTTCCGCCCAAACCGTGGTTCTGCAGGCTGATTTCGACCATGACACGATCGGAGAGATGCCGGCGACCGATCTGGCCGGCGCCCCTGACGGTGACTTTCTCATCTCCAGCGTCTCGGGAGGGGCCATTTCCGTCGAGAGTTCGTTCTCGAGCCTGAACGAGCAGCCCGTCGTGCTCACGCGGCAATTGATCGACGAATTCTACTTGGCGTTCGTCGTGGATCCCGACCTACAGAACTGCCAGACCTATACCATCAGCTGGAGTTCGGTTCTCGATCGCCATTCCGAGGACTTCTACCTCGCCTTCGGAAGCCCCAACGCTCGGCTCATCGGCACGGTGGAGTTTCGTCCGGAAGGGCTGATGACGACCAATGATAGGAACGTCGTCTTGCAGTCGACGTACAACCCCATGACGGTCCAGAACTTCGAAGTGCAGTTGGACTTCAAGAAAGACACCATGAGCATATCGATTGACGGCGTACCAGATCCTGGTGGGCAGAATCTGGCTTTCTTTGGGTGGGGCCCCGATGGATTGCGGATCATTTCGCTCGAGTTCGCTGGTGTCGACGACTACACCGTCGCCTTCGACAACCTGCGGGTGACCAGCGCGGATTGCACAGAGGTCGCCACCGAAAAACGTTCGTGGGGCGCGCTCAAAAGCAACTTCTACTAGAACAGCAGCTCGCGCAGAATGCGCTTGCCGTAGACACCGACGATCTTGCGCCGGTACTTGGGACCGAACCAGGTGTTCTTGTAGGGAGTGATCGCAGCGGAGAGCCGTTCGCCGAAGGCGGCCAGGGCATCCTCGTCGGGCACCGTGCCCACGAGGGCCTTTGCGGTTTCGGAGTACTCCAACGGCGTCGGCGCCACTGCACCCACCACTACGCGCAGTGATTCGATGGCGCCTTTCTTGCCGCGGCGCAGCGCAATCGCCACCCCCGCATCGGGAAAGTCGAGCGCGTCGCGGGCGCGCAGCTTCATGTAGCCGGCTTGGAGTTCCTGACTCTCCACGGGAATCTCGACCGCCACGATGATCTCGTCCGGCTTCTTGGTATTGCGACCGATACCATCCAGGTGAGCGCCCTCATCCATGGTGTTCTTGGAAGAGCCCGCGGGCAAAAAGAACTCCTGCATCGAGACGCGGCGATCGCCGTCTGGTCCCATCAGATGCACGCGGGCATCCAGCGCCCACAACACCGGACCCAGATCGCCGCTGTAGGTGGCGTAACAGATCGAGGGGTTAGGTACCACGCGGCACTCGTCCGATTCCGCCTTGAGACACGAGCCCAGGGCGTTGCGAAATTCCGGGGACTGATTGAACCAATAGCAGCGTGTGTCCACCAGCAGGTTGCCTCCCACCGTCGCCGTCTGCCGGATGAGCGGACTGGCGATCTTGCGCACGGTCTGAGAGATCACGGGATGGGTGGCCGCGATGGCCGCGTCGTCGAGTAAGTCGTTGAGCGTCACCCCGCCGCCGATACGGGTGGGAGAGATCTCCTTCAGCTCTTCGATGTGGGTGAGACTGATGACTTCGTCCTTGGCATTCAGTTTGTTCTTGTAGTTGCACAGAAGGTCGGTGCCGCCACCGAGGAAATCGAAATCCTTCAGCTCACGAGTCAGAGCGAGCGCTTCCTTCAGAGAGTTGGGCCGGTGCAGCCGGAAGCTCGGAACGTACATGGTCATGACTTGGGGATTCCTCTTGGCTACTAAAGAGAGGCGACGCCGTTCTTGCTCCTGGAACGCTTGGCCTTTGCTTCCAGGGCGCTCAAAACGCGCTCGGGAGTGAACGGCAGCTTACGCAGACGAATGCCGACCGCATCGTAGATAGCGTTGCCGACGGCGGGTATGACCGGCGAGAGTGCGCCCTCGCCGCACTCCTTGGCCCCGTAGGGACCCTCGGGGTCGTTGCTCTCGATGATGATGGCTTCGATCTCGGGGGTATCGACGCTGGTGGGAACCTTGTAATCGAGGAAATTGGCGTTCATGAGCAGGTTGTCCTTCTTGTAACGCATCTCCTCCATCAGGGTCTGCCCCAGGCCCATGTGAACGCTGCCTTCGATCTGCCCCGCCACCGCCAGTGGATTGAGTGCGAATCCGCAGTCGTGCGCGGCCCACACCTTCACCACTTTCACGAAGCCCGTTTCCGGATCTACTTTCACTTCGGCGATGAAGGCGCCGAAGGAATAGCTCGGCGAGAGGCCCGCCGCCGCGCCCTTGAAGTTGCCGCCGAGTTTGGGCGATTGGTACCAACCCCGCGCGATGAGAGCGCCACCTTCGGCCATCGCTTCCTCCAAGGCGTCGAAATACGAAACCTCGATCTCGGGCTCGATCAGGTCGATGAGCTTGCCGCCTGTGAACTCCCACTGCGCGCGCGGCCGGCCTGCGAGGCGACACGCCGCAGCCGAGAGTTTCTCCGTGATGATCCGCGCCGCATCGCGAGTGGCATTGCCCAGCATGAAGGTCACGCGGCTGCTGTAGCTTCCCAGATCCAGTGGAGCGGTATCGGTGTCCTGGCTGCGCACCCGCATCATCGAGATCGGCAGACCCAACTCCTCGGCCACCACCTGCGCCATGACCGTGTCCGAGCCCTGTCCGATTTCGGCCGCCATGTTGTGGATGGTAACCCCGCCGTCGCCGTCGACCTTCAGGTGAACCGTGCAGTGCGGGAAACGCGTCCAGTGAATGGGCAAGTTGCTCCCGCTGATGTAGAAGCCGCAGCCCACCCCCAGTCCGTGACCGAAGGGCAACTTCCCCCAACGCTCGCGCCACTCGCTGCGCAACATGGCTTCGGCGAGCCCCTCGCGAATCCCGTTGCTGGTGATGCGGAAGTGGTTCGTGGTGAGGGTATTCTCGGGCAGAAAACTGCGCAGACGAAACTCGCAGGGATCCTCTCCCAGCTGCTCGGCCAGTTCATCCACCGTGGTCTCGATGAGATAGCGGGTATTGACGCTGCCGTGTCCGCGCATCGCCCCGCTGGGCGGACGATTGGAATACACACGCCGGCCGCGGTAGCGAAAGTTGGGAATGCGGTAGGGACCTTGGCTCAGCACACCGTTGTAGTAGGTAGTAACCACGCCGAAACTGGAGAAAGCGCCGCCGTCGATGAGTGCATCGAGCTGCAGAGCGGTGACTCCGTCCTCCTTCTTGGCCGACATCTTGATCGTGGTCTGGGTGGGATGCCGTCCGTGGTTGACGAGGAAGGTCTCCTCACGGGTCATTACCAGCTTGACGGGACGACCGGTCTTGCGGGCAAGCAGACAGACGATCATTTCGTGCGGGAACGGATCGCTCTTCCCGCCGAAGCCGCCACCGATCATGGTGCGGAACACGCGGATTTGGTGCATGGGTAGATCCATCACCTCGGCCAACGCGCGATGCACGTAATGCGGCACCTGGGTGGGCGACCACAGGGTGAGCCGTCCGTCGGCCTCAAAATGTGCGCACACTGCATGGGGTTCGGTGAAGGCGTGATTCACTCCAGGAAACTCGTAGCGCTGCTCCACCAGGGCATCGGCGGCCTCGAAGGCTTTGTCCACGTCGCCGAAGTCCTGCTCGACCTGCTTCATGATGTTGGTGCCCTCCACCGTCTTACGGTGCAGAGCTTCGACCTCATCCCCCAACGCGTCCGTCATCTTCTTAACGGACTTCAGTTCTTCGTACTCCACCGTGATCGCCGAAACCGCTCGATCGGCGGTCTCTTCGTCGTCGGCGGCCACTGCCGCCACGTAGTCGCCGACGAAGCGCGCGCGATCTGTCGCCATCGCGGTCTCATCCTTGGTGATGGGCAGGACTCCGAACTGGGCTGGCGCCTCTTTTCCGGTGACGACGGCGCGTACCCCGGGGATCGCGGCCGCTTTTTCGGTGGAGATGGAGAGGATGCGCGCGTGGGAGTGAGGGCTGTGTAGAATGCGCGCGTAAAGCATGCCCGGCAGACGAATGTCCTCGGCGTACTCGCCTTCCCCGGCCACCTTCTTGGCGCCATCCACCAGGGGAATGGGCTGGCCGATGATGTTGTAAGCTTTCCTCTTCCTCACTTGCTCACCTCCCCGCTGTCGGATTTCTTGGCGGGCCGCTGCGGCCTTCTGCCCTTGAACGCTCCGAGCACCGAATCGCCTCCGTCGTCGTTGCGCCGGCCGCGGATTCCGGTTCCCACCGGCACGTCGACGCTTCCGCGCGTGCCCCGTAGCTCGGCTGCGGCCTTCTGGACCGCATCGACGATCTTCACATAGCCGGTACAACGGCACATGTTGCCGCTGATCGCCTCGCGAATTTCCTGCTCGCTGGGATCGGGGTGTTCGCGCAGGAGCGCCACGGAGGTCATGATGAATCCGGGCGTGCAAAAGCCGCATTGACTCCCGCCGCTGCTCAGGAAGGCCTCCTGCACCGGATGGAGTTTCTCCGCCTCGTGCAGGCCTTCGATGGTGGTGATTTCCTTACCCTCGGCCTCGGCGGCCAGGGTGAGGCAGGAGAGAAGGGGCTTGTCGTCGACGAGAACCGTGCAGCAGCCGCACGTCCCCATATCGCAGCCGCGGTGGCTGCCCGTGAGGTGGAGCTCCTCGCGTAGCACGTCGAGAAGGGTGGCTGCCGGGCGGATTGCTAGCTCGTGGACGGCTCCGTTGACGCGCAAGGAGACCATGATCTTGGCAATGGAAGACATGCAGCGAATATAAACGATTGATCGAACTCTCTCCACTTCCGAGCGGATAGGCTTAGGGCGGCTCCCATTGGAACCGCCCTCTTCCCGTCCGAACCATGCTGGAGAGACCCTTGGCGCCTCTATCTCGGGAGCCGAACTCAGCGCCCGGAGTCTCCGGTCGTCGGCGGTTCAGGTGGCGTGTCGGGAAGGGTGTCCGGCGGCGCATCCACCGCCGGTGAGGGACACTCGGCGCTCCAGCTTGCCCGGAAGAAGCCTAGGCCAAGGTCGCTTCGCGTCATAAACTTACCGCTGAATTCGCCTTCGATCTGGCCGGAGCGGAAGGCCCAGTGACCGGAGAAGTCCCCCATACCGTCCTGACCCGGCGACCAGCTTCCTTCTATCAGGCCGCGCACGTTTCCGGCGCGGTCGATGATCTTGCCGGCAAAGACCCGCTCGCCCGCTTCGTTCGTGCCCCAGCGTCCCCGCAAGTGACCCTTCACGCTACCAAGTTGGCTCAGCCAGTGGCCCCGGAAGAACCCTCCGTTCGCCCCGGGAACGCGCACCCAGTAGCCGCGCATGAAGCCCGCGGGACAGTCGCTGAGAGTCTTGCCCTCGAAGGAGATCGCGTTGCCCTGGTCGTCCACGCTCTCCGTGCGATCCAGGCCGTCCAGATCCGCGAGCTTGATGGTGGTGCTGTAGGGTCCGCTGTCGAAGCTGATGCTGCCTTCCGGATAGGTTCCGTTCGTGTCCGGACGCTGCAGCACGCACAGCAGCAGACCATCGAAACGCGGCCCAGTGTGGCTCACCCACGACAGGCTCTGCCGGTCCGTGCGCGGCAGAAGGTGGTCGGCCGGCCACTCGAAGAGAATCGTGCGTTTGACGGCGAGTACGCCGCCGCTGACTTTCAGCGAGCCGCTCCAGTCGAGCGCGGCCACCGGGGCCGCCGCATCCGTCGTGGGCTGGCTATCGAGTTGGCCCCAGAGAATGCGCAGGAATGTGCGCTTGAGTCGCGGGCTGTCGCGGAAAGCGGGATCGTGCGCGAGCATGGTGTCCTCATCGTCTTCCGCCATGAGGTTCTGATCCATGGCCCGAGTCTCGTTCTGCAGCTGGGGGTCGTCGAAGGCCGGTGCTTCGTTGGTGTAGGCCAGCCCCCCGTAGGGCTGGTTCAGGTCGACCTGATCGATCGAATTCGAGCCTCCGATGCTCGTAGTATCGGGACTCGAGAGAGGATTGTCGTTCTTGGAACATCCCGGCGCGAGTAAGGCCAGGACCAGGGTCAAAATCCCCAGACGAGCAAAGGCACGGGTGGTCATCGTCATCCTCCTGGTGAATCGGGCCGAGGAGTCTCGACCATTTTGGGGTTCTCCCCCCTGGGCAGCAAAGCTGGGGCCCGGCGGGAGCCAAGCTCGCAACTAGCTAGCTTTCAGTTAGTTACAACGGAAACTCCGTGTCCGATCGGACCAAAGTACGTACGTGGGCGTACACCGTGGCGCTGCGCGTACACCTTGGGCCTCCCCTATCGTACCGAAAGTGACTTCCTTTGGCAGCCGCCGTAGGGCGCGCTGGCTTGACCGCGTCGGCGGGCACTGTCATTATGGAAGCCTTAGAGACCGGGTTCCCCACAGAGCACTCTTTCCGCATGAGGAGCTTCATGGGGCATTGAGAACGAACTAGATCCGACATCATGCACCACGCATCCACCTCGCGCAGGCGATGCCTCACCGCCCTTGCGCCGGTTTTCCTTTGTCTTGTTGTTGCGGCTTCCCCAGCTCTCGCGGTGGAACTGTGCACCATTCCGGGCGGAGTGCGCGGTGAGTTCCCCTCTCAATTTTCGACCAAGATGGGAACCACCGGGATGACGGGGACGGGCAAGCTCGCCACCGTCAACCAGACGCATTACGACGTTCTGCACTACGATCTCTATCTCCAGCCGTCGTTCGACGATCAGACCATTCAGGGCACGGTACGCATCGACCTGAAGAGCCTGGTCGATGGACTCACCGACCTGGAATTCGATCTCTTCCAGAATCTGCAAGGCACCGGCGCTCACGACAGCCAGGGCAATCCGCTGAGTTTCACGCATGAGAACGATCTTTTGACCGTCCAGCTCCAAACGCCCCTGGCCCTGGGGGACTCCACGAGCATCACCATCGACTACGAGGGCTCCCCGGAGCCGGTCGGTTTCTTGGGGATGCAATACCTCCTGCACGACGGCACGCCGATCCTCGCCACCCTCAGCGAGCCCTACTATTCGCGCTCTTGGTGGCCGTGCAAGGACCTCCCTGACGACAAGGCCACCGTCAGTCTCACCCTGCTGGCGCCGCCGGGATACTACTGCGCGGGCAACGGGGTCCTGAACTCGGAGGAAGTGCTCCCCAACAACGGGGGCACGCTCTTCACCTGGGAAGAGAACTACCCCATCAGCTCTTACAACGTGTCGATCGCGGTGACCAACTACGTGGGCTGGACCGAGAACTGGACAAGCCCGAGCGGAAAGGAGATGACGCTGGAGTACAAGGTCTTCCCCGAGGACCTCAACAAGGCCCTCGTCGATTTCGCGTCCACCAAGGAAATGCTCGACCTCTACTCGAACCTCTTCGGCGAGTACCCCTTCGTCGACGACAAGTATGGCATGGCCGAGTTCATCTTCGATGGAGCCATGGAACATCAGACCATGACGAGCTACGGCCAAACTCTCATTACCGGTGACAACTACTTCGAAACTCTGGTGGGCCACGAACTCTCGCATCAGTGGTTCGGAAATCTCGTCACCGTCAAGGACTGGAACGAAGTATGGCTGCACGAAGGCTTCGCAACCTACGCCGAAGCGCTTTGGGTCGAGTACAAGTACGGTTTCGATCAGTACCGTAGCTTCATGCGCTCGCACTCCGCCTACGAGATCGGCTTCTACGGACCGGTGAGCCCCCCCACTCCGCTCTTCGGGGGCACCGTGTACCAGAAAGGAGCTTGGATTCTGCACATGCTGCGCCACATGATCGGCGACAACGACTTCTTCCAGGTGCTCAAAACCTACGCCGCTTCGCCCAACCTGCACTATGGTGCGGCGCACATCTCCGACTTCATCTCCATCGCTGAGTCGGTTTCCGGCACCGAGTTGTCCTGGTTCTTCGATGAGTGGCTCTACCGCGTGGGCCGTCCCGATTACGACATCTCCTGGAGGGCCGAGAATCTGGGAGAGAGCTATAAGGTGGTAGTCACCATCGAGCAGGTGCAGGAGGGTGACACCTACCGCATGCCGCTGGATTTCGTGGTGGACACAGCAGCGGGCTCGCAAACGTTTACGGTGTGGAACGACGGCGCGTACCAAGTTGCGTCCTTCATCGTCTCCGCCCAGCCAACGAATGTCGAACTCGATCCCAAGGATTGGGTCCTGCGCTGGAACCAAAGTCCCGACGCCGCCACCGCGGTCCCGCAGCTCGCGGCGACCCGCCTGTCGCTCCTGCCCAACGTCCCCAACCCCTTCAATCCCACCACGCGCCTGCGCTTCACCGTCCCGGGACAGCTGCCGGTTCAACTGCGGATCGTGGACGCGCGCGGCCGGGTCGTGCGGAGCTTCGATACGGAGACGATGGCACAGGGCGAGCACGAACTTCTCTGGCACGGGCGCGATGACCGAGGGAACCCGGTGGCTTCGGGAGTCTATACCGTAGTGTTGCAGGGATCGGAGCAATCCGCGGCCCAGAGAATCACTCTGGTCAAGTAGGCAGAACCGACTCTCTGCATCGGGATGAGGAGCGGGCCGGCCGACTGTGTCGAGTTCATGCCCCAGTGGACTCGACCAATGACCCGACTTGGGGGGTGCCGGCTGAACACTCGAGGTGTCCGTCGAACGAGGGCCCCCTTCCGCCTGGCGCTATGACAGGGATCGACCCTGAAGCCTGTCCGTGCACGTCAGCCGGACCCGCACCCAATCCAACCCGAACACAGCAGAGGGAACTGTGGAGACGAGCGGTCCCTGAGAGGGTCGCCCCTCCCGTTCGCCTCCCAGAACCCCACCTGGGACCGTGCGAAGGGATCACGCCGAGGGCCGGATCATGCAAACGACTTCAACGAGAACCGGCGCAAGGGAGCAGAGCCCGCGCGGAGCCCAAGCATTCCAACACTGAAGAGCTGCGCGACAAGTAGCGTGTCAGCCTCACAACAGGCACACACACGGACCCACTCTTCAGAGTTCGCGAGTCTCTAGGGAAATTTCGGGCCTGGGGCGAGACGCAAGGCACCTGGTCAACCGAGCAATCTCGCGACATCGCGCCACTTGAAACTCCCGGCCTCGCAAGAGACCAGACTCGCTTCGATGGACAAAGACGTCGCCGGTGACTCGGGTGGGGAAAGCTCCAGGTCCGCTTGGAAGTGTGGCGAGTGTTGCAAACGCGGGGCTTGGAGTCCCCTCGTCTCCGTGGAGAGAATGGTTTCGCAGACGAGTCGTTGGATAGACAGACGAGTCTACTTACCCACGCACTCCTACTGGCAAGCTACGTAGGGCCCTCGGGTGCGTCAACCCCCCACCCCATTCTAGCGGAGGTGCTTGGCGAACCAATTGGAACTCAACTGCAAGGCCGTCTCGAGGGGCGGCGTGGTTCCTGCGAAGGGGTGGACGGCATTGAAGGTGTGACCGGCGCCTTCGATTTTCACCAAGTGGCAGTCCTCGCTCTCGGGCCGCCCCGCGCGCAGCACTTCCGCGTTGCTTGGATCGACGGCGAGGTCGTTCTCCGCCTGCACGATGAGATGGGCGGCCCGCATCGACTTCACCGCTCTTGGCAAATCGTAGCGCTGGGCGTTGGCGCGGGCGTCCTCTACCAGGGCGAATCCGACCGCCATACGCTGATGGGTTCTGGAATTCACGAACTCCATCCTCCCTTTCTCTTCCCATTCCTTCAGCTGTCGTTCGCCATAGTGCAGCGCGCTCGAGATACCGTTCCAGCTGACGAGAGCCAGGATGGAGGGATCCTCGCTGGCAACCACGATGGCGCTCAGCGCCCCCCGACTGTGCGCGAGCAGACCCAGTTTGGATTGCCGCGTGGCCGCAGAGAGCGGTGCATCCGCGCGCAGCCAGGCCACCACCGCCTGCAGATCCTCGATCTCGTGCGCGTAAGTGTTGCGTTCGAAGAGGTCCAGGCGATCGAACTCTCCCGGACGTTCGCCAATGCCGTTGAGGGAGAAGTCGAAGCAGGCGCTGGCGAATCCATCGGCCGCGAGCGCTCGCCCGGTGTGCGGGAAAAAGCCCCAATCCTTGAAGCCCTTGAAGCCGTGCACGATGACGACGATGCCTTGAGGCTCCGCTTCGGCCGGTACCCTCAAATCCACGCGCAACGGCAGCCCTTCCCTGGTCCGCAGTTCGTGCTGGCTCTCCTTCAGCTTCATTCCTACCATCCTTTCGCCGATTCGCGATCCCCTCGGTTTCCCTACGAAAGTTGCTCGATGCTCTCGAATGCAGCGCCTGAGGCCATGGTCTTCGATCTGGATGGAACCCTGGTGGATTCCCGCCGCGCCATCGTTCGCGCGGTGGCCCAGGGAGTGCATGCGGTACTTCAGCGGCGAAAGATCGCGAACCAGGTGCCCGACGAGCATGCCATCATGGATGCCATGGGGCTTCCTCCCGCCGAATACTACCGCCGCATCCTCCCCCCAGAGCTTGCGCATTTAGCGAAAGAGGTCAAGGAAAGCGCCACCGCGGCCGAGGTCGAAGTCCTGGCCAAAGGTGAGGGCAAGCTGTATCCCGGTATCTCGGATACCCTGAAGGAGCTGCGCGCGCGCGGCGTCCGGCTCGCGATCGTGAGCAACGCGCAAGAGCCCTACTTTCGCGCCTGCCTGCGTTACCTGGGTCTCTCCGCTCTCGTCGAACACACCGAGTGTCACGAAGAGCTCCCGGCCGGAATCGAGGGCGGCAAACCGGTGCTCTTGCGACGCGCGCTGCAAGCACTCCAAGTCCAAGCGGCGAAGTGCGTGATGGTTGGCGATCGCCGCGAGGACATCACGGCCGGCCGAGAGCTGGGGTGTAAGACGGTCGGCTTGAGCTACGGCTTTGCTCAAGGAGATGAGCTGAAGGACGCCGACCACCTCTTCAACGAATTTCGGCGCCTCCTGGAGCTCGTGGGCTGAGAGCGCCCAATCAGGCCACGCCCAAGTACTCGCGCAACTGCTCGAGCCCTATTTCGGCCGGACCTTCGAAGCTGCCCTGCGCGCGCTGCGCCTGTCCTCCGCCCTTGCCGCCCAAAGCCTTGAGTCCCTGGCTCAGGAGCTTTCCGCAGTGCAGGAAGGGCAGCCCCTCTCCGCGCGAGAGCAGCACGCGCGTGCGATCGCCCTGGGGCGCGGCCAAGAGCAGAAGCAAATCGTGTTCCTCGCGCAGGGCGTTGGCAAGCTCGCTGAGTGCGCCGGCGAGGGATGGCGGGAGAACGCGCGCGAGGACGCGCGCGGAGGAAGACTCGAGCTGGCGCTCCTCGGCTTCGGCCAGCCAGCTTCGCGCGCTGAGAGCCGCCAGCTGAGCCGCCAATTCCGCGGCCTGTTTGGCCTGGGACTTGGCTTCCTCACGCAGACCAGCGACCACCGCCTCCAATTCGGCATCACCGGTAGTCAGAAGCCTCCCCAGACGCCCTACCAGACGGTCGCGCGAACGCCGGTAATTCTGCGCGCGTCGTCCGCAGAGGAAGTGAAGGCGAATTCCACCGCGCACTTTTTCCTTTCCGGTGATCGCGATGAGACCGATCTCCGCCGTGTTCGCGCAGTGGGTTCCGCCACAGGCGTTGCGATCGAAACCCTCGATCTCGATCACACGCAACTCGCTCTGACCCGGGGGGATCTTGCCGCGGTCGATGCTGCTGGCGTCGGCCGGATCACAAAAGCGCACGTGTACCGCTCGCGCCTCCTGGACCACCCGGTTCGCCGCGTCCTCTACCTCGTCGAGGGTGTCGAAGTCCAGATCCTCTTCCAGTTCGAGATCCAGGGTGTTTCCACTTTCTCCCAGGCGCGAACTCACGGTGGACAGCCCCAGCTTGTCCTCCAGAGTGCGCGAGAGAACGTGCTGTCCCGTGTGCTGCTGGCGGTGCAGCGCCCTTCGTTCCTGGTCCACTTCCCCCTCCACCCGCATTCCCGCCCTCCATTCGGGATGGCCCGCGACGAAGTGAAGGACCTCCCCGTCCTCCTCCTGCACGTCCACCACTTCCACGCCGGCTAGGGTGCCCCGATCGGCCATCTGGCCCCCGCTCTCCGGATAGAAACAGCTGCGGTCCAGGCGAACCCGGGATTGCCCTTCCTCACGGGATTCGAAGCCGGTCACCGTGGCCTCGAAGCGGCAGCGGTAGGAATCGCGGTAATAGAGTCGTTCGGTCATCGAGCTTGCATCCTTTCCCTCGAAACCGCTCCCGGGCGCGTGGCGGAGCAAGGCCCCCCATCGCGGCTTCAGGCTCCACTATAGGCCATCGAGCGCATTCTGGCTTGATCTCGGTGCGCCGCTTGCTTAGACTGAAAGCAGGCGTGGAGAATGAGGTCTTGGGCTCGCCTTTTGTTGATATTGATTTGCAATTTCAATTATACTAGGCTAGCTTGGGATCGCTCAGAGGAGACGGCACGGACCTTCGGCGTCCCCTTGCCCTTACGCGGAGGATTGGCGGCACCATGACCCTCGACCAACTCAAACCAGGAGAACGCGGCGTCGTGACGGGCTGGACGCGGGAAGAACCCCCGAGTCGGCTCCTGGAGATGGGTCTGCTGCAAGGCACCCTGCTGGAGATCATCCGCCTCGCCCCCCTCGGCGACCCCATCGACATTCGTATTCGTGGTTACCACCTATCTCTGCGCAAACACGAGGCCGGACTCGTCGAAGTGCAACCTGTTTGAGATTTCCATGCGTTGGACGGCTGGCGGTACCGCCCCCACCCTTTCTGAACCAGCCAAGGCCGCACGCCTCGTCGCCCTGGCCGGCAATCCCAACGTGGGGAAGACCACGGTCTTCAACCAGCTGACGGGTCTGCGCCAGAAGGTCGGCAATTATCCCGGCGTCACGGTGGAGCGCAAAGTCGGTCAGGTCGTGACCGGGAACTCGCACGCGGTCCAGATCGTCGACGTCCCCGGCACTTACAGTTTGAACCCACGCTCCTTGGACGAGGAAATCGCCTACCGGGTGTTGGTGGGCGAAATGCAGGGACAGGATCGCCCCGACTTGGTCGTCTGCGTGGTGGACGCGGGAAACCTCGAGCGCAATCTGTATTTGACCAGCCAGGTTTTGGATCTGGGGATCCCCACCATCATCGCCCTCAACATGACCGATGCCTCCGAGCGCGAAGGAGTCTTCGTCGACGACCAGGCACTTTCGCGCGAGCTCGGCGTGCCCGTCTATCCTCTCGCCGCGAGCAGCGGCAAGGGAATCGAGGCCCTCAAGCAAGGGCTCTGCGGCGAACTTCCCAAGGTTCCGCCGCGGCGCTGGAAGACGCCCGACGCGCTGCAAAGGGAAGTGGACCACCTGGCCCAGTGCCTTTCGGCCGACGTACCACAGCTCTCCACCTCGATGCGCTTCGCGGATGCCCTGAGGGCGTTGGCCAACACCACCGCGCCCCGCTTCGAAACCCACCATTCCGCCGAGTTCTGGCAGGAAGTCGATGCCGCGCGGGAGCGCCTCAGAGCACAGGGTACGCTCTACGAACAGGAAGAGATCATCGCGCGCTACCAGTGGATCACTCCCCTGGCCGAGCGCGTGGTGCAGATCCGGCGGCAAGTGGGTCACCGCAGTGCGAGCGAGAGGATCGATTCCATCCTGACACACCGCTTCCTCGGACCCGCGTTCTTCTTGACGGTTCTCCTCGTGGTCTTCCAGGCGGTGTTCAGCTGGGCCGCGCCCTTCATGAATTGGATCGAGAGCGGGATGGGCTGGCTGTCCACACTTGCCACCACCCATTTGCCTGCGGGTCTCGTGCGCGGCCTGGTAGTCGACGGAGTGCTCTCGGGAGTGGGGGGCGTGCTGGTTTTCTTGCCGCAGATTCTTCTGCTCTTCTTCTTCCTCGGCCTCTTGGAAGACACCGGATACATGGCCCGCGTCGCCTTCATCATGGACCGTCCCATGCGGAAGGTGGGACTCAGCGGCCGCTCGGTGGTGCCTTTGATCTCCTCCTACGCCTGCGCGGTGCCAGGCATCATGGCTACGCGCACCATGGACAGCCAGCGCGATCGCCTGGTCACCATGATGGTCGCTCCGTTCATGACCTGTTCGGCGCGCCTGCCGGTCTATGCCCTGGTCATTTCCGCCTTCGTCCCCGCGGCCGGACACTTCGGCTTTCTCAGCTACCAGGCCCTCACTCTGATGACCCTGTATCTCTTGGGAACGGGAATGGCCGTGCTCGCCGCCGCGTTTCTGCGCAACCGGGTCATCAAGGGCTCCTCCTCCACTTTCGTCATGGAGCTGCCCTCCTATCATCGGCCCCGGTTCCGCGACGTTGCATGGCGGATGTCCGAACGCGCCAAAATCTTCCTCACTCGCGCGGGAACCATCATCCTGGCCATGAGCATCATTCTCTGGTTCCTGGCCGCGTTCCCGCAGACGGGGAACGACGGGCAGACCGGGCAGCTCGATTCCAGCACCCAGCTCGCAAATTCCTACATGGGCCGCGCCGGCCATCTCTGGGAGCCCATGCTGAAGCCGCTCGGCTTCGACTGGAAGATCGGCGTCGCCTTGCTTTCCTCCTTTGCCGCGCGCGAGGTGGTGGTCAGCGCTCTGGGCACCATTTACAGCGTGGGAGACACTTCGAACGACGTCTCGTCTTTGGAGAAACGCCTGAAAGAAGACACCTATCCCGACGGCACGCGCGTGTGGTCTCCCCTGGTCGCGGCCAGCCTGCTGATGTTCTTCGTGCTCGCCTGCCAGTGTATGTCAACCCTTGCCGTGGTGAAGCGGGAGACGAATAGCTGGCGCTGGCCGATCTTCATGTGGACCTACATGTTCGCCCTGGCCTGGATTGCCTCCTTCGTGGTCTATCAGGGCGGACTTCTCTTGGGATGGGGGTGAACTGGATGAGCCTTCTCCAATACCTCATAGTGATCCCACTGGTGATCCTGGCCGTTCTCTACGCCGGGCGTCACGTGCTGCGCCAGTTCTTCGTCTCTGATCAGGATTTCAGCGAGAGCGGCGGCGCATGCTCGAACTGCGCCGCGAATCCAATCTCACGCAAGAGGAAGAGCAGCCATCCCTCACACGGGCACTCGAGCTAGGGCGGGAGAGATCCGCGCCAAGATCTCGTAGTGGATCGTGCCCGCCCATTCGGCCAGAGTTTCGGCTGCGATCGTCTCCCCCATTTGGCTGCCCAAGAGAACCGCCTCCTCGCCGAGCCGAACGGCGGAGAGGTGGGTGACGTCGACCATCATCAAATTCATGCAGATTCGACCGCGCACGGAACAGCGTTTGCCCTGCAATAGCACGTGGGCGCGCCCCGACATGTTCCGCGAATAGCCATCCGCGTATCCGACGGGAAGCAGGGCCAATCGGGTATCGACCTCGGCCTTGTCCGTGCATCCGTAGCCGATGTAGGAACCCGCCGGCACCGTCTTGAGCTGCGCCACTCTGACTTTCCAGCTGAGGGCGGGCCTGATGGCAAGCTCCTCTGTCGAGGATCCCCTGCGAGCTGAGACCAGCGTGGGCGAGCTGGGCCAATAGCCGTAGGCCGAGATTCCGATGCGCGCGAGATCCATGTAGCGCGCGGGGAAGAGAATCGCGGCCGCGCTGCAGCTCATGTGAATCGACTGGGGATGGAGTCCGGCGCGCTCGATTTCAGCCAAGATCTCCTCGAAAACGCGTGATTGTTCCTCCGCGTAACTGTGATCGGTAGTGTCTTCGATGTTGGCGTAGTGACTGTGAACACCGGCGAGTTCGAGTCCGGCTTCACGTTTGATCACCGCGAGACAGTCCGCCAGTTCTCCGCGCGTCACCCCCTGCCGCCAGGTTCCTGTTTCCACTTTGAGGTGAAGTTTGGCTGGATAGCCGCTCTTCGCCGACGCCGCGGCGAGATCCCGCAGACGCTGTGCGTCATAGACCGTCAGGTTGAAACCGGCTTCGATCGCCTCCACGAGTTCCTGATCGCTCAAAGGTCCCAAAATCAGGATGCGCTGGCCGAGGGCAAGATTGGCCAGCCGGGTGGCTTCATCGAAGGAATGGACGCAGAACCAGGACGCTCCTCCCGCAGCGAACGCGCGCGCCGCGAGTTCGAGGTCGTGTCCATAGGCATTGCTCTTCACCACCGGAGCCAGCGCGGTAGTTGCCGGAAGGTGTTTGGCGAAGGCGCGCAAATTTCGCGTCAGAACTTCCGTCTCGACCTCGACCCACTGCAAACCCCTGCTCGCGGACATTCGTGTCTCCTCGCCCCTGCGCCGCTTCAGTTTTCCGGGGGGGCCGCAGCTTCGAGATAGCCGTAGAGCTCGTGGCGATGCCGGAGAAGTTTGAAGCCCAAGCTCTTGGCAAGGTTCTCCTGCAGCTGTTCGATCTCATCGTTGCGGAATTCGATGATCTTGCCGGTTTTTTGACAGATCATGTGATCGTGATGCTCCAGGCCGCGAGTCTCATAGCGCGTGCGCCCGCCCTCGAAGCTCCGGCTGGCGGCGAGCCCGGAATCGACCAGGAGTTTCAGAGTACGGTAGACCGTGGCATAGCCAATCTGCGGATCCCGGCGTTTCACTTCCGCGAGCAAGTCGTCGACACTGACGTGGCCCTCCAGCTTGGAGAAGACCTCCGCGATGAGGTCACGCTGCCGGGTGGATTTCAGTTGCTCGCGCGCGAGGTACTTGCGGAAGGCGCTGGGAAGGCTCTCGGCCGAACGGCGTTCGAAAGAAGCGGGAACGGAACCCTGATCGCTGAAGGGGCGTCCACCAATCGTGTCCTTTCCCGCCTCCGGGTTAAAGCGGCACGGTTGGCCAGCCGCGACTTCTTGGCAGATCCCGTAGAGTTCGTGGCAGTGGCTCTCCAGGTGAAACCCGGCCCTCTTCGCCACCTCCTCCTGCAGCTTCTCGACCTCGGGTAATTTGAATTCGATGACCAGACCACATTCGGTACAGATCAAGTGGTCGTGGTGCTCCGGGCTGCGAACTTCGTAGCGGCTCTCGCCATCCCCGAAGTGCCGCACGCTCGCCAGACCCGAATCGACGAGGAGCTTGAGCGTGCGGTACACCGTGGCGTAGCCGATGCCCTTCTCCGTCCGGCTCACCGCCTTCAGCAAGTCCTCGACGCTGGCGTGACCCTCCATGCGCGCAAAGACATTCACGATGGCTTCGCGTTGACGCGTACTCTTCAGGTTCTCGCGCAAGAGGTAGGCGCGGAACTCGTCGATCAGTGTGGAGGAATTCCGCGCGGGAGAGGACTTTGTATCGTTCATGACCAAGCCTCCCCCGAAGGGGAAAATCAGAGGGTTCCCTCGCGAATTGAAAATGACAATCAATGCCGAAGCTAGGTGAGGCGTAGGGGGCTGTCAAGCAGTGGCGGAACTCGAGGTATCGAGGCTGTTGAGCTGGGCTTCCTTCCCGTCGTGCTCGAGGAGAACGGGCTTGTCCTGGTAGACGCTCTCGATGCAAACCGGCTTGCCCCACAGGGAGAAGAGGTTGGCCAGGGTAGCCTTGGCGTACTCGATGTCCAGTGGGATGCCCTCGTAGGTGTGCTTGAGGTACAAGATGCCGTGGCCCCTGTAATCGGCGTCCACGATCGAGATGAGGGGGTGTCCCCCGTTGGTGAGCTGTGCCAGGAGCTGCCGTTTGATCTTGGCGAATTCGCGGCTCGCGACGACGTACTGGTCCTTCTCCAGGTCGTAGCGGTAGAGGAACATGCGATTCTCTTGGGCGAACTCCTCGGTAAGGAAAGTGTCGATGAAGGTGACGTCGTTGTGCACCGTGCGCACTTCGAAGATCTTCTGCCTCCCCTTCCCGGCTCCTGTATCCCAATTCCTGCGTTCCTTGTAATTTTCGCAGTCCTCGTACTCGCTACCGAAACGGCCCTTGTTCCAACGCTCCTCGATGTCGCGATAGAGATAGAGACCCAATTTGTAGGGATTCAGGGAGTCGTTTCCTCCCATGGTGCCGCTGTGGTGGTCGGCGAAATCCACGATCTCCGAATCGTTGAGCACTCTTTCCGTCATGAGCTTGGAGTGCCAATAGCTGGCCCATCCCTCGTTCATGATCTTCGTCTGCCATTGCGGAGCGAAGTAGTAGGACTCGTCGCGAATCATCCCCAGGATGTCGCGCTGCCAGCGGGTCAGGGGAGCGTGGTGCAAGAGGAAGAGCAGCACGTCTCGCTCGGGAGACTCCGGGAACTTCTTGGGGCGTCGCTCCCTTTCCTCCTGTTCGCGCCTCTGCCTTTCCTCCTGCATTCCGGCGCTCGCGTTGATGAAGCTCTCCATGTAGGACTTGGCTTCGAAACGCACACGCGGAGCCTGTTTCGGTTGGGGCGCAGCTGTCTCATCGTTCGACATCCGCTTCTTGCTCAAGAACGCAGAATGAACGTCGATCAGTCTCTCGAGCGAGACGCACCGGTCGAGAAACTCCTCGACTTCCTCCAGCCCGTAGCGACCAATGTAGCGGCGGATCCGCGAAGCATGGTTTGCCATGGTGTCGATCATCTGACGGTCGGTTCGCGAGAACCAGACATTGTTCTTGAAGAAGTCGCAGTGGCCGTAGACGTGGCACATCACGAGCTTCTGGTCGACGAGATGGTTCTCCTTCATCAGGTAGGCATAACAAGGGTCATTGTTGATGACCATCTCGTAGATCTTGCTGAGTCCGTAGGTATATCCCTTGCTGAGCTGGTCGAAGCTCATGCCGTGCGTCCAGTGCGGATAGCGAACGGGGAAACCACCGTAGCTGGCCACTTCATTCAACTGCCGATAGTCGATTACCTCGAAGTTCAATTCGAAGAAGTCGAGTCCGTACTCGCGCGCGTACTTCTCGATCTTGCCTTTCCATCCCTGGAGATCTTCGCTCAAGCCCGCCATGCCCTACCTTCCCTTCCCGAGGAAAACCTTGATGCTGTCCGGAATGTCATCCTTGGTGTCGATCTGGCTCGTGACCAGGTTCTCCGCTTCTTCGAGCTGCTTGTCGAGCTCACGCTTGAACTGACCCGAGCCGTAGGTCGAGGTTACCTGGCCGTAGCTGAACTGATTGACCGCGGGAAGCAGGGTGTCCTTCAAGAGAGCGAGACATTTTTCGGTATCGCCGCCGCCCCAGTTGTCTCCATCGGAAAAATGAAAGGGATAGATGTTCCACTCGCTCGGCGGATATTCGTTCTCGATGATCTCCGCGCACATGGTATAGGCGCTGCTGATCTTCGTTCCGCCACTCTCGCGAGTGTGGAAAAAGGTGTGACGGTCCACTTCGTGTGCCACGGCATCGTGAACGAGAAAGCGCGTCTGCAAGTTCTGGTACTGGCTATTGAGCCAAGTGTCGATCCAGAACGCTTCGATCCGGACCGTCTCCTTCTGCTCGTCTCCCATCGATCCTGACACGTCCATCATGTAGATGATGACCGCATTGGAAGCGGGCTGTTGTACTTTTACCGGAGCGCGGTAGCGCATGTCACGCCGGATGGGAATGACCATGGGATTGAGCGGGTCGTAGGCGCCGGTCTGAAGCTGGCGTTTGAGGGCTTCGCGGTAGCTGCGCTTGAAATGGCGCAAGCCCTGCGGTCCGACCATTTGAATGCTGCTGTAGCGGGATCGGGCCGAGTTGATCTGTTGCTTTCCCCTGGGCTCGATTTTGGGGAGTTCCAGTTCCTCACCCATGAGTTTGGCCAGTTCGTCGATAGTGAGTTCGACTTCCAGAACGTGCTCTCCCGGCGCGTCGCCGGCGGGGCCCTGGCCCTCTCCCTCCTGACCGGGCACCGGCTGGCCTTCGGCTCCGTCGCCGAAACCGATTCCCGCCTGGTCCTTGGGGCCGAAGCGGAAGCGTGGAATGTCGATACTGGGAACGGGGATGGAGACGAGGTCCTTACCCTTGCGTCCAATCATCTCGCCGTGCGAGATGTAGCGGCGCAGATTCTCCTTGATCCGCCCGCGGACGATGTCCTGGAAACGGTGAAGATCACGATCGATGCGGCTGATCTGCATCCCGGCCGCCTTCGCTATTGGGACTCTTCCTGGACGTCACCACGTGCGAAGATCGACGAAACGAAGTTGAGCACGTCGCTGGCGCAGATGTCGCAGTAGCCGTAGTTGCGCTTCAGCCTCTCCTTGACCACGTCGATCTTCTCCTGAGTTTCCTTGTCCACGACGTTGGTCACCAGCGTACTCAGCTTGATGCTGTCCTTCTGGTCCTCGAAGAGCTTGAGCTCGAGCGCCCTCTGCAATCTCGCGTTCGTCTTGTAGTTGAAGACTTTGCCTTCCAGCGCGAGAGCACCGATGTAATTCATGATCTCGCGACGGAAGTCCTCCTTACGGCTCTCGGGAATCTCGATCTTTTCCTCGATGGCCCGCATCAGACGCTCGTCGGGCTCTTCATCCTGGCCGGTGTAGCGGTTGCGCACCTTCTCGCGCTGCGTGTAAGCCTTCACGTTGTCGATGTAGTTGGAACAGAGTCGTCCGATCGCCTCTTCGTCAGCCGAGATCGAGCGTTGCACCTCGCTCTTGACGACGTTCTCGTATTCCTCGCGCACCTGAATGAACATGTCCGCGTAGCGCTTCCTCTGATCTTCGTTGGTGATGAGGGTCGAGTGCTTCAAGCCCGACTCGAGTTCGTTCAACACCATGAAGGGATTGAGGCAACCCTCGATGTCCTCGCTCACCAGACCATTGGAGAGCTTGTCCTGCACGTAACGGGGGCTGACCCCTTCCATGCCCTCGCGGGTGGCCTCTTTGCGCAGCTCTTTCACGTTGTCGTCCGTGTAACCTGGAACCGAATGCCCGTTGTAGAGCTTGAGTTTCTGCAGGAGGGAGAGCTTCGCCTTCTTCGGCTCCTCGAGTCGAGTCAGAACGGCCCACATCGCCGCCATGTCCAGGGTGTGCGGCGCCACGTGTTTGCCGCGTACCTTTTCGTCCGAATAGTCCTTGCGATAGATCAGCACTTCTTTGTCGAGCTTGGTGATGTACGGCACGTCGATCTTCACCGTGCGGTCACGCAGCGCCTCCATGAACTCGTTGTTCTGGAGCTTGCGGTACTCGGGCTCGTTGGTATGACCGATGATGACCTCGTCGATGTCGGTCTGGGCGAACTTTTTGGGTTTGACCTTGTGCTCTTGGCTGGCGCCCAGCAAGTCATAGAGGAACGCGACATCGAGCTTGAGGACCTCGATGAACTCGACGATGCCTCGGTTGGCGATGTTGAATTCCCCGTCGAAGTTGAAGGCGCGCGGGTCCGAGTCGCTGCCGTAAATCGCGATCTTGCGGTAGTTGATGTCTCCGGTGAGTTCGGTCGAATCCTGGTTTTTTTCGTCCTTGGGCTGGAAGGTGCCAATGCCGATACGATCCTGCTCACTCAGGATGAGACGCTTCACCCGCGCGTGCTGCACCACTTTGGTCCAGTCGCCCGCATGGTGCTCCATCAGGAGTGAGAAAGTGTGGCGGCAGGCAGGACAGAGTTCCCCCTCGCAACGCAGCGGATAGGGTTCGGGAGAATCGCCGATGAGCTTGTGCATGACCTCTTCGCGATCGTGCACGGGAATGAGATGCAGCGGCTCCTCGTGCATCGGGCAGGCGAAACCCTGTTCCTCCATGCCAGGCACGTCCTTGAGATCCCAGTAGAAGGAGAAGATCATTCCCTCGGGTCTGCGGCTGTAGTCTTCGACTCCGCGCTTCAAGAGCCTCACGATCGTGCTCTTCGCCGAGCCCACCGGTCCGTGCAGAAGAATCACGCGCTTCTCGGTGCCGTAACGGTAGGCAGCAGACTTGAAGACGTTCACCAGCTTCATGAGCGTGATGTCGATCCCGAAGACCGCATCCTGTCCGCCCTGGAAGGGATCGTTGAAGAAGTTGTAGTGGGTGATCTTTTTCTTGTACTCGGTGTACTCGTCACTCCCGTAGCTGATGATCATGTCGTAGAGCCGCTGATAGGCGGAACGCATGACCTTGGGATCCTTGTGAACTATGGCAAGGTAGTCCTCGAAGGATCCTTCCCAGTGTTGCTCGCGATAGGCCTGAGTATTCTGAAGACTCTCGATGTAATCGGTCCATGGACCGCTTGGCGCTGCCATCGTGCTCTCCCGCAATTGGGGCTCTTGGCTGGAAGATCGTGTACAGCATGAGCTGCAATCTCCATACCAAGCTAGGAGGTCGTGTCAACTGATGTGATAGCAGGCCGTTGCGATTGCACGCTTGCAACGGCATGGAGAGGAACTCGCCGCTGACATCTTCAACTTAGCCATGGTATACGGGGGGCGTCAAGCAAACCACAGTGCGCCACAAGGGGCAAAAAGGGGGCCAAGATCAGCGCAGAATCTGCAGGCGGGCAGCCTCGGAGTCACTGGCGGCCACGGTCCACAGACCCTTGCCGTCCCAGCTGAGGCTCACGAACTCTCCGGGTCGGTAGAACGCGTCCTTGGCGATCACGGCATCGCGCCGGCCGGTGGTTCCCGAGAGCCGGTAGAGCCTGCCCGTACTGGCGTCGGCGGACCAGAAGTGGTAACCGTCGTAGGCCAAGCCCGTGGGATAGAACGCGGGCGCCGCAACCTTCTTGGATACGCGGCCCTCCTCGGTATCTACCCTCAGAATGTTCCGCGCGTCGCAGTCGACGACCCACAGGTACAGCCCGTCGTACGCGATCCCTCCCGGGTGATGACCTGGTGCAGGGAGGGTCGTCAGGACTTTGCCGCTGCCCGGGGAAATCTGATAGATCCCGCTGCTCGTCCCCAAGAGGCTGCCACTGCTCCACCAGTTTTCTCCATCGGAGCTTAAGCCGGTTTCGAACTCGTCGGTTTGCGTGCTCAGGATGCGCAGGTTCCCGGTCGATGCCTGCCACCGCATCAAACTGACCTGAAAGGTGGAATCAGGAGCAGAGAGCCCCCTATTGGCGGTGGCCAAGAGCACCACGGAGTCGTTCTCGAAGAGAAAGCCCCGCACACCGTCGGTGGGCAGGGGAACCCGGGCGTCCACCACCGCACCGATTTCCGGCAAGGACTGCAAGTCTACCGCGTGGGCGGTACCGAGTAGGCCCAAGAGGAGCCAGCACCCGCTCGCGAGAATCCGCGTACACCAGGGCTTCACGACGGGTTCTGACCTCGATGGAAAAAGGAGGGGGTTCGAGCTGGATCAGGCACACGCTAGCTCAGAAGCCGTGGGGTGTCGACGCGATTCTCCCCGCGATTCCCCAGGAAGACACGAACGCCGGGCCTCCAAGAGAGACCCGGCGCACGGTAGCACAACGATTATCGCGATCCAACGGATGGCACTCGCACGATATCCTTACTGGCGAAGCGGTGAAAGCCCCTCGTATTCCTGACACACCTCCAGCCGCCCTCGCCAGTAAGTAGGCTCGTTTGCCTATCCGAGCTTGATACATGGCATATCGCGTGCCAGCTGTTCGCTCATTTTCGACGCGGGAACGCAGCGCTAAGTCCTTGGCAAATTTGAAGTTGAAAATTCCCGTTGCGACCCGGTCCACGGTTCAAAAAACTACACCATCAAGGAATTTTATATTTCAGCAAATATTTTAACGAATTGGGGACAAAACCTAGAGTTCGGAGTGCCCGGTTTCATCCGTGCTGGTGGCCGATTTGAACTCTACGGTGTCGGCCACCTCACCATCGAAGAGCAGCGTATCCTCTTCACGCTTGAGGATGATCCGGACGCGGGTGGACTCGTTCTTCTGGAGCGCGTCGATGATGCCCGCGATGAGGTCCGTCCCCGACTGCACCGTGATGACGATGGGCTTGCTGTTGGTCACTTCCAGCACTTGCGTGCCGAGATTGAGTTCGTGCGTCCCCGCATCGAAGGTGGCCTTTACGGCCCATTTGGCGTGAGCCGGCGTTAACGCGACAGCAGTGAAGAGTGCGACGAAGAGGAGAAGTACGGCAATGGTGCCAGTGCGGAACATGGAAACCCTCCTCCTGGGCTCGTTGGCAGGGTACTGCCAGCTTTTGGTATGATACAGATCTTTGTGCGCTGAGGGAACCACTTTCTGGTTCGTTTCGGGCCGATGGCTCGCTGGAGCGCTAGGCTCGCCCACTTTTTTGCCGCAAAATCACTCCTTCTTCGCCTTCGCCACTGAGGGCGGCATAACGGCGCAAACGGCTGTAGAGCGTGGGTTTGGTGATCCCCAGCAGGCGCGCGGCTTTTGTCTTGTTTCCGACGGACTGCACGAGTTCCCAGGCGATTTGCAGCTCGAGACGCGGCATCAGCGGCCTCTGGGCGGAGTAGTCCTCGCTCTCGATGAGGCTCCGCACGGTGTCCTCGAGCTTGGGACGACGGTGCATCCGCAGTCCCTTCGTACCCATTCTGGGTAAATCCTCTACCCGCAGGAGGTCGCGGCTCGCGAATACGATCGCCTTTTTGATGACGTTTTCCAGTTCCCGGATGTTGCCCGGCCAGTCGTAGTTCATGAGCCGGTCGATCGCCTCCTCGGTGATTCCCCGCACCGGGCGCCGGAACTCGCTGGAAAACGAGAGCAGGAAGTGATGTACCAGCGGCCGGATGTCCTCTCGCCGTTCGCGAAGAGGGGGAAGCCGAATGGAGATGACGTTGAGCCGGTAAAAGAGATCCATCCGGAAGCGTCCCTGCTCCACTTCCTCTGTCAGATCCCGGTTGGTGGCCGCGATGACCCGCACATCGGAACTGATGTTCTTGCTTCCACCCACGCGGGTGAAGGTCTTGTCCTGCAACACACGCAACAGCTTTGCCTGCATGGCCAAAGGCATCTCAGCGATCTCGTCGAGAAACACACTGCCACCATGAGCTCGCTCGAAGAGACCGATGCGGCGGTCGACGGCCGAGGTGAAGGCGCCCTTCTCGTGTCCGAAGAGCTCGCTCTCCAGGAGAGTGGGAGGAATCGAGGCGCAGTTGACCGCCACCATTTCCCTTTTCGCTCTGGGCCCCGCGTTGTGGATGGCGCGCGCCACGAGGTCTTTCCCGGTCCCGTTTTCTCCGAGAATCAGGATGGTTACGTCGTTGCCCTTGACCATTTCGATCATGCGCAACACTTCTCGGATCTCGGAACTGTTCCCGATGATGCCGTAGGTGGCGCCAGGCTGTTCCTTCTCTTCGGTGACGAACGATTCCTCGGGGACTTGGGTCGTGGCTTGCCGTCCCGCCAAACTCAGGATACCCGCCACCGTGAGCAGGAATGCGAGCTCGCCCTCATCGAGCCGACGATCGCGCTTCACGCAGAGCCAGCCGACATCCGCGCCGCGTACGCGCACCCCGGTAAAGGGTCGCTCCTGGAAACTCGGGGTCGTCCGTCCCGCCTTCGTCTTCGACACGAGTTCCTGCAGCTTGTTGGGTGCCGCTTGCTCGGTGACTTTTCCGCGCACCAGAGCGAGTGAGCGCTGGCGTGGAGTACGCATCCAATACACCTCCGGGGCGGCCAGGACGGCCGCCACCATGCGAAGCACCGCTCCGGGCCGTCCGGCTTCGAGATCGCCTCCCGGCCCCAAGAGTTCGGCGAGCGTCTCCAGCTTGTGGTCCGTGGCGGCGGGCGCCGGACTCCCAATCAGGCTCCCTTCCAAACGTCCCTCCAGTTCGTGAAGGAAGGTGGGCAGGCGATGGATCTCGTGGCGCATCGCCAGCTCCCGTGCCTCCTGGAAGGTCAACCTCGCTTCGGACTTGTGACCCAATTCCCATTCGAGCTCCGCGCGGCGCGCCAGACAGTCGAGTTGCAAGTCGTAGCGCCGCATGCCACCGAAGCTTCGCGCCGCCTTGTTCAGGACATCACGAGCTTGCTGGTGCACGCCATCGTGACGGAGGATCTCGGACTGGAAGACCTGGAGCATCGACGCCTCGTAGAGCGAGGGAACCGTGGTCAAGAGCTCGCGCGCCTCTTCGAGCCGCTGTTTGGCCTCCTTCAAGTTCTTCAGTTTCAGCATCAGGCCGACGATACGCCTGAGAGTGGCCAGTCTCTCGGTCTCGTAGTTCTGGGCCCGACAAAGTTCCAAATCCCGCAGGAGAAGATCCCGCGCCTCCTGGTAGTGGCCCTCGCCCATGGCCGCCTCTCCGAGTAAGCCGTGGGCTTCGGCTTCCATTTGCCGGTGACGGTAGCGGCGGGCGACGTGGAGGCACTCCGCGGCATAGGCTCGCGCGCGCTGGTATTCGTGTTGATCGATCGCGAGCAGACCGAGATTGAGTTGGGTGACCGCGACCCCGAGAGAGTCGCCCGCCTTCACCTTGGCTTCGAGGCTGCGCTTGAGACAGCGCTCCGCCTCGGCCAGTCGGCCCAAACTGCGATAGGTGAGCGAAAGGTTGTTGTAGCTGCGCGCGACTCCCATCGCGTCCCCCGCCTGCTCGCGAAGCACGAGAGCGCGCTGCAAGTTGATCAGGCTCTGCGCGTAGTTGCTCTCCTCGTACTGGACCACGCCGAGTTGGTTGTACGCTCGGGCGACTTCGTGCGGATAGCTCTCCCCGTCCAGGATCTTCAGCACGAGCTCGCAGTAGTTGGCGGCTTCGCGCGTGCGACCCAGCTTCAGAAGCGCCCAGGAAATGTCGAGATAGAGCCTGGCGCGAAGATGGGTCGGGAGGTCCTCTCCGTAACGTTCCAGCGCCTCCGCAATGAGGGTTTGGGTTTCGGTATGCCGGTTGCGGTCGCGCGTGATTGCGCCCAGCTCCAGCGTGAGCTCCGCCGCCATCGGAACCAGCGGCCGGCCACTCTGATCCTCCTCGTCGGCGATGCCTTTCAGTCCGCTCTTGAGCAGTTCCTCGGCGCGCGTCAATTCACCCGCTCGGCGGTGCAGACCTCCCATGACCAGAGCAGCCTTGGCTCGGTCTTCACTCTTGAGATGCGAGCTGTACCCGTCGGCCAGCATGCGCTCGTAGACCGCGTACTGCAGGAAGGGATCGCCCATGCGTTCGGCGAGTCCGCCGAGTTGTCGGGCCAGGGCCCCGACCCTCGGCGATTCGGTGGCGAGGGCGTGACGCAGCCGGAGCCAGAGACAACCCGGACCGCTGCGTCCTGAGAGTTTCTCCAGGGAGGCGGCGAGCAATTTGTTGACTTCGGCTGCACGCTCTGCCGTGCACTCCACTGTCTCTTGGGGGGGAAGCGCGAGAACGAGTTCCTGTACCGCTCCCACTTCGTCGACGAAGCCGTAGGAGAACTCCACCCGATCCTGTGCGAAGAGTCGAGTCGTGGCCGCGGCGAATTCCTCCTCGGATACCGAGAGGGTGAGCAGGAGCATGGAGGCGGCCAGCGGTCGACCGGCTTCTTGTAGTGCTTCGAGAATTCTCCCCTGCAGGCTCGCGCTCTTTTCGACCGTAAGCACTTCCTTGGGAGGCTCGGGCAGGATCCACTCGAAGGTCTTGCCTTCGCGTCCTCTCCTCAAATCATCCAGGTAGAGCCGTGCCGCTTCCTCCTTGTGGCCTTTGGGAATGAGAACCAGCAGGATCTCGGTCCCTCCCCAGTAGCCCGCAGTCTTGAGTCGCTGCAAGCTCTCGGCGAACGCGGGATAGCTAGCGAAATCGCGCAAGATCACGACCGGCCCCCCACTCTCCTCGCTGCCACGACCCGCGCGGCTCAGAGGGGAGGAAACGTGCGGCCGGAGAACGGCTTGCCTGCGTTCGGAGGTTTGCGCCCAGCGCAGCGCAAGGTGCTCAGCCTCTTCCTGAGCCCGATCGCTGCCGGAGAGAATCAGACATCCGCCTTCCTCGCGCGAAGACTCCAGAGCCTGCGCCAGAGGAGAGAGTGCCGCGGACATCGGCGCGTCGCTGTCCTCGGCCACTAGCTTCCGCTGCAGTTCGCTGATCTCCTCGCGCTCGAGCGCCTGGAGTCGTCCGCCCGCCATTTTCAGATAGCGACGGCACAGAGCCGAAAGCTCTTCCCGCAAGTTCCACACTTCCTGCCGGCAGGAATTGGGATCGTGATGGGAGTGCATTTGCGCCGGCGGCAGCACGTAGGAACTGGGCAAGAAGAAGGGACCCTCCTCGTCGCGATAGAGCGCGGGGAGAGCGAGCCGCCCCCCAGGGCATCCCTTCTTCAGCAGTTCGTCGAGTCCCTGAAGGACGACGCGCAGATCCTGAATGGCCCGGCTGCCCTCGAAGGCCAAAAGCTGGATTTCCCAGGGATGAGCTTCGATTGGCGGCAAGAAGAAGTGCAGACTGTCGTGCGACCCGACCACCGCCAGCGGCGGAAGCTCACGGAACAGCTTCCCCGGCGCGAAACTGGCCAGCCGCACTCTCATGGCGAGTTCGTGATGACAATCTGCGCGGGCGCGAACACTCAGGAGCGAGCCCAGGGAATCGGAGGCGAGGTCACGCGCCAGGTCCAAAGCGAGGGTCTCGTCTTCGTGCAGCGGCAGGAGGCGTTGAAAGCGTTGGGCAATGAGATTTTCGTTCACGGGCGCACCCGTCTGCCTTGCTCGAGGAATCCAAGGGAAGAGGAGGCACTTCTCACTCTACCCCAAGCGCGGGCCGGCCTACAAGCCACCCCGGTAATATTATTTTCCGGAAGAATCGATACCGGTCGTGGCCGCCGCAGGGCGGGGACGCCAACGCACCCCGAAGAGCCAGGCCCAGTCCATGGGGCGGTTCTCGGCGGGGCCGGTGGAGGCGCTGGCCCCTACTTTCAGTCCCAGATCCGCCACGGGAAACCAGCTCAGCTCACCCTCGAACCAGAAGCTCTCGGGGGCTCCCGCCAGGTCGTAGCGGACGGAGACCGCACCGCCCAGGCGCGGCCCCAGTGCGTGCCAGGCTGCCATCAAGGAGCTGGCGGAGGGCCAGGAGCTGTCAGGGCGGTCCAGTGCGGGCTCGTTCTGGGGGGGGGCGAGACCCTCCGCGCGGTCCAGCCCAGCCAAGCCCGCCCGCCGGCGAAGCGGCCCGCCGAGCCCCGCAATCGAAGTCCGATGGAAGAGGCATCGCTCGCCACGGGGAAGAGGTTTTCGTCGCCCAGGGGCAAGGTCCCGTCCACGTCGATCGAAAAGCCCAGCGCCCCCTCCCCTCCCAAATGGGTGGATAGGGCGACCCAGGCCGGGCCACCCCCATACTCCGCCCTCTGCTGGCGCGCCACCCCGGCGTAGCTCACGCCGCCTCCGACGGCCACCCGACCCGCCAGCTTTCTCCAACCCTGCAGGCGATACCACTCGACACGGGACCGATCTACCAGGGTGTAGACCTGCAACTGCAAATCCATCGGAGTGGACTGCTGCGGAAAGTCGAGGTTATCCAGGGGGACCGGCGGCAGAAGTTGCTGCCGCGGTGGGGAGGCAGTCGCCACCCGCACCGACAGTGCCAAGAGAACCACAAGTAGAAACAGGACCCGCGGCACCAGCTTCATCCTGCATCCCGGCTGAAAGGTGCGACCGTAGTGCGCGAAGAGATCAGCGCTCACCCATGATGAGTTGGATCTCGCCGTGCTCGCTGAAACGAATCCGGGCCGTGCGCCGGTTTCCGGGAAGATCGACGATCTCCAACACCACACCATAGTCGTTCCAACTGCGATGGTGGACGATATCCCCCACCTCATACACCCGCGTGGAATCGTAGGGCACCGCCTTGCTGATGTCGATTTCCTCGAGGGGATCTTCCGGGGCAGGCTGAGCGCTTTCTTCCCCCGTCTCCTCCATGTGGGGAAGGATGCCCTTGCAGCGCGGACACTTCAGCCAGATGACTCCGTCTTCGCTGGTATCGCTGACCACCGTCATCTCGAGGTGATCCTTGCAAACCGAACAGTACTGGCGCATAGCAGTGCCCTGCTGTGGCATGGTGAATAATCTTTCCCGTGGGGTTTCGCTTACCTTCGGGACGCGACGACCTTGCAGCAGTCCTCTGCTTCCTCTTTCAGGTTGTATCGCATTCCGCACACCAGGCAACGGTAGGAACCGTTCAACCGTCCCTCTCGTTCCGCTTTTTCGATGAGTTGATCGTAACGCACGAAATGTTTTTCCTTCACCAGGGACGAGTCTTCGGACTTGGTCATTTTTCCTCCCTGAGACCAAATACCATCATTCACATCGACCACACCGTTACTCAGGAAGCTGCCCATCTAAGAAGCGTATCAACGGTGGCGCGATCATACGAATTGGGAATGCGAGCGTCAAGCAAGTCGCAAATTCCCATGCGCATCAAATCGAATCCAACGCTTGCTCCAAATCGTTCTGCAGATCCTCTACGTCCTCGATGCCCACGCTGATACGCACGAGGCCATCGGTGATTCCCAATTCTTCGCGAATTTCTTTGGGTACGGTGCCGTGCGTCATCATTGCTGGATGTGAGATCAGGCTCTCCACCCCACCGAGACTCTCCGCCAGAGTGAAGATTTGCACCGCTTTTACGACTTTCTGCGCCGCAGCGAACGAGCCCAGATCGAAGGAGATCATGCCCCCGAAACCCCGCATTTGCCGTTGCGCGAGCGCGTGCCCGGGATGCGCAACCAGGCCGGGATAGTAAATTTTCTTCACGTCCTTCCGCTCCGCGAGCCACGCCGCGAGCTGCCGCGCGTTAGCATCGTGTTGCCGCATGCGCACCGCCAGAGTCTTCACTCCACGCAGCGCGAGCCAACAATCCCAAGGACCGGGTACCGCGCCCGCGGCATTCTGCAGAAATTTCAAGCTCGCGAAGAGATCGTCGTCATTGGTGAGCACGATGCCGCCAACCATGTCGCTGTGTCCGTTGAGATACTTGGTGGTAGAGTGCACACAGACGTCGGCGCCCAGGGCCAAGGGGTTTTGGAAATAGGGGCTCATGAAGGTGTTGTCGACGGCCAGCTTCGCGCCCTTGTCGTGGGCCAGCTCGGCGCACGCTTTGATGTCGCTGAGCGTCAAGACCGGATTGGTCGGCGTCTCTACGAACAGCAACTTCGTCTTCTCGCTGAGAGCTTCTTCCACCGCGGCGAGATCGCTGGTGTCGACAAAGTGAAAGCGCTGACCAAATCGCCGAAGCACCATCTCGAAGAGCCGGTAGGTGCCCCCATAGACGTTGGAGGTACAGATGATCTCGTCGCCGCCGTTCAGGGTCTGGAGGATGGCGTGGATCGCGGCGGTTCCGCTGCCGAAAGCCACTCCGTGACTCGCGCCCTCCAGGGCGGCAATGCAGCCCTCCAGGGCCTCGCGCGTGGGATTCTGCGTGCGCGCGTACTCGTAGCCGCGGTGTTCTCCGATTCCGTCCTGCGCGTAGGTGGACGTCTGAAACACGGGGGTCATCACCGCTCCGGTGACCGGTTCCGGCTTTTGTCCCGCGTGGATCGCTTTGGTGGAGAAGCCCATGTTCTAGTGTCCCTCCTGGACGAAGTCGATGAGATCGTAGCGGGTGATGATCCCCGCCACGTGGCCGTGTTCTTCCACCAGAACCGCGGCGTCCTTCCCGCTGAGAGTGGCGAGGATTTCGCTCATGCGTCGCGCGCCTTCCACACGCAGTAGCGGCGGCTCTTGCAGCTTGCCGAGGCCTTGGTCCATGCACGACGGATCGTCCAGGACCGCGGCCATGAGCCGGCTGTCGGTAACGCGCCCCACCGGCTCGCCATGCCTCATGACGGGCAGTTGACTCACTTCGTTCAGCCGCATTAGATCGATGGCATCTCGCACGGTGGCATCCCACTCGACGGTGAGAAGGGTCTTCAGCGGTCTCCCCCCGCGGTGCAGTACGTCGCTCACCGTGGCCAGGGAAGGTGAGAGGAAGCGGTTCTCCCGCATCCAGTCGTCGTTGAAAATCTTCGACACATACTTCGAACCCGAATCGGGCAGAAGGACGACCACCATCTGATCGGGCTTCATCTCGCGCGCCACGTCCAGGGCGATTGCGACCGCCGAACCGCAGGAACCTCCGGCGAAGATCCCTTCCTCCTTGACCAAGCGCCGGGTGATGAGAAACGAGGTTTCGTCGTTCACACTACGCACTTCATCCACCGCATCGCGATAGAAGACGCTGGGGACGATGTCCTCGCCGATCCCCTCGACCTTGTAGGGCTGCGCCTCGCCGGTCTCGCCCGTGTCGAACCAATGCTTGAGAATGCTCCCCTCGGGATCGACACCGACGATGCGTACCTGCGGGTTCTGTTCCTTGAGGTATCGTCCCGTGCCACTGATCGTGCCGCAGGTGCCCATCCCGGCCACGAACGCGGAGATCTTGCCCTCGGTCTGCGCCCACAGCTCCGGCCCCGTGCTGCTGTAGTGGGCACGAGGATTCGCGTCGTTGAAATACTGATTGGTCCACACACAGTTGTCCGTACTCTCGGCGATGCTTCGGGCGATGGAGTAATAGCTTTCGGGATGGTCGGGAGCCACGTTACTGGGGGTGACGATGACTTCGGCGCCCATCGCGCGCAGCAGGCTGATCTTCTCCTTGCTCATCTTGTCGGGCATGGTACAGATGAGGCGATAACCGCGCACCGCGCAGGAGAGCGCCAGACCCATCCCTGTGTTGCCGCTGGTACATTCGACGACCGTACCGCCGGGACGCAGAAGACCCTGCTCCTCTGCTGCGTCCAGCATCGAGGCCCCGATGCGGTCTTTCACGCTTCCGCCGGGATTGAGCATTTCCATCTTCGCGTACACCCGCGCGCCCTTGGGGTCGGGCATCTTGCGCAGCCGCACCAGGGGGGTGTTCCCGATGGCCTCGGTGACGTCTTCGAGGACCGGGGGAATGAAAGCGTCCTTAGGAACATTCATGGGCTTGGGGCAGGCTGCCCTCGCCTCCTTTCGAGCAGGGAATCCGCGCCAGGGAATGGCCGATGGAATCCTGTAGAGCCCAAGGCTTAGTCGAATGAATCCGCGGGAAGCTACCACTTGAGGCCTATCTCCGTCAAGCCAGCCCGGCCCGAAATGCAGCGCTAATCTGTTCGAACAAAAGAACTTCAGTCTTCGGCTGGAGCGGGCGCCGAGCGCGCGAAGGCCAGGACCTCCCCCACCGTGCCGATGCCCTGGTGCTGGAGCTCCTTCAGCTCCCGCAAAAGGACCTGGGCCGTCGCGGTGGCGTCGGCGATGGCGCGGTGATGCCGCTTGAGGGGGACCTCCAGACGTCGCGCCACCGCGCCCAAGCGAAAGGCGCCCCATTCAGGATGCATCCTGCGCGAGAGCCGAACCGTGCAGAGCTGTGGCCAGGGATGTGGTCGGTGTCCGGACTCCCTCACCTGTCGTCTCAGGAAGGGATAATCGAAGTCGACGTTGTGTGCGACGAACACGCTACCTTTGAGCAACTCCAAAACCCTTGGCGCGACCTGATGAAAACGAGGCGCGTCCTGCAACATCGAGTCCTTGATGCCAGTCAAGCCCTGGATCCAGTGCGGCACCGGCTGCAGGGGATTCACCAGCGTGTTGAAGCTGCGACGCACACAGCCGTGGTCGACTCGTACCACCGCCACTTCGATGATGCGGTCGACTCCCAGTCGGCTACCGGTGGCCTCGAGATCGACCACCGCGAACGCCGCGTCCTGCAGACGAAGATGGCGGTAGGGTGAGGAGCTGAGTTCCCAGAGTCCGCGTGAAGATTCACTGAAACGGCGGTCGCGGGAAAGGAGGGTGCGCACCAAGAGCGGTGAGACAGACTCGTCCATCTGCGGCTTGAACAGGACCTTGGCCAATTCCTCGCTGCCGACCGGGCGGTTGACCGTCATGAAGTACTCGTGCGCGCGACTTCTGAGACTCTCCAAGTTCTCCTCGCGCAGTGGGGTGTGAGTGTCCACCGAAGGCTCCGATGCAGTCCAAATGGGGCGATATCTCGCTTGATTTTAGCACAAACCGGCCATCAGGTGGTCTCCGGCTTGGCGGGTGCCATTCGGTGGCGATGCTAGCGAGAATGCAGGAGTTCTTGGACCTCGGGGGGAAGGCCGCTGGGCGTGGACTTTCTTCCGAAGGCCACACACACCAGCTCCTCCTCGGTCAGAAGCGGCGGAGGGCTGTTCCTTTGCGGATTCGCGGGAGCGAGCGAAGTGTTCACCTTCGAGCGCAGGAGGCCGAAGATCGGAACGGCGGGCGAAATCTGGGCGACCGCCACCGCCTCGTTGCGATAGATCATGTCGCTGCGTCCCATCTTCACCTTCACCTCCCGCACTTCGTCGAGCCGCACTCGCTCGCGGGAAATCGTCTGTTCGCCGATGGTGGTGTCGGGCAAAGCCTCACGTTCCACGCTGGGGTTCTCGAAGAGGTCCTTGAAATGGCGGCTCAAGAGGCGGTTGTTGCGCACCCGTTCCAGGTCTTCCTCCTCGACCGCGCCGGCGGGCAAGAGTTTGAACACGCGATGCAGCCCCTGCAGCAGATCTCCCTGCCGCAAGGAATCCAAAGGGGCTACGAGTAGAACGTAAGACTCCTCTTCATCCAGAAATCTCAGTTTGATCCAGTGCTCTCCTTGCTCGGTGCGCGCGAGGACCTCGCAACGCAGTTTCTCTTTCGTCTGTTGACCCTCGGATGTCTCGGTGCGCGAAAACTCCGCCCACGAACCCGCGGTGAGATCGAATTCGAGCAGCCCGCGATGCCACCAAGAAAAGACCTCCTGTGCCCGTGAGCTGACGGGACCGACCAAGACGAAGAGAGCCAAGAGGAGCCAGCGCAACATCTTCAACCTTGCAGTCTACGCGAACGCCCGGAGGGTAGAGCCTCCGGGCGCAGCATGGGGAACGAGCAAACGACTCCTAGTGGGCGATACGGGCCCAATAGGTGTCGTAGTCAAAATCGGGATCGAACTCAGGAGTATGACAGTGGGTACAGGACTTCTTGGCCTGTGCGGCCCACTCTCCATCGCGCGCATGCATGGTTCCGTAACCGTGGCAGGCCTCGCACTGCACGTTGAAAAGAATGTTCTGCCCGTTGGTCGATACCGTCGGATCGAAGCCGTTATAGTAGTCCCAGCCCGTTACGTGACAGCCCACGCAATCGGGATTGCTGGTCTGTCCCTTCGCCACCAGGGTCTGCCAGGCCTTGGCGTGCGCGGTTTCCTGGTACTTGGTGAAGATTTCCTTGTGGCAGTTGCTGCAGCGCGTGGTCCCCAAGTACTTCTCGTCCTTGAGACCCTTGTCGGGACTGGGCTTCAGCTGCGAATGCTTGGCCAACTTCTCGTTGTCCTTGAGGAACTTGTCGACTTCGGTCTGGATTTCAGCGATCTCCGGCGCCTGCTTGCCCAGTTCGTGCAGGGTCAGAACCGCGTCCTGGATGTCCCCTTTGGGAGTGACCTGCAGGTCGAGCTGACCCAGGTACTTGCCCTGCGGATTGGCGGACACGAGATAGACGTCTCCCACCCGATTCAGACGACGGTATTGGCGCAGATCGGCACCCTCTACACAGATGTCGATCCCGGAGTCAGTGCCCAGATCGGTCAACAGTTCGCGCGTGTCCCGGGTGGTCGCCCCGGAGAGCAAGACGATGAGATCGCTCTTCTTCCGCAGCTCGGGTAGATACTTCTCGAGAGCGTCGCGAGGAGAGTCGATTACGAACTTGTCCACCTTGGCCGACATGGTGGTGATGACGTAGCTCGGCCCGATCACCGAGATGACGCCGATTCGCAGTCCGCCTCTCTTCACCACCGCATAGGGATCGAAGAGGAGCTTTCCATTCTCCCCACCCTTCAAGTTGGCCGAGATGTAGTGGAAATTGTATTTGGCGGCCTGCTCCTTCAGAAAGTCGAGACCGTAGTTCAAATCCCACTGTCCCACCGGGAGCACCGGATAATCCAGCTTGGCCACGTGCTGCAGTAGGAACTCGGTCTGGGCCCGTGCGGCGTCCGTACGGCGGCCGTACATGTTCCCCGCGTCGAGATGGAGCACGTTCTTGTGGTTCTTGGCGATGTCCTGAAATATGGCGGCCCTCCGGGCCAACCCACCTAGCGGCTTGTGTTTTCACCCACAAGGGGCGATTTCACCATGGACCGCCCCTTCGAAAGTAATGGTCAGATCGACCAGATCCTCGGCCTGCGACGCGGGCATGCGCGTCCACAGTCCGAGAGCCGCGGCGAGTGCAACGAGGAAACTCGTTGCTCGCAGGGTGACTCGATGCATCTTCGACCTCCAAACGGATCGACGAATTGGCCCGGTTTCCGGCAGACGAAGCACTATAATACCAAGAGTTGCGTGGATGCCGCAATCTTGGCCTGAAATCGCCCTTCCAGTGAGGAGACAGGCGCCCCCTGGTTCAATGCGCGAGAAGGAGCTGTGGTTCCAAAACGGACGGAGCCCCCACCGACAGCGGGGGCTCCGTCAGGAATTGGACCTGGGGCAGAAAGGGCCGATCCAAGACCGCGTGATGGATTACTTCCTCTTGTTCACGTGGTCCTTCAGAGCACGACCCGCGCTGAAAGCGGGTACCCGGCTCGCGGGAATGGAGATGGTGTCACCCGTCTGCGGGTTGCGGCCCATTCTCTTCTTCCGCTTGCGGCTCTCGAAGGTGCCAAAACCCGTGATCTGGACCTTGCGGCCCCGAGTCAGCTCAGAGGCGATGATCCCCTTCTTGGGATCGGTATCGAAAATCATGTCGATGATCGCCTTGGCCTGACGGCCGGAGAGATCGGACCTCGTCGCGAGTTTTGCGGTCAATTCGGTCTTGTTCATGGGACAGACCTCCTTTCTTGAGTTCCCAATAGACCCTATCCAGGCGTCCTGTCAACGCAAAATGTCGAAAATGTGCCGATTTTCCGCGGCTCTCGAATCGGGCGAACGCTCCGAACCAGAGCGGCGATACCCACCGGTCAGCCTAAGAGCTTGCGTCTGAGTGGCGGGCCGCAGCCGACGGCTCGGCTGCTAGAAGGCCCCCAGCTGCCGCCCGAAGTAGCCCCCGAGACTTTGGTTGCCCCGCTGGATCTTCAAATCGGGAATGCTCTTGAGGTAGATCCGGAAGGAGAAGTCGGAGGAATTGGTGAGCGAGCGACGGAATTCGATTCGCCACTGGTGGATGTCACGGCTGAGGCTGTAGCTCTGGTTGGTGAAGTTCCCCGTCTCGACGTCGAAGTTGGCCGAGTAATCCAGATTCCAGGAAATGGGAAGAATGGCGCTCATCCGGGTGGAGATGGTGGCGCGAGTGGGACTGTCCTTGCCGTTGGTGATGCTGGCGCGCGCGTTGAAGTTCCACGGCATCGTGTTGTCGTTGCTGCTTCGTTGGAGCTGGTTGCCTCCAATTTGCCCGTACCAACTCGCCTCATCTTCCTGCGTGGTTGCCAGAGTATCCGCCGGCTCTCCGATGCGCTCGACCACCGCGTTCTTGGGTTCCTTTCGCTCCAGAAACAAGCCGCCGAAATCCATCTTGCCATCGAGACGCAGATTTGTGCTCACGGTGGTGGAGAGCACTTGGAAGCGATAGGGGTCGAGGGACTGGTTCATGGTGAAGTCGATGGCGCGGGTGAAGCCCGGACTGAGACGCACGGTGGAACCGATGTTGTCCCAGTTCTGACCGGCGGGATCGTCGGGTCGGTAGTTGGTCGAGAGATCCCAGGTGAGCAATCGCTCAAGCTTACGAATCTCCTCCTTTTCCGTACCGTCTTCCTCGCGGGAAGCACTCTCGGAATCGAGCGTGTCGGCGCTGGCCCTGCTCGTTCCCGCGCTTTTCGAAGAAGAGCTGGAACCCGCCGCGTACTTGAAACTGAGTTCGTTCCCCACGCGAATCCCGATGCTCTGACTCGCGCTCTGTTGATCTCCGAGTTGCGGGCGCCAGGAGTGGCTGAAAGCGAGCGAGAGCTTGTGCTTGATTCCGCGCAGCGCGCCGATGTGGGTATTGAAAATTCCGTAGAGATTCGTGCTCAGGGAGTTGCGCCAGGATAAACTCGGCGTGCTGCCCTCATCGATCTTGTCCGTTTCGGAGACGAGATCGTAGAGCTCTTGGACCTGCACGTTGCCATTGCCGTCCAGAATGGGATTGCCATTGCTGTCTTTGAGAGTGTCCGCGCGCGCCACGTAACTCTGCGAGAAAGTTTTGCGCCGTTGGTAGCTCTCCGCGAAGCTGCCCGAGGAGGTGAAGTTGAACGGCCCCAGACGGTACTGCGGATTGTAGCTCAGTCCCCAATTCCCCGAGGCATTGATCTCGTCCACGCGGCCGATCTCGCGCCGCTCGCGCTGAAGGTCGCCGCGATAGCTCTGGCTGAAGGTCATGTCCCTCAGGACTTGGGCCGGGGCGCTTCCCTCGCCGCGTCGTTTCGCCGGCCCCAAGAGCGGTCGGCTCTTGAAGCTCAGGCTGACGCTGGGAAGGGTCTGGCGATAGATAAGGTGGTCGGTGGTGAGATCGCTGTCCTCTGCGTTCACGTATTGGGTGCGCGTACCGGAGAGGTTCAGCCGTGCCCCGGACTCGAAACCGCGGCTCATGCTCAAATTGCTGCGCAGCTCGGTGGGCAAGAGATCGGCCGAATTGCCGGTGATGGGATCGATGTTCGTGATGGTGTTGGAGGTGAGGTTTACGTTCGTCGTCAAACTCCAGGCGTCGAAGAGTTCGGGTTGACGATGGTTGGCGAGGAATTTCCATTCCTTGCCCTTCTGGTTCTCCTTCAAAGTCGTCGTCCAGGTGAATTCCACGTCCCCGCTGAACTTGTAGCGCACGTTGTAACGATTTCGGATCTGAAGCGACAGATCCTGCCGTTCGTTGAAGGCACCCTTGAAGGTAAAGTCGGTGTACTCGTTGGTAGCCCAGTAGTAGCCAAGGTCCCGAATGTAACGGCCTTCGCGGCCACTCACTCCCAGGTTCACGTTGGGAAACATGATTCCGGAGTGACGGCCCTTGTCGATCTTCTTGAAGAAGAAGGGAAAGGCGAAGACAGGCAGGTCGCTGACGTAGAAGGTGACCTGCCGCGCCACCACGCTCTTGCCGATCTTCACCTTCATCTTCTTGGCCGAGAAGTGATAATGGGGATGTTCAAGATCGCACGAAGTAAACATCCCTCCGCGCACCAAGAGTGTTTCGTCGTTCACCCGGCGCACATGACGGCCGTAGTAGAAACCATCGTCATAACGCGTGATCCCATTCTTCACCGCGCCCGTCTTGTAATCGAAGAGGTAGCCCATCTCGTCGCCCACGAGTTTGCTGCTCGTGTCGATGATCATGGGTTCTCCCTCGGCGATCAGCTCCCTCTCGTTGGTATCGAAGTCGATGTTCTTGGCGGTCAGCGTGAGATCCTGGTGGCTGACGAGCGCGGTGCCCTGGATGTTGATGCGCCCCTTGGGCACCCTGAAGGTGGTCGAATCTCCCGAGTAACCGACGGTGTCCGCCAGCTTCGAAAAATCCACCAAACCCTCCTCGGTTTCTCCGCCCGGCGCCTCCGAAGACACCTTCAAGCTGTCCAAAGACACCCCTTCCACCCGGGCCAAGCTGTCCAGCTGCGCCCGATGCATCTGGAAGAGGGAGTCCCGCTCGGCCCGAATCCGGAGTACGCGGCTGCGGTCCAGGAAATGGTATTTCCCCTCACTGTCACCGGTAATGGAGACGCGGTCCACCCGGCCGTTTGAAAACGCGATCTCGATGGAGTCTCCTTGAGCTTCGTTGACCGAGATCACATCGCTCTGATCCTCGGGCAGATAGACGCTCTGCGCATGCCCACTCACGCTGGTCCGCAGGACTTCTCCATTGAGGAGTTCGATTTTCAAGCTGTCGCCGTGCAGCTCGTTGGTCAATGGAATGCCCACGAACTGTGATTTCAGGGTGTCCGGACTGGAGTCGATCAAACTGGCCTGGCCGATGATGGCGATATGTCGCAGCTCTCCATCGATATAACCGAAGCGAATGATCGAGCCGTTCATCACCTGATCTTCCTGCTTTACTTCGGGCGAACCCCTCAAGATCAGCAGGTCATCGCCGTAGAAATCCGCCGTATCCGCGTCGGCGACGGTCTGTCCCTGTTGAAAATGGACATCCCCGATCGCCCTGCTGTGTTCCTTTTGCGTGTCGAAGCTCATCCAGTTGCTCTTTACGGCCGCGGTCGCCCCCTTCTGATGGCGGCTGCGCAGAGTCGGGAGCGAATCGACGTAGGCGTAGCCAGTGCCACGGTCGAACACACCGTGCTCCCCCGTGACCACAGTGTGGGCTTCCTCGTCGACGAGCTTTACCGAACCGTAGGCCTCGAGCCGTTGCGCGGAGCGATCGTAGAAGAGACTGTCGCCGTCGACGGTGGTGGTCGAGTCGACGAGCCTGGCCGAGCCCATCAGCGCCATGGCGTTGCGATAGCGCCAGTAGATCCCGCGCTCGCCGCTGCCCATCGAGCCGTCCTTGCCCAGAAGACGAACGTGGCCGTAAGCCCAGCCCACACCCTTCGTCTCCTCCACCCGTAGAGAATCGGCCCACAGTTGCAGGGAGTCGGTGACTGCGTGAACGGCTCCCACCACCCAAATGTAGCGGTCACGTTCGTAGTAGCGGACCCGGTCGGCCGTCACGTGGAGATTGCCTTGCCTGAACTCGGCATTGCCCTCCCCGAAGAAGACAGGGCCTCGTGGAGTGAGCGTGCGACGTCCGTGCTCGGCTTTGTAGTGCATGCGCTCCTGGGCCTGCAGCTGGTTCGACGAGCTACTCGAGGGCGCGTTGGCGGCCAAAAGTGCGGCCACTGCAAAGATGCTCAAAAGCGCAAAGAAGCGTTGCCCGAGCCGCTTGAAGGGGACCGCGGGATGTGGCGCGCGAAGGAAAGCCGGAACACGGCTCAAGTCAGGACTCCATCTCCCCATTCGCCGAGAGCGCTTGGCGTGAGAGCAGGGCCGCTCCGATCGCCGCCGCGGGGAGCCCGAGTTCGGCGGCCACCATGCGCACCCCCTTCCGGGCGGCGGGCATGGACCGCTCTTTCATGCTCTTGCGTGCCGGCCCCAACAATGCGTCTCCGCTCAGGGCAGCTCCCCCTCCGATCACGATGACGTCGGGGTTGAAGATGTTCACGTAACTCGCGCAGACCAAACCCAGAAGACGACCGACGTCCGCCAAGATGGATGCGCTGAGGGGATCTCCCTTCTCTGCGGCCGTCGCGATGGCGCGGGTCGAAAGCTCGCCCTCGGCCCGACAGGCCGCCAGCAGTGCTTTCTTCTGTTCGTCATCCGCTGCGTCGAGCCGGCTTCCCGCGAGGACGGCGATCCCCTTACTCCCCAGATAGGCCTCCACATGGCCGGGCTCACCACAGCTGCAATCCGGTCCGTCGACTTGGAGGGTTATATGTCCCAACTCCCCAGCCACCCCCCGAGTTCCCCGGTAAAGCTTCCCATCGATGAGAATGGCTCCACCCACGCCGGTTCCCAAGGCGAGGAGAATCATATGCCGCGCCTCGCGGCCCGCACCCAGCTCGAATTCTCCGTAGGCCATCGCGTTCACGTCGTTCTCCGCCACCACGGGCAGACCCAAAAGGCACTCGGAGACTTCGTCCGCCACGCGCCAGCCGCGCAGCTCTTGCAGGTTGGGCGCGTCCTCCAAAATCCCCTCGTTGGTCAAGAGTCCCGCCACTGCCACTCCGGCCGCGCGCGGTGCGTCGGCCGAACGCAACCAGGGCATCACCGCCTCTTGCAAGCGCTCCAGGAAATCCGAAGGTCCGGAAAGATCTTGGGTGGAGAAATTGCTTTCTTCGCTCATTTTGTCGTCATCACCCAGCAAGACCAGCTTGCAGCTGGTCCCGCCGATATCGATGCCGAGAACTGCGCTCACCGCGATGCCTCCTGATTCTGCCTGCGGGTACGACGGCGTAGCGGCTCGCCTTCGTCCCAGAGTGTCGGGCGGGCCGGCGCATGGATATCGTCAAAGCCCAGCCGGTCCAGCGCCTCCGCCACCGTGAAGTTCGAGCCGGTGAGCATAATGGAGGGACGTCCCCCTTCTTGGCGACGGCGCTTCGCCCATGCGCGCGCATAGAGCAGGCTCTCTCGGACTCCGCCCACTTCGAGAACCGGTGAGTCCCCCCCTTCGGGCGCGTTCAGGAGCAAACGCTGCAGCGTCGCCGCGGGAAGCGAGCGATACCAAGTGGGCTCCGTGCAGAGAACCAGTGCGGCGCTCAGGCGCAGCTTGGCCAGGACTCTGCGCAACTTCTTGTCGCGCATTACTCCCAACACCAAGATGCGGTCCTCCTTCCTCCCCTCCCGGGTCCACTGGTCCAAGAGACTTTTCAACGCCGGAGCGTTGTGCGCGGTGTCCAGGATCAGTTCGGGTCGCGAGCCGACGAGCTCGTAGCGGCAGGGAAACCGCAGCTCGGCCAAAGCAGCCTCGGCATCGCCTTGGGGCCAGTCATAACGCGCGCTCAGATCCTCATAGCACGCTCTCACCACCGAGGCCAGCGCCGCTTGGTGCCGACCTCTCTGGAGCATGGATCCCCGGTAGGGAGGACATCCGCTCATGTCGACCGCCTCCGCCCCGCGTGCGGCCAGGAACTCCAGGGCGTACTCGCGGAGATGCGCCGGGAGCGGCCCCAGATAGAAGGGGCGTCCCCGCTTGGCCAGGCTCAGTTTTTCCGTCGCGATCTCGCGCAGACTGTTACCCAGGATGTGCTGATGATCCGCGCCCACCGAACACAACAGCACCCCACAGGCATCCACCGCGTTCGTCGCGTCGAGGCGCCCCCCCAGTCCGGTTTCGAGCACGGCCAGCTCCACTCCCTTGCGCGCGAAGTGACAGAGGGTGAGTGCAGTCATCGCCTCGAAAAAGGTCGCACCTCTTTCGATGATCGCCCCGCGGAATTCGCTCAGAAGCGCGGAAAGCTCGGCGCTGGAGATCGGCACTCCATCCACCAGAGCGCGCTCGTGAATTTTCAAGATGTGGGGACTGGTGTAGAGACCCGTCCTTCTCTCGGCCGCCCGGCTCAAAGCGTCGAAGAGGATGGAAGCAGTACCCTTGCCGTTGGTTCCCGCCACCACGATGCACTGCATCTGTCTCTCGGGATGGCCCATGTCGCCCAGGAGCGCTTTGATCGAGGACAGACCGAGACGCATCCCCAAACGTTGCAAGCCAAAGAGCCAGCGGGCGGCTTCATCGGTGGCGCGGAAAGGGGGGAGAAGTGCGTCGAGATCGAGTTGCTCAGGAATGGGCTCCGGCCCCATTGGACTCCTCCCGCCAAGGCTTCACACCATCGCAAAAGAAACGAAGAGCCTCGTGCACCTCGTGCTTGAGATTCTTGCGCTCCACGATGCGATCCACCATCCCGTGCTCGAGGAGGAATTCGCTTCGCTGGAAGCCCTGTGGAAGCTCGGCATTGATCGTCTGTTGAATGACCCTCGGTCCGGCGAAACCGATGAGCGCCCCTGGCTCGGCAAAGATGACGTCTCCGAGCATGGCGAAGCTGGCCGTGACGCCCCCGGTGGTAGGATTGGTCAGAATGGAGATGAAGGGCAGTCCTTCTTCCGTGAGCCGCGCGAGCATCGCACTCGTCTTCGCCATTTGCATGAGCGACAGGATCGACTCCTGCATACGCGCGCCGCCGCTGCGGCTGAGAATGATGACGGGGAGTTCGTTCGTGATTCCGTCCTTCACGCAGCGAGCGATTTTCTCCCCCACCACCGAACCCATGCTGCCTCCGAGAAAGGAGAAGTCCATGACGCTCAGGGCGGTCTTGACTCCGTAGATCTCGGCAAACCCAGTGAGCACGGCGTCTTCCTTGCCCGTCTTGTTTCGGTTGTCCTTGATCCGATCGCGGTAGCGTTTGGAGTCCTTGAAATTCAGAGGGTCGCCGCTCACCAGTCCGCGGTGCGTTTCTTCGAAGGAGCCCTCATCCACCAGCAAATGCAGATACTGTTCGGTGGTGATGGCCATGTGATGGCCGCATTGGTAGCAAACCCAGAGATTCGCCGCGAGCTCCTTGTGATAGATGAGGTCGCCGCAGGACGAGCACTTGGTCCAGAGATTCTCCGGAACCTCCAGATGCGGACGCACCTTGGTGCCGTCCTTCCGCAACTGCTCGATTCCCTTGCGCGCGCGCTTCAGCCAGGATGGCATGGGGCTACCCTCTCCCGATGGTCTCTTCAAGGACGGAACTGGTCTTCAATCTAGGCCTCTTTTGCATCTTTCGACAATTGCTTTCCGAAGCGGCCGCCGCCCTAGAGCGCCTCGGGATCGGGGGAAGTACTGCCCGTTGAGGCCAGATTCTTGAGCATGACTACCGCATCTTCGCCAGTATCCGGATAATAGCCCCTTCGTAGGGCGATTTCTTTGAAGCCGTTTTGGCGGTAGAAAGTCCGCGCCGATTCGTTCTCCGCTCGCACCTCCAGGGTGACCAGGCAAGCTTCGCTGGCACGCGGGTGGTTAAGCACCGCCTCCAGGAGAGCCCGACCGTAGCCCTTGCGCCGCTTCGCTTCGATCACCCCCAAATTGACCACGTGCAGCTCGTCGGCCACGGCCCAGCAGAAGATGTAAGCGACGGGCGTCTCCCCCTGCAGGGCGAGCAACGCGATGCGGAGGGGATCGCCCCTGAGCTCGGCTGCGATCATTTCCTCGCTCCAGGGATTAGAGAAGATGCTCGCCTCCATGGCACGGATCGTGTTCAAGTCGCTGAGAGTGGCTGGACGAATCGCCAGATCGCTCATTGCGAGCGCTTCTTGTCGAAGGATTTCAGATGCTCCGCTTTGACCCTGATTCCAGCCGCGCGTTCGGCCTGGCTGGGCCCAAGGTAGACCGGAAGCAGGGCAGCGGGATCCACCCTTTCACACCAGGGACACTTTGCGGCCACCGTCAAAGCCAGGGTTTCCGCTAGCGGGACCGGTTTCAGAATTTCGGTTCCGCCGAAGAGTTCGGGGGCTGCATCACGCGCGAGCGCGAGGGTCTCTTCGCCGTCCGCGGAGATCAGATTGGGCCCAAACTCCTCTTTCAAGTCGTCCTGCAAACTCGAAAAGAGGGCCCGCCACGGGGAACGCACGAGGTGCAGAGCCGTGCTCCGAGCATCGTACACGGCGGCATAAACTGCCTCCCGTCCCGCCTCCATCAGCGCCAGAATGCGTGCCGACGTTTCTGTCGTCGGCCCGTCCGGCGCCGGAGCCGCTTGCGGGTCCTTCGGCGCGAGGAGCGCTCGACCGGCAATCAGCTCGAGACTGCTACAGCCAAAGAGCGCCAGCGAATCGGCGTGCGCGAGACTCTTGGCGGTCATCACCCCGATACGCAGACCAGTATAGGAACCGGGCCCGGTCACCACGGCCAGTTGCTCGATCTCCTCGCGACGGCGACCCGCCGTTTCCAGCGCGCGATCCGCGAGTCCAAAGAAGGCCTCCGCGTAGCCCTGGGCCGGATCGTGCTCGATGAGAGCCAAGAGTCTTTGACCCTCGGCGAGAGCGACGGAACCGCCACGACGGCGGGAGGAATCGAGGGCCAAGATCAGGCTCATGCGCTCCTCTTTCCCTTCCACGCCGAGTTCAAGCCGGGCGCGAGTTCCTCCCGCGTATGCGACAACTCCAAGCTGCGGGTCGTGCTCCTCGCAGCCGCTCCCTGTGCCAAAGTGAGACGCAGGATATAACATGGCGCGAGGTATTCGCTCAGCGCCTCCGCCCACTCAACCAGAATGAGGGCTCCCTCCTCCCTCGCCTCCAGGAGGGACGCGCAGAGGTCCTCTTCGACCCTTCCCTCCATACGGTAGAGATCGGCGTGAACGGCCTCGGCGATTCCATGCGTCCCGTTCAGAGGGTAACGATTTTCCAGAGTGAAGGTGGGTGAAGTCACGATGCGTTCATCGGCGCCCAGCGCGGACAGCACGCCCTTCACGAAAGTAGTTTTCCCCGCGCCGAGATCTCCGAAGAGACAGACCGCATCTCCCGCGCGGAGCTCTGCCGCCAGGGCGGCGGCTAGCTGCGTCGTTTCCAAGACGCTATGGGTTTCGGCGACCAGCCGCTCGCCCATTGGCTCATTCCACCGTGAGAGTGCAGCAGGGCACGATCATCTCTTCCAGGGAAATCCCCCCGTGCTGAAACGAACCGCGGTACTGCCGTTCGTACTCGTGATAGTTCGTGGGATACACGAAGTAGTTGTAGTCCTTGGCACAGATGTAGTTCTGGATGGGAGAGTCCTTCGGTAGACCGTAATCGGGCGGATTTTTCATGATGAACGCAGTGCGGGCATCGACGTTCAAATTGTCGCCGTATTTGTAGCGCACGTTGTTGGAGGCCTCTTTCTTGGCTTTCACCTTGGCCGCCTTGCGCACTTGTACCGACCCGTGATCGGTCGTAATGACCACCACGTTGCCGCTGGTCTGCGCCAGCGACTTCAGCAGATCGAAGATCGCCGAATGTTGGAACCACGAGCGCATCACGCTTCGGAAGGCGACTTCATCGGGTGCAAGCTCCATGAGCAAATCGTTGGTGGACCGTCCGTGGGCGAGGATGTCCAGGAAGTTGATCACCCCCACGACCAGAGGTACGTCACCCAAGCTGGGGATCTGTTTCGCCATCGCCTCTGTTTCGTCGATGTTGAAGGTCTTGAAGTACTTGAAGCCCATCTGGCCGAGGCCGATGCGCTCCAGCTGCGCCTGGAGCAGCTGCGGCTCGAACGCGTTCTTGCTGCGCTCCTCGCGCGCCGAACCGCGCCACCACTTGGGATAACGCTTAGAGATTTCCAGGGGACTCAGGCCGGCGAAGATGGCGTTGCGCGCGAAGGGGGTCGCCGAGGGAAGCATGCTGTAGTAGAGGCTCTCCTCGAGCTGATACATGGGAGTGAGAAAACTCGCGAGTTGACGCCACTGGTCCAGGCGCATGCAATCGATCACGAAGAAAAAGACCTTCTTGCCCGCCCGCAAGTGCGGTGCGACCCACTTTTGGACCACGTCGGTGCTCATGACCGGGCGCTCATGAGAACTCATCCAGGACTTGTAATTGTCCTCCACGAAACGTCCAAAGTTGTTGTTGGCATCGCGCAACTGCTCGCGATGAGTTTGCACCAAGGAGGTGTCGGACAGCTCCCCCAGCCTGAGCTCCCAGCTGACGAGTTTCTCGAAGATCCTCGACCAGTCTTCGTGGCTGCGCGCTTCCAGGCGGTCGCGCGTGAGTTGATTGAAGCCTCGCAGATAGTCCTGCGCCACCTGGCGTTCCTGGATGGCCTCCTCGTCGAGGGTCTTTTTCAGCGAGAGCAGGATCTGGTTGGGATTGACCGGCTTCACCAGAAAGTCGTTGATGCGACGGCCCAGGGCGCGGTCCATGAGCTCCTCTTCGTCGCTCTTGGTGATCATGATTACCGGGACGTTGTCGTTGAGCTGACGAATTCCCTGGAGCGTCTCGATGCCATTGCGCCCGGGCATCATTTCGTCGAGCAAGATCACGTCGAAGCGACGCTCTTTGAGCAGGGCGAGGGCGTCATCACCGTTGCTCACTCCTTCGACCTCGAAACCCTTGGCCTGAAGGAAGAGAATCTGGCTGCGCAGCTCCTCGATTTGATCGTCGACCCACAGAACGGTACGTGTCGGCATGGCTTCTCCCGGCTGGATCCCTGGAAAAGAAGCTAAGTCAATTCGGCGCAATCCACGAGCTTTCAGCGAGTCTTCAGCCGGATGCGCAGGGTGCTGCCTTGGCCCGGCTCGGTCCAGGCCACGTCGACGCTGCCCCCGTGATACTCGTCCACAATTCGCTTCACGAGCACCAGCCCCAGACCCCAACCGCCTTCCCGCGTCGAAAATCCCGGCGCGAAGACCCGGCGCTGCACCGCCGGTGTCATGCCCTTCCCGTTGTCGGTGACCGAGATCACCACTTCCATGTCCTCCGCGTCGTAACGGCAGGCAACCTTCACCAGACCCTGTTCCTTGTCGATGGCGTCCAGAGCATTCTTGATGAGATTCTCCAGGGCCCACTCCAAGAGCTCGGGATTGACCGGCGCGAGCGGAGTCTCCTCGATGGAACTGCTGATCTCCACGTGACTCTTGAGATGAGGCAATCGGCGGCGAAAATACGCGCACGCGTTTTCCACGAGTTGATCTACGCGCGCCGACACGAGCTTGGGGCGACTGCCGATTTGGGAGAAGCGGTCCGAGACCTTGGCGAGTCTCGCATGATCGCGCTCGAGTTCCTTGAGTACCTGATGGCGATCCACCTTCGAAGCGGGTTCGCCAGCGTGTTCCTTGCCCTCCGCCGTCTCCTCGCTCAAGAGAGCGAGCCACCCGCTCATACTGGTGAGTGGCGTCCCCATCTGGTGAGCGGTCTCCTTGGCCATCCCCACCCAGAGGCTGCGCTCCTCACTGCGTTTGAGATTGCGGAAGGCGACCAAGGCCACTCCCATGAAGGCCACGATGAGAGCCGCTTCGAGCAGGGGCATGATCGTGAGTCGTCGCGTGAGTTCGTTCTCGCCGTAGTGCAGATAGAAGATGGTTCCGCCCTCGGGATCACTCACGTTCAGCGGCGCACGGTGATGGTCGAATTCCGTCACCTTCTCCAGCAACTTCTTCAGAACCGGGTCATGGGGGTTTTGAGGATTCTCGTTCTTGAAGGCATCGGGGTTGTCCGGAAGCGCGATGCCGACCTGGCTCGCGTTCCAAAACACCGGCAGACCGGCTGCGTCGGTCATGATGACCGGTACGGAGAGCTCATCCATGGCCTCGCGCAGGTCGCGGAGCTGATTGGGATTCTCCGAGAGCAGCCGCTCGGCGGCGAGGTCCGCCAACAGGCGCGTCGTCAGTCCCGCCTGGCGCTCCACTGCCCGGTTGAGATTGAGGGAGAAGACCACGATCGCCAGGACGATGAGCGCGAGACCCAAGAGCAAGTAGCTCTTGAGGAGCGCCCTCACCGTGGGACCTCGCAAGACCGCGGATGGCATGGCTCTCAAGCCCCGTTCAGCCGATGTATTCCACGCCCCCCATATAGGGTCGCAGAACCTCAGGGACACGGATCTTGCCCGTGCCCGTGAGATAGTTCTCCATGATTGCGACGAGAACGCGAGGAAGCGCGAGTCCGCTTCCGTTCAGCGTGTGCACGAAGATGGGCTTCTCCCCCTTCGCCCGCCGCCAGCGAATCTGCGCCCGCCGCGCCTGGAAATCGCGGAAATTGCTGCATGAGCTCACCTCGAGCCAGGCGTCCACGCCCGGGGAGTAGACTTCGAGATCGTAGCACTTGGCGGCCGCGAAGGAGAGGTCCGCGGTGGCGAGCTTCACCACCCGATAGGGCAGCTGCAGACCCTCCAGGAGATCCGTCGCGTTGATGACCAGCTCTTCCAGTTCGCGTTCGCTATCCTCCGGGCGGCAAAAACGAACCATCTCCACCTTGTGAAATTGATGGACGCGCAACATGCCACGAGTGTCCTTGCCCGCGCTGCCCGCCTCGCGGCGAAAGCAGGGGCTGAACGAAACATAGCGGCGCGGCAGGTCGTCGGGGGCGAGAATGCTCTCGCGATGGATGTTAGTCACCGAAACTTCGGCGGTGGGAATGAGCCACAGCCCGTCCTCGGTGGTCTGGTACATGTCGTCGGCCAACTTCGGCAGCTGGCCCGTGCCCCGCACCGCGTGGTCGCGAACCAGATACGGCGCATTGATTTCCTGATAACCCTGCTCCAGATGCACGTCGAGAAACCAGTTGATCAGCGCGCGTTCAAGCCGGGCGCCGGCCCCCTTCAAAAGAAAAAATCCGCTGCCGCTCATGCGCGCCGCAGCCTCAAGATCCAGCAAGCCCAGACGCTCCCCCGTCTCCCAGTGCGGCTTGGCGTAGTCCAGAGCTTTCGGCTCTCCCCAACTGCGAATTACCTCGTTCGCTTCTTCGGTGCCGCGCGGTACGTCGGGATCGGGAAGATTCGGAATGCTCAGCTCGAGCCTCGAGAGTTCTTCGTCGAGTTCGACGAGCCGTCCCTCTCCCGCTTTGATCTCGTCTGAGACCTTCTTCATGGAGGCGATTGCCTCCCTGGCGTCCTGCCCGCTCTTCTTGGCCTCTCCGATCTCCTGCGAGGCCTGGTTGCGCCGGGCTCTCAGCGCCTCCACTTCCACCAGAAGCTCGCGCCGGCGGCGGTCGGCGGAGAGGAAATCATCCAGCTTGGCGGACTCATTCTTGTCAATGATTCCCTGACGTACTTCGGCTTCGTGTTCGCGGATGAAGCGGCGGTCGAGCACGATGAGTCTCCCGATTGCTTGCGTTGCGCTTGGAGCTGGGGTATGAAAACCCCTGGCATCCACTTCGCGCACCAAGCTAGCCGAGGGCGGCCCGCCCAAGCAAGGGATCATCGAACAGAAGGGCTCAGGTATGCGGCTCGATCCGAATGCTTATCGGGAAAAAGAGCCGGAGGCTCGGCTCATCCTGGCCCTGGACACCTCGAGCCGCTCGGAGGCCTTGCGCCTGGTCGAGCAACTCACTCCCCGGCTCAAATGGGTGAAAGTGGGCTTGCAACTCTTCACCGCAGCCGGTCCCGGTGTGGTTCGAGAACTGGTAGAGCGCGAGCTCGCCGTGTTCCTGGACCTGAAGTTTCACGACATTCCCAACACCATGGCCGGGGGCATCCGCAGTGCGCGCGAGCTGGGAGCTCGCTTTTGTACCGTGCACGCCTCCGCCGGCGCCGGAGTACGCAGCGCGGTGGAGGCGGCATCCGAAGCGCTGCCCGGGGCGCCGGCGGGATCGCTTCCGCCTGCGGTCCTTGCGGTGACCGTCCTCACCAGTTTCGCCGCCGACGAATTGCCCTTCCTCTTGGACTCACGGCAGAGCGGCAGCCAGTTGGTACTGCGCCTGGCCCGCGAATCCTTGCGGGCCGGCGCGACCGGACTCGTCGCCTCGGCCGAGGAGATCCAGCCCCTGCGCGAAGCACTGGGAGAAGAGCCCCTGCTGGTGATACCCGGTATCCGGCCCCGGGGAAGCGAACGAGGAGACCAGAGCCGCGTGGCCACTCCGGCCGAGGCGCTGCGACGCGGTGCGGACTTCCTGGTGATCGGTCGTCCCATCACGCGCTCTGAGGATCCGCAGCGCGCGCTGCTCGACATTCTGGACGAGATGCGCGGCGCGTTGTAGGCTGCGGAAAGTCACTTCGGCCCACCAGTTCGAATCCGGACACGAGCTTCAGGAGGATGGGGAGTGAGCGCGGAAACTTCTGCCTTCCAGCAACATCTCAAGCCAGACGAGGTGCACGATCGTCTGGTCGAGTTGGGTGCGATCCTGCAGGGGCACTTCAAGCTGAGTAGCGGGCTGCACAGCGACCGCTACTTCCAATGCGCCAAGGTCCTTCAGTATCCGGATCTGGCCAAGGAACTCGGAAGACTCCTGGCCGAGAAGTGCAATGAGTTGGAGATCGATTTGGTTCTGTCACCGGCGGTCGGAGGAATCCTCATTGGTCACGAAGTGGCGCGCGCGCTGGGTCGGCGACACGTCTTTTGCGAGCGCAAAGAGGGACAGCTGCAGCTGCGACGAGGATTCACCGTGCGCAAAGGGGAATCCGCGCTGCTGGTAGACGACGTTCTCACCCGCGGGACTTCGCTACAGGAGATGCGAACCCTGGTGGAGAGTTGCGAGGGAACCGTCAAGTCCATCGCGGTCATCGTGGACCGGCGCGAGGAGACGGTGAAACTCGATCTCGCCGTACACTGCCTGCTCAGAGAAGAGGTTCGTACCTTCCAAGCGAAGCAGTGTCCCCTCTGCAAGAGCGGTGAAGCTCTGGAGGCGCCGGGCTCCCGCCATGACGCCTGAACGCACCGATCGCCTCGCACAGCTCTTCTGGGGCCTGGCGGTCGCGCTGCTGATCTTCTCCAGCATTTACGCGCTGATGGTTTGGCGCGCCCCAAATTCCGACCGCTACGACTACGCGGGAAGAGCCTATCAATTCACCCAAGGGCACCAGCTCTCCACGCTCATCGTCTATCCCTTGAGAATGAGCTTTCCCGGCCACGAAACTTGGCCGCCTTCGAATCTCACGCGCCCGCCGCTGTGGCCCATCCTTTTGATCCCGGGAGTTCATTTCGGATTGGGAGCGCAAAGTGGGGTGCTCGTTTCCGCCATCCTCACCGCGCTCCTCCTGTGGTTCTTCGGCGCGGCGCTCGATCCTTTCGGGAAACTGGCCGGCGGCTTCGCCGCGCTCGCATTCATGTCTTCGTTCACCACCTGGAGAATCGTCGCCGAAGCAGGACCCGAAATCGCGATGGGCCTGATCGTCCTCATCCTGTGGAATTTCAAGCCCAAGGGCAGGGGGGCGTGGGCCCATCTTGCCTGCGGGTGCTTGTACGGACTCTTGCCGCTCTTGCACCCCACGGGTTGGCTCATGGCCGCCGCGGCCTTCTTCGCGCGAGGGGGTCGTTACGATCGCGGTGGTCTTCTCGTCCTTACCGGCGCCGCCCTCAGCGCTGGACCCTGGTACCTTCACGTTTGGTTGACGACCGGTAACCCCCTGGGACTCATACAGTCCTATGCGGAGCTAGCGCGCAATCTGGACGCGCCGGGGGGGCTGGGCGCCTATCGCGGGCTCGTTCCCATTCCCACCGGACAGGTTCTCGCCGAACGAGGCGGCGAGGTGCTGCGGCTGGGCCTGCATCATCTCAAGATGCACCTCTTGCAGTTCAATCATTGGCTGAGCTGGCCTCTGGTGGTCCTGGCCCTCTGGGGAGCGAAGCAACACATTCGCCTCGCTCTGTGGGACGCATGCCTGGGAATCGCGGTCTTTGCGATCCTCGCCCCCTGGAGCTCCGAATTCCGTCCTCTGCTCCCTTTGCTTCCGGTAGCGTGCCTGTGGGTGGGCCGCGGCATGGCGCGGCTCGCGCAGAGCTTCCAGGCGGCGGTCGTCCTCTGCGTCGGCCTGCTCGCGATCTTCGGCCCCTGGCTCGTGCCCCCTCGAGCCAGCGCCACCCTGTTTACCGACGCGCGCATCTGGCCGCTCACCGTGCGCCATCCCGACGCGAAGATCGTACGCGAGCTTCAGGATGCGGGCGTGCCGGGCTCGCCGTTCTTTTGCGACAGCTCGGTGCTCGCCTTTGAAGCGCGCCGCACCTGTGTCTTCCTGCCCGAGACTCCCGATGTCCTGCGCCAGCTGCAGCAACGGGAACCGTTGCGCGAGGCGCGGATCATCGCCCTCGGCGAGGGAAGAGCTTCGCGCTGGGCGAAGGGGCCAGAGTGGAGTGCGTTCTTGGACAGCTGCCGCGTACTGGCAGAGGAATTTCAGGGCGCGTTGATTCTGCAAACTCGTACGGCGCCCGACAGCAGCGCAGTGTCGAAGAAAAGCACGCCGAGCGCAGATTCCACCGGGGCGCGGATCACGGTGGATCAGAGCCACCCACTCCCTGCGAATTTCGTCCCCGACGAGCTTCAGGAAATTCCGGTGCCACCAGCCTCCCGGCGTGGTTTGCGATTGCGCCGCGAAGCGCTCGTGGCTCTCTTGCGGATGGTCGACGCGGCCAAAGAGGACGGGGTGCAGCTGCGCGTGGTGAGCGCGTACCGTTCCTACGAACGTCAGCAGGAGCTCTTCCGGCGTGCCCAAGAACGCTACGGAGAGAATCAGCGTTGGGTGGCGGCTCCCGGCACCAGCGAACACCAACTCGGCACCACCGTCGACTTCGCCGACGTCGCCCTGAAACACGCAGTCGATCCCTCCTTCGCGCAAACCGAAGAGGGACACTGGCTGAAGGTTCATGCAAAAACCTACGGCTTCGATCTGAGCTATCCCCCCGAAACCGCCGAGAGCAAGGGCTACCACCCCGAGGCGTGGCACTACCGCTACTTCCTGCGCGAAAAGCCAGAGAAAGCCCGCAAGCCATGAGCCGGGTGCTCCTCATTTTCCTACCGGGACTCAGCCAACGCCTCCTGCGGGAAGAAGCGTTGCCGTGGCTCAGTTCCGCGCGGGATCCAGGACACGTGTCCGAATTGGTTCCGCCCTTTCCCTGCTTGCCCGATGTGGTCATCCACTCGGCCCTGTGCGGACAGAGCCCGGCCGTGCATGGCCGCGTACTCTCGCGGGACACGGTGGATTCGTCGATCCGCGCCCCTTCGGTGACGGAGTTCGCGCCTCAACTGCGCGTGCGCGTGGACGGGCGCCTGCTCGAACACGCTCGCGCCGAAGGACTGGATTCCCTGGCCCGCTCTAGGGTAGCCGCGGAGCTGGACGACGAGTTGCGCACACTCTTTGAGACCCGCGAGGACGGGGAACTGCTGCTTCTGGCCGGTGTCGCGTGCGCTCGCGCGGCAGCTGAGTGCATCCAATGGGAACGACTTCCCCACGCGACCGCGGGAGAAGTCGAGGTCGAGAGTGCGATCCTGCGCTTCCGCTGCGCGCAAGTCGCGCGGCGCGACGAGGTGCGCGAGGCGCTCTTGCGCCTTCGTGGTGTGGAGCGCGTGCTCCAGGGAGAGACGCTCGAGGTCCTCGGCGTTCGCAGCGAGAACGGAGAGCAGCTGCTGGCCCTGGCCCGCGAGGGCTTCAGCTTCGAAGCGGAGAGGGCGTCGGTGGGAAGCTTGGTGTGCCAGCCGCAGGAAGAGGGGATTCTCTTGGGGCTGGGCTGCCGCGCGCCGGGGGCCTGGCCCAGCAAACTCCACGCACTGCGGCTCGCCCCCAGCCTGGCCGCCTACCTGGGGCGCACGACGGCGGGCTACGCGGACCGGCCGTTCGCCCTCTGAACGGGCCGAGGCCCTTCCCCTTCGCGAATTCTCACAGTTTTTCGGCCTGCCAAGCGTCTGACACTTTGGCAGCTCTACTCAAAATGTTGCTAGTAAAGAAGTTGCTGAGTTCGCCGACCTTCCCCCGCAAGCTCCCGCCGGGAAGCGCGTTCCGCGATTGCAATTGCGCCGCAGGGAAAGCCTCGATTTCTTCTAGCCAGCTCTAGGCGGGTAAACTATGCTCTAACTTGCGGGCTGCCTCCTATTGGCCACTCGGTTCGGCTAACCACGTTTAAAATCCGGGACAGCCTTCGAGGCGGCTCGCACTAAAGATCGAAAAAGGCCCGGGACGATTGTCCCGGGCCTTTTTTCATGCGACGCGCGCAGACTCTTAACTCTGCGGTTTTTCGAAGATCGAGGGATCGATCTTCGGGTTGATCTCGATGCTCTGCGTCTCGACGTTCATGAGCGGATCGCCACCGTGCGTGACGTTCACCTTCTGCGGGAAGAGAATTCCCCCGTAATCCTTCCAATCGCTGAAAGTCGATTCCTGCAGACCCATCGCCTGCGTGATCATGTTCTTCGCCATGTCCGCCTGCTTGAGTGGCATGTGCGTGCTGGGATCGAAGTAGAACTTGACCCATTTCTTGTCGCTCAGCCACACCAGCACGACGTCCGCTTTCGTATCACCCACCATTTCGGAGGGAAGCGCTTGGAGCTGGAAGGAGTCGAAGTGTCCCGCGAGATAGTGGACATCCTCGATGATTCCTTCCCGTTGCTTCGCGGCCTGCTCCTCTCCCAAATCCTGCATACCCTGCGGACCCTTGGCCCACGCCCCGTCGGCGGACACCGCCTGCACCATGTTCCCCATGGGCATGCTGATCTCCACGCGCGCACTGCTGGGATAGAGCGTCCAGGAATTCAGGCCGATGTTGATGCTCATCCCCTGCACGCTCAGGTTGGCCTTGTCCTGGCGATGGAGGCTGGAAAGCTTGCTGAGCTTTTCGCCTCCGAGCGCTTTCTGTGCCGCAGCCATGATGGCGTGGCCCTTCTCGATCGTCTCCGCCGTGGCCTCGGGGAACTGGGGCCCCTCAGGTTCGGGGATACTGATGTCCAGGTCCTCTACCGGGCCGAATTCGGTGAGATCTCCGTCCCATTCCGATTTCTTGCCCACCGCGACGATGGCGAAGTCTTCGGGATGAATGCGGCTCTGTGCCACGTCCTGCACGTCCTTCGCGGTGACCGCGCGGATTTTGTCAGGATACTGCTGCAGGAAGTCGCTGGGGTAGCCCAGGAACTCGTAGGTCTGCAGGCGGGTCAGAGTCTGGCTCTTGCGCACGAAGTTGAAGACGTACGAATTGAGCATGGCTTCCTTGGCCTTGGTCAGCTCGTCCTGATCCACCTCGGACTCACGGATCTTGTCCACCTGCTTGAGCACCGCTCCCAGGGCCTTGTCCACCGAGGAGTTCTTGGTTCCGCAGTAGGTCATGAATGTACCCTTGTGCGCCATCCCAACTCCGGCGGAGCTGCCCACGGTATAGGCCAGGCCCAGATTGCTTCGGACCTCGTTGAACAGACGCGAGGAGAAACCTCCGCCCAGAATCCGATTCATCACGATCATCGAATAGTAATCGGGATCGTCCATCTTCATGCCTACTTGCCCCGCCGCGAACCAGCTCTGGGTTACGTCGTCCTTGTTCGCCACCAGTACGCGGCGTGTCTCCTCCTTGGGGGCCTTGGGCAAGGCGGGAATGGGATTGTCCACCCTCTTCCATCCACCGAACTGGTCCTTCAGCTGAGCAAGCATCTCCTTCGAATCGAAGTCGCCCCACACCGCGAGCATCATGTTCTCGGGGTGGTAGAAGTACTGGTAGAAATCGACCAGGTCGTCGCGCGTGATCGCGTCGATGGTCGCGTACTCGGTATTGCGCGCATAGGGGTGATCGGGACCCCAGATCGCCTTGGGAATTTCACGGCGCAAGATCGACATGAGCTCGTCGTTGCGGCGCGCGATGGCCGCGCGCTGTGAGGTCTTGGCCAGATCGATCTTGGCGTCCTCGAAGGCGGGATGCTGCAGGATGTCTCCCACCAGCTCCAGCCCGCGCTTGGCATCCTTGCGCAGGAAGGAGAAGCTCACGGTGCCCCGTGTGTCCTCCACTGAACTCTCGATCGAGGCTCCCATGCCCGCGAGCAAATCGTCGAGATCGTCTCCGCTGATGGTCTCGGTACCGCCGGTGCGCAGCACCTCACCTTCGATCTCGGCCAGACCGACTTTGGCGGCCGGCTCGTAGACCGATCCGGTGCGAATCAGGACCCGGCCTTCGACCAGCGGCCAATCATGATCTTCCATGAGGTAGATCACCATGCCGTTGTCCAACTCGTGTCGCTGGTAATCCGGCACCTGGACTTTCCCCAATTCGGGGTAGTGGAAATTCTCCCACGGCCGATTGGCCGCGCTGGCGTCGGTGGCGCTCGAAACGAGCAAAAGGGGAAAGAGGACGGCCACGGCAAGCGCGGCCGATAGGCTCCGGCTTACTCTAGCTCGCATCTTCGGCTCCCTTCTCCTCGGTCACGATGGTTCCGACGGTCAGATTCTTCTCGATCAGGTAGGTCTTACACAGACGCTGGAGGTCGTCCAGGGTCACCGCGTCGACCTCGCTGGGATAACTCAGAGCCTTCTGCCAGTCCCCCAGAATGACCTGGGCGCTGCACAGGGTGCGCGCCATGCCGGTGTCGGAACGCACCTGGCGAATCCAGTTGGCCTTCAGGCGCGTTTTCGCTCCCTCGAGCTCTTCGGCGGTGATGTCGCCGGACTTCGCCTTCTCGAATTCCTTCAGAATGCTGCTCTCGCACTGGGCCGCGGTGAAGCCCTTCGCGGGCACGGCGAAGGTGAGAAAGAGCCCAGGGTAAAGCTGTCCGGGGAAGCCGGTGAAGGCGCCGACGCTCACGGCCGACTGGTCCTCCTTCACGAGCTTCTTGTAGAGGCGGCTGCTGCGCCCGTTGGCCATAACTTCGGTCAAGACGTCGAAGGCCGCGTCATCGGGGCTCGAGGCCGCGGGCTTGTGATAGCCCATGACCAACAGAGGCTGACCGGGATCTTTCAAAGTCACGGTGCGCTCGGCAATTTGCGGAGGCTCGACGGTCCGGACTGGCTCGGGAACGGGACCCGCTTTCCACGGTCCGAAGTACTTCTTCGCGAGCGACTGCACTTCCTTGGGGTCGATGTCGCCCACCAAACACATGACCACGTTGCCAGGCACGTAGTACTTCGCATGGAACTTGAGCGCGTCCTTGCGCGTGAAGGCCTCGAGATCGCTCATGTGTCCGACCGTGGGTTGCCCGTAGGGATGCGCCTTGTAGGCCGTGGTGATGAACTCCTCGAGCAAGCGGCCGAAGGAGCTGGACTCGGTGCGCATACGACGCTCTTCTTCCACCACGTCCCGTTCCTTGTAGAACTCGCGGAGGACCGGGTGGATGTAGCGCTGCGACTCGAGATAGGCCCACAGCTGTAGCTTGTTGCTGGGAAGATTGTAGAAGTAGGTCGTGACGTCCGACTGGGTAGACGCGTTGAGGCCAGTGCCACCCGCCTGCTCCACGATGCTGCCGAACTCGTTCTTGACCACGTACTCGTCGGCGGCCTGCTCGGCCTTCTGCATCGCCTCTTTGGCCTTCGCGACCTCTTCGTCGGAGGCGCCCTTCAGCTTGGTCTGCCACCAAGCAGCCTGCGCCTCGTCCACTGCGTCGAGCGCCTTCTTCTCCTTGGAGTAATCCTTGGTACCGATGACATCGGTGCCTTTGAAGGCCATGTGTTCGAACATGTGCGCCAAGCCGGTGATGCCGGGAACTTCGTTCACTGATCCGACTTTGCACATGGACACGTAGCTGAACACCGGAGAATCGTGGCGTTCGACCACGATGAATTTGAGACCGTTGTCCAGCGTGAATGTGCTGATGTTCTTCTCCAGCTTGGCGATGTCCTGGGCCGGCGCCGCAATGGCACCGAGCACGAGCATCGTCAAAAGAAGAAGCGAAGTCAGGAGTGCGCGTCGCATCTGCCCTCCTCTGGGTTGAAACTTTCACGGGGTCGAAGAAAAAGTGGAGACGTGAGCGCGAGATGCAAATTTCTCTCGCCGGTCACGTCCGGAAGCAAAGTAGGGTACCAACCCTTCCCACCGGGGGTCAAAGGTAGATTCATCCTCGTTTCCCGGAGATAAAGGGGGACCCAGGGTCGAAGAAACGCAGACGGAGCTCCCTTCCTTCTCTTACTCCAATGCGGCTGGATCGAGCCACGCGCTTCGGCGCGGCAAAGGGCCAAATTCCCAACTCGTCCCGAGTGAGATCCAAACCGTTGTGACGCAAGTCGAGGCCCAGGGCCTGGCAGAGCTTGGCCGGACCGTTCGCGATTTCCACGCCCTTGCGCCCACGGCGCGCACCCATCAGCTCGGCCCCCTGCAACACTTCACCGGCGCGTAGCAGAACCGCTCCTGCCACACCCTTCTTCTCTGCCACCACGTTCGAGCAGTAGTGCATGCCGTAGGTGAAATACACGTAAAGGTGGCCCGGGGTTGCGAACATCTGCTGATTGCGGGCTGTCTTACCCCGAAACGCGTGGCTCGCGGGATCCTCTCCCTGCCCCAGATAGGCCTCCACCTCGACCAGCTTGATGGCCAGGGTCAGCCCACCGACGCGGAGAACCAAAGCGCAGCCCAGAAGATCTGGCGCGAGTTCCTCGGCGCTCCGCGCGAAGAATCGCCGGCCCAAACGCCGGTACGCGGGAAACCCGCCGCGCACCATCAGTTGATCACGTATTCCTTGCGCCCGAACACCATCCCCCCGAGGAATGTGAAGAGAGTCACCACGCCCAGAAGGATGAACAGAGAACCCCAGAGGGGCAGACTGTATTCCACGGAGAGCAGGCCCCGGACGAAATCGGTCAGCGACGCCTGCACGTCCTGCCGGCTCACGATGAGATTGCGCAGGTGCCACTCGAGGGTCCACATCTGCAAGCGCATCGGAGCCACGCTAACCGTGCTTTCCCACGCGAAGATGTAAAGGATTCCCCAGATGAGCGGCCGTTTGAAGACGGTACCCATGAACGCGAAGATAGCCGTGTAGCAGAATACGGCCAAGAGGATCACCAGGAAGTAATTGGTATAGACCTCGATGAAGTCGAGATTGATGGCCTGCGCATTGCCCACCACCATCAACAGAAAACATACGGCCAAGGAGGCGGTCAGCACCAAGGCCGAGATACTCTGCACTGCGAGCAGGCGACCGGCGTACACTGCGCCACGGGAGAGCGGGCGGGTAAAGAGATAGGTGATGGTCCTTCCCTCCACCTCGTCGTGGATGGTGGGAACTCCGAAGAAAAGGCTCACCAGATAGACCAGTGCTTTGAGATAGACCAGGCCGCCGATGTTGGCGAAGAACTCCGTGGGCGAGATCTCTTCGGTTCCGTAGAAGCGCCAGATGATGGTGAGCACGAGGGGAAAGACCACGGCCATGCCCAAGAATACGAGGCGTTTGCGCCGTACCAGCTCCTTCACCGCGGCGTTGTACACCAGACCGATGGTGAGTGAGGGCTCGAGGGTCGCCGGCGGTTTGTCGGCGTAAGCTTCCTGGAGTTCTCTTCCGTTCACCTGCCGTCCTCCACCAAGTACTCGAAGAGGCTCTTGAGATTGTCGTCCAGGGTAGTCCACGAACGGACCCCCATTTCGGGGCGCAAGGCGAACTCGGGCAGCAAGCGGTAGACCTCGCGCGGCAGATCCGACTCGAGAAGCAGTGCGTTCTCTGAACTCACGCGCAGCCCCTGCACGTCCTGCAGCGAGATGAACTCGGAGGCCAGGGCCCGCGGCGAATCACAGTGCACCTCGATGCGATGCGGGTGCCGCTCGATCGCATCGCGAATTTCGCCGATGTCACCGTCCGCCAAAATCTGCCCGCGGTGGATGAGCAGAATGCGCGAGGTCATCGCCTCGACCTCGTGCAGGATGTGGCTACTGACCATGACCGTCTTGCCCTCCGCTCCCAGCTCTCGGATGAGGTCCATGGATTCCTTGCGACTCACCGGATCCATTCCGTTGAACGGTTCGTCCAGGAAGAGGATCTGCGGATCGTGGGCAAGCGCCTGCGCGAGTTTGATCTTCTGGCGCATGCCCTTGGAATAGCCCTTCACGCGCCGGTCCGCCGCCTCCACCAGATGGGTGCGCTGCAACGCTCGCTGCGTCCGGTCGTTCGCTTCGTCCTTCGTGAATCCCTGCAGGCGCGTGAGATAGACCAGCATTTCGCGTCCGGTCATCGATTCGTAGAGCGCATCGGGCTCGGCCAAGAATCCGATCAAGCGGTAGAGCCCGCGGTAGTGGGCGAGATCGTGGCCGCACACGCGGACCACTCCCGCGCTCGGCTTCAGTTGACCGGCCATCAGTTTGAAGAGAGTACTCTTGCCCGCGCCGTTGAGTCCCAAGAGTCCGGTCACTCCCGGGCTCACGTCCACCGTGAGATCGTTGACCCCGATGACCTGACCGTACCAACGGGACAGGTTCTGTGTTTTCAACACGACCATGGAGGTGTCGGGCGGGGATGTGGGCGGGGCCTGAATCACAGCACGACCTCCACCGGACGGATCCGCTTGCGCAGTATGACATAGCAGATCGCACCCACCGCCAGGATCACGAAGACGCTGAGGAGAGGATGGTAGCCCAGGGGACGGTCGGCGCCGAAGATCCACGCGCCCACCTGCTTGAGATTCGCGTCGACGTTCACGAGGCTCCAGAGGGACCAGCCCGTGAGCATCTTGAGAATTCGCGTGACCCCATCCACCACCAAGAGTCCCCACAACAGGACCCAGCTCACCGCGATGATCGCGCTTCGCTGGGCAACGGAAGAGAGCATCAGGACCATGAGGCCGGCCAGGGCCGCCCACAGGCCGCAGTAGAACAGGGCCAGCAAGGGGGCGCTCCACACCGTCGCGAAGTAGCCCTGCTGCACGCTCACCGCGACCGCGAAGATCCACAGCAAGAGAACCGGCAAGAAGCTCACCGCGAACACGAAGGCACTCACGATTCCCAGTTTTCCCAGGATGTAATCGTTGGGCGTCAAGGGACGCGAAAAATAGATCTGCAGAGCGTGGAAGCGCCGGTCCTTGGAAACGAGATCGGTCCCCGAGAGCAGAACGAAGAGGATGACGAAGACCGACTGACCCTTCAGCGCCGAATAGAAAAAGCTGAGTCCCGTCTTGAGCAGCCCCGAGGACTGCAACAAGCTCCCCGCCCGCAGGTCTCCGTAAAGAACGACCCCGCGAATGAGAACGGCCGCCCAGGCCAAGAACAAGAGAATCAGCGTCCGGCGCCGCTTGAGCTCGGCGAGGAATCCGCGGCGAAGGATTGGCCAGAAGCGCATGGGCCGCGCCTGAATCTCCCCCTCCCACCGGGTGTAGCCCTGTTCGTAAATCGGCATCAGTCGATCGCCTCGAAAAATGAGTCTTCCACCGTGCGCCCCGCCGGCATCAGATGCCGGATCTCCACCGGATTGGGCAGCGAAAGAGCGGTCTGCAAGATGGGTTCGGGCCCACCCACCCCCTCCTTCAAGCGCACGCGGATTCCGTTCTGGATGGGGGTGAAATCGTGACCTCGCACCCGCAGTTCTTCGCCGAGGGCTGCGAGGTCACCTCGTCCTCGCACTTCGAAAAGAAGATGCTCGTGCAGAGGGTCGTGGCTCACCGCTTCCTGAGAGCGCAGCCGACCATCCTTGAGAATCAACACGCTGTCGCAGGTCTCCTGCACGTCGGGCAGAAGGTGGCTGCTCAGGACGACGGAAACCCCTTTGGCGTGACTGATCTCGCGGATGAGAGCGAGCATGGTCTCGCGCCCCGGTGGATCCATTCCGTTGGTGGGTTCGTCCAAGAACACGAGGTCGGGGTCGTGGACGAGGGCCTGTGCCAGCTTGAGCCGCTGTTTCATGCCCTGGCTGTAGGTCTCCAAATCCCGGTACCGGGCCTCGCCGAGGCCAACGTAGTAAAGCACCTGGTGCGCCCGTTGCATGGCGTCCTTGGAACTCATCCCGGTGAGTTCCCCCGCGTAGCCCGTGAGCTCCACCGCATTCATGCCCGGCACCAGGCACTCGCTCTCCGGAACCAGCCCGATGCGGCGGCGCAGGGCCAAAGGCGAAAGCCCCGGATCGATTCCCAGAACCTGAGCGCACCCGGGGGGCACGGGCAAAAGCCCCAAGAGGGTACGAAGCAGCGTGGTCTTACCCGAACCATTGGGGCCCAAAAGACCCACGGCTCCGCCTCCGACCTCGAATTCGAGTTCGTGGAGCACCTTCTTCTCGCCATAGGACTGGCTGAGACGGGCGCAGCGGAGGATGGGGTCGAAAGAGGACACGATTCGCCTCTGTACGCGCGAGGGCGCGCGGAAGTTGCGGGGACTTGCCCCCAGGACGCGCAAGAACGGGCTCGGCCCGTTCCTGCGCGAGGCTACTCCAGATTTTCGAGCCTGTCATCCTCGCGGGCGGGCGCCCTGAGGACCTCGGAGGAATAGGGAGATCGGCCCACTTGTCCCCTCCCACCGAGCCATGCTAGAATATTGTCAAATTCCTGACACCATTCCGTCCGCGGGCGATCCCCTCGATCCCGGCCGGAAACTGTTGCTCCTCGTGAGATGAATCCAGCCTCCAGTGCACTGGTTTCGTCTCCTGAAAAGGAAACTGTCCATGGACCACCGCAGTCGCGGCTTCGCTCTTCTTTTCTCGCTGCTTCTTTTGACTCTCTTCAGCGCTCCGGCCGCGGCGGTCTTCGATGTGAGCTGGGGCACTTCCTGGGATGGTGTCCCCCTCCAGGATGTCATCGACGGCTTCCTGAGTACTCAGTTCCCCTCGAGCTACTCCCCCGGTGATGTGGACGTACTCACGATGTACGAGGGATATCTGCCCGGAGACGCGGACTTGAGTCCCAAGCCCTACTGGCAGGATACGGATTTCACCAATCTGATCGTCACGGAACTCGCAGGCTACCAGTGGTTCAATACCATGGGCTGGTACGAGATCGGCTACCCGGACATCGATGGTTTCAACGACGGCGTCATTTTCACCGGCGACGAGGGGCCGGGGAATTCGAAGACCGTCACCTTCAGTTCTCCCACGCAGTTCGGCTTCTGGCTGGACCCCAATGGTGACCAGGATGCCCAGGGCGCTCCACAGCCCGAGAAGTTCTACACCGATCGTACTCTGAATGACGTGGGGCCGGACGGAAGCGGCACGGTTCACGGCCCCGAGGGCGGAGACCCGCAGTGCCTCATCTACAACGTCTCCTACCTCTACGGAAAGCCGGCCTACATTCTGGCTTGGGAGGACCTGGACTCGGGACTTCCACTGTCCGCAAGCTTCGCGCCTGAGTACACCGACAATGACTACAACGACCTCGTGGTGTTGATCCTGGCCTCGTCACCGGTGCCGACGCAGTCTTCTTCCTGGGGACGCGTGAAGTCTCTCTTCAACCAGCGCTGATTCGCTTCGGCCGAGTCTGAGTCCACCGCGGAATCAGTGGACTTGGGCGGTGGACTCGGACTTCTCGCCTTCGGCCAGCTTACGTGCCTTGTACTCTTCAGCCAGACGGAAGAGGTCCTGCTTGTCCTTCGCTTGGGACAGGATGTGAACCGCTTCCCAGAGCTGGCCATCGTCCTTGATCGACACGTGGTAAGCCGCCTCCGAGCCGTTGAAGTGACGCTGTAGCTCGCGCACGATTCCCGTCTTCACGTATTCGAGATTGTCATCCATGAGCTTGCGGTTCCAGCTCAGGTCGAACTCCTTCAGATACTTCTTCAGGTTCTCGCGCTGGCTGGCCATCTCGTAGAACTTGTCCAGTAGCGCGGAACTCACTTTGAAGTCCTTCGGCAGAGTCTTGTGATCGACGGCATACTCGGTGGCGAATGTGAAGAAGATCCCGTCGCGTTCGAGGCACACTTCGGCATCGCTGAGCATGGTCGGTTTGATCTCCACGTCCGGAGTGATCCCTCCTCCGCCATAGACCTGACGGCCCATGTCGGTGAAGTAGACCTCGCCGGAATGCTGCGGGACCTCCTCGTTCTGGGTCGAGAGGCTGTCCGCACTGTCCTTCATCGCCAGGGAATCGGCGTGCGTCTTCACGAGTTCGCCATCCCGCGTCCGTTTGCGGTGGATGGAACGACCGCTGGGCGTGTAGTAACGCGCGGTCGTCAGCTTGAGCGCCTTGTCGGGCGGTAGATCGAAGACGGTCTGGACCGAGCCCTTGCCGAAGGTCGTCTGCCCCGCGATGAGGCCCACGTCGTGGTCTTGCATGGCGCCGGAGAAGATCTCGCTGGCGCTGGCCGAGGAACCATTGACGAGCAGCAAGAGGGGGGTCTTGCTCCAGTCGACCTCGTCCTGGTCCGTGGCGTAGTAGCTGAGGTTGTTCCGCATGTAGCGACCCTTGGTGTAGACGATGAGCTCGCCCTGCTTCAGAAAGAACCCACTGACGTCCTTGGCCGCGGTCAAGAGTCCGCCCGGATTGAAACGTAAATCGATGAGGAGCCGCTGCATTCCCTGCTTCTCGAGATTCTCCACCGCGGTCCGCAACTCGTCGGCGGTGGTACGGGCAAAGTTCGTGATGCGGACGTAACCAACTTTGTGCTCATCGTCGATCATGAACACATAGGGAATGCTCTCGAGTTTTATGATGTCGCGCGTGATCGTGTAGTGCCGAATCGCGTCTTCGCCGGCGCGACGGATGCCAATGGTGACTTCGGTCCCTTTGGGACCGCGCAGTTTGGACACCGCATCGTTGGTCTTCCAGCCTTTTGTGCTCTCGCCCTCGATCTCCACGATCTGATCGCCGCCCTGGATTCCCATGAGATAGGCCGGCGTTCCCTCGATTGGCGAGACCACGGTGATCCAGCCGTCTCTCAGGGTGATCTGGATTCCCAGCCCCCCGAACTCTCCCTGCGTGCTGGTCATCAGATCGTCGTAGGACTCGGGCGTCAGAAGCTGGCTGTGCGCGTCCAGCTGGTCGAGCATGCCGTCGATTGCCGAATTGATCAGGTCCTGGGGATCCAGCTCGTCCACGTAATTCCGGGTGATGCGCTCGTAGACGCGGCCGAAGAGTTCGAGGCTGTCGTAGTATTCCTGACTTCGGGTGACCGTTTTCTTCTGCGAATCCTGATCTCCCTGATCGCTCTTTCCCCGTCCTGCCGCGGCTCCGAGCACGAACCCGGTGCAGAGCACGGCGACGACCGATACGACGAGAAGGAGTTTGCTGCGGTTGAGCTTCATGTAAGTCCCCTGACTGGTGAATACGCCGAGGAAAACGCTGCGAAAACGGAGGAATATGCCTGCGGAAGCGGCAAGCTCACGTTAAGAGCTTGTACGAATGACAGCAATATGTGTTCCGCGCGAGAAGCTTCGGGGTCCGCGCCGGGGAGCCTCGGGGAAGCGCGGGGAGCTTCGGGGGATCAAGCGCCCGGCTTGGGCAGTTTTTCCTTCAAGTGGGTCCACGCTTCCGCCTGCAGAGCCTCTTTGGAAAGCATGCCGTCCAGGACCCGGAAGCGCTCGGGGTGGCGGTCGGCCAGCTCCAAATAGCCTGCGCGGACTCGCTCGTGAAACTCCGATTCTTCCCGTTCCATGCGGTCCCGTAGGCGATCGCCCATGCGCGCGCGTCCCTCGGCCGGGCTCAGGTCGACCAAAAAGGTGAGATCGGGCTCCAGTCCCCCGGTCGCCAGTTGATTGAGCTCCTCGACGCGCTCGATGCCCAAGCCCCTTCCCTTGCCCTGGTAGGCGCAGGAGGCGTCACCATAGCGGTCGCAAAGGACGATTTTCCCGCGCGCGAGCGCGGGCCGCAGGACCTCCTCGACCAGCTGGGCGCGCGCCGCCAGCATGAGAAAAAGCTCGCTGAGAGCGCTCAGTTGGGCGTGTCGCGTGTCCAGGACGAGGTCCCGGATCCGTTCGCCCGCCTCCGTGCCCCCCGGCTCCCTGCTCACCGTCAACTCGTATCCCCGAGCTTTCAGCTGATCCGCCAGAGAGTTCAATAGCGTGGACTTGCCGCAGCCCTCTACCCCCTCGAAGCTCACCAAAACGCCGGGGCCCCTGCTCACGGCGACTCTCCGTCCGGCGGCCCGTTGAGCTGGCGCCACACGTGGGCGATGCGTTGGATGACGGTAATCCAGGTGAGGAAAGCCAGCGCGAAGACGACGAAACCTGTCGCGGTGCGGCCGAGGATCAGACCGAGTCCCAAAAGGAGGATGCGTTCGGGCCGTTCCAACCAGCCCACCTTGCACTCGCGGCCGAGTCCCTCCGCCCGCGCGCGCGCATAACTGGTGATGAGCGATCCGGCCAGGGCGAGCAGGGTCAACTCCGTGAGCCAGGGCAGGGTGTAGGTGTGGATCCGCATGTCGTGCAGCAAGCCCAGAAAGAGCGCGGTCTCGCTGAGCCGATCGAAGGTGGAATCGAGAAAGGCCCCGAGCTCAGAGGCACGGTTCTGGCGACGCGCCAAGGAGCCATCCAGCATGTCGAAGGCGCTGGCCAAAAGGAATGCCAGACCACCCCAGAAGAGGTGGCCCCGGTAAACGATGGCGGCCGCACCGAAATTCAAAAAGAGGCCGGCGAAAGTCAGGAAGGTGGGTGAAAAACCGGCCGCATCCAAAACGCGGACCACGGGCTGAATCCAGCCGCGCACGGTCTGATGCATGTCGAACTTGCTCACGGAGGCAGTCAACCCTTCCTCGCCGTTGCTGTCAAGCAGAGGCGGGAGCCAAGACCAGGACAAGCTCCCCCTTCGGCGGGTATTCTTCGAAGTGAGCTAGGAGATCGGCCGCGCTGCCGCGCCGGACTTCTTCGTGGAGTTTGGTCATCTCCCGGCAAACGGCCAGCTCACGATCCCCGAGGATCTTCGCGAATTGCGGGAGACTCTTGAGCAAACGGTGGCTGGATTCCAAGAGGACGACGGTTCGCTCCTCCCGCTCGTAACTCTCGAGTTGGCGAACGAGGCGGCCGCTGCGTCGGGGCAGCCAGCCGTCGAAAACGAAGCGATCGCTGGGAAATCCGCTCAGCACGAGGGCCATGATCACACTGGACGGCCCGGGAATCATGCTGACCTCGAGCTCGGCGGCCAGCGCCGCCCGCACCACTTTGAAACCGGGATCGGCGATGCCCGGGGTCCCGGCATCGCTCACCAGTGCGATCTTCTCGCCCGCCCGCAGTCCCTCGAGGATCTCGCGTGCCCTCTGCTCCTCGTTATGATCGTGGCACGAGCGCAGCCTCGTCTTGATCTGCAGGCGCGCGAGCAGTCGGCCGGTATGACGGGTGTCTTCCGCGTAGATCTGGTCCGCTTCGCGCAGGACCCTCTCGGCGCGGGGAGAAAGGTCCTCGAGGTTTCCTATCGGAGTCGCCACCAGGGTCAACACGTCGCCTACCCCATCCAGTCGCGCGGATAGAGAAAATCTTTGTCCACGGTGCGATTGCTCAGCTTCACGATCACGGGCAGCTTGCGCTTGTACTGTGAAGCCTTCATCAGCGAACTCACCCGGTCGATGAGCTGGGGCGAAAAGCCCGCCCGCAATAGCCCCTCGCGTCGCTGCCTCCGGTCGACCATCTCGTGCAGCAGGCGATCCACCTCCGCGTACTTCATGCCCAACTCGTCCTCGTCGGTCTGTCCCTGCCAGAGGTCGGCGCTGGGCGCCTTGTTCACGATCACCTCGGGGATTTGTAGGTGCCGGGAAAGCGCAAAGACCTGACTCTTGTAGAGGTCGCCGATGACGTTCACCGCGCTGGCACTGTCACCGTAAATGGTCGAGTAACCCAGCAGAAGCTCGGTCTTGTTGGAGGTTCCCAGGACCAGAGCGTGCCGCACCTGGCTCAGATCGTAGAGGATGGTCATGCGCTCACGCGCCATTTTGTTGCCCCGTCGTGTGCGGTCGGCGTCGGGGTGGCTGGCGAAATAGGCGTCGACCTGCGGGGTGATCTCTTCGAGCTGCGATTCGATGCCAAGGGTATCCACCACCAAGCGCGCGTGCTCCAGACTCGATGGCGAACTGCTGGCGTAGGGCATCAGGACAGCCAAGACCTTATCCGCTCCGAAGGTGTGGGCCGCAAGCGTCGCCACCAGGGCGGAGTCGATGCCTCCCGAGAGACCGAGGAGCACCTTGAAGAACCCCGCGCGCTCAACCTCTTGCCGCAGTCCCGCGGTGAGCACTTCGACCGCTGCGTCCCACTGGAGTTCCAGCGCGCCCAAAGAATCGCCGTTGCGCTGGCTGTCTCGCGGGAGATTCGAGGAGGACTCGGGAGGGCGTGTCACTCTTCATCCCTCCGCTCTTCGGCCGCCTCCTTAGAAGTGGCAGTCAGGCTCCGCGCTGCCGCGATCCGACCCAGCTCGCGCCGGGTGAGTTCGATCTTCTCGTCCCGCAGAATGGGATTGCTCAGTCGCGCCTGGCGCACTCTCTCGAAGTCCACCTCGCCCACGACGAGTTCCTCTTGGTAGAGGGGACCCGCCGCCACTTCCTCACCGTCGGGACCCAAAAGCACACTGCGTCCCCAGAACACCAGACCGTCCTCGCTGCCCACCCGATTGCAGAATGCGATGTAGCAACCGTAAAGCCGGGCGTAGGTACGTAGAGTGTCCACCCAGATTCGCGCGTTCTGGGGCATCTCCCCTTCGCGTAAGTCGCGCACCGGACTGGCGGTCTGAACCACCACGAGTTGCGCTCCGTCGAGAAGCAGAGTGGTCACCAACGAAGGATGCCAGGAGTCTTCACAAATGGAGAAGCCGATGCGGCCGTGCCGGGTGCGGGCGGCAACCACACTGGAGCCAGCCCCGACGAATCGCGCCTCGTCGAACACTCCATAACTCGCCAGATAGACCTTGCGGTGCACGTGTTTCACCTGGCCCTGTTCCAGATAGAAGGACGCGATGTACTGGGCGTGTTCCTCCGATTCCTCGATGCCACCCACGCAGAGCGATAGGTCCCGCGCCGTACGCGCAAGACCTTTCAGGTGAGGGTCGTCAACACCCATTGCGAGGTCTCCCACCATGTCCTGCAGCAGGTACCCCGTGAGGGAGAGCTCGGGAAACACCAAAAAGTCCACTCTCTCCTTGCGCGCGCGGCGGATCCACTCTTCGTGGATTGCCATGTTTGCCTCGAGATCGCCCAGTTTGAGATTGCATTGGGCCAAGCCGATGCGCAGATCCATCTCCGCTCCAATCCGGTCAGTGTTTGCGCCAGAACTCCGGAGCAAACAAAACGAGCACCGTGTAGAGTTCGAGCCTCCCCACTAGCATACAGAAAGTCAGAACCCATTTTCCCACCACATGTACGTGAGAGAAATTATTGGTGGGTCCCACGCTTCCCACTCCGGGTCCGATGTTGTTGAGAGTCGCGGCAACGCTCCCGAAAGCGGAAACCAAATCGAGCCCCACCACGGTCATGCAGAAAGTAGCCAGGGTGGTGATGATCATCATCAGGAGGATGAACCCCATGATGTTGGTCACGATGTCCGGCGGCACCGCGCTCTTGTTGAAACGGATGGTATACACCGCTCGCGGGTGCAGCAGTTTCCGCAGTTCGTTGCTCGCGTGGCGGATGAAAATCAAGAACCTGGCGTTCTTCATTCCTCCCCCCGTAGAGCCGGCGCACCCGCCGATGAACATCAAGAGAAGAAGCAGGTACTGCGGCATGCTCCCCCACTTCGCGTAGTCCTCCGTGCAGAACCCGGTGGTCGTCATGATCGAAACGACCTGGAAAAAACTTCCTCTCAAATTGCGTCCAAAGCTGAAATCGGTCAGGTGGAGATTCGACAGGAAGACCGCGGTGGCGGCCACGAGGATGACGACGAGGTAGGTGCGGAACTCGTCGTCTCGAAAGTAGTTTTTCAGCCGACCCCGCAGCGCAGAGAAATGCAGCGAGAAATTGGCGCCCGCGATGAACATGAACACGATGATGATGATCTCGGCCGCCGGGTTGTGCAGCGCCGCCACCGAAGCGTCGCGGGTGGAAAATCCGCCGGTGGCCATGGTGGTGAATGTGTGACAGAGGGCATCGAAAGGAGAGAGCCCGCTCAGGATGAGCGCGAGGACCTCGGCTGCCGAGATCAAGACGTAGACCCCCCACAGCAGTTTTGCCGTCTCCTTGATGCGCGGAGTGAGACGGTCCGGAGTGGGTCCGGGCGCCTCGGCCTTGAATAGCTGCATGCCGCCGATGCCCAAAATGGGAAGGATGGCTAGGCTCAGCACGACGATGCCCATTCCCCCGAGCCACTGGATGAGCGACCGCCACAGCAACATGGAATTGGACTGGGCTTCGATGTCGGTGAGGATGCTCGCGCCGGTGGTCGTGAACCCGCTCATCGACTCGAAGTATGCGTCGCTGAAACTGGGAATGGAACCGCTCAACCAGAACGGCAGGGCCCCCATCAGGGCCACCAGGATCCAGCCGAAAGTGACGATGAGAAAGCCGTCGCGGGTGCCAAGTTCGTGCCGGCCCCTCCCCAAGAGGACCAGCCCTCCCCCCAGTACGACTCCAAGTAGTCCGTTGAGGAGAAAGACCCTGACCTCCTCCTCGTGGTAGATCAGAGCACAGCACAGCGGAAGCACCATGGCCACGCCCGTGGCGAACACGAGCAGACCCAGAACTCTAAGGACCACGCGTGGATTCAAGTTCGCCGTCCTAGAAGAGCTTCTGTACCGCACTCACCGCGGAAGGTAGTGCGAAGACGAGCACCTTGTCGCCAGGGTCGATGACGTCACCCCCACGAGGAATCACCACCTGATAGGGCTTGATGATGGCGCCGAGCAGAGCATTTTTCGTGAATTCCACCTCGGCGAGCGGGATCCCCGTCACCTTGGAATGTTCCGTTGCCTGTAGCTCCACGATCTCGGCGTCGTTCTCCTTGAGTGAGGTAAGGCTGAGCAAATTCCCGCGCCGGAAGTAGCGCATGATAGCATCCGCAGTGGAAAGACGCGGCGAGACTGCCGCATCCACGCCGATGGTCGAAAGGAGAGGCACGTAGTTTGGTTGACGAATGAGGGCGATGGTCTTGTGCGCACCGTGGGTGCGGGCCAAGAGGCTCGCCATGAGATTCATGTCGTCATCTTCGCTCAGGGCCACGAACCCATCCATCTCCGCCAGGCCCTCGCTCTCGAGGAATTCCAGGTCGGTCGGATCTCCCAAAAGGACCAGGGTATTCTCCAGCTTCGTGCTCGCTCGGTGTGCCAACTCGGAGTTGCTGTCCAACAATTTCACCGCGATGCCGTTGTCGCTGAGCATGCGAGCCAGGCTCACTCCGATTGGATTGGCGCCTACGATCATCACCGCCTCGATGGGAGCGGTGGGCGGAGCCAGGTACTGCAGAGCCTCCTCGATCTTGCCGCGCCGGCCCACGATGAACACCTGATCGTCTTCCTGGAGAAGATCTTCGCCACAGGGAATGATGGTCTTGCCCGCGCGCGTGATGGATGCCACGAGCGCCCAGCGCGCACCGAGTTCGCTCTCGATCTCGATCAAGCTCTTTCCCTCGACCGAGGCCCCTCTGCCCACGCGCGCGCCGACCACCTGCACGCGGCCGTCGGCGAACTCGTAAATGTCGGTGGCGGCTTTCTTCTGCAGGAGTTCGAACAGGGCGTTCACCGCTTCGCGGTCGGGATTGATGAGGTGGCTGATTTCCTCGAAACACGAGGATTCGCCGGCATAGTAATCCTCGTTGCGAACTCTGGCGACTTTGGTGGGTACTCCCAGACGATGCGCGGTGAGACAGGCCAGGATGTTGATTTCGTCCACGTCGGTGACGGCGATGAGAATGTCGGTTTTCTCAACCTCCGCTTCCTTGAGCATGGGAATCGTCGCCCCGTTGCCCTGGATCACGAGCGCGTCGAGATGCTGTTGCGCCTCGGCCACCACCGCTTCGCTCGCCTCGATGAGGGTGACGTCGTGGTTCTCCCGGCTGAGGCGTTTTGCGACGATCGAGCCCACGGCTCCCGCCCCGACGATGATGATCTTCACCGCAAATCCTTTCGAGGCGAGACTAGAGCGAGAGCCCGTTCAGGATGGAAAGGGCGCGCTCACAGTCCTGGCGGCTGACATCCAGATGGACCGTGAGCCGGATGCGGCTGGGACCGAAGGCCACCGCGCGCACGCCTTGCTCGGCGAGCAGGGAGAGCAGACGCTCGGCACCGATCTCCTCATCCACGTCCACGAGCACGATGTTGGTCTGTGGAAGGGAGGGAATGCTCATCCGCGGATGATCCAGGCCTTCGGCGATCAGGCGCGCATTGGCGTGATCTTCTCTCAAGCGGGCAAAGTTGTGGTCGAGCGCATAGAGACAGGCCGCGGCGAGAATGCCCGCCTGCCGCATGCCTCCACCGAAACGCTTGCGCAGCCGCTGAGCCTGGGCGATCTCCGCTTCGCTTCCCGCCAGACAGGATCCCACGGGAGCCCCGAGTCCCTTGGAGAAACACACCGAGACCGTGTCCACGTTTTCGCACCAACGCGCCAAGGGAATCGAGGTGGCGACCGAGGCATTGAAGAGGCGCGCTCCATCCAGGTGCAGTTTCAAGCCTCTATCGTGACACCCCCGGCCAACTTCATCGATGCACTCCAGAGGAACGATCGTACCACCGTGGCGATTGTGGGTGTTCTCCAGACAGACCAAAGAGGGCCGCGGATTGTGCGCGTTCTTGGGCGCGATGCGCTTCTCGATCTCGCTCCACTTTGGCGCCCCGCTGGGTGAGGGCACCAAGGTCGGCCACAGTCCGGAGAGAGCGGCGGGAGCACCAGCCTCGTAATTGTAGATGTGACTTTCAGCTTCCAGAATGAGCTGGTCGCCGGGCTGGGTGTGAAGCGCCACCCCGATCTGATTGCTCATGGTGCCGCTGGGAACGTAGAGAGCGGCCTCTTTGCCCAGCTCGCGCGCGACTCTCTCCTGCAACGAATTGACGCTGGGATCGTCACCGTGGACGTCGTCGCCGACTTCCGCTTCGGCGATGGCTTTCCGCATCGCGGTGCTGGGCCGCGTGACCGTGTCACTGCGTAGATCGATACTCTTCATGGCTTCGTGACGAAAATCACCCGCGCTCGGTCGATCTCGAGCGGGCTAGGTCAGCGCGACCCGGTCCTTGAGCATCTTGCTCACCTTGAATACCGGAACGCGGCGCTCGGGCACCGGCACCGCCTCGCCCGTGCGGGGGTTTCTCGCCATGCGCGCCTTGCGCTGTTTCACTTTGAAGGTGCCGAAACCTCGGATCTCCAAATGCTTGCCTTCGGCGAGAGCGGTGCCCACGCTCTTCAGAAAGAGCTCGACCGCTTCCGCCACCTCCTTCTTGGTCAATCCGGTCCGCAGTGCGATGTCCTCGACGATATCCTGTTTAGTCATGGGAACACCCGTGGAGTGAAGTGGCATTGGGCCCAGGGCAGAACGCCCCGGTGGCGTGAGCGAAGTCCTCACACCGCCCTTCAAGGGATACCCCTCATCTAACTCATTGTCAACAACCACTTTGGTCCATTTGTCCCGAGGCCGGGCCCGAGGGCGGCCCCAGCTCCCCGCCGTCCATCTGGCACTGCCTATGCAGGGTGCGCACACAGCGGCGCTGCTGCCACCGAGGAGCCGTTCCGCGCCAGTGGGCCGGTGATCCGGCGGTCCAGAACGATGACACAGCCCTGAGTTGGCAACTGAATCTGGAATCCGAGGTTTTTTGCGATGGCGATTTCCCGACGAGCTCCCTTGATCCTCCTGGGTGTAATCGTCCTTTTGGCAATACTTTTCACGGGTTGTGGCAATGAGACGGCGGGAACCAGTCCCAAGCTGGACACGAACCCACCCGCCGTTCCGGTCGAGTTGACGGCGCAGCTGGTCCCGGGAGAAGGGGTCAGCCTCAGCTGGGCCGCCAACACCGTCGATTCCGATCTCCGTGGCTACATTGCATATCGCAGCGAATCACCCCACGGCGGCTATTCTCCGCTCAGTAGCGATCCGGTGACCACCAATTCGCTACTGGACCGCAGTGTGAGGCCGGGGCACAGCTACTGGTACCAGATTGCCGCACGCGACGTGAACCGCAACGAGAGCGCCCGAAGCGCCAGTGTGGCGGTCAGCCTCGCGTCTGGCGCGAAGACGCAGCTGGCCTCCCGCTGAAACCCACGTGCCATTGGACCCGAGGTGGACTCGAACGGCGAATCCGGCTTCGTTGAGGTGAATTGGTACGACTTTCGCTCTCTGGGGGTCGTCTGGGGTTCAGCGCGGAAGGATCCGCGCTACGAGGCTACGAGTTCGCGTGGGGAGCACCATGGATCGCAATCTCGAGAAAAATCTTCGCAAGATCCAAGGTTTGCGCGAGAAGGGGCAGTTGGAAAAAGCCCTTTCGCAGCTAGAATCGTGGGCCAAGAAGAACCCCGATACACCACACTACCAGTATGAAGCCGCCAACGTGGCCCTGGACCTGGGGGACCACGTCAGCGGACTGCGTTGGCTGAAGAACCTCCTGCGCACCGCTCCGGACAGTCGCGCGCGCGTACTGGACGCCGTGCAGGAGCGCTTCGAAAACGAACCGATTCTCCCCTTGGCGGAGTTCCTGGTCGACCGCTATCTCTCGCGGGAGGATACGGAATCCACCTTCGCCGTGGTCCAGAAGCTGGACGACGAGGCACTGGAACAGTACCGGCAAAAGCTGAAGATCCGTCATTCCGGACTCGCTCCGACCTCTTCTTCCGATCTCTTGAAATTCAGCCTCTACGCGCAACTGGCCGTCGCGCATGCCCAAAAGCGGCCCGAGGAGTTTGCGGCCCGTGCGCGCGAGCTGCTCACTGCCGCCTCCGAAGAGGGAGAACGCCTGGCGAGTCTCTGCGAATCCGAACTCACGGCCCATGCGCATTGCGCCGAGCTACTGGCCGCAACCGGTCTGGCCCAACTCCAGGCCAAGAGAGTGCAGCAGGCCTGTCAGACCCTGATCCGGGCCGCCAGCCCCGAAACGGCCCCGGCGCTGCTCCAAACGCTGCGCGAACAGAAGGTGCCCGACGAGCACCAGGGAGCCTGGCTGAAGGCCTTGGCCGAACTCTCGCTGGCCGCTGGTTCCTGTGAGGAAGCTGCGGATTTCTTCCGGGAAGCGGCCGATGCCGATCCCAAATCGCGCACGGAGATCCTGCAGCGGCTGGAGAACCTGCCCGCGTCGATCGACGCCTCCTCTGCCGTCCCCCTCTGGAAGCTTCAATTACGTTTGCTCGTGGTGATGCGCCGGTACTCCAGCGTGTCCAAGCTGATCGAGAAGCTACAGAACCAGGGCGATGTCGATGTCGGCGAGCTGCGCGCGCTCATGGGTGAGGGAGAGGAAAATTCCAAGGCCTCCACCGAGATGGCCTATCTACTGACCGAGGCCGCGCTGCAGGCCAAGGACCTGGCGGCGGCGGTGCAGCACACCACGGAGATTCCCGATCAGGACGAGCACTCCCTGCACAAGGTCATTCGCGCCATCGAACAGGTCTTGCCTGAATGGTCGGACGAGGAGCGTCTGGAACTCGCCGCGCTGCAGGCGGTGATCTACGCCCGTCTGGGTCAACAGCGAGGAGCCAACGACACCCTGGCCGAATTGTGGGAGAAGGAGGAGGACGCGAGCGCGCTCTTCGCGGTCACCCGCACCTGTTTGCAACGCGTTCATCCTTCGGCCCGACTGCTCTCCGCCATGCTCAAGCCCTCGCTGTCCGCCGGTGAGACCGAGCTCTTGAGCGAAGCTCTCGACGGCCTCCTGCGTCACAACCCCGAGGACCTGAAGTGGACCGCGGATGACGTCGTGACGCAGCTTGACGAGATGCCAGAGTACAGCGAGACCCTGCTCTCCATTCTGGATCGCGCGGACAAGGAACTCGGCGCCACGCAACTGCTGCGCTATCCGATGGCCTGCGCTGCTCTGAGCTGCGGCAGGGTCGAGCGAGCGGTGCCCGAGTTCCAGATCCTACTGATGGCTCGGCCGCAGCTCGCCGAGGAGGTCCTGGATCGACTGCGGCGCGCGCTGCAGCAGAGCCCTGAAGACGCGGAGCTCAACCTGGCCGCCTTCGATCTGCTGTGGGAAGCCCAAGAACACGAAGAGGCCGAGCGGTGTCTGGTCCGCGCGCTGCGGGCCGAGCCCGAGCGGATTCAGGAGCTGAGCGAGCGTTTCGAGCAGTTGCTGGCCGATGCTCCACAGTCGTCCTCGTTGTGGCTCGGTTACGGCGAAGCCCTGTACGGCATCGGACGCTTCGCCCAACTCGATGAGCTCGTGAAGCGTGCCCTCCTTGCGGAAATCGACTCCGCGAGCCTGGCCGACCTGCGCCTCTTGCAGGCGTGCGTACTCCTCGACGAGGGACAGGTGGATGACGCGGTGGCGCACATCGAGCTGCTGTTGAACGAAACGGAAGGCACGCCGTCCAAGGCGGTCGAGGTTCTTCAGGGGCTGCTGGAGAGCGATCCGGGCAATGCCCGGGCGCGCTACCTCTTGGGCGTGGCCGCGGGGGACGATCTCGATCTCGCAGTGCCCGCCTTCTGCAAGGCTGCCGAACTGGGCCGCGAATTGTCAGCGAATGTCGCGACCCAACTCGACGCACTCCTGGCACTCCCTGCGGCGAGCGCGACTCACTTCCTTCTCGTCGCCAACTTCGACCGGCGTTTCCGCGATCCGGAGTCAGCCGCGCGCACCTATGAACGCGCGCTGCGCCTCGACTCCAACACTGCCGACCGTGTGTTGGCCGATTTGAGTGGTGAACTGGAGAGCCCCTCCGCCACCCTCTCGCTCCTCTACACCGCAGCGCATGCCGCACGGAATGCGGGCCGGCTGGAAGAGGCATGCCAGATTCTGACCCGCCTCTACGGCCAGAACACGGGCGAGATCCGGCGCGTGCTCGCCGAGCTGCGCAAGATCGCTCAGGAGTATCCCGTGGAGCTCTTGCCGCAGAGAACCAGCGCTCGCATCCTGCTCGCGGACAAGCAGGTGAATGCGGCGGCGGAGCTCGTCGCTTCTCTGTCCACCAACCCGAACTATCCGGTGGAACTGAGGCGCGCCATGCTGGAGGAGTTCCAGCAGCGTGTGCCCTCCCACTGGGGCCTGCTCATGGGCTTGGCGCAGTTCAGGGGACAGGATGGTGAACGAGACGAGGCCGCCGAGCTGCTGTGGCAGGCGCTTCAGCACGAAGAGCTCGACGTGGAGTCGGCGCTCGCAATCACGAACTCGCTTCTCGCAGATGCGCCGGAGCACGGAGAACTGCGACTGATCCAGCACGACCTTCTGCTGAGAGCCGGCCAGGTCGAAGAAGCTTTTGACGCTCTGCCTCAGCCGAGTGCTCTCCCGCCTGAGCGGCAACACGAACTGAACACCCGTCTCTCCGCGGCGACCCGACGCGGCTTCGGACACATCAACTTCATCCTGCGGCAGGCCGAATCGTACCGGCAGGAGGGCCGCAGGGACGAGAGTCTAGCCGTGCTGCGCCAGGCCTTCGAGACGGCCCAAGGGGAGGACCGCGTCCGTCTGGGCAGCGAACTGGCCAGAGGTCTCAAGCACGTGGGCCGGCAACAGGAGGCGCAGAGCATCTTCGGGGGCCTCACCAAAGAGGGCCTGGAGTGGACGGAAGTCTATTCCATGGTGGGACGCTGGCGGATCGAACGGCTCGAACACAAGAGCGCTGCGCTCCGTCAACGGATCGAGACCAAGCCCGACGATGCCGAGGCACGCCTGAAGCTCGGCGCCATCTTGCTCGAGCGCGATCGAGTGGAAGAGGCGGCCACCCTCCTCAGTGAAACCAAAACAGAAGGCGAAGCCCGCTTGCGCAGAGCTTGTCTTTTGGCGGATGCCTACCTGCGTCTGGATCGCTGTACGCGAGCCGAAGCAATCCTGCACGCGGTGATGGACGAAGCCGAGGACTTCTGGGAGGAAGAGTTGCAGTGGCGCATGGCCCAGTGCGCGCAGCGCATGGAACGTCACGCCGAATGCCATGCCCGGTACGAGAGACTCTTCGAGAGTGAACGATACGGTGAACGCGCCCGCGAGAGGGCCACGGAGGCCTACGGCCGCTATCTCAGTGATCTCGCTGGGGAGTACCGCGCGGTGCTCTCTCGCGTGAGCACACTCTAGTCAAAAGAGGAAGCCGACATGTACGACGAGAGCAACAACCAAGCAACCACGGTTGAGGACAAAGATCCGGGCGCGAGCAGCGAGTCCCCCGCGACCGAACGCGTAGTCCTTCAGGCCCTGGAAGGGCTGGCGCACGCCACGGACCGTCTGGTGGACGAGGTGAAGGAAAGCTCTCGCAGCCAGGACGCGGCCTGGCGCGGCAGCCTGGCGGACGGGCTCGACGGAGTGGTGGATCAGGTAGAGCACCGGCTCAGCAAGGAGAGGGGCCAGCTGGAATCCATCCTGCGCGGGGCCATGGAAGAAATCCTCGCGGCCAAGATCGAGGAATTGCGCGGCCTGGGAGGCACCAAGTTCGATGCCGACGAGCTCGAGGAGACTGTCTCCCGGCGGGCAGAGCTGTTGGAGAATTCTCTCGCAGCGCGGCTTTCCGAGGTGCTTCAGGAGTCCTTGGCCAAGTACGTCGAGCTGCGCAGGGAAAGCCCATCTGATGGCAGCACGGATTCCGATGCGAGCGGGAGCGCGAACCCGACCTCGGCCCCGGACGCGAGCCAGCCTCCAAGCGAGGATACAAGGGCTATCATCGAGACGGTGGTGGACCAATTCGAGAAGAAGTTGAAGCAGGCGCTGAGCGAACACGACGAGAGCGTCAACGACGCATTCGCCTCCCGCGTACGGGAGATCCTGGACGAGGCGCTGAGCAAGCAAGCGGAAGCTGATTCCCAGGGCTACAAGTCCGCCGTGCAGGAATCTCTGCAGGACCAAAAGGACAGCGCGGAGCAACTGCTGAAGGAGCAACTGCAATCCCTCAAGGAATCGCTGGAGCAGTCGATCGCCTCGCTCAAGGAAGAAGTGCAAACGCAGTCCGAGTCTCTGCGCAAGGCCTTCGAGGAATCCAGCGAAGTGCGTTCGGGCGAGTTGAGCCGCTGGCGCGAGGAGCAGAACGAGCGCATCTCCCAGATCGAAAGCGAAACCAAAGAGCTAAGCTCCATGGGTGAGCGCATCGAGAAAAGCCACGGAGAGATCTCGGAGTTCTTCGAGGATCAGAGAAAGCGCGCGCAGGCCGAAGAGGAACGCCAGCGCAAGGAGGAGGCGCGCCGTCTCAACAATGCCGGAGTGAGCGCCTACCACGCGGGTGAATTCGAGACCGCGCGCGGTCTCTTCGAGAAAGCGATCGATCGCAACGTCCAGTTCAGCCAGGCGTTCAACAACCTGGGACTCACTCTGACCGAACTGAATCGGCATGAGGAAGCGCAGAACGCCTTCGAGTCGGCGCTCGAGTTGGATCCCGAGTTGGGCGCGACCTACAACAACTTGGGCTATGCGCTCTTCCTCCAGGAGAACTACGAAGCCGCCATCCAAATGTACAAGGAAGCGGTGGGGCGCCACTGCGACGTCAGCGCAGCCTGGACCAATCTCGGCAACGCGCACCACAAGCTGGGAGAGACCGAGAAGGCGGTACAGGCCTGGCAGCATGCGCTGGAGGCCGATCCGGGCAACGAGCGCGCGCAGTCCTACCTGGAGCAGGTCACGGCCGGGATGAATCAGGACTCGTCGAAGAAATCGTAGTTGAGCCGCCAGCTGCCCTGAGCAGCGGATGCAGCTCGTACAGCGCCTTCCGCACTCGATCCTCGGAAAGCCCCTCCATGGTGCCGTCAGGGCTCTGTAGGGCCACCACCTGCTCCGCCGGAGGCTTCCAGCTACTCGCCGGTGTGGGACCGAAGAGAGCCAGGGTGGGCACCCCCAGAGCTCCAGCCACGTGCATGATGCCGGTGTCGTTCACCAGGGCCAGGTCGGAGGAGGCCAGGGCCGCTCCCACCGTGCGTACCGAAACCCCACCCAGAACGGGGAGAGGAAAGCTCAGGAGCGCCTGTAGCTGGGACGTGGCCTCCCCATCCGCCGGACCTTCCACGCACCAGGGCGACCACCCCGCCTCGTAGAGGCCCTGCACCACGCTCGCGAATCGCTCTACCGGCCATCGGTTGGCCCGCTTTCCAGCCCCGGGGTGGACGGCGAAGTAGGGCCCGTCCCCCACTGTTGCAAGGAATCGCGCCGCGCTCTCTTCGTCCTCTGGCGAGAGGATGAGCACGGTACTCCTGTCGTTCGTGGTGATTCCGATGCTCGCGAGCGGCCGCAGACCGTGATCGATCGCGTGCCCCTCCACCCGCTCACTGCTGGGCATCTGTAGATTGTAGAGCCACTGGCTGAAGGACCAACCGAAGGGCCGACTGTCCCCACCGATGATGCGCCGCGCGCCGCTCAATACCGCGATCCACGAGGAGGTCCCGCTGTAGGACACGCTGTTGAGAACAATCGCGAGATCGGGATCGAAGGCACGCAGCGAGCGAAGGAAGTGCATGGCTCGCGCGGGAGAGCGCCGCAAGCTCACCTTGTCGAAGAGGAAGACCTTCTCGAGGTAGGGATTGCCCCGCACCACGCCGTCGTTCACCGGTGCGGTCACGATCGCCAGCCGCGCGCCGGAAAAGGTCTCGGCGATGGCGCGAATGGCCGGCACCGCGCAGAGCATGTCACCCATTTGGTTGTGCTGGCGGACGATCAGGATGCGCCCGGGCTTTTCCGCCACGATCTCCTTTAGACTCCGCCGCGGCCGGTGGAAGAAGGGCCGCAGGAGCCATTCCAGCCCCCGCTTGAGCCAGCGGTCCCGCTTGCGATTCACCCGTCCCATTCCTCAGTTGCGGCGCTCGCGCCAATCCGAAAGGCTCGTCGGCAGCTCTTCGAGCAGCCCGAGGTAGCGCCGGTAGCGACCCGCATCCAGTTCCCCCCTCTCCACCGCCGCGCGCACTGCGCAGCTAGGTTCGTGATCGTGGAGACAGTCCCGGAAGCGGCAGCCTTCTTCGTGCGCACGGAACTCGACGAAGCAGGTCGCGAGATCGGACCGCGCCATCCCCCACAGTCCGAACTCACGCATGCCGGGGGTGTCGGCTAAATACCCGCCACAGCTCAAGGGAAAGAGTCGGCTGGTCGAGGTGGTGTGGCGTCCCTGTCCGCTCTTTTCGGCGACCTGGGAGGTGCGCAGCTTCAGTCCCGGCTCCAGCGCCGTAATGAGGCTGGACTTGCCCACTCCGCTGAGCCCAACGAAGGCGCCGATCCCGCGGGACAGAGCCTTGCGCAGCTCCTCGATTCCCTCACCCTTGAGAGCCGAGCAGAGCTGTACGGGAAGCCCCAGCGATCCGTAGAGCGCGCGGACCGGGGCGGCATCGGCCGCCTCCGGCAGATCCACCTTGTTCAGTACCAAGCCACTGTCCACCGCCTGATGGATGGCGGCCGCGAGGATTCGATCGACGAACATCAGATTGAGCGCTGGCTCGGCCAGAGAAGCGATGATCCAGAGGCGGTCCAGGTTCGCGATGACCACCTGCTCCTGATACTTGCGACGTCCTCCACTGGGTGCGGGACGCGAGATTTGGTTGTCCCGGGGCAGAATTTCCTGGATGACGCCGTGCAGCCCCTGCGAGCTGGGCTCCTTCCTGAAGCGAACGCGATCGCCGATGACGGCGACCCGCACCTGTACCTGACGGCCACGGAGCAAGCGGCCCGCAATGGCGCAGGCCCAGGTTTCCCCGCCATCCTCGGAGTTAGCCTGCACCAGATAGCGGTTGGCGCCGTGTTGAATGACGAGACCTTCGATCGCACACCCCCGTGGAGGTCCTCGCGAGACTCTCGCCCCAACTGGCCCTCCTGATGGGTTCTTCCCATGGGAACGAGGGAACAACAGTTCCCCGGACTTGTCTAGCTCACTCCCTTTTGCTACTGTTTCACCATCTTCTTGAGAAATCCTCTATTCCCGCCGGGCTCCGTCATCACGACTCCACCTGGCCCCACCGATGAACGTCGAACAATTGATGCAGCATGTCGACCCTTCCCTCTGGATCGGAAATCTCTCCGCACGCAACAAAGACGAAGTCCTGCAAAAGCTGACGGAAGTCCTGGTTTCGTCGGGAAAAGTCAAGAATGGCGCGGTCATTCTGGAAATGCTGCGGAATCGCGAGGCCCTGGGATCCACCGCAGTGGGCAGTGGCGTGGCCTTTCCGCACGGTCGCTCCGTCGCCATCTCCGATCTGATCATCCTGGTCGCCCGCAGCCCCAAAGGAGTCGACTTCGACAGCATCGACGGCAAGAAGACCAAGCTCTTCTTTCTGCTCCTGGCGCCTCCGCAGGACCGGGGGAACGTCTATCTGCAGGCCCTCGGGGTGATCACCGGTCTCGTCCAGCGCGACGAGGTTCGGGAGAAGCTGCTGAAGGCCACGAACTTCGATGCCATGATGACCGTGCTCAAGGAGGCCTGAGGCTTGAGCCCTGCCAACAACGTCCAGCTCCTCGTCGCTCTCCAAGACCTGGATCAGATGATCCGCGAAGCAGAAGACACCAAGAACCGCGAGGCTCTGGAGAAGATGGGCTTTCCCGTGAGCGGGCTAGACGAATTGCGAAAGGCCCACAAGAAGCTGGAGTCCCAGCTTCCTCCGCAGCTGGTACGTCGTTACAAGCGCATCAAAGAACGGACCGGGCGGGCACTGGTCCCCGTGGTCGACAGCACCTGCACCGGCTGCTTCACCAACGTCCCCGCGATCTTCACCAGCGCGATCAACGAGAACAAAGTCATGTTCTGCGAGACCTGCGGCCGGATGCTCTTCTGGCCCTAGGCGCGACCGCATCCCCCTCACTCTTCCCCTTGCGCCGACGGCGGCTTCTGAGCGTTCAGCGCGACCAGAATCCGACCATGGGACGTGACGGGTCCACAACGAGAGCTCATTTGTATCGTCTTTGATTGCAACTACTTGCCGCTGGTTCCTGGGGTGGGCATCGCCGTTGCACCAGGGGGCGGTCAGGGGGAGGTTCTTTGGCGACATCTTCCCTTTGGCACCTAACTTCAGCCCCGTATCCGCAACGGGCCGCGACATTGGAGGAAGCATGTTCGGAGGCAAAGAGAAGCCGCAAGATTTCGATTCGATTCCCCCGACTCCAAGCACACCTAGCTTGAACTCGACTCCCAAGTCCAAGAGCCAGAACAAGGACCAGATTACGGCCTACCTGGGACCGGACGTTCACATCGAGGGTAAGCTGAGCTTTCAGAACTCGGTTCTCATCGAGGGCCGGTTCAACGGCGAGATCGAGAGTGGAGGCAGCCTGATCATCGGTGAGAACGCCGAGGTCGACGCACAGATCACCACCAAGACCATCGCCATCAAGGGCAAGGTCAAGGGCAGCATCCAGGCCTCGGAGCGAGTCGAGCTCCAGGGCAACGGCGAGCTGCAGGGAGACATCGTGACACCTTCCTTGCAGATGGACGAGACGGTGATTTTCCAGGGTTCCTGTTCGATGCCCTCGGCCTCGGGCACGCGGATCCAGTCCAAGAGGAGCGAGAGCAACTCGCAGGCGAGCGAGAAGAAAGAGAGCGTCGAGGAAATCGTGGACGCAGTGGGAAGCACCAAGGACTGAGCTAGAATCTCTACCGATCGACTCCAAAGAGAAGAAGGCCGGGTCCCGAAAGGGATCCGGCCTTTTGCTGCGAGCAAAGTGGCGAGGCGTCTCAGATGTCGCCGGGAATGCTGCTGCTCTCTCTCAGGGTCAGGCCCCGCGCCAGCACCTCGTCGACTTCTTCCACGATGCGATTGGCTTCGCCACCGTCGTCGATTCCGTCCAGATCGCGGCTCTTCTCCTTCTCGAGCTTCTGCCGTTCGAAGGCCGCGATTTCCTCCGCAGTCATTACCCCGGGTTCCTTCTCGAAAATGAATTCGTCTGTGAAATCGACCGTGATGAGATCTCCGCGTACCACCTGCCCGCTCGAGATGAGGTGGCCGATGGGCGTCACGAGCTTGCTCTCGACCGCGCGGCGCAGGGGACGCGCGCCAAAGCGCGGGTCGTGCCCCTCCTGCACCAGTATCTCTTTCGCCTTGGGGCTGACGCGCAAGAGGAAGGGTTCGGTGCAACTGATGCTGCGGATGTGGATGTCAGCGATGAGATTGTCCAGAATCTGGTAGAGGTGCGATTCCTTGAGGGTGTCGTAGCTGATCAGCTCGTCGAAGCGATTCAAGAACTCAAAAGGAAAGACCTTGCGGGCTTCGCGCAGGGCGGCTTCGTGTACATCGCGGTCGACGCGTTCCTCGTCGTCGTCGTCGTAGAAACCGATGTCCTGATGCGAGAGGTGCTTGCCCATGGCCTCGCTCCCCACGTTGGTGGTGAGCACGATGATGCTGCGCCGGAAATCGACTTCCTCGTTGTTCCCCAGCACCAGATTCCCGTCCTCCAGGATGCCAAGCAACATGCTCCAGAGCTTGGGATGGGCCTTTTCGATCTCGTCGAAGAGCACGAGCGAGAGCCCTCCCTCCTCGTCCGCGTTGGAAAAGCTACCCAGGCTGTCCTGGAAGAGGCCCAGTCCTTCCTCGACCGCCTTCTTGTAGTGCCGCTCCAAGTTCTCCGAGGAGAGCAGCGGCTTGATCTCGCCCCCCACGTAGCCTGGTGGGCTTCCCAAGAGCTTCGAGAGGTTGTAGTGGGCCGAATATTCCTGACAGTTCACGCGGGTGAAGGCCTTACGGCTGCCGAAGAGGGCTTCGGCCAAACAGCGAACGGTCTCGGTCTTCCCCACTCCGGTCGGCCCCAGGAGCATCATGGTGAGAATGGGACTTTCCGGGTCGTGGATCCCCGCCAAGAGCCTGGAAAAGGAATTGGTGACGGTCTCCAGGGCGCTCGGCTGGCCGACCACCATTTTCTGCATCAGTTCATGAAATCGGGTGAGTTGAGGGTTGCGCTGACTCGGATCGAGCCGGACGCGATCGGAAGTCACGAGGCACCGTGCCGGTTGAGCCAAGGGAATCTCCTCCAGATGGGCGGGCGAGCCGCGGTCGTGACCTCTGCGCCCCCCCGGCGCACGAAGCGACGCTCTTGGTAGCTGACGGACATGCAGGATAAAGACCGGAAGCGAATCCCCGCTCCTAGGCCTTCTGACCCATGGTCCAGCCCCAGGGCCTCGTCCCACAGATGGCGGGGAAGAGCGCTCCCCCATGGGGAATCATGGGAAGGGCAGCGCCCCTGAGCTACCTCGCAGGGGAGGCTTCGCCGACGCACGGCGGCGACAAATTCAGGGAATTTTGCTCAGGGAAAACGCCACGGGAGGAAGCGGGGAGGCTTGCAAAAGGAAAAGGGAGTCTCGCATCGCGGCAAGACTCCCCTGACCAAAATTCGACCTCCTGGGGCAGCGGCTCCGGGGACTTTACTGCAGGTCCAGGGGCTTCAGGTATGTGGCGCGGGCGCCCCCCACGTCCTCCTTGAAACGGTCATCCGAATGCGGGGAGACCGGCGAGTGGGCCTTGATGTAGTCCGCCAGGGCCTCCCGGGTCAGCATGCCGGTGTAGTTGATCTTGTCGGGCGGGATCTCGGCCAGGAAGTCCAGTCCGCTGTTTCCCTCCATGAGGAAGTCGCTGGTGACGACCTTATAGTCCTTCCCTGGCACGATGGGGGTTCCATCGAGCAGGGTGAGCTGCAGCACCCGCTGACCGTACGGCGCATCCGGATCGACTACGGCCTTCACTCCACTGTAGGCAATGCCACTGCTGTTGCGACCCGTCTTGCGCTCGAAGATGCGGCGGATCATCGAGCCATCCATCTGGACCGTGGCCAAGGCGTTGCCGAAGGGCAAGACCTGCATCAGATCACCCATGGTGATGCGGCCTGCCGAGAGGTTCGCTCGCAGCCCGCCCAGGTTCGTGAAGGCGAAATCGCCGTTCTGCGCCTCCAGCATGGCCGAGGTTACGAGGATTCCCATACGCGAGAGCGGTCCGCCGTTGCGCGAGAGCTCCACCGCCGACCTTCCCACCGTCTTGTCCAGGCCCTTACGGGCGTCGGCGATGTAGGGCTCCAGATCCTTGGCCATCTCGGGGTCCGGCCAGTACTGGTCCTCGAAGAGCGTGATGAGGGTACCGTCGCGGCGCGGGCTCTCGTAGCCCATCACCTGCTTGGTCGCCCGGTCGATGAGGATCTCCACGTGTCCGATGGAGGAGCCGTTTCCAAAGGTCTCGAAGACCATGGCCTGCGTCACCGGATCGATCCAAGGCTTGCGGTAGCCCCGGTGCGTGTGGCCGCCGATGACGACGGGAATTCCCGTGACCACGTGCGCGATGCCCATGTCGCCCTGAGCGTGGTCCTGGAGATCGTCGCCCTCCTTCACCCGCTTCACCAACTGCTTCCAGCCAGTTTCGGGATCGTAGGGCAAACCCTCGTGGATGAGCGCAAAGACCAGGTCGACGTGTTCTTTGTTCTTCAGGATATCGCGGTACTTTTCGAGCGCGGGAGGAATGGGCCTAAAATCCAGACCCTTCACGTTCTCGTCGAAGGCCATGGACTTGGTCGCCGGAGTGATGGCGCCGATGATCCCGATCTTGAGGCCGGCCTTCTCAACCACGCGATAGGGCACGACCCAGTCGACCAGCTCGTCGGTGCCCTCCTTGTAGATGTTGGCGCAGACGAACTTCTGCTTCATCGCGGCCGACATGCGAATGGGAACGTCCTTGCCCTTGTCGAATTCGTGATTCCCCACCGTCACCGCGTCGTAGTGCATGGTGTTGAAGTAGGTCTCCATGACCCTGCCCTGGCTCAAGGTGCCCACCGGGGCTCCCTGCCAGGTATCCCCCGCATCGACCAAGAGGACTGCCTGGTTGGGATCGCCTTTGACCTCGGCCCTCACCTTGTGCACGTAGGCCGCCGCCGCCGCGCCACCGCCCAGAGGAGGCGGGAAGTCGGGATTCATGAAGCGCGCTTCCTCGGGCCCAACGTGGCCGTGGATGTCGTTCGTCCACAAGAGATGGAGACGGATCATCCCCTCGTCTTCGGCCCGCGCGCTGGGGACGAGGAGAATGCTGAGGCTGAAGATGAGAAGTAGGGTTTTGGCTCGCATGGCTGACTCCCGGGGGTTTCCGCCGTGGGTGGGCTTCGTCCTTCCTAGGAAGATAGTAAAATTAGAAATTTCGGGAGACCCCCAGCAACAGACTCACCATTCCATCTTCCACTTTCGAGAGGCTGGTAGGCCCCGGATCGACCTGACCGTCCGACCAGGTCAGAGTGCGGTCGAAAATGAAGGCCTGCCGGCTGGTTTGCCGATGGTACTGCAGAGTCACGTCGAACTTGTATCCCGCGGATTCGTAGCCCACGCCGCCGGAAAAGATCGAGCGATTCGATTCCGGATCGGCGTAGTTCTCGAGGTAGCGGAAGCCGAAACGCGCTGGCACGTTGTTGTAGAAGACGTGCTCCAGCCCGAAGCGCAGGTCCCAGGTATCGCGCAGAGTACCGCGAGAAACGAAGGCCGCGGTCCGGTAGCTCTCGTCGGCCACGCCTTCCCAGAAGCGGCGCACGAGGTCCACCGAAAACACGGTGGTCAAGAGGTTGCGGGGGCGATAGCTAACGCCCGCCCGCAGCGTTCCGGGGTACTTGACCTTGACGTCGCCACTCGTCACCGGCATCACGACAACGCTCTGATCGTAGGGCATCCAGCTGCCGATCGTCGAGTCCATGGAACTGATCGCTCCCTGCACCGTGAACGGCCCCTCGAAGCTCGCTCCCACATCCAGGCGCTCGTTCACCGTGCCGGCGAGTCCGGCCGTCCAGCCCCAACCGCGAAGTTCATGCTCGAAGGCGGCCGATCCCGGATCGCTAGTGAAGGTATTCAGATAGAGGGCGGTGGTGCGCGTGTTGGCCGTGTGCGTCAGTGTGCCGGTGTAGCGATGGAGGCTGATCCCCATTCTGAGCCGGGGCGTGATCTCCATTCCATAGCCAAAGGTGATCGAGCGCAGCCTGCCGTCGATCTGGTAGTCGCGTAACTGAACCACCGCGTCACGGGAGGGAACGTTGGAGGTGTTGGTATCGCGAATCTCCTCGAAGTAGTCGTAGTCGAAGCTGTAGCGGTCGAAGATCCCAATCCCCACCGTCACCTGATGTTCGGGCAGAAGCTGATAGATTGCGCCACCCTGCAAGAGGCCGTAGCTGTTGCGATTGCTGGCCACCACGGTGTCCGTCAGGTAGGACTCGAAGGAGTCGAAGAGCGGCTGGTAACGATCCTCGTTGACCTGGGAAATGCCGCCATTGAATTCGACCCGCAGCCGGCCGTCCATCCGCGACAGCATCGCCGGGTTCGCGACGAGATTGGCGCTGCCCTGGTAGAGGGCCGCCCCCACCGAGCCCATGGCCGCCGCTCGTGGAGTTTGCGCGCCGAAGGGCGTCCCGAAGGCCGCATCCAAAGTGGTCGTTGCCACCGCTCCGGGAACTGCCACTGCCTGCAACAGCAGAACCAACAGGATGAACAGTGAGCTTCTACGAATCGTGCCACGCATGGGATACTCCCTAGAAGTTGTAGTCGAGCTGGAGGCGGAAGGCCGTGATTTCCCGCTTGTCGCCCGTATGGAAATCTTCAGGTCTCGGCGCGGAATTGGGATAATCGCGAATCTGCAAGTTGTTTCGCGTGCGTTGCCGGTCGTGGGTCATCTTGAAGCGTACGAGCATGCTGTCCGAGAGCCGACTCTGAACGAGGAACCAGCTGCGGATGCCCTGACCATCGACTGCGATGAACTCGTTGTCCTCGAAGTTCCACAAGAAGCCGTCGTAGACTTCCGTGCTCAGCGTGAACTGGAGGCGATCGTTGACGTTGTGGATCAGCATGCCCTGGATGGCCTTGCTGGGGCTGGCGGCTTGCGATAAGGGGGTGTAAGTGTAGCCCTGGGGATCGGTGGGCTCAGCCAAGCCGCTCAGACGCGGACGTGGGGCGAACTGGGTGTTGGTATTGCTGTAGAGCAAGCGCAGTTCGTCGTAGGCCGAGAGACGCCCCCGTACCTCGAAGCGACTGTCCCAGCTCTTGAAGCGCCGGTTGTCCAAGAGCTCCTCGCCGGCGCGATCGCTATAGCGCTGGCGCACGCGGAATCGAATCGGCCACACGGGCGCGTATTCCACCCGTAAGGTGTAGCGGCGCTGACTCTGACCATCAGCCTTGCGCACCCACTGGTCGAATTCCAGACCGCTGATGGTGATCTGCCGGCTGATGCGGTAGCGCGTCTGCAAGAAGATGCCGCGCTCGGCCTTGGTCTGCGGCGTGCTCGTCTCGAGCCAAGAGTAGAGCGGTGAATTCAGGCGGAAGGGATCGGTGAGCAGAGTCTGCTCGTAGCGACTGTCCTCACCGAAGGGTCGCGCGTAGGGATTGTCGAAGCCCACGTCGTAGTCGCGATAGAGGGCAAAGATGTTGAAGTTCTCCCACTGCGTGTAGCCGGTGAACACCATGGCGTCCGGAGCGTTGGAGAGCAGTCCCCCGTCGGGATTCGAATCGAGTTTCGCGTACTCACCCTGGAAGGCGACGTTGTCCACCACGGTCTGGAACTCGGCCCCCAGCACCCGTCGGAACTTGCCCAATTGTCTGGAATCGTAGGCGTTGAACAGCTCGGAATCTCTGCCATCCAAAAGATCAGTGCGGGCCACGATCGTGTTCACGTTGGGATCGAAGGGAAGGTTGTAGTGCGCCTCGTAACCGGAAAGGCCCACGTAGGTTCCGGGCCAGAGTTCGTAGCGCGCCAAGCCACCGTACAGATCTTCGTCAAAGGCACCCCGGCGGATGTTGCTTTCCATCTGCTCGTACTCGGAATTTTCGAAGCGCGGGCTTCCCACGATGTACTTGTTGATACTCAGCGCGTTGCCATCGGAATCGTAATTGAGGATTCCATCCTTCTTCCCGCTGCTGACGAAACCCAGGAGCTGGAACTTCCCCAGCGACGCTTCGGCCGCTGCGCCGCGAAGAGCAAACTCGTAGGAACGGCTCATGTCGCCCAAGAGTCCCTGGGGACGCTTGTTGAAGCCCGTGCCTGTCTTACGGCTCAGGAAGTAGTCGGTGTTGTCCATCACCAAACCCTGCCCGAACGCGACACGGAAGTTGCCCAGCACCACTTTGTCCAGCTGGTTCCTATTATTGTTTTGATTACGCCATTCGAGGAAGTACTTGGCGGTTTCAGCCAGATTCTTCTCCCCGACGTCGCGGAAAGTGCTCACTCCGGCCTTCCACTGCAGTCCCATGCGCAGTCGCAGCTTGGTCAGTACCGCCGGGTTGGGGCTGTCCAGATGTTTGAGCCCGTAGGGAGTTTCCTCTGAGAACTCTGGCGGCTCGGTACTAGTGACTGCCGGATGGAAGGTCTCGGTCAAAAGATCCTTCTCATCCAGTAGATAGGGAGTATTGAAGGTCTGCAACTGCATGCTGCCGTGGAGCTTCATGTCCTGCTCCGGCGGCTCGTAGACCACGTAGTCGCGCAGATTCCGGTACGCCCAGTAAGTCAGACCATCCGCGCTGCGCAGCTGACGCTGGCTCTGGATCTTTCCCGAGCGCTCGCGCGCCTTGATGATCGCAGTTGCATCCACCGGCGAGACATTCTGGTAGCTCTGCAGGTCGTAGAGCGAGAGTTCGTTGATGTCACGAGGTTCGAGCAGCTGGTCACGGTATTCATCCGCCAACTCCTCGCTCGCGCCCTCCCGGCTCAAGAATCTCTGCAATTGCCGAAATGACTCGTCGTAACGTCGTACCCAGTCTTCCTGGGTCTTGGGCGGCATCGTCGCGACGAGAGGCAGGAGTTCCTTGATCATTTCCGGAGTGACGCCCTCGACATGGCGCAGATCGTAGATCGAATCGAAGTAACTGCGGTAAGTGCGGTACTCGTAGATGGCGTCGGCCACATCGGCGGGGATCGGCAGCTTCTTCAGCTGCTGTCGCGTCGCACGGTTGAGGTCGAGCTTTCCCCGAGTCAAAGATTCGTCCGCCTGGAGTTTGCCAGCCTCGATGGCTTCCCGGCGGGTGTCCCCTTGCTCGTATTGGGCATGAGAACTCGCCACGGGCAACAGACACAAGGCCGCCGCCAGGAGGAGTCCGCGCCGCATGCTCTCGCGCGGAGCGTTCACGCTACTCCCCCCCTCCCGAGAAGCGATAGCTCAGACCGAATTGATGCGTCGACTCGAGAACGCCTCCCCCGGTGGAGAAAGCGTAGTCGAGCGTGGCGCCGTGAAAGTGAACTCCGAATCCGGCGCAGAGTTTGTTGGGATCGGTTTCGAGCCCCGCCCTCAGATCGAGTACGTCGAGAACACCGAACTCGGCCCCGCCGTGGACCCGGAACTCCTCCCCCACGCGGCTACGGATGTCGAACGCGGTCGTGACCTGTTCGTAAGGCTGATAGCTCACTCCGATGGCCACCTGCTGGATGAGTTCCTCGTTGTCGTCACCAATCGTGGGATTGTTGATATTCTTGGCGACGAAGCCAATCTTCGTGCGGTCCCATACCTCCACGATTCCAGCGAGATCCAGCCCGGTAGCCCAGGCATTGCCCGGGTCGATCCCGTTGCTTCCGTCCCCGGCCAGCCCGATGCTCTGCCCGAAGTCGAGGTTGTAGAAGTTCAGGGTCCAACCCACCGCCGCGCCGGAAGCTTCGTCCTTGAAGAGTTGAAATCCGTTGGAAACGGAGATCGTGTATTCGCTCAAAAGGCTCGTGCCGTTGTTGTCGACACCCAGGTGCCGAAGGCCTATTGCCAGACCGCCCCAGTTTCCCGGGAGGGGCATCGCTCCCCCCAGAGTGCTCAGACGGTTGTACCCGCCGTTGTTGGGTTCGGCAGTCGCCGCGGCCGCTGCCGGCTTATCCAACCAGGGCAAGAGCGCCGGGTTGTTGTAAAAACTCCAGGCATCGCCGTCGACCGCAACCACGGCCGAACCCATGGCGCGCGCTCGCGGACTCACCGCGAGGTCGTCGAAGGCCGCCCGGGCGCTGGTCGCGACCAGCAAGAGCAGAGGCAGCAGCAGGAGAATCGGAGTTCGTTTCGATTGCATTGAGCCGTGCCTCCTATCGGTCCAAGCGCGATGCCACGACCACGGGCATCTGCTTCTCTTTGGATCCGTCGCTACCGGTGGAGCGCGTCTGCAGGTGTGCTACGTATGCGCCGGCCGGTACAAACTCGCCGAATTCGTCCTTGCCGTCCCACTCGAAGGTCGCCCGGTTGTCGTTGAATACGGACTCGAGTGTCGTCACTCGACTGTCGAATAGAGTCTTCACGAGAGTCCCGTTCATGTTGAAGATTCTCAGGATCACTTCGCCGTTTTTCGCGATGAGATCGGAAGTGAGATTGATGGTCAGCGGATAGCGCTCGCCGTCGCGAGGCAGGAAAGTGAAGGGTGGACCCTCCAACTTGATGGCGTCCACCAGGAGAGGTGCGAGGTTGGCGGTCAGCCCGGGCGCCGGGATGGCGTTGCCATTCAGGTCGGCCACCCCCGTCACGCGCACCGACCAGTTCTCCTCCAGTCCCAGGTTACGGTCGAGGGTCAGACGGATACGGTTCGCCGATCCCGACGCGAATTCGGCACTGACCACCCCGGCGGTTTGCGAGGGAGCGTTGGTGCGATAGACCTGGTAATTGGAACTCGCAGTGGCGGAACTCGGCTCCAGCCCCTCGCTGAAATCGATGATCACCGTCGAGGCGGTTTCCAGGCTGGCTCGGTCGATTCTTGGAGGCGAGGTGTCGTCAGGCTTGCCCTCGAAAATGTCGCTCGCCAATCCCACATTCACCTGATAGGTGCTCCCGAACAAACCACCCGCGCCGCGTGCCGTGATGGTGGTGCCGTTGCTGAAGGTGGGTGCGCTAAGCGTGTCCACCACGCGAATGTCGATCGGCCCCGAGCCGTCGTTCACCGTGTAATTCACGCCGGGACCCGCAACCGCTTGCGCAGTGATCGGTCCGGAGACCTCGATGAAGGTCCCCTCCCACTGCCCGTTGGCCGCCGCCCCAGTGGAGAGCTGGGCTACCGGCGGTCGCGGATTGCCGCCCGAAAGCACCTTCACCGTCGTCGGATTGGTGATTTCGACCGTGGTGAAGTAGAGAGAGACCGTTCCCGTCACCTCGACCTGGTTGCCCACGGTTTGTGTGGCCGCGACGTTGAAGCCGCTGCCGAAGACGTTAATCCCTCGACCCGAGGAATCCTGGATGTAACCCGAGGTCGTGGCGCCGCGGTAGTCGCTGGGGATGTACACCACGCCCTGCACCGTGACCACCTGGCCATCGTAGCTCTCGGGATCGGCCTGAATGGTGGCGATGGGAATCGCATTGGATGCAGTGTAGGTAAAGACCGCCGTATTACTCCCCGCGATCACGTTCCCCGCCACATCCTCCACGTTGCTCACGGAGACGGTGTACGAGGTACCCTCGGTCAGCCCGGACGCCAGAGTCAAAGTAACGCGGCTGCCGTTGAGAGCGGCGCTGCTCACCGCGAAGGTATTCGCGGGAGTGGCGGTCTCGAACACCTGGTAGTTGCTCGCGGTCTGCGCCGTCGCGGTGTCCAGGGCTTCATTGAAGTTCACGCTGACGGAAGTTGCAGAGCTGGCGTTTGCGGTCGTCACGGTGGGGGGATCGGTATCGGCTCCGCCGCCGGTGCTGATGTCGCTGACCAGACCCACCAGTACCTGGTAGTCGGGGTCGAAGTATCCACCCGCACCCCGCGCGGTGATCGTGGTGCCGTTGCTGTAGCTCGGCGCGCCCAGAGTGTCCACGACCCTAACGACGATCGTACCCGAGCCGTCATTCACCGTGTAGTTGGTCCCCGGTCCTCCCACCGCCTGCGAGCTGATGGTTCCGGTAACCTCGATGAAAGTACCTTCCCAGTCGCTGCTGGACGCAGCGCCCGTGCTGAGCTGCACCGCCGACGGCCGCGGATTGTCACCCGAGAGCACCGTCACTTCGGTCGGATTGGAAATCTCCACGGTACTGAAGTACAGGGAGACGGTACCGGTCACTCGGATCCGGTTGCCCACGGTCTGGGCGGCCGGAACGTCAAAGCCCGAGCCGAAGAGATTGATCCCCCGACCCGAACTGTCCTGGATGTAACCGGAAATGGTGGCCCCGCGATAGTCGCTGGGGATGTAGACCACGCCTTCCACCGTGACCACCTGGCCATCATAGGAAGAGGGATTGGCCTGAATGGTGGCAATGGGAGTGGCGTTGGATGCGGTGTAGGTGAAGGAAGCAGTGTTGCTGCCCGCGATCACGTTTCCCGCGAGGTCCTCCACGCCCGTGACCGAAACGGTATAAGAAGTCCCATCCGTCATGTCGGAGCCGAGGCTCAGGGTGACCTTGCTTCCGACCAGCGTCGCACCGCTCACCATGATGGTGTTGGCCGGAGCGGAGGTCTCATAAAGCTGATAGTTGCTCGCACTCTGCGCGGTGGTCGAGTCCAGAGGCTCGTTGAAATTCACGCTGACGGAGTTGGCAGAAGTAGCGCTGGCTCCGGTCACGGTGGGGGGATCGGTATCGGCCCCGCCGCCGGTGCTGATGTCGCTGACCAGACCCACCAGTACCTGGTAGTCGGGGTCGAAGTATCCACCCGCACCCCGCGCGGTGATCGTGGTGCCGTTGCTGTAGCTCGGCGCGCCCAGAGTGTCCACGACCCTAACGACGATCGTACCCGAGCCGTCATTCACCGTGTAGTTGGTCCCCGGTCCTCCCACCGCCTGCGAGCTGATGGTTCCGGTGACCTCGATGAAAGTACCTTCCCAGTCGCTGCTGGACGCAGCGCCCGTGCTGAGCTGCACCGCCGACGGCCGCGGATTGTCGCCCGAGAGCACCGTCACTTCGGTCGGATTGGAAATCTCCACGGTACTGAAGTACAGGGAGACGGTACCGGTCACTCGGATCCGGTTGCCCACGGTCTGGGCGGCCGGAACGTCAAAGCCCGAGCCGAAGAGATTGATCCCCCGACCCGAACTGTCCTGGATGTAACCGGAAATGGTGGCCCCGCGATAGTCGCTGGGGATGTAGACCACGCCTTCCACCGTGACCACCTGGCCATCATAGGAAGAGGGATTGGCCTGAATGGTGGCAATGGAAGTCGCGCTCGAGGCAGTGAAGGTGAAGCTCGCCGAGTTGCTGCTGCCGATGACGCCGCCGCCGGTGTCTTCGACGTCGGCCACCTCGACGGTGTAGGACACTCCGTCACTGAGCGAAGATCCCAGAGTGAGAGTGACGCTCGCGCTGGCGGGGCTCACTGCGGTCACGCTGAAGGGACTTCCCGGCTGCCCCGTGGGATAGACGCTGAACGATCCAGGATCGCTCGCGCTAGCCGCATCGATGGCCTTGTTGAAGTTGACGACCACCGTGGTCGCGTCGCTGGCCGAGGCGTCGCTCACCGCGAGCTCCGTAGGACCCGCAGTAGAAACGTCAGAAGCCGCGCCCACCAAGACCTGGAAGGTGGTGGAGAAAGCTCCTCCCGCGCCACGCGCGGTGATGGTGGTGCCGTTACTGAAGTTAGGAGCGCTAAGTGTGTCCACGACGCGCACGTCAATCGGTCCCGAACCGTCGTTAATCGTGTAGTTGGTCCCCGGTCCTGACACGGCCTGCGCGCTGATGGTCCCGGTGACCTCGATGAAAGTCCCTTCCCACTGCGCGTTGGCCGCCGCCCCCGTAGAAAGCTGCGCCGCGGTGGGCAGGGGATTGCCGCTAGAGAGGAGCGTCACGTCGGTGGGATTGGTGATTTCCACCGTGGTGAAGTAAGTAGATACGGTGCCGGTGACGCTCACGCGATTGCCCACGGCCTGAAGCTCGGCCACGTCCATCCCGCTGCCGAAGAGGTTGATCCCGCGTCCCGAGCTGTCCTGGATGTAACCGGAAATCGTGGTGCCCCGGTAATTGGTCGGGATGTACACCACGCCTTCCACCGTGACGACCTGACCGTCGTAGGCAGCTTCGTTTCCTTGAATGTCTGCGATCGGAGTGGCGCTGCTGCCTCCCGTGGCAGTGAAATCCAAAGCGGGCACGCCAGAGATGGGCTGGTTCGAAGTGTTCTCCACGTTCTGCACCCGCAGGGTGTAGACCACACCTCCGGTGAGGGGAGTGGCGAGCGCGAGCGTCACCTCCGTTCCCGAGACTGACGCGCTGGAAATGCCAGGTTGATTCCCCGGGGTGTCCTTCTCGAAAAGAAAGTAGTTGGAGGCCGTTTCCCCGGTCACAGTGTCGATGTTCTCGGAAAAGGTGACGACCACAGTGGACAAGTCGGTGTTCTGAACGCTGACCAGTGTGGGCTGTGCCACCGCGGTCGTTGCGCCCAGCGCGAGAAGAACCCAAAGGGTCGTGACGGCCAGCGTTGCGGCCATTCCCAGTTTGCGTCGCAAGGTCCAGCTCCTTGGCTGACGGCCGCGAAGGGCCGCCGATCGGATCATCGAGCGAGGAGCGGTCGAGAGTCACGACGGGCAGGATGTGAAAAATCCTCCCTGGCTGCGTGGACCGCTACTACCCGCGGGAAAGAGCAACTACGCTAGCAAACTGGAAAGAGATGGGGAAGAAGAAGATTCGATAGTCCCCAGATTTTTCTTTCTCTCGAGCAGCCCGCGCGAGCGCGGGGAAATGGAAAGGCGAGAGAGCCGAGGCGAAAACTTCTAGAAGTGTTTGGCTTCGACTTCGCGCAGAGCGGCCATAATGGCAGCGGGAGTCTCCGCCGATCGCAGCGCGGCGAGGAAGGAATCGATACGCAGTAGTTTGGAGATCCGGGCCAGGACCCGCAGCTGTTGACCGGGGAGTTCCCGCGAACCCACGAGAAGAAAGATCAGATCGACGGGCTCACCGTCGGCCGCGTTGAAATCGATGGGCTCGGCCAGATGGGCAATCATCACCACGCTGCCCGCGAGCTGCTCGCTGCGCACGTGGGGCAGCGCCATTCCGCCGCCGATTCCGGTGGACTCCATCTCTTCGCGCGCCAGGACCGCATCCAGAAGGGCCGGTGAGTCGTTGATGCGCCCGAGCTCGGCCAGGCGGTCGACAAGCACTTCGAGGCATTCTCTGCGGTCCGCCGCCTTCAACGAGGCAAAGCAGAGTTCGGGCGAACAGTAATTGAGGAGTTTCATCACCATGGGTCTCTCCTCTCGGCCATGGATCCTAAGCACTTAGCTGCGAGAGAGGACTCGTTCGCGCAGAAAGAGTTCCACCTGCCGGGCCACTTCCATGAAGGCCCGGGTGGCGGGACTCTCGGAGGAAGATGCGACCACCGGAAGACCCGTATCTCCGCACTCGCGGACGCGGGCCTCGATCGGTATGCTCCCCAGATAGGGAACACCGAAGCGATCACTGGTCCGCTTGCCCCCACCCTTTCCAAACACATCTTCCTCGTGACCGCAATGCGGACAGATGAATCCACTCATGTTCTCCACCACGCCGACGATGGGAACCTTGGTCTCCTCGAACATCTGAATACCGCGCACCACGTCGATGAGTGCGACATCCTGCGGCGTGGTCACCATGATCACCCCACTCAGCGGAACTCTCTGTACGAGCGTGAGCTGCGCATCGCCGGTGCCCGGCGGCAGATCCACCACGAGCACGTCCAGATCGCCCCAGACCACCTCGTTCAAGAACTGGGTCACCGCGCCCATCACCATGGGGCCGCGCCAGATCATGGCCTTGTCGCGCGGCACGAGAAAGCCGATGGACATGCAGGCGATGCCCTCTTTGTGGATCGGCAGGATCTTGCGATCCTCGGAGATCTGCGGCTGCTCGTCGATCCCCAGCATCGTGGGGAGGCTTGGACCGTAGATGTCCGCGTCGAGCAATCCCACCTTCTGCCCACGGCGGGCGAGGGCCAGGGCCAGATTGGTAGCCACCGTCGATTTTCCCACGCCGCCCTTCGCGCTCGCCACGGCCAGAATGGATTTCACTTGGGGCAGTGCCGCCTGTCCCGCCCACGGATCGCCCGAGCCGGCGGGAGGGTGGCCGTGCGCTGAGGGGCCGGGTTTCCTGGGCGCCGCCTTCGGGGCGCTGGCCTTGCCCCGCAGCTCCAGGTGGGCCGCCTGCACTCCTGGCAGGGCATCCAGAGCCGCCTGGGCATCCTTCTGAATCGAGCGTAGGGTCTGAAGGTCGTCGATGCCGTGCTCCAGCAGGACGTGTACCGTGGCGCCCTCGATCCGGATCTCCTTGACCAGTCCGAAGGAGACGATATCGCGCCGAAATCCCGGATATTTCACCGTTTTCAACGTATCTTCGACTTGCTGCTGGGTGAGATGGGCCATGGTCCGTTCTTTCCTGCCTGAGATGAGGTCGGGGATTCTACCCCGGGCGTTGACGTCCGCCGTGGCGGCCGCGGATACTCGCTCCCGCGAGCCTTCAAACAAGTATGGCAAGCCCCAGGGGGCAAGCCGAAGAATCCCGGCCGGGGCGCACTTCCCATGACATTGAGCGTCATCATCATCACGCGCAACGAAGAGGACAAGCTCGCCGGAGCGCTGGCCAGCGTGCGTGAGCTGGCCGATGAGATCGTGTTGGTGGACACGGGCAGCACCGACTCCACGCTCGCAATCGCGCGAGCCGAGAAGAATTTGCGACTGCTGGAAGCCCCCTTTGAGGATTTCAGTCAGGCCAAACAGAGAGCTTTGGACGAGGCCCAAAAGGAATGGGTGCTGGCCTTGGACGCCGACGAGAGAGTCTCCTCGGAACTGGCGCGGAAGATCCGGCAGCTGGAGGCGAATCAGCAACTGGTGGGAATGGGCGGATTTCGCTTGCGCCGGCGCAATTTCGTCCTTGGACGGCAAATGACTTCGATGGGTCTGGAGCGCGACACTCAGCTGCGTCTCTTTCGGCGCGCGGAAGCCAGGTACAACGGCCATCTGGTTCACGAGGGAGTGACCCTGCCACCCGGAACGGCGATCGGACTGCTCAACGAGCCGCTGGATCATTACACCTTCGGCGGGGTCGACAGCTATCTACGCAAGATGGACCTCTACACCACGCTGGAGATTCGTGAAGGCTCACGCAGTTTCGACACCTGGCATCTCATCACGAGCCCGCCTTCGACCTTTTGCCGGGTGTATTTCTTCCGGGGGGGATGGCGCGACGGATTCCCGGGGTTCCTCTGGGCAAGCCTCACCGTCCTCGGGCGCTTTCTCCGTGACGTGAAGCTCTGGATCCGCCACCTGAAGGGCGACGACTAAGTGCTCGGTTCCAGCTGGCGCGCGGCCAGCTCGCGGCCCATTTCGACGTATTCCTCGAAAGGATGGTCCGGCGCGAGTTCTTCGAGCTGGTCGTAGACCCGAAGGGCCTTTTCCGTGGTCTCCGGGCGACGGAGATGATCGTCCGCCAGCTGCAGCATTCCCTTCACCGCTTTCAGGCGGCTGGGATCCTCTTCCAGCAAATAGGCGTAGATCCGCTGCGCGAGGTCAAAATGGTGCGTCGAGCGCTGCACCGCCCCCAACTTGATCCACTGCTCGGGCTCGAGTTCCAGGGCGTCCCACTGCTCGCCGAAGGGGGCCAGAGTTTCGCTGATGGCAGAGAGATTGCCCACCGATACCGCCAGCTGCACCGCCTCCTTCACGGTGCTCAGCGCGTCTTCCTCGCCGAGCTTCTGCTTGAGAACGGCGATGCGGCTCAGGACCAGTGCGTGCGGTCCTCGCGCCGCGAGGAACGCGAGCATCTCGTCGAGAGCCTCGCGCGGATTTTCCGCCGCGAGGTGCTCGTTCGACTTGAGCGTATCGATGACGCTGGCTGTGGCCTGATCGTTGGACAGCACCGTCGATGGACGACCTGGAGCTTGAGAACGGTCCGGCATGACGACTCCTCGGATCCCGGGCGATTGCTTCCGGACACACTCTGGCCCGGAGTTTCCACCCTCCGTGTGGCAAGCTTCGGGCCGTTCAGCCGCGGGCGCGTGGTTCCGATTACCCACGCTTTCCAGTTGTTACTCAGAATGTCTTCCAAGAGGGCCACGCCGGCCCGCTGAACGAAACTCGCCGCGGCAATGCGCCGGCTTCGCCTCAGTCGTCAAAGGAGGCGACCGCCTCACCTTCCTTGTCGTAGTTCTCGAAGACCAATCCCAGTTGCGTTACGTGGAGGATGTTATCGATGCGATCGCTCATCTCGCAGATCTTCATCCGTCCGCCGTTCTTCACCAGACTGGTATATGCGGAGACCATCAGCCCCAGACCGGTACTGTTGATCCACTTCACCCTCGACATGTTCAAGAGGATGTCGATCTTGCCCTCGCCAACGAGCTTCTTGATGGTGTCGTGGAAGAGATTGAAGTCGTCGCCGCCCATGATCTTTCCCGAGAGCTCGAGAACCACGACATCTCCACTTTCGCGCTGTTTGATCTTCACCGGGGCCTCCAGTACTGAGCCAGCAAGAAAAAAGGTTGGATAGGGACAGAGCCCCGCGTAGCGGCTTCATCCACGACCAAAGCAGGGTACGGTAGAGTGGCGGACAATTCAAGCGGTCTGGCGGCACGCCCTTGCCAAGTTGCGGGCTCTGGGGCATCTTGGCGCCAGCTCTTCGATCGAGAAGACCGAGAGGGGTCGGCGCGGTCGGAGCTTCAACTCATGGGGCTCGTCGATGTCGAAAACTCTCGCACTCCTTCTGCATCTCATTCTCCTCTTCACGCTCGCTCTCTCGGCTTGGTGCGGACCCGCGCGGGCCCAGGATGCGGCCCCGCCCATGAGCACGAGCGCACAGACGGCCCCACATCCACCCTTTCCCTTCACCCCCGGACACTTCGAGCGAGCCTGGCAAGAAGCAGGAACCAGGGGGACCCTTCTCGGTCTGGGAGCCGGCCTGGCCGCGAGTCTGTGCGCGCTCCCGTCGGATGACGAGGTCTCGGATCGTTTCTACCGGCAAAAGCCGCTGGGCCCCGACGCGCAGCGAATTGGGCGTGAGATGGGGCACCGCAAATACGTCGCACTGATGAGTCTGGGGCTCACCGCTTCGGGACAATTGATCGGCAACCGGAAAGTCCGGGATACGGGAATCCTCTACCTGGAATCGAACTTGATCACGGCTGGCTTCACCACCCTCTTGAAGAAGGGCGTCGGCCGGGTTCGGCCCGACGAGAGCAACGACAAGAGCTTTCCTTCAGGGCACGCCAGTGCCGCCATGGCCTCGGCCAGGATCCTCCAATTGCGCTTCGGCTGGTGGGTGGGAGCCCCTGCCTATGCTGCTGCCGGCTACATCGGACTCTCGCGCGTGCAGGGCAAGAAGCACTACCTGAGTGACGTGATCTTCGGCTGGACGCTGGGCTATACCGTGAGTTCGATCCTGGGGAAGGCTTACCAGCCGCGTCGCGGCGAGACGGACCCCGCGTCCTCTTCAGTGGCCTGGCTCCCTCTGCCGGGGCCTTCGGACCTGGGCTTGCCTCTGCTTCGGGTCCGCTTCTAATCCTTCCCTGGCACGCCCCGTGCTGTTTTGATTCGGATGCTCTGGGGGGCATGCCGGGGACGGAAACGCCATTTACGGGAACAACCAGACTCCCAGCAGTCTGTCGATCCTCGGCGAGCCGAAGCGGCAGCATGCCCGTCGCTCGCTGTGGCGAGCGCTGGTGGTGGCAGTTCTCGCCGCGGTGGTCGGAGGCGTCGTCCTTGGCGTCACTCTGCGTCCCGATCCCAACGGCGAACAGTTCGATCTCAGTTACCACATCAGAGTCGTCGACGCGAAAAATGGCGTGCTCGAAGTACGCGTGAATGCCTCACGCATGAAAGCGCGCAACCTCTATCTCACGACCGCGAGCACCGATGCGCAGAACTCCGAAGTACCCGCGCGCATTCGCTTGCGTGAAGCGCTGAATGCCGCGGGAACTTCGACTCCGGTGGAACGTGGCGAAAATCACTGGAAGATCAGAGCCAAGGGGGGTGGCGTAAAGCTCCGCTATGAGATCTGGCTGAAGGCGGGCCTCGCCGGCGGTGAATTTACCCAGCAGATTCTGAGTCACATCGACGAACACGGCGCCCGCCTGGTGGGAAGCGATCTCTTCGTGTTCCCCGTTTTCGGCGCCCCAAGAAACATCCAGGTCAACTACGAGCTACCCGACTCGTGGTCCCTGATCAATCCCTTCCAGACCGGCGCGAACACTGCGGTGTATCCCAATGTGAGATCCCTCTATCACTCCGCCGTGGGATTGGGCGAGTATCGCACTCTCGAGCGCACGGTTCGCGACTGCCGCCTGCGAGTCGCGATCCGCGGCAAGTACCGCTTCCGCGATCAGGATCTCCTGGACACCGTCAGTCAACTCGCAGCGGTGCAGATGGACATTTTCGGTGGAGCGTTGCGCAAGGAGTACGTCTTCTTGGTGAATCCCCATCCCCGCTCCGGCGACCCCGAGACGCTGCGCTACTTCGGACTGCACTACGATGGGAGCATGATCCTGCTCATCGATTCCAACACCGATCGTGATCGCTTGCAGAAGGAACCCGCGCAACTCTGCGCTCACGAGTTCTATCACAACTGGTGCGGGGAGTTGATTGGCCAGCACCGCTATGACATGAACTGGTTCATCGAGGGGGTGACCGAGTTCTACGCTTATCAGACCCGGCTCGAAGCCGGAATCATGAGCTTCTCCGAGTACGCGCGTGTGCTCAACGAACGCTATCACACGGAATTCGAGCTCAGCCCGTTGCGCGGAAAAGTGAGTCTCGCCGACGCCGGCAAGGAAGTGCTCATCGACTCAGAGACCACCCGATTCATGTACAGCTGCGGCCTCTTCGTGGCTTCCGCGCTCGACGCCGAAATCGACGAGCTCTCGCAACAAAAATATAGCCTCGACGACCTCATGTACCTTTTGGCCCAAAAGGCCTCGAAGAACCCCGACTTCGTCCTCACCCGGCAAACTCTGGAGAGAGGTCTTCGCGAACTGACAGGATTCGAATTCCACGACTGGCTGCAGAGTTACGTCTATTCCACCGAAACTCCGCGTCTTCCTTCGTACATCACCCGCGAGATGGCGATGCGCTGAAAGCGAAGCGCTTTCATTCCATCTGTTCGATCCTGCGCATCGTCACTCCGCCCTGCATGAAGTCGAGATAGTTTTCGAAGGGTGCGCTGCGATCATCGAGATCCTCGAGCAGCTCCACCGGTACCTGACAGGTGACGGCCTCCCAGTTTCCCTCGAGTTGCTCGAGGGTGCGGGGGCCGATAATCGCGCTGGTGACGAGCTCCTGGCTCAATACCCAATCCAGGGCCAACGCCACCGGACTCGCCTCCAACTCGGCGGCTTTCAGTTTCAGCAGCTCGATGATCTCGAAATTCTGCTTCGTCCACATGCGCTCTCGCCAGGAGTACATGACGTCGTCCTGCGAAGGTGCGCTCATCCGCGAGCCCTCGGGGCCGCCTTCGAAGGAGTACTTCCCCGCCAGCAGCCCAAAGGCCAGAGGACTCCAGGCCAGAATCCCCAGATCGTATTCCTCGCAGGCCGGGATGAGACTCACCTCGATGTCGCGGCACAGGAGGTTGTATTGGGGCTGGGTAACCGCGAAGCTCTCCAGTCCTTCCGCGCGCGCGCGTTCCATTGCCATCACAAGCTGCCACCCGGTGAAATTGCAGCAGCCCAGATAGCGGACTTTCCCCTGATGCACGAGGTCGCTCAGCGCAGAGAGCGTCTCTTCGATCGGAGTCAAGGGGTCCCAGATGTGGACCTGGTAGAGGTCGATGTAGTCGGTGTCGAGACGGCGCAGAGAGTATTCCACCTGTTCGAAAATGTTCTTGCGGCTGAGACCGATCTGATTGGGACCATCGCCCTCCGGAAAGAAGCACTTGGTGGCCAGAACGATTTCCTCTCTTCGTCCCTTGAGGAACTTGCCGATGATCTCCTCGCTTCGCCCCGCGGCATAGCGGTTGGCAGTGTCGATGAAATTCCCGCCGCGATCGACGTAGGCAGCCAGAATGTCCAGACTGGTCTTCTCGTCGCAACCCCAGCGTTCATTCCCGAAGTTCATGGTACCCAGACAGAGAGGATGAACCAGGAGGCCCGTTCTGCCCAATAGTCGGTAGCTCATCGTTTCACTCCTGCTCACAGGGAAATCAGGTCGACCACAGAGAATTGTAGCCTCAGGCCGAGCTAGATGTCATCCTCTCGACTCTCTCCTGCCTCGAAGGAGAAATCGCGAGGATGCTCTACGGAATTCTACCGGTGGCCGAAGCCCTCAGACAGCAGCGGCGTCAGCTCGTCCGGCTCTACTTGAAAGCCGGCAAGTCCTCGGCGCGCATCAAGGAGATCTTGCAACTCGCGCGTGCCGCCGAAGTCCCCTACCAGGAAAAATCCGCGCACGAGCTGAGCACTCTGGCCAAGAGCCGCTACCATCAGGGCGTGGTGCTCGAGTGCGGGGCACTGCCGCTTCTCAGCCTGGAGGAGCTGAGCGCGGAAGCGGGGATGCGCTCTCTTCTGGTGGCACTGGACCAGATCGAGGATCCGCAAAATCTGGGCGGGATAGCGCGCTCGGCTGCGTTTTTGGGAGCCGACGCGATGCTCGTACTCCGATCCCATTCGGCCCCGCTCTCGCCGGCCGCTTCCCGCGCTTCGGCCGGAGCGCTCGAGTTCTTCAAAGTGGCGGAAGTGTCGAATCTCTCCATGGCCCTGCTGAGCCTCGCCGACGCGGGATACTTCATCGTTGGAGCGGCCCTGGAAGAGGCGGTCGACTTTCACGAAGTCGAGCCAAGGGAGCGCTGTGTCCTCGTGCTGGGAAACGAGGGCGGTGGATTGCGCCAGCTCACGCGCAAGCGCTGCGAGATGCTGGTACGAATTCCCCGGGTTGCACGCGGTGAAGTCGAGATGGAGTCTCTGAACGTAAACGTCGCGGCCGGGATTCTGCTCTCTCACTTCGGCCGCGGTTGAGCGCGCGGATCTCTAGAAGCGCAATTCCAGGATCGCGAAGTAGCTGTTGCGCAAGAAGCTCTCACGGTTTCGGTTGAGCCGATAGAGGCCGTCATCGAATGCTTGTCCCCAGCGGCGCCGCAGAACTGGCAGTCTGGAGAACAAAATTTCGAAGAACACGAAGCTGGGCCAGTGCATGCGCACCTCGCGGCAGACGCTCTTCATGTGCTGCACTCGCTCGGGAAAGATCGGACACTCCTCGGGAGATCCCTCCCGCATCACTCCCTCCTCGAAGAGACTCGATGCCAGATAGCGGCGAATCAGCGGATTGAGCGCCATGTTCTCCACGAACAGACCCATTCCGTTGGGTTTGACGACCCGCTTCAGTTCATCGATCGAGCGGTCGACGTCGGTGTGGTGAAGGATGTACTGGCCCACCGCGAGGTCGATGCAGTGGTCCTTCAGGGGCAATTCCTCGAACGTGGAAGCCATCATCGAAACCGCAGCTCCGTGATGGATGGCGTACTCCTTGGCGAGACGAGCCATGTTCTGGGCGATGTCGAACCCGACGACGCGCGCGCCGGCGAGTGCGCACCAAGCCGCAATGGCCCCCATTCCGCTGCCGCAATCGAGTACGGTCAGTCCCTGCAGAGGGGGCAGGATCTTCTTCCAGGCGGCGAGCCAGATTTCCTGATCCATGTATTGTTCCGGAGTGATCGCGAGCCGCTCGCGGTAGTCGCTTGCGGCCGCGCGATCATCCCAGAAGTCGATCTCTCCGCTCAGGTCGGAAGCTCGCGTCCCGGAGGAGGGATGCGGGTCACGGGAGGCTTCCCGTGAAGTGTGGTCGTCTTCTCTCATGTACCCTTCGCGTATTTCACCGAGCAACCGTAGGGCTTCTCGTGAGTGACTTCGACAGCCTTGCCGGCAAGCGCCGCTTTCAGCGCGCTCGTCACGTAGTTCGTCGCGCCCCGGCCAGAGGGCTTCGGGTTGTCGTCGATGGCGCCACTGTAGAGCAAAGTGCCGTTCTTGCCGATCACGAACATGTGGGGTGTCGTCTTCGCCCCGTACTTCAGGCCGACCGCCCCGCTGGGATCCAAGAGAATCGGGTTCTTGATGTCCTGACTCTCCGCCCACTTCTTTTCGGCTTCGGCCGTTACGAAGTGCGAGCTGTCAACGCCCAAGTGCACCACCCCGTTCTGCTTGCAGAAGGCATCCAGATCGGACATGAGATTGTTGGCGTAGACGTTCTGCACGAAGGGACACTGGGGATTGGTCCATTCCAGAACCACGATCTTACCCTCATAGTCGCTCAGCGTGTGCGTCTCGCCCTTAAAATCGGTGAGAGTGAAATCGGGCACTTTCGAGCCCACTGTGAGTTCTCCGGCCAGGGCGGTACATGGCGCGATCATGCTTGCCAAAAGAAGCGCCAGTCCGGCAATTCGAAGAGCTCGTTGCATGAGATTCCTCCTACGCTTGATGATGGCGGGGGAAATTTGAAAACACGACAAGACTCAGCTTCGACTCGCGTCCGCTTTCTCGAGGGCATCGATCACCAACGACTTGTCGATGATCTCGGGCAAAACGATCGGATCGTCAAGCCGGTTGGCGGGAAACACGGCATAGAACGGAACTCCGCTCCTGCCGTGTTCGCGTAACACCTTCGAGATGACGGGATCGCGCTGAGTCCAATCTCCCAACATGGTGACGACGCCGAGTTCCTTGAACTTGTTCGTCACTTCTTTGGTATCGATGACCGCCTTCTCGTTGGCCTTGCAGGTCAGGCACCAGGCGGCCGTGAAATCGACGAAAACCGTATTCCCGCTCTTCACTGCCTCGCTGAGCGCGTCGGGACTGAAGGGAACCCAACGAACTCCCTCCACGCGCTCTTCGGCCACGGCCCCCCTGGTGACCTGCGCCTGCGCGATGCCCTCCGCTGAAAGAGTTTCCTGCAGGAAGTACTGCCATCCACCCACCACGAGCGCCAGGGTCACTGTCCAGACCAACAACCGCCGCGGCACAGAAGAACTCAAACTGAGATAAGTCCCATGGATCCACAGCGCGAGCGCCAGGACCAATATGAACCACAACACGCGGACGAGTCCCGTAGTGCCCAGTTGTTGGGAGACGACCCAGAGCAGCCACACAACGGTTGCCATGAGCAAAAATCCCATAAATTGTTTGAAGCGTTCCATCCAGGGCCCCGGCTTGGGCACGAAGCGCAGCCAGGCTGGATTGACCGACAACAGGACGTAGGGCAGCGCGAGTCCCACCCCGATGGTCAAGAAGACCGCGATGATGGAAAGCGGCGGCTGAGTGAAAGCGAAACCGAGGGCGCTTCCCAAGAACGGCGCGCTACAGGGCGTGGCCAGTATGGTGGCCAAAACTCCGTTGAAGAACTGCTCGCCGTACAATCCGTGGCTACCCTGGAAGCTGCCGGCGGGAGGGATGATTTCGAAAAGTCCGAAGAGGCTCAATCCGAAGCCGAAGACGATCGCGATCATCACCACCACGAAAGTGGGATTCTGGAACTGAAAGCCCCAGCCGAGCAGCTGTCCCGCGCCCTGGAGGGCGACGATCGTCAGAGCGAGCGCCAGGAAGCTCGCCAGCACCCCCAAGGAAAAGGCCAGGCTGAGTTTCAAGACGGTTGCGCGATCACGATCGGAGTGCGTGACGAAACTCATCACCTTGAGTGAGAGCACAGGCAACACGCAGGGCATTACGTTCAGGATCACTCCACCCACGAGAGCCAGAAGCAGATAGTGCCAGAGCGGTCCTTTCGCCAAGGGCGGCGCCTCCACGGGTCCCGCACCGCTCAGAGCGGCGAAGATCTGCGAATGAGTGGCATGAATGGACTCGCCCTCCTTCGCCACCGGAACCGGGGTGGAGAGACTCAGGTACCACTCTTTCGAGCCCTGGTGGATTTCCAGGACCCCGCTGAGGCGGTCAGTCTCGCTGCCGGGGGCGAGATCCGGGTCGAGAGCGAAGGGCACCAACAAGCTCAGCTTTCCCTTCTTCCTCTCGAAGCTGGCTTGGGAAACTTGGATTCCCGCTTCAGCCCGGGGGAACCAGGTCAACTCGGCTTCGCTGAAGTCCACCGGACCTTCCACCACGAAGGCGGCGTGCGCGCTCTGGCCCAAGGGAACTGCGTTCATGCTGAGATAGGCTTGCGATTTCATTCCCTCGTACTGATCGGCGGTGCGCGGCAGGCGCTCGTGAGCGGCGCGAAAGAGTCCCGCCACCGAGGAATCGGGTTCGAGCTGGGATGCGATGGGCAAGCTCAAGCTCAACTCGGCTTCGCCCGGAATGCAAAGCGCCTTGCACATGAGCCAGCTCACTTTGGCACCGATTTCGACACTGCCCGAGGATGGCAGATCGGGGGGCACGGTAATCTCGGTGAGGAGCAGCACCTCGTCCATGTAGCCGTAGGTGACGAGCTCGCCGCCTTCTACGTAGCGGTGGGGCGTGGGCCAGAGAATCTTCCCAGCCTTCAGCCCTTTAGGCAGGGTCCACTGTACCGAAGTGGGCAGGCCGGCATCCCCACCGTTCTGCCAATAGGTGTGCCATCCGGGTTTCATGTGCAGATGAATCCCCAGCTCTAGCGTTTTGCCCGCTACGATGGTCTTGGAGCTGGAGAGCAGGCGGGCGGTGACCGCGTTGGGGTCGATCTCCGGCGGAGTGAAATCCGCTTGGCCGTCGCTTCCTTGGCCGGGAATCGCCCGTGCCATGTCCGAGCAAAGCAGGAGCAGGAGCAACACGAGCCAGCTCGAATGCAATCGTCTGAGCATGAGTTCACCTCGGCGATGCGCTCACGATGGCGCTACGAAAGGCTATCAAAATAAGGGCAAAAGGCGATCCGGCACTTCCTCGCGATCGAGTCAGCTCAGGGGCCAAAAGAATAGGATGAGAGGCACTGCCACCAGTACCGTCAAAATGGACATCGGAATGCCCAGGCGAGAGTAGTCGGAGAACCGATAGCCACCCGGACCCAGGACCAGAAGATTGCACTGATGCCCGATTGGAGTCAAAAACGCACAGGAAGCTCCCACCGCCACCGCCATGAAGAAGGTATCCGGGCTGTAACCGAGCTGGATTGCGAAGCGAAATGCAATCGGTGCCATGATGACTGCGGTGGCCGCGTTGTTGATGAGATTCGAAAGCAACATGGTCGTCACTAACATGGTCCCCACGAGTATGTAACCCGGCGCACCCGGCTCGAGTTCCATCAGCGAGTGAGCGATGGTGCTCGCCCCGCCGCTGCTTTCCAGCGCCCAACCCAACGGCAAGGTCGCCCCCAGGAGCACGATCACCGGCCAATCCACCGCGCTGTAGGCCTCCTTGAGAGTGAGAACCCCAGTGAGAATCATCAGAACGCGGCCGAGCTGAACGCCACGCCCAGAGAGAGTATCCCGGTCGCGATTCCCACCACTGCGGCGGCGAAGATCAAAAGGCACTTGAGCGCGCGGGGGGTCGAAACCAATTCCAGCTCGCGTTCCCGCAGCGGAAGAATGCGCAGATCGTGCAGGGTCTCGTCCCACTCTTCGGCCCTCGACTTGCACCAAGAGGACGTCGCCCGTCTGGAAGCGCGTCTCGCGCAGGCGCGCCACGATGCTCTCCCCCTGCCGGTGAATGGCCAGGACGTTCAGGCCCATTCGGCTGCGCAAGGCCATGCCGCGGGCGGTGCGGCCCACGAGGACAGAGCTCTGCGTGATCACCACTTCCTGTAGCACGATCTCCCCCGCCCCCAACTCGCTCTCGGCAATCGGACGGTCGGTGCCCAGCTGAAGGTCGCCGATCCGCAAGAGCTTTCTCAGTTCGTCGCTGGCCGCCTCCACCAGAAGGGCGTCTCCGCTCTGTAAAATCTCCTCGGGAGCGGGCGCCGGAATGCGTTTCTCCCCGCGGACGAGCCCCACCACGTTCACGTCGAGGTCCAAGCCCGAGAAGGATGCGAGCGATCGGCCCACCAGCTTGCTCTGCGGAGGGCACCACCACCTCGGCAAAGTACTTTCCCAGGCGGTAGAAGCCGCGGGTGGAAGCGGCACCTCGGCGCGCCGGCAGAAAGCGCCAACCCCAGACCGCGAGAAACGCCACTCCCGCGATGGCCAGCCCCAACCCCACCGGAGTGAAATCGAACATCCTGAAGGGCTCGCCTACGTGTTCGGCGCGAATCTGCGCGACCAGGATGTTGGGGGGAGTGCCGATGAGGGTGATGAGCCCGCCCAGAAGCGACGCGAAGGCCAGCGGCATCAGCACCTTCGAGGCCATCTGGCGGGCATCGCGGGCCAGGCGAATCGCCAGGGGCATGAAGATGGCCAGGGCGCCGGTGTTGTTCATGGTCGCCGAGAGAATGGCCGTGCTTCCGAAGAGCGTGGCGTTCTGAGCGATCGTTCCCCGTTTCTTGGCGCTGAGCAGGCGAGCGAGGGGATCGGTGAGACCGGCGTTCTCCACCGCCCGGCCCATCATGAAGATCGCCGCCACCGAGATCACGGCTTCGTTCCCGAAGCCGGCGAATACGCGGACTGGTTCGATCACCCTGGTCACCGCCAGAACCATCAAGGCTCAGAATCGCGACCAGATCGGGCCGCAGTCGCCCCCAGAGAAAGAGGATGAGAGCGGCCACGAGCGTGCTGAATACGAGGATCTGTTCCATTTCAGGCACCAGCATAGCTTTTGAACCCTGCTGCGCGCTAGCGAAGGATTGCGCCAAAGACGCTCCCCCGCTTGCCGCCGAGGGATGGGCCCCCTACACTGGCGGCTTCGCAGCTCGTATCGAACGAAGAGGAACACGATGACGGATTTCGCGCGAACCCTCGTCACGGCCGCTCTGCCCTATGCGAACGGCCCGATCCACCTCGGACACCTCGCCGGAGTCTACGTCCCGGCGGACATCTTCGTTCGCTTCAAGAAGATCATCGGGGATGAGGTTCTCTTCATTTGCGGGAGCGACGAGCACGGCGTCCCCATCACCCTCGCGGCCGAGAAAGAGGGCATCTCTCCCAAAATGCTGGTCGATCGGAACTACCTCACGATGAAGGAGAGCTTCGAGGCCCTCGGAGTGCAGTTCGACAACTACTCGCAGACGAGCCGGGAAATTCACTACCGCACCTCCAGCGAGTTCTTTCTCGATCTTTTTGGCCAGGGAATCCTGAAAAAGAAATCGACCCTGCAGTTCTACAGCGAGTCGGCCGGCCGCTTCCTGCCAGATCGCTACGTCGAGGGAACCTGTCCCTATTGCGGCGCCGAGGGTGCGCGCGGTGACCAGTGCGAGAGTTGTGGCTCGCAGATGGAACCGGACAAGCTCATGGATCCGCACAGCGTGGTCGACGGTGAAAGCGTGGGACTGAAAGAGAGCGAGCACTGGTTCTTCCCCATGGGCGAAATGCAGGAGTTCCTGGAGAAGTGGATTGGCTCGCATCCCGACTGGAGGGAAAACGTACTCAACTACTGCCGCGGCTGGTTTCAGCAGGGTCTGGGAGATCGTGCGGTGACCCGGGACTTGAACTGGGGAGTCCCGGTTCCCCTGCCGGAGCACGAGGGCAAGGTCATGTACGTCTGGTTCGAAGCCCCCATCGGCTATATCTCGGCCACGCGCGAATGGGCGGAGGCCAGAGGAAACTCCGAGGAGTGGCGCAGCTGGTGGCAAGACGATAAGACCCGACTCATCCACTTCATCGGCAAGGACAACATCGTCTTCCATGCGCTTCTCTTCCCTGCGATGCTCCATGCGAACAGCGAGGCCTACGTGCTGCCGGACAACGTCCCTGCCAACGAATTTCTCAACCTCGAAGGGAAGAAGCTCTCGACCTCACGCGGCTATGCGGTGTGGCTGCCCGATTATTTGAAGAGCTTCGAGCCGGACAGCTTGCGCTACTGCCTCGCGCGCAACCTCCCCGAATCGCGCGACACCAATTTCACCTGGGACGATTTTCAGGCGCGCCACAACAACGAGCTGGCGGACGTCTTGGGGAACTTCATCAACCGCACCCTCACCTTCGTAAGCCGCTACTTCGACGGGAAGGTTCCAGCCGAAGGAACGCTCGAGGAGAGAGACCGGAAGGCGCTCGCAGGCATCGAGGAGGTCGCCACCGAAGTACGCCAGCTGATGGAAAGTTTCCAGATGCGCTCCGCTGCCGAACAGCTCCTTCTTTTGAGCAAGGAAGCGAACCGCTACTTCGACGAAGCGCAGCCCTGGGTCTCGCGCAAGAGCGACATGGCGCGCTGCGCGACCAGCCTCTTCGTCTGCTGTCAATTCATCCGGGCCTTCGCCGGGCTGTGGGCAATGATCCTGCCCTTCTCCATGCAGAGACTATGGGACGCGTTGAACCTGAAAGATGACCTCTTCGCGAGCGGTTGGGTGCAGGACGATTGGATGCTGAAGGAAGCCCATCCTCTGGGCAATCCGGGGATCCTCTTCGAGAAGATCGATGACGACCGCATCGCACACGAGAAGGAACGTCTCCGGGAGATCGCCGGCTGATTTCCCACCCCTCTCTCAGTAGCGCTTCCGGTTCGCTTTATGCTTTGTGCGATTGCTAGTTCCGCGCATTTCCGCGGCAGTGTCCCCCCTTCCGCGGAATTTCAGGGAAGATCACGCTCATTTCTGGTGAGAAGGGATATTGGAATGAATCGCCTGCTGGTCATGGTCGGAGCATCCGTCGGGTCCTATCTCGGCTGGTGGCTCGGCGCGTTTCTCGGCTTCATGACGGCCTTCTTCCTGAGCGTCATCGGGCTCGCGGCGGGAACCTACTTTACGCGGCGCTTCCTGCGCGAATATCTGGGATGAATTGCCGCTTCATGTTTCCTGCCTGACGAAGATTCGCACCGACTCGTTCGGCTGCGTCATTTCCTCCAAGCGTAACGCTCCTCCAGCCAACGCATGGTGCCCGCGCGATAGAAGCAGATGTGCGTGGAATCCTGTCGATACCACCAAGTGGGAAAATCGATCTTCGCATCCAGCAATTCGGTGCGCACGACGAGTGCCCCTTCTGGTCGAAGCAGCCGATGGAGAAGCTGCCAAGCCAGACCGGGCTCGCGCAGATGTTCGACGACTTCGATGCAGAGCACGAAATCGTAGCGGCGTTGCAGCAGCTCGGGCTCGAAGGCGAAGAAGGGATCGTAGTTGAGACAAGGATAGCCCCTCTCTTGCATGAGGAGCTGCGCCACCGGCTCGGGACCACAACCGAAATCCAGACCGAGACAGCCCGCCCCGCCCCCACTTTCGCCCAGCTCTTGCCGCCGCGCGCTGCGAGACTTCAGGCCCTCCACCAGGGGCTCGATGGCGCCCATGAGATGCTGACGGTAACCCTCGTCCGAAGGAGAATTGTGGTGCTGCAGATAGCGCGCACGTTCGGCCTGAAGGCCGATGCGGGCGCGCGGTTCCAGGAAGACAAGGCGGCACTCCGCGCATTCGCGGTAGGCGTCGAGAGATTCCGGGAGATAGGGCGCGGTCGCCTCGCTTCCGCAGAGGGGACATTTCATGCGGCCGCCTTCCTCTGAGCTCAGGCTCTCAGCTGCAGAGCGATCGGGCAGTGATCGCTGCCCCGCACCTGAGGCAGATGAAAGCAACTCTTCGAGCGTTCCATGATTTCCTCGGCCACCCAGAAGTGATCGATTCTCCACCCCACATTGCGCTCGCGCGCGTTCATACGGTGCGACCACCAGGTGTAGTGATCGGGCTCGCCCTGGTGATAGTGCCGAAACGCATCCACGTAGCCCTTCGCCTGCACCTTGTCCAACCAGGCTCTTTCCTCGGGCAAGAAGCCGGTCGTATTGCGGTTGGCCGCGGGACGCGCGAGGTCGATCTCGTTGTGGGCCGTGTTGACGTCGCCGCAGAAGATCAACGGCTTTTCTTGGCGAAGCTCCTCGCATAGGCGTAAGAACGCGCGATAGAAGCCCAGCTTGAAGGGAACGCGTCCGTGATCGTTCCCGCCGTTGGGAAAGTAGCAGCCGAGGAGATAGTGGTCTTCGTACTCGGCCAGGATGGTGCGTCCCTCCCTGTCGTACTTCTGCACCCCGGTTCCGAATTCCACGCGGAGAGGTGCTCTCCGGCTGTACAGAGCGGTGCCGCTGTAGCCCTTTCTCGAGCGCGGGAGGGATTCCAGAACACGTGGTATCCGGCGGGCTGTGCCATGGCCTCGGGGACCTGATTCAGTTCGGCGCGCACTTCCTGCAAAAAGAGAACGTCGGGACGCGTCCCTTCGAACCAATCCATGAAGCCCTTCTTGAAAACCGAACGGGCGCCGTTGACGTTCCAGGAATAGATGCTTCGAAAGGCCATGAATTCGTCTCTCGTCCTTTCTTGCGAATCGACCGTCTTGCCGCCGGATCTCAGGGTTCTTTCCGGACGCGCTGCAAGACGCCGTCAGAGCTTCTTCTTCGGACAAGAAGGCGGCCGCAACCGCTCCCTCGTTCCACGCGCGCAGTTCGGAGATGCGAGATGCCGTGAGCCAGGCACTCCTCCCACTCGCCCTTCAAGCTCGTCTTGAAGAAGCTGGGATCGTCGCTGCCCAGACACACGCGCACCCCCGCTTCGGCCAGTCGCTTCAAGGGATGGCTGGCCCTGCCCTGCCTCCAGGCCCCCGAGCACAGATTCGAGCCCGGGCACACCTCGAGAACGACTCCCCGTTCTGCCAATTCGCGCATCAGGCCGGGATCCTCAACCGCCGCGATGCCGTGGCCGATGCGGGTCACCCCGAGTTCCATCGCCTCAGCGACCGCCCATGGGCTGGTTCCTTCCCCGGCGTGCAGAGTGGTTCCCAGACCCGCTTCGCGCGCCCGCGCGTAGACCTCCGCGAAGGCGCTTGCGGGCAGCGAGTTCTCGTCTCCCCCGATCCCCAGGCCCACCACCCTCCGCTCGCGCATGCGCCAGCGCGTCCTCGAGCACGCGCGCCGCGGCCTGTGGCCCGAACTGCCTCACCCCGTCGGCGATGAAGCGAAGATCGACTCCTCCCTTCGCGCGCGTGTGCCTTCGCCCAGTCGCGCCAGCTCGGGCACGATCTCCTTGGGATCGCGGCCGAAATGATGCATCACTCCGAAGGCCACGAAGAGCTCGGCGTACACGATGCCCTGCGACTTCGAGGAAGCCGGCGGTGTCCTGCAGCAATTGCAGATAGGCCGCAGGTCAGTCCAAGAGCCGGCGGCCCATGCGAAGAGCCGCAAAAACTCCTCCAGATCGCGAAAGCGCCAGCTTCCGTCCTGAAGCCCGCCCACGAGGGGCTGGCGCGATGGAAGGACGCTCGCTCCACAGCGCCCGCGCGCGGGCAGCAGTGAGACAGCCTTCCAGATGAAGATGGAGTTCGACCAGGGGAGGCCGCGAGAGTGCGCTCATGAGTGCGGCTCATGATAGCGCAGAAAGAGGGCAGCGCCTACCTACACGTAACGCCCCACCGGGATGTTGCGGATCACGGGGTCGATGCACTCGACGATCTCGTCCAGGAACTCGCCGCTCTTCTCGTCCTTGCGCGCGAGATCGACGAGTACGGTCTCTTTGGGCTTCCTACCGCGCTCGTCCTGCAGGATGCGGATCATGGGCCTTTCCCGCAGAACCAGATTCGTCTGCACCACCAGACCGATCGAACCTGTGGTCACTTTGACCACGCTGCCGATGGGATAGACCCCCATCATCTCGCAGAAGACCTCGACGAGTTCCGCGTCGAATTGCGTGCCCCCCTGCCGGCGCAGCATCTTCAGCACCTCGAAGGGACGGGCCTGGCTGCGATAGGGACGGATGGTGGTAAAGGCGTCGTAGCAGTCGGCGATCTTCACGATCTTCGAACCGGTGTGGAGCTCGCTGTAGGGAAGCGGCGGATAGCCGGTTCCGTCGGGATTGGTGTGATGCTCGATTGCGATCTTCTGTGCCAGCTCGTTGCCAACTCCCGCCTCGCGCAGAATCTCCGCGCCATCGGCGGGATGCCGCTTCATCACCACCCACTCCTGGGGAGTGAAACGACCCGGCTTGTTGAGCACTTCGAGCGGGGTGTAGAGCTTCCCCACGTCGTGGATCAGCGCGGCGACGCCGAATTCACGCAGATCAGCGCCCTTCCAACCGATCGCGCGCGCCAGGGCAATGGAGAGAAGTCCCACGTTGATCGAATGGTCGTAGGTATAGGGATCGTGCGCTCGCAAACTCGCCAGAATGAGAGTGACTTCGGTCGCTTCGTCGAGATGATGGGCGAGATCGGAGAGTGGCTGCTGCTCTTCGATCTCCTCTTCACGGTTTCTCGCTTCGGTGATGGCGTCGATCGCGCTGGTAATCCCCGTGACCATGTTGCGCACCGCGTCGCCTTCCTTTTCTCCCCTGCCCAGCATGGTGCTCACCCGGCTCTGTCCGAGGACTGCCGGCGCGGGATATCCCTCCTCGTCGGGGAGTTCGATGCTGCCCTTTCCCATCTGATGCTTGATTTCGATGTGGGGCATCCGCTTGCGTTCTTCGAGAAAGACGATGCTGCTTTTGTTCTGCAGCAGGCGCAAAAGCGTCATCACTTCCCCGACGGTGGTTTCGCAGTCGAAGACCAATTCCTGGACGGATTTGCGCAGCGCCATGGCATGAAATTGGCGCGCGGCCTTGGGAGGGCTCACCATGACCTCCTCCCCCATTTGCAGGCCGTCGGGGGTAAAGCGAAGGCTCAGAGGCTCCTCCTTGGCCAGGTCGGAGATGACCTGCTGCAGCACCAGGGTCTGGTTGTAGACCTCGCGGTCGAGCCAGGAGAAGCGGGCACTATTGCGCAACACACCGCACACCATCGCAGTGAGCGAAATCAGCTGCGAGGGCTTCGACCCGGTCTGGAGAATGGAATCCTCGCTGCGAATCGCGGGAACTTCAAGGGGTGTATTAGGTTGCGCCATAGTTTCTTGCGGCGGAAGCCGGTGGCTCCCCTCCGCGGAATGAGACTCTTCCGCCGCCTGCAGAGGAATTGCAAAGGCCAGGCCAGCGCAGGCCAGGACCGGAAGAGCATTTACTCCAGGGATTGACTACTTCAGCAAGAGGGCGCGCACCGAGTCCTGGGAACGCTCACTCTGCACCACGAAGGTGTAGACCCCGCTGGCCAGGAGCCGTCCGCGGTCATCGCGTCCGTCGAAGTGCAGGCGGATTTGCCCGGGACCGGCCATGCCCCGAAACAGGGTGCGCACCTGACGCCCCTTCGCATCCACCACGCGCAAGCGCAGCTGCATCGCGCGTGGCAGATCGAGGCTCAACTCCGTGGAGGGATTGAAGGGATTCGGCACCGGCGGGAGTAAGCGGAAACGCAGCTCGGGCAGTTGCAGGGTGAAGTTCTCGTCGCGCGTCAGGCTGTCACCCCCGAAAGACCACTGCAGCTCGAGTTGATCCACTCCAGAAAGCTGCGCGCGCGTAAAGCGCCCCACCAGGCCCTGGTCCTCGCGGCTCAGGCCCTGATCCAAGCTGGCCAAGATCCTCTCACCGTTGCCCGTAGCGAGCAGAACCGCACTGGCGGCGTCGACTACCTGACCAACGAAGTGAAGCTCGATGCCGCCATCGATCAGCGAGCGCTGGCGCATGCGCGTGGGAAGCACCGGCAGCGGCACGCCGGCCGAGGAAACGAGAGCGGCGTAGCCGGTGACTGCGTTGGAGGGGTTGTTTCCCATCGGCGCGCCGACGGCGAACTCGGGCCGGCCGTCGCCATCGAGATCTCCGATGATGGAGATCGAACTGCCGAGAAGATCTCCCGGCGGCGACTGTAGTGCGGAAGCGCCACGGATGACCAAGCTACCCTGGCTGGCCGAAGTATAACTCGCGCCACCTTCGAAGTAATACGCCTCGCCCGCATCCATGCCCAAAGTGTCACGGTAGGGTGCACCCACCACCAGGTCCCCACGGCCGTTCCCGGAAAAGTCCCCCACGTCGGCCACCGCTTCGCCGAAGCGATCGCCACCGGTCGCTCCCTCGATAGTCTGATCGGCCGCGGGCTGTGCCGAAGGAGAGGCGGCACCGTAATAGACGGCCACGTAGCCACGGTCGGCCAGGTATCCTGGCGCGCCAATCACCACGTCGCTGCGACTGTCCGCGTTGAAATACCCGGCCTGACTGAGCGACCATCCCAGATACAGATCCGAAGGAGATCCGGCGGGCGGCACGAACTGCACAGCCGCGGTCGAGGCCGGAAGTGCTCCGGCTATCCCGGCGAAGAAGAGATAGGCCTTCCCGCCGTTGAGAATGGGAAGGTCCTTGTCCGGCGCGCCCACCAGAAATCCGGGCGTGCCGTCGCCCTTGAAGTTCGGCACGTCGGCCACCGAGTAACCGAACTGATCGCCGGCTTGCTCCCCGGTGAAACGTTTGGCGTAGGTGCTCGCGGGTGTACCGATCGCGCCGAGATAGAGATAGACCGCCCCTTGGTCCTGTCCGGGGGAATTTGCCAAAGGAGCGCCCACGAGGAAGTCCGGCTTGCCGTCGCCGTTGAGATCGCCGCCACGGCACACGCTCCAGCCGAAGTGGTCCTCCGCGATCTCTCCGCTCAGAATCAGATCCGCAGTGCCGTCCATGGGGTCGCCGCCGAAAAAGACGTAGACCCGGCCCGCTTCACTGGCCACGGCGTTGTTCAGGGGAGCCCCCACGGCAAGGTCGTCGAAGCCGTCGCCGTTCACGTCGCCAATGCCACTCACGGCCCAGCCGAAGTGCTCCTGCGTGCCGGTGCCCTGGAGCTGCAGACGTTCCTGGCTGCCTCCGAAGAAGATGAAGGCGCGGCCCTCTTCCAATCCGCTCAACATTTCCAGAGGGGCGCCGATGACCAGGTCCGGCTCGCCGTCGTGGTTGAGATCCCCCGCGTCGCGCACGGACTGGCTGTAGTGACCGTTCGCGGCGGCGCTCTGCCCGAAAAGGGTGGAAGTGATGGTCTGGGCCCCGGCCGAAGCGGTCCAGGCGAGGACGCACGTCAGCGAGTAGGGCGAAAACGAGCGCGAGGGGGGTGAAATGGAAGCGACGGGGGCGGGCCATGGCGACTCCTGACTGAACTGCGAGAAACACCGGGCCACGAACTGAAGCCACGATGAATGCACCTCTCAATTATCGAGCATAGACCCTGCCCGTTTCCAGTCCGGCCTCGCCGGAGAGCTCATTTATACGCTTTTATTCTTTCCACAGGATTGCGGTGGCGGGCGGGCCCGGCTCGCGATCCCGAGCCCGCCCTCGCCCAAAACTCCGCTCTTTCAGCCCTAGCCGCGCCCTCTCGCTCAGATCGAGCGGCGTTGGGCGTCCAGCACCGCGATCGCGGTCAGATTGACGATGTCGCCAACTTCCGCGTCGCGCTGGAGCACGTGAACCGGCTTGGAGAGCCCGTTCAGGATGGGGCCGATGAGCTCCGCACCACCCAGACGGTGCAACAGCTTGTAGGCGGTGTTCGCCGCAGCCAGGTTGGGGAAGATGAGACAGTTCGCTCGGCTCGTCCCAGCCGGTTGAAGGGATGGCGCTTCATGAGCAATTCCTCCACGACTGCGGTATCCGCGTGCATTTCCCCGTCCAGGGGCAGATCGGGTTCCTTCTCGCGACAGATCCGTACCGCCTCGCGAACCTTCGTCACCTCCAGGCCGCGTGCGCTCCCGAAATTGCTGTAACTAAGCAGCGCGACGCGCGGTTGGATCTGCAGGCTACGCGCGATCTCGGCGGTGGAAAGCGCGATCTCCGCCAATTTCTCCGCGTCGGGATCCTGATTCACCGCGCAGTCCGCCAGAAGGTAAGGCTTCTGCCCCAGGATGCAGACGTATACCGCCGAGACCGTGGTACGGCCCTGCGCCATGGGCAACACTTGCAGTGCGGGACGGATCGTCTCCGGGTAGTAGTTGGTCAAGACCTCCCTACCACCGCATCCGCTTTCCCCGACTGCAGCATCATCGCGGCATGCATGTTGGAATCACGTAGGGCGCGCTTGGCGTCGGCCAGAGTCATACCCTTGCGCGCGCGCAGCTGGAAAAGAGCTTCGGCCAGATCATCGTGGGAGCCGTCGTTCAGAGTTGGGATCGTGGACTTCGATTCCGGCGAGGGAAATGTGGCGCTCCTTCGCGAGTTTCTCGATCTCCTCTTCACCACCCAAGAGGATGGGCAGCCCGATGTTCTCGTCCACCACCCGCCGCGCCGCGCGGAGGAAGCGCAGATCCGCGCCATCGGGGAAGACCACTTGCTTGGGTTTCTGTTGCGCGCGCACGCGTACCGCCTGCATGAGGTTGTAGGAGGCCTGGAAGCGCGCTTGGAGAGAATCGGCGTAGGCTTGCACGTCGGACAGAGGAACGCGCGCCACCCCTTCCTCGCTGGCGGTCTTGGCGATGGCCGGAGCCACGTACCACAAAACGCGCGGATCGAAGGGCTTGGGAATGATGTAGTCAGGCCCGAACTCGAGGCGGTCCAGGCTGTAGGCCTTGAGCACCGAATCGGGAACGTCCTCCTGCGCCAGCTTGGCCAGCGCCTGCGCCGCCGCCACCTTCATCCCTTCGGTGATGCCCCGTGCGCGCACGTCGAGCGCACCGCGGAAGATGAAGGGGAAACCCAAACACATTGTTCACCTGATTGGGATAGTCGCTGCGGCCGGTGGCCACGATGGCATCGGGGCGGGCCTCTTTGGCCGCTCGTAGGTGATCTCGGGATAGGGGTTGGCGAGGGCGAAGATGATCGGCTTTTTCGCCATGCTCTTGACCATGTCCTGGCTGACCAGGTCCTTGATCGAGACGCCGAGAAAAACGTCGGCGCCCTTCAACGCCTCCGCGAGACTGCGGGCCTTCGTCTTGGCGACCCACTGCTATTTCACCGGGTTAAGATCGTCGCGTTCCTCGTGGACCACGCCCTTGGAGTCGCAGAGAATGATGTTCTCCTTGCGCACCCCCAGCTCGACCATGAAGCGCGAACACGCGATGCCCGCCGCCCCGGCTCCACTGACCACCATCTTCAGATCGGCGAGCTTCCGCCCCGTCAACTGACAGGCGTTCAAGAGCCCTGCGCCGGCGATGATGGCGGTGCCGTGCTGATCGTCGTGGAAGACCGGAATGTCGAGCTTCTTCTTGAGCGTCTCCTCGATGTAGAAACACTCGGGCGCCTTGATGTCCTCCAGATTGATGCCACCGAATGTGGGCTCGAGAAGCTCGCAGGCGTGGATGATCTCGTCGGCGTCCTTGGTAGCCAGCTCGATGTCGAAGACGTCGATGTCGGCGAATCGCTTGAAGAGCACCCCCTTGCCCTCCATGACCGGCTTGCCGGCCAGAGGTCCGATGTCTCCCAGTCCCAGCACCGCCGTGCCGTTGGTGACCACGGCGACGAGATTTCCCGCGATTGGTGTACAGGAACGCATCGTCCGGGTTCTTCTCGATTTCCAGACACGGCTCGGCCACACCGGGCGTGTAGGCCATGCTCAGGTCGTGCTGGGTGGAACAAGGTTTGGTGGGTCGAACCTCGGTTTTGCCCGGGCGACCACGCCGATGATAGTCCAAAGCCTCGCTGAAATGCTCCTCGTTGCTCATGGAGAACCCTCCCTCCAAAAGTGCCTGGGCAACGATAGTCCCTGGATCTTCAACGTCCAAAACAACTTACCCGAACACCGGTTCGAGCTTGCAGGCTCGCCCCGGTGTGGATAGGGTGGTACCCGTCTCGCCATTTCGGCGCGGCATTTGCCTGTCCCTACGCAATGGCAGAGTCAGGGAGAACTTTTCATGCGTCGCTATCTCGGCATCTTCACACTGCTCCTCGTCCTGGGGTGGTTCTACGCCCGCGTCGGCGGATTCGGCGTCGCCTTCACGGCAAACGCAGACGCGCCCACGAGCAACGCGGAGCTCGAGGAGGATTCCCTGACCAGCCTCACGCGCGTCTCGCCTGAAGATGCCGATGCCCAGACCTCCCTGGCCGATCAGAATGTGGACGCCACCACGGCGAACGATTCTCTCTTCGGTTCGATTCCGCTATGGAAAGGGAAGGTTGGGAGAGCATCACTATCGGCCGTGGACAGTCCTTCTACGTGGCCATGCGCGGAGCCGGAGTCTCTCACGAGGACATCATGGGACTGGTGAAGGCCTGCAAACCCCAATCGAACTTTCGACGGGTGCAGGCCGGCGACAGCTTTCGGATTCAACGCAACGAAAACCAGGCTCTCACTGCCTTTCATTCAGAATTGGATGGCGAACACTACCTTCTCGCCACGCGCACACCTTCGGGATGGAAGACCGAGATCGGCGCCTATCCGCTGAAGCGCAAGGTCCAGGGCGTGAAGGGCGTCATCAAGACCAGCCTCTTCGAAGCGCTCGTCGACGAAAATGCGGACCCGCAGCTTGCCACCGAGTTGAGCGAGATTTTGGGCTGGGACATCGACTTCTTCCGTGACCTTCGCCAGGGCGATACCTTCAAACTGGTGTATGAGGAGTTCTCCCGCGAGGGAAAGCGCGTCCGTGATGGCCGCATACTAGCCGCCACGTTCACCAACAAGGGGCACACCTATTCGGCGTTTTTGTTCAAGAACAAGCTGGGCTTCCCCGCGTACTACGACAGCGAGGGCGGCTCACTCGAGAAGCAGTTCTTGCGCGCGCCGCTCAAGTACAGCCGCATCAGCAGCAATTTCTCCCGGCATCGTTTTCATCCCATCGATCACGTCTATCGCCCGCACTATGGTGTGGACTATGCGGCTCCCACCGGTACGCCGGTGTATGCAACGGCCAACGGCACGGTCCAGAAGCGCGAACGCACTCGGGGGAACGGCAAATACGTGCGTCTGCGCCACGGTAACGGATACCAGACCTACTACCTGCACCTCTCCGGCTTCGCCCGCAGCCTCCACATTGGACAGAGGGTGAAGCAGGGTGACCTCATCGGTTACGTCGGCATGACCGGCAAGGCCACGGCGCCGCATCTCGACTACCGGGTGAAACACAACGGGCGCTGGCTGAATCCGCGCAAACTCGATCTGCCGCCGGCCGCACCGATCGAAAGAGACCGCCTGGCGCTTTTCGAGCAGAGGCGAGACGAGCTGCGCGGCGAACTCGACCGCATCGCCGACGTGAAGAGCGATACCATCGTTCTGGAGCGGGAAATGACGAAGGCGTCGGTCGAACCCACCGGTCGCTGAAGTCCCGCGGAAGGCCGCGGCCATGTGGATGCCACTCAGTGAGATTGATCCTAAGAGAAGCGAACGCTTCGGGCACAAAGCAATCCGTCTGATTTCTCCCCTGAAAAGAGGACTCCCTCTCCCCGCTTCGTGGGTGCTCTCCTGTCCGCAGCTCGCAAGCCTCCGCGAAGAGGCGGAACGGGCCACCCTCGCCGCGCGCGAGTTGCTGGAACTCGCTCCCAAAATCGAGCGGTTCCTGCTGCGTTCCTCCTCTCCCTTGGAGGATCGAGCGGAATCGAGCGCGGCCGGGCTCTTTGAGAGCATTCCCAGTGATGCCAACGAAGAGAGCCTCGCGCACGCCTTGCGCGAAATGGCGGACAGTGCACGCAATCCGCATCTGGCCAGCTTACTGCGAACTCCAGCAGAGGCGGTGACACTCGCGGTACTCGCTCAGGAACATCTGGCGCTTCGGATTTGGGCCACTATCGAATGCGAGTTGCGGGCAGGAAAGGAGCGGCGAATGCGCGTCGAAGGAAGGGTGCATTCCGCCGAAGGCCTCCTGCCTTTCGATTTCGATTTTTCCTTCGCAAGCGCTACGACCGAGTTCGAGAAAGCGCTCTCTGAGAAGGATGCAGAACTTCAGACTTACCGCGAATCGATCGCGGCGGTGTTGTCTCTGGCCCAGAGAGCCGTCGAAGAGGAAGTCGGAATTTGGCTCCTGGAGCTGGGGACGAGCGCGCAGGGACCAATACTCCTGCAGCGTCGGCCAGTGGGGCAGCGTTCTCCTTTGCGCACGCGCGCGGCACGGCGCGAGACGACACCGAGAGAAGATCCGCCGTTCCACGATTTCCCTCTCTTTCGGGGCGACATGAGAACACGGTGGGAGCATGACGCCGCGCACTCCCCGGGACCTTTGTGCCCCCTCTTGGCCGGCATCTTCGTTGAGTGGATCAAAAGAAAGGGGGAGAAGTATCCTGCGCGAGTGATTCACGGACGATGGTACGAAGCGGCGGCTCGCGAACAGAAGGAGCGGGTGGTAGAACCTTCGCGAGCGGAGGCTTCCTTGCGGAAAGCTCTGCGCGACTGGAATGAGCGCCGCCTGCCGGAGCTCGAACGCGGACTGCAAGAACTTGCGGCGCGGTACTCTCCGCTTTCCTCTCCCTCCTCCTGGCCAGAGTTCGTGAAGGGCTGGCTGGCCTGGCAGGATCGGTACTTCGACGGTTCTGCCTCTAGCTTGCGCCAGCTGGCCGCGGCGCTGAGCGAAGAACTGGAGCATTCGGGTCAATCCCTGCCCCCGCTTCCCTCGACCATTGCCGATCGTCGCGAAAGGGAGTTGGACCGGCTCGCTATGCGCTTTGGGAAGATGGACGAAGAGGAGAGAGATCGCGCCCTCGAGAACTTCCTCGCGCGGCACGGCCATGTCGCCCCCGGTCCTTCCGATGGCCGGTCCGTACCCTGGCAGGAAGATGCGGCACCGCTCTTGGAGGAGCTAAAGCGCCGCGCGGATTCGATGACCGCAGGCGAACGAGCGGTCCCCCACGAAGCGCCGCACGAGAGTCGCGGCGGTGAACTGAACTCCGTCGCACAACTGGCGGCGCGCGCTTTCGCGTATCTGGAGGACGACGACGATCTCCTGGCTCGCGCCTATGCCCTCTTCCGCGGCTGCGCACTCGACCTTCAAGCCTGGCTCGAGCCCGAGGCGGAATCGGCCGAAATCCTGGAGTTGCTTCCCGACGATCTCGAAGAACTTCTCAGCTGCGCGCCCGCAAAGCGCGCGGAGTATTTCGCGCGTGCGCTCGCGCGCGGGAAGACTCTCATGGCACGCTGGGAGAGCGAGTTCTCGCGCGAACATCCGCGCGAGAAAGAAGGAATTCAGAGGGGAAGCATCTTGCAGGGAAAGGCTTTGGCCGAAGGGCGCGCGAGCGGCGAGCTGTGTATCCTGCCTTCGGCCCAATCCGCCGGGGGACCGCCGTGGGGGGCGGTTCTGGTGGTTCCCTCGGTTCTGCCCGCCGACGCCATCGTGTTCTCGCGCTGTGCCGCTCTCATCTGCGAGAGCGGCCCGGTGTTGGGACACGCCGCGGTGCTGGCGCGCGAGAAGAAAATCCCCGCTCTGGTTCTGCCCGGCGCTTGCACCTCTTTGGCGCCGGTCAAACGCGTCCGCGTGGATGGTAGCCGCGGCGAAGTCGAGATCCTGAGCTTGCGCGAGGAAGGGACGAGCCAATGAGAACACTCGGGTCGTTCGTGGGATTCGCGTTTGCTGTCGTCCTCGCTACGCAGCTTGCCCTGCCCGATCCGCTGGCCGCGAGCGAGGCGCGCTCGCCTTCCGCCGCACGGATCGCCAAGGACCTACAGGCGCTGTGCTCGCTGAAGGGAGGGCGCGTCCCCGGCACTCCCGGCTACGAGGAAGCCCTCGAGTACTCGGAGCAGGTCCTGCGCGCCATTAGCTTGACCCCTCACCGTCAAGAAGTGACGGTCCATCGTTTCCTCCCTGACACGCTTCATGTGCGCTTACGGGACGGTGACCGGAGTTTCTCGGCTCTCACGCTCCACTCTCTGGGGGCGAGCGGCGGGACTCTCTCGGGTGGCCACAGATTGCTCGATCTGGGACGTGGCACCCCGGCGGAGTTCCACGCGGCGGCCCTGTCCATACCGGGCAGCGTCGTTCTCGTGGAATCGGTGAATTTGGATCAGGAGGTAGTGATTCACCGTCTCCAAAAGGTGGACCTGGCCGCTTCCGCAGGCGCGGCCGGTGTGCTCTTTTTGAGCCCACTGCAATGCGAAATTCAGGGAGTGGTGGCCTGGAAGGGACTGTCCAGAATTCCCGCCTACAGCGGACCGCGTATCTCGACGGTACGAGAGGAGCTGGCAGACAATCCTTCCATCTCTCTCACCATAGGCAACTGCGCTCGCGGCGCGTGGCGTGAGATCTCCTCGGCGAACCTCCTTGCCGAGCTGCCGGGGAGCGAGCCAGCGGCAGGGCAGATCCTGGTGAGCGCTCATCTCGATGCCTGGAACCTCGGGCAGGGAGCCTTGGACAACGGAGCGGGAGTCTGTGTCTTGCTCGAGACTGCGCGCCTCCTAAGTGCCCGACTCGCGCGCTCAAGGGCGACGGGGCTGGAACGTACCATTCGTTTCGTACTGTTCACCGGCGAAGAACTCGGGTTGGAAGGAAGCCGCGCCTATCTGACGCGGGTGGAAAAAGGCGAGGAGTCACCGCCCGACTTGGTTCTCAATTTGGAGATGTGTGAGAGTCCCGCCGGATTCGTGATCCACTCGGGAAGGGCCCTGGCTCCCCTTTTGAATCGACTCGTGTTGGAGCACCGTGACCTGGGTCTGGATCTGGGAGTGGTGGAACGGCTCGACCTGTACAGCGACCACATGCCCTTTCTTCTGGCGGGATATCCTTCCTTCACCCTGGCCTACCACCGGGGAGAAAAAGCACGCGAACGCATCCACACGGTCTACGACCGCCTGGATGCCGTGGATCCGGAGGGATTGGCGCGCAGTGCGGAACTCGTGAGCGCGGCGCTGTGGGCACTGGCGCATGAGGCGCCGCCGATTCCGCCGCGTTTGGACGAAAGCTCCCTGCGAGAACTCTTCGCGCGAGGCGGCATGGATCTTGACCGCGTGCGTCAGAAGGGCTACTGAGCGAGACTCGAAGAGTGCCTCGCTCGAGTTCGTTCTTCGGTGCCTCGAGCTCTGCAACTCTCTCTGGGGCCACCTGACACCATGTTCGGGCCCAAAGTCCTCTTGGTGAACGAGTTTGCGGGAAGTGGCGGCGAGTGGATCGTGGAGAATCACGGCGTCGATCCCGAAGGAGCTGGCCGAGCAGAAGCCGCTGCCGAAGCGTCCGCCCTATCCGCGCGGTCGTTAGTTCTCGATCGGCTTCTCCTCGTGCGGTGAATAGCGCACGACGGTGACGCGTTCGAGGGTGACCAAACCCCCGGAGAGAATCTCGGCCGCCTCCGCGAGGAGGCGGTCGATCTTCTTTCTTTCGTCCACGATTTCGATGACGATGGGAAGGTCTTCCGAGAGCCGCAGGACGCGCGCAGTGTGCAGGCGGCTGTGAGCTCCAAAGCCCATGGAACCGCGCAAAACGGTGGCGCCGGCAAGACCCATCTCTTTGGCTTTTTTCACGATGATCTCGAATAGCGGCTTACTCTGATAGCGATCTCCCTCTCCCAGGAAGATCCGCAGCAACCAAGACCGTTGTGGAATGGGTTCGATGGCGTTCATCTCAAATCCCCCAGATTCGCTGCGCCAGGCGGTAACCGCAGAAGACGGCCAAGAGTCCCAGCCCGTTGCTCAAAAGAAGATTCCCGGCGGCCAGCGCCCAGCGTCCGTTCGACAAGAGCATCATGGTCTCCCAGCCGAAGGTAGAGAAGGTGGTAAAGGCGCCCAAGAGCCCCACCAGCAGACTCAGCCGAAGCTCCTCGCGCATCAGTAGAGGTCCCGCGATGGCGGTGCCCAAGAGCCCCAGTACGAAGCAACCCAAGACGTTGACTACGAGAGTTCCCCAGGGGAAGGACGCGCTGGCTGTCCGGTGCACCAGGCCGGACACCATGTAGCGCAAGCTAGCGCCCACGGCTCCGCCGGCGGCGATGGAAAGTAGACGGTACATGAATTCTCCCGGCTCTGATCCCTTGACGGCACCGATCTTAGGTCACTGCTGCGCGTCTGACGAGTCCCGGTTTTTCACTCGGGCGAGGGCGGACTCTGGCTGCCGAAGAAGCGCCACAATGGCAGGGAACACAGCATGAGTGCCAGCCCAATCAAGGACGAACGCGGCTGGTCGCGCAGAACCCAGAAGCTGCCACCCAGGGCCGCGACGATCGCCAGGATGGAAGGCAGGGGCCAGATCGGAATTCGCCTGGCCTTCTTGGGTACTCGCCCGCGCGCACGCAGCCAGATGCCGCCGAACAGGATGAGGGAGGAGAAGATCCCCGTGGCAAAGGCGAAGTACTTGACCAATTCCTCAAACTCGCCCGCCAACGCGTAGATCAACGCAACGGAACCGCAGACGAGCACGGCGAGCACGGGAACTTGTCTCTTGAAGCCGAGCCGCGCGAGCTTGGGATCGATCACTCCGCTCTCGGCCAGACCGATCAGCAGTCGGGGGCCGCTGAAGAGTAGCACCTGCGCTGCGGAAAAAGTGGCGAGCAACACCACCGCGTTCATGATCCAGGATGCCCTCGGTCCGAACAGGACTCGCGCGAGTTCCGCTGCGACAGTGGGTGACGCCGCGACTCTCGAAAGTCCGAGATCGAGCTGCAGGGCGAGGGTGTATCCGCCGTACACGAGCGCGATGAGCAACACGCTCGCCACCAAGGCGCGAACCAAGGTGCGTGAGGGCTGCCGCACCTCCCCTGCCACCACCACGATCTCGAGAAACCCCTCGTAACACCAGAGCACGCCAACCAGTCCCAAGAACCACGCTCTTACTCCGAGAACCGTGGAGGACGTTTCAGCAAGCGCTCCTGCGCCGGCGGCAGACTTCAACGCTCCGGCAGAGACACCCGAGGGAGCCCAGGGCCAAAGTCCGAAAGCCACCATGAGTCCCACGACCGCGAGCACGAGCAAGGCGCCCAATTTAATGCTGCTGAGCACCGCGGTGAAGCGCGTACTGGCCACCACTTTGGCCAGGTTGATCGCGGTAGCCGAGAGAACGACCACACCGGCGAGCGGAGTGACGAAACTCTCCTTTGTACCCAGAAGCTGTGCGAAGGACCGTCCGCTCACGCGGGCCAGCCCGGCGATGCTGCTGGGATAGAGCACGAAGAGAGCGGCCCAACCGTAGACGAACGCCATGCGCGTGCCGAAGATGCGCCGCAGATAGACGACGTAGCCTCCGGTCGAAGGAAAGAGGGTGGCCAATTCCGCGTAGCTCAAGGCGGAACAGAGGGCGAGCAGCGCCCCCAGTTGCCATACCGAGAGAAACGCGGCGGGAGTGGAGAGCTGGCCGGCGACGAAGGCGGGAAGGACGAAGATCCCCGAACCCACGACCACTCCCACGCTGAGCGCGATACTGCGACCCAGACCAAGACTGCGCGACAGCGGGGATGTACTCACCGAACCACGGTCACGACGCCCTTGGGGAGGCGATCGTTCTGGGCGCGATTGGAAAGAGCGATGGGCAGACTGACGCCGTCGATGACCGAAATCGTGTCCTGTAGGATACGCAAACTCGAGGGTACCGCCGGCTCGGGGTCATCCTTGGGTTCGATGGTCACCATCACCGTCCAGCTTCCATCGTTCAGGGTCAGTACCACGTCCTGCACGAAATCCTGTCCGGGAAACTGGGGTGGAAAGATGCCGGGAACCGAGTAGGGCCCGGCGCCGTCGCTGTCGGGTCCTTCGGCCGAGCTGAAGCGGCCCAGAGAATAGAGCTGCGAGGGATAGAGAGTGGTAGTCGCGCTCTGAAACACCCAAGCCTCGTAGACGAATTCATGGGGCAGCGCTGCGCCCAAATTGAGTGATGGAGTCTCAGGAACGGCCGGATCGTAGAACCACACCCCTTCGGGCAAACTTTCTCCGCCCTCGGCAGTCGCGGCAAGAAGCCTGAAGCTGCCCTCGGGTTCCCTCAACTCCTTGTCGATGATGGCAGAGCTGTCCCAGGAAAGCGGGGTGGAGATGGTCCTCCCTCCGGAAACAAAATCGCCGACGCTCAGCATCATGCCGATGGAATGCGCTACTCCCTCGTCGGACTGGGGCTGATAGCTGAGCGCCGCGCGCGCGATGGCATCGCTATTCAGTCCATCGGGCAAAGGCGCGCGCGCCAGCAGCTCGCCGCTGAGGTCGCGTAATTTCGCGTCGCCGTCATAGCGGAAGGCGACCACCGAGTGCCACTCTTGCGGAACCTCCCAGGGCTCTTGTCCCTCTCCCGGAGCACTGGCGGGAACTCCCAACCAGAGTTCGTAGAAGCCCTGGCCGGAGCGAAGGGGCCAGAGTTCGGTGGCGCTGAACTCGACCCCGGTTTGCCGCTCGTAGGGAACTCCGGTGCTCGAATTCGAGCAAGATCCACCGGCGCCGAAGAATGCCGTGAGCAGAGCGAGCAGAAGAATCGATTTGGAGCGCACTCGTGTTCCTCTCGATGGCAAAAGCAGCTTATTTCGGCGTGAGTGGAGCTCGAGAAAACGGGACGCGAGGCCCACCAACGACTGCAACAATATAAGATAGACCGCGGCCCGGATGAAAGTGGCGTCTCCCCGCGCCTACGAATGCGGATCTATGAGCTTTACGGTCAACAACGCCCCCCGGAGACGAAAGAAGAGATCGCGCGGAATCCGGTACACCGTATCGTCCCCCAGGATGTGCAACCAGTTTTGTTCCTCGTTCTTTCTCCAGCCGATCTGGTAGGCCACCGTCTTGTCGGGCCAGTAGAGCTCACAGCGCACCTTCGTTACTTCGAGAAATTTGTGCAGCTGATCCGGTGAACTCAGTTGCACGCGGGAATCGGACTGCAGCTCCTCGACTCCGTATCTGAGATTCTGCGCCGCAACGAGAAGAGACTCTTTCTTGCCGCTGAAACCTGGGGGCGGGCGAAGCCTCCACTCTCGGCGGTACCCAGGAATGGCGGTCACCTCTTCCCCGGTCTTCCAAATCACGCGGATACTGTCCAGCAAGGTGTAGTTCAAAGGGACCGGGTTCGTCTCGAGCAATTCCGCATAGCTCTTGTCGCCACTCTCGAGAATCTTCGAGCTGATGGTGATGAGGGTGCGCTCCTCGTCCCGCCGCGCGTAGTTCACTCCATATTCGTCCACGTTCCCCAAGCGCAGACGGTGCGAGTTTCCCTTCGCGAGAAAGCGAAGATCCAGAATGGGTTGACTCAATCCGTAACCATAGAATACCGAGTCACTCACGTCGTCAGCCACGTAGCGGATGATGCGGGCGTGCACGAGATCGTAGATCAGAGCATAAAGGTCGCGTCGCTTGAGCTGACGAGGATTGTCGCCTGTCGTGAACCATAGCCCCCGTTCGTCGCGCTTGGCCTTGAAGGAGGCTTTGTTCGTATGCAACTCGATCTGTACGATGTCCTCGGTCTTGTAATCGAAGAGGTCGTAGATGCGCAGCGCTTCGAAAGAGGTCCGCGCCAACTCGGCCAGGGCTTTCTGCACCAGCAAGACCTCGCGACGTCCCCCAACACGCAGGTAGCTGCCCTTGTCACTGGGATTCTCTCGACCGATCCAATAGATGAGCGGGGTCTTGCCCGCCTCGACCAGCTCGATCCAATGCGAGGGACGGCGGATTCCCCCCAGGCCATAGGCCTCCAAAGCCGTCGTATCAACCTCGCTCCTCACCACCTTCATGGCTCGTGCCCGGCACAGGGCAGAGATCATCCCGCGGCTCGCGTCGTCGTCTGCGCGCTCGTTCACCGGAGTACGGAGCCACCAGTGACCCTGGTAGCGAACCAGACTTATTAGATTGTCGGGTTGATGGATGCGCAGGGTATCGACCAGCTCGGGATCGAGTTTGCTGAGCTGGAGCGTTGATTCTTCGCGCCGCTCTTGACGGCCCTGGTGCGGAAGGTCCCACAGAAAGAGGATCGCGGCCAAGAGCATGACCACGACCAAGGGGAGAACGGCACGCCGTCTCATACCCACTTCCTTCGCCACCATACCGCTCCAAGGGCCAGGAGCAGAAAGATCCCCGGCACGACGCCGATCCCGATGATGCGCAACCAGGTTCTCTGATGAATCGTGAGCAGGACCGGCTCGAACAGCTCCGGCCCGGGACCGATCGCGATTCGGTTCTCCTTTTCGGTCAACCAGAGCACAAGATCGAGGAAAAGATCGCCGTTTCCCCAGGCCAGCAGGTTGGCATTGTTCACGAAATCTACATCGCCCATCACCACCAGCTTGGCCGCGCGCGCGGGCCTTTGGACCAGCTCTTCTCTTCCTACCTTCGTGGTGTCGCCCGCCCCGCGCTGGTCGAAGTCTTCGGGATGCATGTCCATGAGTGTCTGCTCGATGCCCTTGCTCTGGTCGCGCCAATCGAGAGAGAAAATGCGCAGATCGACGTCGACCGCATAGCCCAGCGCCAGCGGTCCCTTGAGATCCCTTCCCGGATCGAAACGTGCCCCGGGATCGCCCAATTGAGAGAGCGTTGTCTCGCCGTAGGCCTCTTTCGCGGTCTCCACGATGCGAGTGACGGTTACGCCGGGAGGCGGTGGCTGAACCGAGGTCAGAGAACGGGCGATGGGATAGAGCGTGACGTGGTTGAAACTCCTGGTTCCTTCGAATTTGGGATTGGCGTGGCTGGCCATGGCGATGCGGTCACTCGCTCCGTTGGTCACATTCTTCTGGGCGGGACTTTGATCGATCACGAAATCGAGATCGGCGTGCACCCCGAAGTCGCTCACCAGAGTGTCCGCGCTGGCCGAGCCCATGGGTTCCAAAAGGGCAAAGAGACTCCCTCCACCCAAGATGTAACGCTCGAGGATGTCTCGTTCACGCGGACGAAGCTCTCCCTCTGGGGCGGCGAGGATCACCAAATCCGCATCCTCCGGGACGGCCTTGCTGCCCGGCAGATCGAAAGCCTCCACCTGGAAGTTCTGCTGACCGAGCGATTCGGCGAGTTTGCTCAGACCGCGACCCCCTTGGTTCTCGATGGAGGCCTCACCGTGACCGGTGACGAAGAGCACGCGCGGAGTGTCGTGGCTGATGAGTCGCAAAAGAGCACCACTGAGTCGGGACTCGGTGACGTCCCGGACGCGAAGCTTCAATTCCCCACTGCTCAGGACCAGAGTCCGGTTCAGGCTGACGCCATATTTTTCCGCCAGCTCGGGACGCCGGTCCGGATCGACGAACTCGTAGCTGAATTTCTGCGACTGTTGCCGATAGCGTTCCAAGAGGAGATGGATCTGCCCGCGCGCGGTGGGATCATCCGCGTAAAAAGCGTAGGCATGCACCGGCTGTTCGAGCTTCCGCAGAAGATGCACGGTCTCCGGCGAGAGACTGCGCCGGGCGCCGTAAGAGAGATCGACGCGAAGATCGTGGCGCGTGCTGAGCACGCCGGCCAGGCCCAGCGCGACGACCCACAAGAGTCCCCCGAGAAACCAGCTGCCGGCACTCTTGGCCCTTCCCTTCGTCTCGAATCATTCACCGTGTGCACCTCACCCCCCCGAACGGCGCGAGCTCAGAATCGAAGTGGCCAAATAGAGAAGAAACCCGGTAACTCCGACAAAAATAGACGAGGTCACTGAGTTGGATGAGACCATAGCTCGTCGGATTGAAGTGAGTTGCCAGAGACATCCAGCCGGTGACCCGAGCCCAAACGCCGAAGAGGTTGTGGCTCCACCATCCCAAGAACCAGGAACTGAAGAGCACGACAACGGTCGCACCGTAGGCGAGAATCTGGTTCGCGGTGATCGCGGAGAAGACGGTGCCGAGAGCCAAACAGCAGAGACCGAAGAGCAACAGACCCAAGAGCTGCGAGAAGACGGTGGGTATTCCACCGCCCCGAAAAAGAGGCGCAGAGGGGGGCCAACAGACTCAAACGAGCAGACCCGCGAGCATGGCAGCCGCGGCCAAGATACTTGCCCAAAATGATGTCAAAATCGCGCAGGGGTAGCTCAAGAGAAGTTCGCTGGTACCACTGCGCCATTCCTCCGACAAGAGCCGCATGGTCAATCCGGGCAGAAGCAACAAGAGCAGAAAGGTGTCGCCGCTGGCGAGCGGCTGGAGCACCGCGTCCACCAGATTGAGCCGGGCCGGGGTCTGACCGGCGCTCATCGCCATGAGGCTCGCTCCCGCGTAGTTCTCCAGCAAGGACACGAAGTAGATGCCATGGACCAGCAGGAAGAGTCCCGCCACCGCAAATCCCACCGGACCCCGGAAATTGCGGCGCAGCTCCATCTGCGCCAAGGAAACAGCGTTCCTCATCGTGCCGCTGCCCCTTTCTCCTCGCGCACCAAGCGAAGAAACACTTCCTCCAGCCCCAGATTCTCCGGCGTGAGTTCGCACACCCTGAAGCCCGAACGCACGAGTACGTCGACCAAGCGCGCGGCGGAGGAAGGGTGCTCCAACTCCACCGAGAAGGTGCACTGAGCTCTTTGGCTCTCCCTTGTTTCGAAAGCGCGCACGAAGTCCAGACGGGTGAGAAGCCGCTTGGCCTCCTCGACCGTCTCTTCGCTCGCGACCTGGTCGAGTACCAAACGCACTGCGTTGCCGCCGTGGAGGCTCTGCTCGAGCACGCGTGGGCTCGTCCTCCGCCATGCATCGTCCATGATTCAGAATGAGCACCCGGGTACAGAGCCGCCGCGCCTCGGGAATGATGTGTGTCGAGAGGATCACGGCCTTCTCGTGGGCCAGTGTCTGCGATGCGTTCGCGGATTTCCACGATCTGGCCCGGGTCCAAGCCCACCGTGGGCTCGTCGAGAACGAGTGCCGGCGGATCGCCGATGAGAGCCTGGGCCAATCCGATCCGTTGCCGGTAACCTCTCGAGCAAAACCCAATGAGCCGGTTCGCGACCGGCTGCAACGCGCAGAGCTCGAAAACTCGTTGTAGTTCGTCCTCCTCGCGGGCCCTCGCCACGCCCTTCAAGCGCGCCACCGAGCGCAAAAATTCCCGTACCTTCAATTCAGGGTAGAGAGCCACGGCTTCGGGAAGAAAACCGAGCAAGCGACGCGCAGCCAGTGGCTCCTGAGCGATGTCGTGTCCACCGATCTTGATGCGACCGGCGCTGGGGGTGAGCAAACCTACCGTGGCACGCAGAGCCGTACTCTTGCCCGCTCCATTGGGACCGAGCAGTCCCAAGACCTCTCCCTCGCGTACGGTGAAGCTGAGCTCGTCTACCGCGAGAAGAGAACCGTAGCGATGGGTGAGATCGCTGACCTCGATCATGCCCGGGTCGTTACCCCTCCCCCGGGCGTCCAGCGAAGTGCGGCAGCGCCCCACGTGTAGCCGGCGCCGAAAGTGGCGAAGAGCAGGGTGTCACCGGACTTGATTTTCTTCTCGTCGTGCGCCATACGGAGGGCACCGGGAATGGTGGCGGAGGTGGTGTTTCCGAGTCGATCGATGGTCACCATCATGCGCTCGGGCGGCAGGTGCAGCTTGCGGCGAGCGAAATCCATGATGCGCAGATTGGCCTGGTGCGGGATGAAGAGGTCGATCTCCTCGCTCTTGAGCCCCGCCTTGTCGAGGACCCTCTGGCTGATCTTGGTGATTCCCTCCACCGCGACCTTGAACACAGCCTTTCCGTCCTGCCACAAATAGTGCATTCCGGCCTCGACTGTCTCGTGAGAGGCCGGATGGAGGCTTCCGCCCCCCTTCATGTAGAGGTATTGCGCCCCCGTACCGTCGGCACCGTTCTCCCAGGCCAAGATGCCTTCGGTGTCATCGGGCAAGCGCTGGATGACGGTGGCGGCTCCCGCGTCGCCGAAGAGGATGCAGGTATTGCGATCCTGCCAGTTGGTGATGGTCGACATGATCTCCGCCCCCACCACGAGAACCGTGTCGTGCGTACCCGAGCGCACCAGACTATCCGCAAGGGCGAGGGAATACAGATATCCGCTGCAGGCCCCCAAAAGATCGAAGGCCCAGGCATTCTTGGCGCCGATTTTCTCCTGGAGGATACAGGCCGTCGAAGGGAAGATCATGTCGGGAGTCACGGTGGCGACGATGATGCAGCCCACATCGAGTGGATCGACCCCGGCCATCTCGAGCGCCTGCAGCGCAGCGGGCGCGCCCAAGTCGCTGGCGGGCGTCCCCTTCTCCACGAGGTGGCGCTCCTTGATTCCCGTACGCTCCACGATCCACTGGTCGTCGGTATCGACCATCTTCTCCAGATCGCTGGTTGGTGAGAATTCGCTCCGGGAGATAGAGACCCACTCCCGTGATTCCCACGTTGACCGTTGCCTTTGTCGACTGCGTCATGACCCCTCCGGGTGGGTTGGTGCGATTCGTGACCTTAGGCCAGTGTTTGCCAGCGTGCAAGCACGCTCACGAAGCGGCTCGGGTCGCCTCGTGGAGGTAGGTGGAGAGGATCTTCAGACCTTCCACCAGGGTCTCTTCTTCGACTCCGAATCCCAGGCGAAAGCCGGCCGGGTCCTCGAAGAACGCGCCGGGAGTGAGGAGCACCCCGTGCCGCCGCTTCAGATCCTCGATCCACCAGATGGTAGAATTCGGATCACCGTCGAGGCCATAGCCGAAGGGCCCGCTCACGCCCCTTGCTCGCGCCCTTTCGGCTGCAGCCCGCGCCGCCGCGGGTAGCAGGCGGCAAAAGGTGATGATGCCCGCGTCCGCGAGATCGACGGCCAGAAGGGCCCGCAGCTCTTCGGCCCAGGCTCTCAACAGAGGGCGCCGCCGTTGCGCGAGTTCCCTGGCCCTCGCGTACAAAGCATTCGCGCTGCTCCCAAGCCCTCAGGGCCATGGCTTGGGATGGCATCGGCAAGAATGCAGGTCCGTAATCGCTGAGCTTGAGTGCTCCCGCGCTCCACTTGCGATCACAGATCAGGACGCTGCACCGGATCGAGCCGAGCCCCATGACCTTGGTGAAGGAACGGATGACAGCCGCTTCGGGCAAGACCTCGTGCAGACTGTGCCGCGTTTCGTCGGGCAGAAACTCCAGGTAGACCTCGTCGCTGAGAACAGCACAGCCGCTGGTCCGCGACCAGGCGGCCAGCTCTTCCATTTCCCTGAGCGAGAGACTGGACATGGTGGGATTGTGGGGATGCGAGAGCACGAGGAGGCTAGGAGAGCGTTCCGCCAGCGCCGCGAGGTGCTGCAGGTCCAGTTTCATCCTGCCGTCGGCCAGACGGCGCGGCAGGCGTAAGATCTCAACTCCCATGACGCCCGGGATGCGCCGCAGCGGTTCGTAGGCCGGCTCCTCCACGATCACCGGTCCCCTACGTTGATCCAAGCGCGCCGCAACCGCCAAAACGAGGTTCCAGTGGCTACCGGGCTGCACCACGACTTCCTCGGAAGAGCGACCCAGATCGGCTGCGATCCGATGGGCCAGCAATGGATGATCGACCCCGAACCCGCAGATCAGTTCTTCGGGCGGGATGCCGCGCAGAAATTCGCCATCAGGAGGGCTCATTCCGCTGAGCACGAAGGAATAGCGGACGCCCTCGTGGGTCGAGGGCTGGCGGATCCAGCGCAGGTAATCGATCGCGGGAATCTGCACGCGAAACTCTCCCATCCAATTGCAAGAGTTTCAGAGCTGAAGCTCTACGGAAAGAGTCGTGAAGGGTGCCGCGGCCGTTCCGCCCGGTTCCAGGTCCTCACGCAGACCGTGACCGCGGGAGCCAGGACGAGGAGAAAGAGCAGCCAGGGGAAGCCCGGCGGCATCCCCCCATCCAGGACCGTGGAGGCTGGCCACATGAAGATCCCCACCAGGCTCATGGCCGAGAGCAAGACCACGGTCCACTCCCAACGGTGGACACGGATTTTGCGGTAGCGGTCCCGCAGGCTGAAGATCGTCACCGATGAAATCACCATACAACACGAGATCAAGAGCGGCGCCCATACCGGTCCCACCCAGGGCATGGGAGTGAGAAAGAGGATGTCCTCGGTGAAAAAACTCGGCGGCCAGGCCAGCATCACCCACAACCACGCATAATAGAAAATGTCCCAGATTCCGAAGACGAAAAGAAAGGCAGCAAAGCGACGCCAGGGGTCGCGCGTGGTGAGCCACGCGACAGAGAGGATCATGATCAACGTGGCCGACTCGCGCGCGATCTCCACCCAGGCGATGTGGCCGGGAATCACCTTGATGGGAAATGCGAAACCCGCGGGATAGTAGAGGGCGCGCAGATACACCACCACCGAAGCTTCGAGCTGGGCCATCGCGACGGCGAAGATGAAGAGCCAGAAGAGTCGCCGGTGGGTCGAGGGCGCCAGACGGCTGGCTGCGACCAACCAAGGCAGCGGCTGACTATTCGCTTTCGCCATGTGGTCCTCCAAAACGCGACGAGGGGGCGCCCACGGACGCCCCCTACTCTATAGCATGAACGGCCAATGCAGGGCTAGGCGTCCTTGGTGTCGTCGCTGGACTCCGCCCCGGTCGCTGCATCGTCGTCTTCGACGACTTCCGCGGTCTCGGCTGCCTCGGCTAGCTTCTCGCTCTCCACGGGCTCCTCCGCTGGGTGCGCTTCCACCGGCTCCGCCTCTTCCTTCTTGCTCTTCGCCTTGGACTTGGTCTTGCTCTTGGCCTTGGCGGCGGTCTTGTCCTGGGCTTTGCCCCGCTTTGACTTGCCAGCTTTGACGACCGTCTTGCTGCTGGCTCGCTTCTTCTTGGGCCGCTCGCCGTCCTTCACGAACTCCAGCAGCGCCATTTCGGCTGCGTCGCCTTTGCGCACGCCGGAAAGCTTCAGCACCCTGGTGAATCCGCCAGGACGATCCGCGTAACGCGGTCCCAGCTCGTCGAAGAGCTTCCGCACCGCGTTCTTGTCGTTGAGAATGCTGGCGACGTGCCGGCGCGCGTGAAGGTCACCCCGCTTGGCGAAAGTGATCATGCGCTCGGCCAGGCGGCGGGCTTCTTTGGCTCGCGGCGTGGTCGTCTTGATTCTCTCGTGCGTGATGAGAGCGATCACCAGATTCCGATACATCGCCTTGCGGTGAGTGGCATCGATCCCCAGTTTCCGCCCGTCAACTCTGTGTCGCATTGCCGTTCTTCCTTGCGCCTGAAATTCCTAGGAGGCGACCGACGCCGCTTCGTTCTCGCCTTTGACCAGACGGACGACATCGTCTTCGAAACTCATCCCGAACCGCAATCCCATTCCCTCCAAGATCTCCCCGATCTCGTTGAGACTCTTGCGGCCGAAATTGCGAAACTTGAGCATTTCGCTCTCCGAACGGGTCACCAGATCGAAAATGGAGTCGATGTGGCCCGCCTTGAGGCAGTTGGCCGACCTGACGGAGAGCTCCAGCTCGTCCACGCTGCGCTTGAGCATCTCGGCCAACTTCTCGGTATCCTCGTCCACCTCGCTCTGAGGTTGATCGATCGGCTCTTCGTCGAAATTGATGAAGAGCTGCATGTGATCCTTGAGGATCTTGGCCGAGAAGGCCAGGGCATCCTCGGGCGTCACGCTGCCGTCCGTCTCGATCTCGAGGATAAGACGATCGTAGTCAGTGCGTTGCCCGACGCGGGTGTCTTCCACCCGATAGGCTACCTTGACCAAAGGTGAAAAGCTCGCGTCCAACTTCATCACGCCAATGGAATCATCGGGAACCTCGGTCTCTTCACGATCGACGTAACCGCGCCCGTAATCCACGTAGATTTGTGCCTTGAACACGCCGCCCTCGGCCAGAGTGCAGATGACCTGATCGGGGTTGACCACGCTCACGCCAGTGGCGCAGTTGATCATCCCCGCGGTAACGGTGCCTTCCTGGTCCGCCTCGAGGCTCATCCAGCACGGTTCGTCCCGGTCGAACTTGAACACGACCTGCTTGAAGTTCAGCAGGATGTCCGTCACGTCCTCGATCACGCCGGAGATGATGCTTAGCTCGTGGCGCACTCCCTCGATTTTTATTGCGGTCACCGCGGCGCCCTGAATGGCGGCCAAAAGCGTGCGCCTGAATGCGTTCCCGATGGTCATACCAAAGCCTCGCTCGAGAGGCTGAATCACCAACTGGGCTTTGTTCCCTTCGATCTTGCTCAGCTCGGGATCAATGCCTTTGGGCATCAGGAGATTTTTCCACTTCATGCTCGCATCCCTCTTCCTTGGTGGGCTAGTGGGCTATCGTCGCTCGGCTTCTTGCGCATCAGACCTTCGAATAGAGCTCGATGATCAGGTTTTCCTGAATGGGGATCGGCAGATCGCCCTTCGTGGGCTCCCGCAGGAGCTGTCCGCTGAACGAAGCGGCATCGAGCTCCGCGAACGGCAGCGGAGTGCGGCGGCTCGCCGACTTGATCGATTCCACGACCACCGGCATGTTCCGGCTCCTTTGTCGGATCGACACCCGCTGACCCACGCCGACCGGTGCGCTCGCGATGTTGACTCGCTTGCCATCCACGAGAACGTGGTTGTGATTCACGAGCTGGCGAGCGGCATTGCGGCTCGGAGCGAGACCGATGCGGTAGACGACGTTGTCCAGGCGCGCCTCCAGAATGTTGAAGAGATTGCCACCCGTTTCGCCGCGCCGTCGCGTGGCTTCCGCGAAGTTCCTGCGGAATTGCCGCTCGAGCACTCCGTAGATCGAACGCACCTTTTGCTTCTCACGAAGCTGGAGCTTGTACTCCGAGGGCTTGCTTTGCCGGCGACGACCGTGCTCGCCGGGCCCGTAGGGGCGCTTCTCCACTGCGCACTTGTCGCTGAAGCAGCGTTCGCCCTTGAGGAACAGTTGCATGCCCTCGCGGCGACAGAGCTTACACTTCGGATCGAGATACCGTGCCATCTGTCCGTACTACCTCCGGCCGCCCCCTGATGGGAACGACAATGAGAATGATGATCCTGTCCTTACCGACGTCTGCGTGGTTGACGCGTGCCGTTGTGTGGCACCGCGGTCACATCCTTGATCCGGGCAACCTCGAGGCCGGAAGACTTGAGGCTGCGGATCGCGGCCTCGCGTCCGCTACCCGGCCCCTTCACCCAGATCTCGATCTTCTTCATACCCATCTGCTGCACTTCATCGGCGCACTGGCGCGCCGCCATCTGCGCGGCGTAGGCGGTGCTCTTGCGGGAACCCTTGTTCCCCACTTTGCCACCGCTGTTCCAGGCGACGACGTTTCCATTGGTGTCGGTAATGGTGATAATCGTGTTGTTGAAACTCGACTTCACGTGGGCAACACCAAACGCGTCTACCTTCTTCTTTACTTTTCTGCTCTTGCCCTTCTTGGCAACCACGCTTCCTCCTAACGAGTCCCGGTTCAGGGGCGAGTTGGGTTTCCTGACGCTTACACGCTAGCTCTTCTTGGCGCCCGGCCGGGACTTGGGCCCCTTGCGGGTGCGAGCGTTGTTCTTGGTATTCTGGCCCCGGGCCGGCAGATGACGGCGGTGGCGCAAACCTCGATAGCATCCGATGTCCTCGAGACGCTGGATGTTCATCGAGACTTCCGCCCGCAACGCACCCTCGACCTGATAGTCCTTCTCGATGAGATTCCGGATGAGCTTGGATTGCTCCTCCGAGAGATCCTTTGTCTTCACCTCGGTGTCGACCTGGCACTTCTCGCAGATTTTGCGAGCGCGGCTCGGTCCGATCCCGTAGATGTACGTCAACGAGGTCACGATCCGCTTCTCGTTGGGAATGTCGACTCCGGCAATGCGTGCCACCTCATGGCTCCTTTCCGCGCGCCATTCTCGGCGCGGTAGCTCTCCTCGCTAGCTCGAGCTAGCCCTGCCGCTGCTTATGGCGGCGGTTCTCACAGATCACCCGTATCTTGCCATTGCGTCGGATGATCTTGCACTTGTCACAGATTTTCTTGACGGACGCGCGCACCTTCATTGCATCCCTCACTTGTAGCGGTACACGATTCGTCCGCGGGTCAGGTCATACGGAGAAAGCTCCAGCGTGACTTTGTCCCCCGGCAGAATCCGGATGAAATGCATGCGCATCTTCCCCGATACGTGGGCCAATACCACATGCTTGTTCTCGAGCTCGACACGGAACATGGCGTTGGGCAGAGCCTCGACCACCGTTCCTTCGACTGAAATTGATTCCTCTTTGGCCATATGCTTCTACGTTTCCTTCGGCCCCCGCGACCCTACCGGGCCGTCAGTACTTTCGGGCCTTCCTCCGTGATCGCTACCGTGTGCTCGTAATGAGCTGATCTCTTGCGGTCAGCCGTGATCACGGTCCATTCGTCGGGGAGCGTCAGGACTTCCTTGCCTCCCAAATTGAACATGGGCTCGATCGCGAGCACCAAACCCACCTCGAGCTTGGGATTCGGCATCGTCATGCACTCGTAGTTGGGCACCTGTGGATCCTCATGAAGCGAGGTTCCGATTCCATGCCCGACGAGTTGTTCCACCACACCGTATCCTTTTTCCTTGGCGTGCTTCTCGACCGCGCGACCGATGTCGGCGATGCGGTTCCCCGCCACGCAGGCATCCAGGCCGGCCTGGAGCCCCTGCAGGGTCGTTTCGCACAGCTCCCGGGACTCGGGCCCGACATCACCGACCTGGAAAGTCTCGGCGCTGTCGGCATGCCATCCGTTCTGGATGAGTCCGATGTCGATTCCCACGATGTCGCCGTCCTCGATGATCCGATCACCGGGGATTCCGTGAACGACTTCCTCGTTGACCGAAATGCAGACCGAGGCGGGATACCCGTGGTAGCCCTTGAATGACGGCACGCAGTTCATCTCCCGAATCCACTTCTCCACCTTGGTGTCCAGATCGCGAGTTTTGACTCCCGCGCGCACTTCACCGTCGCGCAGGCGCAGGAAGACCTTCGCCAGGCTCCGACCCGCAGCGGCCATGAGGTCGATCTCACGCGGGCTCTTCAGATTGATTGACTGCGTCCAAGACACTTTCGATCCGTTCCGCTATTAGCTCGACCGAACCCATGACCGTCGATGACGACGATGTCCACGCCCTGGCTTTCCAGATAACGCAGAACGGGCTCAGTCTCCTTCTCGTAGACCTCCAACCGATGTCGGATGGTCTCTCTCGTATCGTCCGTACGGCCTCTCGGCCAGCAGGCGCTCGACAATTTCCTCTTCGGGCACCCTCAGCAGAAGGACCGCTTCGATCCCGCCCTTACCGAGCATGCTCAGAAGGGCCTCGGCTTGTGGAACCGTCCTCGGGAAGCCGTCCAGCATGAATCCAGGCTGGGCTCGCTCCTCGGCGAGACGATCCTTGACCAGCTCGCACATGAGCTCGTCGCCGACCAGATTCCCGCTATCTACGACCGCCTTGACCTTGCGACCGATCTCGCTGCCGGCCCTCATCGCTTCGCGGAGAATGTCTCCCGTGGAGACGTGATCCAGACCCCGCTTCGCGCAAATCTTGGCAGCCTGAGTTCCCTTGCCGGACCCCGGAGGGCCCATGATGAGCACTCGTTTGGCCATTCTTCTTCCTATCGCCGTCCCCGCAGCTTCCCCTTCTTCATGAACCCGTCATAGTGGCGCATGAGAAGGTGGCTCTCGATCTGCTGCAAAGTATCCAGAGTCACGCCCACGACGATCAGAAGCCCGGTACCGCCGAAATAGAAGGGCACGTTCGCCTGACGGATCAAAATGTCCGGCAATACGGCGATCACGGCCAAGAAAATCGAACCGGGCAAAGTCACACGCGTGAGTACCCGGTCGATGTATTCTGCGGTCCTCTTCCCCGGGCGAATTCCGGGAATGAAGCCGCCGTACTTCTTCATGTTGTCCGCGAGATCGACGGGATTCAGCACGACCGCGGTGTAGAAGTACGAGAAGAAAATGATGATGATCGAGTAGATCAGAATGTAGACCGGCGCTCCGGGCCTGAAGATCCCCGCGATGGCCATCATGGCCGGATTGTTGGGGAAGTAATTGGCCAAGGTCGCCGGCAGCATGATGATCGACTGAGCAAAGATGATCGGGATCACGCCGGCCGTGTTGACCTTGAGGGGAATGTGCGTCTGCGCCCCCCCGTACATGCGGCGGCCGACCATCTTCTTGGCGTACTGCACCGGAATTCGACGCTGTCCCTGCGTGATCAAGATGATGGAAGCGATCACCGCCGCCATGAAGATCAACAGGACGATCAGCTTGAAGTAGTGCATCTCGCCCAACTTCAGCTGTTGAATCGTACGCAGGATGTCCGAGGGATAGCGCGCGATGATCCCGATGGTGATGATGAGCGAGATTCCGTTGCCGATACCCCGGTCCGTGATCTGCTCGCCCAACCACATCACGAAGACAGTACCGGTAACCAGAGTGCTTACCGTCACCACCTTGAAGAGCAGGCCCGGATGGGGAACGACGGGCTCTCCCGCGATTCCCTTCAGTGAAGAGAGAAAGATGCTGATCCCTACCGCCTGGATGAAGGCCAGTCCAACCGTTCCGTAACGGGTGTACTGGGTGATCTTCTTTCGTCCTTCCTCGCCCTCCTTGGCCAGTCGCTCGAAATAGGGAACGACCGCCTGGAGAAGCTGCAAGATGATGCTGGCCGAGATGTACGGCATGATTCCCAGAGCGAAGATCGTGGCCTTGGAGAAGTTGCCCCCCGCAAACATGTCATACAGTCCCAGAAGCCCTCCGGCCTGGGCCTGGAAGAAGCCGCGCAGCGCGGAGCTGTCGATCCCGGGCGTAACGATGTGCCCACCCAGCCGGTACACGATCAGAATCCCGGCCGTGAACAGGATCCGGCGCTTGAGCTCCGGAATCCTGAACATGTTCTGATAGCCCTCTGTGAGCTTCACGCTCGAGTCCTTCCCGAAAGCCTAGTTGGCTTCCTTCACCGTGACCTGTCCGCCGGCAGCTGAGATCGCCTCAATCGCGGCCTTGCTGGCTCGATCCACCTCGACCTGGTACGCGTGTTCGATCGCGCCATCGGCCAAGAGCTTGATGGGCTGATCCACGCGATGGATCAGTCCCGCCGCGTGAAGAACCGCTGCGTTCACCGTGAGTTCGTCGCCGAGCCGGCTCAGATCTCGCAGATTCACGATCTGATAGGTCTTCACGAAGGGGTTCTTGAATCCTCGCTTGGGCACGCGACGATTGAGGGGCATCTGCCCACCTTCGAACCACGGGCGACGCTTGGCACCCGAGCGCGCCTTCTGACCCTTGTGTCCCTTACCCGAGGTCTTGCCATTGCCCGTGCCCTGGCCTCTGCCCTTGGGGGGTTTGGATTTCTTGTAACCCGCGGGGCGGGAAATCTCATTGAGCTTCATCGGCTACTCCTCCGCCGTTTCCACGCGCACCAGATGAGGAATCTTCTCGCACATCCCCCGGATGGTGGGAGAGTCGTCGTGAACCACACTGGTCTGATTGCGCCGCAGTCCCAGAGCGACCAGGATCCGTTTCTGATTCTCGGGGCGGTCGATGCCGCTGCGAACTTGCGTGATCTTGATTCGCGCCATGGCCTATTCCTCTACCTGCTCGGTGGAAGCGTTCTCTTGCTCAGCTTTCGCCTTCTTCGGACCGCCTCCACGCAGACCGTAGATTTCCGGCACGGTCAGACCGCGCTTGGCGGCCATCTGTTCCGCCGTGCGGAGCCCGTTGATTCCCACCATGGTCGCGCGTACCACGTTGTGCGGGTTGTTGCTTCCGAGCTGCTTGGTGAGGATGTCAACCACCCCCGCCACGCTCAGGATCGCCCGAACCCCTCCAGCCGCGATAACTCCGGTACCGGGCGCCGCTGGCTTGAGCATGACGCGCCCCGCTCCGAACCGCCCGATGACTCGATGAGGAATGGTCCCGCCGATCATGGGGATCTTCACCTGGTTCCGCTTGGCGTTCTCGCTCGCCTTCCGGATGGCGTCGGCGATTTCGTTGGCCTTGCCCAGGCCAACCCCTACCGAGCCCTTGCCGTCGCCGACCGCGACGATGGCGTTGAAGCTGAAGCGGCGACCGCCCTTGACCACCTTGGCCACGCGGTTGATGTGGATCACCTGCTCGAGCAAATCACTGGTCTTGTCGCCGCGGCCTTGCTGTCCACGTCCTCCGGGTCCCCGGTTGCCACCGGGACCACGACCTCCGGGACCGCCGGGGCCACCGCGTCGTTGAGGTCCTGAAGAGCCGCTCGGCCCTCTGCTGGGTCCAGCCACGTGTCGTCCTCCTAGAATTTGAGGCCGCCCTCGCGGGCGCCCCTCGCCAGGGCCGCTACTCGGCCATGGAATTTGAAACCGCCACGATCGAAGACAACGTTCGTGACTCCCTTATCGTTGGCCTTCTTGGCCAACTCGACGCCGACGGACCGCGCGGTCGCGCACTTCTGACCTTCGCCCTTCTCGGGCTTGGCGGCCTTCAGTTTGATCGAGCTGGCCGAGGCCAAAGTCGTTCCGGACTCGTCGTCGACGAGCTGAGCGAAGATGTGCCGATGGCCACGGAACACCGACAGCCGCGGACACTCAGCCGTGCCCAAGACCTTCTTGCGCACCCGCCGCTTGCGACGAATACGGGCATCCCGCTTGGCCTTTGCATTCTCCTTCATGACGCCACTCTCTCCTGAATCCTTGTCACACTCTAGGTCTTGGCAGCAACTTTGCCGGCCTTGCGTCGAATCTTCTCCTCGCGATACCGAACCCCCTTGCCCTTGTAGGGCTCGGGCGGACGGAATTCGCGAATCTCGGCGGCCACCTGACCGACCTTCTGCTTGTCGATTCCTGTGACCAAGATGTGGGTCGGGTCCGGGGTCTGAACTTCGATCCCGTCGGGAAGCTTGTAGTCGATCGGATGCGAATGACCGAGCTGCAGATTCAGCACCCGGCCCTTGGCTTCCGCCCGGTAGCCCACACCTACGATGTCCAGAGCCTTCGAAAAGCCCTCCGTCACTCCTTGCACCTGGTTCGCGACCAGGGACCGCACCAATCCGTGTCGCGCGCGCATGGGCGGCGCGTCGGAAGATCTCGAGCACAGGATGACGTCGCCCTCGATCTTGATCTCGATTCCCTCGGGAAGGTGCTGACGCAACTCACCCTTGGGTCCCTTCACGATCGAAACTCCGTCTTCTATGCGCAGCTCCACTCCACTGGGAAGAGGAATGGGTTTCAAACCTACGCGCGACATGTTGCCTCCTGCCGTCCCCACCTCGGGGACGAGAATCTCAGTGAAGCCCCCAGGGCTTCATTACCAAACCTTACAGAGTACCTCTCCACCCACGCCCATCATCCGCGCCTCGTGACCGGTGAGAATTCCCCGGGACGTGGAGAGAATCGCGGTTCCGTAGCCGCCGAGAACCTTCGGGATCTCGTTCTTGGCCGCGTAGATCCTCAGCCCCGGCCGGCTCACTCGCTTGATTCCCTCGATCACGGGGGCTTTTTCCTCGGTGTACTTGATGTAGATCCTGATTACGCCCTGCGGACCTTCATCGATGAACTTGACGCTTCGCACGTAGCCTTCGCGCAGCAAGAGCTCGGCGATGGCTTTCTTCACCCGTGAGGCCGGAATGTCCACGCGACGGAACTTGGCCTTCTGGGCGTTTCGAATTCGAGTTAGCATATCCGCGATGGGATCGGTCATCATCGTGTGTTGCCTCTCTTTTACCAGCTCGACTTGACCACGCCAGGAATGTCACCCTTCAGGGCCAATTCCCTAAAGCAGAGCCTGCACAGACCAAACTTGCGCAGATAGGCGCGCGGCCTTCCGCAACGACGGCAGCGGTTATAGGCCCGTACTCCGTACTTGGCCTTCCGCCGAGATTTGACGATGAGACACTTCTTTGCCACGTTCGCTTCCTCGCTTCTCTGTTCCTAACGGCGGAACGGCATGCCGAAGAGGCCCAAGAGCTCCCGGCCCTCTTCGTCCGTCTTCGCAGTGGTCACCACGGTTACGTTCATTCCCCGAGCCTTGTCGATCTTGTCGAAGTCGATCTCGGGGAAAATGTGCTGCTCTCTAATTCCCAGGCTGTAGTCCCCATGACCGCTCAGCTTGGTAGAAACTCCTCTGAAGTCACGGACGCGTGGTAGAGCCACGTCCACCAAACGTCCCATAAATTCGTACATGCGGTCCCCGCGCAGAGTCACGCGGCAGCCGATCGCCATGCCCGCGCGCAACTTGAAGTTCGCGACCGACTTCTTCGCGCGCGTGATCTGGGGCTTCTGGCCCGTGATCGCCTGCAGATCGGCCGTCGCGGCTTCAAGAAGATTCGGGTTCGCGATCGACTCTCCGACGCCCATGTTCACCACGATCTTGGTGAGTCTGGGAACTTCCATCACGTTCGCGTATGAGAACTTCTTGATCATCGCCGGCGCGATTTCACTGTGGTACTTGTCTTTCAAGCGTGTCATCACAGATCTTGCCTTTCTCCCTCTTCACGGACCATGAGGCCCGAGGCCTGGGAGCGGGGTTCGCTATTCGCCACCACTGTCTCCCGGTCGCCCCTTTTCGATCACCTTCACGTTGCTGAGGTGAATCGGAGCTTCCGCTTCGACAATTCCGCCGGTGGCCTGACCTTGAATTTCCCGACGGTGACGCTTCACCAGCTGGACCTTCTCGACCACCACTCGATTCTTTCTGCGCAGGACCTTGAGGACCTTCCCCCGGATACCCTTGTGGTCTCCAGAGATGACCTCGACGATGTCGTTGCGCGCGACCTTCTTGGACATTGCGTTCTCTCCTAAACCACTTCGGGCGCGAGCGAGACGATCTTCATGAAGCGCCGCTCGCGAAGTTCACGAGCCACCGGCCCGAAGATACGCGTGCCGACGGGCTCACGTTCGTCATTCACGATGACGGCTGCGTTGTCGCCGAAACGAATCAGACTTCCGTCTTTGCGCCCACGCTCCTTACGCGTGCGAACGATGACGCCCTTCACGACCTGGCCCTTCTTGACCGTACCCCCGGGGATGGCCGATTTGACGGCGAGTACCACGATGTCTCCCACGTAGGCGTAGCGCCGGCCGGTGCCCCCGAGGATGCGGATACACTTGGCGGTCTTGGCGCCCGAGTTGTCCGCGATCGTAAGTAGTGTCTCTTCCTGAATCATGACTGGGCTCTCCGTCCCGGGGTTTACTTCGCGCGCTCGATGACTTCGACGAGGCGCCAACACTTGTTCTTGCTCAGAGGCCTTGTCGCCATGACCTTCACCATATCGCCCTCGTGCGCGTCGTTCTTCTCGTCGTGCACGTAGAGCTTGGTGGACCGCTTGATGAAGCGGGAATAGACTGGGTGACGCACCCTTCGCGTCACCTGAACGACGAGCGTCTTGTCCATCTTCGCGCTCACGACTTGTCCCAGCCGTACGGCGCGATGCGCGCGGTCTTCGGCCGGTTTTGCCACTTGCTCTACCATGGGTCCTACGCCTCGTCCTTCTCGGCTTCACGCCGCTTTTCATTCAGCACTGTCTTCAAACGAGCCAGCTCGCGACGAGCGATGCGATAGCTCAACGGGTTGTCCAATTTTCTGGACTTCAGCTGCAGACGGAAGTTCATCAGCTGCTCGGCCTGTTCTTCGGCCCGAGCCGCGAGTTCGTTCGCGCTGAGGTCTCTCAATTCGAAGGCCTTCGTCATCAGTCTTCCTCCCGGACGACGAACTTGGTCTTGAGCGGCAGCTTGTGCATCCCGCGCTCCATGGCCTCGTGGGCAAGCTTCTCGTCGATACCGCCGAGTTCGAACAAGATCCGCCCCGGCTTGACCACGGCCACCCAGTACTCGGGTGAGCCCTTGCCCTTACCCATGCGGGTTTCGGCCGGCTTGATGGTGATCGGCTTGTCCGGGAAAATGCGAATCCACAGCTTTCCCGAACGCTTCACGTGGCGAGTGATCGCGACACGCGCCGCTTCGATTTGACGACTCTTGATCCAGCCGGGTTCGACGGCCTGGATCGCGAAGCGTCCGAAGGAAATCTCAGACCCACGCTGTGCCGTACCACGCATTCGCCCCTTTTGAACTTTCCGCCGTCTGACGCGCTTGGGCATCAACATGGCTAGCTCGCCTCCTGAACCTCGTTTGCCAGCTGCTTCTTGAAGTCAGCCGGGAAGATTTCCCCTTTGCAGATCCAGACCTTTACGCCGATCGCGCCGTAAGTGGTGCGCGCCGTCGCGGTTCCGTAGTCGATGTCGGCGCGCAGTGTGTGCAAAGGCACGCTGCCGTCCTTGTAGTTCTCTACCCGGCCCATTTCCGCTCCGCCCAACCGACCACCGCAGCGAATCTTGATTCCCTTGGCGCCCATCCGCATCGAGGTGGCGATTGCCTTCTTCATCGCGCGCCGGAAGCTGACGCGTTGGGTGAGTTGGTGCGCGATGTGTTCGGCCACCAGCACGGAGCACAGCTCCGGCTTCTTGACTTCCTTCACGTCGAGCGTGATGGACTTTCCAGTCAGTTTCTGCATCCTGGTCCGCAGCTCGTCCACCGTCTTGCCCTTACGGCCGATGACCACGCCGGGACGGCTGGTCCGCAGAGTCACCGTGACCTTGTGGGGCTCGCGCTGAATCTTGATGTTGGCGATTCCCGCGTTACCCACCGTCGAATCGATGAGTTTGCGAATCTTGACATCCTCTTCGAGCCAGTCGGCGTAGTTCTTCGATGCGAACCACTTCGAGTTCCAATCCCCGATGATCCCGAGACGAAACCCGGTAGGATGTGTCTTCTGACCCATTGAATAAACCTGCTTTCTCCTACGCCTTTTTGTCCGCGGCGCTCACGATGACCGAAATGTGACTGGTCCTCTTGCGAATCCGGTACGCGCGTCCCTGAGCGCGGGGACGAATTCTCTTCTGGGTCGGACCCTCATCCACCCTGATATCGCGAATGATGAAGTCCTCGTCGCTCACCGCAGTGGTTTCCTCGGCCGACACCCGGGCGTTGGCAACCGCGGCCAGGATGATCTTCTGAATCATGGGTGCTGCCTTCTTCGGAGTGAGAGAGAGCAGATGAACTGCCTCTTCCACGTCCTTGCCCCGCACGAGATCCGCCACCAATCGGGCCTTCCGCGCGGAGATCGTGTTGAAGCGGGAAACCGCTCTGGCTTCCATGGCTCTACCTCCTGCTACTTCTTGCCCTTGCTGGTGTGTCCGCGGTAGATCCTCGAGGGTGCGAATTCACCTAGCTTGTGACCCACCATGTTCTCCTGGATGTACACCGGGACGAACTGCTTGCCGTTGTGGACCGCGAGGGTGTGCCCGAGAAATTCCGGCACCACCATGCTTCCACGCGCCCAGGTCCTGATGACCTTCTTCTCACCCTTGGAATTGAGGGCCTCGACTTTCTTGAGAAGCGAATCCTCGATCCAGGGGCCTTTTTTGATCGATCTCGGCATCTGCGGCTCTCCTGACTACTTGACTTTCCGACGACGGACGATGAATCGGTCCGAAGGCTGATGCTTGCGGGTCTTCTTTCCCTTGGCCGGTTGGCCCCAGGGAGAACATGGGTGGCGTCCACCCGAGCTCTTGCCCTCGCCACCGCCCATGGGGTGGTCCACTGGGTTCATCGCGACCCCGCGCACGTGGGGACGCTTGCCCAGCCAGCGGCTCTTGCCCGCCTTGCCCGACCACGACGTTCTCGTGATCGGCGTTGCCAACTTCACCAATCGTGGCGTAACAGCTGCGGTGCACCATGCGAACTTCGTTGCTGGGCAGCCGTAGGGTGATCAAGGACCCTTCCTTGGCCATCACCTGAGCATAGCTCCCGGCGCTGCGCGCGATCTGCCCGCCGCGGCCGGGTTTGAGTTCGATGTTGTGCACCAGCGTTCCCAAAGGGAATGCGCCACAGAGGCATCGCGTTACCCACGCTGAAGGGAGCGTTCTCGCCCGCCAGAAGGGTCATGCCCACTTCCAAGCCCCTTCGGCATCACGATGTACCGTTTCTCCCCGTCCACGTAGTGCAGGAGGGCGATACGGGCGCTGCGATTCGGGTCGTACTCGATGGTGGCGACCCTGGCCTCGATGTTCAGCTTGTTACGCTTGAAATCGATCACGCGATAGCGCCGCTTATGCCCTCCACCGCGGTGGCGAGAGGTAATGCGCCCCCGATTGTTCCGTCCGCCCGACTTGTTCAAAGGGGCAAGCAGAGACTTCTCGGGCTTGCTTCTGGTGATTTCGGTAAAGTCCGACACCGTCCGATAGCGGAGTGTCGGGGTCACCGGCTTGAATTTCTTGATCCCCATGGGATTCCTTCTCCCCCTTGATCAGCCCGCGCTAAACCAGGTCGAAGAGATCGATTTTGTCGTCGGTCTGCAGCGTCACGATTGCCTTCTTCCAGTTGGGACGGCGTCCCTGGTAGCGGCCCATGCGCTTGGGCTTTCCGTGCATCCGCATCGTCCGCACGTCGAGCACCTTCACACCGAAGAACTTCTCCACCGCTTGGCGGATTTCGTGCTTGTTGGCCGCAATAGCGACCTCGAACACATACTTGTTGGTCTGCTCACTGATGTCCGTGGTCTTCTCGGTCACCACCGGACGAATGAGCACCTGGCTCAGATCCTTCATGACCCGAACACCTCCCCGACACGCGCGAGTGCCTCTTCGGTCAATACGAGACATTCGCTTCGCAGCACGCGATAGGCATTGAGTTGGCTGGCCGGGATCACGTCTACCTGCTCGAGGTTCCGCACCGAGCGGTAGAAAGTATCGTCCTTGGTCGAAGTGACCACGAGCACCGTGCGTCCCATCAGGCCCATCTTCGAAAACATGGCCGCGGCCGCCTTGGTCTTCGGGGCATCCAAACTCGGATTCTCCACCACGTAGACCTCACCCAAATCGGGCTCGATCGCTCAATGCCGAGCGCAGAGCAAGCTGTCGCGTCTTGCGATTGAGATTGGTGCGGAAGCTGCGCGGCTTCGGTCCAAAGACGGTGCCACCGCCCTCACGCACCGGAGACTTCATCGATCCCGCGCGCGCGCGGCCGGTTCCCTTCTGACGAAAGAGCTTGGCGGTGGAGAAAGACGACCTCACCACGCTCCTTGGTCTTGGCCGTGCCCTGCCGCTGATGCGCTAGGTAGCTCTTGACCGTCTCGTAGAGAGCCTGCTCGTGGATTTCGGCGCCGAAGAGCTCGTCGCTGAGCTCGACCGCGCTTCCTCCTTCACCGCTCTCGTTGAATCGCTTGGCCGTAGCCATGACAGCGTCCTCCGGTTCTAACTTTCTGCGGCCTACGCCGAAATCGCGTTGACCAGAATGAATCCATTGCGCGTTCCCGGGACCGCGCCCTTCACGAAGAGGAGATTGTTCTCCTTGTCGATCCGCACGACTTCCAGGTTCTTGACCGAGACCCTGTCGTTGCCCATGCGGCCCGGCATTTTCTTTCCGCGAAACACGCGGGAAGGAGTGGCGCAAGCTCCGATCGAGCCCGGTACGCGGTGGTTATGGCTACCGTGGGTCTCGCGGCCGCGCTGAAAATTGTAGCGGCGGATCACGCCGGCGAATCCGCGACCCTTGGAGATTCCCGTAACCGTCACCTTGGCAATGCCATCGAAGAGTTCGACCGTGAGCTTTTGGCCCAGAGCGTAGCCCTCCAGATCGTTCACGCGGAACTCGCGCAGCATTCGCTGCGGCCCGCTCCCGCTCTTGGCCAGATGACCCAACAAGGGCTTGGGGGTCCGCTTCTCTTTCCGATCCGCGCCGAAACCCAGCTGCAGGGCCTGATAGCCATCCTTCTCGTTCGTCTTGATCTGCGTAATCGGACACGGACCGCACTCGAGCACGGTGACCGGAATGGAGCGGCCGTCTTCGTCGAAGACCCGCGTCATTCCCATTTTCTTTCCGATCAGACCTTTCATACCCGTTCTCCTCGGTCGAGGCGAAAGCCTCCGTTTCTTCCGACTCAGACTTTCAGCTCGATGTCCACGCCGGCCGGCAGATTCAGCTTCATCAGAGCATCCACCGTTTGGTTCGTGGAATTGACGATATCGATGAGCCTCTTGTGCACTCTGATCTCGAATTGCTCCCGCGACTTCTTGTCCGCATGCGGGGAACGCAAGACGGTATACACCGACCGCCGCGTCGGCAAAGGCACCGGCCCCTTGATTTCAGCTCCAGTTTTGCGAGCCGTCTCGCAAATGACCTGGGCCGAACGGTCCAAGGTGGAGGCCTCGTACGCCTTGAGGCGAATTCGGATCTTCTGACGCGCCATCTTTCCTCCTGCCGACTTCCGGAGATGCAAACTCCTGGTCTCGCCCGCGAAGAATCCGGGCCAAAGGCCCTACTCGATGATTTCGGTGACGACGCCGGCGCCCACGGTGCGGCCGCCCTCGCGAATCGCGAAGCGCAGCCCATCTTCCATGGCGATCGGCGTGATCAAATTGATGTCCATCGTCACGTTGTCTCCGGGCATCACCATCTCCCGTCCCTCCGGAAGCTCCGCCGTGCCCGTCACGTCCGTCGTCCGAAAATAGAACTGAGGACGATAACCCGTGAAGAAAGGCGTGTGACGGCCGCCCTCCTCCTTGGTCAAAATGTAAACCTCACCCTTGAACTTCGTGTGCGGGGTCACGCTCCCGGGCGCGCACACCACCATCCCGCGCTCCACGTCGCTCTTGTCCATCCCGCGAAGCAACAGACCCCACGTTGTCCCCGGCCTGACCCTCGTCCAGGATCTTGCGGAACATCTCCACTCCCGTGCACACTGTCTTCTGCGTGTCCCGAATCCCCACGATCTCGACCTTGTCGCCCGTGTTCACCCGGCCACGCTCGATACGCCCCGTCGCCACCGTCCCGCGTCCGGTGATCGAGAAAATATCCTCCACCGGCATCAAGAACGGCTTGTCCAAATCCCGCTGAGGAGTCGGCACGTAGGTGTCCAGAGCCTCCAACAACTCGAATATGCACTTGCACTCCGCAGCGTCGGGATCCGAACTCTCCAAAGCCTTCAACGCGCTCCCCTTGATGATCGGAATCTCGTCCCCGGGAAACTCGTACTGGCTCAACAACTCCCGTACCTCGAGCTCCACCAGCTCCAACAACTCCTCGTCATCCACCATGTCCGTCTTGTTCAAAAACACCACGATGTAGGGAACACCCACCTGGCGCGCCAACAAAATGTGCTCGCGCGTCTGAGGCATCGGACCGTCCGCCGCACTCACCACCAGCACCGCACCATCCATCTGCGCGGCTCCGGTGATCATGTTCTTCACGTAGTCCGCGTGACCAGGACAGTCCACGTGCGCGTAATGACGCGTCTCGCTCTGGTACTCCACGTGCGCCGTCGCAATCGTGATCCCGCGCTCCCGCTCCTCCGGAGCCTTGTCGATCTGATCGAACGGCGTGAAGTCCGCCAATCCCTTGGCTGCCAAAGTCTTCGTGATCGCTGCCGTCAAGGTCGTCTTCCCATGATCCACGTGACCTATCGTCCCTACGTTCACGTGCTCCTTCGTGCGCTCGAACTTCTGACGAGCCATGACTCTCTACCTTTCCGTTCTCCCGTTTCGACCGCGGGGTCCATTCTGACGGCGTCGTGATCCTCAGGACACGACGCCGTGCGCGATTCGATCTATGACCTTCTTGGGAGCCCGCTCGTACTTCGCGAACTCCATGGAATACACAGCGCGGCCCTGAGTGAGAGATCTCAGCTGCGTCGCGTAGCCGAACATTTCGGCCAGCGGTACCGAGGCCGCGAGTACTTGAGCATCGTCGCGAGGCAACATGCCCGCGATCTTTCCGCGGCGACTGTTCAGGTCGCCGGTGACCTGGCCGGTGTACTGCGGAGGCACCACGATCTCCACGTTCATGACCGGCTCGAGAAGTGTCGGCTGCGCCTTGCGCGCGACTTCGCGCAGCGCCATGGCGCCCGCCACCTTGAATGCGATTTCGTTGCTGTCGACTTCGTGCCAGTCGCCGCCGAGCAGAGTCAACTTCACGTTGATCAGCGAGTAGCCGGCCAACACCCCGGCCTTCGCCGCCTCGCGCACGCCCTTTTCCACCGCGGGAATGTACTCGCGCGGAATGTCGCCAGCCTTGACCTCGCTGGCGAAGAGCACGCCGCGCTCGCTATTCGGCGCGGCTCGATGCGCACCTTGACGTGCGCATACTGCCCCTGGCCGCCCGACTGGTGGGCGTACTTGGCTTCGGCCTCGGCCACGGTGGTGACGGTCTCGCGATAGCTCACCTGCGGACGGCCGACGTTCGCCGCCACCTTGAATTCGCGCAGGGCGCGGTCCACCAGGATCTCCAAGTGGAGTTCGCCCATGCCGCTGATGATGGTCTGTCCCGTTTCCTCGTCGATCTTCACCACGAACGTGGGATCCTCTTCCGCGAGGCGCGAGAGGGCCTCGGAGAGCTTTTCCTCGTCGGCCTTGCTCTTGGGCTCCACCGCCACCGAGATCACCGGCTCGGGGAACTTCATCTGCTCCAGCAGGATGGGCTTCTCGCGACTGCAGAGGGTATCGCCGGTGGTGATGTCCTTGAATCCCGACGATGGCCACGATGTCGCCCGCGTAGGCCTCTTCCTTCTCTTCGCGCTTGTTGGCGTGCATCTGCAGGATGCGCCCGATGCGCTGCTTGGTGTCCTTGGTGGCGTTGAAGGCCTGTCCCCCCGCCTTCAGGGTTCCGCTGTAGATCCGCAGGAAGGCCAGCCGGCCCACGTAGGGATCGGTCATGATCTTGAAGGCCAAGGCGGAGAGGGGTTCTTCGTCGGCGGCGTTGAGGTGCAGGATCTTCTCGCTCGAAGGATGCACCCCGTCGACTCCGCCCAGATCGCTGGGACTCGGCAAGAAGTCGACGATGGCGTCCAGCAGGAGTTGAATTCCCTTGTTCTTGAAAGCGCTTCCGCACAGCACCGGGACGAAGAGCGCACCCAAGGTGGCGCGGCGAATGGCGGCGATGAGCTGCGCGGTGCTGATTTCAGCGTCGCGCGCGTAGAGCTCGAAGAACTCCTCGTCCACCTCCGCGACCGACTCCAGCAACTTCTTCCGCGCGCCGTTCGCCCCCGCCATGAGATCTTCGGGAATTTCGTAGACGTCGAAGGTGAGGCCCTGGTTCTCCTCGTTCCAGGAGATGGCCTTCATGCGAATGAGATCGATCACGCCGGTGAAGAGCTCGCCCGAGCCCACCGGAATCGTGATGGGCACGGCGTTGGCGCCGAGCCGGTCCTGGATCATCTGGACCGAACGCGCGAAATTGGCGCCGACGCGATCCATCTTGTTGATGAATGCGATACGGCTCACCTTGTACTTGTCGGCCTGGCGCCACACGGTCTCGCTCTGCGGCTCGACTCCCCCCACCGCGCAGAACACGGCGATCGCGCCGTCGAGCACGCGCAGGCTGCGTTCCACCTCGACCGTGAAGTCGACGTGACCCGGGGTGTCGATGATGTTCACGCGGTGCTCGCGCCAGAAGCAGGTGGTGGCGGCGGAAGTGATGGTGATCCCCCGCTCCTTCTCCTGCTCCATCCAGTCCATGACGGCGGCGCCCTCGTGAACCTCTCCCATTCTGTGGGTGCGCCCGGTGTAATAAAGGATACGCTCGGTCGTAGTCGTCTTACCGGCATCGATGTGCGCCATGATGCCGATGTTGCGTACCTTTTCCAGGGCGATCTTGCGCGCCACGTTCGTTCTCCTCATTCGCGCACGGAGGAAACCACCCAAATCCAGGGGTCTCCTGCCACGCACTCGGCGAACCACTCGTTTTGTTCATTCCCACCGGGCTTTAGGCAGCACCGGCATAGAAGCGCTCTGTAGCCGAACGAAAGACCTTTACCAGCGGCAGTGTGCGAAGGCTCGGTTGGCCTCTGCCATGCGGTGAGTATCCTCGCGCTTCTTGATAGACGGTCCTTCGTTCTTGCTCGCGGCGATCAGCTCCGAGGCCAGACGCTCGGGAAAACTGTGCTCATTGCGCTCCCGTGAGAAGCCAATGATCCAGCGCATTCCCAGCATGACCCGCCGCTCGTTCTTGATCTCGACCGGGACCTGATAGGTGGCCCCTCCGATGCGGCGGCTCTTGACCTCGAGCCCAGGCTGGACGTTCCGAAGGGCGGTGCGGAAGACCTCGATGCCTTCCTGCCCCGTCCGCTCCGTGACGAGATCCAGCGACTTGTAAAACATTCTCTCGGCCAGGGTACGCTTGCCCCGACGCATGAGGTAATTGATGAAGCGGGTGACCACCACATCGTTGTACTTGTAGTCCGGAAGCAACTTACGCTTTTCAGCCGCTCGGCGTCGCGCCATCTTCGATACTCCTCAACGCTTCGTCCAGCCTATTGCTTCGGACGCTTTACCCCGTACTTGGAACGTCCCTTACGGCGACCGTCGACCCCCGAAGCGTCCAGCGTGCCACGTACGATGTGGTAGCGAACGCCGGGGAGATCCTTCACGCGGCCCCCGCGAACCAACACGATCGAGTGCTCTTGCAGATTGTGTCCCTCACCCGGAATGTAGGCCGTGACCTCCACCCCGTTGGTAAGTCGAACGCGGGCGATCTTGCGCAGCGCCGAGTTCGGCTTCTTGGGCGTGCTGGTATACACGCGCGTGCACACGCCACGCCTCTGGGGACAACCCTGCAGGGCAGGAGCTTTGCTCTTGCCAGTTCTCTTGTTGCGACCCTTGCGGATCAATTGATTGATCGTCGGCAAAGCTACCGTTCCTCTGCTTCGATCCTCGGACCCCGAAATCAGGACCGCCGACATGGCCGGCCCGATTCCGACTCGGTTCCATCACTGTTCCATCACAAAAAATTCTCCGCCGTACTGGCGAAGACCGGCCACGGAGGGACCTCTTTAAGTCCTTTTGTGGCAATGTGTTGCGGGAAGAGAGTTTGAGCCACTCTTTCTCGCACAAACACGGACGAGTAGTGTAGGGCGAAAGATGCACCGTGTCAAGCTCGGCTGCCGTCGCGTGGCGGCCCCCGCCAGGGGAGCCCCGCGTGGACTCAGGAGGCCTCGGACACCATCTCCTCGCTCTCGTCGGCCGCGGCGCCCTCCTCGTGCGCCCTCGGCCGCACCTCGTCCTCGGGCTGCTCCACCACCAGGTGCCTCAGCTGGCTGAGACCCGTTCCGGCGGAGATCAGGTGCCCCATGATCACGTTTTCCTTCAGAGAGCGCAATTCGTCCCGCTTGGAGTTGATCGCGGCCTCGGTGAGGACGCGCGTGGTCTCCTGGAACGAGGCGGCGGAGATGAAGGAGTCGGTGGAGAGGCTGGCCTTGGTGATGCCCAAGAGTTGGGGCTCGAACACGGCCGGCCGCAGCTCCTCCTCGCCCCTCTCCCTGCGCTCGCGATTCTTGGCCTGCAGCTCCTCGTTGACCTGCCGCACCTCGGTCTTGGTAACCTGCTCGTCCTCCAGGAAGTGCGTGTCCCCGGGTTCGGTGATTTTCACCTTTTGTAGCATGCGACTCGCGATGATTTCGACGTGCTTGTCGTCGATCTTGACCCCCTGCAGGCGATAGACCTCCTGGATGGCGTTCACGATGTAGCTCTGCACCGCGTTCACGCCCTTGATGGCCAGGATGTCCATGGGGTCGACCGCACCCTCGGTGAGCCGATCCCCGGCCAGGACGTGCTCCCCCTCGTAGGTCCGCACGTGGCGGCCGTGAGGAATGAGGTACTCCTTGGCCTCGCTCGCGTCGGCGTTCTCCGGAGTCACCACGATCTTGCGCATCCCACGGCTGACTCCGCCGAAGGTCACGATTCCGTCGATCTCGGTGACGGTCGCCGCGTCCTTGGGGCGGCGCGCCTCGAAGAGCTCCGCCACACGCGGCAAACCGCCGGTGATGTCCCGGGTCTGCCCGATGTCGCGCGGGATCTTGCACAGGCTGTCCGCCTTGCGCACCTCGTCCCCGTCGTGCACCTGCAGCACCGAGCCGGTGGGAATGATGTACTCTTCCTTCTTCTTCCCCGCCTTGGTCGTGATGATGATCGTGGGGTGGAGGTTCTTGTCGCTCGACTCCTTGATGATCATCTGACGACGGCCGGTCTTCTCCTCGAGCTCTTCGCTCAGAGTTGCACCCTCGATGATGTCGTTGAAGCGCACCGTTCCGTCGACCTTGGTGAGAATGTTGTCGCTATAGGGATCCCACTCGAAGATCGCAGTGCCCTTGGTGACCTTCTGGCCGTTCTTCACGTAGACCGTGGCGCCATAGGGCACCGCCAGATGGCTACGCGTGATGCCATTGCTGAGCACCAGTCGAATGTCCCCGCGGCGGCCGATCGCGATCTGCTTGCCCGAGTGGTGCTTGACCAGCTCCACTTCCTTGGAGAACTCGACGGTGCCGTCGGCGGCGGCCTGCTTCACGGTCTGTTCCGCGATACGACTCGCGGTACCGCCGATGTGGAAGGTCCGCAGAGTGAGCTGGGTTCCCGGTTCCCCGATGGATTGCGCCGCGATGACGCCCACCGGCTCTCCGATGTCCACCAGCTTGTGCTCGCCCAGATTGTAGCCGTAGCACATGGCACAGACTCCGCGCGCGCTCTCGCAGGTGAGGACGCTGCGGATGCGAGCGCGCTCGATTCCGTGATCCTCGATCTGCGCGGCCAGCCCGCGACTGACGATTTCGCCTGCTTCCGCCACGAGCTCGCCCTGGTCGTCGACGATGTCGTCGGCCAGCGTACGTCCCTGCACACGATCAGAGAGCGACTCGATGACCTCTTCGCCCTCTTTGATCGCGGTGACGTCCAGACCCATGATCGTGCCGCAGTCGTGCTCGGTGACCACGATGTCCTGGGCGACGTCCACCAGGCGTCGGGTCAAGTACCCGGCGTCCGCCGTCTTCAGCGCGGTATCCGCCAGACCCTTGCGCGCACCGTGCGTGGAGATGAAGTACTCGAGCACGGTGAGCCCTTCGCGGAAGTTGGAGAGGATCGGCTGCTCGATGATCTCGCCCACTCCACCGGTGAGTTTCTTTTGCGGCTTCGCCATCAGACCGCGCATCGCGCCCAGCTGACGAATCTGGTCGCGGCTGCCTCGCGCTCCGGAGGCATGCATCATGTGCACCGGATTGAAGCCCTGCCGGTCTTGCTCGAGATTCTGGAACATCTGGCCGGCGACCATGTCGCTGACCTCGATCCAGGTGTCGATGACCTTGTTGTAGCGCTCGCGGTTGGTGATGATGCCCTTTTGGTGCTGATCGCGGATCGCGTTGACCTTGGACTGCGCCTTTTCGACGATCGATTCCTTGTCCACCGGAACCAGCACGTCGTCGATGCTGATCGTCAGGCCGGCCGTGGTGGCCTGCTCGAAACCCAAGACCTTCAGATCGTCCAGGAACTTCATGGAGGCGGTGGTGCCCAGCTTTCCGTGCAGACGTCCCACGATCTTCGCCAGCTGCTTCTTGGACAGCTCGGCGTTGATGTAGCCCATTTCCTCCGGAACGATCTGGTTGAAACGCACGCGACCCATCGTGGTCTCGACCAGCTTGCCGCCGATCCGCACCTTTACCAGCGCGTGCATGTCGATGAGACCGTGTTGATGGGCCTTCAGAACGTCCGCGGCCCCGGTGAAGAGCTTGCCCTCACCTTTGGCCCCGGGACGGATCTTCGTCAGGTAGTACAGACCCAGCACCATGTCCTGACTGGGCGTGGCCACCGGCTCGCCGTTGGCCGGACTGAGGATGTTGTTGGGCGAGAGCATGAGTATGCGGCTCTCGAGCTGCGCCTCGTAGCCCAGGGGCACGTGCACCGCCATTTGGTCGCCGTCGAAGTCGGCGTTGAAGGCCGCGCACACCAGGGGATGGATCCGGATGGCCTTCCCCTCGACCAACACCGGCTCGAAAGCTTGGATACCCAAACGGTGCAGGGTAGGCGCGCGGTTGAGCAGCACCGGATGGTCGGTGATGATCTCCTCGAGAATGTCCCAGACCTCGGGCCGTTCCTTCTCAACCAGCTTCTTGGCGCTCTTGACGGTCTGGACGTAGCCCTTCTCTTCCAGCTTGCGAATGATGAAGGGCTTGAAGAGTTCCAGCGCCATGCTCTTGGGCAGCCCGCACTGATAGAGCTTCAGCTCGGGACCCACCACGATGACCGAACGGCCGGAATAGTCGACACGCTTGCCCAGCAAGTTCTGGCGGAAGCGGCCCTTCTTTCCCTTGAGCATGTCACTCAGAGACTTCAGGGAGCGGTTCCCCTGCCCCTTGACCGCGCGGCTGCGTCGACCGTTGTCGAAGAGCGCATCGACCGCTTCCTGGAGCATCCGCTTCTCGTTGCGCAGGATCACCCCGGGGGCCTTGATCTCGATGAGCTTCTTCAGACGGTTGTTGCGATTGATCACCCTGCGATAGAGATCGTTGAGATCGCTGGTGGCAAAACGACCTCCGTCCAGAGGCACCAGGGGCCGGAGGTCGGGCGGAAGCACCGGGACGCAGTCCAGAATCATCCACTCGGGATCGTTGTTGGAGTTGAGGAACGCCTTCACGATCTTCAGTCGCTTCAAGGTGTTTTTCTTGCGCTGCATCGAGGTTTCGGTCCGCGCCAGCTCCTTGAGCTCCTCGCTCAACTCCTTGAGATCGATGGCCTGCAGCATCTCCTTGATGGCCTCGGCGCCCAGGCCCACGCGCATCTTCAGACCTTCGATGCTGGTGTGCAGCTCGTCGTATTCACTTTCGGTGAGCAACTCGCCGCGCTGCATCCCGCTGTTACCCTCATCCAGCACTACGTAACTCTCGTAGTAGAGCACGCGCTCGAGGTCCTTCAGCTTCATGTTCAAAAGGTGGCCGATACGACTGGGCAGCCCCTTGAAAAACCATATGTGAGCCACCGGCACCGCCAGCTCGATGTGCCCGAGGCGTTCGCGGCGCACCTTGCTCTGCGTAACTTCCACTCCACACTTGTCGCACACGATTCCGCGGTAGCGGATGCGCTTGTATTTTCCGCAGTTGCATTCCCAGTCCTTGACCGGGCCAAAAATACGCTCGCAGAACAGGCCGTCCTTTTCCGGCTTGAAGGTGCGATAGTTGATCGTCTCGGGCTTCGTCACCTCGCCGTAACTCCACGAGCGGATGGCGGTGGGTGACGCCAGCTGGATCAGAATCGAGCTGTAATCCCGGGTAAGTTTGCGATCGCGGTCGCTCCGAAGACCCAACATCTGTGTCCTATCCTCCCCCGGCCTTGCGGCCGTGGCTTCGAGGTAACTTGGTTGCGACCTAGCTGTTCGATTCGAGCTGCACGTCGAGACAAAGCGACTGCAACTCCTTCATGAGTACGTTGAACGATTCGGGAATGCCCGGCTCGGGGGGATTCTCACCCTTCACGATGGCCTCGTAGACCTTGCTGCGGCCGGTGACGTCATCGCTCTTGACCGTGAGCATCTCCTGGAGGCAGTTGGCGGCGCCGTAAGCTTCCAGGGCCCAGACCTCCATCTCTCCGAAGCGCTGTCCACCGAACTGAGCCTTGCCCCCCAGCGGCTGCTGCGTGACCAGACTGTAGGGACCGATGCTCCGCGCGTGGATCTTGTCCTCCACGAGATGGCTCAGCTTGAGCATGTAGATATAGCCTACGGTAACCTTCTCATCGATGGGGTTGCCGCTGCGTCCATCGTAGACGACTGCCTTTCCGTCGGTGGGAAGCTGAGCGTCTTCCAGAGCCTGCTTGATTTCCTCGACGCTGCAGCCATCGAACACCGGTGTCTGCGCCGAGAAGCCCGATTCGTAAGCTGCCCATCCGAGGTGCGTCTCCAGGAGCTGACCCAGATTCATACGGCTGGGCACGCCAAGCGGGTTGAGCACGATGTCCACCGGCGTCCCATCGGCGAGGTAGGGCATGTCCTCCTCGCGCATGATGCGCGAGATGACGCCCTTGTTCCCGTGACGGCCGGCCATCTTGTCGCCCACCTGCAGCTTGCGCCGGCGCGCGACGTAGACCTTCACCATCTTCACCACTCCGGGGGGCAGTTCGTCGCCACGCTGCACTCTCTCCACGTTCTTCTGGAACTGAACCTCGAGTTTTTCCAGCTCGCGATACGCGTTCTCGAAGATGTTGCGCACGCGCAAGTCCACCGCCGAATCCGACACGAGCTGCAGGCCCCAGTGGATACGGTCGAAGTCGAGTTCCTCGAGCAGCTTGGGAGTGAACTTGGTATTGGCCCGCACCAGAATCTCGGCCGAGTCTGGGTCGCGGATCTGCTTGGCGGTCTGCCCGTCCATGGTGCGGCGCAGACGGTTGTTCCGAATGTCGCGCACCTGACGCTGCATGGCGTTCTTCTTGCGGCGCAGGCGCTCGATGGCCTGCTTCTCGCTCTTCTTCGAACGCTCACCGCGCTCCTGACGGCCGAAGACTTTCACGTCGATGACCGTACCGTCCATGCCCGGAGGCGCCTTCAGACTCGCGTCCTTCACGTCGCCCGCCTTCTCACCGAAGATGGCGCGCAAGAGACGCTCCTCGGGCGAGAGTTCGGTCTCACCCTTGGGAGTGACCTTCCCGACCAGGATGTCGCCCGCCTTGACCTGAGCGCCGATGTAGACGATTCCCTCCTCGTTGAGGTTGCGCAGGGCCTCCTCGCCGATGTTGGGAATCTCGCGCGTGATCTCCTCCACCCCGCGCTTGGTGTCGCGCACCTGCAGCTCGAACTCTTCGATGTGCAGGGAGGTGAGCCGGTCTTCCTTGACCATGCGTTCGCTCACCAGGATGGCGTCCTCGTAGTTGTAGCCGCCCCAGGGCATGAAGGCCACGAGCAGGTTCACGCCCAGAGCGAGCTCGCCACCTCTGGTGGCCGGCCCGTCGGCAATGACCTGGCCCTTCTTGACCCGGTCGCCCTTGCGTACGATGGCCTTCTGATTGATGCAGGTGTCCTGGTTACTGCGGCGGAACTTCTGCAGACGATGCTCGACGATCCCTTCCACGCAGAAGAAATCGCCGGTCTCGTCGTCCTCGAGATTGTCGTAGCGGATGACCACGCTGTCGCCGGTCACCGTCTCCACCATGCCGTCGTCCAGGGCGGTCACGACCGCACCCGAATCCACCGCGACCTTGTGCTCCATGCCGGTACCCACGAGCGGCGCCTCGGTGCGCAGTAGAGGCACGGCCTGACGCTGCATGTTGCAGCCCATGAGGGCGCGGTTGGCATCGTCGTGCTCGAGGAAGGGAATGAGCGAAGCGGCAGCCGAGACGATTTGCTTGGGAGAGACGTCCATGAAGGCCACGTCCTCCGGAGCCGCCACCGGGAACTCACCCTTGATGCGAGACAACACGCCGTCGCGAGCGAAGGCGCCCTTCTCGTCCAGTGGAGCGTTGGCTTGAGCGATGACGAAATCGTCTTCCTGCTCGGCGGAGAGGAAGCTGATCTCGTCGGTCACGCGGCCGTTCTTCACCTTGCGATACGGAGTCTCGATGAAGCCGTAGTCGTTGATACGCGCCAGGGTGCTCAGACTCGAGATGAGACCGATGTTCGGACCTTCCGGAGTCTCGATGGGGCACATGCGTCCATAGTGGGTATAGTGAACGTCGCGCACCTCGAAGCCGGCGCGGTCACGGTGTAGGCCTCCTGGGCCGAGCGCGGAGAGACGCCGCTTGTGCGTCATCTCGCTCAGCGGATTGGTCTGGTCCATGAACTGACTCAGCTGACTGCTGCCGAAGAAGGACTGGATGACGGCGCTCACCGTGCGCGCGTTCACCAGGTCGGCCGGAGTCAGGTTGTCCTTGTCGCTCAGGTTCATGCGCTCTTTGACGATACGCGCCATGCGCGAGAGGCCCACGCTGAACTGATTGGAGAGCAATTCGCCGACGGCGCGCACCCGGCGGTTGCCGAAGTGATCGATGTCGTCGGTCTCGTCGCGGCCCAACCTGAGGTTGATCATGCTCTGCACGATGGCCAAGAAGTCGGCCGCGGTGAGCACGGTGACGTCCAGAGGCACGTCCAGACCCAGGCGACGGTTGAGCTTGTGACGTCCCACCTCGGCCAGGTCGTATTTCATTTCGTTGAAGAAGAGACGCTCGAAGAGGGCCCGCGCGGCACCCTCGTTGGGCGGATCGCCGGGACGCAAGACACCGTAGATGCGCCGTAGCGCCTCCTCCTTGGTCTCCGTCGGGTCCTTGGCCAGAGTGTTCAGGATGAGACTGGGTTCGTTGGGACCGATTGCGTCCTTCTTGATGAGGACGACTTCCTTGATCTTCTTCTCGGTGATCTCGCCCAGCGCCTCTTCGGTGAGCTGGCCACCGGAAGCCGCGATGGGCTCGTCATCGTCGCCCGCGTCGGGAGCGTAGACGTCGTCCGCCACGAAGCGGCCGATCAACTCCGCATAGCGCTTGGCGCGGGGAGAGGGCACCTTGACCGTTTCCACTTCGTGGAAAAGGCTGATGATATCCACGTTCCTCTCGAAACCGAGAGCGCGCAAGAGCACGGTGACCGGCTGCTTCCGCTTGCGATCGATGTGCACGTACATGACATCGTTGATGTCGGTGCTGAACTCCACCCAGGATCCCCGATAGGGAATGATGCGCGCGTTGAAGAGACGCGTTCCGTTGGGATGGATTTCGTCGTCGAAGAAGACGCCGGGGCTGCGATGCAGCTGACTGACGATCACCCTCTCGGCGCCGTTGATCACGAAGGTGCCCTTGGAGGTGATTTGCGGTAGCTCACCCAGGTAGACCGTGTGTTCGACGATCTCCTTTTGCTTCCACTCGCTGTCGCCCTCTTCCTGTTCGCGAACGATGATTCGCATCAGCACCTTCAGAGGCACTGAGAAGCTCAGTCCTCGCTCCTGGCACTCCTCCACCGTGTACTTGGCCTCGCCAGTGACATAGTGGAGGTACTCCAGAGTGAGATGACCGCGGGTGGAAGTAATCGGAAAGATGTTCTGGAAGACCGCTTCCAGACCCTTGGGCTCTCTCTCCGCGATGGGAACACCCACCTGAAGGAAATTGTTGTACGACTCCAGCTGGACAGCTAGGAGGTTGGGCATCTCGAAGCTCGATTCGATCTTCGAGTAGTCCCTGCGACCAGTGACTGGATCTAACTTGAAATTCGCCGTCACGCGGGATCCTTCCCTCTAGGGTCTCAGAGGTGGGAATGCGAACATTCTCAGCCGCCCCTGCGCAATGCGCGGGCTCGGGGGATGACTACTTGGGACATGCACGCCTACCGGAAACGGATGCCCGTCTCCGGTAAGTCGTCGGAGGATCCAACCCGAGATTCCGGATGGATCCAAATCCCGTAGCTACTTGATCTCGACGGTGGCACCGACGTTCTCAAGCTGTCCCTTGATCTTCTCGGCCTCGTCCTTGGCCAAGCCCTCTTTGACGGGCTTCGGCGCGCCCTCGACCAGATCCTTGGCCTCTTTGAGGCCCAGACCCGTGATGGTGCGGACCTCTTTGATGACCTGGATCTTCTTGTCTCCGGCCGCCGCGAGGATGACATCGAACTCCGTCTTCTCCTCGACCGCCGCCGCACCGCCAGCGCCCGGAGCCGCCGCCACGGCAACAGGAGCGGCGGCAGAGACGCCGAACTTGTCTTCCATGGCCTTGACCAAATCGCTGACTTCGAGAACTGTCATGCTCTCGACCATTTCGAGGACCTTGGCCGCATTCTTGGACAGCTCGAAGGTCTTGGTCTCTTCGCTCATTGTGCTTCGTTCTCCCGTTCTTATCTCACATGGGGCATCCGGCAAAAGTCAGACACCGGAGTAGGATTGAGCTTTCTTGACGAACCGAAAATCCCGGGGTCCGTCGACCGGGGAAGCCTTTGCGGAAGTCCGCTAGGCGGCCTCGGCCTTTTGCTTGGCCACGGCGTCGAGCACACCAACCATGTTGCGCATGACGCCCGTGAGACATCCCACCATTCCGCTGACCGGGGCCTGCATACCCCGCATCAGCATGGCCAGGAGCTCCTCGCGACCGGGGATCTCCGAAAGCGCCTCCACCTCTCTGACCTCGAGTAGCTTGCCATCGAGGTAACCCCCCTTGATGACTAGCTTCTCGTTGATCTTGGCGAAATCCACCACCGCCTTGGCCGGCTCGACGGCGGAGTCGAGACCGAAGGCAATTCCGGTGGGACCCTTCAAGAGATCCGTGAGAGCCGGACATTCCGCCGCGGCCGCCGCGCGATGGGCGAGGCGATTCTTCACGACTCGGAATTCGACTCCTCGTTCGCGGCACTTGGCCCGAAACTCGGTGATCGAGGCAACGCTCAGTCCGGTGAAGTCAGCCAGGACCAAGCCCACGCTCGCGCGCATCTTCTCACTGAGAAGTTCGACCTCGGCGGCTTTCTCGGGTCTAACCATGGTCGTCCCCCCTACGCCTTGACCACTTTGAGAGCATCGACCCTGATGGCCGGCCCCATGGTGGTGCTGATGTGACAGGACTGCATGTAATTTCCCTTCGCGGCCGATGGCTTGGCGCGCTGCAGTTCCTTGAGAATGCTCGTGATGTTCTCCGCCAGGGCCTGTTGGCTGAACGAACGCCGGCCTACCGGACAGTGAATGTTCCCCGCCTTGTCCACGCGGTACTCCACGCGACCGGCCTTGGCCTCACTCACCGCTTTCGCCACGTCCATGGTGACCGTACCCACCTTGGGATTGGGCATCAGGCCGCGGGGGCCGAGAATACGCCCCAGCTTTCCCACCTGGCCCATCATGTCGGGGGTCGCGATGATCACGTCCACTTCGGTCCATCCGTCCTGGATCTTCTGGATGTACTCATCGCTGCCCACCATGTCCGCGCCGGCTTCCTCGGCTTCCTTCACCTTCTCGCCCTTGGTCAAGACGAGAACGCTGACGCTCTTGCCGGTTCCGTTGGGCAGTACCACCGTGCCGCGCACCATCTGATCGGCGTGACGCGGGTCGACTCCAAGCCGCACCGCGATATCCACGGACTCGTCGAATTTGGCCGGGGGAAACTGGGCGATCAGCTGCAGAGCTTCGTCCAGTTCATAGGCCCGGCTCCTCTCGACGAGCTGGGCGCCCTGCGACCATTTCTTGCCTCGCTTCATGGGTCTCTTCCTCTATTCGCTTTCTTCCGGCAGGGGCTCGCCCTTCACCTCGATGCCCATGCTTCGGGCCGTGCCCATCACCATGAGCATGGCCGCTTTCAAGTCGTTCGAATTCAAGTCGGGGGCCTTCAACTCGGCGATCTCCTTGACCTGCTTTCTCGTGACCGAGCCTACTCGGGCACGATTCGGCTCTCCCGAACCCTTCTCGATTCCAGCCGCCTTGCGCAAGAGAACCGCGGCGGGCGGGGTCTTGGTCACGAAGGTGAAGGTACGGTCCTGGTAGACCGTGATGACGACGGGAATGATCATCCCCATCTGTTCCTTCGTCCGATCGTTGAAAAGTTTGCAGAAGTCCATGATGTTGAGCCCGTGCTGGCCGAGCGCGGGTCCAACCGGCGGCGCGGGGTTGGCCTGCCCCGCCGGGATCTGCAATTTGATGTTGGTCATTACCCTCTTGGCCATTGCCCTTCACTCCCGCGGATCTTCATGCCGCTAAAAACTCTCGTGTAGCTCGGCTCAGTCTCAGATCGACTTCACCTGCAAAAAATCCAACTCGACCGGAGTCTCCCGGCCGAAAATGGAGACCATCACTTTCAACTTGCCCTTGTCGGGATTGATTTCGTTCACGATTCCGTTGAAATCGCTGAACGGTCCGTCGATGACCTCCACTGCGTCCCCCACATTGTAGGGGATCTCCTGAATCGTCTTGTCCTCGGTCTTGTGAATGCGCCCGAGAATTCGATCGACCTCTTCGTCGCTGATCGCGGTGGGTTTGTTTCCGCTTCCCACGAAGCGCGTGACCCCCGGAATGTTGGCGATGAAGTGTTGCGTTTCGTTGTTCAGCTCCATCTCCACCAGGATGTAACTGGGGAAGAACTTCCGCTTGCTGGTGACGCGTTTCCCGTTGCGCATCTCGGTGACCTCTTGGGTGACGACCAAGACTTCTCCGAAATACGGTTGCATCTCCTCGTTGCCGCGGATGGACTGTTCGATGTTCCGGCGGACCTTGTTCTCGTGTCCGGTGTTCGCATGAACGACATACCACTTCAAGCCGGCCCTACGAGGAGCTTGCTCCTCGCTGGGAGAAGTCTCGGACTCGTCGGCGGGAGAGACTTGGGCCTCGGCCTCCGTGGCCTCGGGCGCCTGTCCCTTCGACTCGAGTTGATCCTGATCGTTCATGACGAACCCTCGTTCCTTGCCGGGCTAAGATTTCAGCAGCGTGCGCCAGAGCCAGTTGAAGATCTGATCGATCACGCCGATGAAGACCGTAAGCAGGGCCGCCGAGGCAATCACCACGATGGTCGACTCACGCAGTTCCTCACGCGTGGGCCAGGTAATTTTCCCCAGCTCGACTCGTACTTCCTTCAGGAACTCACCGAAACGCTTGAACATGATGCGTCCTGGCGCGAAGACCCCCGTCCCGGATCTTCGCCGCTGAGAGTAATGGCAGGGGTGGCAGGGTTCGAACCCGCGGCCCTCGGTTTTGGAGACCGATGCTCTACCAACTGAGCTACACCCCTACAGGCCTCGCTCTGGTCTAGCGTGTCTCTTTATGAGGCTTGTGCGCCCTACACCAAGAGCAGTACTTCTTATACACCAGACGGTCGGGTTGACGACGCTTGTTCTTGGTCGTGGTGTAATTGCGGCGCTTGCACTGCTCGCACGCCAGGATCACGATCTCCCGCGGCATATCCACGCCTCCCACGCTTCTTGTTCGAGCCAGGTTGGATTAGGACCTGGCCCCCCAAGCAAGACTGTAGCTTTCTAGACTGGGTCACTCTCGAAGGAATGCCCTACTCGATGATTTCGGTGACGACGCCGGCGCCCACGGTGCGGCCGCCCTCGCGAATCGCGAAGCGCAGTCCATCTTCCATGGCGATCGGCGTGATCAAATTAATGTCCATCGTCACGTTGTCTCCGGGCATCACCATCTCCCGTCCCTCCGGAAGCTCCGCCGTGCCCGTCACGTCCGTCGTCCGAAAATAGAACTGAGGACGATAGCCCGTGAAGAAAGGCGTGTGACGTCCGCCCTCCTCCTTGGTCAAAATGTAAACCTCACCCTTGAACTTCGTGTGCGGGGTCACGCTCCCAGGGGCACACACCACCATCCCGCGCTCCACGTCACTCTTGTCCATCCCGCGAAGCAACAACCCCACGTTGTCCCCGGCCTGACCCTCGTCCAGGATCTTGCGGAACATCTCCACTCCCGTGCACACTGTCTTCTGCGTGTCCCGAATTCCCACGATCTCGACCTTGTCGCCCGTGTTCACCCGCCCACGCTCGATACGCCCCGTCGCCACCGTCCCGCGTCCGGTGATCGAGAAAATATCCTCCACCGGCATCAAGAACGGCTTGTCCAAATCCCGCTGAGGAGTCGGCACGTAGGTGTCCAAAGCCTCCAACAACTCGAATATGCACTTGCACTCCGCAGCGTCGGGATCCGAACTCTCCAAGGCCTTCAGCGCGCTCCCCTTGATGATCGGAATCTCGTCCCCGGGAAACTCGTACTGGCTCAACAACTCCCGTACCTCGAGCTCCACCAGCTCCAACAACTCCTCGTCATCCACCATGTCCGTCTTGTTCAAAAACACCACGATGTAGGGAACACCCACCTGGCGCGCCAACAAAATGTGCTCGCGCGTCTGAGGCATCGGACCGTCCGCCGCACTCACCACCAAAACCGCCCCATCCATCTGCGCGGCTCCGGTGATCATGTTCTTCACGTAGTCCGCGTGACCAGGACAGTCCACGTGCGCGTAATGACGCGTCTCGCTCTGGTACTCCACGTGCGCCGTCGCAATCGTGATCCCGCGCTCCCGCTCCTCCGGCGCCTTGTCGATCTGATCGAACGGCGTGAAGTCCGCCAATCCCTTGGCTGCCAAAGTCTTCGTGATCGCTGCCGTCAAGGTCGTCTTCCCATGATCCACGTGACCTATCGTCCCTACGTTCACGTGCTCCTTCGTGCGCTCGAACTTCTGACGAGCCATCGTGCGTCATCCTCCTGGCGGAACGGACCCTGGGTCCTTGGTGTTGCCTACCGTAGCGTAAAAGGTGGAGCCCACGAGCAGATTCGAACTGCTGACCGCTTGCTTACCATGCAAGTGCTCTACCTGCTGAGCTACGTGGGCGAAAACCCCCTGTACGACCTTCACCGTGAAGATCGAACTCAAAAATGGAGCGGGAAACGGGACTCGAACCCGCGACCCTCAGCTTGGAAGGCTGACGCTCTAGCCAACTGAGCTATTCCCGCCCAAGACTCTCGTCACCTTCGTGGCAGGAAACCGACTGACTGCGCTAGCTTCCTGGCTCTCGATGCTTTCCCGACGCAGGTCAAAGGACGAAGCATCGGTGGTGGGGAGGGGAGGATTCGAACCTCCGAAGCAATTCAGCAACAGATTTACAGTCTGCCCCCTTTGACCACTCGGGAACCTCCCCCCACAGACCACGACGAGCCCCCTCCCCGGCGGCTCGTCCAAGATTGTTTGCCGGTTCAGCCACGCCACGCGTCCCCTCGAGGCGAGATGACCCGCGCAGCGAGATTCTGAATCTGGAGCTGGCGAGAGGAATTGAACCCCCAACCGCCGCATTACAAGTGCGGTGCTCTACCAATTGAGCTACGCCAGCTCTCGAAGTCCTGAAGCCGAAAGCCTCAAGCTAAGTTGTTGCTGACCAATTACTTGCCAAACACTTGTAAGGTGACGTTGCCCTCTACCCGGCTCACGGCAGAACGAAGAATATAAAAGCCGCTCCCCCGCTGCGTCAAGTGAAAATACGAGAGGGGCTTCAGTCGCTTTCCCGGGCCTCCACCCGCCCGCCGCAGCGTGCTTCCCTTCGGTCCGTCCTCGATGTTGTACCCCCGAGCCTGGATCTCGTCGCGTAGGGAGTCGGCCAGCGGCCAGTCCTTTTCGCGCCGCGCCGCATCGCGGCGTCGCACCATCTCGGCGAGCTCGGGCGGGATCTCCTCCTCGGCCTCGAGCTGCTCGAAGAGGCCCAGAACCGCCAGGGAATCGCGCAGCGCACGCGCGTACTGCCCGCAGCGGGACGGCCTCGACTTCCTGGGGCAAGGGCCTCTCGCTGAGATAGGTATTCAACTGGCGGACGAGTTCGAAGAGGGCGGCCAGCGCGAGTTCGGCGTTGAAATCGTCGCAGATCCCGCCCCGAAAGCCCTCCTTCGCGGCTTCGGCCGCTTCTTCCAGCGCGAGACCGTCCTTGCTCTTGATGCCGTCCTTCGAGGGCGCGTCCCAGATCCTCGCGGGCATGCAATTCCTCGAGTTTGCTCAGGGCGCGCTCCATGCGTCCGTAGGCCGCCTTGGCCTCCAGCATCCGCTCGCGCCCGTATTCCATCTGGTTGCGAAAATGGCCCCGTAGGAGGTAGAAGCGCACCACCTCGGGCGCAAATTCTTCGAGAACCTCGTCCATGGCGAAGAAGTGCCCGGTGCTCTTGGACATCTTCTGGCCCTGCAGGTTCAAGAGTCCGTTGTGCATCCAGTAATGCACGAAGGCCGAGCCCAGCGCCTTGCTCTGCGCCACCTCGTTCTCGTGGTGGGGGAAGATGAGGTCGCGCCCGCCCCCGTGCAGGTCGAAGCTCTCGCCCAGGTACTTGGTGGACATCACCGAACATTCGATGTGCCAGCCGGGGCGGCCCCTACCCCAGGGACTTTCCCAGGCCGGCTCGCCTTCCTTGGAGGCCTTCCACAGCGCGAAGTCGAGGGGATCGCGCTTGTTGGCGTCGACTTCGATGCGATAGCCGCTCTCCAGATCCTCGATGCGGCGGCCCGAGAGCTCTCCGTAGCTCGACCAGGAGCGCACGTCGAACCATACGCTGCCCCCGGCCTCGTAGGCATGGCCGGCCTCGATCAGGCGCGCGATGTAGTTCTGGATATCCTGGATGTGCTCGGTGACCTTGGGATAGATGTGCGCCCGCTTGATCCCCAGGGCATCGGCGGCGGCGAAGAAACGGTCGATGTTCTCCTGGGCCAGGACGGCGGGATCCTCGCCGCGTTCGTTGGCCCGCGCGATGATCTTGTCGTCGATGTCGGTGAAGTTCTGCACGTGCAGCACTTCGTAGCCGAGGAATTCCAGGCTGCGCCGGATCAAATCGGCCGAAACGAAGGCCAGCATATGGCCCATGTGGGGGCGGTCCTGCACCGTCATCCCGCACACGTACATGGTGACGCGCGGGGGATCGAGCGGCTGGAACTCCTCCTTCTTCTGGTTCGCGTGATTGTAAATTTGCAGTTTCAGGACCTTCCTCCCCGATCCAGACGCGCACGCTCCAAAGGGACCCGCGCACAGGGTTTCGCAGAGCGCGGCGAAGTTCAGACCGATCTCCTGGGCTCCCATCGGCAACAGGCTCGTCTTCGTCATACCCGGAATGGTGTTGATCTCCAGAAACCAGAAACGGCTGTTCTCATCCAGACGAAGATCCATTCGTGCCATGTCCTGCAGATTCAGGGCGTTCCACAGCCGAAGTCCCATTTCCCGCAGCTCCTCCTCTACCTTAGCCTCGAGCTCGGCCGGGCAGCGGTATTCCGTGCGGCCCGGTGTGTACTTGTTCTGATAGTCGTAGAAGCCCTCCTTGGGAAGGATCTCCACCAGGGGAGTACAGCGGCCCGCCACCATGGGCAAGGTGAGTTCCCGGCCCGGAATGTAGCGTTCGAGCATCCAACGGCCAGTCGAAGCGGAGCATTCTCGCCAGATCTCGCGCAGCCGGTCCTCGGAGGGATCGATCGCGACCCCGATCGCCGAGCCCTCGCTGACGGGCTTGAAGACCAGCGGGAATACCCAGTTCCCTGGCGCCCGCCAGCACCTCTTCCAGCGGAGTCCCGCCGCGAACGACTGCGCCACGCTGGGCGTGGGTACGCCGAGGGAGCGCATGAGGTGCTTGCTCAGAAGCTTGTCCATGCTGACGGCGCAGGCGGTGGGTCCGCTGCCGACGTAGAGCTTTCCCGCCAGCTCCAAGAGCGCCTGGATTCGCCCGTCCTCCCCGGAGCCTCCGTGGAGAGCGACGAACACGAGCTCGGCCGCGCGGATTTCCTCGGACTGTACGGCGGCCAGCGGATCCTTCGGATCCAGGCTCAGGACTTCATGGTCCAGAAGAGCGCAGCGCCTGACCACCGCCTCACCGGTGGCGAGAGAGATCTCCCGCTCGGCGCTGCTTCCGCCCATGAGCACCGTGATGCGCATTCCGCATCCCCTTCACAGACTAGAGTTCTTGCATGAGGACTACCGCGTGTACGGTGATGGCTTCGCCCCGTCCCTCGGGTCCGAGTCCTTCTCCGCGCGTGGCCTTCACGGAAACCTGTTCGAGTTCGACTTCCAGGGCCCGCGCCAACTCCGCGCGCATTTTGGGCAGATGCGACGCCAGAGCGCGGGGCCTCCGCCATGACCGTCGCGTCCAGATTGCCAAGGCGCCATCCGCCCGCTTTGGCCAGTGCCAGCACCTCGCGCAAGAACTCCAGGCTCGCGCGGTCCTTCTGGGCCGGATCGCTGTCCGCGAAGTGACTTCCCAGGTCGCCCAGGGCCAACGCGCCCAGGATGGCGTCGCACACGGCGTGCGTCAACGCATCGCCATCGCTGTGACCAAAGAGACCCTTCTCGTGTTCGATGGGGACTCCGCCCAAGATCAGCGGCCTTCCCGCCACCAAGGGGTGGCGGTCGACCCCTCTCCGACGCGGATCTTCATTCGAGTTCCTCCTCCCCCTCGCTCGCGGCGGCTCTCTCGAAGAATCCGCACCGCGCGCTCGAGATCCGAGGGACTGGTGATCTTTCTGATTCCGCTCCTCGCCCTCCACCAGAACGACTCTGGTTTCCCGCAGCCAGGACCAGCCCGGCGTCGTCGGCATGATCCTCGAGTTCCGCCGCGGCAAACGCGCTCTCGAGGAGGTCCCTGGAGAATCCCTGAGGCGTTTGCACCGCGCGCAAATTTCGCGCGGCAGGTAGTGCCGCACCGCCCCACTCGCGTCGAGCTCCACCGTGGCGTCCTTCGCCGGAAGGCGGGGACGGCGGCTCCGTGGGCACGGGCGGCA
>CAVSGG010000006.1:0-199482 GCA_963727455.1 Candidatus Krumholzibacteriota bacterium | reverse complement strand
GCAATCACGCGCCGAATGAGCTTGGGAGTTGCGAAGGGACGCGCGGCATCGTGGATCAGCACGATCTCGCAGGCTTTGGGAAGGGCGGCCAAGCCGCGCCGGGAGCTCTCGTGGCGCGTCTTTCCTCCCACCACCACCGAAAGGAGCTTGCGCGCGTCGCAGTCGAACATCTCTTCGGTGACTTCGCTGCTGCGCCCCCGGGGAACCACGACCACGAGTCCCTTGACCTCGGGCGTGTCCAGGAAAGGCGCACAGGCGTGGTAGAGCAGAGTGCGCCCGGCGACGCGCTTGAATTGCTTGGCTCCTCCGGCCCTTTTTCCCTGACCCGCAGCCAGCACCACCGCGCACACCGAGAGCTTCTTCACCATGATTCAGTTCTCCTCACGCAGCGACTTCACCGTTCCCATTCCAAAGGCGATGGCCAGCGCGGCGCCCACCGTTCGCACCGCCTCGACCTTGAGGCCCTTGATCTTGGGCAGGGAGGCCTCGTCGTAGGAGGCTACCACCGCGCGGTGGAAGCCGTGCGCCGCGGCCTCCAAGAGACGCGGCTTCAGGTTCTGCGCCGGTCGCAACTCACCGGTCAATCCGACCTCACCCAATAGAATCTGTTCGGCCGCGAGCGCCCGCTCCTTGACGCTGGAGGCCATGGCCGCGATCAGGGCCAGATCGGCGGCCGGGTCGTGAACCTTCAGTCCTCCGGCAATCTTCACGAAGACATCGAGGCCGCCCACCTGCAAGTTGCCCTTTCGCTCCAGGATGGCGGCGAGCAGAGCGACGCGCTTGGAGTCGATCCCCGCCACTACGCGCGAGGGAGTGGCGTAGTGACTCGGGCTCAAGAGGGCCTGCACTTCCACTAGGAAGGGTCGCGTTCCGGTTTGGATGACGGTGACCGCGCTGCCGGGCTCGTTTACCAAACGTCCGGCTAAAAACAGCGCGCTTGGATCGCGCACCGGACGCAGACCCGTGTCGGTCATCTCCAGCACCGCAAGCTCGCCGGTGGCGCCGAAGCGGTTCTTGAAGGCGCGAATCAGCCGTACCATTCCGTGGGGATCGGGTTCGAAGTACAACACGAGGTCGACCAGATGTTCCAGCACGCGAGGGCCGGCCAGATCCCCTTCCTTGGTGACGTGCCCGGCCAGGGCCACCGCGCAGCCGGTGGCGCGTGCGAAGTCGGCCAAGAGTCCCCCGCAGAATCGGATCTGGGAGACGCTTCCCGGAATTCCCTCGAGCTGTTCGCTGTAGACGGTCTGAATGGAATCCACCACCAAGAAGGTGGGGGGATTTTCGTAGAGAGCGGGCAGCACGCGTTCGAGACAGGGCTCTTCCAAAACGAGGTAAGCCTCGTGCAGACACTGCAGCCGCGCGGCGCGGCGCCGTACCTGCGCGGCCGATTCCTCGGCCGACAGATAGACCGCGCTGTTCTGCTTTGCCGCGAAACCGCCGCCGATCATCGTGAGCAGCGTCGATTTGCCCACGCCCGGCGCGCCTCCCAGGAGCAGAATGCTGCCCGGAACCAGCCCCCCTCCCAGGACGCGGTTGAGGTCCTTTGGCTCAATCGGCATGCGGGGCAGTCGCTCGGCGTCCACTTCGGTGAGAGCTTTGGCCTCCACCGGCTTGGAGCTGGCGCGCAGTCCCCGGGCGCTGCGACCTTCGGCAGAAAGTCCCGGGGAGAGCGCAGCCGATGGACGCAGAGAGTTCCAGCTGCCGCACTCGGGGCAGCGTCCGAGCCAGCGAACTTCGAGGTGTCCGCACTCCGCGCAGGTAAAGGAGCTCCGCTCTTTGCTCATCGTCATGCTCCAGACCGGAGGCTTGTCCCAAAATTCAAGCGTCGAACGAAAGAGACGCTCAGAACTGCATGAGAGTCAGGTGCAGATAGCGCTGGGGATTGCGGCGAATGTCCGCGATCAACGCGTTCACCTGCAAAATGCTGTCCTCCACTTTTGCCCCCAGCTCCTTGTCGTGAATCAGCTTCCCCACTGCTCCGTCCTGCTCGTTGATCGCGGCCAAGAGAATCCGGCTGTCCTCGGTAACCCGATCGAGGCGCGCGAGAAGACTGTCCACCCTGCTCATGCTGGCGGGAAGGCGGTCGAGGCTCTTGCCCAGACTGTCCGCGTGGGCATCGAGGAAATCATCCATGCGCGCCGTCATGGAAGCCACGTTCCTGGAGGTCTCTTGCATCTGCGCCTGGTTGTCCTCGAAGAAACTGGCCAGCTCGCGGCTCGCGCGCGTCGCTTCGCGCAGGATCGCCGCCAGCCCGTCGTCCTCGTCCAGGGTGTCCATGGTCTTCTCCAGGTGGTCCAGAAAATCGCTAAAGCGATCGCCCAGCTCAGCCATCTGACCGGCAAGTTCGGGCATGGAGAAGTCGTAGATCCCCTCGAAGACGTGATCCTCGCTGTGAGCGATGGGTTCGCCGGTGCCCGGGTCCAGGGCGAGAACGCGTTCGCCAACCAGCCCGACCGAAGAGATGTGAAAGACGGCGTCGCGGCGGATCCGCACTCGCCCGTCCACCTGGCAGCTGACGATCACCCCTTTGTCCACCAACTGGATGTCGCTCACCTTTCCCAGGGGAATCCCGCGCACGTGCACCGGGTCTCCGGTGGACAAGCCACCCACGTTGGTGAAATGAACCTTCACCAATTGGGTAGATTGACGCAGGCGGACGTTCTGCAAGAAGAGTAATCCCGCGACGAGCACTACGAGGGCGAAGATCACCACGACCCCCACCTGGATTTCTTGCCGACTGCGGGCGGATGCCGTCATGGCGTGCTCCTACTAAAAGGCATGAAGAGGACCCTGGCTCGTTCCATCGATGAACTGGCGCATCGGACCCTCCGTGGTGGCTTGCGCTTCTTGGCTCGAGCCTTCGAAAATGATGCGCCCCTCGTCGAGAAGCGCGAAGCGCCCGCCCACCTTGAACGCACTCACCATGTCGTGCGTGACCACGATCGAGGTGACTCCCAGCTCTTCGTCGAGCCGACGTATGAGAAGATTGATGGCGTCGGCTGAAATGGGATCGAGTCCCGTGGTGGGCTCATCATACAGGATGTACTCCGGCTCCGTCACGATCGCTCGCGCCAGACTCGCGCGCTTGCGCATTCCTCCACTCAGCTCCGAAGGCATCTTCTCGAAAGCCTGCTCCAGACCGACGTGGACGAGCGCGGCCTGCACCCTCTCGCGCACGCGCGCCTCATTATCGCTGGTGTGCTCACGCAGCGCGAGCGCGATGTTCTCCCCCACCGTCATCGAGTCGAAGAGCGCCCCCCCCTGGAATACCATCCCGAAGTGGCGCCGCAAGGAGAACAGACCGCTCCGGGAAAGACGCGTCACCTCCTGTCCATCCACAAGCACCGAGCCCTGGTCGGGCATGAGGAGCCCCACCATCAGTTTGAGCAACACGCTCTTGCCCTGGCCGCTCTTGCCCAGGATGACACGCTGCTCCCCGCGAGCGATGTGCAGGTCGACGCCGCGCAGAACCGTTTGCTCGCCGAAGCCCTTGAAGAGCCCACTGAGAGTGATGCCCGTGGTGTTCATGATCCGAAGAAGACCTGGAAGATGATCGTTGCCAGGAGGTAGTCGGCGACCAACACCATGAGTGCCGAACTGACCACGGCGTGCATCGCTGCATTGCCCACGCCCTGCGCGCCACCTTCGGTGTTGAACCCGCTGACCACTCCGCTCACCGCGATGATTCCGCCGAAGACGGCCGCCTTGATGAGTCCTCCCCAAATATCGTGTGCGTAAAAGAGAAATCGTAGTCCGCTGGTGAAGACCTTGGTGGTGATGTCCAGGGTGAAGGTGGAGACGATGAACGCACCGAGGACGGCCACCAGATCGGCGAAGATGGTGAGCACGGGCAACATGAGCACGCAGGCCACGAATCGGGGCAGAGCGAGATAGCGCACGGGATCGATGGCCAACATCTCCAGAGCGTCGATCTGTTCGGTTACCCGCATCGTCCCCAGCTCGGCCGCGATGCTCGAGCTCACGCGCGCGCCCACCACCAGGGCGGTCAGAACCGGCCCCAGCTCGATGAAGACCATCTTGGCTACAACGGTCCCCAGCAAATTGACGGGAACGTAGGCGCCCATCTGGTAGGCGGACTGCACCGCCGCAACCGCGCCGGTGAAGATCGACGTGATCATGACGAGGGGAAGAGAACCGTTCCCCACGATGTACATTTGACGAAGGATCTCGCGGAAACTCCGATGGATGGAAGGAAGCGCCCCCGCCATGCGGGCCAGCAGCATTCCTCCCCTTCCCGCGTCGGCAACCGCGGCGATGACGCCAGCTCCAACCCGTTGGACGAATAACATGGAGGCAGTATAGGCGTTTGCGCGCTCGGGCGGCAACGCCGGGGATTTACAAGAAATCGGGGCCCGGATCGCCTTCGGGCGCGGGGGGCGGACCCGTCGAAGCGCGCGTTGGCGAGTAGTTGGGCGGGGGCACCTTGTCGCGCGCGAGATTCGAGAAGCGAGTGAAGCGGCGATCGAAGTGCAGCTTCACCGTTCCAATGGGTCCGTTGCGTTGCTTTCCGATGATGAGCTCGGCCAGGTTGGCCAGCTCCGGGTTGTCCGGCTCGTAGTATTCCTGGCGATACACGAAACTGACCATGTCTGCATCCTGCTCGATGGCGCCGGATTCACGCAAATCGCTGAGCATGGGACGATGATCGCCGCCGCGGCTCTCGACCGCGCGGGAGAGTTGCGAAAGCGCGATCACGGTGATACCCAGATCCTTGGCCAGCGCCTTGAGAGAGCGTGAGATCTGACTGATCTCTTGTTGGCGATTCTCACTGCGATCGTGACTGCTCATCAGCTGCAGATAGTCGACCACGATCAGCTTGACGCTGTGGAGTTGCACCATGCGGCGCGCCTTGGAACGCAGCTCCAGCACGCTGATCCCGCTGCTATCATCGATGTATACCGGAAGCTGGGTCAGCTTACCCAGAGCTTCCGTCAGTCGCGGCCAATCGGTCGGCTTGAGGCGCCCGGTGCGAATGGCGTGGTTGTCGAAGCCGCCCATCGAGGAGATCAAGCGAGTGACGAGTTGTTCGGAGGACATTTCCAGGCTGAAGAAACCCACCGGATGCCCACCCGAAGCCGCATTGCAGGCCAGATTGAGCGCGATCGCCGTCTTCCCCATGGACGGCCGCCCGGCCAGGATGACGAAGTCGCTCGGCTGGAATCCGCCGGTGAGTTTGTCCAGATCGCTGAAGCCCGAAGGAATCCCGGTGATCTCTCCGCCGCGCTGGTAGGCCTCTTGAATGTGTTGGAAGGTGAGATTGGCCAGATCCTTGAGGGCCTGGTAACCCTTCTTCTCGGCCTGCTGCGCCAGCACGAAGAGTTCGCTCTGGGCGCGATCGAGAATCTCCTCGGCAGTCTCGCCGCCTTCGTAGGCATCCTTGGCGGTGGAGTGACTGACCGCGATCACCTCGCGCAGGAGCGCTCGTTGGCGCACGATGCGCGCGTGGTAACTCACGTTGGCTGGACTCGCCGCGACGTCCAACATGGCATCGAGTTCGGCCGGTCCACCCATCTTGGCCAACTCGCCTTGGCTTTCGAGATGGTCCGCGAGCGTGATGAGGTCCGCCGGTTCGCCACGCTCGCTGAGGGCGATCAAGGATTGGTAGACCGCGCGATGACGGGGGACGTAAAAGTCCTGTGGTCGAAGCAACTCCATCGATTCGCCCAGGGCGTCCGCGCTCTGCAAGCACGCGGACAGTACCGCGCGTTCGGCATCCTGCGCTTGGGGAGGGACTCGATCTCTGGGGAGCGGCGCCTCGTCGCGCCGAGGAAGGGATTGGAACTGGGGTTGATCCATCAGATCACCTGACCGAGGCAGAATAAAGCGAGGCGCAATGCGATCCTCGATGGTTGGCGATCGCGCGGGGGAACCAGAATAGCTCTCGTCCACGGAGTCTTCAAGTCGCACCCAAAGGGTGGGGCCACAAATGGTTGGGACGGTTCGGGGCATAAGCAGGGTATAAGTGGGGTATAAGTGGGGGATGAAGCGGGGATAGATGGGGATAAACCGGCAAATATGGCGTCTCTGCGTGCTCTGCTTATTCTGTGCGGCGTACACGATCTCAACCCCTAGCCAAGAAAGGTCCACCATGAGCTTCGAGCTTCCTGCTCTTCCCTTCGACAAAAACGCACTGGAACCCTATATGAGCGCCGAGACTCTGGAGTACCACCACGGCAAGCATCACAACGGCTACGTCAACAAGCTCAACAATGCCATCGAAGGCACGGAATGGGCGGGCAAAAAGCTGGAGGAAATCATCCAGGGAGCGACCGGCGGAGTGTTCAACAACGCCGCGCAGCACTACAACCACAGCTTCTTCTGGAAGTGCCTCAAGCCCAACGGGGGCGGCACACCTTCCGGCGAACTCATGAAGGCGCTCGAAAAGGACTTTGGTGACTACGAGTCCTTCAAGGAAGGATTCGCCAAGACCTGCGCCACGCACTTTGGCAGCGGTTGGGGCTGGCTCGTGAAGAAGAACGGCAAGTTGGAATTGATGAGCACGGCCAACGCCGATACGCCGATGACCCACGGGGCCACTGCCCTTCTGACCATCGACGTGTGGGAGCACGCCTACTACATCGACTACCGCAACGACCGCGCCAAGTTCATCGAGACTATCATGACCAAGCTGGTGAACTGGGATACGGTGGCGGAAAATTTCAAGAAGGCGTGAGCTCAGGCGCGGAGTCTATCGTACATCGCACGCAGCTTCTGCACGTCTTCCCAGGTGGGCCGCTTCCACTGCGGGTTTCTAAGGAGCGCGGCCGGGTGGTAGGTGACCAGAGTGGGAATCCCGTAGTAGTCGTGGATGTGACTCCGTAGGCTCTTGAGGCTGGCCGTGGTGCCCAGAAGGGTATGCGCGGCGTGACGCCCCAGACAGCAGATGAGCTTGGGCTGGAGAAGGTCGAGCTGCCGCTTCAGGTAGGGTTCGCAGGATTGAACTTCGTCCCGCTCGGGATCGCGATTCTGCGGAGGGCGACACTTCAACACGTTGCAGATGTAGACTTCCTCGCGCGCGAGATCGATCGCGGCCAGGATCTTGGTGAGCAATTGGCCGGCCGCGCCCACAAAGGGCTCTCCCTGCAGATCTTCGTCGCGGCCCGGCGCCTCTCCCACGAAAACCATGTCGGCGTCGGGATTTCCCACGCCGAACACGGTCTGGGTGCGAGTAGCGTGCAGCTTGCATTTCACACATCCGGCAACCTCTAGCGCGATCGCCCGCAGCCGTTCGGCCTGCTCTGAGGCCTTTGGCGAAGCCGGCCTTTCCGCAGGCGCTTCGTCTTTCGCCTGGCGCGCCGTTGCGCGCTGGCGAATTTCGCCCACACGGGCCCAATCCACGTGAACTCGATCTTTCCCCGCCGCCTGCTGCTGCGCGAGCCAGGTCCTCAGATCGTCTGCGATGTTTTCAAAGCGTGGATCGCTCACCTCTAGCCCTTCCCGTCTTTTTTGCGCTGACCCGCGCGCTTGCCGCGGGGGCCCTTCTTTTGTGCGGCTAGCTCGATGGCCTCGTTTTCGCCCTCGAGCAACTGCAGCACCCGTTTCCAGATGAGCCGCGCCAGCTCATCCTTTTCGGCCGGTCCCAGCCAGAGCCCCCGGCCCTGCCGGTCCACCAAGAACAGGCGGTTTGTCGAGGACTGAAAGCCCTCGCCCTCGCGGTCGGCGTGATTGCCCAGCACCAGGTCCAGCTTCTTGGCCACCGCCTTCCGCACCGCCTCCTTCTCGAGCTCTGCATCGCTGCCCGTCTCCAGCGCGAAACCCACCAGGAACTGATCCGGCCGTTTGGCGCGGCCGAGCTCGCTCAAGATGTCCTGCGTCGCCGTCAGCTCCAAATCGGGGGGACCTTCCCTCTTCTTCCACTTGCCCGCGCTGGGGTTCTTGGGCCGGTAGTCGGCCACTGCCGCGGCCATGAACACGAAGTCGTGGTGTTGGGCCTGCGCCAGAGTGATTTCCGCCAGCTCAGCCGCGCTCTCGAATCGGCGCACGCTCATCCCGGAAGGAGGAGGAAGCTCGGTGGGACCGAGCAACAGAGTCACCCGCGCCCCCAAATCACGCGCCGCCGCAGCCAAGGCCATCCCCATGCGGCCGCTGCTCCGATTGCCCAGATAGCGCACGGCATCGATGGCCTCGCGGCTGCCACCAGCCGTGACCAGAACGGAGCGCCGGGCAAGGGGTCCCTCCGAGAGCTGCGCGAGGACCTTGTCCGCGATCGACTCCGGCGAAGCCAAGCGTCCCAAGGAAACGGTGCCGCAGGCCAACCAGCCGCTATCGGGTTCCACGATCTGTACGCCGCGCGCCCGGAGAGTCTGCAGGTTCGCTTGATTGGCCGGGTTCTCCCACATGCGATCGTTCATGGCCGGCGCGACCACGAGCGGCGCGGCGGCCGCACTGACCAGCGTCGAAGCCAGATCGTCCGCCAGACCATGGGCCATTTTGGCCAGGAAGTTCGCCGTCGCGGGAACCACCAGAATGAGGTCGCAGCTCTGGGCCCAGTGAACGTGATCGAGGGGCTCAGCCCCTCCGTCTCCCCACAGGCTGGTGCCGACCGCCTGCCCCGAAAGCGCCTCGAAGGTGAGCGGGGTCACCATGCGCGTCGCGGACTCGGTCATAGCCACGCGCACGCGGCAGCCGGCCTCCTGGAGCAAGCGCAGCACGCTGCAACTCTTGTAGGCCGCAATGCCACCGGTCACGATCATCAGTACGTTTCGACCCCGTCCCTTGGGGGGCGGGGTCGAGGAAGAACTGGGCGCGGATGTCGGCATCGCGAGCCTCCCGTCAGTCCTTGGTCTCCTCGGAAGCGGCGGCCTGCGCCTCGTCGGCTTTCTTGTCTTCGGCCTCGGCACTGGGGGCGGTCTCCGGGGCAGCTTCCTCGGAGGATTCGGCCGAAGCCTCCTCGCCCGTCTCCTCTTCGGCGCTCGCCTCCTCGGACTCCTCCAGCTCGGCCAGGGTCTCCGGGGAGGGGGCCGTCATGTCGAGCATCTCTTCGGCGGCGGCTAACATGGCCTCACTGCGTTCCTGTTCGCGGCGCTCGCGCGCGTCGTAGTAGCCGATTTTTCCGTCGATGAGGCGCTCGACCGCGAGAGTCGTGATCTTCCGTTCCTCATTGATCTCCAGAGCCTGCAACTTGTCATTCAGGCGTCGGCACTCGAGGGCCGCGACCTTGATCGCCTCGAACTTGTTGGGGATGTGCTCCAGAATGCGATAGACGGGAATGTAGGTCATGGTTCCTCCAGCAGAACGACCCGGTCCGGGCGGAAAAGGCGCGTACGCCTCCCCCTTCAGGCAGGAGGAAGAGTATAGACACGGGCCAGGATCGGAGCAAGTCGAGTGCGTCAGGCCGCGCTCGAAGGGCCCGAGATCGGCGGATTCGGCCAGTGCCGGCGCCGGCGCCGCTCGGCTCGCAGAATGGCTCGCAGGTCATCGATCGCGCTTTCGAGTTCGTCGTTGACGAGCCAGTATTCGTAGTGACGGGCGTAATCCACTTCCCAGCGCGCGTTCTCCAAGCGCACTTTCAGGGTCTTCTCATCCTCGGTGCCCCGCCGGCGCAACCGGGTCTCCAACTCTTCGAAGCTGGGGGGGAAGAGAAAGACCGAGACCACGCTCTCCGTGTAGGCGGCCAGAATCCGTTCTCCCCCCTGTACGTCCACGTCGAGGACCGGAGTTAGCCCCGCGTCCAGCATGTCCTCCAGATCCGTCCGCCGGGTGCCGTAGAGTTCTTCGTGGACAGTGAAGTTCTCCACAAATGCGCCTTGCGCGCGTTGACGCTCGAATTCGCTGCGGCTGAGGAAATGGTAGTGCTGGCCGTCGACCTCTCCCGGCCGCCGGGGCCGGGTGGTGCACGAAACCGAGAAGCTGAGCTTGGGATCGTCTCGCATGACAGGAGTGTAGACGCTGCTCTTGCCCACCCCCGAGGGTCCAGAAATGAGCAGCAGGAATTGCGTGGACCTTGCTTTCATTCCTACTCCAGGTTTTGCACCTGCTCACGCATGTTTTCGATTTCGCCCTTCATCCGCACGACCTGGTCGGTGATGTGCAGGTCGCTGACTTTGCTGCCCATCGTGTTGACTTCGCGATGCATCTCCTGCAGGAGGAAGCCCAATCGTTTGGACTGGGCATCGGGAGCGGACAGGGTGTCGTCGAACTGTTCGATATGGCTGGCCAGACGTTCCATTTCCTCGGTGATGGTCGACTTTTCCACCAGAAGGACGATCTCCTGGGCCAGGCGTTGCGGATCGACCACTTCGCGCGCTCCGCTCGCGGCCAGCCGTTCTTCCAGCCGGGTCCTGGTTCGCGAAGGAAGATCCTCGGCGCGGTTCTGGACCTTCTTCAGGTGCTGCTTGAGCTTCTTCAGCCGCAAACGCAATTGTCGGACTAGCGCGCGGCCCTCCTTTACGCGCATGGCTTCCAGCTTGTTCAGGGCGCCATTCACCGCTTCCTCGACCAGTTTCTTGAGTTGTTTGGCCGGTACGCTTCTTTCGGTCACGCTGAAGGTCTCGGGCAAATCGGCGATGTGCGCGATGTCGATTTCGCCCGGGAGTCCATGGCGGCGGGCCAGTCCTCGCGCCGCTTTCAGGTAGGCGCTGACGAACTCCTCGTTCACCACGATCTCGCTGCGTCCCGAGCTGAGCTCGATCTCGAGGTTGAGCGTAATGCGCCCCCGTTGCAGAATGGACGCCACGCGATCGCGGATCCACGGCTCGAACGAGGTCAAGCTGGATGGCGCTCGCAGTGCGAGGTCCAGGAAGCGGTGGTTCACCGAACGCATCTCGGCTCGAATGGTCACGCCCTTTGTGCGCGCCTCGGCCGCTCCCATGCCGGTCATACTCTGCATCTTCCACCTCTTCTGTGGCGAAGCACATTCGCGCCGCCGGTTCTTTGCGGGCAGTGTAGGCCACTTTCCCCGCGCATCAAAGCAAAGGCCTGGATATGAGCGTCCTTTCTGCCCCCTACCGCTGGTTGTCCCCACTCGCCGCGGACCTGGCCCGGCAGCTACGCGGGGCCGAAGTGGAAGGAGTCCTGAGCGGGCGCGGCTGGATCAGTCTGCGGCTCAGCGGCCGCTATCTGTGGATCGTCGCCCTGGCCCCCTTGCGGGCGCTCTGGCTCGACGAACGTCCCCTGCCCAAGGAGTACGCGCTGGCCCTGGGCAGCCATCAACGCTCACCCTTCGGGCCCCTCCTTAGAGCTTCCACGATTCAGAGAGTCCTCTGCCTTGTCGGCGAGAGCGGAAAGACGGAGGGACTGCGCCTGGAACTGCAAGACGGTCGTAGATTGTGTGCGGCCTTCTGGCCGCGTCCGGGACACCTTTGGCTGGAGGACGCCGAAGGGGGAATCCTCAGCGTATCCCCCCCACAGGCGCTTCCCAAGCGGATGGAGCTTTTACGCGAGGAGGCCCCTTCGGACGATTTCGACGCAGAGGCGCACGCGCGCGAGTGTCGTGAACTTCTCTTCTCGGAAGTGGAAGAAGCCGTGCGCCGCCGCCTCCGGGACACCCTGAAGGCGAGAAAGCGGAAGGCCGAGCGTCTTGCGGCTTCGCTGCAAGAGGAGGCGGCCCAGGCCCGCGCGGATGCCGGGACGCGGGAATTGGCGGATCTTCTAGCTGCCAATCTCTCACGCATTGCTCCGGGGCGCGCGGAGGTGGAGATCGTGGACTTTTCGGGCGCGCCAAGGACGCTTCGGCTCGACCCCGCACTCACGCCCGCGGCCAATCTGGACCGCCTGTACCGGCGCTGTGCCAAAGCGGAACGCAAGGCCATCCAGGTCGCCGCACGCCAAGACGAAGCGGCGCTCGAATCGAAACGAGTCCAAGAACTGGAGCGCGAGTTCACTGAACTGCAGGAACTCCGCGAGCTGGTGAACTTCGCGGAAAAGCTGGGAATCGACCTGCGCCCCTCCGCCCCCGGCGAGCACCGGGGAAATCGAACTCGCACAAGGACGCGTCTTCCCTACAAGATCTTCGTGCTACCGACAGGCCGGGAGGTCTGGATCGGGAAGAGCGCGAGCGACAACGACGAGCTGAGCTTCAAGCGCGCGGGGAAGACCGATCTTTGGTTGCACGCAGGGGGAGTGGAGGGTAGCCATGTCATTCTTCGCAGCGCGGGCGGTCCGGTGAGCAAAGCGGAGATCCAGGCCGCCGCACAGCTCGCAGCGCTTTTCAGCAAGGCAAAGGGCTCCACCACGGTCCCCGTCTGGCTCACTGAGCGACGATATCTGCGCAAGCCGCGCAAAGCGCCGGCGGGGGTGGCTGCTCCTCAACGGACCCGCACGCTCTTCGTGGCGCCCGTGCAGCCCGAAGGCCGCTGGCTCACGCGCGAGTCGGAAGACTGAGCGCTTGGTTCAGTCCGAGTATCGCCGCTTGATCTCCAGTACGTTTTTCTCGCCCTCAAGAAATGCCGAGACGATTTGCGGGTCGAAGTGCTTCCCGCTCGCATTCACGATGTATTTGCTCGCCACCTGGTGACTGTAGGGTTCCTTGTAGCAGCGCTTGGTGGTCAATGCATCATAGACGTCCGCGAGGCACACGATGCGGGCCGCCAAGGGAATCTCCTCCCCCGCGAGCGCGAAGGGATACCCACTCCCGTTCCACTTTTCGTGGTGGTAGAGAGCGATCGTCTTGCTCATGCGCAGAAGTTCGAGATTGTCCATGCGCTTCTCGGCGTCGCCGAGAGTTTCCCCTCCGATCAGGGTGTGCGTCTTCATGATCTCGAATTCCGCCGCAGTGAGCCGCCCCTTCTTCTGCAAAATGCTATCCGGAATTCCCACCTTACCGATGTCGTGCAACGCGGCTGAGCGATAGAGATCGTCCATGTAACGCTCGTCGAGAACCTCGCTGAAGCGCGATTGCCGGCGTAGGCACTCCGCGATCTCGCGCGTATAGCCGCAGATTCGGTCGAGATGTCCGCCCGTATCGTCATCGCGGCTCTCCGCCAGTCGAGCCAGAGCGAAGATCAGCACGTCACGGCTGGAAGCCAGCTGTCCGAAGAGACGCATCCGCTCCAAGGCGAGGTTGAGTTGATTGACCAGCGTCACGCACAGCTTGATCTCTTCTCCGGAGAAGGCATCCGGATTCGAAGAAGCCGCGCTGAAAACTCCGGCCACCTTTCGCCCCAGCTGAACGGGAATGGCCAGCTCGCTTCGTACGCGATCGCTTCCCTCCACGTAGCGAGGATCCTCGCGTACGTCGGGCACGGACACGATACAGTTGCGCCGGAAGGCATGCGCGGTGATGCCTTTCCCGTTCCGCAGGCCGATTGCGAGCCGGTTCAGGTGCGCGCCGTAGCCCGCGCTATGGCTCAGGATGAGTTCGCGCTTTTCCTCGTCGTGCAGGAAGATCGCGCAGTACTCGTAGCCGAGGATGTCCGAGGCAGCCTCGATCGCGCGCTCGAAGAGTTCGTGCTCGGTGACGAGAAGTTCGAGACTCGAATGAAAACGGTGGAGCGCCGCCAGCTTCTGGACCAGGTCCTCGTGCGCCTTGCCGTGCGCTTCCTCCCTGGCTTGCAGCGACTCGAAGATCACGAAAGTGCCCACCAGCGAACCGTCCACGCTACGGACCGGCAAGGCAGTGACTTCGAGCTCCCCACCCTGCTCTTTCCTACGGTGAACGCGCATGCGCGAAGGCTGCTCGTTCCTCAGACACTCGTGAACCGGCTGCATCTCGGAGATGGGGGGAATCTCCGCTCCGGTCTTCAGGTCGAGATGGTGCCGATCGATGCCCCGGTAGTGGAGAATGCGCTCCCCGTCCGTCACTGCAAAAAAGCGGTCGCGCGAAATTGCTCCCATGAGGGGGCACAGGTCGACCAGATGATCGCAGGGATTCCCGTTGGGGTGGCGGTTCAGATAGCGGGCGATGCAGTTGCTCAGCGCGCGCTCGTAGTCACTGACCTCGAGGACGTCTGGAGACTGCAGCACATGCGCGAAACTGGTTTCATCGGATGTCGCAAGCCGCGCGGATTTGGAAGCTGATTGGGGTCCGCGGGTCTCGTTGCGATCCAGCTCGAGTATTTTCAAGTCCGTTCTCTCTCGTAGAGGGCGCCTTCTCTACCGTAACCGGCTCAGTTGCGGCAAGAGGCGTGCCTTCCGGCCCATGCGCTGGTGCACGGGGCAACATGAGGAATTCTGAGGAATGGGTACAGCCCGAAGGGAATCAGCGGGGAGGACAGGCGGGACCTTTTGTCCTGCGACCGGACTTGAACGAAGTGACATCTTGAGAATCCAGCCACTCCAGAAGAGGCACGACGAACTTTCGCGAGGCGTGAGTCCACTGCTTCACCGTGGCCACCTCGAGAACTTCCGCCACCTCGAAATGGGCCACCACTTTCGCGACGAGTTCGTCCAGCCGGATGCGCGCAGCAAAGAGCCTCCCCGAGAGACGAACCACGAGACCCTGTTTGATTAGAAGGGCGAGTTCTGGCGAGCGGGCCAGCGCATCGTCCGCCTCGTAGACGGGGGAGGCCGCTTCGATCTCGCGTCGCAGTCGGTCGAGCTTTTCCTGCGTCTGCGGATCCACCTCCACCGCTTTGGAATCCGCGCTGACCCGGTCCTCCACCAAGAAGAGGGGAAGTCTGGCCGACCAGTTCGCGAGAAGCTGGTTGAACGCTGGCCCCCCTCCCTCGAAGCCGAGGGCCGTACGCAGCTCTTCCTTGGGCATTCCGCTCGCGAGTGGCTGCTTCTTTCGGTAAGCCCGCACTTGAGCCAAGGCGCTCGCACCTGCCTCGGCGGCGAGTTCGGCCGACACCAATCGATCCTGCAGCGCGAGAATCTCACCCTCGTCCACGGCCGAATTCAGGGCAGCGAGCGCTTGCTCTTTGGATAATTGGACCATGGAAAGATCGTCGAGCAGCTGCGTCTTGGAACGCCCGCCGAGGCCGGCTTCGCGGATGCGCAGAAACGGCCATCTCGCGCTCCCCGCCGCTTCCCATCCTTCGATGCGCGTCAACGCGCTGCTCCGGCGCTCTCGGGCGGGAGTGAAGGGATCGATGACCCGTCCTCCCGCGATCGTGAGCATGGGTGAATAAGAGCGCAAGACGAAGCGATCGCCCGGCGCCGAGATCAAGGGCTCTTCCAAGTACACGCGCGCGAGGATCGACTCTCCCGCCTTGAGTTCATTGCCCTCGAGCAAATCCACCCGACCGAGAACTTCTCGTGCCGCGTGGTGAATATGTACCCGCGCGCGCTGCTTGATCGGCGCGCGCAGGCTCGAGACCGCGTCGAGTCGAACTGCCAGCTTGAGACTGGGACGCCAAGAGGCGCCGCTCACCAATACCTCACCGCGGTTCAGATCGTTCTTCTTGACTCCATGCAGCGAGAGAGCCACCCGTTCCCCAGCCCCCGCCTCCTTCACCGATTCATCATGACTCTCGACTTCGCGAACTCGGGCTTCCTTCGCGGAGGGGAGCAAGCGTAAGCGATCGCCGGGATGCACCTCGCCGCTCCAGGCGGTCCCCGTCACCACCACTCCGGTGCCGCTCAGAGTGAACACCCGGTCGATGGGTAGCCGGAAGTCACCGGCGCGGCTCCTTCCCTCGGCCGACCGGGTGAGTTCGAGCAGGGCCTCCCGCAACTCCTGCAGCCCTTCCCTGGTGGTGGAGGAAACAGGCACCACCCTACTTCCCTGAAGAAAGGTCCCGCGCACCAGCTCCTCCACCTCCGCTTTCACGAGCTCGAGGATGTCTTTCTCCACCAAGTCGATCTTGGTCACCACGACCAGTCCGCGACGCACTCCCAAGAGGCGAAGGACGTCGAGATGTTCCACCGTCTGGGGCATGACGCTCTCGTCCGCTGCCACCAGGAGGAGCGCGAGGTCCATGCCGCCGGCACCGGCGACCATCTGCCGCACGAACTTCTCGTGACCGGGCACATCCACGATTCCCAGCCTCGTGTGTTTGTCGAGATCAAGATGTGCAAAGCCGAGTTCGATGGAGATCCCCCGGCGGTGCTCCTCGCTCAGCCGGTCGGTGTCCTTACCCGTAAGGGCGCGAACCAACGCGGTCTTCCCGTGGTCGACATGTCCCGCGGTACCCAGAATAAATGTGCGTCGGCTCTGCATCTGGCGGCGATCGTCCTCACGATAAGGTGTATGGCTCAAGGTGTGGGAGGTCCGGGAACGCGTTCGATTTTCGCGCCCAGCCGGGCGAGCTTCTGCTCGATCTGTTCGTAGCCTCGGTCGATGTGGTAGATGCGATCGACCAGCGTCTCCCCCTTCGCGGCAAGTCCAGCCAGGATGAGAGCAGCCGAAGCGCGTAGATCGGTGGCCATGACGGGAGCGCCCGAGAGTTGGGCGACTCCCCGGACGACCGCGGAGTTACCATCGAGCCGAATGTCGGCGCCGAGACGACGCAGCTCTGCCACGTGGGTGAAACGATCGGGATAGATGGTCTCGGTGAGCACGCTGTTTCCGTCGAGGAGGGTGGCCACCGCCATGGTCTGCGCCTGCATATCGGTGGGAAATCCGGGGAAAGGTCGCGTGACCGCGTTCAGAGCCCGTTCGGCGTTGCTTCCGTCGATTTCGACCGCATCGGAAGCGACTTCGAAGCTGCAACCGCTGCCGCCCAGGACATCCATCGTGGCTTGCAAATGTTCGGGACGCACTCTCTTCACCTGCAGTTTGGAGCGCAAAATCGCAGCCGCACAGAGGAAGGTTCCGGCCTCGATGCGGTCGGGGATCACGCTGACATCGAGCGGCGAGATCTCCTCCACGCCCTCGATGCTCAGCCGGGTGCTTCCGATGCCCTCGATCCTCGCCCCCGCCGCCACCAGAGCTTCGGCCAGCTGTCCGACCTCGGGTTCACGCGCCGCGTTTTCCAATACGGTGGTGCCCTCGGCGAGAACCGCCGCCATGAGAACGTTCGCGGTGGCGCCTACGCTGGAGGTGGAAAAGTCCATCGTGCCGCCGTGCAGACGGCTCTTGGGCCTCTTCGCCACCACATAACCCCCTTCGAGCTTCACCTGCGCGCCCAACATCTCCATGCCCTTCAGGTGCAAGTCAATGGGCCGAGGCCCCCACGCGCAGCCTCCAGGCAGACTCACCTTGGCCGTTCCCATCGCGCTGAGAAGCGGGCCCAGAACGTAGACGCTGGCGCGCATGGTCTTCACCAACTCATAGGGAGCTTCCACCCCCTCTGCTCCGCTGGAATCGATGATCAAGCTATCGCCCTCGCGAGAAACCTTGGCGCCCAAGGTCTCGAGGACTTTCCCCATGGTTCGCGTGTCGCGCAGATTGGGCACGTTTCGAATTCGGCTCTCCCCACGGCTCAAGAGCGTCGCGGCCATGAGGGGAAGTACCGCATTCTTGGCACCGCTCACATCCACGCTGCCCGAAAGTGTGCAAGGTCCGTGAATGAGAAATCGATCCATGACTCACTCCCCGACGGGGTTGTGGTAACGGTTTTCATCGAGCACCAGAGGCGCGACCGCTAGGGCGTGTTGTATCTCCGTCGCCAGTGCTTCAATTCGTTCGCGCACGTCCTCACCGGCGCGCGCCTCTGCCTGGATATCTGTGAGCATCTCGAGTTGTACTTCCACCATCTTGTCGATCTGCGGCCCCGCGTGCTCCACGACGCTCATCAACTGGCCGCGTGCATGGCTCAAGAAACTGTCACGCCGCGCGGAGTTGTTTCCCCAGCTTTCACGCAGCGCGTTGAGAACCGACTCGCGCGCGGAGGTGAGAGGCACGAAGTAGTAGCGGATGTCGTCGAGATGAGAGCCAGCGTCGTCGAGAATTTTCTGGGAGAGCTCGTCTCCCTCCCGCCTCGCGCGAAGGCGCTCAAGATCGTCCCGTACGCGCTCGATGGCGTCGTGGAGTGGTGTGAGATCGGTCTGCTCCACGATGGGATGCGCCTGCGGATAGGACTCGTGTTTGCTGCCGCAAGCGCTGAGATTCGCGGCGAGCAGCAGGACTACCAGCATCCAAATACTTCTGGTGACCTTTGTCATGAAGGACTTTCCCTTCGATCGTCGTGGTACCCCGCGGCGACCATAGCGCCAAAGCTCGGGTAGGAAAAGGGTGGCCAGGCCCAGGATTTCCAGCCGGCCCGCCAGCATGCAGATCACCAGGATCCAAGAGCCGAGCTGCGGGAGATGGGCAAAATCGTCGAAGGGACCCACATGACCCAGACCCGGGCCCACGTTGCCCAGAGTAGCCGCGACTCCGGTGATGGCGGTGAGACCGTCCACCCCCAGAATGCTCAGTCCCAGAACCGCCGCGGTGGCCAAACCCAGGTAGGCCAGGAAATAGAGCTGCACGGCCTCGACTTGCTCGCTTTGCAATACCCGTTTTCCCAGACGCAACGCCTGCACCAAGTTCGGATGCAGGATGCGCCGCAATTGCAGCAGCAGACTCTTCGCCGTCACCTGGTAGCGCACCACCTTGATGGAGCCGCTGGTGCTCGCGCTGCACCCTCCCACGAACATGAGAACGATCAAGAGGACACGCGGCATCACCGGCCAAAGTTCGAAGTCGCGGGTGGCGAAGCCAGTGGTGGTGATGACGCTCACCACTTGGAAAGTGGAATCGCGCAGGGCCGAGCCCGCGCTCAGGCCCTGGCGAACCATCAGACTGCCCGCACAGAGCAGGGAGGATACGAGCGTGATCAGCAGGAAGAGCCGCACTTCCACGTTCTGCAGATAGGCGCGCGGTTTGCGCTCGATGAGCGCGCGAAAGTGTGCGTAGAAGGAGGTGGCCCCCGCCATCATGAAGACCATGAGCACGATCTCTGTGTAGAGATCATGGAACGCTCCGATGCTGAGTGCACGGGTGGAAAAGCCGCCTCCGGCGATGGAGGCGAAGGAATGGCAGAAGGCCTCGAAGAGGGTCATCGGACCCAGAACCAGCAGAATCACCTGCACTACGGTGAGACCGGTGTAGATGGTCAGATACGAGCGGATGATGGCCGAGATGCGCGGTTGCGGTTGGGCGTCCAGACTCAGCGGCGCTTCCGCGCCGTAGAGCATGCGACTCCCCACCGTTCGCGGAAGCACGGCCAGAACCATCAAAATGATGCCGATGCCGCCGATCCAGTGCGTGAGGGAACGCCAGAACAGCAGGCTGTGCGGGGTGGTATCGATGGAGGTCAGTACGGTGCTTCCGGTGGCGGTGAAGCCGGAGACACTCTCGAACACGGAGGCGGTCAGCGAGGGCAGGATTCCACCGAGAAAATAGGGAAGGGCGCCCAAGAAGCCCGCACCCAACCACGCCATCACCACCACCAGGTTCGAGAGCGCCGGCTCGAGCCTCTGGGGCGCCTTGCCCAGGGTGCGAGCTGCCAAACCCAGGGCCAACAGGATCAGAGATGTCACCGCGAAGGTGAGCGCCAAGCCGTCCCTGTCCACCAAGGAGATGATGAGACTGGGCAGGAGCCCTACTCCCAGAAGGAGCGGTACTCCGGACCACAGATAGACGGCACTGCGAAAGTTCATGACTTCAAGACGCGACGAGCACAGCTCACGCGGGGGCGTCCCGCGAGGTCGCGATGGCACACTACTCCCTCGAAGGGACCTTGCGCCAGAATGAGTGCGACCTCGCTCTCTTGGTCAGATCCGTGCTCGAACACCAGCCAGCCGCCGGGGGACAGCGCGGCTGCGGCCGCCTTGCAAAGCTTTCGAATCTCCTGAAGGCCATCGGGGCCGGCGAATAGCGCTTCTGCGGGGTCGTGATCGATCACCTCGGGCTCCAACTCTTCTCCCTCGGCGATGTAGGGAGGATTGGACACCACCAGATCGCAGCCGGGCCAGCGCGCGCGCATGGATTCGGCGTACGCGTCGCCCTCGACGATCTCCATCCTGTCCGCGACCGCGTGCTTCTCGGCGTTGCTTCGACTCACGCGCACCGCAGTTTCCGAGAGTTCGAAACCGACCAGGCGGGCCTTGGGCCAGTACACGAGAAGACTGATGCCGATCGCACCGCTGCCCAAACCCACCTCCACCATCAGCGAAGGTTCCGGAAGAGTCTTGACCACCTCGATCAGAGTTTCGGTTTCCGGCCGGGGAATGAAGACACCGGGCTCCACCTGAAAGTCGAGATCTAGAATCCGGGCGCTGCCGATGAGAAGCTGCAGCGGTTCCCGTCGAGCGCGGCGGCGAATGAGCTCGCGGTAGCGATCCAATTCCTCGTGGATGAGAGGCCGTTCGTGCTGCAAGTAGAGGTGGAGCCGGTCCAGCTCGAGGACGTGTGCCAGAAGAAGCTCGGCGTCCAGCCGTGGAGAGGGGACGCCTTGGTCGGCCAGATACTCCGCCGAGACCCGGATGAGCTCCAAGGGAGTCCAACTGCCGGCCTTGGCTTTCGCCATTGCCTAGTCCCCTTGCTCCTGGAGCAACTGCTGGCGGAAATTGAGCAGCAGAAAATCGAGCATGGGATCGAGCTCGCCGTCCAGGATCTTGCTCAGCTCGTGGGAAGTGTAATTGACCCGGTGATCGGTGACTCGCTGTTGCGGGAAGTTGTATGTGCGAATCTTCGCGCTGCGATCTCCGCCGGCCACCGCCGCTTTGCGTTCCTTCGCCTCGGCTTCGTGCTGCTTCGCTCGCTCGATTTCATACAAGCGAGCCTGCAGAACCCTCATGGCCTTGGCCTTGTTCTTGTGCTGGCTCTTCTCGTCTTGACAGGTCACCACCAAGCCAGTCGGGAGGTGCGTGATGCGCACGGCACTGTCGGTGGTATTCACGCTCTGCCCACCTGGCCCGCTGCTGCGGTAGACGTCGACCTTCAGGTCATTGGGATCGATCTGAACTTCCACCTCTTCCGCCTCGGGCAGTACGACCACACTACAGGCTGAGGTGTGAATGCGCCCGCTGCTCTCGGTTTCTGGGACGCGCTGCACGCGATGGACGCCGCTCTCGTAGCGGAGACGTCCGTAGGCGCCGTCGCCCTGCAAGGAGAAGATGACTTCCTTGGTAGCCCCAGTCGCGGTAGGGGAAAACTCCAGCATCTCCAGCTTCCAGCCCTGGCGTTCGGCGTAGCGCTGGTACATGCGCGCCACGTCGCCCGCGAACAGGGCCGCCTCCTCCCCACCGGTGCCGGCGCGAATCTCCAGAATTGCGTCGCGGGAGTCATCGGGGTCACGCGGCAGGAGCAGCAGCTCGAGCGACGCTTCCATTTCCGGCAAGCGGGCCTTGAGGGCCTGGAGCTCCTCCTGGGCCAACTCCCGCATCTCCGCGTCGTTCTCGCTCTCGAGCAAAGCCCTGGCGCCCTCGATCCCATCCAGAGCCTTCAGGTAGGGAAGGCCAAGTTCCGCGATCTTCCGTAGGTGCTTGTGCTCTTGACTGAATTCCTTGTAACGCAGCCGATCGTTGACGATCGCAGGATCGGCCAGGATTTCTTCGACCTCGGCCAGCCGCGCCAGCCTGGATTCCACGAGTTCACGCATGACGGGTTATCCGAGCGCTAAGAGGGTGATTCGGCGAGCTCGAGCACGGTCTCCGAGGCCAAATCGAGTGCGCTCTCTTCCAGCACCGAGTTCAAGGCCGCCATCGCGACCTCCACTTGCTCGTCAGAAGGTTGCTTGGTGGTGATCTTCTGGAGCATGAGACCGGGCCAGATGAGGGGCTTGATCCACGCCTGCTCGGAGTACTTTCCGCTGAGCTTGATGACTTCGTACGCGATTCCGCCGATGAGAGGAACCAGGGTGAGTCGTTGCAGTCTCTCCACCACGCCGTCCGGCCGTCCCATGAAGAGGAAGACGAGAATGCTGACGAACATGACGAAAAAGAGGAAACTCGTTCCGCAGCGGGGATGCAGGGTAGGGAACTGACGCGCGTTCTCCGGCTTCAGCTCCAATCCGTGTTCGAAGACGTGGATGGTCTTGTGCTCGGCCCCATGATACTGAAAGACTCGGCGCATGTCCTTCATCCGGGAAATGACCAGCAGATAGGCCATGAAGATCGCAAGCCGCATCATGCCGTCGATGAGGTTGAAGCTGAATCCGCTCTTCACCCCGGTGAGTTCGGCCAGGATCAAGGGCAGGTAGAAGAAGAGCCCCAGGCCGAACACGAAAGCAAAGGCCATCATGCCCCACATGCTCAGCCGGTCGCGCAGACGGGGTTCGTCCTGCGAGACCGCCTCCTCCTCCAGGGCCTGTTCCGCCGAGTACATCAGACTCGAAAAGCCGAGAGCCAGACTCTCCACCAGGGTGATGGCCCCTCGCAGCAGCGGAATGTTCAAGAGGCGTCGACGGTTCACGATTCCCACGTAAGGCCGGCGCTTGATGACGATCTCGCCACTCGGCGTCCGCACCGCAGTGGCGACCGCGGTGGGACAGCGCATCATGACCCCTTCCAGCACGGCTTGGCCGCCGACGGCCAGGTCGAGAGAACGGGGGTCGAATTTGGGGTTTGATGAAGCCATGGGCCCTCGGAGCCCCATCTCGGCTCCGCCTGTGGAGGAAAAGAGCGCCGGCAGGCAGAAGTAGGCTAGGCCTTTTTCTTCTCGTAGCGGCGCTTGAAGCGTTCCACGCGGCCCGCCGTATCCACGATCTTCTGCTGTCCGGTGTAGAACGGATGGCACGCCGAGCAGATTTCCACGTGAATCTCCGGCCCGGCCGTGCTGCGCGTTTCCACCTCATTGCCACAAAGACAGATGATCTTGGTGGGAACGTAGTTGGGATGGATTCCGTTTTTCATAGTTCTCATCCTGGTTGGGATGCCCCGCGGGCATCGCTGCGGGTTGCACCAATCGTCCGTGATCGATGGGACGCAGGCGTACAAGAGTAGCATAGGGCCCAGGGCGGCGCAAATCGGAAGGCCGAACTCCTTGTGCACCAGGAACTTGCGCGCTCCAGCCTCCTCAGGCGTTCATCGAATCGAGGAACTGCTGATTGCCCTCGGTCTTGGAGAGTTTGTCCAGGAGGAACTCCATCGCCTCCTGCGGAGTCCGGTCGTTGAGGAATTTCCGCAAGACCCAGACCTTGTTGAGTTCCTTGGGGTCCACGAGCAGCTCTTCCTTGCGCGTTCCGCTCTTGAAGATGTCGATCGAGGGGAAGATCCGTCGATCGGAGAGCTTGCGGTCGAGCACCAGCTCCATGTTTCCCGTGCCCTTGAATTCCTCGAAGATCACCTCGTCCATGCGGCTGCCGGTCTCGATGAGTGCGGTGGCGATGATGGTGAGGCTTCCCCCTTCTTCGATGTTGCGCGCCGCGCCAAAGAAACGCTTGGGGCGTTGTAGGGCGTTGGCGTCCACGCCACCGGAGAGGATCTTGCCGCTGTGGGGCACCACCGTGTTGTGGGCTCGCGCGAGGCGGGTGATCGAGTCGAGGAGGATGACCACGTCGTGGCCGTGTTCGACCAGACGCTTGGCCTTCTTGATGACCATGGCCGCCACCTGCACGTGACGCTCGGCCGGTTCATCGAAGGTGGAGGACACTACCTCACCGTTCACCGTGCGCTGCATGTCGGTGACTTCCTCGGGCCGCTCGTCGATCAGAAGAACGATGAGGAGCGTCTCGGGATGATTCTGGGCGATGCTGTTGGCCAGCTTTTGCAGCAGCACCGTCTTTCCGGTGCGCGGCGGGGCGACGATCAGTCCGCGCTGGCCCTTGCCGATGGGACAGAGCAGATCGACCACGCGCATGCTCAGGTCCTTGCCGCCGGGCACCCACTCGCCCTTCTCGTTCTTGCTCTCCGAGAGATAGAGCCACTCATCGGGATAGAGCGGCGTCAGGTTGTCAAACAGCGGCTTCTGCTTGGCCAGCTCCGGGTTCTCGAAGTTGACGGCTTCCACTTTCAAAAGCGCAAAATAGCGTTCGCTGTCCTTGGGAGGACGCACCTGACCCGAGATGGTATCCCCGGTGCGCAGATCGAACTTCTTGATCTGGGAAGGTGAGAGATAGATGTCGTCCGGACCCGGCAGATAGTTGTAATCCGGCGAACGCAAGAAGCCATAGCCCTCTGCGAGAACCTGCAGGACGCCCTCGGCGAAGATGAGACCTTTGCGTTCGACCTGACCCTCCAGAATCTTGAAGATCAGCTCCTGCTTGCGAAGGTGCGCCATCCCTTCGATTCCGTACTGGTCCGCGAGTTCCATCAGCTGCTGGATCGTCATCTGCTTCAATTCGCCGATGTCGAGCTGAGGTATGTCCTCGCCGCCGGTCTCTTCGCTTGGCAGGGCTTCGGAGGTGTCGTCCGTGCCGTCCATCACCTCGTCGGGCGAGTCGGCCGCATTTGCGGCCAGCTTGGAAGCGCGGCTCTTGGTTGATTTCTTTCGCACTGTTCTTCGTTTTAGTGGGTTCAAGGCGTTGGGGGACGGGAAGACCCAATTCGGGAATCCCGCCGGGTTGAACGTTTCGGTGCTGTCCAGGGTGGAGAGTCCACCTTGGGTCGAGGAACTTGGGACCCGGGGACTGAGCGGCTGACTAAGCATGAGCCATGCCGCCCAGAGTCCGAGCCGTGTCTATTGGTCCTGCGCGTCTCGCAATTCGTAGAAGCGAGCGCAGGCCTTTTCGGCATCGGCCTGTCGGTCGAGACGGCCCAGCGCACGGCACTGGATCTGCCACGCGTTGAGATTTTCTGGATCGAGATCGGCCACCTGCTTGGCGTATTCGACGGCCTTCTCGTATTGCTCCAACTGGAAATAGGAGACCGAAATCCGGTCGTAGAAGTCGATGCGCTCGACGTCGGTCTTGGCCACGTCCAGGGCCAGTTTGAACGCGTCGATGGCCTTCTCGTATTCGGCGGCCCGGAAATACGCGCGCGCCGTCTCGGCGTACACGTAATCATAGCGACCGTCTTCGTTGATCACCGGGGCAATCGCGATTTGATCGAGCGCCCTCTGGAAGAACGCGGCCGCTCCCTGATCGTCGCCCTGCTCCTTCTGCGAGCGCGCCAGGGTTAGCATGAGGTTGATGTCGTCTGGATTCTCTTCGAGGAGATCCTCGTAGATCTTCCTGGCCTCCGCATCGCGATCGAGCATGCGCAAGATGGCCGCTTTCACTTCGACGAAGGTTCGCTTCGTCTCGGCGTCAGTCACCTTGGGAAGCGCCTTGTCCACTCGGGTCAAGAGATCGCTGGCTTCGTCCTTGGCCTTTTGCTGGCCATCCTTGTCGTCGGAACTCTGAGCCAGACGATACTTGTCGGTGATCTGCTGATAGGTGAGCTGAACGATGTTGAGCTGGGCTCGCGCGCCGTTCTCGCCGTTGGGATCGATCAGGTAGGCGAGCTTGTAGTATTCCAGCGCCGCCTTGGAATCGTCGTTGCGGATCAATTTGGATCCCTCGTTGAAGACGCGCGCGAAGTTGGAAGACATGTTGAGCTCGGCCTCGTCGGCCCATTGCGCGGAATCGATCTTCGCAGCTTCCATGTAGTTCTTGGTCGCCTCGACGAACTTCACTCGCGCGGAATCCATCTCTCCATTGGCGAGGTGCTGCTTGGCCATCTCGCTGAGAGTGTAAGCGAGCTGGAAATGGGCCTCACCGTTGTTCGGCTCTTCGGAAAGCGCGACTCTATAGCAGGCTTCCGCCTTGGGAAGCATTCCCTGGTCCAGATAGATGTTGCCCGAGTTGACGAAGGGGTGCTTACAACCATAGATCCCCGCGAGTAGCCCCAAGAGCAGCACGGTCACGGATCTCAAACTCATTCGCATGCCGGGTTCTCCCCATTTGTGATTCCCTGTGCGCCATGAGGCGGACACAGTCGACAGAGACTCCTCATCACACTAATGCCAGACGGACGGACCCAAACTCGATCCTCAGTTGCATTGGGAAGCAGGAGTAGAAAGTAGCGCGAGGTGTTCTCCGAAGAAGGTCCCCGTACGGCTAACGCAGCGGGGAATCTCCGCGATACCGCTCTAGGTATAAGCGTCACCGCGAGGATTTGTCAACCAATCGAGCTCTCGATACGCTCCGGTCTCGCCCTAGGCTTTGCCGGAACCGGCAACAAGATAGTGCTCTTTCCTCCCTCAGAGCAAGTGTTGTGGATCGACATCGAGCGCCAAATCCAGCCGCCTGCGTCCTTTCTCAGCGCTCGCGAGCTCGCTCAGTACTTCCAAAATGAGCAGTTTTCCTTCCGCGCTCAAGCTACCCTTGAGCAAGATCTGCCCGCGAAATCGCCGGTTGATCCGCGGGAGGGCCGCGCGGGCCGGCCCCAGAATCTCCACCTTGGTCCCCTCGAGCAAACGGCTCAAGCGGCGGGCGAGCCGGTTCAGGCCCGCGTCGAGATCCTCTTCGCTCGCGGCGGTGACCAAGATGGCGCTGAGTCGTCTCACCGGGGGATACGCGAGGATCCGCCGCTGCTCGAGCTCCTCGGCCAAGAAACCCTCCACGTCGTGACCGAGCACCCGGCGCAGGACGCGATGCTCGGGATCGTAGGTCTGGAGGATGACTCGGCCCGGCGAGGTCCGGCCGCTGCGACCGGCGACTTGAGTAAGAAGCTGGAACGCGCGTTCGTGAGCGCGCAGGTCCGGAAAGTGTAGCCCCGCGTCGGCGCTGATCACTCCGACCACGCTGACACGGGGAAAGTGAAGTCCCTTGGCCACCATCTGCGTGCCCAACAGGAAGTCGGCCTCGCCCGCGGCGAATTGCTCCAGGATCTCCTGATGTCCGCGCTTGGTGGAACTCGTATCCTGATCCAGACGCAGGATGTGGGCCTCTGGAAAGCGGGATTGCAACGCCAGCTCCACCCTCTGAGTCCCCACTCCGTGCGGCCGGAACACGCGCTGGGCACACTCGGGGCAGGTGGTAGGACGCGCCCTGCGGTGGCCGCAGTAGTGACAGCGCAAGTGATCGCTCTTCAAGTGCCAAGTGAGGGAGATGTCACAGGAGGGACAGGTCTCCACGTGTCCACAGGCGTGACATTGCACGAAGCGGGCGAAGCCGCGCCGATTGTGCAGCAGAATGGCCTGTTTTCCGCGCTCCAAAACCTGTTCCAGAGCCGCGCTCAAGCGGGACCCGAGCGGTCCTTCCCCTCCCTCCTCTTTGCGCCGCAGATCCACGATCTCCACGGCGGGCAATTCCACTTGCCCCATGCGCGATGGCAGGGCGAGCCTATGGTGCTTGCCCAGACGAGCGTTGTGATAGCTCTCCAGACTGGGCGTGGCCGAACCCAAAATGATGGGGATTTTGCTCAAGCGCGCGCGCATCAGAGCGAGATCGCGCGCGTGATAGCGTGGCCGGTCGTCGGCTTTGTAGCTGGAGTCGTGCTCCTCGTCGACCACGATCAGACCCAGGTTCTTCATCGGAACGAAGGCGGAGCTCCTCGCTCCCACCACGACCGATACCCTGCCGGATGCGGCGGCCTCCCACACGGCACAGCGCTCACCGTGACTCAGGCGAGAGTGATACGGTGCGACTCTGTTTGGAAACCGCGCGCGCAAGCGGCCCAGGGTCTGCGGGGTGAGCGCGATCTCCGGCAAGAGGACCAGGGCCGACTTGCCCAATTCGATCGCCCGCTGAATCGCGTGTAGGTACACTTCGGTCTTGCCGCTGCCGGTGACCCCGTGCAAGAGGAAACTCTCGTACTTCCCTTCGGTAAGCGGCGTGAGCACGCATCGAAGGGCTGCCTTCTGGTCTTCGGAGAGCCTGTGGGCTGGTTCGGCGTCCGCCTCTCCTCGCTCCAGGGGAGATCTGCGCGCGGCGGTTCCCGGCCGGGGCGGAAAGAAGAGCGCCAGGGCCTCGCCCAAGCTGCAGGCGTAGTACGAAGCGACCCAGCTTCCCAGCGACATCGCCACTTCGGGGAGGCGATAGTCCTCTCCCAGATCCGCGCGCAGCTCCTTCAAGGTGCGCACGGACGGCGGGACTTCACTCAGGGACGTCACCACCCCGATTCGCTCGCGCCTGCCAAAGGGAACGCGCACGACAGAGCCCGGCCCAAGTCCGCCGGCGAGTTCGTCGGGCACTCGATAGCTGAAGGTCTGTGGCAACGGCAGAGGGAGCGCGACCTCGCAATAGCGGGCATGCGCGCTCACCATCCGCTGAGTCTTGGGGTCCATGGCCACAGTATAGACCCCGAGCACCCCGGGGTCGAAGCTCTAGGCCTGGGCAGCAGGCGCCAGATACTTCTGCACGAGTTCGGCCAGCTTATTGGGGCTGAACGGCTTGGTCAGGTAGACGTCGCAGTTCACCTCTTCGCCGCGCTGGCGGTCAGCCTCCTTGTCCCGCGCCGTCAACAGAAAGACCGGGATGTGTTTGGTTTCGTCCTTGGCCTTGATGGCGCGACAGACTTCGAATCCGTCGAGCTTGGGCATCATTACGTCCAAGACGATCAAATCGGGCATCAGATCGAGCGCCTTCTGCAGCGCCTGTTCGCCGTCTGCCACGGTGAATACCTCGAAGCCCTCACTGCTCAGGGCGAACTCCAAAATGTTGCGGATATAGAGCTCGTCGTCCACAACGAGGATCTTTCTCATCACTTCGCATCCTCCTCTACCCCGCTGTCGATGGCGCCGACCAGCAAGGGAAGCTCGACTGCCCGTTGCGATTCGGCCACGGGTTGTTTTCTAAGTCGCAGAAGTTCTCGAAACACGCGTTCGCGCTCCGCCACCGCCTGCAAGAAGTAGGGGCCGAGCTGCGGACAGAAGCGCCGCCCTAGACCCTCCCTCAAGAGCGCGGTCGCTTCGTCGAGATCCAGGGGTGGACGGCCGGGACGACCGTGCACCATGGCACTGAACGCGTCCACCAGGCGGATGATCCTGGCTCCCTGTGGAATGGCTTCGCCCTCGATCGCCTCGGGATAACCGCTGCCGTCCCAATTCTCGTGGTGGTGGTAGAGCATCGCTTCCACCACACCATCTTCCTCCAATCCACGTACGAGTCGCGCGCCCCGCCGCGAGTGATCGCGGATGAGAGTCTGATCGGCGACGCTGAGTGGAGTGACCTTGGAGAGAATGTCCTCGCCTACCGTGGTGAGGCCGAGATCGTAGATTCTCAGGGCGTAGCTGAGCGCGCGGATCTCGGACTCGTCCGCGCCCGCCGCGTGCGCCGCCTTCAAACCGCAGTGGACGATGAGTTCGCGCAGCTCGGTTCGGCGGTGACGGCTCAAGTTCACCGTGGCGCGAAAAGCCTCGCGGGCCTGCGCCATGCGATCGTGACACTTCTCGAAACTCTCATAACTCGCCCAGGCTCGTTCGATGCGCAGAGCGAGCGCCTCCAACAGGAGGCGATCGTCTTCGTCGAACGCGCGGCTCTCGCTCTGGTTGTTGACGTTGAGCACCCCGACCACTTTCTCCTGATCGAAGATGGGAACGCTGAGCACTCCGTAGCCCTGGTACTGTCGCTCGTTCACCAGCTTGGACAGGCTCGAATCGTTCCTGAGGTCCTCCAAGAGAAGCGCGCGACCACTCTGAAAGACGCGTCCCGCCACCCCTTTCCCCGGTTCGACCCGAGTGTCACGAACCACTTCCTCCTCGAGTCCCACCGCGGCCTGAATCCTCAGACAATTTTCTCTTTCGTCGTAGACCATGATCGAGGCGATCCCGCAGCCCATGAGCTCGGCGACCAGCGCCACGGACGCGTCAAGAAGCCCTGAGAGTTCGCCGCGAATGTCACGGTGAGTGCGCCGGGTGACCGCGTTGCGCAGAACTGCGCGGCGTCGCGGGATCCGCACACAGAATCGAGCTCCTCCGCTCTCCCCCTTCTCCACCCAAATTCGCCCGTCATGATCGTCTACGATCTGCTGGCACACAGAGAGACCGAGTCCCTGTCCTCCGTGGGAACGCGTCCTGGACCCGTCCACCTGGTAGAAGCGCTCGAACACCCGACTGGTTTCCCCTTCGGGAACACCATCGCCGGTGTCCTCGACCTGCAGGATGATGGCCCCTTCGGCCTCACTCAGGCCGATGGTGACCAGCCCCCCTTCCGGGGTGAACTTGATCGCGTTCTCCAGGAGTTCGAGGACGACTTGATCGAGCGCCGGCCGATTGCCCTCATAGAAGACGCTCGCGCTGGGAAGAAGCGCATGACAGCGTAGAGATTTCTCACGGAAAAGCGTTCCCATCCGCGTGACCGCTTCCCGGATCAGCTGGGAAAAATCAAATTTCTCGCGGCGTTTGCTATCCGCTGGATGCTCACGCCGCGCCACCGCCAGAAGATCCTCGACCCGTTCGTGAAGTCTCTGGCTCTCCTCGAGAATCACCTGGAGGAACTCGGACTTGAGCTGCTCGTCCATCGTCCCGTGTTGCGCCAGAAGGCCTTCACAGTAGGCCTGGATCGAAGTGAGGGGTGTACGCAGTTCGTGGCTGATTCCATCCAAGAACTCTTCCTGCTGCGCTTCCAGCTCCTTGACCCTGCGTTGCGAGCTGGAGAGCTCGCGCACGCTCTTGCTGAGCTCCTCGTTGCGATTCATGCTCTCCAAGGCGAGAGCCGCTTGCTCGGCCAGGCGCTCTCCGAGGCGCAGTTTGTTTTCGGAGGGAGAGCCCTCTTGCTCGAAGTCCGCGAGTTGAATCATTCCCAGAACGGACTGATCACTACCCAGAAACGGAAAGTACAGGTGGAATTCGCCCTTGCGATCGCTCGCTCCGCGGACGAGGTAGCACGAACCATTGCGGTTTTCCTCGGCGAGGATCGACTCCAACTCGCTCGGATCCAGATCTCCACCGAACGAGATCCGCCCCTGGCTCCCGCCGGTCATCCAGACTTCCAGCATCCCGGTGAGGGGATCGCGCAGGCGCAAGCAGGCGGCGGCGAAGCCCATCGTCTCGCGAAAGGAGTCCGTGACGCGCGCCACGAGTTCCTTGCGTTCGCGACAGCGAAGAAAACTGGCCGTTGCCACGAGCAGACGGTCTACTTCAATCGCGCCCACAGCTCAACCCATCCTGCGGGCGCCGAGCAGACTTTCGAGTTGATCGAGAAGAGACGAGATCTGGAAGGGTTTCTTTACGAAGAGATCCGCTCCTGCGGCCAAGGCCTCTTCGCGATCCGACAGGCTGGCCTTGGCCGTGACGGCAACGATGAGAAGTTTGACGTGCTGCTCGCTACTGCGAAGCAGGCGAATGGTCTCCAGCCCATCGAGATTGGGCATCATGATGTCCATGAGAATGGCGTCCGGTCTGAAGGTTGAGACCTTATTCATGCACTCCACGCCGTCCTCGGCCCGAGCGACGACGTAGCCTTCGTTCTCCAACGAGAAGCTCAAGACCCTGGCCAGAGTCTCTTCGTCTTCTACGACAAGGACGCGGGGCGTAGCCACTGCTCCCCCTCCTTCAGTCGTTCCCAGTTGAGCCGGTCGAGCTCACCGTTTTCCAGGAGCACGTCCAGGAACAGGCGTACCACCTCGGCGTCGAATTGGCTTCCCGCGTACTTCACGAGTTCCTCCGCCGCTTCAGCCGGAGTCAGCGTCACCCGGTACGCGCGCAGGGAGGTCATCGACTCGTAGGCATCCACCACGGCCACGATACGCGCGGGCAGGGGGATGTGTTCGCCCTTGAGTCCGTGCGGATATCCCGATCCATCTACTCGCTCGTGGTGGTAGCGGACGATTTCCTCCAACTCGTCCGCGCTCATGAATGGCTCGAGCATCTCGACGCCGACCGTTGGGTGAGCGCGCAGTACGCTCATTTCGTCTTCGCTGAGAGGTCCGCGCTTGCGGATGATGTCCTCGTTCAATTTGGTCATGCCGACGTCGTGAATGACGAATGCGTATTGCAGAGCCAGAACCTGCTGCCGGGTGAGACCGAGCCGTCGGCCCAGATCCATCGCATAGCGCACCGACCGCGGCGAAGTTCTCACCTCGGAGGCGTGCAGCTCCACGAGAGACTGTAAGGCGTCGACAGTCTTGTCGAGGGTGCCCTTGCTGTTCTCGTAGGCCATCGCTCTCGCCAGCGCGACCGTCACTTTCTCGGTCAGTGTGATCAGCAAACTCAAATCGTCGGCGTAGAACGAATCGCCGGTGACCTTGTTGTTACAATTGATCACGCCGACGACTTCACCATTCATGAAGAGGGGCACGCTGACCAGCGAGTTGGTGTCGTATTGATCGGTATGACTACGCGATTCCAAGCCCTCGGTATCGGCGACATTGTCGATGAGGAGGGGGCGACCGCTTGCGACCACGCGGCCGGCGATTCCCTCGCCCACCCTTACTCGGGCGTCCTTCACGATAGACTCGTCCAGGCCGTAGGCGATCTGTACGAAGAGCTCGGAGCGGTCCTGCGAAAGAAGCATGACCGAGACGATCTTGCAGTCCATGTAGTCGGCCACCATGCGAACTAGAAGGCGCATGAGGCGTTCGAACTCCGGACTGCGCGTGACCTCACCGAGGACCGTCTCGGGTTGGCTGTTGACGTGATGTTCCTTCGGGATGGTGAAACTGAAGGCCGCGCCCTTGCCGTATCCTCCGTCCACGTGCACCGTGCCGCCGTGCGCGGTCACGATGTTGCGCACGATGGAGAGACCCAGGCCCGTTCCCTCGGTCCTCTCGACACCGTCTCCGTAGTCCCGTACTCGATAGAATTGGTGGAAAATTTTCTGAACCTCGTCCTCGGGAATGCCGGGGCCCATATCCTTCACCGTCACGTTGACCGTAGTCGCGACTTCCTCGGCGCTGACGGTGATCACGCTGCTCTTGGGGCTGAATTTCAGGGCATTGCTCAAGAGGTTCAGCAAGACCTGCTTCATCATGTCCCGATCGACCTCGACTCGAGGAAGGTTCGCGGGAACATCGACCTCGACCCGCACTCCGCTTCGTTCCAGTTCCGGACGAAGCGTCGCGAGGACCTCCTCCAGCAATTCTTCCAGCTGGCAGTGGTGCCTCTGCAAGACACGCTGATTGAACTCGATCTTGGAGTAATCGAGAATGCGGTTGACCATCCTCAGCAGACGATCCGCCTCGGATCGAATCACTCCCAGGAACTCGCGCCGTTCGGGGAACTCGGTACGGTCAGCCGCGAGCAGCAGAGCGTCGGTGTAGGCTCCGATGCTGGTCAGGGGCGTCTTGAGTTCGTGACTTGCCATGCCGACGAACTCCGCCTGCATCTTGTTGAGGCGGCTGAGACTCTCGTTCTCTGAGTGCAAGCTGGTGATCTCGCCGCGCAAACGCGTGAGACGCGACTCCGCTACCAGCAGCGGCTTGAGCTGGGCAGCGAGGCGCAAGAGATGAAGCACGACATCGTTGCGACTCTTCACCGGATGACTCAAACCGGTGAGAAGCACGACGACCGCCTTGCCCCCCTGGCTCACCGGAGTAGCGAGATAGACGTCCGCGCCATCGAAATTTGTGAACAGTCCATCGCTTTGCAGCAAGGAGAACGGTCCCTCCCAGAGATCACCGGTCTCGCCGAAGCGCAGACTTTTGAAGAAATCGCTCTTTTCCGTGTGGAACTCGCTCCAGGTCGGAATCACCTGGCGGCGCGTGATACTCACCGCGCGCTGGCGGGTGAGACCCTCGTGCCAATCGCTGCCGGGCCTGCCCCCGACGGTTTCTTCGCCGGCGGGGAAGACGATCGCGGCCGCAAAGCACACGGAGGGGTTCGTGGTGAGGTTCTGAACGACCTCCTCCAGCAGGTCCTCCGGACCCACGCTCTCCACTTCTTCCAGTCTCAGGTCCTGGACGTCTCCGGTGCGGAAACTCTGGATCCTGAAACGTCCCTGCCGAAATCCATCGCGGAAGAACGCGAAATTGGGTCGGAAACGATAGAGAGTGAAGACGATCAGACTCAGGACCGCTGCGATCATCAGTCCGATTCCGAAGGCGACGTCGGGGCTGCGGAAGAGTTCGTCGACCTCGGCGGGGTAGACCGCGGTGTGCGGAATGCTGCCCGCGTTTTCCATGGCAACGAGCGCGAGGAATCCCAGCGCCGTGCCCGCGACCAAACCGTAGCTCTGTTTGGTATCGTCGCTCATCGCGGTGGAGAGAATTACCGGCAACGCGAGCAGAAAGAGGAACGGACTGCTCGTCAGACCAGTGAAGTAGACCAGCAACAAGGTCGTAATGACATCGGCGGTGAGCCACGACACGAAGAGCAAACGGGAGCCCTCCACCCCGCGCTCGCGCAGAAGGTGCCGACGGCCGGCGTGCCAAAAGAGGAAATTCCAGAGGAAAGCGAGAACAAAGATGGCAAGTACCGGCCGGGCATCGAAGTGAATGTAACTCAATTCCCGGGCCGAGAAGACGATCAGGGCAGTAATCGTCAACTCTACCCAGCGCACGTTCCTCACCAGGTAGCGAAAACTCGAATAGCTCTGTCGCAGCGTCGTCATATCCCGCCTACTTCTTGGCTGGTTTGCCTGAGTCCACACATCAGGAAATCAGTTCTTCCTTCCCCATGCCCGCCGCCTCCGAATCCGAATCGTGGCTCCGGCGTTCCTTGACCACCACGCTTCCCTTGAGAGATTTCCCGTACTTCTTCAACTCGGCCGCAACATCGCTCACCTTTGCCCAGTGATTGAAGGTGCCTCCTGTATCGGTCACCATCGCCAGAGTGATGGTGCAGAAGGGAACGACGTTGGAGCCACCGAAGCGGTTCCGGACCTCGAGATGGCCCCGTTCGATGTCTTCCGCATCCAGGAGGGAGTGACTGTTCGCGTCGAAATCATCGACGATTCCCTGCGCGACCGCGTCCGCGACCGCGGGAGAACCGATGACCACGAAGTCGTCGCCGCCGATATGCCCGATGAAATCGTCTTCGTTTCCCAGGCGCTGACAGGTCTGACGAATGATGTCCGACACGAAGCGAATGGCCTGGTCACCGCGCGAGTAACCGTAGTGGTCGTTGTAACCCTTGAAGTTGTCGATATCGATGTACATGAAGGAGAACGGCTGCGTGGTCATGATGCGTCGTTGCAGCTCGCTCTCGATCGCCTGATTCCCCGGGAGACCGGTGAGCGGATTCGCCTGCCGTTGCGCCCGGCTCCAGTCGAGCGTGTTGCGTACCCGAGTCACCAGCTCGTCGTGATCGTAGGGCTTGGTCAGGTAGTCGTTGGCTCCGCCTTTGAGACCGCGCACCTTTTCGCGCACGTCGCCCTTGGCCGTCACGATGATGATGGGAATCTGCGCCGTCTTGTAATCTTCACGCAGGTGCTGGCACACCTCGTAGCCGTCCATCTTGGGCATCATGAGGTCCAGCAAGATCAGGTCGGGCAACTGCTCCCGGGCTGTCTCCAGCGCGCGTTCCCCGTTTTCCGCGGTGAGCACGGAAAAACCATTCTGCTCCAAAAGAAAAGCCAGGATTTTGCGGATGTGGGGTTCGTCATCGACGACGAGAATGCTTTCTTTCACGACTGGCCCTTCTTCGTGTCTTGCAGGATGTCACGGCCGCTCGAGCGGGTGCCGGGAGCCACGAGCAAGACCCTCCTCCCACCAATCCGTTGTAACTGGAATGTGTACAACGGATTGCAGGGTCAGACCCGAGCTGCTACCCGGTGGGCCGCGCGCGAATCCAAGCTCGATTCGAGCCGACGGCCGTGATCCTCTCGCGTTCCTTGCAGGTTGCTTGCCATATCGGGGCAGGAGCTGACAGTCCGCATAAAGACTTTACCGGCGGGATGGAGACTCAGCCTAGCTCGCGGTGGGTCATGCGGCCCACCGAGGGAGGGCCCCGCGCGCGAAAGCGCCCAGGGAGAGCGGGTCCCGCTGACCGGCCAAAAGCCGGAGACGGCCGGCCCAGGCGATCATGGCCGCATTGTCGGTGCAGTAGCGAGCGGGGGGTGGAACGAAGGCGAGGCCCCGCTCCTCGGCCAGCGCGGCGAAGGCTGTCCGCAGGGGGCCGTTTGCCGCCACCCCACCGGCCAAATAGAGTCCGGCGATTCCCTCGTCCGCGACCGCGGCGAGAGCGGCTCGGGTCTTCAGTATCAAGCTCTCGAGGACGGCATCCTGAAGCGCCCGGGCCAGGTCACACTTGTCTTGCTCGGTCGGATTCTCACCCAAGTCCTCGAGTCGAAGCCGCAGCGCGGTCTTGAGCCCGCTGAAGGAGAAATCGAGTTCGTCGCGCTGACGCAGGCCTACCGGTAATTCCACCTCGGGGGGGCGGCCGCGCGCCGCCATCTTCTCGATGATGGGGCCCCCGGGATACCCCAGCCCCATGAGCTTCGCAGTCTTGTCCAGAGTCTCACCGGCGGCATCGTCTCGTGTGCTTCCCAGGATGATGTACGAACCTGGAGCGCGCGCCAAGACCGTCTGCGTGTGTCCTCCGCTCACCACCAGGACCAAAGCGGGGAAGGCCATGGGAGCGTCGATTCCGTTGGCGAGGATGTGACCCTCGATGTGATGGACACCGACGAAGGGCAGGTTCTTGGCCCACGCCAAGGCCTTGGCGCAGGTGAGTCCCATGAGCACCGCGCCGATGAGACCCGGCCCGCTCGTCGCCGCCACCGCTTCCACCTCGTCCAGCGTCCAAGAGGCATCTTCGAGAGCGGCGTCCAAAACCGGCAGAATGTTGCGCAGATGGGCTCGCGAGGCGAGCTCGGGAACCACCCCGCCGAAACGCGCGTGGAGAGCCACCTGGGAACTCACGAGATTCGACTGCACGCCGCCATCGTCCACGCAAGCCACGCTGGTTTCATCACAGGAGCTCTCAATCCCCAGAACTCTCATCGATTCGCCTCTTGCAACTGCCGACCCACCGGGCCCAACTCCTCGAGCAGATCCCGGGCGAGAAGTCCCGCCTCGCCGAGCCGGGACGACACGCGCTCACCCGCCGTTCCATGCATCCAAGCTCCCAAGCACGCGGCCTCGAAGGCGTCATATCCAGCCGCAAGAAGAGCCGCGATGACCCCCGACAGAACATCGCCGGTTCCGGCGCTGGCCAGCGCGGAGTTGCCCGAAGCAATCACCGCGAAGGCGCCATCGGGGGAGGCGACCATGGTGGGCGCTCCCTTGTGCAAAAGCACGACGGAGAAATCCTCGGCTGCTCGCCTCACGCTCTCCACACGACCAGCGGCCAAATCCGCGTCCTCTCCGAGCAGGCGACGAAGTTCCCCGGTGTGCGGGGTGATGACCGAACCCTCAGGAAGACGCAGCGGAGTCTGCAGCCGCGCAAAGGCGTTGAGCCCATCGGCGTCGACGAGCATGGGCTTCTTCAGCACCTTCGTCGCCTCGATGGCGAGTTGCGCAGTCTGAAGATCAGCGCCGAGCCCCGGGCCCAAGAGCACGGCGGAATGACGCTCGGAGCGTTCCAAGATCTCGCCCAGGGTTTCCGGCGAGAGAGTACCCACCCCCGTCTCGGGCATGGGACGGACCAGGACTTCCAAACAGTTCGCATCGACCGCGAGGCGCTGGCTTCCCGGCACCAAAGCCTCCACCAATCCCGCGCCGCTGCGCAGGGCGGCCAGAGAGGCCAGGGAAACGGCGCCCGACATTCCCGTGCTTCCTCCCACCACGAGCAAGCTCCCCACCGAGTACTTGTGGGCGTCGAAGGCTCTCGGCTTCCACCATCCCGAGGCCAGGGTTTTGTTCACGTAGAGGGCGGAGTTCTCACTCGCCTTCACTTGCTCCTTTACGATTTCCTCGGGAAAGGGGAGCGCCACCGTGTTGATCGTTCCACAATAGCCGCGGCCGGGAGGCAGAAAGAGACCCCATTTCGCCAGACCGAAAGTCGCGCACAGATCCGCCCTGACCGCCACCGGATCCACTGCTCCGGTGGAGGCGTCGAGACCGCTGGGTGCATCCAGGGCGAGCACGCGCCGGCCCAGCGAGTTGATCGCCTCGACCAAGTCGAAAATCCGCCCGCGAAGGGGAGGCCTGAAGCCGGTGCCCAGAATTCCATCTACCACAGCGCGTCCGGGATATTCGCGCGCAATCTCCCGCAGCTCGGCTGCGGCGTCCTGTCGCAGGGTGTGTAGAGGAACACCGGCCTCGCGCGCGCGAACGAGATTGGTCGCGACGTCTCCCCGGTACTTCTCCTCGTCCTGCAGGAGCAAAGCGCGCACCTCGTGCCCCTCGCCCTTCAGAAGCCGCGCCACCACCAGACCGTCGCCGCCATTGTTGCCGCTCCCACAGAGCACCAAAGTGGTGCCCCACAACCAATCGGGTTTGGCCAGGAGCATGCGAGCGGCGCCCGCGCCGGCCTCTTCCATGAGGTGGACTCCCATGACGCCCGCCTCGATCGACGCCGCGTCGATGGCGCGAATCGTGGCTGAATCCACGACGAACATGCCGAACCTCCCGTGATCGTGGCGCCCCTTCACGATGATGTTAGTGTAAACCAATCATGATCACACCGCGCCCTCGGGTCAGCCACCTCTTCAATCGCCTGAGTTTCACGCGGCTTTTCATTTTGTCTCTGGCCCTGGTCGCTTTGAACTTGAGCGTCCAACTCAGCCTGGGCGAGCTTCTCGGAAGCGAGCTTTGGGCAGCCCTGCTCTCGAGCCTACTCGTCTTCATCCTCTTGCCGTTCGCGTTGGCCCGGGCCGTGGGCGATGCGCCCCTCCTCAGCTTTCGCCTCGGATCACTCGGCCTCAAGAGTTTTGCTCTCGTCACTCTCATCACTCTGGCCTCGATCTTTCCCATCGATCTGTTGACCACGCTTAATTCGCATCTTCTTCCCGTTCCTCCCGAGGTCTTGCAAAGCATGCAGAAGCTGCGCCCGAATTCGCTGGCGAGCTGGTCGATGGCGATCGCCACTCTCTGCCTGGTCGCACCCTTTGGCGAGGAACTCGTCTTTCGCGGGCTCTTGCAACAGGCCGCCCTTGTGCGCATGGGAGCAGCTGAGGCCGTTGCCATGTGTGCCGTGCTCTTCGCGGCGGTACACCTGCAACCCTACTACATCGCGGGGCTGATTGCGGTGGGCTTGCTTTTGGGAGTCATTTTCTTGCGCACCGGCAACTTGAGCGCCAGCATCTACGCGCATGGTCTCTACAATCTGGTCAGCCTCGTCACCCTGTCTCCCAAAAGCACGCAGACGGAGACCACCCTGACGACCGGCCGCCTTGGCTGGGCACTGGCGGTTGCCGGAGTGGTGATCAGCTGGTGGGCACTCAAACGGCTAGGCCCCGAAGAAAACGGCGAAGCTACTTGGAAGATTGAGCGATCGGTCGACCAAGACTGATCTCGCCGTTATCGATGCGAATGTTGAACCCGCAAGACGGACTGCTACACACCCAGGCCTTGTACTGAATCGGAGCGCCATCGCGTCCGTAATCCGAAAGTGGTAACAGGACACCCTTCTCACATTTCTGACACACGGGAAATTCCTTCATCGACATACCGAACTCCGCCCCAGATCGAGCGGAGAACTCACCTCCCTCTCACGAAGACCGTGCCTGGCGTGTTCTCCGGATGGTCGAGGAAGTCCACCCCTCAAGAACTGAACGATCCCACGCGCGAAGCAGCGCGTACGCACACCGTCCGCAGGCGCTTGATTATCCGCAGGGCGCGAAAACCATGTCAAGGACCGAAACAGTCCTCGCTCAGGTCTTTTGGGGCTTCTTTTTCGCAGCGGGGAAGAGAATGTTGTTCAAAATGAGCCGATAGCCCGGCGAGTGCGGGTGAAGATCGAGATCGGTTGGAGGATCTCCCACCGCGTGGGTATAGTCCTCCGGATCGTGTCCCCCGTAAAAGGTGAAAGTACCCTTCCCCAGATTGCCGTGGAGATACTTGACCTCGTCCGCGCCCTCCACCTCGGCCAGGATCACCACGTTTTTCTTGAGCAGTTCCTTTTTGAAACCCGTGGTCTGTCCCATGAAGCCGTTGATCACGTTCACGTGGTCCTGGGTCAGCATGGTCGGCACCGGATCGTACTTGGCGGCAAAATTGAAGAGGGTGAAGTAATCGGCCTCCGGCCCCCTCAGACGCGCGTAGTTCGAAGTGTCGATGTTGCTGAATTCATACTCCAGGGGGTTGGTGTAAAGAGTAAAATTCTCGAAGGCGAGGCAGCGAGAAAAGTCGAGCTTACTCCGGTAATCCGGGTCGACCGGAGTTCCGTCGAAGGGCCGATCGACAAAATCCACTCCGAGACCGGCCAGGGCAATGTCGAAGGTGTCGGTGGCGGAACACATGGCGAAGAGAAAGCCGCCGTTGACCACGAATTGCTTGATGGTGAGAGCTACTGCTCCCTTGAGCTCTCTCACGCTCTTGAAACCGTGCGCGGTAGCGATGGTCTCGAAGAGCTTCTTCTGTTGCTTGTACCAGGGTTGATCCTTGAAAGACCCGTAGAACTTGCCGTACTGCCCGGTGAAGTCCTCATGGTGAAGATGCAACCAGTCATAGTTGCTCAGCTTGCCCGCCAGAACCTCCGAATCGAACACCGTGTCGAAGTCGATTTCAGCGTAGCTCAAGGCCAGGGTTACGGCGTCATCCCAGGGCTGGAAGTTGGGCGGCGCATAGATCGCGATCCGCGGTGGAACTTCCAGCAGCACTTCATCCATGTTCTCCTTGGCGATGATCGCGCGGATACGCGCCACCTCGCCGGCGCTCACTCGCGTGGTGGTGACTCCCATGAGTCGGGCTTGTGGCTCCAATACGGAGCCATTCGGTATGAGGAAGCTGCCGCCACGGTAGTTGAGCAGCCAGCTCACCGGCATATGCTTCTTGAGCGCCTTGAAGGCCAAGCCGTAGGCCTTGAGGTGGTTCTCCTGCTTCATATCCATGGGGACGAGTATGTCGCTTGCGATAGCGACTCCGCGGACGGATACGCCGATCGCCAACACCAACAACACCAGCACGAGCATTGGCACGAAACGAACTCTCGGAAGCTTGGAGATCATGGCAGATTCCCTTTTTCTTTTGTCTTGGCGGCGTCGATCCCGCGAATCTTGTCGCGGACCGTTTCGATGAAGATGTAGTCCTCGTAGTTCTCGAGCAGACGCGCGTAAGCGGCTCGCGCCTGCGAGCTCTTGCCTTGGCGCAGAAGGAGATCGCCTTGGAGTTCGAGCGCCCGAGGTGCCAGACGGCTATCCGGTGCTTGAGACAAAAGGCTGTCGACCTGGGCCAAGGCGCGCGCGGTCTTGCCGGCATCCGACCAGTACTGCGCCAGATCGAGCTGCGCTCGCGCCCTCAGTACAGGCGACTTCTTCTCGCTGAGAATCTTCAACTGAGTCAGCAGCGAATCGTTCTCCCCCACCGTTTTGAAGTAAAGAGCGCGTCCGTAGCGCCTGAGTCCGGCCTGGTCATTGTCCCCCATGGACTCCTCGGCCAAGAGCAGCGCAAGGTCGAGCGCGTCATTGGTATAGGAGGCCGAAGGCGCCTCGAAGGCCACCGCGCGCAAGCGATCCTTGGCGCGCTCGAATTCCCCGCCCATGAAATCGAGCTGACCCAGATGGAAGTGAGCGCGACCCTGGCCGTCGACGAAGTTCATGTCCCGACCCATCGTCTCGAACAGTGTGCGTGCCTGGGTGGTGTCGCCCGCCGCCATGTAGGCCTGTCCCAATCCGACGCGCGCCGTCTCCATGTCGTCGACGTTCACGTTGGGGTTCATCTGGATGCGTCGATAGAGGGCGATGGCATCCTCGGGTTGGTGTAGAAGTTCCACGTAGGCCCTCGCGAGGCGCAGGAGTGAGTCGGTGGTGTGCTTGTCGTTGGGAAAGCGCTCCATCATCGTGAGCAACGTTGTCCTGGCTCCGTTCAAGATCTGCTTCTGGTCCGCCTTGGACAGCTCGTCGAAGGAGGAGTTGGCCAAGAGCGCGATCCAGGTACGGGTCAAGGCATCGAACGCGCGCGGCTGCAAAGTCCTGGGTAGCCGCTCCTTCGACAAAAGCCCGGCCAGAATTCTCTGGCTGAGACGGAGCCGCTTCAAATTCGAGCTAGAATCACTGGCAGGTAGCCTGCTCTCGGCCAAGCCCGCGAGGGCCATTTGCAAGAGGTCGCTCTTCAACTGATTCATGTCCAAGAGAGGCTCGATCACTTCCCATGCGGCCTGACTCTCGCCGTCTAGCTGTCGCAACTCTCCCAGCACTAAACCCAGTTCCGGGACGGCCGGATGCTCCTGGTAGATCTTCTCGCAGGTGGCGCGAATGGCGGGAGCCGCCTTCGGGTGGGCGTCTCTGACGTCTAGAATCTGTGCGCGCATCAATTCCACGTTCATCGGAGTGTCCAGGATTACTCGCAGATATTCGCCCACCGCCTCCACCGGCTTCCCCATGCGGAGGTAGGTCGACCCGAGCTGTTGCGCGAGAGCATTGGGATCGTGCGACTGTTTGCGGGCCTGAAGCAGCACTGCGAGCGCGTCATCGTCGTGCTTGTAGCGACCGAGTACCGTCGCCACCATGCGCGCGTAGGAGGGCTCGCCCTCGTGGGCCTTCAGGATTTTCCGCAGGTTGGCGATCCCCTCGTCGTCCTTGCCCAATTCGAACTGAGCCTGTGCCAAGAGCCGCAGCGTGCCGACGTCCACCCCCCCGCTCTGAGCGAGCTGACTTTTCAGGAGCTTTTCCAGCTCACTGAAGCGACGCGCATCTTGGTACAGGCCGACCAACTCGCGCACGATGGTAGGATCGTCCCCGTTCTGTTTGAGGTAGCTCTCCAACTGTGCAATCGCTTCATCGGAGCGACCACGGGCCGCGAGTAACTTCGCGTTCTGGAGAGCTCTCAGCTGTCGAATCGAGCTTCCACTGCTGTCGGCGGGCGCCTCCTGCAGAATTTGGGGAGCGCTGCGAGCGTCGTCCTGGGCTCGAGCGGCAGCGACGGGTGCGGCAAAGAAACAGACCCCGAGGAAGAAAACTGCGTTCGGGAATCTCATTTCGTTTCTTCCTTGGCCGAGAGTTCGTCCTGGATGCGCCGGAAATAACGCCGCACTTCGTCCTGGTACTCGCGGGGCGCCGCGTCAGGCGCGAGCCAGCGCCGCAGCTCGCGCTTGCGATCCTCACGTCCTTCGGAGAACTGAGTGCCTTCCTGCTGTTGATAGAGCTGCTCCGCCGATTTCGATTCGCGGCGCTTCGCAAAGTCCCTTTCACGCACCGAGCGCTCGGCGTCCAAGAGCCGGGAAAGAATTCGATCCTGGCGTTGCCGGGTGTTCGCATCGAGCCGTCCGGACTGTAGATCCCGTGCGGAGCGCTCCATCTCGTCCGAGAGCTGATCGAGGTCTCCCAGCACGCGGCGTTTGTCGTCGAGTGACTTGCGCAGCTCGTCGAGCTGTCGCCGAATCTGCTCCTGCATGGCACGCAGCTGGGCGAGACGGCCTATCTCCTCCGGGCTGAGTCCCCCCTGTCCCATCCGCTCCTGAAGCTCCTTCGTAATGGAGTTGAGACGCGATTGATCGCCCGCCATCTGCTTCATCTGCTGAGACTGGCTGGACCCGCTACCAGAGCCCTTTCCCTGCTGCTCGGCCGCGGTTAATAGACCGATTACGATCTTGTTCATCATTCCCATCGAAGTTTCGGCTTCTTGGTGGGCGCGTTGCGGCCTCGAATACTCCAGCTGGTGGGTCGAAGCTTCCATGGTCTCCACCAGGTCGCGCATGCTTTGCAGAAGCTTCTCGCCGATGAGGAAGTTCTTTTTGCCAAGCTCGTTCAGGTCGTCCGAGAGTTTGGAAGTTCCGCGCGTGAGGCGCGCCTGTTGGCGAGTGATGGGGCGCACGCGTTGGTCCCTGACTCCACCGTCCAGCAGCCTTACCACTTGCTCTTCCTCGAAACTGACGCGGAGCAGGTCGTAGGCGGTCTGTTGTAGTTTCTCGATCGCGAAACTCTTGTTCGCTATCGTCATATTGCCTTTGCCCTCGGACAGGACCTTGTAGAGGCTGATGAGTCGATCCATCGCCTCCTGCATCTCCTTCGTGACCTTCTGGGAGTCCTGCTCTTGGAGCTGATCGCCGGCGTCCTTCATGGAGTCGGAAGCCTTACCCTCCTGATTCATCTGCTTCTGAGCGTCCTGCAGCGCGTCCTGCATCTCCTTGGACGAGGGATCGTCTGCCTTTCCCGACTCTCTCTGTTCTTCCAGCTTTTGCAGTTCCTCTTGGAGTCTCTTTTCCAGAGCCTCGGTCTGTTCGGCGAGCTTCTTCTGCAGACGCGCGACCTCCTCCGGGCTCATCTGCGCGGACTTGTCGTTCTCGGATTCGGATTCCGACTTCGGAGGGGCGGTTTTCGTGCCGAGCGAATCTTGCCGGGAGGATTTGCCCTGCTCCTTTGAATCGGCCTTCTTGTCCAGCGCGCGCTGGAGTTCCTCCTGACGGGAGAGCGCCTCGGCCGTCTCCTCCATCAATTCGTCCATCGTGTGTTCACGTTCGAGTTTGCGCAGCAATTCGATGCTGCGGTCCAGTCGACGGTTCCACTCCTCTTGCGCGGTGGCGGCATCCTCCATCGCCTGTTGCATCTGTGAAGGCGAAAGCTTGTCCATCGCTTCCTTCATCGCCTTCAAATAGCTGTCGAGGTTGGCGTCCTTCAGTTTCTCCAGCAACTCCTGAATGGTCTCCATCTTCTGCAACATCTCGAGACTTCCCGAGTTGTTCTTCTGAAACTCCTCGAGCATGGCGTTCATGCGCTCGGCCGCCTTCAGCGCCTTCTCCTGGAACGCCTTCTGGTCCTCGAGCGCCTTCTCGATCTCCTGCTGTTTGGTCCAATCGGGTTTGGGGTTCTTCAGAAGCTCGCGGCGAAGCCGGTCCAGGTTCTGTTGCAGTTGCTCGCCCTCATCCAGCATTCCCTTCAGCTGGTCGTTTTGCTGGCTACGCTCACCCCGTTGGTTCTTGAGAACCTCGGACACGGTGGGCAGGCGCAGGTGCTGCACCAGGCTCTTCGTTCGCTGTCCACCCACCAGCGCGTCGTTATCGACGGCCTCGAGACAGTAACTCAGAAAATCACCGGGAAAGAGGTGCACGTCACCCAGGTGCCAGGTGAATGCCAGAGCGAGCTCCTTCTCTCCCGCGTCGATTTGCAGATCGGTGATCGCATCGTTGCTTACTTTCGGTTGAGCATCCTCCACCAGATGCGCGCGCCGCCAGTCCTGGTCCTCGGGGGTCTTGTAGAGGAGATCGACCTGGTGCAGTCCGACGTCGTCGGCCGCCAAACCCTCGACTTGCACCATGAGGTCCCGGTCGAGAGAATATTCGGGAGCGGGAGCAGTCAGACGCACGCTGGGCGGTTCATCCGCGATGGCATTGAAGCGGTAGAGGATCGCCGAATCTCCGGCGATGCCCTCCTTCCCCTTCAACGCGATTGAGAAGGCGAGGTCTTGGTCCACCCGCAGGGTATCGCTGAACTCGGCGCCGTTGAGCGCAAAGGGAATTTCTCCGCCCTTGCCTTCCATGATGCGAGTCGCGCTGCCCAGAGCTACACTCGCCCGCCCCTCCAGAATCACGGTAGTGCCGCTGAGCACGGTGGTGGTGCCCCCCAGATCGTCCTGCTGCGTCGTGGCCAAGCCGGTATACGCCGGGGGAATCATGCGCGCGGCGAGATTGCGCACCACAGGGCGCTCCACGATGCGCACTTCGTGCGCTCTCGTGAAGAGGGTCCCCTTGCGGAAGCGATAGCGGAAGGGATCCTCCACCTGCTGCACTGCGGCGTGAATCTCCAGGTACGGGCTTCGCGTTGGATCGGGCGTGAGGTCCTTGGTGGGCAAGTCCTGCCAGTAATCACCCGTGTAGGAAACCTGCAGGACCACCGGCTCCTTGCCGCCGATGAGGTCGCGCGCGCGCAGGTCCGCAGTGGCGCCCACCGGCAGAGCGAGGTCGCCGGACACGGTGTAGAGTCCGCTTTCCGGAGGACGCTTCGCCAGGCGCTCCGGCTGAGTGAGTGCTCGCATGGAATCAGCGATGCGCGCCGGGGAGGTGATGGCCAGAACGAACCAAAGGCCCAGGGCCAAGAGAGCGAGCAGGGTGTGCCTGCCCACGCCGAGCAATGGAATCTGCGGTGCGAGCGCTGTCGCCTCCGCCTTGAGGCACGCGCGCCGCAAGATTTCCTCGACCAGTTCCGAAGAAGCGCCGCTTGCGAGGGGATCCTCCGCCCGCGAGGAACTGAATTGGGTAGCCGTCTCCAGCAGGTTTGCGTAGCTCCCGTGGTGCTCGAGCTGTCGGCTGAACGCGCGTAAGTTGGCGAGGCGGCGCAGCGGAGCGAGGACTCCAACTACTGCCACCCAGATCAGGGCGAGGAGCAGCACTGTCCACCAGATACCCGCGGCCCCGGGCCCCGCTTTCGACCAGAGGGGAAAGGCCAAGACCGTGGCCGCCAAGACCAGCCCCGCGCTTCCCAGCAGCATCAAGAAGCCGTTGCCGAGGATGCGCAGGCGTAGTCGCTTCAGCTCGGCTCGAAGGCGGGCCTTGAGACGGGTGGAGCTGACACTCTGTGCGGTCGTCGTCTTCATCGCAAACATGCGCTCCTAGGGCTGGGTCAAGGCGTAGATGCAGACGTTGATGGCCATCTTCATCGCGGCTTCGCGCAGGTTCGCGGGATCTCCATGCACGCTGGGATCTTCCAGACCATCTCCGATGTCGCTGCTCCAGCTGTAGAAGATCACCATTCTCCCGTTGCGAAAGAGGCCGAAGCCCTGTGCCGGATCGCCGTCGTGATAGTGGATCTTCGGCAAACCAGGCAGTGAGTAATAGGCGCGATAGATAGGATGGTTGCTGCTCAAAGGCACCAGCTCGTCGTCAGGATAGAGCTGAGACACCGTCCGGCGAAAAGAGCGATCGAAACCGTAGTTGTCGTCGACCCACCAAAAACCTCCCGCATCCAGATAGCGGCGGAGACGGGCGAGGTCCTGTGGGGAGAGCGCGATGGTGCCGTGGCCGGTGGCGTAGAGGAAAGGATGCGAGTAGAGCCGCTCGTCATCCAGGGTGACTGCCACGTCCTCGCGGGCTGTCGGCAGACCCGTGCGCAGCTGCAGTTGCTCCAGCAGATTCGGCAGCGAACTGGGATCGGAGTACCAATCTCCTCCCCCGGTGTAGTGCAGGCGCGCCACGGTAAACTCTCCCAGATGCTCCGGGGCCGAGGGATCGCTACTGGCTTCGGCCCGGGTGGAGGCCAAGAGCAGCCCGAGCAGGCAGGCGATCGCCGGCAAAAAGAGCGCTCGCGAAGCGGAGATTCGAGACATCGTGGACTCCCGGGGGGCGCCGAACTCAGGGGATTTGGGTCGATGTGAGGGGACATCCCCTCTCCATACCCTTACGAAGGACCGCCTGTTCCGGCCAACCCCTACGAATTCGTGGGATGGTAGCGTGGCAGCTCCACCACCGCGCTCGCGCCGCGATGATCGCTCCGATTGGCCAGATGGATGCGTCCACCCATCTTTTCGGTGAGATTCCGGCAGATGACCAGCCCCAGACCCGTGCCGTAACTCTTGGTGGAAAAATAGGCTTCGAAGAGGCGCCCCTCGGCCTCGGGAGAGATGCCGGGGCCCTCGTCCACCACTCTCAGCTGCACTCTTTCCCCCTCCACCGAGGCGGTGATCTCGACCGTTCCGGTCCCTCCCATGGCCTGCCAGGCGTTCTCCACCAGGTTCGTGAGGATTTTCAGCATTGCCTCTCGGTTCGCGAGCACATGGACCCCCTCGCCCCCGTGAATGCGCAGCTCGAGGCGCCGGTCTGGCGAGGGATAGAGAAGTTGTACCTCTTGGAGGAGCTCGCCGAGCTCGACCGCCACCAGTTCGGGCAAATCGGGGCGACCGAGCAAACTGAATTCCGAAGCAATCTCGCGCAGGCGTTGCACCTGCCTCTCGATTTGTTCGACGCTGTCGTCGACAATCTGTTCTTTCCTGGGGTGCTCGTCGTGACACGCCTGACGCACCATCTGCGCCGCGAGCTGAATGGGGGTCAGGGGGTTCTTTACCTCGTGCGCCACTTGGCGCGCCATTTCCGCGTAGAGCGCGAGACGGCGGCTCGAGAGCAACTCGGTCACATCATCGAAGAGTAGCAGCCATCCGGGTTTGTCCGCTTCGAGCTGGATGGGCGAAATGACAGCCCGCAAGGTCCGCGGAGTTTCTTCGCCGGTGAGAACGACCTCGGTGCTATTCGTCTGCTGAGAGAGATCCTGCGCCTTGAGTTGGGTCAGAAGCTCGTGAGTCTCGTTTTCCCCGAGCTTGCGCGCGGCTGGATTGGATTCGACCACTTCGAACTCGGGGTCGAGAACGAGCACTCCTGCGCTCAAACCTCCCAGCATGGCTTCGAGGAAGGACCGGCGCGCGGCCAGACTGCGCTGGCTCTGCTCGAGATCGCGGGTCATCAGATTGAAAGAATGAGTGAGTTCCCCGATCTCGTCGTCGCCCTTCTCCGGTAGGCGCACGTCGAGTTCTCCCGCACCCACTCTGCGCGTCGCTCCCAGGAGCACCAAAATCGGATTGACGGTACGCGCGGCCAGGTAAAGACCGGCCGCGGTTGCCAAAAGAAAGGCCAAAGAGGAGAGCCCGAAGAGAAAGAGATAGCTGCGCCGCTGTTCCAGGGCGGCCACTGTGGCCTGGGTGAAGAGGCGCCCCGCCAGAACTCCACGGCGTTGCTCTCCCGGCCCGGGTACGATGGTGTAGGCCCGCGCCACGACCAAACCTTGGCCCGGCTCGGTGGTAACATATCGAGGACTTCCCCCTCGCCGCAAAAGACGCTGCGCGTCGGCGGGAAGAACCGGCACGATCAAGCCTGCCTTGAAGAGGTCGTCGCGGCTGCTGACCACGGCCCATGCCCCGTCGAAAAGAGTGAGGTCGACTCCGACCGTGTGCGCCACTCTACCCAAGTCCTCGTCTTCGATTCGCCGCCTTAGATAGATAGAGTAGCTTTGGCTCTCGGCTCCCGGTTCATGATAGAGACGGCCCAGGTACCAGCCGGTGGAATCGTCCTCCAACACCAGGACCGCGCCCGACAGAAGTTGCAAGAGACGATGCTTTTGGGTAGGCGCGAGTTCCCGGTGACTCTCGTCGTAGATCATCTCTCCGCTGGGGTCGAAGACCGTGACCTGATCGCGCTCGTCCCCGGCCGTCTCGTTCTCTTCCCCCAACTTGCCCGTGGTCAAAAGGTCGTGGACGGGCCCGGTATCCAAGCGAATTCTCAGCGCGTCGTCCAATCCGTTGGCGAGCAGGCGCAGAGCAGTGTCCAGTCGACGCGTTACCTCCTCCATGTTGGAGCGCCGCAAGTTCGCGGAGGCGCGTCGGCTCTGGAATACCCCGAATACGATTACTGGCAAGAGCACCAACACGACCATGGCTCCCAGCAACCGCTCCTGGTAACCCAGTCGTCCCAGGGATGCGGGCCAGCGCGAGGATCCCGGACGCAGCGCTACCAAGAAGAGCAGACACATAAGTCCCAGCGCACCGGCCACCAGATAGAGCGCCACGAGACGGGTGGCATCGAGTAGACGTTCGTTGGCGGTGGGCAGCGCGAATGCCACAACCAGCTGCTCTCCACCCTCGCCCACGATTTTTGCCTGGTAGGGAGTTCCCTTGCGCCACACCCGATGCCACGAGCCGTCCTGAGCCAATGAGGACACAGGCAACCCGACCAACACCGGGTCGGTGGCGGCAATCACGGTCTTCTCCCCCATTCTTCCCATGATGACCGGCTGCTCGAATTCCTGCCGCGGAGAGAGCAGGTCCCGGCCGGTGGCGAAACCCAGAGCGCTGGGACCGCCGGTCGGCTTGAAGTCGATGGGCGCCGCCGGATCGGTGGTGCCGTAGGGCAGGTCCACGCGCAGCCAGCTGGCGTCACCATTGGGTATGTAGTACTTCAGGTCCAGCCACCCGCGGTAGACGAGAAAGGTTCCGCGGGCGCTCTGCACCTGGACTGTCTTCACTCCGAAAGGTTCGGCGCCCGTTGGTCGTGTGGTGGGCATCACCACCGGCTGGGCCTGGTAGGGGAGCCCCAGGTCGAAGTCGCTGAGGACTTTCCCCGCGGCGTCGAGCAAGACGATGTGTGAGCCGTAGCCAAGAGCACTCAGACTGCTGCTGCTCGCCCACAACTCGAAGGCAGCGTTGCTACGATCGAGATTCGGATCGGCCAGCTGGCGCAGCTGAGCCATATTCTGCGAGAGTTCACGGAGGAGTTCTTCCACCAGCACCCGCCGCCAGTTGTCGCGTGGATGGAGTCGGTCCAGCGCCCGCTCGGTGGCCACGCTCTCCTTTAGTCCCCGGTAAACCTGGCGCAGTCCTTCGGCCTGAGTAGCGCTCAGCCACAGGATGAGGGCCAGGGCTGCCACCACACGCACCGAGAACGAGGGATGCTGCATCGCGCGAGAGACCGAGACCGCCACGATGGGCAAGAGGAAGGCCCAGAAGGCGCGCGAGCTGCCACCGCCGAAGAGAAGAACGGCCACCCCCAGGAGTAAACCCGCGCCGAGGGCCAAGAGCTGACGGGATCTCAGAGATCGCAGCCAGCGCTCCCATCCGAGGAATACGAAGCCCACGGGTGCCAAGAGCGCGAGCAACATGGCCCAGTGGAGCACTTGAAAGGGGAGGGTGAAGAAGGGCGCGTCCAAACCTATGAGCTTGGGATTCGCGTTCTGGGCCACCACTCGCTGGAGAGTGAACACCCAGGCCATGGCGCCACCGCTGAAGAGTAGCAGGAGAATCGCTCCCGCCCACCGTCGTGCCCGGGCTTCACCTTCCCGCAGGAAATACAGCCAGGAAGGCAAAAGAAGCAAGAGTACGAGGGCCAGCGCCATGGAGGTCAGAAAGAAATCGAGTACGCTGCGCAGAAAACCGAAGCCCCAGGTGGTAGCGAAATAGGCCGGCTCGAGCAGCCAGTGCATGAGACCGTGCTCGCTGGTGAACGCGAGGGGCAGCACTTGCGCTCGTTCGATTCCGAAGCGGAACATGACGACCAAGAGCGCGAGCAGGGCGGCGGTCGCGACGCTGCGGCGATTCACCCGTCTTCCGCTCCAACCCCGCCAGGCCAGAGTGGTCGCGAGCAGGAACGCGGCCAGAAGCAAGAGCGCGAGCAAGCGGCCTTCGCGCTCCAGCACCATCCGCCTCTCCTCGCGCGCGCCTGGGGCGGTGAGAATGACCCACGCCCAGGGATCCTTCTCGGGAACGGCGACCACGCGCTCCAAGGAGCCGGTGATCTCCTCGGGTTTGGGGCGAACAGCCCGCAAGCTGACCTTGAGCCCGGTCTTTCCCGAGAGAACTTGCCCCGGATCGACGCCCACGCCGAGGCGCGGAAAAAGCTCGCGGGTGATCCCCAGACTCACGTCCACGTAGGCGACTCGGCCTTCGTCGTCCTGTGCGGATACCGTCAGATAGCGCCGGAAACCATGGTCGACGAGAAGGGGTCGAGGTCCGGGAGCCACTCGCTCCGGGCCCGGAACCTGTCCTGCCCAGTCGATAATTTGGCCGTTCTCCCAGCGCGAGATTCCGATTTCCAAATCGGATGAGGCCAGGCGCAAGGGGCGGGACAAGAGTTCGAGATCGGCATTGGGAAGCAGCGCTTCATGAGCGCGCTGGCGGGCGTTCTGTTCCAGAAGCAGAAGAGACGAACGTACTTTCTCCGCCCCACCATCCAGCCGGGTCCGCGCGAGTCGCAGCCAGACTCCGTCTTGGCGGGACGCGACCTTCGACAGCCGCAAACCCATGAGTGAGGCAGCTACCAAGAGCACGACCAGCGCAAGCCGGAATAGCGTGGTCCCTTTCGACACCAGTTTTCTCGTCCGCATCCACGAGAGAAGCGCACATGTAGTCAGGATGAGGGCGGCGGAAGGCCAAACCACTGCCTCGCCAGTAGTGGAGAGAAGCAGTGCACCCAGAGCGAGAACGACCCAAAGGGGAAAGTTTCGCACCATTAGCAGTCCATCCGGCGGCGCTTGATTTCCATCAGGGAAGAGCACGCAATTCGCTCACACGCCAATCGTGTTCTACCCGGCGGAGTCTCACGTAGAACCGGCGCAAACTCGAATCGTCCAACTCTAGCTCGAGGACGCCGTGAGCGTTGTCAGGATCGTCGAAATCCTGCGGGCACGGACAGCGAGACTCTTCGATGGAATGCTGTGCGAGGAAGGCCTTCAGCAGATAGAACACCTGCTGATGGCTGCGGAGCGGTTCCTCGTTTTTCAGGGACTCGTCTCTCTGCGGAGGTTCGAGTTGAAACAGGATTTCTCCCTCGTCCATGAGTGCGGTGGCCTTCTCCGCATCGCCTTTGCGGAACGCAGCACTCAGCATGAGAAAAGTCCTCTCGGCGGAAACCGCCAAAGGGCGCAGACCGGGAGCCAAGTTCCGGCCGGGAGCGGCCACGCTCTCGATCCTGGCCGTGTCGTGTCGTGTCACTTTCGCCGCCTTGTCCTGCGCGGCGGATACCTCACTGAGGATGCCCAGAGCCAAGAGGGTGAGCAAGAATGTCGGTGCGAGGGAGCGAAGCATGAGCCCTCCACGGGTGAATGTGACGGGGCGACTCCTAGAGAATAGCATTTGCGCCTCATCCTGGACACCGCTCGCCCGTTTTCGGGCGCGAAAAAGGCCGCCCCGAGGATCTCGAGACGGCCCGGCAGAGCAAAAAAGCAGCTTCTCAGGCCAGCGCGCCGCGCTTTCCACGCTTTCGATCCGAAGAACGCCACTTGTACCACAGGATGACCAGCGGGCTCGCCACGTAGATCGAGGAATAGGTACCCACGACCACCCCGACCGTCAGGGCGAAGGCGAAATCATGGATCACCGCCCCACCGATCAAGTACAGGATAAATGCCACGAAGACCGTGGTCAGCGAGGTGATGATCGTGCGGCTGAGAGTCTCGTTGATGCTGCGGTTGACGACCTCTTCGTAGCTCTCCTTGCGCCGCAGCCGCATGTTCTCGCGAATGCGGTCGAAAACGACAATGGTGTCGTTCAGGGAATACCCGATGATCGTCAAAAATGCAGCCACGATGCTGAGGCTGATCTCCTTGTTCATCAGCGAGAAGAGTCCCAGCGTGATCAAGACGTCGTGCACCAGGGTGAGCACGGCGGCCAATCCGAAATGGAAGACGAAGCGGAAGGTGATGTAGAGCACGATGAGCACGAGCGATACGAAAATTGCGTTGGTCGCGCCCTTTCGAAGCTCCTCACCAATCTTCGGTCCCACCGTCTCTTCGCGCCGCAACTCTACTTGATGATCGGGCAGCGCCTTCGCAACGACACCCTGCACCGTCTGGTGCTTACCCGTCACCGTTTCGGCCTCATCCAACTTGTCAACGTAGATGAGAACTTCCTCAGGTCCGCCGAAGGTCGTTACCTGAGAGACCTTGATCCCGCCATCGGCGAGCGCACTGCGAACTTGCGAAACTTCCGGTGCGGGCGAAATGCGCAGCTCCACGATGGACCCGCCCCGAAAGTCGATGGAGAGCAGTGGTCCGTGCTTGACGATCAACGAGACGACACCCGCCAGGATGAGCGCCAGGGAGATCATGGCCGCAATCTTCTTCTTTCCCAGAAAATCGATGTGCTTGTCAGTCAAGAACTGCATGGTGACCGTCCCCCTATATGCTCAGCTTGCGGGGCGTGCGTCCCTGCAGCCAGAAGTCATAGACCGTTCGCGTGAAGATCAATGCGGAGAACATGCTGGTCAGAATCCCGATGCTCAGGGTGACGGCGAAGCCCTTGATGGGGCCGGTCCCGAAGTAGTACAGCACGACCGCGGCGATGAAGGTGGTGAGGTTGGCGTCGACGATGGTACGCGTGGCATTTGCATAGCCGGCATCGATCGAAGCCCTTACCGTCTTCCCCACGCGCAGTTCTTCACGTATTCGCTCGAAGATGAGAACGTTGGCGTCGACCGCCATACCCACCGTCAAGATGATCCCGGCGATGCCCGGAAGAGTCAGCGTGAGGTGCAGCTGTGCCAAGAGTCCCATCAACAGCAGCAAGGTCACGAACAGACCGAAGGTGGCCAGCACTCCCGCCATCCGGTAGTAGAGGATGATGAAGAGGACGACCACGATGAAGCCCAGAATGGCCGCGTTCACTCCCTGCTTGATGGAGTCGCGTCCCAGACTTGGTCCCACGGTGCGCTCCTCGGCGATGCTGACGTCGGCGGGAAGGGCACCAGCTCTGAGCATCAGGGCCAGATCGCGCGCTTCCGTATCGCTCTCGAAGCCACCGGAAATCACGGCCGAACCGTTGGGAATCCGCTGGCGAATGTTGGGCGCGCTGATCACCACATCGTCGAGCACGATGCCCAACTTGCGACCGACGTTGGCGCCGGTCACGTTCGCGAACTTGATGCCACCGCGCCGGCTGAAGCCCAGGTTGACCATGAGCAAAGGCGGCCGGTCGGGATCGGGGGATACTCCGGCATTGCGCACCTCACCCCCGGTGAGCTCGATCTTCTTGTCCACCAGATACAGCAAATACGCCGGACGTCCGTCGTTGCCGGTGAGCTGCTCACTACCCCACAGCCATTCCACTTCGCGCGGCATGACGCGTTGCGCCTCCGGCGTCTTGAGCAGGGCCTCCACGCGGGGCTTGTTCGCCTCACTCACCGGGAGCGCGCCGCGGTTCTTCAGGAAGGGCCCCATGAGCGAGGTGAGTGGATGTTGCTTCTCCCAGTCTCCGACCTCGGTCGTCGAGTCCTCCTCTGCTCCTCCCAGGTCACTCAGAAGATCGCCCTGTGAGCTGTCGGAGGCGGCAGCTTGTGCCGTTTGCGTGGAGCTCGAATCGGCGGCGGTGGAATCACTGGCGCTGAGTTCACTCTCTTTGTCCAGGGCGCTCTCGACGGAATCGGGCAGCGATCCGCTCGCGGCCAAGACACGATCCAGACGGGCCAAGAGGCTGGTCACGTCCGCGCCTTCTCGAACCATGCGAAACTCCAGACGCGCGGTCTTGCCGATGAGGCGCTTCGCGCGTTCGGCGTCCTGCAAGCCTGGCAGCTGGACGATGATCCTCGAAGTCCCTTCGCGACGGACGTCGGGCTCGGAGACACCGAACTGGTCGATGCGGTTGCGAAGGATCTCCAAGGTCCGTTTGATCGCATCCTCGGAGGTGCCCTTTTCCACCGTGCTCTGATCCACGTCGAGCACCAGGTACATCCCGCCCTGCAGGTCGAGACCCCGCTTGATCGCGCGGGAGTGCAACTTGTCGAGCTTGGCCAGCCCTTCGGGAGTGGAGGACAGGGCCTTCTCTTTTGCGGCGCTCATGCGGCTGAGTTGCAGCGTGGGCCAGAGATTGATTCCAGCCCAGATCGCCAGCACCACGATGAGGGCGGCCTTGATCTGTAATGATCGTTTCATTCCGTTTTCACCCAACTGGCGCAAAAGCGAGAAGCCCGCGCTCCGGGGGTTTGGTTGGTGCCGTGAGGTTCAGCCGGGCGCATCCCGGCCTCGGCGGGATTCGGGCGGAGGCGGCCTTTCGGCAAGGAGTTCCGTCTGCGACCGAAACCCAACAAGTATAGCCGGGGCACTCAGCCTGTCAACGAGGGCACCGGGAATCAGGACTGCGGAAAACTGCGCAGAATCTCGCTGAGAAAGACCGGTTTGACGTCTCGCGGGTCCAATTGGGGCAGAATTTCCTGCAGCACGCGGGCCGTGGCCGGCTCGGGATGACCGATTCCGATGGCCGTGCCTTTGCGGCGCGCCCGCTCGATGAGCCGCTCCAGCCTCTGCTCGATGAGGGCCGGGTTCTGGACGTCCAGATCCAGGAAGAGATCGTTGCGTAGAGCGGGCACGTGGGAGCGCCGGGCCGTCTCGTAGGCCACCGAATGGGGGGTGGTGAGACTGTCCAGGAAATACAGGCCCCGCTCGGCGAGCACCTGGGCCACCACTTCCATCCCCTCTGGATGCTGGGTGAACTCGCTGCCCATGTGGTTGTTGAGACCCTGCACTCCTGAGAGTTCGTCCAGGGCGCGCTCGAGACGGCGTCGGAGTTCCTGGTGGCTCATGTCCACCATCAGGGCAAGCTTTCCCGGACCGGGAGTGCTCCCGGCCACCGGCTCCATCGGCATGTGGAGAATCGTCTCCTTCCCCGCGCGGCGGGCCTCGCTGAGCACGCGCAGACTGGCCGGGCGCTCGGGAAGAATGGCCACCGTGATGGGTACCGGAAGGGAGAGCAATTGACGTACGGTCGCATTCAAATTGTGCCCGAAGTCGTCCACCACGATGGCCAAGAGGCCTTTGGGCGGAGGGGGCGGCTCGAGGGCCGAGGCCTTGGGACCGCGCCGGGCCAGTAGGCGGTGGCTCACGTAACCCTTTCCCCCCAACCAGAGTTCCAACACCGAGGAGCCGTGATCCTCGAAACGCTCTCCCCTGGCTACCTCGCCTCCGGCCGCCTCGATCCGCCGGGTCACGGCCAGATTGAGGGCGAAGAGATCGCAGCTGGCCCCGACCTTCACGCTGACCGGATGCCCGGGACGCACCACCACGCTATCCTGGGGAATGCCGGCGTCCGTAAGGCCGTCCAGCAAACTGCTTTGCCAGATGCGCGCGCAGTGCTCCTGCGCGCTCGCCACCCCGCGCTCGGCCAGCCAGATCTCGCCCCGCTCGCTCTTCAGCCAGCCCACGGCGGCACTGCCGGCCACCAGGATCGAAATGAGAAGGCCGAGAGCGAAGCGAGCGCCGCGCGGCGACTTTCTGGACCGGCCGCGCCGGCGTCCCTTAGAGCGTGCGAACATCGATGGTGGTTCTCCGCTGTAGTCCTACCGCGCGCCCGGCCGAGAGGTGGGGCGCTCGTGCTTCGCGTTGTCTTAGCACAGGGCGCACCCCAGCGTCCATGAACGAAGATGCCCCCGCCCGAGGGCGGAGGCATCATGATTCTAAGGGAGAAGGAAGGGACGGGGAGCGACTCAGCTGCCCAGATTCTGCCCCTGGTCCTCCCAGACCTTGATCTTGTAGAGGGTGGTCCCGTCGTCCTGCGGGTAACCCTTCACGTAGAAATCGTTGTTGCCGGTGACCAGGGTGGTCTGTTCGATCCCCTGGAAGCTGACCTTGATTCCCACGGTGTAGCGCGCCTTGAGCGTGCCCTCATAGAGCGGATCCGTCCCGGGATCCTGCCACTCGAAGACCTTGGAGAAAGTGGTGAACTCGATGCTCAGGACGGGCGGGATATCCTCTTTCTTGATGAGATCGTAGCCCGCGTCACCCTCGAAGATCGACTTTGCCGAGGCCAGCTCTTCGGTGCGTCCCCAACTGGGACCCACGAACTGCTCGAGGCCGTCATTGGGATCGAAGAAGAACTGAAATTGATCATCCAGAAGCTTCTGGTATTCGACGAGCGAGCGGTTCTCCCAGGCGTACTTGAAATTGGCCATGAGTTTGTCGGGGGTCGTGGCGGCATCGATGGGGCCTGGGGGGTCTACTATATTCTTACTCTCGTCGGGGGAAAAGACGCCGCAGCCCGCCGCGAGAACTGCAATGAGAAACAGCAGCAAGACGGGAGTCAGCCGGCGCTTGAGCCGAGTTGGGGCAAACATGGGCAAAACCTCCAATGGTGCGTCCTTGTGGACAGAATTGTAGCAAATCCGCGGGGACGATGCCATCGTCCCGAGTTTTTAGGAAAATTGGTTTAGCAATTGAGTTTTCAGTTACCTCCCGCCAATTCGGCTCTCAGCTCCCCGAAGGGCAATCCCGAGCTGTCATTGTCCCTCCAGAGGACCAGGGTGACCAGACTCCCGCGCAGAAATTCGTAGTCGGCGATGCCATCCCAGCTGCGGCCGGTGGGGGTTCCCGAGCCGTCCACTTCGTTGACCACGTAGCGCGCGGTGAGCCGCGTGATGTCTCCGCTGTCGGTGGGCCCGGAGAGGATGCTGTCGGCCAGCGAGGCCTCGAAAAGTGAGCCGGCAAAGGCGTTCTGAATGAAGGTGCCCTCCCGGTTCTTGTCCCACACGCTGCCAAACACAGAGGGATACTGGGCCATCAGATTCGCCGTCGGTTCGTAGACGAAATCGGTGCCGATGACATCAAGATACTCGGTGGCATCCCCGCACTTCAATGCCCCTTCCATGTTGAAGAGCACGTTTTCCCATCGGTCGTTGAAGCGGAACTGGACGTCGCAGCCTCCGCCGAAGTCGGGTTGCGCGGGCGTACGCGTCTTGAAGAAGCATCCCCCCAGGAGCAATGCGACGAGTACGGTGATGAAGAGCAGACGCGACATCGAGACCCTTTCAGAATGCCCAGGACACGTAGGTGGAGGAGGCGAAGTAGCGCCGGTCGCGCTGGATGCGAATGACGCGCGGAGGGCCATAGGCCCACACGTAACCCAAATCCAAGGAGAGGGTCATGCGATTGTGCAAGAAGGACTGCGTTCCCTTCAGACCGGTCCGGATGTTCCCCTGAAACTCGTCGCTCGTACCCTGCAGGGTGCGCCAGGTGCGATTGGTCTCCACCGACACCTTGTAGCCCATCACGAGGGGAAAGGCGACCGCGGCCCGCAATCTCTGCTCGTCCTGACGGCGGGCCAGATCGTCGGTATAGCTGCCGAGCTCCACGTCGTTTTGGAGCAGCTTGTTGCCCCCGCGGGTTCGATCCACGCTGTGGCTCAAGGAGAAGCTGGCCGCGCCGGGAAGCATCAAGTTGAGGTCGGTCTTGAGCTGCGTGCGTTTGTAGAACTTGTCCCGCTGGTTCACTTGGGGCACGTAGGAATAGTAGTAGTCGGTGTAGTCGATTCCGAGCTGGTAGCTCTGCGAGAAACTCAGGGCCTGCGTGAGCTGCCAGGCGTAATCTCCGCTGACTTTCCAGGTATTCTGATCGCGGTTGTTGTTGGCCACTTGCTTGGCGTCCAGAGAGATGTTGGCCGATGTCTTGTACGACCCGGTCAGGGTCACCTTGATCTTGCTGAACGCGTCCGAACTCAACTTGGCGTCCACGCGCTTCGAGAGAACGTCGATGTCCAGCGTTCCCGTCTCCAGCTTGTAGTCGTAGACCTGCTGGGCCAGGTCCTCCGCGTACAGCACCTTGAGATCGGTGGCGCCCAAGAGGTGTTGGTTGATGGTGAAGCTCACGCTGTTCGAATTGCTGAAGTGCTTGCCACGCAGCTCGCTGGATCCTCTCGAACGCCGATCGTCCCAGAGCTGGCTGAGACCTAGGCTCACTTTCAGGCTTCCCGCCTGCGCGTAGCGGAAGGTGACGTCTCCGCTGAAGTTCTGCGTGTGTTCGGGAATGAAGCCCTGCTCGCTCAGAGTGTAGTGGGTTTCCTTGCGCTCGAGGTTGTAGCTCAGATTGGTGGACAGCGAGCGGTAGATGGGGGTCTTGGCCGCGAGCTGGATGCTCGTGATGTTCCTGCTCTCGCTCTCTTTCCCCACGATCTTGAGCCGGGTGTCGGGGTCGAAGAGCGAGACTCCGCGGAAGTCCTTCAGATAGTCCAAACGGTCCTCGTTGAAGACCTGCCGGCTGAGCTGAGCGCTGAAACTGCGTGTTTTCGCCGGCTGCCAGACGAGATTCACGCCCAAGGTGTCGCTCACGCTGGTCTTGGTGTCCTGTTGCGCATTGCTTCCGTCGGTCGCGGCGGAGAGGGTCTGCGGTCCGGCCGAGACGTCCAGTCCGGCGTTCAGAACCACGTTCACTCCGCTCAACTTGCGACCGGTTCCCAAGGAGAAGGTGCCCGTGTTGAGGGTCTGGTTCGTCGCGCCCGCGCGCGAACCCGAACTGACCTTGTCGTCCTGAATGTTTCCCTGGACCGACCACTTGCTGTCGATTCCGGTGTCTCCGAGATCCGCGTTGCCCGTGAGGCTGGAACTCAGGGTGGTGTTCTCCGAGGTGCTCTTGGCGAATCCGACGCGCTCCGTTTCGTTGCTCCTGCGCCGGAATTCCAAGTTGAAGCTCCCCCAATCGCTCATGGGACGCTTCCAGCCGCTGTGGATCTCGCGGCCCACCTTCTTCTGCTGGGTAGCGGGTTCCCGGAAACTCTCGCGGTGATAGCTGCTCGTGGTGGAGAATCCGCCGGCCACCAACAACGGGACGTTGATGTCGAAGTAGGGTCCATAGTTGGATTGTCCGGAATTGTATCCGCCCTTGAGCGTGGGCCGATTCCTCGTATCGGGCCCCGCGAAGTCGAGCCAGGTCATTCCATGCAGGGCCTGCATTTGTTCGCGCAGAGCCTGAATCCCGGTGGAATCGCTCTTGGCCGCGGTGTTCCCGCCGGACGTGGAGTCCGCGCCGGCCTGGCTGCTCTGCTTTGATAAATCGGACAAACTCCGTGCCTCCGTACCCGAACTGTCGGCGTCCGCTTCACTCTGCGCCCATGTGCCGCTGCTGGCACATAGAAGCGTCGCCGCGAGAGTCGCCGCCGCGACTCCCCAAGCTCTGGCCCTCCACCCCCTCTGGCTTCTGGTCATGATTCGTTCCGTGACTCTTCCAGGTAGAGATCCAGAGTTCTGAAATCCTCAATACTCAAATCCTCAGGACGAAGTCGGGGGTCGATTCCCGTCGATTCCCTGAGTTGCGTCAGTCGCGCGTCGCCTACGCCATAGCGGCGCTTCAACAGTCCGCCGATCTGCTTGCGCCGTTCGCGAAACAGCTCTTTGACCAGCCTCGTTCCGTGATCGCCAAACTCCACGATCTCCTCTCGTGGCAGAAGCTCCACCACCGCCGAATGCACTTTGGGCGGAGGGAGGAACGACCCGGGACGCACGCGCAAGATTCTGCGTACCCGGCAACGCGCTTGAAGGAGCACTGTGAGCACGCCGTAGTCCTTGGTTCCCGGCTTCGCGCACAAGCGGGTTGCCACCTCTGCCTGCATCATGAGGATCGCTCCCCTGCATGCAGGTCGCAGAAGCGCTTCCCTCAGGGCGAACAGCACCGGGCTCGTCACCTGGTAGGGGAGATTTCCCGCGAAGCACATGGGCTCAGCGCCCACCGTCTCGGCCAGATCCTCCCGCGCGATGTCCGCCCGGCGAACTATCAGACCGTCGGACGCGTATTCGGTTTTCAGAAGCTCGAGCATCCTCTCGTCGAGCTCGAGCGCTTCCACTTCAAGACTCGCGTGCAAGAGGGCGCCACTGAGGGCTCCCGCTCCGGCGCCCAATTCGACCACGCGATGCACGTCCAAATCGAGGATGGAATCCACGATTCGTGCCAGAACCCGTTGATCGATGAGGAAATGCTGGCCCAGACGTTTGTTCAGGCGCAAACCATATTTCCTCAGAAGCGCTACTTGGGATTCGTGCGGAGTCATACACCAAAAAGGGAGTGCGCCGTCACGAAGCCGGCCTTGAACCACTGGGGGACGAGGTCCCCACGATACCCGAGTTCCGAGAACTCGGGAACACGCTCGATACGAGCGCGAACCGTAGCACAGATACGGTGGCAAGACCTCCGGAGAGGAGAGGCGAGTTGGCAGGGGAGACCGGTCGAACTCCGGTCCTGTTTTGATTATAAGAGGATAGCACCCCATCGGCCGGCCTGTCAACGCGCCCGCTTCCCGGGTACCGCGCAGCGGGAAGGGACGAAAGCGGCAAAAACGTTGGAAAATTCCACGGCAAAGAGGGAGGCGAAGCTCTCCGCCATCCCGCGCGCTAACTCGTCCACCGAAACCCCCTTGGCCAGCGCGAGATGCTCAGCGGTGATGCGCAGATAGGCGGGTTCGTTGCGCCGGCCGCGGAAGGGCTGGGGCGGAAGCCAGGGAGCATCCGTCTCCAGGATCAAGCTCTCGCGCGGGATCGCTTCGATCGCCGCCGGCAGCTTGGACTTGGGATAGGTGAGCGGACCACCCACGCCCAATTGGAAGCCCTCCTTGCGCGCCCAGCTCGCGAACTCCGCGTCGCCGGCGAAGGCGTGGAAGATCCCGCGGCGCGGCGGCAAACCCTCCTCTACCAGGATTCTCTTCGCCTCGGGGTACGCGTCGCGTACGTGGTAGATCATGGGAAGGTCGAGACTCTTGGCCAGCGCGATCTGGGCGCGGAAGGCGCGCTCCTGCAGCGGCCTGGGTGAAAGCTCGCGATAGAAGTCCAAACCGCACTCACCCACCGCCACGATCCTACCTTCGCTTGCGAGCTCTTCGAGAAGTTTCTCGGACGAAGCACTCCACTCGCGCGCGTCGTGGGGATGAATGCCGGCGGCCACCCACTCGTCCTGCCGTCCCTCCGCCTGCCGCAGGGCCGCCTCGATGGAAGGAGGATCGAAGCCGACGTGGAGAAATGCACACACACCGGCTTCCTTCGCCCTCTGGCGCACGAGCTCGCGGTCGGATTCGAACTCCTCCCGACCCAAATGGAGATGGCTGTCGATGAGTCCCGCCATGAGCTAAATGCTACCTTTTGCCGCGACGGAGTCGACGGCATCCATGAACGCATGTGTGAGTACCAAGCCCACGTTCACGTTCAACGCCAGATCATCGCGTGCTGTGAGCAGGATCTTGGCGGCGCGGCTCGGATCGACGGCAGGTTCCTCTCGCAGCCACTTGGAGAGACGTTCCGTCAACGCGCGATTCTCTCGTATGCCCTCACGCAAACGGACCAGCGAGAGGAGATCGGCAACGAGAAAGTCCATCGTCCGCAGCGCGACATCACGCGAAGCGCTCAAGCTGGCATCGGTGAGCTTGCTGCCCTTGCCGCCCTTGGGGTCCTGTCCCTTCGAAACTCGTTCGGCTCCCGCTAGAAGGTCGGCCCGCTCAGCGGCGAGCAGTCGCGTCAGCAGGGTGCGCGCCCAAGAGGCCACCATGAGTGACTGGGGGTCGATGAGATCGAGCGCGCGCCGGCCGTTGCCGCCGCTGACCGCGGCGATCTGCTCGGCCGAATCCTCGTCGAGACCGTGTCTCTCGCTGAGGCGTTCTCGGAGCTCCTCCTCACTGAAGGCGGGAACCCGCACCCGCGCGCAGCGGCTGCGCACCGTGGCCGGCATGAGATGCGTCTGATGGGAACAGAGAAGAAGCACGGCGGTCGCAGGCGGCTCCTCCAGTGTCTTGAGCAGCGCGTTCGCCGCCGCTCGATTCATGCGATGGGCGTCGGCTAGAATCACCACTTTGTAGGGTGCTTCGAACGGCACGGCCTCTGCGAAGCGGCGCACTCGGCGGATGGTGCAGAAGCCCGGGTTGTCCACCTCCCCGATCGCGATGATCGCGGTGCTCGCCTGACGGATGCGCGCCAGTGGTTCTTCCGCTTTGGCATCCAGAATCTCGCGATAGGTCTCCAGCTTCAGGTTGGCCTGCGCCGGAAACACGAAGAGTAAATCGGGGTGCGAGAGTCGAGCTACCCGTCCGCGGGATTCTCCCGCGTCTTTCTCCAACAGAATTTCGGCCAGCGCGAGCGCAATTTCCTGCTTGCCGCAGCCTTCCGGTCCTTCCAAGAGTACGCTGTTGGGCAGTTGGCCGTTTTGGGCGGCCCGGGCGAGACTGGCGAGTGCCGGGCTACGCTGTAGAGGTGTGGCCACGCCGCTCACGACCACTCCGCCAACGATGACGAGAAAAAACTCGGCGCGTTCTGTGAAACGTGAGGATCAGTGGCGGAACCACGGGGTGGGATCGACGGGAGATTTTCCGTGTCGAATTTCGAAGTAGAGTTGACTGCCATCGAGTGAGCCCGTATCTCCCACTTCCGCAATCACCTCGCCGGATTGTACCGTTGCCGATACCGCGGGGAAGATCTGCGAGCAATGAGCGTAAAGGGTGTACCAACCGTTGCCGTGGTTGACGATAATGCACTTGCCATAGCCGGGCAACCAGTTCACGTAATCGACGACTCCAGGCGCAACTACACGGATGGGAGCGCCGATGGCGGCCGCGATGTTGATCCCGCGATTCACGACCACCGTCTTGAATCGGGGATGGACCGAGCGCCCGAAGCCTTGGGTTACGGTTCCGGCTACCGGCATGATCAGATGTCCCTTCAGCGCGGGAAAATCAGCGCTGAGCTGCGCTCCGGACTTCTGTCCCTTCTTCTCCAACTGCGCCATCAGGTCTTCGAGCTGCGCGGCTGATTGTTGCAGTTCTTTCAGGGAGGAATCCCAGCGCTTGCGTTCTTTCTTGATCTGATCGAGCTGGGTCCGCCTCTCCTGTTTGAGCGAGTTCACCCGTGCCCGCTGCCGTTCCACCTGTCCACGGGTCTGTTCGAGCTGCGCCAAACGCTCGTCCAACTGTGCTTTCTTGTCCTGCAGGATAGAACGGTCCTGTTGAATGTCATCGATGAAGTTGCGCTCGGCACGAGCAATCGAGGTCATGGCGCGCATCTTTCGCCCCAACTGATTCAACTCGCCGCTGGTCGCGAGCACGGCGAAGGTGCTCTGGCTGCGGTACATGTACATGTGGCGCAATTGTGAGGCCAGTCTCGCGCGCCGCAAGGCGGCACTCGAATCACTGTGCGCAATTTCGCTTCGGAGCGCGTTCACCTCTTGCAGGAGTTCGTCTTGGCGCGCGTTGAGGCCATCCAGCAGTTTCTTGGTATCAGCCGCTTCCTGCTCCAAGGCCTGCAAGCGCTTCAACTGCTTCCCCTCGTCCTGCGCCAGCGCATTGGCCTTGTTTCTAGAGTTCTTGATCTCGGACCGCAGTTGTTCGAGCTGCTGTTGTTTTTGGTCTAGAGTCGATCCGCTCTCGGATTGGGCGAACGCCGTCGCCGCCGCCAAGACGCCAACCGCAAGCATGGCGAACAGCCAGAGAGCGAGACTTCCTGCGCAGCGGTGGAATGAAGCGATTCTGCACATGACGGTCACAGGCGGAGATGGCGCCGCAGTGCTGCTCCACTGCCCACGACGCCCAGAAGCGTGCTCAGAAGAACGAAGCCGACGATTTGTCCACTCGCGAAAAAGTAGACGCCGCTGATTTCTTGCTCGAGCAGGCGATGGGCGATCAGGAGCAGAATCATGGCCAGAGTGCCGGCGGCGGCGCCTTGCAGCGCCCCTCCGAGCAGGAAGGGAGTGCGAATGAACCAATTGGTGGCGCCGACTTGCTTCATGATGTCGATGCTGCGCGCGCGTTCCTCGACAGTGAGTCGCACCGTATTCGAAATCACGAAGATGGCCGAAACCAAGACCAAAAGCCCGACGATCAGGTCGACCACCTTGAAGATACGCGCCAGTCGATCGAGCCGGTGCACGGTTTCCACCTGCGACACGACTTCCTCGACCCACGGGAACTGTTTCAGAACCCGGACCAGATCGTCCATCTTGGCGGCGTCGCGGGTCATCTCCTCATCGAACTGCAGACGGAACGAGGCGGGAAGCGGATTTTCCGTGAATCCGTCCAAGAGAGAAGCGTCGTTGCCGAGATCGGCCCGAAATTCCTGCAGCGCCTTGGCTTTGCTCACGTAGAAGACGGATTTCACCCCGTACACCGAAAGAATCTCATGTTGCAGGGTCTGCTGCTGATCGGCCGAGACGTTTGGCTGCAGAAACACCTCGGCGTCGATGTCCCCCCGCACCGATTGCAAAACCCGATCGAGATTGATGGTGATCAAGCTGAAGAGGGCCAGCATCAGAAGTGCCGAGCCCATGATGAGCACGGCAACGGTGCCGCTGACACGCCGGCGCGCCAGACCCAAAAGCGCCTCGCGCACGAAGTGCTTCATCTGCGTCGTGCCATACATCAGCCGTTCTCCTTGCCCTTGATCTCGATGAGATTTTCGCTCCAGCTTTCGGGAGCGCGTCGTTGTTCGCCTTCCTTCAGCGGCTGATAGGCCTTGTTTGCCACGGCGCGTTCCTCGCGCGAAATCTGAGGGCGGTAACGCTCGACGTCTGCTACGACCCGTCCTTCATCCAGCTTCACGATGCGCTCGCCATACTGACGAACCATGATGTGATCGTGGGTACACATCACCACCGCGGTTCCCGCGGAATTGATCCTGAAAAGGAGGTCGATGACTTCTTGGCTGACTTCGGGATCGAGGTTACCCGTGGGTTCGTCGGCCAACAGAATTCTGGGGCTGTTGACGATGGCGCGGGCGATTGCAACGCGCTGGCGCTCTCCCCCGCTGAGAGTGCGGACATCCTGGTTGCGCTTGTGGTGCAGTCCTACCCAGTTGAGAACACGCGAGACGTTTCGCTTGATCTCCGCGCTATTCACTCCGATGACCATTTGGGCAAATGCGATGTTGTCGAAAACGTTGCGATCGTCGAGGAGACGGAAATCCTGGAATATGACTCCGATTTCACGCCGTAGCTTGGGGATTCGAGAGCGCTTCATGCGGCTGGATACGAAGGATCCCACCACCACACGCCCCGAAGTGGGAAACTCGTCCATGGTGAGCAACCGCAACAGACTGCTCTTCCCCGCCCCCGAGGGCCCCACCAAGAAGAGGAACTCCCCGTTGGCGACCTGAAGATTGACGTCGCGCAGCGCGTAGTGCTCGCCGTAGCGGAGATCGGCATGATAGAGGGATATGATGACCCGGGGATCCTGGGCAATGCGTACGGAATCGAGTTCCGTCTGGGGCTGTTCGGGCATTTCACTCATGAGGTCCTACTGGCGACAAAGTGACACCTTGTCGGCCAGCATTGCAACAAGAAGGCCAGCTATCACAACTTGACGTCGATGTAGAATTTCTTGCGCAGACCCTTCAAGAACTTGTCCAGTTCGGCCTGGATTTTCTGATCCTCGACCGCGGAGTGAACCTGGTCCTTCACCTCTTCGAAGGACATCACGTGGGCGGGTTGCTTGGAATCCAGGTGTAGCACGAAGTACCCTGCGGTACCCTTCACCGGCTTGCCTACTTCGCCCGGCTTGAGTCCCTTCAGGGCGTTGCGGAAGGCGGGTGTCAGCTTCTCCAAAGGAAAGGTACCCAAGAGCCCGTTCTTCTCCCGGCTGTTGGGATCGTCCGAATAATTCTTGACCAGCGTGGTGAAATCCTGGCCTCCCGCGGCCTTCTGGTAAACCTCCTCCGCCCGATCCTTTGCCCTCGCCCAGTCCGCGTCGGTGATGGGAACCCGCAGGAGGATCTGCCGCAGAGTCACTTTGGTGTCAGTACGATCCACGACCTTCAGAATGTGCACTCCAAGTTCGGTGGTCACCGGATCGGAGACTTTCCCCACCGGGAGCGACCAGGCCATCTCCTCGAGCACGGGATGGAAGAGGTCTCCCTTGTTGAAGGAACCCAGAAGCCCACCGTTCTTCGCATTGGGCCCCTCGGAGTACTGCTTCGCGATGTCGTCAAAACTCTTGCCGGCGTCGAAGGCGGAGTGAATGGCGTCCAGCTTGGCTGTCAGTGCTTTCTGGGCTTTCTCTTCGGGCTGAGGCACGACCAAGACGTTGGAAACCGTGATGGTCTCTGGAGAGTGGGGCACTTCATCGAGGTGGTCCTTGTAGAACTCTCGCACTTCGTCTTCGCGTACCTCGATGAGCGGACGAATGTGCGTCGAGATCATGCGGCTGGTGTAGAGCCGGTTACGAATGAGATCGCGGTTGCGAGCCTGCAGATCGTCGAAGGTCATTCCATTGCGGGCCAGCTCCTTGACCAGCTCTGCTTTGGTACCGAAGCGCGAGATGATGTCATCCAGGCTGCGCGCCACCGCCTGGTCGACTTCCTCGTCTTTCACCTCGATGCCATCCAATTTGGCCTGCGCCACCAGCAGCTTCACATCGATGAGCCGATCTAGCATCTCCTTGCGAATGGTGGCGTCGTCTTCTTTCGTGGACTGGCCCTGCTGCGACTGATCGAACTTGTACGATTCAACCTCGCGTTGCAGGTCGCTGGCCAGGATGGACTCGTCGTCGACCACCGCCACGATACGATCCACCAACTCGGGCCCCTGGGCGTGCGCGGGAATCACCCGCAGGCCAAGACCCAGTGTCAGCAGTAGGCACGACACGAGGCCCCAACGGCGCAGAGCTCGTTGCGGATCGCAGATCATGAAACCTCTTCCGTTTCCTTCGACGCTGCCCCTTCAGCGGTTTGCGGCTTGAGTACCGCTTTCTTCAGGTTTTCCGGGAAGGTCTCGACCCCATACTCCTTGCGCCACGCCCCCACCTTTTCCTGGAAGATCTTCTCGGAGACCTGGGATTCGACCTTCGCACGCACTTGGGCGAACGCGTCCTTGAAAGAAACGTCCTCAGCCGGCCGGATCTTGTCGAGACGTCCGATTCCCCAGGTGCCGTCGCTCAATTGCATGGGATCGCAGATCTCTCCGACTTCCTTCTGCTGCCAGAGCAGGGGAGTGCGAGGATCACTGTTGGCCTCGGTGAACGGTCCGCAATGGGCGCCTTGATCCTTGGGCATCAGGGATGCCTCGCCATACTTCTCTACGAGATCGCTCCAATCGCCCGTCTTGGTGGCCTCTTTGCGCGCAGCGCGAATCTTGGCCTCGTCGTGATTCACGATCACGACTCCCTCATGGCTGGGGGGCTTCTGGAACTCCTTCTTGTGCTCCTCCCAGTAGTTTTGATACTGCTCATCGGTGGGCTTCACGTCGGGCGAGATGAGATCCTCGTGGAGTTTGTTGACGATCATCTGCTGCTTTCGGACTCGCACGAGATCGTTGACTTTGGGCCGGTCGTAATAGCCTCGCTCCTTGGCCTCGATCGGCATGATCGCCTTGCTCGCAATGTCAATCAGGGAACTCCGCAAGCCACCCAGGCGTTTGTCGCGTCGGGGACGGCCCAGCCATGCCGTTGCCTTGTAGTAATCGTAGTAGCGCCGCAGATCCCAGCTATCAGTATCCCAACTCATCAGAACTTTGTTCATGTCGCCGGGCTTGATCTTCAAGTCCGGCCACTCCTCCTTGGGAGGAACCGGGAGCAACGGCTTGTCCATGGGCAGAGCGTCGAAGAGGATCTTCAACACGTCTTCGTTCAGCTTGAACTTGTGCTTATCGAGTACTTCATCGTTGAACTTCATCGACGCGAGATTCAGAGCTTGGTCGTGAACGCTCTGGCGAATCTTGTCCTTCATCTGATCGAAAGGAAGTACCTTGTCGTCTTTCTCCTCCCCATCCAGTCTGATCAGGAAATATCCGGCTGCGTTGCGGATCGGTTGGCTGAGTTCGTGGGGCTTCAACGCGAAGGCGGCCTGTTCGACATCATCCGGAACCGTTCCGTAGCGCAAGGACGCAGTCCAATTCCCGCCGGGGCCGGGGTCTCCCGATTCCATGCCTGCGGCGACGTTCTCCCACATCTCGCCACCCAGAACCAGGTTCCTCGCCTTCTCGGCCTCTTCCTTGGTATCGAAGACCATGTAGGAGATACGCAGGATGCGGCAGAAGTTCTTGTAATACGCCCGCATCTCTTCGGGGGTAATCTCGCTCTTGCCCTTCACCAGCTCCAACCTCATGAGTCGCATTGCCGCGTTCGCTCTGATGAGCTCCAGAGTTTGCTTCATGCCTGGATTCTCTGCGTATCCCAGCTCCTCGCCCTTCCTCTCCATCACACGCCGGTTGATCATGGCGTCGAGAAAATCGAGCTTACCCTGTTTGGTCATGATGTCGTCGGGCAGATACTTGGGATTTACCTCGGATACTTTTCTCTCGAACTGTGCGAGCGTGATCGTGTCATCCCCGATCTTCGCCAAGGGGATCTTCTCGTGATCACCACTTCCGCAGGCTGGGAGAAAGAGGGTCAAGAGAATCGGTAGAAGGAGCGCAAGTCTGCCTCGACGCGAGGTGTGTGATACGAGAGAAACCATTTCCATCTCCTCGAGGAAGTCCCCGTGAATGTCTGAGGTCAATTTTCGGATTCGGCGAGCTTTTCCAGCACCACCAAGGATGCCACCAAGGAATCTTCCCGCGACGCCTCAACGGTCATTTCCAGGCGATCCACGGCGTTGAACGCCAATCGCGGCATTTGGGTTCCGGCCAAGTTGTTAAGAATAGAGGCGTTCGGCTTGGTTCCGCCACCAAAAAGCATGCGCACGCCCCGTCGAACGCGTCTCACGTCCTCGATCCCTGCGCGGAGCGCCCGGAGCTTGATTCGCGTGATATCCAGCAAGTTCTTGGTGGGCTGGGGCGGAGGGCCGAATCGATCGCGCAGTTCCTCAGCCAAGAGATCCAGCTCCTCCTCGTCGGAGACGCGGCCCAGATCGCGATACCAGCGAATCCTCTCTTCCGGTTCGGGCAGGTACTCGTCGGGCAGATAGGCCCCCACTTGCAGCTCCACCTTGATGTCGTGCAGACGGGGTAGACCCTCGCCCTTGAGATCCAGAATTTCCTCCTCGAGGAGCTTGCAGTAAAGATCGAAACCGATGGTCGCGATGTGGCCGTGCTGGGCCTCTCCCAGAATGTTGCCCGCCCCCCTGATCTCCAGGTCCCGCATAGCAACGCGATAACCGCTGCCAAGATCAGTATACTCCTGGATCGCGGCCAGCCGTTTGCGCGCGTCTGGGGCGAGGGTCGTCCCGGAGGGAGTCATGAGATGCGCGTAGGCCAGATGCCGGCTGCGACCTACGCGTCCCCGTAACTGGTACAGTTGACTCAATCCCAGGCGATCGGCACGATCGATGAGAATCGTATTCACGTTCGGCATGTCCAGACCGCTCTCGATGATCATCGTGGTCACCAGGACGTCGTACTTGCGCGCCAGGAAATCACGCATGATCTGTTCGAGCTGAGCCTCTTTCATCTGACCGTGTGCGATCGCGATGCGAGCGTGAGGAACGATGCGTCCCACGACTTCCGCCATGGCATCGATCGTTTCCACCCGGTTGTGCACGAAGAAGACCTGCCCGCCGCGGTGCATTTCTCGCAGAATGGCCTCCTCGATGACGTCTTCACGATAGGGCACCACTTCGGTATGAATGGGGAGACGATCGCGCGGCGGAGTCGCGATGATGGACATGTCGCGGGCTCCCATGAGAGATAAGTAGAGAGTACGGGGGATGGGCGTGGCGGAGAGAGCCATCACGTCCACCTGCTTACGCATCTCCTTGAGTCTCTCCTTATGCCGCACCCCGAATCTCTGCTCCTCGTCCACCACCAAGAGCCCGAGCTTGGCGAACTTCACGTCGCGGCCCAGGAGACGATGCGTCCCCACCAGGATGTCGATCTCGCCCTTGAGCAGTCTCTTCAGGGTCTCCTTCTGCTCCTTGCGCGATTTGAACCGACTCAGAACCTCGATGCGCACGGGAAATTCGCGCATTCTCTGCGCAAAGGTCTCTCCATGCTGTTCGGCCAAAATGGTGGTGGGACACAGCAACGCTACCTGCATGCCGTCCATCACCGCCTTGAAGGCGGCTCGCATCGCAACTTCGGTCTTCCCAAATCCGACGTCGCCACAGACGAGTCGATCCATGGGGCGTGGGGACTCCATGTCCTTCTTCACCGCCTCGACAGCGCTGAGTTGATCCCTGGTCTCCTCGTGGAGAAAGGAGGCTTCCATCTCCTGTTGCAGATGTGTGTCCTCTCGGAAGGCGTGACCGGGAAGCGCGCTACGCGCCGCGTAGAGCGACAGTAGTTCCTGCGCCATGGCGCGAATCGCCTTGCGCGCCCGCTTACGAGTGCGCTCCCACTGGCCGGATCCGAGCTTGTGAAGGTTGGGATCGCCGCTCTCGCCAACCTCGTATCGCTCCAGGAGCAAGAGCTTGTCCGTGGGAAGATAGAGCCGGTCCTTCTCCGCGTACTCGAGTAACAAGAACTCGTTCTCGACACCCTCGACCATGATCTTACGCAAGCCAAGATAGCGACCGATCCCGTGCTCGGCGTGCACCACGAAGTCGCCTGAGTGGAGAGTCTTGGGATCCTTGACGCGCGCGGTCCCGTGAAAGCGGGGTCGGCGCACGGGCCTCCGGTAGCGATCGAAAAATTCGTGATCGGTGAAGATGGCCAGCTCTGCCTCTGGCCAGCTGAAGCCCGCGTGTAGGCTGCCCACCCGCAGCTGTGGTCGCAGGAAGCTCCGCTCGGGATCAAATTCCTCGAAGAGTTCGCTCATGCGCTCTGTCTGGCCCCGATTTCCGCAGAATAGGAACACTCCCTGACCGCTCTTCGCGAGCGCCGAGCTCTCCTCGAGCAGCTTCCCCACCTCCCCTTTGCCGCGCTCCTGGGTGCGCGTGTGCAGCTGGAGCGTCCGGCTGCCGGCGGGTGGTGAGAGAGGGCCTTTCGTGCTGCCGGGAAGCACGATCTCGCCCAACCACAGCCGGGAGCGCCCCTCGAGTTCGCTCTCGAGCACTTCGAGCGTGGCCATGAGCTCCCTTGCCGCGGGAACCGGATCGCCGTGGGCGAGCCGGTCGCCGCGCACCCTCTGGGTCTCGCGATCCAGCTCTTCGCTTCGCTTGCCCAGGTCGTCCGGCGAAACGAAGACGACGGGCGCATCGGGCTGAAGGTACGAGAGAAGCGTGGACTGCTCGTGGAAGAAGGGAGCGAGACTCTCCATTCCCGCGAAGTGCAATCTATCCTGTAGTTTCTCGATGAGGTGGGTTCGATCGTCTTGGGAAAACTCCTCCATCGATTCCACGCGCGCGAGAGCCTCGAGCAGCGTGTCGTCGTCCACTACGAAGGGCCCCGCGGGAAGAATCGTGGCGCGCTCTAGCTCGCCGGTCGAGCGCTGGTCGGCCGTTTCGAAACTCCGAATACTCTCCAACTCGTCGCCGAAGAATTCCATGCGCACGGGAAATTCCTGGCCCGGGCTGAAGACGTCGATAATCCCTCCGCGTAGCGCCATGTCGCCGGGAGCTTCCACCAGACCGGCAGGCCGGTAACCCAACGCGACCAGTTTCTCCTGCAAGGCATCGGTGTCCACGCTCTCACCGCGGCTTAGAACGAGGCGATGCCGGCGGAGCCGAGCGGGGGACATCACTTTGTGCCTGAGGCCGTAGATCGTAGTCACGAAGAAGCCCGGAACCCCCGTTTCCAAAGTGTGCAGGCCGGACTGTACGGTGGCGAGAATCTCGCGCGTGGGAGAGCGGCGATCGAAGGGCAAGATTTCCAATTCCGGAAGGTAAGTGACCGGGGCGCGGCTCAGGATTTCCAGGTCGTCACAGATCGCCTCCGCTTCCTCCAGTCCGGATGCGACGATCAACCATTGGCTCTCGCGGCGCGAGTAAAGCGCGCTCAGTAGACACGAGAGGGCGCTGCCTCGCAGCCCACTAGCCGCCCAGCTTTCCGGACCGGTTTCCTGCCATTTTCCTGCGAACCAGGAACTTAGATCGCCAATCGAGAGGATGCGATCGAGAGAGTCCAGAGAGAGCTGGTTGGCGGCCGGAGCGCCCGCGTTCATCCCCTGCCCCCCATGCTCAAGCTGCGAAGTCGCGTCGCCAGGGGCGGCAGAAGCTCCAGCACGCGGTCGATTTCTTCTGGGGTCGTCTCGCGGCTGAGCGAGAGCCGCAACGCACCATGCAACCGCGCGGGAACCAGACCCTGTGCCAGCAAGACGTGACTGGGTTTGAGGCTGCCAGTGCTGCATGCGGAGCCGGCCGAACAGGCGATCCCCGCCTCGTCCAGGAGTGTCAGCAGGGCTCCCGCTTCCATATTCTCCACCGTGAAGTGCGTCGTGTTGCAGCTTCGCTCGGAAGCCTTCGAGGTGATTTTCAGACTCTCGATGCTCTTCTCGAGACCGGATTCCAAATGTTCGCGCAGGGCCTTCATCCGGCTCGCCGCCTCATCCATGAGAGAGAGCGCGAGTTGCAGCGCGGTGCTCAGACCGATGATTCCGGCCGGGTTCTCGGTGCCTCCCCTTCGACCACCCTCCTGTCCTCCGGCCTGAATCTGCGAGTAGAATGGGACGCCATCCCGCACCAGGAGAGCTCCGGCGCCCTTCGGTCCGTGGAACTTGTGCGCGGAGAACGAGAGCAGATCTACCTGGGCCGCGATCTCGCCCAGCGGGATCTTCCCCACGGCCTGGACTGCGTCGGTGTGAAAGAGAACGCCCGCTCCGTGCGCGAGCATAGCCAGTTCCTCGATGGGCTGAATGACGCCAGTTTCGTTGTTCGCGGTCATGACGCTCACCAAGACCGTATGCGGCTGCAGCAGCTCCCTCAATTGCGCGGGATCCACGCGTCCTTCACCATCGACATCGAGCCGCGAGAGTTCGCAAGCCCCTTCGCTCTCGAGTTGTTCGGCAGTGGTGAGGACCGCGGGATGTTCGATGGCGGAGACCACGAGATGGCGTGGCTCATCCGCTGCGAGGACTACCCCACGCAGGGCCAGGACGTCCGCCTCGGTCCCGCCCGCAGTGAACACCACTTCTCGGGGGGAGAATCCGAAAGCCGCGGCCACTTGACGGCGCGCCTTGCGCAACAGCGCTGCGACCTGGTCCCCGCGGCGATGATGGCTGCCCGGATTGCCCCAATTCTCCCGGTAGAGAGGGATCATCGCCTCGATGACTCTCGGGTCGGGGCGCGTGGTGGCGTTGTTGTCGAGATAGATCAGCTCGGCGTCATTCATGACGGGCATAAGGTAGTCCCCCGGTTCAAATCGCGCGATCTGCGCCCAGCGCCGACTCGTCGAGCACCGCATCCACCGCGGAGGATTCTACGATTTCGAAGAGCGGGCTCTGCCCCCTTTTGTCGGCGATGGTTTCCGCCACGAATTCCTCGCGCGAGACGGCCCTCTTGAAGGAGTCCGCACACACCACGACCTCGACTCCCTTGGCCTTGGCCGCTTTCGCAAGACGCGCGGTGCCGATCTTGTTGGCGAAGCTTCCGTCCGGAAAAACTGAATCCGCACCCAGCAAGAGGAGTTCGGCTTCGGCGATCCTCATCACCAGCTCTTCGTCGGAAAGAAGCGTGGGCTCGTAACCCAACGCGGCGAGCTGTTCGGCGAAGGCGACCCCCTCCCCACCGGGCAAGGAACGAGAGACAAACACGCGCGCGGGTCCATGTCCGGATTCTCTGGCCAAACGAAAAGCGTCACCCACCGTACTGGAATAAGAGAAGGTCGCAACTGTCCGGATATCTTGCATGCGGCGTGCTCCGGCGGACGCGCTGAGCGCGAGCGCTCGTTGGTAGGCCACGCGCAGATCGTGCGCACGCGTACGCAGACTCTCTCGGTCCTGAGCAAGCAGCGGCGCACTATGAGGCAGAGAGCTCTCTGCGAGTTCGAGGGGCCCCATTCCGGCAAGCCAACGCCAGCTCATGCGCGCCAGGGGTGTCATGGCCGGTCGAGCATTCGCGAACGCTCTTGCCGCGACCACGAGCTGCGGCCAGTCGTGAAGGACGGACACCAGATCTTCGAACTCGTCCAAGAGCTGCGCCGCGAGTTGCGCCGCCCCGTGCTCGCGATCGGCGCGCAGCCTGCGGACGGCCTCGAGCAACTGCTGAGGGGATTCTGGCAGAAGCGAGAGCAGCGCCTCCGTGAGATGGGGCACCGTCTTCAACTCCGGCATCCGCGGGTCTTTCTGCCAACGGAACTCGTCGTTCTCCTCGTTGAGCTGCGGAGGACCATCCGAGTGGAGCAACCAGAGAAAGGAATGCACTCTCCACTCTGTGTCGCGCTTTTCTTCGTAGACCTCGAAGGGCGCGGCGGCGGCCAGAGGACGCAGCCCCTCTCCCGCGTAGCCCGTCTCCTCCCGGATTTCGCGCCGCGCCGTCTGCAAGGGAGTCTCTCCGTCCTCGACCCTGCCGCTGATGACGGACCACAGCCCGGGATACGAGCGCATACTCTCTTTTCGGTGCAGAAGAAGTACGCGTCCTTCGCGCCACAGAAAGGAGGATGAGGTATCGCGCCGTTTCATACTTACAGTAGAAAAGATTTCAAAGGAGAAGGCCAGCCCTCCTGGGCTGGCCCCTACACTGCTCGAACTCGAATCCACGCCGCTTCAGGACGCGGCGCATGGAGTTCCTAGTTGTCGAACCCTGCCTTGAGCCCACCGAAGCTGGTGGACGGAGAACCCACCACCGGCTCCTGCGGCTCGACCTTGCCGTCCCACTGCTCGTCGAAACCGGGCTCGACGTTGCCGGCCTCACGATTCCCGGCGGCGAAGAACGGCCAGTTGGTCTGATCGGCCGGGGCGAGATCGTCTAGATGCGTTCCCCCGGTCCAGTCCACCGTGCCCAGAATGGTGATCTGGCGCGCGAACGGTGGAATGGTGAGAGTGACATCCGTACGGGACATCCCGGAGATAACCCCGGAGAGAATTGCGGTGCCATCGGTGAATGTGCCGGTATTGGCATAGTCCGCAACTGTCGCGTTGTCCTCATAAATGGTGATGACGCCAGACGCGAAGGTCTGGGCATTGCCGTTATCCGTCAGGAGATTGGCCCCCGTGACTACGATTGTGTAGTCATAGTTCGCAAAATCCAACGGAAGCGGCGGCACGACCAGGCTGGATCCCTCCTGTATTACCCCGTACATGGACAGGGGGTCTCCCAGGGTCGTGGGGATGTTGGCCTGACCCAGAAAGTCGAAGGCCTGTTGCGCAAAAGCGATCTGCGGCACGCCAATCAGGAGCACGCAGCAGAGGGCAAGGAGCATCTTCTTCATCAGTTGTCCTCCTTAGCGTTGGCTGCCGTTGCCGTATTGAGACTTGATGGTACCCCAGCTCGCGTCCGTTGTGGGCACGGCGGAGTCGATTTGGAGAATCCCGTCGAGCTGCATGTCGTATCCACTATCGCCATCGGGAAACTGCGCTCCCACATCGGCGGTGTAGGCGCCGCCCCAGGAGTAGATGCAACCGCTGCAGCTGGTGATGAGTGTTCCGGCCAGACCGTCGGCCTGACCACCGTAGCTCGCAGCACCAAATTGATTGAAGGTGATGGCGAAACTGGTGAAGGCACCCTTCAGCAACAGGGTGCCATCGGTGAAGGTCGAGGGCACGGTTCCGTTGGGAGGATTGATCCCGTAGTCCGCGTTCTTCGCAGCGTCTCGATACATCTCGAGGATGCCGCCGCTGTAGTAATAGGTGGTATAGCCCGTATACGGATCGTCCGCGGACGCGCCCAAACTGGTGAGCCCGTAGACGTAATAGGTGACTTCTTCAGTGGACAGATCGACGCCCGCGATGGGGTCCATGAAATCGGCCACCCCGACGAACTGCAGAACGTCTCCCGGATCGCTCGGCGGAAATCCGCCGGTCTCCCAAGCGTAACCAATGTAATCAGAGATCTCGATGCCTTGTGCAATCGTTGCGGGGACCAGAGCCCCCAGCACGAACACGGCAACGAGCATCGTGCGCAAAAATCGCATGTGTGCCTCCCTAGATTGACCTGCTGGTGTTCCGCGACCTAGGACTTCGCGTTCACCAGAGCGTAGTTGAGTCGAGACGGCTCATAAGTCCAGGAAGTACGAGCATTCACAGTATGTTGTACTCAAGCCCGAGGACTTTGGGGACACGAATCGAGCGTTTTTGGAGCCCAGCTGAGAATAGCGCGCTTGGGGCCCGAATTGCAAGGATGGCGTGAGGAATCCCGAATTTCGCGCGTTCCCTCAGCCTTCGCTCCCGAGCGAAACGCGCCTCCCCAAAAGACTTTCGGCGAGCAGAAGGAGCCCCGCCAAAAGCAGAAATAGACGGTGGATGGGCCGGCCAGTGCGCGCGCGTTGGAGATCTTGCGCCACATCTTCGCCTTTCAGGGCGCGGACGCCGCGAGCCGAGGGACCGAAGACGGCACGGGAGAAGTCCTCGGGGGCCGTGAATCTGCGCTCGGATTCCGAGGAAGGAACGTTGGCCGCGAACTGCGCCCACGCCGAGCCGTCGATCTGGACTTCGTAGAGACCCGGTTGGGCGATCATCCCCAGGCGCAGCCGGGGCGGAGCAGCGGTGGCATCGATCTCCACTGGCAACAGCTGCGCGTTCGGAGTACGGAGCTCCACCCGCGACTCGGCCTTCAGGCCGCCGGGCGCTTCGCACGAAAGCTCATGACCCACTTCGACCTCTCGGTGCAAAGCTCCGCCGGCGGTCGTGGCCAGATAGGCGCTTGCCCGTTGAGCGAAGGGAAGGAACATGGGCGAGAAAGGCAGATCACCCGAAGTGGCGGAGGGATGGAAACCACAGAGCAGAAGCCTCCCCTCGCCCACCGGGAGTTCGCTGACCGCTACCCCTCCCCCGCGATATTCGACCAACGGCTGCCCATCCTGTCCTTCGATCCGGTAGAAATCGCGCAGTTTGGCCTCCTCCAGCGTTTCGATCTCCTCGCGTGAGAAGCCCTGGAATATGGGGTGATTGCGAGCCACCACTTCCAGATGCTCGATGCTCTCCTCGCCCCCGCGGAAGGAGCTCAGGCGTGCGGTCGTCCAGGTTGGCAGCAACTTCTCGTTGGCGTACTCCCGTTCGCGAGGGTCGCCGCAGAAGAGGAGCATGGTGCCGCCACTGCGCAAGTAGTCGGTGAGTGCGGCCAAGCGCGCCGCCCCGAAACCCTCCGGATCCGCGGCGAGAACGACTCGGTAGGAAGAGAGCGTTTCCACGTCGAGACGGGAGCAGTCCACGCTCGTGAGCGCAAAGTCTCCCGCGGCGCTCGCATCAGGATCCAAGGCCGCAGCTAAAAAGAGTAGCGGGTCGCGACGCGCTTCGGTCTGGGGGAAGCCGCGCAGGACCAGGACCGGGACGCGGTCGGTGACCTCCACCACGAAGAAGCGCTGGTCATCGGGGGGAAAACGATCTGGCCGCAAGCGTACCGAGCCGGACAAGTCTCCGGCCTCGGGCAGAGTTACCGGAAACGAGTGACTCCCGCTCTCCCCCTCGTTCAGCTGGATCTCGGTCTCTCCCATCGCTTCCCCCTGCACCGTCAGGAATACCTGGACCGGCAGCGGCTTCTTTCCATCTTGCCGCACACTCACCGAAATCTCGGCCGTTTCCCCTGGGTGCAAGAGCGACGCGGGGCGTCGCACCTGCTCCACCTGCCGGTTCACGAACGGCTCTGCCGCCGCCTGGCGCAAAAAGACGTGGGTGTCGGGATGCTGGGCCAGGCGTTTCGCCAGAGTCCCACGCGCCACGGAATCTGCGGGCGCGCGCTGAAAGTCACTCACCAAATAGATTTCCCGGTGCGGATGAGCGGCCCGCTCCAGGAAATCGAGAGCCTTGTCGAGGGAGGCGGCGTAGGAAGTGGCGGAGAAGCCGCACTCCCGCGACCTCAGCTGGGCCAGCGCCAGATTCGGATCGCGCACGAAGTCTTCGAGCAAGGGATGGAGACTGTTGTCGAACACGGCGAGGGCGAACTCGTCGCTGGCGGAAAGCCCAGTCGCGATCTCGCCTGCCTCTTCTCGCGCGAGGTCGAAGAGCGATCCGCCGGAGGCCTGCGCGCGCATCGATGCGCTGTCGTCCACCATCACCAAAACACTCACTCCCCTGCCAGCCGGAGCGAGCCAGGACAGACCGCCGGTGACCGTCGGCTGCGCCAGGGCCAAGACCACGCAGATCAGCGCCGCCACGCGTAGGGCCAGAAGGAGCAGGCGCCGCAGCCTCAGGCGATGGCTCTGCTGCTCCTGCGAGGGCTTGAGAAAGCGCATGGGAGCGAAGCGAATTTCCTGAACTTCCCTGCGACGCAGAAAGTGCAGCAGAATCGGAATGCCCGCCGCGAGGAGTCCGAAGAGAAATGCGGGATGGAGAAAATTCAACGCCAGCTCCTAGCCCAGGCGCGCACGCTTGGCCAGATATGCCATGAGCGCAACGTCGAATGGAGTCTCCGTCGTGAGCGGTACATAGTCGATCTGGTGCATCCCGCACTCTCGACCCAGGTGCTTGCGCCAGGCGCTCACCTCCGCGGCATAGCTCTCCTTCAAGTGCCACGGCTGTGCGCTGATGGGATCGAAGTCGCCTTCGGGATCGACGAAGCGCGCTTGCCGGGCGAAGTCCAGGTCCAGCTCGCGGGGATCGAGGACGTGAAAGACGAGGACTTCGTGCTGACGGTGGCGAAAATGCTTCAGACCACGCAGTACGGTCTCGGGATCGTCGATGAGATCGCTGATGACGATGACGAGCCCTCGCCGCCACATGCGGTCCGCCATCTCGCTCAGCACCTGGCCCACGTGGGTGCGTCGGCCCACGCTTGCGTTCTGCAAGCGAGCCATCAGATGCATCAGCTGCTTGCGTGAGCTGCGCGGAGGAATCATCTCCAGCGCTTTCGTGTCGAAGGTCACGAGCCCCACCGCATCGTTCTGCTTCAAGAGCAGATAGGACAGCGCGGCCGCGAGCAACTTGGCGTAGAGCAACTTGGATGGCAGCCCCTCGGCCGGCGGAGTGTCCATCGAAGCGGAGACGTCCAGGAGCACTCTTGCCATTAGATTGGTCTCCTCCTGAAAGACCTTCACGTAGTGACGATCGGTCTTGGCGAAGACCCTCCAGTCGATGTTCTGAGTGCTCTCGCCGGGGATGTACTGCCGGTATTCCGCGAACTCCACGGAAAAACCGTGGTAGGGACTGCGGTGCAGACCTACCAGGAACCCCTCGACCAAACTGCGGGCGATGAGATCCAGGCTTTTCAGACGACCCAGAAGTTCGGGGTCCAGCAGCATGTCACGCGGAGTGGCCAAGGCTCTCTCCTAGAGATCGCCGGGAACGGAATTCAGAAAAGTCACGATGAGATCGTCCCTGCTCAGTCCCTCCGCCTCGGCGCGGAAGTTCGTGACCAGGCGGTGACGAAGAACGGGCAGGGCGACCGCACGCACGTCGTCCAGGCTCGGGGTGGGTCGCCCCTGCAGCGCCGCCCGCGCCTTGGCGCCGAGCACCAAGAACTGCGCGGCTCGCGGACCCGCTCCCCAGGCGAGAAATTCCTCGGCTTTCTGATGCGCCTGATGCGTTCCCGGACGGCTGAGGCGAACCAGACGCACCGCGAACTCCACCACGTTCTCGGCCACCGGCACGCTGCGCACCAAAGTCTGGTACTCCTGGATCTCCTCCGAGCGCACAACCGTGTGCAGCTCCTCCTCCATGGGTCCGGTGGTGCGTGTGACCACCTGCATTTCCTCATTCAGATCGGGATAGTCGATCTTGATGTTCAGCATGAAACGATCGAGCTGAGCTTCCGGTAGCGGATAGGTGCCCTCTTGTTCGATGGGATTCTGGGTGGCGAGCACGAAAAAGGGCCGGCCCAAATCGTGGGTCTGCCCGGCCGCAGTCACCTGACGCTCCTGCATCGCCTGCAGGAGTGCCGATTGAGTCTTGGGGGGAGTACGGTTGATCTCGTCCGCGAGCACGATGTTGGCGAACACTGGCCCCTTCACAAAGCGGAAGACCCGCTGACCGGTCGACTGGTCCTCTTCCAGGATCTCCGAGCCCGTGATATCGCTGGGCATGAGGTCGGGAGTGAATTGAATGCGCCGGAACTCGAGGTCCATGGCGTGAGCGACGGTGCTGATGAGCAGAGTCTTCGCCAGACCAGGAACTCCCTCGAGCAGGACGTGGCCGCCCGCGAAGAGCGTGATGAGCAGCTCGTCGATGACGGCGTGCTGTCCCACGATTCGTTTGCCGATCTCGGCACACAGAGCTTCTCGAAGAGCGCCCAGCTTTTCCAGTTTTTCCAAGTCGCCGACCAATTCTCTCTCCTTTAGAATAAAGAGACTGCGACCCGGACGGGGCCGCAGATGATAAGGAAAGCGCTTGGGCCCTTCTCGCCAAGGCCTGGGTGGCAACCAATTTTACTTCGAAGATGGTGAATGGGAGATCATGTTCACGAAAAAGCCCCTTCGACTCTTCGTTTTTGGCCTCTGCCTGAGCTTGTGCGCGGGTTTTCTCGTGTCGTGCAGCCGAGGAAACGATCCGGCCAGCGATCCCTCGGAGATCTTCCTCCTCGGCGTCTCCTCCTTGGAGTGGAGCCGTCTGGATGCGCTCATGGATCAGGGGAAGCTCCCCAATTTCCGCAAGATCGTGGAGGGAGGAACGCGGGCCGACCCCCAGGGAGAGGATCCACTGGCCGTCGGTGCTCTCTGGGCCAGCATCCAGACCGGGAAAGAGGATGCGAAGCACCATATCTACGGGAGTTTCGAGACCTCGTCCGGCGGACTCGTCTGCCCCTCTCGCACGGATTCCCGCAAGACCACCGATATCTGGCAAATGTTCTCGCGCAACGAGCATAGTGTCGCGGTGGTGGGCCTGCCCATCAGCTTTCCGGCCGAAGCCGTCGAAGGCTACGTCATCAGCAACATGGCATTTCCCAATCGCTGGTCGGAGACGAGTGAGGTGACCTTCCACCCGAAAGCGGGGCAGCGGCAGACTTACCCCAATGCGCTGGCTGAGGAAGTGAAGGGGCTCTATCGCCCCGCCGACTCCATCACCAGGGAAGAGCTTACGCGATTCTTCGTTCTGAACGAGAAGGAGTTCTCCATGGCCTACGACCAAGCTCTGGGGTCGATTCGGAGTTTGGAAAATCCCATGCGCGACTTCGCCCTCACCCATCAGACCGATCTCAGTTATCTGGACATGGCGCTCTATCTGAAAAAGCACTACGAGCCCGAGATCACGGCCTGCTTCTTGGAGCTCCCAGCTGTGGTCTCTCCGGTGTACTGGTATTTCATCCATCCGGAGGGAATCATCGCCAAGAACCCCAACACCCGGCGCTTCCGCGATACGGTGAACGAGACCTACGCCTGGGTAGACGAGCAGCTGGGCAAGGTCCTCGACGCTCTCGACGAGAACGCTACTCTGATCGTGATGAGCGAGCGCGGCTTCGGAATCGAGGAGATAGAGAATGCGGAGGGAAAAATGGTGCCCGTTTCCCAACCCGAGCCCCATGGAGTGTTGATCCTCTACGGGCACGGGATCGCAAAGGGAAAGACACTGAGCTTCACCAAAGTGTACGACCTCGCTCCCACGCTCTTGGCGATGGAGAATACACCGATCGGTGACGATCTCGACGGGACCCCGCTCACGGCTGCCTTCACGGAGACCTTTGCCGCAGCGCACAGGCCGCGCTATCGCGAGAGCTACGATAGGGACGAGCCCGAGGATTCACCTTACGAGAAGCTCGAGACAAAGAAGTCTGAGTGAAGAAAATCACACCGGCGAGTGGATGCGCTCAGAGGAGCTTGCGGTCGCGCAGTCCGAAAACTTCCTCGCGCAGGAGTGAAAGCGGCGGAGCCCCGGCCGAAAGCACCCGGTCGTGAAAGGACTTCAAGGAGAAGTGGCCCTTCTCGATCTGGTGGACGTCCTTGCGCAACTTGAGCAGGAGTAGTTTCCCCAGGGTGTAACCCAGGTACTGTGGATCGAAGCACCCTCGCTCGGCTTCGCACTGCGCCAAAACCTCGTTCACATAGCAGTGGCCGGTCAAGAAGCGCTTGGCTTCGGCGAGGTCCCAGGAGCGGGTGTGCAGGCCTACGCTGCACATCAATCGGCCACTTCTCTCCAGAGCCGCATGCCGCTGGATGATTGCGAACTCGAGATCGCCCTTGCGGAACGATTCCTCGGCCAACAACTGCTCACCGTAGTGTGCCCACCCCTCCCAGAAGTGATAGCAGACCGCGAAAAGCCGAGTGGCCCGGCTGGGAGCGCGACGCACGTGCAGTGCATGGAGAAAATGCCCCGGCATGACCTCATGCCCGGTGATCACGCGCAGGCGCGAATCGTTGAACATCGAGAGCCAGCGTTCCTTGCGCGCGGCCGGCCAAGACTCCTCAGGAGGAGTCACGTAGTACCAGGCGCGCAGCTGCGCCGGGGCAAAGGGACCCGGATCCTCCAGGGATGCGATGGCCCAGCGCATCCAGGGAGGAGTTACGTCGATCCCCGGTCGGCTGTCGTTGGGGATGCTCACCAGCTCGCGCCCGCGCACGAACTCGTATAGCTCATTCAGGATCTCAGATCCCCGCTGTGGAAGATCCATGGGCCAGGAGACTCCCTTGGCGATGGACTCGAGAACCTCTTTGGGCTTCGCCCGCGGGCGGTACTCTTGGCAGAGTTCTTCCAGCTCCAGACGATTACGATCTAGTTCTTCCTCACCCGCTCGCACGACTTCGTCCAATTCGAGATCCAGCCCCTCTTGCTCGCGCAGCATTCCCTCCAGGCCCGCGCTGCCCATGGCGAAATTTTGGTGGGTACGCGGAAGCGCCTCTCGTTCCAAGAACGAAAGATGACTCTTGATTGCGTTCGCCGCCGCCTGAACGCTGGATTCAAAACCGCGAGGAAGCGGGCCTGCCTTGCGAGCTGCCTGCAGAAGTCCGGTGCGCACAAAGCTTTCGAGACCCTTGAATACGGAGAGAGCGGTGTTGACCGCCGGACCGGAGAGTTCCTCTTCGAGTCCTTCACGCACCACAGGAAGAAAGTCGGGGATCTGTTTGAGATGATTTTGCAACGCGCGCGCGCGATCTTTCCAAGGAGCATAGTCCCAGCGCAGATAGCATGAGGGATCCACGAGGTCGGCCGCGTGCATCGGATCGGTCTCGTCCTTGCGCTGTACGGTCAGCCGCCAGATCTCGCTCCTCAAGGCATGGTGGAAGAGCCGGGCGTCGAGACCCACCGGGTTGGGTCCCAATCCATCCAACAACTCCTGAAGGAAGAGAAGACGGCTTCGCCGCGCGTCGCGGCCGATCTGCGCCAAATGGCCGTCGTACTGGTGGAGGCCCAGCTCTCTGGCCTCGTCGGGCCGGAAGAGATGCGTGCGCTCTTCGTAGCGATCAAGAAGAGAATCGAGGCTCAGACCAGTATTCAGTGGAGTTCGCAATGTCGACCGCCTTGGAGACCTGGGACCATCCCACAGGGGCCGTGTGGGAATCGAGGCATTCTCTTCACGCTTTGGACCGCGCTCATTCAGATCGTTGCACGGCCCGCCGAGCCCGGCTAGGCTTCGATTTCAAAAGAGGATCCCATGCGAAACTGTGAAATCCTCATCTTGGGCGGAGGCATCAGCGCCTGCGCCGCGGCCCTTTCCATGCAGGAGACGGGCCACAACGAGGTCTGGCTGCTCGCTCCCAGCTTCTTCGGCGACGACAGTTCCGCCCGATCACCGGCTCTCTTGCACGGCTACCACGAGCTGGCTTCCCTGGCGGACCTCTCCGCCCCCGCGCCGCAAGCCTACCAGAATTGGGCCGAAGAAGCCGAAGAGGATCTCGGGCTCGCGCGCTGCGGCATGCTGGTGGTCGCGGATGAAGCGCTCGCGCCGCGGATACTGGGACGGGGATTGCGGCTCAGGCCGCGCGGTCTGGCGGCGGAGGAAGTCGACGAGGACCATCTGGCACAACACGAACCACGCGGCACATTTCCCGCCAAGGGGGCCGGACTGTGGTTGCCCGGAGCCGCTCTGGTCGATCCACGGCGGACAATCGATGTACTGGCGAGGCTGGCTGCCCGCCGAGGCGTTCGGGTCATCCAGGGAGAGACCCCGCTAGGGTTGGTGCTGCAGGGGGATCGCGTGACCGGAGTCACCACCAGTCATGGCGAGATCGAGGCCGAGTGGACGGTGCTGGCCAGTGACTCCGCGCTGCAGCTTCTAGCACCCGAACTTGCAGAGCGCACGCTGAATCCGCTGCTGCGTCCCTTTCAGCTCCTGCAACCCGAGGCCGATTTCGGCGCTTCCATCACTATCCTGTGGCACGAGCGGCTCGGTGTGAGTTGGCGGCCCCTGGCCGGCGGCTGGATCCGTCGGAACGGATTACCCCCGGCGGATGTCCCCTCGCATGACCCGCTCCTACCCGCGCTGGATCGTGCAACCGTGTGGAGTTCGGGGCTCTGGGAGACCAAGCAGGGCAAGGACAAGAGACCTCTGGTGGGGCCAGCACCCCAACGGCAACGGCTGCTCGTCGCTGCCGGCTTCGGGGCGCGTGATTTCGATCTTGCTCCCACAGCGGCCCACCTTCTCGTACAATGGGTCCAGGACAGGGGACTTCCCGGGGGCATGGCGGCCATTCTGGACCCGCGCCGCTTTCTGGCCTGAACCCTTCCGTGTGCGGCGGAACGCACAGAGCAGGAGAAGCACCGTGTTGATCCTCGTGAGCCGTGACGAAACGCTAGTGGCGCAGCTTCTGCTGCAGGCCAAAGGGCACGGCGTACAGCTTCTGCACGTGCCCCGCCAGGAGACCCTGCAGCGCTGCTCGCAGGGTGAGCCGCTGCGCCGCGTCTTCATCGATCTCAACGTGGGCGAGGAGGCCCTCGAATTCATCGCCGCCCTCAAGGCTGGCCCCTGCGATCCGGCCATCATCGCGTTCCTCGATCACTTCGTGGGGGATCTCCCCATTCGGGCCAAGCTGGCCGGAGCCGACCGCATTATCCCGCAGACCCAATTTCTCCGCGAGTTTCCGCAACTGCTTCTGACTTGAGCCGGGGGATCGCGCCCCTCGAATGCTCCTCATACCGCGGCAGATGGTGGCCAGATCCACGCTGTTTGTCCGCGATCAGCCCTCTGCGCGGTGGAGCACGCCGCTCTGCAGGACATAGAGCGTCCAGTCCTCCCAGCGGCCCTCGTCGGGCGCGGATGGGGCACCCTGGGCCGGCCGCAGCTGGGAACGCGAACGCCAGGCCACGCGATGCGGTTCGGATTGCGCGCTCACGAGTTCGGCGATCTCTTCCTTGCTGCGTCCGTCTTCGAGCAGATCGAGCTCGAAGAACACGCCGAAGTGCACCTGGCTGACTTCTTCACGCTCAGAGTTGATGTACCCCAGTGGCTTGAGCGCCGAGGCCTCGACGATCAACCCGGTTTCCTCTCTGAGTTCGCGCAGGGCCGCTGCGTGAATGAAACCGCTGCGATTCGACTCTTCGCGGTCCATCGGTTCGATGTGCCCGCCGAAACCCAGGGTCCAAAGTCCTCCGAGCCGGGACTCGGTATGTTTGGCGCGCCGTTGATAGCAGAGCACGTCGTCGCCAAAGGTGATCACCATGTAGGGGATGATCTGCTTGAAGTGACTGCATCGCTCCATGAAGCCACGCTCGGCGAAAAACACGTAATCTTCGACGGAGGGAAGATCGACGGCATCCAGGGGGAGAAATCCTTGTGGCGCAAGATGGGGGAAGATGTGCTTACGATCAACGACCAGGATGAACTGCATGTTACCTCTCTGCTCTTCGGGGGTGAGGGTCCTTCCTGCGCGCGCTCAGCGCCGGGATCGAGCGCTCCCTTTCACCAATAACGTTCTTTGAAGCGTCGGTAGTATTCGACGGCCAGGGGCAGCCCCTGCGCCAGCTTGGTTTTCGGCTGCCAACCCGTCGTTTTGCTGAACTTCGAGTGGTCCGCCACGAAATCGCCCGTCTCGATCGCCTTGCGTTCCTTGGGCCAGGGAGTGAGTTCCAGGTGGCCGCTGCCCGCGGCTTCGATGACCATCTCCGCCACTTCCCTGAACGCGCGCGGTTCGTCACCGCCCAAGTGGTAGGCCTCCCCCACTGTCTTCTCGGCATTCTCTCCGCACAACAGGAAGGCCTCGGTGACGTCGTCGACATAGTTGTAGTCGCGCTTCTGCAGTCCATCTCCGTAGATGGAGATGGTATCACCATCGAGGGCCAGTCGCAGGAACCAGTTCAGAATGCCGTATTTCCCATGCTTCATCTGATGCCTGGGTCCGTAGGTGTTGTTCACGCGCAGACTGGTAAATCGCATCCCGTGGGCTTTCCCGTAGACGAAGCCGTAGAGTTCCGCCGCTACCTTGTTCGCCCCGTAGATGTCGGTGGGATGCATGGGATGTTCCTCGGTGATCGGCGTCTTTCCTACCGTTCCATACTGACCCCGAGTTCCCGCATAGATCACATGGCATTGCGGAGCATGATGACGGACCGCCTCGTAGACAACGAGGTTTCCGCGACAATTGATGTCCACGTCCCATAGCGGCCTGGTCATCGAATCGACGTGGCTGGTTTGCATTCCAATGTGAAAGAGAATGTCCTTGCCCACTACCGCAGCCTTCGTCGGCTCGGGGTCCCTGATGTCCTGAATCCGGACCTCTATCTCGTCCTTTACCGCTTCCACGTTGAATCGGTTGCCGCCGAAGAGGGGAATCATGGCGTCCGCTATGGTCACTCGTGCACCCGCCTTCACTAGAGCGATCGTGAGCGAGCTGCCCAAGAATCCCAAGCCACCGGTAACCAGGACATTTTTCCCCTGGTAGAATTCGTGCGCCAAAGTCATCTTCTCCTCTTTGCGACACCGTCGTGGTTTGGCAGTGTATGCGTTGCTGTTCCCCTTAACAACCGGTGGTATTTCCGTTCGGGATGCACCACCCATCATCGTCATTCAGCACCGGAGAGGAATCAGTCATGGAGTTCAAGAAAGACGGAAACCGCCTCCTCATGCGTTTGCAACGCGGCGAGGAGCTCATCCAGACCGTCCAGCAATTCGCCAAGGAGCAGAAGATCCCCAACGCCACGGTGATCGGTATCGGAGCCGTCGACAAGCTCGACCTGGGGTACTGGAATCTGGAGCGCGAGGAGTACACTCGACGCCAGTTCCCCGGCCCCCACGAACTCCTGAGCCTCTCGGGGAACCTCTCCTGGAAGGACGGCGCGTCCTTTCTCCACGTCCATGCCATTCTCGCCAATCCCGAATTCTCATTGGTCGGTGGTCACCTCTTCGCGGCCACAATCACCGCGACCGCAGAGCTTTCGATCTGGCCCGGGGAATACGAGCTGCGCCGCGCGCACGACGCGAGCATCGGAATGAAACTCTGGAACTTGGGCGCCTAGGGCGCTGCTCGATCTGTGCGTGCCCCCAGGGGGAAAGCAGGCAATCCGGGGCCTTTCGCTCCCCCCTGGCCCCGGAACTGCCCTCCTGCTTATCTTGGTGTCATGCGCACCACCATCATGCTCCGCGAACGCCCGAAAATCCCCGCGCGCGTGCACCTTGGCTCCTTTTTGCCTCGTGCCGCGGATTCCTGGCGAGGAGGAGTGGGGCTTCTCCTCTTGGGGGTCCTCTTGCCCCTGTTGAGCGCTTCCTCGTGCACCCATCCCACCAGCGAGGATGCCATCGTCCCCGCCGGCCTGAAGATCCAGAATGCCCTGCCCGCCTTTCCCACCGCAGACAAGCCCAACGATTACGTCTTGTACGATGTGAACTATCCGACCTCTCTGCGACTCGATCTGAATCAGATGGCGAGTCCCGACGAGCTCACGCTGGGCTTCTGGCCGCCCGTGGAGGACGGTTGGACGCGACGCGTCAGCACCACTTCGGCCATCTTCTGGATCGACGGCTTCGCACCTCAGCCAGACACCGAGTTACAACGCATCCTGATCGACGGACCCCGCTTCGCGCATCCCTGGCTGTGGGAGTTCCTGACGAAAGCGCAGAGTGCAGTTTCCGGCAGCATCCTGGCCATCGCCGGACAGCGCACTGTGGGAGGGCCTTCTCCTGAGTACACCTTGCTTCTCTTCTACGATTACGAAACCGCGGGTTACGTCAATTCCCCCGCGCAGCTCTTTGCTCTACCGGCGCACACCGTGGACCTCGCCATCACCAAGAATCGCGACGCCGAGCGAGAGAGCTACCTCGAGGTGGTGGATGGTCTCACCGCGGGCAAGTACTACGCGATGGGGATCATCCTGGACACTAGCGGCGACGGGATCTATGACCCCCAAGTCGACTGGTGGGGGATCGCGACTGACGGCGCCACTTCGCTGGTCCCGACTTTCGTTCCCGCCCTGACCGATCCCATCGCCATGAAGGTCCTCGACGCAGACTTGCGGGCACCACCCGTCCGCTAAAGAGGCGTCGGAAAATTCCCGGGGCCATCCGCTGTCGAGTTCTCCTCCTCCTCCATCTCCGCCAGCCGGCGTCGATTGCGGTACACCGTCCGCGCGTATCCCGCGAGGAAGAGCAGCGTCATCAACAAGAACACCGATGCCACCTGCGTGACGGCGGCGATCCAGCCGTAACGAGATTTCAAGCTCTCATCGAAGGACAGCGCGAAGGAATGTACCGTGGTTCCAGTAAGGCGGAGAAAGGCCGAGTCGAAGCGCTCTCCTTGGGCGACAGCGTCCACCAGCGCAAGCCATCCCCCCACCTCGCGCAGACGATCCTGCAGATTGAGCACGGCCGAGAGACTCAATGCGTAGGCCTGGCGCGCGGCCAATCCACCGCTGGGAAACGCAAACTGAATGCGCTCCAACGCAGGCAGATCGTTCGCCGCAGCTCCGCGAACCAGGGCGAAGGTATCGACCCAGCGCCATTCCCCGGACTGAGCCTGCGCGACTCCTTCGACGAACCAGCGCGGCAGCCCCGCGTTGCGTCCCACCCTTTGCCCCAGATAGGCATGGGAGAGCTCGTGGCGCAGAATTTCGGGAAGGCTCTTGCTGCCGCCGCTGACCGCGTCCGCATCCAGCACGATGGGGCCGGTGGGCCAATTCGTGAATCCCGCTCCCCACTCCGGAATCAGACCGCGTGCCCAGGGACGAAAGGTCTTCCCGCTCAGCAAAACGATCTCCACCGGACGCGGCGCTTGCAGCCCCAGACCCTTCGCAATGGAAGGCGCAATCTCTGGCCAGAGTGCGAGGATTCCGTCCGCCATCTTGCCCAGGCCCTCTTCGGCGCGAATCTGAAGCGGTGGAGGTCCACCGCTCCGGTGCACCGGGGTCGGGTCGGCCTTCGCCCCCACGGTGCAGGCCACTCCTAGAGCGAGCAGCGCGAGCGTGCCGAAGATCCGCCTCAGTTCGGACCCGATGCCTTGGTGCCGACTGTGGCTCTGAAGAACTGGAGGATGTCGCGCCACGCCTTCTCCGATGCCGCCAGTTCCTCCTTGGAATGAAGCGCGGGATCATCCCAGAAGAGGAATCCATGGGCTCCCTCAGGATACACGCGCAACAGATCCTGTGTCCTGCCCGCCTTTTTCAGGGCCGCGGCCATGATCCTGGCCTGCTCCACCGGGACGATTCGGTCCTTGGCTCCCTGGACCAACAGGATGGGGGCGGGACCGAGCTTGTCGAGGAGAGTCAACACCTGCCGCTTGGCAAAGGCTTCTGGCTTGTCCTTCGGACCGGTTCCGTAGACGCGGACGCTGAGGGAGTCGGTGGTGTCGAAGTCGTTGTCGAGCAGATACTGATACCACGCATAGATGTCCATCACGCCGTAGGCCGCAACCACACCACGTAGAAGCCGTTTGCCGAGCGGACGGGTCGCTGCCTTCACCGAGATCAACGCTCCGTGGCTGGTCCCCAGCATGACGAAGCGACTCGGATCCACGCCGGGGTGCTTCTCCAAGAGAGCCATGGCGGCCAGGACGTCGTCCACCTCGCCGGCGGCAACCTCCACGCGGCCTTGGCTGTCGTCCTCTCCCCGGTAGCTGGGCGCGAACACCAGGTATCCCTGCTTGGCGAGCCAGCGGCACTTGGCCTTCACCGCCTCGGAGACTCCGTTGACTCCCCCGTGGTTGAAGATCAGGCAGGGTTCGACTTCGAGCTGGCTGTAGGGCGCGATGAAGAGATAACCTGTCACCCGCAGATCGTCGCTGGCATAGCCCAGGTAGGCCTGCTCCACACTGTCGACCATCGCATGGGAGAGAAGCGAAAACCCCTCATCCACCGACGCGCTCGAGCCGGGGCGGTGCTGTTTTCCCCCGGGCTCGGCCTTACACGCAATGAGGCACAGGGCCAGAAGGGCCAGAAGCTGGGGCGCTCGGAACCAGCGCCGCGAGCCGCGGGCAATCGTCACTGCATCCATGAACTTTCGCTCCTCTATGCCGGCCGCGCGGCAGGACCCGGCGCAGCTCCCACAGAATCCTGCGGTGGAAAATCATACTCCAGATGGCCATCTCTCTCCATCGAAGGAAGGAAACTCCGATTGCGGACGAAGCGCTCGCGGCGGCTCGGTTTGCCGCCCGAGCGCGCCTCTTTCGACGCGGGCAAGAAAGCGGCGAGCTACTTGCTTGATCCGACTCGGATCGCTCAACCCCGAAAGTGGCTCACCATGCGCCAAAGCCTGCTGATCGCCGTAGCTGTGCTGTTTCTGCTCGCGCCGGGCAGCGCCGTTGCACAGGGCTACGATGCGCGCGGCATGGCCATGGGTGGCGTCAGTCTCGATCAGGGCTCGGGCAGTCTCGCCCGCATCAATCCGGCCTACCGCGCGGTTCCGCCGCGCGTTTCCAAGAAGACCACCTCGATCCCCGTACCCATCGGGGTCATTCAATTCCTCAAGTACTTCCCCGAGCTCGATCCCGACAGCGAGGACTTCAGCGCCATCGGCATCGTCAATTTCATCACGAACGTTCCCTGGGCCTGGGAGTTCAAGCAACCCCACGACCCCGACCAGGGACTCGAGATCTGGCTGGGACAGGACCAGCTCGTGTTCGATCTGAAGGATGCGCGCGAGGTCATACCGCGCGACGGCTTCACCATGGGGAGCATGGGCAGCCCCGCCGATCTCGGACTGAACTTCGGACTGGGAGATGGCGCGGGGCTTCTCCATTTGAGTCTCATGCGGCCCTTCATCCAGACCCAGGTCGACTTCAATCTGGATGAGGAGTTGGTGAAGGTGCTGGCCGACGCGGAGCCGGTCACTCCATCCACCGACTACACTGCGAGCGCCAGCGCGCTCATGCAGGCCGGATTCTCGAGCGGCCTCGCCTGGGCGGTGCCCTTGAGCGAGGAGGGAAACGGCGGCACCGATGGTGAGGGCGGCGGTCTCTGGTTCGGCGCGGGATACCGGCACTACTTCGGCGGCGGCTACGTGCGTCTCGACGGAGATCTGGGATTGCACAGCGGCGATCCGATTTTCTCCACCTCGGACACCGACACCTTCGACGCCAGCTTCCAGGCCGACTACCAGCGCGCCTGGCCCAACAGCGTCAGCAGCGTGGGATACGGAAATGCCATCGATCTGGGCGCAGTGTGGCGCTCGGGAAGACTGGAAATCGGAGCGGGAGTGGCCGACATCTTCGCCGACCTCACCTGGAAGAACACGCAACTGGACCACTCGTATCTCGATCCGGATTTTAACGAGGTCATCACCGAGAACGTCGCCCAACATTTCGTAAGCTGCACGGAGATTCCTGTGAGCTGGATGACCAATGCGAGCTGGCTGGGCGATCGCTACTTGCTGGCGGCGAGCGTGGTGGAGCAACCCGGTGGGCTGAGCGTTCACGGAGGGGGCGAGTTCTGGCTGAACCGGTGGCTGGCCGTGCGCGGCGGGTTTCTCCGCGATCAGCGCAGCCGCATGCAGGGTAGCTGGGGCGCGGGCTTCCGTCTGGGCCCCTGGGGAATCGATGCGGGATTCCAGACTCACAACCTCGGTTTAACCCAGAACCGGGGAGTTTCGATGGGCCTCGCGGTCACGCTTTACTAGGGACGCGCGTCATGAAGAAATCGATTTTCCAACGCCTGAAGACTTCGCGCTCGCTCGTCGCCGTGACCTTCCTTCTGCTCTTGGCCTGTGCCGGTGGAACCATCATTCTGAATCTCGACTTCCTGAGTTTCATCAACGAAGAGGATTTGAGCACGGACTACGCGGCCGAGGTCCCGCCCACCGGCACCTGGGTGCCAGTGGTAGACCTCATCCCACCCACGAAGATCGATCTTCTTGAGGGTCTGGGCACTGCGTCTCTCATGGAGGAAGGAACCCTCTACCTCAAGGGAGAGTTCGACAACCAGAGCGGTGAAGCCGAGCTGCGTTTCGATCTCTTCCTGGGAGCGACTGCCGCTGACGCCACCGCCAGCACGACCCCGATCATGAGCATTCCGGTCTCCGTACAGGACGCGACCGTGACCCCGGTGAACGGGAGCACCCAGCTCGACCAGGACACCCTGGAACTCTTCAGTGGAAACGAGGTCTGGCTCCGCGTGGATATCTACGCGCGGACTCCCGGCGGACCTGCGCTGACGAACCTCTCGGGCAGCGCGAGCCTCACCGATCTCCACGCGCGTCTGTTGTCCAAGGAAGATCTGATCCGCCAGTAGAAGGATGAGGGGACGTGAGTCGCCTTGGGATCCGCCTTCGCGGTCGACGGGGAGGTCCCAGTCCCCAATTCGACCAGCGGAACCTCATCGAGTCCAACCCAGGTACTCACCACGCCCAGCGAGTTCACCCAGGCGAGCACTGGCGGCGCCCGTGTGCCAGCCTGCTCCTGTCTCGATGTCGCGAACTCACATCCCCTCGGGGCTGAAGGACCGAACTTGCCGTAGCTGACATGAGAAGGCCGGCATCCTGATTCAGAATGCCGGCCTCCTTAGTTTAGTACTTTCAAAGTTCTTTTTCCAGGCCGGAAGAGCGCCCCAGCGGCAAAAAATCCGGGCCTGTTTTGGTCGAATTCGGCCCTACTGAGCGCTGCCCTGGGCCTTGCCCGCGTCCTTGGCGTCCAGCTTCTCCAGCATCGGCAGATCAAAATGCTTGCCGAGCTTGCTGAGCTGGGCGAAGTCGAGATTGCCCACCACGTTCACGAACACCGCTTCCAACCCGTCGCCTTCCTCATAGTGAATGTCGCTGTTCTCGTCGCCCATTCCCAGGATCGCCACCCCGTTGAGCAGGGGCGCACCCTTGGTTCCGCCCTTCTCGTCCATCTTCACCATGATGTGCCAGGTTTCGTTCTTCTGTTTCACCTTCACCACCGAATTCCAACCCTGTGTGGCGAGCTTTCCCGCGACGTCCTCCAGACTCGCGGAGAGGCTCTTTCCCTCGCTCAGGGGGTAGGAGAAGACGTTGACCTGCAAAAGCTTCAGGCCGCCCAACATCTCGGCCATCTCCGGATCGTCATCCACGACGGCCCAGCGGGCCAGACTCAGCAAGGGTTGCGTCAACGAGATTTCCACCACGCTCTTGCCGCGGTCGAAAGTCTTGAGGCTGTTGAGGTCGATGTATCCGGGTTCGCCCGAAAGGTTGTTCTGGTCCGCGCGGGCCAACGCCACGGGGGCGAGAAACACCACGATCGCCAGAGCGAGAAGAGATTTACGCATGACATGGTCTCCGATGGTTGTGGCGGCTGATCTCAGCCGCCGTTTTTGGGATTCGCGGCATCGGACGCGGGCGATACACCCGACGCTTCGAGCCCCATTCTCACGGTATCGGCAACGCGTCTGCGGGTTTCATTCCGCAACACGCGTTCCGTCGAATGCATGGCCTTGCCCATGAGGTTCAGGGCCATGCGCACATCCTCGGCCGCCTCGCAGAGAGTCGTGTCGTCGTACGCCAGTTCCGCGCGATCCTTGGCTCCCAGGCGGCGAAGAATTTCCTGTAGATCGAGCTCACACGGAGTCGAAGTGGTTTCGGGCGGGGCGATCGCCACTTGTGGTGTTTCGTGCTCGGGCAATGGAGTCGAGGGCGGCTGAGGCGCGGGGCGCAGTAGCACGAAGAGCAATACCACGAGCGCAGCGGCAGGCACCAGAGCGTACTTGAAACGGAAGAGCGCCCACCAGGAGCCGAAAGACTTGCGGTGCGGTTCGGCATCGACTCGCGCCATGATGCGATCGACGAGTTCCTCGGGGCAACGGGGGGCCTGGTAGTCGCGCATCTTCTCTTCGAAGAATTTTTCGTCGCCGTTCACGCTTGCACCTCCTTTGCCTCCTCGAAGATCCGTCGCACTTTCTTGCGCGCGCGGTGCAGACTCACCTTCACTGCTGAGAGCGAGAGTTCCGTCGTCGAGGCAATTTCCTCGTAGCTGAAACCCTGCAGCTCCCGCATCATGATGATCGAACGCTGAGGCTCGCTCAGTCTTTGCATCGCAGCCACGATCCTCCGTACCTCGCTTCGATCCTCGACCTGTTGGGCGCCGGCTCCCTCGTCACTGAGGTCGAAGGAAAGCTCTCGCCCAGAGTCCCCATCGAACTCGCGGGGTGAGCCGACGCCCAGTTTGATCTGGCTGGGGTCGGCCCGATGGTGGCGGCGAACCTTGCGCCGCCGCAGCCGGTCCAGGCAGGCGTTTCGACAAACCCGGAGCAGCCAGGCCGGCCGCGACTGGACCTCGACCGCGCCGCCTTTCCGCCAGAGCTTCAGGAAAACGTCCTGCACCACGTCCTGCGCCTCTTCCCTCGAATTGAGCAGATGCACCGCCAGTCCATAGACGGCGTCCTTCTGCTCGAGCAGGAGGCGGTTGAATGCAGGTCGATCCATCTTCATCTGCCATTCTTTCTGCTAGACGCGCCAGCCCGCACGGGAGTTACAGGGGGGATCGGGGCCCAGAACCGGGCTTTGCCGCAAAGGCGGGCTCTGGTACCATATCCACGGCGAAGGACGGCCTGTCATCAGCGCCCTCGAGGCGCTCCTCGCTCTGGCCCGCGCGTCAGGTCCAATCTCACGAATACGGGAAAGCATGGAACCGAGTTCTCAAGAAGCGTTCGAAATCCTCGATTTTGAGCCACAACCGTCCGACTTGCTCGAAGACGCGCTCACCGGACTCACCTCCACTCCCAAGTACTTGCCGAGCAAGTATTTCTACGATCGGCGCGGGAGCCAGCTCTTCGAGCAGATCTGCGAGCTTCCCGAATACTACCCCACGCGCAGCGAACTGGAGGTCATGAGGGAGCATTCCGGTTCCATCGCCGAACGCCTGGGTCCCGGTTGCATGGTGGTCGAACTCGGCAGCGGCAGCAGCTTGAAGACCCGCTGCTTGCTGGACAAGCTCAGGGCCCCGGCCGCCTACGTGCCGGTCGACATCAGCTCCAACGCCCTGCGCCAATCGTGCACCCGCCTCCACGAGGAATATTCCCGGCTCGAGCTCCTTCCGGTCTGCGTGGATTTCACCAAGCCCTTCCCTTTGCCCACTCCCAGCGTCGAGCCGCGCCGCAACGTGATCTACTTCCCCGGCTCGACGATCGGGAATTTCACGCCGAAGCAGGTCGTCCCGCTTCTGGAGATCATGGTGAGCGTGCTGGGAGAGGGCGGAGCGCTGATCCTGGGAATCGATCTCAAGAAGGACCCGCGCGTGCTCCATCGCGCATACAACGATGCCTGCGGCGTCACCGCCGCGTTCAATTTGAATCTGCTGGCCCGTCTCAACCGGGAACTCGGAGCGGATTTTCAGCTCGACTGCTTCCGACACTACGCTTTTTACAATCCCCCCCAGAGCCGCATCGAAATGCACCTCGTCTCCACTCGTGAACAGACTGTGACGGTGCAGGGCGAACGGATCCATTTTGGCCGCGGAGAGAGCATACGAACCGAGTACTCCTACAAGTACGACCCGGCTTCGTTTGCCGAGTTGGCACGTGACGCGGGATTCCAATTGGTGGCCCACTGGACCGACCGCCACCAGTACTTCGGCGTTCTCCAGCTCGAGGTGATTGGCGACTGACCCCCGGAAGGATACATGACGATGATGATCACTCCGCAGCACCCCAAGACTGGGGGCGGCACGCTCAAGCGAGAGGATATCGAGCCGCGTTACAAATGGCGTCTCGAGGACATCTACGCGGACTTCGACAAGTGGCGAGCGGACTTCAAGAAGCTCGAGGGAAAGATCGACGAGATGATCGCCCTCAAGGGCAGCCTTGGACAGGGCCCGGATGCTCTCCTGAAGGCCCTCCGGCTCAACGACGAGATCGATCAGTTGGCCTATCGTGTCTACTACTTCGCCTCGCTCAAGGCTGACGAAGACGTTCGGCGCAACGAGATCGACGCGATGCGCCAGGAGGTGAGTCTACTCTTCGCGCGCAGCGCCACCGCCACCGCCTGGTTCAATCCGGAGCTGCTCTCCCTCGGCCAAGAGACCGTGGACCGTTGGATGGAGGAGAACGAGGGCCTCGGCTTGTACCGCTACACGATGCGTCAGCTCTTCCGTCAACAGGAGCACGTGTTGGACGAAACGAGCGAAACCCTGCTCAGCTATAGTTCTTCGTTCAACGGTTCGCCCTCGGAGATCTATTCGATGCTCTCCACGGCCGATATCCGCTATCCGCTTCTCACCCTTTCGACCGGTGAGGAGGTTCAACTGACCTACGGGCGCTACTACGCCATCCTCTCCAAGGAGCGCAACCAGGAGGATCGCGCCATGGCCTTCCGTGGGCTGTACGAGACCTTCGCCGCGAACAGCAACACCTACGCCGCCATTTACAGCGCAATTTGCCAACGCGACTGGGCGCGCGCGCAGGCACGAAAGTACCCCTCTTGCTTGGACGCCGTTCTGCACGCGGACGCAATTCCCGCCACGGTAGTGACCAATCTCATCGAGACCACGCGAAGGGGAACCGCGCCTTTGCACCGTTACTACGAGTTGCGCCGGCGCGTTCTGAACCTGAAGGAAATGCATCTCTACGACGGCACCCTACCCCTGCTCGAGATCGACAAGCACTACGAGTATGAGGACGCGGTGCATGAGGTCCTGGAATCGGTCCAGCCCCTGGGTGAGAGCTATCACAAGCGTATGAAGGAGGCGTTCTCCAACCGTTGGATTGACGTCTTCGAGAACGAAGGCAAGCGTACTGGCGCGTACTCCGCCGGCGTCTACGGAGTTCATCCCTACGTGCTCCTGAACTTCAATCAGACTCTGGACAACGTCTTCACCATCGCGCACGAGATGGGTCACACCATGCACACCGTGTTGGCCAACGAGAGCCAGCCCTTCTGTTACTCCGATTACACCATCTTCGTGGCGGAAGTCGCATCCACCCTCAACGAACGTCTCCTCTTGGATCACATGCTGCGGCACACCGAGGACTCGCGCGAAAGGATCCTTCTGCTGCAGCATGCAATCGATTCAATCGTGGGGACCTTCTACAGCCAAGTTCTCTTTGCTGCCTTCGAGCTCGAAGCCCACCGCATCGTCGAACGCGGTGAGCCGGTGACGGCCGAGGTTTTGAACGCGCTGTATTCCGGTTTGCAATCGGAATGGTACGGAAGCGGGGTCACTCTCGACGAACTCTATGCCACCACCTGGGCCCGCATTCCCCATCTCTACCGCAGCCCGTTCTACGTGTACCAATACGCGACCTGCTTCGCCTCGTCGGCGCAGATCTTCGCAACGATCAAGTCCGAAGAACCCTCCGAACGAGAGAAGGCAACGGCACGGTATCTCGAACTCCTGCGCGCCGGCGGCAGCGACGATCCCATGGAACTGTTGAAACGGGCGGGTGTCGACCTGAGCCAGGCCGAACCGGTGCAAGCCGTGGTGGATCAGCTCGAGGAACTCGTGGGGCGATTGGAAGGGGAATTCGCGCAGCTTCCCCGCTCCTGAGCGCTGGAATTAGGGCCAGGTCAGCACTCCCCCTCCGCCGTCGTCCAATCCGAGGTGGATCGGGAAGCTCGTCGAGTCCGCCGCGCTCACGAGACCCGACTCCCCGATATCGGTGATGATCGACTGACTTGGTTCATCGATGACGCGGAAGAAATATTCGAAGCTCTGGAAGTGCTGCGTGTTGCGAGCCTGCGCGAGCAGAGTCACTTGCCCCAATCGACGGCGTAGATACTCGCCGACTCCGCAGTAGTCCAAGCTGGAAACGCCCTCGCAATTGCCAGGCTCGAAGATGCTCGGATTGCTCCAGAAGATTGCGGGCACGAAGACTTCGATCCCAGTCTGTCCCGACAGCAACAGTTCTCCCGCTGAAGTGGCGTCGTTGAAGCTCGAGAGATCGTCGTTGCGGCCGCCATCGAGAATCAAGTTTCCGGGATCGTTGTCGCAGTGCCACTCGTAGGAGAAAGATCGGGCGGCACCGAATCCACCGGTAGCCGGCTCTCGCGGATCGCCGATTCCCTCGAGTTTCAGTGGGATGCGAAAGAGATCCCCCTGCCACTGTTCCGATCCACTCACCTCGGTGTCCAGGAAGCGGTTGCCCGTCCAGTACCGCGTGACTCCTGAAGTGACTTGATAGTCGACCGTGTTCTCGGGCCAGGTACCATCGCTGGGCTTGCGGAGTAGCAATTGGTCACTCGAAGTGGGTTGGATGGCGGTGAGGCTGGGAGCGTATCCTGCGACGAAAGAAAATTCGACGGGCGTGGGATCGACTGCGCGCAGGCGATCGACGGCCCGCCCGTAGAAGCGATACTCGAAGGGTCCCACCGTGAAGGCAATGGTATCGCTCGCAGCGGGAGAACTGTAGTTGGTCTGAAGTTGGCGGGTCGGCCCGCTGCGCGAGTCCATCTCGTAACGGCCCTGGTAGCGCACGCGCGGCAACGATTCCGTCTTCAGCACGACTGGATCGGGATCTTCGCCGCTGAGCTTGAATACGACTTTGGCCCCGGCGGGAATGGTATCACCGTTGGCGATTGTGGCCCTCAGCTCCCCACCCGAACCGTCAGCCATGTTGTAGTAGGGATAGGTCCCATCTACGACAAGCTCCGTGGTGGGCACCGCATTCACGATTTCAAATTGTAAGAGCGCCTGGTCGAGAGGAGTTTCCTGACCGTCCTCGGTGGAGGCGAAGGCCCAAAACGAGTGAACCTTGTCGGAGCCAAAGAGCAGAACCTCCGGACAATCCCCACCGGTGGGACAGCGAGATGTAATGTCTTCAATCGGCGTGGAATTTTCGCAGACGAAAGACTGCTGGTCGCCCCAATAAGGTGTGTCGCTCGCATCCCGCGGCATGCGTCGATCTCCCTCCTCGGGAACCTGGGTGGCGCGAAACTGATACCCGCGAATCGTAGTGGAGGGATCCACCAGCTCCCAGTCGATGCGGAAGGGCTCGGCTCCGGGAATCCGGGCGTTCGCGGTTTGCTGCGGGGAATCGGCGTCAGGTCCGTCGGAGGTTCCTTTCCACAGCAAAAGTCCCGTGGGCGCGCTCTTGCCGGAAGTTCCCGTGAGTTGGTAGACCGAGAAGTGCATGGCCAAATTGGCCTCACCCGGCTGAACCAATCCACCGTTCCCCCCATTGTCCGAAGAACACGAACTCAAAAAGGCAGCGAAGGCCAAAGTTGTCAGCAGGCCTAGTCCGAAGCTGCCTCGAAACCGTAGATTGAACATGGAACAAAACTCCCAGGGGATGGCGAATGGGTGATCCGAGTCAAGAATCTGGTGGGGAGAGATGATCACCTCCCGTAGAATGTCCAAAGTCCGCTCCGCCGCGTCAAGTCACAGCGCCTCGGCCCACGGGAGGTCTCTCATGCGAATGCTCAAGATCAGTTGTGTGCTTCTGGCCGCTCTCCTCACGGCCACCTCGGCCCTGGCCAGCCCGTTTCGAGCGATCGCATTGAAGGGTGGCGTCTATAACGGCAATCAGGACTACGACTTCGGCGGACAGCGGCTCTTCTCTCCCGACGCTCGCTGGACCGGGACCGGGGGGCTCTCCCTGGAATGGAAGTTTGGCCGCCGCAGCAATTTTCGGCTTCTCACCGAGGCGATCTACATGCCCAAGGACATCCAGCAGGAGATCCTCGTGGTGGACGATGGCGGCCAACCCACCGGAGAGACGATCACCCAGCACGGAGGACTCGACTACCTCAGCGTACCGGTGCTAGCCAAACTTCAAACCGCTGACCAAGCTTCGAATCTCTATTTTCTGGTGGGTTTCAGCGCCGATTTCGTGCTCAGCCGCGATGACATTCTCGTTTTCGACAAGTTCCATAATACGGTGATCTCGGCTCAGGTGGGCATGGGATTGGACAACGCATTCACGCGGCACATCGGCGGGCTCGTGGAGTTTCGGTACATCCAAAACGTGATGAATGCCTACGGCGGGGACGATCTCGGTCCTGACATCCGCCTCAATTCCATTCGGCAACGAGGCTTCTGCATCTTGGTAGGAGTACGGCTCCTCAGTAGTTGATCCGGTATGCGAACAGCATTTTTCAGCTTTCGTCCTCTCCTCGCGCGCCGCGTACTCGCGCTCCTCATCTCTGCTCTAGCGTTGCTCGCAGCCGCTCAGAAGCCGGCCCGTGCCCAGAGTCGTCCCATGCCCTTGCGCCACCCTCCCGTGCAAGAGGGACCGAAACACATCTGGGCCCTGCACATCATGTTCTCGGCTCCGGAGCCCCTGATCGGCGCCGCCGTCCACTACGTTCCGGCGCAGGGCTGGGGTGGGTACGGATCCCTCTGGATCGCCACCAGTAGCATCTCCGACGAAACCTATTATTACAATGATCTCGACCGCGAGACGGTGGAGGGTCTGTTGGGCGGAGTGCCCGAGAAGACCGTGCGTGATTGGGGCGGGGGACGCGCAGGCCTCACCCGTCGTATCAGCCGCGAATTCTACACCTACGGCGGCCTCGGTTTCATGCGCTCGCACAATTTCACGCAGTACAAGGACGCCCTGAGGCCAACGGCCGGACCCGACGGCAGGCTGTGGATCGACGCGCCGGATCGCGATACGATGAAGTTCGTGGTGGAGATCGGCGCGGTTCTCTACACGGAAAGCGGGTTCGCGTTCAGCTTGGGGATCGGAACGTTTCCGGCGGGGGTGAACGTCGGACTCGGCTTCGGAACCAAACTCTGAGCCTCTCTCTTGCGCGCGAGATTTCCCCGCGCTTCAGTCGCAGTCGATGCTGTCCGGCTTCAGATTCTCGCATTTGATGCTCTCGGTCATTCCCGAGGCCAATTCGGCGCAACAGGAGCGCTGCGCCGACTTTACCGCGTCCTCCCGGTTGCGTCCGGAGCCGCTGCGGCAGACAGTATGCTGCTCGTAGGTCACGCAGACCTTACAATTTACTCGTCGCACCCCGCGCACGGCGAAAACCGCCAACAAGATCACCGCGAGAGTGAAGGCTAGACCCAGAACACCGCCCTTGGACATAGTACGAACCTCCACTGGGTCGCAGGGATGAGAATCTGATCGCTTCGAAGGGCCAAGTTAGGGGCAGGATACCGAATCGGAAACGCGAACGCCAGACCGAGTCTCAGATCAAGTCAGAGGATGAGCATGCCGAAAGATTTTGAAACTGCACCCTTATTTCCGAGCCCTGCGGTCTGGCTCAACACAGCGCAAGCGCTCCGCAGGGAAGAGGAGTTGCGCGGACACGTCGTCATTCTGGATTTCTGGACATACTGCTGTGTCAACTGCATGCACATCCTGCCGGTTCTGGACGCGATCGAGCGGCGCTATGCGAAGCGAGCAGTTGCCGTGGTCGGGGTGCATGCCGCCAAGTTCGATTCGGAACGCGAACTCGATAATCTGCGCGCCGCGATCGAGCGTCACCACATCCAACATCCCGTGCTGGTCGACAACGAGCACGCGCTGTGGCGAGCTTACGGAGTGAAGGGCTGGCCCACTCTGGCATTGATCGACAGCAAAGGGCGACTGCGGGAGACCCTCCCGGGCGAAATCGGTGCCGAGGAACTCGCAACCAAGATCGATGAGCTGCTGGCCGAGGGAGTGAAAGACGGCTCGCTTGCGAGCGAGCCCTACCGGCCGCGACCTGAGTTGGCCGAAGGCGGATCGGGGCGCGAGCCGAGTTCCTCTTCTGGGGGCGACACCCTGCGCTTCCCCGGAAAGGTACTGGTCCACGAAGAACATTTGTACATCGCCGATACCGGCAACCATCGGGTGCTGCAAGTCAGCTTGGACGGGCGCATTCTGCGCGCCTTCGGGGAAAGCGGCCCCCTGCGGTTCGTTGCGCCTGAGGGCATGGCCGTTCTCGTAGATCAGCTGCTCGTAGCCGATCCTGGCCAGCACATGCTCCTGAGCGTGAACCTGGACTCGGGCAGCATTACGGCCCTGGCCGGATCGGGCAAGCTGTGGCTCGGAGAGCCGCTCGGGGTCTCCCCCGCGCCCGGCGACATGGCGCTTCGTTCTCCCTGGGATGTGTGCACGAGCGACGGAATCGCGCTCTTGGCCATGGCCGGGAGTCATCAGATTTGGCTCTACGATCCCAAGCGGGAGATCTTCGGTCCTTTCGCCGGCAACGGACTGGAGGATCACCGAGACGGCCCGCTGCGCGAGGCCTCCTTCGCCCAACCCAGCGGCCTGGCTCTGTTGGGGCGCTATCTCTTCGTCGCCGACAGCGAGGTCTCAAGCATTCGCGCGATCGATCTGGAGAGCCAGAAAGTGGAGACCCTCACCGGCCAGGGCCTCTTCGACTTTGGCGATCGGGACGGAACCGCGCTGGAGGCGCGGCTCCAGCACCCCATGCATGTCTGCGTCGGCTTTGATCAGGGCCGGCCTCGGGTCTACCTGGCAGATACCTTCAACAACAAGATCAAATCCATCGATCTGGAAAGTCTCGAGGTGCGGACCGTCCTGGGGAGCGGTGACGCGAGCGATCTTTACGAGCCGCAGGGAGTGGATCTTTGGGGCGAGGAGCTGTTGATATGCGATACGAACAACCACCGCCTGCGCATCGGAGACCCCGTACGCGGCACACTGCGGGATTTTCCGCTGAGTGACTGAATGGTCGAAGCGGTGGAAGCGAGGCGGCCGGGGTAGCTACCTCAGGCGGGGTCGGCGATATCCCAGCCCTTCGCCTCTTCCTCTTCGTGAATCTGCTCGAGAGTCTTGGCTCCGTCGAGCGGACCCGTCATTTCGGTGACGTTCGTTCCACCCTCGAAAAGATCACGGTTCTTGTCCGTCCATTCCGCATATTCCTCGGGAAGATCGTCCTCGGGCCAAATCGCCCGGATCGGGCACTCCTCGACGCAGAGAGTACAGTCGATACACGTATCGGGGTCGATTACCAGCATGTGAGGATCCTGAATCTCCCAGAAACAATCGACCGGACAAGCTTCGACACAGTCGGTGTAGCGGCAGTCTATGCAACGAGCGGTGACGATGTGGGTCATCGAATGGTCCTCCTTGACGGAGCTGGAGATCTCCCGGGTCAGAGCCGGATGCTTCGAAGGCGAAGCCTACGCCCGCTTCCGGCAAGCGTCAATCGCCGGCTTGCCCGGCGCCGCCGATTCCGCGTACCATGGGCCCAGCAACGCCTGAGCTTCCTCGTTCCTCGTTTTGTCTGCGAGAATTTCGGTGCGTCTCTATCTCGAATTGCTGCAAAAAATCCTCGACGAAGGCACGGACAAGCCCGATCGCACCGGCACGGGCACCCGAAGTCTGTTCGGACATCAGATGCGCTTCGATCTGGCGGAGGGCTTTCCGCTCTTGACGACCAAGAAGCTGCATCTGCGCAGCATCATCCACGAGCTGCTGTGGTTTTTGCGGGGCGAAACGAACGTGGCCTATCTGCGCGAGAACCGGGTGAGAATCTGGGACGAATGGGCCGATGAAAACGGCGATCTCGGACCCATCTACGGCTACCAGTGGCGAAGCTGGCCCACTCCGGATGGGCGGCACATCGATCAGATCGGCCAACTCTTGCGGGGGCTTGAAGAAAATCCGGACAGCCGCCGGCATCTGGTGTGTGCCTGGAACGTGGGCCAGATCGAGCAGATGGCCCTGCCTCCCTGTCACTGCCTCTTCCAGTTCTACGTGGCGCGGGGCAAGCTTTCCTGCCAGCTCTATCAGCGCAGCGCCGACGTATTTCTCGGAGTCCCTTTCAACATCGCCAGTTATGCCTTGCTCACCTTGATGGTGGCGCAGGTCTCGAAGCTCGAACCGGGCGAATTCATCCACACTTTTGGAGACGTGCATCTCTACGCCAACCACTTCGATCAGGCCCGTCTTCAACTGGAACGAGTGCCCCGCGCGCTGCCTCGAATGAACCTCAATCCCGCCAGGCGCAAGCTCGGCGACTTCGTGTACGGGGATTTCAAGCTCGAGGGATACGAGCCGCATCCACACATCCCGGCTCCGGTCGCCATATGAAATTCACCATCGTCGTGGCAGTCTCAGAAAATGGGATCATCGGAAACGCCGGGGAGCTGCCCTGGCACGTTTCCTCCGACCTCAAGCGCTTCAAGAAGATCACCATGGGACACTGCCTGCTCATGGGCCGCAAGACCTTCGACTCGGTGGGGCGGCCCCTTCCCGGACGAAGAACCGTGGTGCTCACGCGCGATCGGGATCTGAGCATCGAGGGCGCGCGCGTGGCTACGAGCTGGGCGGAGCTGGTTTCGGTCTGCGAGGCGGCCGAGGAGGACGAGGTCTTCGTGGTGGGGGGAGCCCAGATCTACCGCCTGGCCCTCCCGCATGCAGAGAAAGTGCATCTCACGCGCATGCATTGCGTAGTTGAGGGAGACGCGAGCTTCCCCGAGCTCCCCAAGCGGGAATGGCAGCTGGTGTGGGAGGAAGCTCACGGGGCCGAGAGCGAAGGCGGCCCCGCGTTCACCTTCCAAGTCTGGGAACGCGCGTCGAGTGAGCTTGGCTTGAGGCGGTAGAGCGGACTATTATTTGGTTCGAGGAAGAAATTGGTTTCAGGGAGGCGATCCCATGGATATGCGGCAACGCGACGAAGGCGACGTCGTCATCTTCGACCTTTTGGGAGAACTGCGGGGAGGTCCGGCGGACGACGCGACCTTCAAGGGGGGCGTACAGAAGACCATCGACGCCGGTACGCGGCGCATCCTCTTGAATCTCTCTGAGCTCAGGTGGATCAACTCTACAGGCCTGGGATTCATCGTGGCCGTCTATCACGCCATTCGCGATGAGGGGGGCACGATCAAGATGTGTCAACCCAACGAGCGCATCGCGCACATCTTCGCCACCACGCGCTTCGACAAAGTCATCGGGATCTACCCGAGCGAGAAAGAGGCACTCGCCTCCTTCTGACGCGCGATGGCCTCGCGTTCTAGATCCCCAGCACGCTGGCCGCGCGTTCGTAGTCTTCCGGTCTCACGTACAAGAGATAGCCGAAGCGCCCCTGTCCCGCGGTGACTCCGCTGGAAGCAAAGACGTTCACCTTGGCATCGTAGAGTTTGCGGTGTACCTCACCCAGCGCGCCCAGCTCGTCTTCACCTTCCACCAGAATTGCTCGCTGCGGCTGTGAGAGACTCAGACCCAAACGTGGAGCCACGCGCAGAAGCCCGTCGCTCTCGGCGGGAAAGAGCGTGAGCTGGGCCCTGCTCGGTCCTACCGGCATCGCGCTGAACGCCAGCATGCTCACACCGGCTTCCGCCAAGGCGTGCAAGATCTGGTAGGTCGCACCCGGTCGATCCTCGGTGCTGGCATAGTAATAATCGACGCGAGAAATCTGAACGGTCATGGCAGATCTCCTTTTAGAAATCAAGAACTCCCGTCGCGCTCAATTCTCCACGATCAAGGCTTCTTAGGGTTGATTTTCGAGCCTTCCTCGGGGTTCAACGGAACCTCGTGGCGCAAAACCTCCCGATTGAGAACCTTGAATTCCACGCGACGGTTGAGTGCGCGACCCTCTGCCGTTGCGTTGTCTGCGATACTCTGGCTCTCACCGTAGCCGCGAATCAAGAACTGCTCCGCGCGCAGCTGAGGAAAGTTTTCCGTCAGCCAATTGAAGACCGCTTGCGCGCGCGCCTCGCTCAGTTTCTGATTGAACTCGGCCGAACCTCTCGAATCGGTGTGTCCACCAATCTCGATCCGCAGGCTAGGCCACTTCACCAGGATCTTGGCGACGTCGGTCAGAGCGGGATACGATTCCGGCTTGATCTCTGCTTTCGCGCTCTCGAACTGCACATTGTTCAAACGCAGCAGCCCTGTATCGAGTAACTGAATTTCACGCGCGCTCTGAGGAATGGGACATCCCCGCTCGTCCACCGCGACCTTGGGCGGGGTACCCGGACAGCGGTCGATGCGGTCGGGCACGCCGTCGCCGTCGTTGTCCACTTCGCAGCCCCACTTGTCGACCTTTTCGCCCTCTTTGGTGTCGGGACAACGATCGATCCCGTCGGGTACACCATCTTGATCCGCGTCGAGCGCGCATCCCATCTCGTCCACCGGTACGCCGGGAGTGGTATTGGGGCAACGATCCAAGAGGTCGTAGACACCGTCCCCGTCGCTGTCGACCGGACAGCCGTCCTCGTCCACTTTCGCGCCCTGGGGCGTGTCCGGGCAGCGGTCGAGACCATCGAAGACGCCGTCGTTGTCGCCATCGGTCGGACAACCGTATTCGTCGACGGATGCCATGCGGGGAGTTCCGGCGCAGCGATCTTTGCGGTCGGGCACCCCGTCCGCGTCACCGTCGGCGGCATTGGCGCCGAATGCGAAGCGCAAGCCGAGGGTGGCAATCCAATTCGTGGGAAAGTTGTCGTCGTTGGGTCCAGCATTCTTGCGCTCAGTTACCACGCGCCGCAAATCCACTCTCAAATCGACGCGACGTCCCTCGGCGTTCGCGAGAGCCACCAGGACGCCGCCTCCGAATTCCCATCCGTTCCAGTTTTCCTCGCCCGCACTCAAATCATCGACATGAAGACGCACGAGACCCGCCGTGACATAAGGATTGAAACGTTGAAAGGGAAGAATCTCGACGATGGCGTTCGCGCTGAGATGCGTCACCCGGAAGTCATCGCCCCCGGCATTCTGCGTCGGATGCAACTCGAGCGTGCCCTCGACCCCCACCCGTGACCAGGGCATCAGCGCGAGGCGGCCACCATAGATGAAATCGCTCTCGAGAGGCTTGCCCCCGGTCCAGAAGTTTCGCCCTCCCTGGACGGAAAACCCGAGATGAGGGCCCTCTACTTGGGCAAAGGCCGCCGGGGCCAACAGGAGTATCCCGACAAGGAGAAAGAGTCCGAGACGGTGTGAGCGATTCATGAGCGTATGCCCCTTGCGCGTGGGGTTTTCCTGCCAAAACGATCTGTATGCGCCGCGCGAGGAGACGGGCCTCCGCATCCCTCACACCGCGTTCCCAAGATTGCCCTGAAGCGCAGAGAACGAAAAGGAAAAGATTCGGATCCGGTTTAAATTCACTGGCGGAGTGTATTTAAACGGAGTAGAGCCCTTGACAGCGATTTCGAACAAGTGATCTAATCGAAATCTCGTATTCCTTCAGAACAACTACTCTCTCGCCACTGGAGGAGGATGACTCCATGCAGATGAACCGTCGCAGGATGAGTGGAATTCTCGCTGTTCTGCTCATCATTTCCTTGGCCTGGGTTGGCTGCTCGAACGACTCGAGCACCCTCACCGGACCGCAAACCCAGAATCAAGCCGAACTCTCGCAGCTGTATAGCCGTTCCAACACGGCCATGCAGGCTGCGATGGACGTTCAGCTCAAGAACACACCGGTCCTCATGGCGACCAATCAGGTCGTGGGAACGGCGACGGGCGTGGATGACAACGGCGCACCCGTGCTCCTCGTGCTCACTGAGACTGCCGTACCCTCCGCCACCTTCCCCGCCCGCATCCAGGGCTTGAAGGTGAAGCAGATGGTGGTGGGTCATCTCGTCGCCATGAAAGGCCCTCCGGGCGGTGGCGGCGGCGGCGGCGGACACGGCGGGGGCGGCGGCGGCGGTGTGAGCCACACGGCCATCCAGACTCCTCCCATCGAACTCGGCACTTCGGGTGGCTGGTCCTATGACCTGGCCAACGGTTACTGCTGCGGCGGCACTCTGGGCTCCTTGATCCAGATCGGTGGCAGCCAGTACGTACTCTCGAACTGGCATGTATTTGAGGCCGACATCGTCAGCGGCGGTAACAACCGCACCGCCAGCAATGGCGATCCCATCATTCAGCCGGGTCTGATCGACGTGAACTGCAGCGCCGGAAGCGCACAGGCCGTCGCCACCCTCTCGCTCAAGCATTCCTTGCCCAACAACAACGTGGACTGCGCAGTGGCGCAGGTCATCCCGGGCATGGTGTCGAGCGACGGGTCGATCCTCGAGATCGGGACCCTGAGCAGCCAGACCGTGGCCGCGTTCGTGGGCCAAAATGTCAAGAAGAGCGGTCGCACGACGGGTCTCTCGCGTTCCAGCGTGAGCGGTCTCAACGCGAGCGTGAGCATCAGCTACGAGAACGAGTGCGCTGGCGGTACGGCCTTCACCAAGACCTTCACCGGCCAGATCGTCGTTGGCCAGAAGCACTCGAGCTTCCTCGACAGCGGGGACAGCGGTTCTCTCATGGTCGAAGACGTCAGCAACAACCCGCGCGCGGTGGGTTTGCTGTTTGCGGGTAGCCGGACTGCGGCGATTGCCAACCCCATCGGCGATGTGCTAAGCTTCTTGAACGCGACGATGGTCGGCAACTAAACCAGGTCGAATGATACGCGCCACGCCCAGCGTGGCTCCCAAGCGCAAGAACGCCTGTCCCCTCGGGGCAGGCGTTCTGCTATGCTTCCGTGCAGAGGCTCCCACCCAAGAGGTTGTCCATGAGGACTTTGGCAACGGCTGCGCGCGCACGAAGCTCGATTCGGTGGATCTTCGTCCTATCCGCGCTAGCTGTGGTGTGCGGTGCCTGCGGATCGAAGGAGGACACGAGTCGAGGCTCATCCAATCCAGCGCAGGAGGTCAAGATGACCCAGCGACGCCCCATCAACGAGGTCCTGGCGGATCACGACCAAGAAATCCTGGCCATTCCCGGCGTCACCATGATCTACGCGGGGGTCGATTCGGAGGGCGAGGCCTGCATCAAGGTGGGCGTGGTCACGGCGACGCCGGAGGTGGAGGAGAGAATTCCCAGGGTGCTGGAAGGCTGGACGGTGGAGATCGAGGAAACCGGCGAGATCAAACCCCTGCACTGAGCCCGTTCCGCCCGGCGTGAACGCTTCGCCTTCTCGATCAGCGCAGCTGCGGAGAATCTCCGAAGAACTCCCGCAATTCCACGCGCGCTTCGCGATTGACTGCGTTGGACCACAGATCCACTGGATTGCGATCGTCGCTCAGGACCTCCGCCCCCTCGAGCTTCGCCGGATCGAAGCGATTGTCCCAGGCGTGGTTCATCTGGACCACGCGCCAGTGCTCGTAATCGTCGTTGACGAAATTCAGCGGCCTGGGGAGCTTGTCCTCGGGAAGCTCAAAATTCGGGTCCACCGCGCTCAAGAGCACCACGTTTCCCAGAGTGTTGGGTGGCTCTTGGGTGGGAAGTGCCCAGACCTTCGGGAACTCCTGTTTCATGGTCAGACCCACCGAAGCCACCAAGGGGTCGTACCACTGCCGGCATTCGACGTTCATGGCCAGGAGGCCATTGCTGGCGAGATGCGCCTTGGCCAGCGCGAAGAACTCCTCGCTCACCAGGTGGAAGGGAATAGAGGACGAGCCGAAGGCGTCGACCAGAATGAGGTCCCACTTTTCTTCACTCTCGCGTAGGAAATGCCGCGCGTCATCGACCACGATCTTGGCGTCGTGGGGACGCAGTCCGAAGAACTCTCGCGCCGCCTCCACCACGTTAGGATCGATCTCCACCGCGTCGATCTTCCACCCCGCCTGGTGGTAGGCCTGGACGACCACGCCGCCTCCGAGTCCCAAGAGAAGCATGCGTCCCGGCTCGGGATGCATGAGTTCGCAGGATTCCAGCACAGGAACGTAGCGGTGGTGACTCTCGCCCATCCCGAAGCCGGCGATCGTGTGCACCCCTCCGTCGAGCAGCAGATAGGTTCCGTCCGGACGATCCAGGACTCGGATTTCCGAGTACGGGGAATCGTGCACCCACAAGAGGCCCGGCGGGAGAGTTCGTGCGTGGGTCAAACTCGTCCCTCCCCCCAGGGCTGCGAGCAGAGAAAGCGTGGCGGCGAGAACGGCATCCGCCCGCGCCCCTTCCTTGCGTGCCCGCCAAAAGGCGTAGGAAGCGCTCAGCAAAAGAACCACTGCCACCACAATCGTGAGCCTGAGCACGCCAAGATACGGAATGAGCCAGAATCCGGTGGCCAAGGCCGAGATCACGCTGGCAATGGTGGAGACGGCGTAGAGGTTGCCTGCGTCCCGCCCCACGCGCTCCACCGAGCGCGCTTTGAGCCGCAGGGCATAGGGAGTGACCATTCCCAGAAGAACCAGAGGTGGCGCGAAGAGTACCAGCGCCGAGCCCAGAACCGCGGCGCGAAGATCGAAGGGCTCTACGAGTTGCAGCAGCGGTTGTTTGATCCAGGGAATCAGCAGCAACCAAAGCCCGGCCAGGGCCAGGAGCCCGGCCATGCGCGACAACTTGGGCCCACGGTCGGCGTAGCGCCCGCCCAGAGCGTAGCCCAGACTGAGGGCGGCGAGAGTAACCGTAATCAGCGCGGACCACAGGTACAGGGAGACTCCGAAGAAGGGACCGAGGATGCGGGTGCCGAGAATTTCCAGAGAGAGAACGCTCGCACCGGAGACGGAGACGAGGAAATAGAGGAGCGGAAGGGAAACCATGCGTCAAACGCCTTGCTCGGGAGAAGATGAAGGTCAATCCCGGGGAATGCGCCATCTCCCGAGAACGACCCAGAGTGACACGAATCCCTGGGCTCTGGCAATCGCCACTTGAACGCAAAGCGTGGCAATGCTCTGATTCCCTCCACCCTCTAGCAACCCCGGCGACCAATCATGCGCAATCACCTTCGGTATCGCGTTTTCTGGGTCCTGCTCGCGTGCCTTTTGGGATGGTCCGCCGAGAGCCGGGCGCACACCCTGGTTACCGGGGTCGAGTTGCGCGATACGCCCCCTCCTGCGAGATGTTCGGCTGCCCTGGTCGCCGCCTTGCGCCCGGGCTGTATGGTCGTGCGCAGCCTGGGCGAGGATGTGCTGCGCATCTGGTCCGTACGGGAACTAAACAAGGCGAAAACCCCGCTGAAATTCAGTGATGTCGCCTACGGCGAGATTGCCGAGGGATCGCTGGTCGGCGTGGCCGAGGTGTGCGCGTCCTGGTTCGACTACCGGGATCAACCCGTGAAATTGGGGCTCTATACCCTGCGCTACGCGCTGATTCAGGCCGATCCGGCCGCGCCGGTGCACGAGCGTTGGCGAGACGCGCTCTTCTTGCTCCCGCTGGACAAAGATCCCAAGCCCGCACGGGTGTGGAACCTGGAGTTACTGCGCGCCTTCGCCACCGGCGATCGCGAAGACGCCATCCCCCGGCGCATGGCCATGTTTCCCGCGCGGGAAGGCCGTAGTCCGGGCAAGGACGGTCCCCCGCGCCTCGTGGGCAATGCGCTCAACCAGCCCATGCTGAGTTTCTGGATCCAGGGCATTGATCTCAACTTGGTGGTGGCCGGTTCGGTCTATCTCAGCAACCAGCAATAGGCCCGAAGACGGCCCCAAGACGGTGTTCTCGCGGTTGATCCCGATCTTTCCCTTGTAGTCCGTCCCTCGACCTTTACAATGGAGCTAAGCTCCCAGGGAATCTCACAGTCAATGCTCTCCCAGGTCCATCAGCCGTCGCGAAGGGACCAGCGCGGCAAGGAAGGTGTGAGCGCATGCCCCGTTCCTCGGGAGACGGGAACGACGTCCGGCCATTGCAGCCGCAGGCCGCAATGAGCCAGATGTGCGAACTCGTGCGCCGCTTCAATCGGCGCAGTTATGAGATCGTGCTGGAGTTCGACTGGGGCGTCTATCCGCGCTTTCGCAATCTCGGGCTGGATCGGCTCGATCCCGCCAAGCCCGAATTCGTGCGGCAGATCTGCCGCACCGCCCTCGAGATCGCAGTCGAGGAACTCGAGTCACGACATCCCGCCATGATGGACGATGTCTCGCCCATCACCCTCTTGAAACGGCACGTGCTCGACGGGGATACCTGGGACGTCATCTCCGCGCAGCGCAAAGAAACGGGCCTGGTTCGTCTTTCCGAGCGCACGTTGAAGAACCGCCAGCACGAGGCCTATCGACTCATCCTCCGCTGGGCGCAGAGCGAAACTCTCCCCGAGCTTCCCCAGCTCGATCTTCCCTTCCACCGGCGCAAACAACAGCTGAAGCGCGCAGCCTTCGCCGGTGGCATCGTGATGCTCCTCGCCCTCGCGATTTGGGGTTTACCTCAACTGAAGCAACTCCGGCAGGCTTCGCAGTTAGCTTCCGCATCCATGGACCTGAATACTCAGCTACGCCGCATCGACGCGCGCTATATCGGCGTCCCCTTGCGCCTGGACCAAAAATCCGAGGAAGGGAACCCTCCACTGAAACAACTCGTGCCGGCGCTTCGCCTGCCGAGCTTGGGCGCGCCGCTGGGTTGTCTGATGTTGCTCCCGGGACCTTCAAATGATGATCCTCGGCTGCTCTTGACCAGCCAGCGCGGTGGCAGCCAAGGAGGAAGAGTCTGGCTCTGGGACGCTGAGGCCGATTCCTTCGTGTGGAAGCTAAAGTGGCGCCCCCCGCGCGCGGAGATCTTCACGCACAGTACGCTCGATACCACGGTCTACGATCAGGGGTGGGGAGTGAGTTCGGTGGCCTGGCGCACGGGGAAACTCACTTTGGGTTCGCGACTCGCGATCTGCTACCAACAGTTTTACAGTCCATGCTTCCTTTTGATCGTCGATCGTGAGAGTGGAGCACCACTGTCCCACTACACACATCCGGGGCACATGTACCAACCTTACCTCGCCGACCTCTCCGAGGATGGAAAGCCCGAAATTCTCTGCGCAGGCACGGACAACGCGCTCAACCGGCCCGACCTCACCGTGCTCGAGCCCGAGATGGAGGACGGAGCAGCCTCAACCTGCATGTGGAATAAAAAGGGAGAAGGTGCCCTGTTCCGGGTGCTTCTCCCTGCGGTGCGTCCCCTGGAGAAGTACTTCGAGGATCCGCGCCTCGCGGTGCGCCCCATCCAGGATCGCGACTGGTCTCCCACCAACGGGCTCTTGAACGTGCTCGTGTACGGCGGGGGTCAGGAAAACGAACGCGCCTACTTCGCCCATCTTTACCACGGCTGCGAGATCCAACCGGGCCACGGTCTCTCGGTCGAAGATCACGACGATTTCGTGTGGAGGAAGATTGGACTCGATTTCGCGAGCATGGAGCAGCTGCTCGAAAAGCAAATCGAACTGTTGCGCGGCCCGCGCTTCGACGAGGTCATGGGCGGCGTCGTCCCCCAACTCATCAGCCAGCACTGAGTTAGGCTTTCAGTCAGGTTTTCGCCCCGGTTCTCGGCTGGGTGCTCCTTTCCAGCCTCGCGCATCAAACTCTCTGGAACTGACAAAAGAACACCCCTCGGCAGGAGTCGCCAAACTCCCACCGAGGGGCCCCAATTGCACGATATCCCGTGACGACGAATCCGACGGCTCCCGAGTCGAACCCGCTCGGGGGAAGTTGCACGTGCCCAAGGATAATGCAACTTCAAGGGTCTGAAACTCCAGCGATTCGGCGGGCAAGAACAGGCAGGACGTCTGTTCGCGAAAGATTTGCCCGCAAAGTGAACGAGCGTTCGTAAAATTTCCGTTCACTTTTACGTTTTCCTTGGCTTGGGTTTTCATTTTCACTCGGAGCGTCCGGGCGTCAGTACACGAGCCGCAGCGGGCGCCAGAGCATGTACGGGTCTCGCGGAAACTCGTTGGCGGGTCCCTTGGAACCCACCGCGAAGATGTCCCCTCTCCAACTTTCGGCGAGGGCCTGCAGGATCACCTCGCTGCTGTGCCACTCGATGGTGGCTCCGCCCGCTGCGGCGATCCGGACCAGCGCCGCCGAGGACTCCCCGCAGGCCAGATAGATGTCGCCGCTCTCGGCCACCAGGATGTCATTGACCTGGTCGAGGGCGCCCGCCTCGGGCAGCCAGATCTCGCTCCACTTATCGTGCGCGGGGTCGTACTGCGAGAGAAAGGCCACCAACTCGTCGGCGGCCCCGGCGGAATTGTCGGTGATCGCCCCACCCAGCAGAATGGCGCCGGCCTGGTTGACGGCGACTGCGTAATACTTACGAGATCCACAGGCGCCGCATCCGATCCCTTTGAGCAGCGTCCAACCGCTGCCGTCGTCCATGAGCACCAATGAGAAGGGAGAATCTTCCGTACCGTCGGCACCGTCGTCGAATCCGCAGGCCACCCAGGTTCCCGAACCATATGCCACATCGACCAGGCTCTTGTCTTGGGGATCGCCGAGCGACGGGGTCAAGACTGTCGTCCAGCTTCCATCTGCTGTTCCGGAGAGCACGAGCAGGTTCGAACCAGTCGACCCGGTGGCTCGAAAGGTGCCCGAGCTTGGGTCGACCGCCACCGCGCGTAGGTCGTGGCTCGTCACGGGGAGAGTCACCCGCGTCCAGCCAGGACGTTCCGCCATGACAACGGGCGAACCGCCGCCGGAAGCGTTGGCGCCGACGATGACTCCCTTGCCCGCGGCATCCATGGCCACGCCGAAGAGGAAGTCGTTCGAGTCGACGGGGAGCGTGTGCGCGGTCCAGTGGGAAATGTCGGACTCGAGCAGGTAGTCCGGCTTCGTGCCGCTCGTTCCGGTAGCACCTAGCACGAGAACCCGAGCATCTGTGACTGCGATACTCGTGAGATTGCTCGGAGGGAGGCTGTCGGGAAGAGCGAACGCTTTCCAGGGACTTTTCTCGGACCCCGGACCGGTCCCGTCATCGGAACAGGCCAGCCCAAGGACCGAGGCCAGCAGGATCGTGATGAGAAGGATCAAGTACTTGCTGGCCGTGCGCATGAACTGCCTCCGGATCAGAGTTCGGCCGGCCGTTGCAGCATGAACGGGGGGCCGATGCGATAGGTGCCGGGCGGGTCACCCACGACTCTCTCATTGTGCACGCCGACCGCGTAGACGTTTCCCAAGGCGTCCTCGGCCAGGCTCGTGATCGACTCCTCACTGCTGCTCCATTCGACGGTGGTCTTGCCCGTCGGCTCGTGATGGATCAAGGACTGGTGGGCCAGCCCACAGGCCAGATAGACATCGCCGGTGGACGTCACCAGGATGTCGTTGACTCGATCGAGCACGCCCGGGGCGGGAAGGACGATCTCCGTCCAGCTTTCGCTGCCGGGATCGTAGAGCGCGAGGAACGCGGTGTATTCATCGTCGGCCCCGGCGGAGAAATCGGTGATGGCGCCTCCCAGCAGAAGAGCGCCCTGCGCGTTGAGAGCCACCGCGCGGTATTCGCGGCTGCCGCAGGCTCCACAACCTGGGCCAGGGAGCAGATCCCAGCCCGTTCCGTCATTCATGAGCACGACGGAGAAGGGGGAATTCTCGTCGCCCTGTCCCCCGTCGTCGAATCCACAGCCCGCCCAGGTGCCGTCGCGCGAGGCGAGATCCACCAGGGCCTTCTCCTGGGGATCCCCTGGCAAGGGAATGGAGAGTTGCGTCCAGCTTCCGGTCGCGGTGCCACTGAGGGCGAGCACGGTGGAGCCTCCGGGTCCCGCGGCCAGAAAAGTGCCGGAGGCGTCGACCGCGACGCACTGCAGTCCACCGAAGACCATCGGCAGATCCACGCGAGTCCAATCGGGGCGCTCCGCGAAGACAACCGGAGAACCTCCTCCGTCGGAGCGGGCGCCGACGACCACACCTTTGCCCGCGGAGTCCATGGCCACGGCCAGAGGAAAATCGTTCACGTCGGTGGGAAGTTGCTGCGGCTGCCAACTCGTCCCGTTGAATTCGAGCACGTATCCCTGAGAGCTTCCCTGCGCACCCAACGCGAGTCCGCGTGTTCCCGAAAAGGCAATGCCCATCAATACGCTCTTGGGAAGTGTGTCGGGAAGGGCGATCTCGACCCAGGGGCTGACGAACTCGGGTGTGGGAGGAGTCGTCGTGGAGTCGTTGGAACAACTCGCAGCGAAGAGCGAGCCGAAGAGGGCGGCCGTCAGGATCGAAAGCAGCTTGGGGGGGCGTCGCATGGGCTCTCCCAAAATCTAGGATGAAGGACGGCTGCCGCGTGTGTACGCAATGATAGGGGTTCTGCTGGTCTTCGAGCAAGGATTGGCCGATTCCTGGGCCATAAGCTGGCTTTGAACTGTCGGCTTGCCTGCCGCGCGGGATTTTCGCTAGAATCGAGTCCCTGGTCGACGCTTCCTCAACAAGAAGGACGCGCCATGCTTTTCGCCCGCCGTAATTTTAGTCTCACCTACCTACCACTGATTCTCATTTTCAGCCTGCTACAGTTCGGGTGCGACGACGACGGCACCGGACCCGAGAACTTCAGCTACCCAACCACGGCCGAGTTCTGGCAGGGCACTTACGAAAGCCTCGATCACACGCAGAACGGAGGGCTGCTGCTGGACCTCACGCGCACCGGAAGCGTGGTGAAGGGTCAAATCGTACTGCGCGATCGAGGAGGGAATGATAGCTGGCACTTCTTCGATCTCAGTGGCACGAGCGATGGTGACAGCTTGCACCTGGCGCTCGATTACGATTCCCATCCCTACCTGTTCACATTTGCATTGGCGGGAGAGGTGTCCGGTGCCTCGACGAGATTCAACGGCACCTTCAGTCTGCCAACCGCTGGACTCGAAGCGTCGATGCAGGCGGAGAAGCAACAGCTCGGTGAACTCGCCCTCGATTCCAATCGAGAAGTTCCCAACGACATCAAGGGGCTGGCGGTCATGGGTGATCATCTGTGGATCAGCACTTTGGGATATGGCTATTTCACGATGCCCCTAACCGCGGACGCGTTCGATGACACCGTCTTGGTGCTGCTGGAAAACGATGCCTTCTGGACGAGCCATGATCTCGCCGCAAGTAGCAGCGAGTTGTGGGGCACGCTGCCTACCTCCATTACCGACGGAACGGGAACGCGCAACGAGGCCGACCTCATCCGCTTCACCCCTGATGGAACGATCACGCAAAGAGTTGGGATTCCCATGCGCTCCTCGGGTCTGACCTACGACGGCAGTTCGGTGTGGAACCTCGGGCCGGGCAGCGAGGCGCTGTATCGTCTGGATGCTTCGGGCAGCGTGGTGGAAACCGTTCCCATTTCGGTTTGCGATCTCAGCCACCTCGAATACGCCAACGGCTATTTTTGGAGCGTGGGTTGGTTCCTGAGTAACCTCTACCAGATCGACCACACGGGGAAGACGGTGGCCGTGTATCACCTGCCTGACGAAGTCAACGGGCCGTTTCCCGAGGGCCTCGCTTTCGATGGAGCCAAGTTCTGGTACGCCGCTCAGTCCTATGTGAGTCTTCCGGGGAGTCAGCTGTCGACTTTTCATGTGGTGGGGTTGGAGTAATACTCAAGGAGTTGAGTTCTCACTGCTTCAACTTGAGAATTGAATCTTTCACTCTGTTTTTTCTGTGTGCGAGTTGAGGTATTTGTCTGGATTTCCCGGTCCCCTTGACATCGACTTGCCGCATAGTGTCTAATCGTGGTTGACACTCTCGGTCATGGCTCGCTCCCAGCCGAGACCCCTCCCAAAAAGGCCATGCTCTGGCCACTACGACCAGTTAGCACGCGACGGACGTCGGTTGCCGTGCTCAGGGTTGTATCGATTTGAGGTCCAGGAGGCACCGATGAATTCTTCCCGTTCAACGGTGAAGACGACTTTTCGCAGCTACTGGTTTTGCACAATCCTGAGTTTTCTTCTCCTTTGCAGTTTTGCTCTCTGTACGGTTCCGTCCGCGAGCCACGCCAAGGTCATATCCAGGCTCGGCACCTTCCAAGGAGACATCGAGGCAAGTTCGGGCAGCTCGAGTGGGGGGGATCCGGGTGGTGGTGAGCTACTCATCGGACGAACAGACACACTGGCTCCAACGATCCTGCCAAGTACTAACACTCGTGATCGCAGCATCTCCGCCGACTCTGGTGATTTTGCTTTCGCAAAATTTACACGCTTTGGTTCGCGGTGGTTGCATCATCTCCTACGCGAGTTCTCCGGATTCGTTCACATGCACGGAATGGAGCGCTAGATGAACGCCGACCTCAAGCGCACTATTCAACGCCTGAAAGCGACCTCACTGGCGCTTACTCCTGGACTCGAAGACCACAGACACCCAATCTCGGCGCGAGAGAGTGCCTCCCTCGTAGTACCACTCACGGCGGCCGGGCGTTTCGATACTGCAATAGTTTATGCGGAGAAGGCACTTCTTGACTTGGATTCTCTTGAGCCTGATCTCCGCAACGAGATAGGGGTACACTACGCCCTTTCGCTTCATGTCACCGGGAATCGGGAAAAGCTAGCCGAGTTCCTCTCGGGACCAGCTAGGAGCTTGAGTGTAGAAGCTCAAGCGCGCATCCGAATCAAGGTAGCGTGGTCCGAACTAATGAGTGGCAACGACCGTAAGTCACGTGCTGCGGTAAGTTCTGCTCGACGAATCTGTAATCCAGAGGACTCCCAGCTTGTTTTGGCAGAAATCATGTATCTTGAGGGCTACAGGTCGTTTTCCCGCTCTGGTGACTTAATGCAAGCCGAGGAACAAATCGATCTTGCCTGTGGTCTCTTCCGCCTCCAGTCAGAACAGCTGCTACTCGCTCACGCGCTCCAGGCTCGTGCCGAGATTCAATGGGGGCTTGGGAATGCGGGATACGCTGAACAACTATCTACCGCCTCTTTGAGACTTGCGGCACGTCTTGGAAATTACAGAACTGCAACGGCCGCGCTTCGTCAGATTGGCATCTTCTGCTACCACCAGGCCAAGTTCGCAAGGGCTCAAACCCTCTTGATTCATGCGCTGGAGCTCCATACCGAATTTGAGAGCAGAGTGACTCCCTTCAAGTTGAAAACACTCGTGGCACTTACCAGGCTTGAGCTGCTGCTTGGAAATGTTACGTCTGCCTCCAGTAGACTTGATGAGGTTCGAGATAATCTTTCGCATATGGACGCCTCGGCCGCCGCCATGTGGCACGAGTACCAAGGTATTGCACAAGCCCAGCGACTCGATTACATGGCGGCCCTAGCATCTTTCGAGGAGGCCAAGAAGTGCCTCGCGGCGTCCGGAACAACAACTTATGAACTCGCCGAAGTCTATTGGCAAGAGGCTGAAGTTCATCTTGCCATGCACAACCCCCGAATCGCCTTGGACCTTGCCAACGATGCTCTCGAAGTAATCCACACATGCGGAAACCCTCGCGAGTATGGCCAGATTCTTCGCGTTAAAGCTACCGCCCTGGCGCAGCTTGCGCGCCCCGATGAGGCAATTCCACTTCTCGACGAAGCCGCTTCGGAGTTGCGACGTCGCAACAATCCCCTGGAACTCGGTAAGACACTCGTCCAACTCGCGGCGATCCTGGAGCCGGATCAGGCAGCTGATGCGGCCGAAGAAGCACTCGCCATTTTTTCCCGTCTCCAGCTTACGACTTTGGCACACGACGCGCGTGAGGCCCGGGATCTTGCCCGCCTCCGCGCACAAGCCTCCCAATGCACGGAGGAGAAGAAGCAAACAGTGCGTAAGGAAGGCACGCTCATCGCAGTATCCCCTAGCATGAAGGCGGTCCTTGCTGACTGTGAACTCATCGCTCGCTCAGCTTCCCCTGCTGTGATCATGGGAGCAACCGGAGTTGGGAAGGAGGTTGTTGCTCGCTACATCCACGAACATAGCACCTTCTCGGATGGACCCTTCGTGGCAGTAAATTGTGCTGCTCTCCCGGAGTCTCTTTTCGAACGCGAGCTCTTTGGACACAAGAAGGGCGCATTCACGGGTGCTGACCGCGATGCGGCTGGTGTCGTCGCTGCCGCCACCAGAGGAACACTCTTCTTGGATGAGATCGGAGAGCTTCCGATGCCGATGCAGGCGAAGTTGCTTCGATTACTGCAGGAAGGCACTTATCGTCGGGTCGGGGATGTTGTGGAGTATACGGCCGATATCCGTGTTTTGGCCGCCACGAATTGTGACCTCAAGCGCCAAGTTGAGGAGAGAACCTTCAGAGAAGATCTCTGGTACCGCATCAATGCTTTTGAAGTAAGGGTTCCGCCGCTGCGCGAGCGTACCGAGGATATCGCACCACTCACCGATCTCTTCCTCGAGGAGCAATCCCAGGAGTATGGCATCGAATTTTGGATGGATAAGCAGGCGCGGAGACTTTTCGAGCGCTACCCGTGGCCCGGCAACGTGCGGGAGCTGCAGTCTGCCGTCCGTGCAGGGGCGACTCGCGCTCTGGAGCGAGGCTGCGTGCGCGTGAAGCACCTCCCCCACTCTCTACGAGAGTCGCGCGGCAAGAAACCGCCTCCCGTTCTCTCCCTCCAACAGCATTTGGAAGTCGAGGAGCGCCGGATCATTCTTTACGCCTTGCGCAAGTGCAAGAACTCGCGTTCTGAAGCCGCTCGATATCTGGGAATCGGACGCAACACGCTCTACGAGAAGATGCAACGCCTGGGGATCGCGCTCGACAAGGAAGCCAAGGGCTAGGCCGCGCGCGGATAGACTGGCTGCGCAATTTTGATCTGTATACCCGGGTAGACTCGACAGCATCTGGACTTTTATAGCCGGCTATAAACGACAAAAACTTGACTTGTATACCCGGGTAGAAAAGCTACTTCGTCTCCACCATCCCTCTCGCCTGCGCCAGCGTCAGCTGCTTGTTGTAGAGGCGGTCCTCGGTCTCACTCAATCCACGCGCCATGGAGAGCTTGCCCAAATACAGGGGGCCGAAGCCCAGCTCCTCGATGAGCCCCTGGGCCACCTTCTTGGCCTGCTCGTCCGAGGCGACAAAAGGAAGCACGCGCCTCTCTTCGAGCGGCTTGCTCGGATCGCCCTGGTCGCGCAGATGCTCCCAGAAGATGGTGTTGAAGACCTTGGCCAGGTGCGTCTCGGGAAGGAGCCGGTGCAAGTACTCGCTCTGGGTGAGTCCCTGAAGGTCGATGGCGCCGTCGCGTGAAGGATAGTAGTTGGAGGCCGTCAGCAGCACCTTGCCCTTGAGCTCCTCGCGCGGCAACTCGCTGAGTTTACCGAAGGGAACGGCCTCGATGACGATCTCTCCCCGCGTGGCGGCTTCGGAGGCTGTAGCGGCGCTGGCTTTCGGTCCCAGTTTCTCGACTTGCTCGCGCAGCGTCTCCGGGCCCCTCGAGTTCGCGAGGATCACTTCGTGTCCGGCTTTAGTCAAAAGACTGGCGAGGGTTCCACCGATATGGCCCGCTCCGATAATTCCGATTTTCATGACCTGTTCCTCTCCTCCCTGAGATCGTTCGTTCACGCCTCTAGGATAAAAAGGAAACCGGAGAGTCTCCACTCGACCACTTCCGCGACTTCGTCCACGCGCCGCGCAGGTTCGTCGCCACTGCAACTCAGGGCGTGAAGGTCACATCGGAAGAGAACACCGTGGATCGGGGTGGACCGAGATTCCCGTAGAGATTGTTCTCTTTGGGCCGCATGCCGATGTGGTCCTGGCCGGGCGGCAAGTTCGTGAGGTCGAGGGTTAGATCGTAGGAGAAGGTGTCGCCCGGGCTTACCGTGCCCGCTGGCTCTGAGTTGATGGTGACGGCACCCTCGGCGGGGAAATCGTAAACGTCGGGATCCGACCAGAGCTGGAACTGTGGCGAAGAATTGAAGACGCAGTCATCCGGAACATTACTCGTGTACGTCACCACGATGTGCGCGCTCGAGAACTTGGAAAGATCGGCGTCGGGAGAGGTGACGAACCAATTCGTGGTGGCCTTGATCTTGTAGCTCGTCGGTGTGGTGTTCGCCGTGGGCGAAGTCGAGTTGTCGCCGCAACCCACGGCCAAGAGGGTTAGGATGAATGCAGCTAGAAGTGTCCTCTTCACGGTTTTCTCCTTGAGGGCTATTCATGCGACAATGAGTTCTGAATACTCGAAGAACTGATCGTCGGCTGAAGACGAGCGGAGGCCGCACGCGGGGGAAGGTCGCGATCATATCGGATTGAACGCCGATGTCAAATCCGACAAGGCCACCGAGACCGATGATCCCGCTGGCTTCTCCGTCAGAGCGGCTTCGATGAGGACTACCGCCTGTGCTTGGCTTTGCCGTGTCCGTGACTCGGCGATTTGCCGTTGGCATGCTGGCTCTTGCCATGACGCGCGCGGTACTCGTTTGCTGCGATCTCGCGCAAGCTGCGTCCGGATGAACGCCAGTCCATCGCGACTTCGGCGCTCACACCGTAGTAATCGTGGAGCATGCGCACCGCGACCAGATTGCGCAGGTCTGCATCACTCAGATGCATCTTGGCCGCATTGTGACCGTGCTTTTTGTGGTAACCGTAGGCCTTACCGTAGGGCGGTCCCGGATCGCGCTGCACTGGAACGAACCATACGTCGGGCTGTACTCCCAGGCGCATGCTCACCTCCCACCAGCTCAGACCGCCCTTGTGCATCGCGAAGATGGCATCGGGCCCCTTGCCACAATGGCTGGCGATGAAAAGCGCCACCGCCAAATCGTCGGGATTTCGGCATTCCCGATTCCAGCGATCGACATCCGCGCGGTCGCGATCGAAGTAGCGGGTGGAAACCGCGAGATAGACGTCCGTATCGTCCCCGGTGTGGACCGCGGCACCGAAAGAAATGTCGAGGCCGGCCCGTGTGGACTGCGGGACCATCGCAACCACCAGAAGGACCGACAGAGCCAAAGCGCTGCTCATGCTTCCCAAGCGAGTCTTCATGATCAATCCTTTGCGCCATTCCCCACTGCGCAAAGGGCAAGATGTATACCAGCGGTCGCAGCGTCCGCTTACCAGTCGATTCGCTTCCCGTCACGGAGGAAGATTCCACTGGGTCCGTCGTCGGGAAGCTCGACGGCGAGTACGACGCTGCGCGCACCCTCGGGAGTTGGCCGTCCCCCCTCGCCCCCCATGTCGGTGGCGACCCATCCGGGACACACTGCGTCGATGAGTACGCCGGTATTGCGATACTCCTCTGCCAGACAAACGGTGAGAGCATTCAGGGCCGTCTTGGAAATGGCGTAGGCCGGGGTGGACTTGCCCAGGCTTGCAATGGCCCCCACTTCGCTGGAGACGTTCACGATGCGCCCCCAACCGCGCTCGCGCATGGGCGGCGCCAGCAATGCCGCGAGTCTCCATGCCCCGAAGAAGTTGGTCTCGAAGGCCTCGCGCACGATCTTCCAGTCCACTGTGCTCGCCGTCTGCCAATCGTCGTAGTGGACACCCGCGTTGTTGACGAGGATGTCGATGCTTCCGTGGCGTTGCAGGATGGCCTGGGTCTGTTCCTCGAGCTTCGGCGCAGCCACGTCGAGCTCGACCACCGTCGGATCGGCCTGGGGAAGAAGCCGCGCGCGCGCCCTTTCACCCTTGTGCGGGTCGCGGCTACCGAGGAGCACCCGATAGCCCTTGGCGCAGAGCTGACGGACGGTCTCCAGACCGATTCCGCGGTTGGCGCCGGTGACCAGGACGGTTCGTTCACTTTTTTGTGGTGTCAGGTTCATCAATCGTCCCCCCGGAAAGATCGAAGATGGTGGAACTTCACTTCCAAGCGGGTTGATTCCTTGCCACGGGAGTCGATGCGGCGTGTGCATCCGTGAGCACGAGGGGGATCAGTGCCAATAATGCCACAAAGCTCACACGACTCCTCATGCGGAAGTATCTCCTTCATGATACTGGAGGATACCGAGCGCGGCGCGGGTGAGGGTTTCGATGATTTCTTCCTGCGTCATCTCGACTGCGCCCGGTGCAGGCGCGGGCTTCATCACCACCATGTCGCGACACGCCCCGGCCACCACGGCGACGGCCGCGCGCGCGGCAAGTTGCGGGTCGGACGCTCCGATCCTTCCGGGATCCAGCGCGATCACGGCCGCCGCGTTCTCGTAAATCGTCTCGAGTCGTTGCGCGAAGGGTCCCCCGATCTCTTGGGGATGGGACCAGTGGTGCAAGAGGAAGCTGCGCAAGATGTGGCGCTCTTTGCTCATCAGACCGACGAGAGTCGTCACCACCCCCCGCACCCGACGAACGAGATCAATTCCCTCCCAACGGCTTGGTTCGAGGGTACGCGCGAGACGTTCGCTACGACGGGCTTCGTAGCGCGCGTACAAGGATTCGAGCAGCTCCTCTTTCGCCCCAAAGCGCGCATAGAGACCACCGATGGACACGGCGGCCTCGCGGGCGAGGTCGCTCATCGCGATCTCGTCGAAACGTCGCGTCTGCAGCAAGCGCTCGGCGGCGTCGAGGATCTTCCGCTGGGTGGCGCGGCTGCGTTCCTGCACTGGAATTGTCATGATATTTTAAGAATAAGAATTCTGATTCGTATTTACAAGATTGCATCCGAACGCCCCTGCCAGCCAGCCACACTATCATTTATTTAAGTCCACTATTGATATTATCAATTATCTATACTACTATCCTTCTGAAAGGAAAGATATCTATGGATATTTCGAAGGCTCGCTGCGCGGAATGCCAGCGCCCCATGAAGGTCGAGAGAATGATCTGCCCACGCTGTGAGGTGCGCCTGGAGGGGAATTTCGAGATTCCGGCCCTGGCCCGTCTTTCGATGGAGGATCAGGCATTCGTGGTGGCCTTCCTGCGTCACCACGGCTCCATCAAGAGGATGGAGAGCCTGTTCGGGATCAGCTATCCCACGGTCAAGAACCGCCTCAACTCGATCGCTCATGCGCTCGACGAGAGCTTCAATGCCCCCCGGGCGGAAGAGGACGAGAGAACCCACGATGGGAAGGCCGGTCCCCTGAAGTACCTGCGCGTGGTGGTCGACGGCAAGGACAAGGTCAACGTTCGCGTACCCATCGGGCTCCTCCGGACCGGGATCAAGCTAACGACTCTGCTCCCACCTCGGGCCAGCGATCGTCTCGCCCAGCAGGGGATCGACCTCTCGCATCTGAAGAACCTCGACGGCGAAGAGCTGATGGATGCGCTGCGCGAACTCAGCGTCGACGTCGACTCGGAGAATGGCGACACGGTCCACGTCTTCTGCGAGTAGGGAGCTTTTTGCTTTGATTGGTGCAGAAACAACCCTCGAAAAGATTTGGAGAATCGCGTGAGTTCATCGGTCCGGCGCATCCCACTAGAAGATTTTTTCCGCAAACCCGAACGTGCCGGTCTCGAGCTCTCCCCTTCCGGGCACTATCTCGCGTTTCTTGCTCCCCACGAGCGGCGTCTGAACCTCTGGGTGCGCGAGCTCAAAACGGGCAAGGAGCTTCGAGTGACCGATGCCACCGAGCGCGACATTGCCGGCTATCTCTGGGCAAGCGACGAGCGTCTGATCTATGTACAGGACCGCGGCGGTGACGAGAACTACCGGCTCTACGGCGTTGGGCGCGACGGCTCCCATCCCCTCGACCTCACGCCATACGAAGGCGTCAAGTGCTCGATCGTGGACGATCTCGAGGAAATCGACGACGAAATCCTCTTCGAGATGAATCGCAGAAACCCGGAGGTGTTCGATGTCTATCGGCTGAACGTCACGACGGGCGATACGACGATCGTCGCCGAGAATCCGGGCAACGTGCAGGGTTGGCTCACCGACCACGCCGGCCGATTGCGCCTCGCCACCACGACCGACGGTGTGAACACGAGCATTCTGTACCGCGAAACCGAAGTCGCGGCCTGGAAGACGATCGCGACCTACGATTTCAAGGAGGCAGCGAGTCCCCTCTGCTTCACTTTCGACGATCAGGGCCTCTATGTCGCATCGAACGTCGGCCGTGATCACTACGCGATCTTCGAGTACGACCTGCAGAGCGGCCGAGAGGGGGGCCTGATCTTCGAGCATCCGAAGGTCGACGTCTCCGCTCTACTGTACTCCAAATATCGTCGCACCATCACCGGCGTGCTGTACCACACCGCGAAGCCCGCCTACGAGTACTTCGAGGAGTACGACAAGAAACTCCAGCGCTTCCTCGACGATCATCTCCCGGAGCGCTTCAACCGTATCGTCTCGCACTCCAAGGACGAATCGCGTTACGTGGTGCACTCCCGCAGCGACCGCTCCCTCGGTGACTATCATCTACTGGAGTCGCGGCGAGATGGAACCCTGTCCCTGCGCAAGCTCTTCGATGTCTCTCCCTGGCTCGATGAAAAGGAAATGGCTCCGCTCGAACCCATCACCTACCGCTCGCGCGACGGACTGGTTATCGAGGGTTATCTCACCCAACCGGTGGCCGGGAATGATGCGAGGGTGCCGATGGTCGTCATCCCCCATGGCGGGCCCTGGCACCGCGACACCTGGGGCTTCGATCCCGAGGTACAGTTCCTCGCCAACCGAGGCTATGCCGTGCTCCGCATGAACTTCCGCGGGTCGACCGGATACGGTCGCAAGTTCAAGGAGGCCGGCTACGGACAGTGGGGGCTCACGATGCAAAACGACGTAACCGACGGGGTGGCCTGGGCGGTGGAGAGCGGCATCGCCGATCCGGGACAGATCGCAATTTACGGTGGAAGCTACGGAGGCTATGCGGCTCTTTCCGGCTTGACCCAAACCCCAGAACTCTACGCGTGCGGAGTGAGCTACTGCGGCGTCTCGAACATCTTCACCTGGATTGCCGCCATCCCCGACTACTGGAAGCCCCTGCTGGGAATGATCCATGAGATGGTGGGAGATCCCGAAAACGATGCCGAGCGACTGAAGGAGACCTCTCCCTTCTTTCATGCCGATCGTATCCGCGTGCCCCTGCTCGTGGCCCAGGGAGCCAACGATCCCCGGGTACGCAAGGAGGAATCGGACCAGATGGTCTCTGCCCTTCGCGAGCGGGGCGTCGAAGTGGAGTACCTCGTCAAGGACGATGAGGGCCACGGTTTTCACAACGAGGAAAACGTCTTCGATTTCTATCGTGCACTGGAGAGTTTTCTCGAGCGACATCTCCAGGTGGCGCCCGACACGGAAGCCTGAGCCGGAACCAATGCCTCACGCGGGTGTAAATAGAACATACCCGGGGTACCCCACGCCCCGGGCGTTCCCCCACCCCAGAGGCATCCGAACTTGAAGAGAGGCCGACTCCTTCTCTGGCTTGGCCTGAGCATTGGCGCATTGCTCTGCAGCGCCGCGGCCTCGGCCGCCCCCCTCAACGGCGCGAAGACCATACTCCAGAGCGATGCTGCCGGACTGGTCAGTCGGGAAAATCTGCGACTCTTCGCCCTGGGGGGAGCGCTCACGATCGCGGGCCATCAGGTGGAGAGCGCTCATGACGAAGAGCGCTTTTTGGACACCCGGAACCTGGATGGCGTATCGGATTTGGGGAACGTCTACGGTAACGGTCTGACCATTGCGGGGGGCGCGCTCGGCCTGGTGACCACGGGCGCGCTCGCCCATTCCCCTCGACTCCTCGCAGCCGGCGTTGACCTGGCCCATTCCTTCCTGTTGAGCGGAGCTTTGATCGTGGCGATCAAGACGGCGGCAGGACGCACGCGGCCCAACGGCGGCAGCTACTCTTTCCCCTCCGGACACGTGGGCGTAGCGATGTCCGCCGCGCCGGTTCTGGCCCATCACTTCGGACCGCTCGTGGGGGCCTGTGCTTACGCCCTCGTCGGCGCCACCGCCATGGGGAGAATGGAGGACCGCTACCACTACCTCTCAGACGTGGTGTTCGGCGCGACTCTAGGGATGGCCGTGGGGCGCACCGTGGTGCACGAACGCACCAGCACCACCTTACTTTCCCACTTCCGTGTCGCCCCGGGTGGCGCGACCTTCACCTATTCCTTTTGATTCCCTGGAACAGCGACTTGAGTCTGCCAACCGTTTGATCCTGTACGGGGACGGCGAGAGCGTTGAAGCCACTGTAGATGCGGTAGCTCGTGATGGGTTCCTGGCCGGAGACCGATTCACTAAGAGTGACGCCGATGTCGTCATAACCGTCGCCGTCGAAATCGTTGACGCGGAACAGCCACTTGAACGCCCGCGTATCCTCCGCAGGGAGGGTGAGAAATGCATCCTCCGTCGTATCGAACGTCGCGCTTCCTAGGAAGATCCGAAGCTGCCCCGAGGAGTCCCTGGTTGCCACGTCGTCCGCGCCATCACCATTGATGTCTCCCAATGCAGTTGCGCTCTTCCCCCCGGCGAGCAGCCGGCTCGGCTGCAAGATTCTGGAAGGATAGCCGGGACGGCCGAAGATCGCCCAGGTCTCGTCAGCACTATCCGCTGTCGAAATAACGTCGGAGTAACCGTCCGCGTTCAAATCGCAATCCGCCGACGTCTGGAAGCCCAGACGGATATTGTCCTCGTCGCCATGGGCTATCAGGGCGCCGCGAAAACGCTCCGGTCCGCCCCAATACAGATACACCTGCCCGCCCTCTGAGCACGAAGCTTGGACGGTTCCATAACGCAGACAGACACTCGTGGCTAAAGGCGCGCCCGTTACAATATCTCCGTAGCCGTCATTGTTGAAGTCACCCGCATAGCAGAAGTGGTACTCCCATAGCGTGAATATCAAGTATTCGATGCGGCTCCAGGATCGCTCCTCGGCGGGGGCCTCTCCCCCCTCGTACACATCGACGTAGTTGTAGTTGGTCCCCGTCTTGGCGACGGCCAAGTCGTCGAACGTGTCGTTCGGCATGAACTCTCCTGCTCGGCAGGCACTGGCCGCGGTCCAGGAGCCGTGAACGACGTAATCCGGGACATCGTCCACGGCCGCTCCGCCCCAGTAGCAGTAGATGGGACCCTCACGCGTGGCACCGTTGGCAGCCACGATCAGATCATCGTGCCCGTCACCATTGAGATCGATCGGCCCTTGCAGAGGGAACCCGGGATGCGGGCCACTCGGGGGTGCGATCACCAGATCGGCCACCTCATCGGCGTTCTCCCCCCCGAAAAAGACGTCGATCTCATCATCCAGTCTGAGGGCGATGTCGTCCGCACCGTCTCCGTTGATGTCGCCCAGAGCAAAGCCAACTCCACCGAAATTCCCCACCTCCCCCTTGTTCCAGTCGAAAAGAACCTTGTCCTTGGCTAGTGCCGTTGCCGCCGTGGTCCAACAAACGAGGATCAAAAGAAACTTGGTCTTCCATGTGCTCATCGTTGCCATCCTCATCGAAGAAGTACCATGCGCAAGCTCTGCGAATGGCTTCCGGCTCGAAGTTGGCAGAGATAGACGCCCGATGCGAGCTGACGACCTTCACGATCCGTACCACGCCACTCGAGTTCGTGCTTGCCGGCGACTTGCTGCTCGTCCACCAGGGTCGTCACTAGGCGGCCAGCCCGATCGAAGATGCGCAGTGTCACCGCTTGGGTCCGATCCAGTTCATACTTGATGGTCGTACTGGGATTGAAAGGATTTGGAAACATACCCAATAGAGTGGTGCGTGCGGGGACTTCGGATGCCACCACGCTCAGCGTCTCCAGGGGGAAGATCTCCTGTCCATTCTGCACGATGCCCAGACCGTAGCGCAGTACGCCGGCAGGAGCGGCGGTGTCGACATACACCCCACTCGCGCCTTGGCCACGATAGAGTTCGGCGGAAGCTCCCCTGCTCCAATCTGCGAAGGAGAACCTCCTGGCCTCGCTCAGCGACCATTGAAGCTGGACGCCATGCTCCACCCTCGTCCCGGTGAAGTCCTGCACAAGTACCGGAGTGATCTCACAGGCCGTGTCGAAGGCGCCCATGCGTCCACAGGAGCTGTGTTCGGCCGACGCCGGAGAATGCGTGCTCAAGGTATAGTCCCCGGCATAACGGGCGCAGAAAAGCGGCGCCGCGTTGATGTTGTCGTCGCTCTTGGTGACGTCCCCGATACCGCCGCGCGTGTTTGGACCATCGATTTCCCAGAAGTCGTTGCAGCCTACGGATACGCTGGCAGGCGCTTCAACTGCAGCTGCCGGCAGGCCGATGAAGAGGTTGTTTTCGATGACTCCGCTACCGCTGTCGGAGACTTTGATGGAGGCGGGGATCTCCTCTGGAGGGTATACCGTGCCGTATCCGCAGGGACCGATCACAGGGCCAGGAGGAATAACGGTGTCGACGAAAGTATTCCCCTGGATCGTGACATTGCCGAAAGCTTGAATGCAATCTGTTACGCCAAGGCACTCCACGACGAGCCAATCTCCGCTCATGTACTGTTGGAAATTCGCAACGAGGCAGCCAACCATTTCCAGGGATTCGTGAGCGGAGACCAAGAATGGGCCGCAGCCTGAGAATCGCGTGTTTTCGATCGTTACGGGGATCCAAGAGGCGACAGGACTGGATTGGTTCTGGAAATCGCAATCTCGGATCGTAAGTGTTCCTTCGTCAGTCTCGGAGTAGTTGTAGGTGGCCATACAGTTGCCTTCCGAGGCAGCTCCCTCCGTGATACGTTCCCAGTAATTGTCGTGGAAGGTGCATCCTTCGAAGAGTAGCTCGCAGTCCGCGGCATAGGCGATCGGGGGACCCGATACCGTCCGGAGATACGAGAACTCACAGTCGGTAAATACGACCTTCGAGTCACGAATGGTCACGCCTCCCTCGTAGGTATCACCGATATAATCCGTAGAGCCGACGAGAAACCCCTCGACTCGGACCTGCTGCAAACTGTCCACGCTCACGCCAATGAGCCGATTCGCTCCGATCTCCCGCGAAATCAGCGTGATGCTCTGGGTGAGATCCACGAGCGTGCCGTCGAGAGTGTAGGCCGCCACGCTGATGCTGTCGCCGGATGCCGCGGCGCTCAGGGCCCCCTCGAGGCTGTAGTTCTCGGGAACGAGCAGAGTGGTGGCGAAACTCGGGAGAGAAATTGCGCTCGCCAGTGCCACAAGAAGTGCGGCCAGAGCACGGGGGTGTCCAGTCCAATCCACGAAGAACGTGCGCAATGCAGTCATTTCCGCACCTCCAGTGATGAGATGAGGGCGGGAGCTACGCGTCAGTATAGCACTTATGAACTGGCGCCGGAAGCGGGCTGGGCAGCACTCAGATCTTCCAGGCTCACTTCGGACACCCTCTCCTGCAATTCCGCATAGAGTTCATTGACCACGTCCCAGGGGCGCGCCGAGCCCTCCGCACCCTCCAGGGGCATGGCAGTACGGCTCAATTCGAGCACTTCGCGAGCGGTGATTTGCTTGGCGGGCCGAGCGAGGGTGTAACCGCTCCTTGCTCCTTCGCGAACCTCGTGCACCAAACTCGCCTTGAGCAGAGGGCGTAGTAGCCGCAACACGGCCGAAGGCGGCAAGCGCAGGGAGCGTGAGAGCACCCCGACCGTCGCCAGCTGTCCGTTCTTGAAGCACTCCGCGATGCGGGTGGCCAAAGGGAGCACAAGCGTGCGATCGATGACGATGAGTTCACCCTCGAAGAAGCTCCGCCAGGCGAAGCGCCCCTCGCGCATGGCCTGCAGCGCGTAGGCCAATTCCAAGCCGAAGAGGATGATGAGCCAAGTGATCCACAACCACAGCAAAAAGAGGGGCAAGAGACCCAGGGCGCCGTACAGAGTGGAGATGGCGGTGCGGCGCACGTATAGCGAGAACAGCTGCTCGCCTAGCCACCACAGCACTGCCGCCACCGAGGAGCCGATGAGGGCTGCCTTCCACTGCACGCGCGTGTTGGGCAGAGATACGTACAGGAAAAAGAAAACGATCCAGATCGTGAGCAGGGGAACCACGATCGCCAACACCGCCATGAGCGTGGAACCGATTCCCAGCGCATCGATGTTGTTGAGCATGCGCCTCTGCGCCACCTGGCCGATGAAGATGACCAGGGGGCTCAGGGTGATCACGCTGTAGTAGATCGGTAATCGTAGATACGCGGGCCGGCCGGGACCGGCCTTGTATATATGGTTGAAGGAGCCTTCCACTGTGGCCAAAAGTCCCGTCGCCGCCCAGATGAAGATGAGGATGCCCACCAGGCCCACCCCACGGAAATCGACCGTCTCCAGTTCGGTCAAAATCCTCTCCACCTGATCCCCCAGCGTCTTGCGCACTTCCATGAAGTTCTCATGGCGGCGCAGGCTCTCCCCCTCGACCTTCCAATGCGGAGTGGGTAGGCCCGGAATGAAATCGTCCTGCTGCACCGGCTGCAGGATCCAATTCACGATCCCTTCCTTGAATTGTGCCATGTCCTCGGGCCCCACGAAGGAGTGCATGACCACGAGACTCAGGACCAAGGTGGGCATGAGAGAGAAGATGGTGTGGTAGGTAAGCGCGGCCGCCATGGTCGAGGCGCGGTCCCGTCGCAACTCGACGGTGCAGTGACGCGCCAAATCGAGCCACCAACGTAATGAGCGCTCTCGATCGGAGAGATCAGCCTCCGGCTTGCGCATGAGGCGCCGGAACGAAGCGAGGATTCGACTTGGTTTCCACATGGTTTTCTGAGGTCTTCACGGACAACCGGTCCCAGAGTAGCCCATCGGGCAGCTCTGTCCACCAAAGAAGCGAGTTTGGACGTTTGCGCGCCCGCCAGGCCCCCGAGTCCCCTTTTTCAGTGGCGGACTCGTCGGGAGGTCATCATAGTGTGGAGTGCTGAGTCGATGGAACTCTTGCTTCCCCGTGTATTTTTCAGAGGAGCATCTTATGATGAAGTACCTAACCACTTTCGCCGCACTCACTCTTCTTCTGATCGCTGGATGTTCGCAAGGAGGATCCAAGGATCAGGCCGCGGACAACGCCGCTAGCGGCAACACGACCGCGGACCAGACGCAAATGGCTGAAACTCCCAAGGACGCGATCGATTCCGCGCAGGAAGCAGCGGCCAAGACCGAGCTCGCTTCGATGCCCGAGGGCCAGGAAGTCACGATCTCCGGCAAGCTGGGTTGTGGCCACTGTAACTATCACGTGGGCACCAGCTGCAGTGCCGCGGTTCAGACCGCCGACGGCGGGATCTACGTGCTCGACGTGGCGGAGGATTCCGAGTGGTTCCAGAACCGCTACGACGGCCTCGATCTGAAGGTCACGGGTACCGTTCACCACGACGGCGATCTGGTCAAATTGGAGAACCCGCAAGTCACCAAACTCTAAGCTGAAATCCGGGGAATGCAGCTCGTAGTCTCCCGCCAGGAGCGTTGAGTTCGTGCCCATTTGCGCTGCGATCGACATCGGCACCAACTCGATGAAGCTCTTCGTGGGAGACACGCGCACGCCGGCATCTTCCAGCACGGGAACCCAAGTGGTCTCACCCGCGCTGGAAGATCTGGCGATCACCCGGCTCGGCGAAGGACTCGCCGCCACGGGTCTCCTCAGCCAAGCTGCCATCAACCGTAACCTCGAACAACTGGACCGCTTCGTCTCACGTGCGCGTGCTAAAGGTGCCGTCGATTTCGTGGTCGCCGGCACGATGGCTCTACGGGAAGCGCGCAATGCCGACGAGTTCGTGCAGGCGGCGAGGGAGCGTTGCGGGATCGAGGTCGAGATCATCCCTGGCGAGGAGGAGGCCCGCCTCTCCTTCCTGGGCGTGCTCACCGGTCTACACACTCTCGCGGAGATGATCTGCGTCTTCGACATCGGCGGGGGGAGCACCGAGTTCATTCTAGGTGACACTTCCTCGATCGCCGGCCGCACCAGCATCAATTTGGGTGTACGCCGTCCCAGCGAGGAGTATCTGCGCAGCGATCCCCCCACCCTAAGCGAGCTCGAGGAACTGCGGGCCAATGTTGCTGAGTCTCTGGCGCGGGTTGGAAAGCTCCTCTCTCAGACCGGGCCGGTCCGGCGGCTGGTCGGGATCGGGGGCACCATCACCACCCTGGCCGCCGTGCAACTCGGCATGAAAAGCTTTGACCCCCACAGAATCCGAAATACAGTTGTGTGCAGGGAGGAAGTCGAGCGGCAAATTGAACTCTACGCCCGGCTTCCCCTGAAGGAGCGCCAGGAAATCGACGGACTCGCCGCGGACCGGGCCGACGTCATCCTGGCCGGGGCTTGTATCGTGGCCGAGGTCTTCGAGCTATCGGGCCTTCGTTCTCTCTCCGTGAGCGAACGAGGCTTGCGCCACGGTCTCTTCCACGATCGATTCCTGCTCCCGCTCGGATCGGGAGACTGAACCACACACTGATCTCATTCCCGGAGAGCATCATGGATATCCTCTTCCACCGCACTCGCAGGCTGGAGCGGCAGATCGACGAATATCTCGATCTGGTCGTGCAGGGCGGACTGATCTATCGCGCTGCGGTCGACCACTACACGGAGGATCGCCACGACGACTTCAGTGATCGCCTCCACGAGCTGCAGAGACTGGAGTCGAAAGCCGACGAGCTGCGTCGAGAAATCGAGACCCGACTCTATACGGAGACCCTTCTACCCGAGTCGCGCGGCGACATCCTGGGATTGCTGGAGACCATCGACAAGGTCATCAACCGTTGCGAAGAGAGTCTTCAGGATTTCGCGGTAGAGAGGCCGGACATCCTGCCCGTGCTCCTGACGGATTTCCGCGAGCTGATTGCCTCTACTGTGGATTGCGTGGACGAAATGGTCATGGCGGCAAGGTCATACTTTCGCGACCCCAAGGCAGTCCGGGACCACATTGCCCGCGCGCGTTTCCACGAGCAGGCGAGCGATCGCGTTGGAGGCAAGATCCGGCGCCAACTCTTCGCCGCGGACATCGATCTGGCGTCCAAGCTGCACCAACGTGATTTCTCGGTGCGTATCGATCGAATCGCCGACGGAGCCGAAGATGTTTGCGATCGCCTCGCAATCGCGAACATCAAGCGCTCCCTCTAAGCAATGGGACCCGCAATTCGACGGTGACTTCATCGCGAACGAGTGAGGACTGGTCAAGTGCCCTGGTTCTTTCTTCTCAGTGGTCTTTTCATGGGTTGGTCGCTGGGTGCAAACGATGCCGCAAGCATCTTCGGCACTGCGGTGGGTACCCGTATGTTGCGGTTTCGCACCGCCGCCCTCGTGGCGAGCATCTTCGTAGTCCTAGGCGCAGTGATCGGAGGGGCTGGCACCACGCACACCCTGGGCAAGCTCGGATCGGTGAACGCCCTGGCGGGCTCTTTCACGGTAGCCCTGGCGGCCGGCCTCAGCGTGGCCTGGATGGTACGTCTTCATTTGCCGGTATCCACTTCGCAGGCCATCGTGGGCGCCATCGTGGGCTGGAACATCTTCACTGGCGTTCCCACGGATCTCTCCTCACTTGCGACCATCATGAGCACCTGGGTGGTCTGTCCCATGTTGGCCGCTCTTTTCTCCATGGTGCTCTTCACCCTGGCGCGTCGCTGGTCGTCAAGCACGCGAACCCACTTGTTGGCCATCCATTCTCGCACGCGCTGGGGGCTTCTCGTGGTGGGGGCCATGGGGGCTTGGGCACTGGGCGCCAACAACATCGCCAACGTCGTGGGAGTGTTCGTTCCGGCCTTCCAACTGAAGCCAGCCACCTTCTTGCCGGGAATTCGTCTCGACAGCGCGCAGCAACTCTTCCTCTTGGGCTCCTTGGCCATTTCGGTAGGAATCTTCACGTATTCACGTCACACCATGCAGACTGTGGGGCACGATATCTTCCGGCTCACCCCGGTGGCGGCGCTGGTCGTAGTCGTCTCTGAAGCTCTGGTGCTCTACCTTTTCGCCTCCGAGTCGCTCGAGCATCTGCTGGCCGCGCACGGCCTTCCCACGCTGCCCCTGGTGCCCGTCTCCGCTTCGCAAGCAGTGGTGGGCGGCGTATTGGGAATCGGGCTGTCGAAAGGAGCGCGCGGCGTCAACCTCAAACTACTGCGGGGAATCGCGGGAGGTTGGATCATCACCCCCATCGCGGCTGCCGCGGTATGCTACGTCTCGTTGTTCTTCGTACAAAATGTCTTCGAGCAAGAGGTTGTACGTCCTGTCCACTACGAAATCTCTGGCGAGGTAATCCAGCACCTCGAAGAACTGGGCGTGAATACCTCGCGTCTGTCGGACCTCCAGGGCAGGGAGTTCGACAGTGCTCGCGATTTTCGGGTTGCCCTCTTTGCCATCATGGGACTCCGCGCAGAAGGAAGTATGCATGGGATCTTCGCGGCGGCGAGAATCCACGAGACCTTCATCAGTTCTACCCGCGCGCGCGATTACTTCTCGAGTCACGAGCTTTCGACGGAGGAGTTCGCGGGGATCATCGCGCTCGAAGGGCGACGCTACCGTCACGACTGGCAACTCGACCGGGACCTAGCGAAAGTTTCCGCCGCGTGGCGTCCGCATACCGGACGCGGCGCCGCGGTGCTCAACAAGGGACTTCGGCGTAAGCTCGCGCGTGTCCACCGCGCCTTCCAAGTGACCAGTAGCGAGGATGAGATCTTCCCCGAAGAGTGATGCGAGTGGCGGCGGCGTTTCGCGAGCGTGAGGCTCAGCCGCCCAGGCGGATCATCTCGATCTTCTTGCGATCGCTCGGATCATAACCCTTCTCGCTGAGAATGGCCTCCAGCCGTTCCTCGCTGTAGCGGTCGTCGCGTCGACTCCAAACTGTCTGGATCATCTGCATCAGTTCGGCGTCGCTTTGCCCTTCCCGCAAGGGGCCGCGCAGATCGAAACCATCCTGTGCGAAGAGGCAGGTGACGAGCCGTCCTTCGGCAGTGAGTCGAGCGCGGGAGCAACTCGAGCAAAAAGGTTCGCTCACCGAGGCGATCACCCCGAGGGAGGCATCCCCCTCTTCGCTGACGAACTCCATCGCGGGAGCGCGATCCTCCCGGCGTCCGTTCTTGCGTAGCTTCAATTGCGTCGAGAGGACCTGCAGAATCTCCGCCTGCGTCATGGTGCGACTGAGATCCCAGTGGTTCGCCTGACCCACGTCCATGTATTCGATGAAGCGCAACTGGAGAGATTCTTGGCGGGCGAACTCGAAGAGGTCGACGATTTCGTCGTCGTTAATCCCCCGCAGAATGACACTGTTGATCTTGATGGGGCCGAGTCCCGCCGTTTTGGCGGCCTCGATTCCTGACAGAACCTGGGCGAGCTTACCCCGACGGTTGATTTGCGCGAAACGTTCCGGACGAAGGCTGTCGAGGCTGATATTCACGCGACCTAGCCCTGCCTCCTTGAGCCGGCGCGCGCGCGCCTTGGTGAGCAATGCACCGTTGGTGGTGAGGCTGATGTCTTTCAGGACAGGTATCTTGCGCAACATGCCCACCAGATTCTCCAGATCCTGGCGGACGAGTGGCTCGCCCCCGGTCAGGCGAACTTTCTCCACCCCCAAACGACAGAGCAGAGAACACAGGCGCGCCACCTCTTCATAGCTCAGAATGTCCTTCTTGGGCGTCCAGTCGTACTCGTCGTTGGGCATGCAGTAGCTGCAACGGAAGTTGCAACGATCCGTAACGGAAATACGAAGATCCTTCAGGGGGCGTCCCAGGCCGTCGGTAATCGCCTGTAGTTCGTTCGCCATGCAAGCCACGCTAAATAGTCGGGGAGGAGAAGAAGGACGGGACCCCTCAGGGAGTCCCGCTAAAAATAGTCAAAGCTCGCGGGGAGGCTAGCCGCTCGGGCGGGGGAAATACCCCCTTTGGAGCTGCGGGCGCCGAATTAGCTCACTCCGCTCAGTTTCGACTTGCTGAGCTCGCGATTCAGCATGGCGATGAAGTCGATGCTGATGCCCTTGGGGCAGACGGCCTCGCATTCGGTGTGATTGCTGCAGGCCCCGAAGCCTTCCGCATCCATCTGGGCCACCATTTTCGCCACCCGTTCCTTCCGTTCGAGCTGGCCCTGCGGAAGGAGCCCCAAGTGGCTCACTTTGGCGGCCACAAATAGCATCGCGCTCGCGTTGGGGCAGGAGGCCACACAGGCTCCGCAGCCGATACAGGCGGCTGCGTCCATTGCGAGGTCGCTCTCGTCCTTGTGGATCGGCGTGGCGTTGGCGTCCTGGGGACTGCCGGTGCCTACGGAGACGTAGCCTCCAGCCTGCAGAATACGATCGAAGGAAGTCCGATCGATGACGAGGTCCTTGATGATGGGAAATCCGCGTGCCCGAAAGGGCTCGATGGTGATCGTGTCTCCATCCTTGTAGGTGCGCATGTGCACCTGGCAGGTGGTGGTCTCCTTCATGGGGCCATGAGGACGGCCATTGATGACCAGGCTACACATTCCACAGATTCCCTCGCGGCAATCGTGATCGAAGGCTACCGGATCCTCGCCCTCGTGCGTGAGTTTCACGTTCAGGTCGTCGAGCATTTCCAAAAACGACTGGTCAGGAGAGACGTTCTTCATTTCGTAGCTGACGAAGCCGCCCTTCTCCTTCGGTCCCTTCTGCCGCCAGATCTTCAGCTTGACGTCCATCACTTGTAACTCCGTGTTGCGAGTTTCACGTTCTCGAACTCGAGAGATTCCTTGTGGAGCTCGGGTCTCTCGCCCGGACCCTTGTATTCCCAGGCCGCGACGTAGGCGTACTCCTCATCGTTGCGGACGGCCTCTCCCTCGTCGCTCTGATGTTCCACCCGGAGATGCGCTCCGCACGATTCATCGCGTTGCAGCGCGTCGTAGCAGAGTAACTCGGCGAATTCGAGGAAATCGGCCACCCGATTCGCCTTCTCCAGCGACTGATTGAACTCGTCGATTCCACCCGGCACGCGCACGTCTTCCCAGAATTCCCCTCGCAGCTCGGGAATGAGCTGAAGCGCCTTCTTCAATCCCTCTTCGCTGCGCGCGAGACCGCAGTACTCCCACAGGATGCGACCCAGCTTCTTGTGGAACTCGTCGCTGCTGCGCTTGCCGCCAATTCCCAGCAGCTTGAGCAGGCGATCACGCGCCGCGCCTTCGGCCTCGGCGAAAGCTGGGTGCGAAGTGTTCACCTCTTCCAATGAGGTCGACGCCAGGTAGTGGCCCAGGGTGTAGGGAATGACGAAGTAACCATCGGCCAGTCCCTGCATGAGGGCGCTGGCTCCCAGACGATTCGCGCCGTGGTCGGAGAAGTTCGCCTCGCCCAGCACGTGCAGGCCTGGAATGGTGCTCATGAGATGGTAGTCCACCCAAAGTCCACCCATGGTGTAGTGGGGCGCGGGGAAGATGCGCATGGGCACTTCGTAGGGATTCTCGTCGGTGATGCGCTGGTACATCTCGAAAAGATTTCCGTAGCGCGCCTCGATGACGTCCTTGCCCAGGCGGGCGATCGCGTCCTTGAAGTCGAGGTAGACCGCATTGCCTCCACCGATGCCCCTTCCCTCGTCACAGACTTCCTTCGCCGAGCGCGAGGAAACGTCGCGGGGCGCCAGGTTGCCGAAGCTGGGGTACTTGCGCTCCAGATAATAGTCGCGTTCGTTCTCGGGAATCTCGCCCGGCTTGCGGTTGTCGTTTACTTTCTTGCTCACCCATACCCGCCCATCGTTGCGCAGCGACTCGCTCATGAGCGTCAGCTTACTCTGACGTTCGCCGTGCACCGGAATGCAGGTGGGATGGATTTGCGTGTAGCACGGATTGGCGAAAGCCGCGCCCTTCTTGTGGGCACGGAAGGCCGCGTTCACGTTGCAGTTCATTGCGTTCGTGCTGAGGTAGAACACCGGCGAATAGCCGCCAGTGGCGAGGAGAACCGCATGCGCTGCATGGCATTCGATTTTTCCCGTTACCAGGTCGCGCACCACGATACCGCGCGCCCTGCCGTTCACTACCACCAGATCGAGCATCTCGGTGCGGGGATACATCTTCACCTTGCCGGCGCGGATCTGCCGATTCAGCGCGCCGTAGGCTCCCAGTAGCAGTTGCTGCCCCGTTTGTCCCCGCGCGTAGAAGGTGCGAGAAACCTGCGCGCCGCCGAAGGAGCGGGTGGCCAACATACCGCCGTACTCGCGCGCGAAGGGCACGCCTTGGGCCACGCACTGATCGATGATGTTGTTGCTCACCTGCGCCAGGCGATACACGTTGGCTTCGCGACTACGGAAGTCTCCACCCTTCACCGTGTCGTAGAAGAGCCGGTAGATACTATCGCCGTCGTTGGGATAGTTCTTCGCCGCGTTGATGCCGCCCTGCGCTGCGATGCTGTGGGCGCGGCGTGGAGAATCCTGGAAACAGAAGCTCTTCACTTCGTATCCCAGTTCGGCCAGGGATGCCGCGGCGGATGCGCCGGCCAGACCGGTGCCGACCACGATCACCGAGAATTTCCGTTTGTTGGCCGGGTTGACCAGCTTCATGTCGAAGCGATGCTGGTCCCACTTTTCCTCGATCGGCCCACCTGGAACTTTGCTGTCGAGTTTCATGGCATCCCTTCCCTAGTGAACTCTGCCGATGAGGATCGCCAGAGGGATGAGAATATTCCCGGCGCTCACGAGGACAGCGATCACCAAAGCTAAGGTGCGCCGCCACTGCTTGTATCTCGGATTTGCCACACCCAAGGTTTGGAAGGCGCTCCAGATACCGTGATAGAGGTGCAGACCGAGGAAGATCATCGCCACGATGTAAAAGGCGGCGACCCACCAGACGGAGAAAGTCAGCACCATGTTGTGATGCACTTGACCGTGCTCGAAGGTTCCGCCCGGAAAGATGCTTCCCGTGGTGAGATTGAGAATGTGGAAGATGATGAACGCAGCCAGAATGATCCCGCCCACGCGCATGGTTCGCGAGGCCAGAGTCGAAGCCACCGATTCGCGCTTCTGGTAATCCTGCGGACGGGCCAGAGCGCTCATACGCCAGACCGCGATCGCGGACCAGATGTGCAAAATCGCAGTGACGAGAAGGCCGATGCGGAAGATCCAGAGAACGTTGCCCCGGCTGAACACCGGATAGCCCACGGTCCTCAAGAATTCTCCGTAGGCGTCGATCTTGTAGACGCCGTCGTGCGCGGGATAGAAGACCTTCAGATTGCCGAGCATGTGGATGACGACAAAGGCCACGAGTATGAACCCGGTGACCGCCATCACGATCTTCTTCCCGATGGAAGACCGGTAAAGATTCACCACCCGCTGCATTTCTACTCCATACGAAAAGGCAAGGCGCCGTAACCCAAAGGACGGAAACCCCGAGGGTTAGGTGCGGAAATTCGCCGGCGAATGAAGAGCGGAAACGACACGCGACCCTGCATCACCGGGGCGGGTAAACAACTGGAAATATTGAACCTCGGAGCCCGATTAGGCAAGGATCCATTCGAAATGCCACTCAGTTTCCCCGTCGAATGCGCGGAATCAATCGCGGCACCCGTGCGCGATAGCTGCGGTAGGCTTCCCCGTGCTTCTCCTCCAGGTCTCTCTCCTCCAGGGGAAGCGCGATGAGAATGTACAGAGTTCCACAGATTGCCATGAACAATCGATCGGCATTCATGCGGGCGATACCCCACAAGAGCAGAATCACCCCGGCCTGGATGGGGTGGCGAATCACGCGATAGAAGAGCGGTGTCACGAACCGGGGCCCCTCATAGGAGCGTCCCTCTAGCGCCAAGAGTGGCCGGCGCAGGCCCACGAGTTCGAGTCCATCGATGAGGCTGCTGGAGATGAGGGCGAGAAGAAAGCCCAAAATCCCGATGCCGTCGGCGAGAAAAGAGAATGGAGGGGAGAGCTTCCAGATGCTCGTAGGAAGCGGTTGCCACAGAAGCACCAGGGCCAAGGTCACTACGGCAGAGAAAAAGACGTAGGCTGTCCGTTCGGAGAGGAATGGCGCAACACGGTGGAGCCAGCTCTTGAAGGGTGCGCGTGCCATGACACTGTGCTGCACTCCGAAGAGCGCCCAGAGGGCGAGATCGAAAGCCATGCGTTCCTGAAAGGACGGGAAGGGCCCGAGCAGCGGCGCCCCCGGAGGCGATACCCCCAGGAGGAGTAGACCCAAGAGGGCCAGCGAAAAGAGCGCGAGCGCCGCGCTGAACAGCGCGAGGAAGAGGGAAAGGAGGATGGCGAGCTGAGACTTTCCCTGCATTCGCTCACTCAGCGCATCGTATCGTCGCTGGCGCCGGGTTCCTCCTTGGATGGGCGCGGAGAATCTCCCAGCAGAGCCTCGATCTTCGCGGCCAGAGTCTCCTTGTTCCCGGGCCGATAGCCGACGTCCACCGAGACTGCGTGCTGCCGCTTGTCGATCAAAAGCGCCGTCGGCAAGCTGTACACCCCGTAGGCCTTCGCAGCCTTCTTGTCACCGTCGAGCACGATGGGAAAGGGAATCCCGTTGGCCTTCCGGTACGACTCCACCTTGTCGAGCATCTGCGGCATGTCCTGGCTGACCGCCAGAATTTTGAATCCGCGCTTGGAGTAGCGCTGATAGAGCTCCACGTATTCGGGCATGAGCTTACGGCAGGGTCCGCACCAGGTAGCCCAGAAGTCGACGAGGACGGGGCCGTCCTTCAGCATCTCCGAGAGCTTGGCCGAACCCTTCTCCCCCACCAGAGGTAGTTTGATCTCGGGGGCCTTCCCGAAGTCATCGAATTGGACCTTGGGCGCGGCGCTCGCACTCACGGGAAGAAGCAACAGAAGCATCGTCAGCAGGAGTTTCACCGGTTCATTTCCTTTTCGGCCATGGCCGTCAATTGGGTAAGTTCGGTGCGGCTCGAATCGAGGATGTCCCCCAGATCCGATTTGGATCCATCGGCGAACATGGTCTTGCGGCGACCGCCGGAGATCATGTCGGTCTTTCCGTTGCGCCGCTCCGCGCGGACCACGCCATGAAGAACACAGAGGCAGGTTCCATCTTCGGTACACATGAGCCTGAAGCAGGTTCCCACCACCTCGATGATGCTCTCCGGCGTGTTCAGAACGAGTTGCGCCCCGGGGAAGCCGGATCCGGTGATCCAGCCTACGTTGCCCTTCTCGATCGTGCCCTCCATGCGGCGGTTGAACCAGCGGCCCGGCGCCTTGGGCAACAAGACGACCGATCCGCCCTCCAGCTCGGCCATCACGATGCCGCGCTGTTTGAAGACGGCGCGCGAGTCGGGCGCGATCTCCACCCTGGAGCCACCGTGCAGCAACGCATCCACTTTCTCCGGCTGATCGAGCGAGACCGTCTCGCCATCGATGACGGCGCTTCCTGCTCCTTCGACTAGGATCCAGGCCGGTCCCCGATTTAGCACGTTGAGCATGAAGATGAGTGCCGCAGCGGCCGCCAAGGGCAAGGCCGCGCGCAGGTACCAGGGACGTACCGTTGCGACCGGAGCCCGCGAGCGCAGCTCTCCCTTCACGAAGTCCTGCTTGAGCCGGGCACGGAAGGTCGGATCGGCCTGGGGCCGGGAAAGTCCCGCGACCGCGTCCTTCGCCCGTTGCTGTACGGGACTCAATTGCTTGTTCTCTTCCTTACTCATTCCCAATTTCCTCGAGAATTTCCCCCAGTGCGCTGAGGGCGCGCGAGTAGCGCTTGCGAACCGCGCCGTAGCTCACGTTCACCATCTCCGCGATTTCTTGATGTCCCAGTCCCTGATAGTCGTGGAGCAGGATCACTTCCCGCAAAGCCTCCGGCAGCCGATCAATGGCGGCCTGGACCTGGCCCTGCTGTTCCTTCTGTAGAAGTTCTGCCTCCGGGGTCGAAATCTCACGCACCAGTGAGGCCCCCAGTTCGGGTTCCTCATCAATAGAAACGGATGCTTTGCTCATCTTGTGACCGCTGGAGCGGAAAAGATCGCGGCACACGTTGGTGGTGATGGTCAGAATCCAGGGGGTTGGATTGCGCTGTGGGTCGATGCGATGCGCCGCCCGGTGGATCTTCAGAAATACCTCCTGGGTGGCATCCTCGGCCGCTGCGCGGTCCGACAAAAGACGAAAGCTCAGTCCGTAGATCGAATCGAAGGTCCGCTCGAAGAAACGTCCCAGTGCCTGCGGATCCCGGCGACGCACCCCCTCCAGTTCCTCACGCGTCCACTCATCGGAGGGCGTCGCAGGGCCGCTTTCGGGGCTGGAACTGGAATGTGCGTCGTGCGCCTTGGGGTTCATCGGGCCCTAATTTTCACTCTTTATTCGCGGTCAGGCTGTCCACCCAGGATTGGAACGCCGCCTTCTCGGCCGCGCTGAGACGCGCCTTCGGGTGCAGCGGAAGATAATACCAGAGCGGCATTTCACCTTCGTGAATCTGTTCCTGGGCCTCCTGGAGCTTGTGGCGCGCCGCTCCCTGGGTGTAGTCGCCCCAGAGCGAGAAGTTCATGTGGTGACGCGCCTCGTTGACGTCGTGCGTCACCAGCCAGGAGGCCGGGGCCACGTGGGCGTACCAGGGCCAGCGGGTGCGGTGACTGTGGCAATCATAGCACGAGCGCTGCAGCATGCTGGCCACTTCTGGAGGAGGTGAGACGAGGTGGATCATGTCGTTGGAATCCGGCGCCGGCGGATTGCTCAGGTCCGGCCGGATGAACTGCGCAAGCACGAGCAGGACCACGAGCGCGAGAAACACGTTTCGAACCAGGCGCCGCTTTGCCATCTCTAAAGCCTCCTAATAACGTGCCATCGAGGGATCGATGCGTTTTGCCCAGGCTTCGATTCCTCCCACCAAATTTCGCGCGTTGAGGAAACCGGTCCGGCGCAAGTAGGCAGCCGCGTGCGCGCTACGGATTCCGTGGTGACACAAAAGCACCGTTTCGCGTCGCGGATCGAGTTCCGCGACACGCGCCTCGAGCTGTCCCAAAGGAATGTGCACGGCATCCTTCAGGGCGCAGATCTCGAGTTCCTGAGCTTCCCGCACGTCCAGCACCAAAGGAGGATTCTCACCTTTCCGGCGCTCGAACAGCTCGTCCACGGAAATGTCGGCGTGAGGACCCGAGGCATTTGTTTCGCTCGCCTCGGACTCTCTCAGGTCCACCGGCATCCCACAGATCGAATCGTAGTCGAGTAGCTCGGTGATCCGCGGATCGTCTCCACAGACCGGACACTTCGGATCGCGCTGTAGCTTGAGGGTTCGCAGGTTCATCTGCAAGCCATCAAAAAGTAGCATCCGTCCGATCAGGGGACTTCCGATAGCGAGAATCACCTTGATCACCTCCATCCCCTGGATCGAGCCCATGATGCCCGGCAACACCCCGAGCACCCCGCCCTCGGCGCAGGACTCGACCATTCCGGGTGGCGGTGGATCGGGGAAGAGGCAACGGTAGCAGGGTCCGTGACCGGTCCAGAACACCGAGGCCTGTCCCTCGAAGCGCAGAATGCTGGCATGAACGTTCGGTTTTTTCAGGAACACGCAGGCGTCGTTCACCAGGTAGCGGGTGGCGAAGTTGTCCGAACCGTCGGCAATGACATCGTAGGAGGCGAGGATTTCCAGTGCGTTGTCCCGGGAGAGTCGCACTGCATGCTTGATGAACTCTACATTCGGATTGATGCCCCGAAGATGCTGAACTGCGGCGTCGAGTTTGGCGTGGCCGAGATCCTCATCAGTATAGAGAATCTGCCGCTGGAGATTGGAGATCTCCACTGTGTCGAAGTCGACGAGTCCGATGCGCCCCACCCCGGCCGCTGCGAGGTAAATGGCGAGTGGAGAGCCGAGCCCGCCGGCGCCGACCACGAGTACGCTGCTGGCCTTGAGCTTGTTCTGTCCTTCGAGTCCCACCTCGGGCAGAACGAGATGACGCCCGTAGCGGCGCATCTCCTCGCGCGAAAGCCCGTGGTCCTGGGCCTTCATCGATCACTCTCCAAGGAGGTGCGCGCGGATGCGCCGGGTGTGTCCCTGCGAACGGTGCTCGCAGAGATAGATGGCCTGCCAGGTGCCCAGAGTGGGCGCCCCCTCATCGACCGGCAGACTGAGAGTGGTGCTGGTGAGCGCGCTGCGGACGTGGGCCGGCATGTCATCCGGGCCTTCGATGGTGTGCTGGAAGATGGGATCCCCGTCGGGGACCAGCCGCGCCAAGAAGCGCTCGAGATCGGATTGCACGGTGGGATCGTAGTTCTCTTGCACCAGCAGGGAGGCCGAGGTGTGCTGAATTTGCAGGGTGAGCAGACCCTGCCGCACTCCGGTCGACTTGACCCAGGCCCGTACTTCCTCGGTAAAGTCGAGCATCTTCTTGCCCTGTGTTGTGAGCGTGAACTCGGTGAGCTCCTGCCGCATGGCAACTCCCGGTTGCAGATCTTCTGAAGAGTATAAGGGAGTTCGGCCGCGCAACAAGACACTGATAGGGGCGCCTTTTCACGATTGGAGAGGCGCTTCTGCGCCCTGAGAGGGTAAAGGCCCTCCATCTGAGCTCGTGGCTTAGCCGCGCCAAAGCGCGCGGAACCGCCACTCCGCTCACATGGAGGGCCTTTTCCTACGCTTTCCGCACAGCGAAGCCTCGAGTTCGTGAAAGGGCGATCTCATGACTCCGAGCTCGGAAGCGTCACCTTGAACTGGATCTTGTCAACCTGCTCGGGCGCCTTGCCGAGTTTGCGCAGGAGCGGCAGCCAGCGCGGGTCAGAGTGGACGCTCTTGTAGAGACTGTCCACGAGGATGAGCAGTGATCCGCCATCGTTAGCCGCGACGGACTTGCCGAGCCACTCGAATGCGCGATCCGTATCGCCGCAGTAAGCGAACACCGAGCCGGCGTCGTAGGGCGACACCGGACCGAGTTTGGTAACGAGTTCGTCGAGTGCACTCTGGAACTCGTCGTCGCGTCCCAGGTCGTGATACGCCAGCGGCAAACCGATCATGCGGTACAGCTCGTACTGTTCCTGTTTGAACTCCGTTAGCGCCGCTTCCGCATCACCTTTTGCAAGCAGTGCCTCGCCGAGTAGGAGGTGCGCCCCGCCGAATCCCGGACTGAGACTGAGCACGGTGCGAAAGAGTGCGATCGCCTCGTCTTCGTGGCCGGCCCAGTGCTTGGCAGCGGCCAGATTGAATAACCACGCGGTGTTGATCGGATCGAGACGGACGGCTTCTTCGTCGAGCGCGATCGCGTCGTCGAGTCTCCCCAGGGACTTGAGCAGCGCGGAGCTGTTTCCCAGAACGGTCGGAGACGCCGGATCGAGTTCGAGGGCCCGCTTGAAATGCATGGCGGCGTCGACGAGTTTGCCCTCGCCCACGGCGATGCTGCCCAGGGCTCCGTGGGCGTCGGCCGACTCCTGGTCGATCGCAAGGGCCTTGTTCGCGGCCTCTTGGGCGCGCGGAAATCCTTCATCGGCGCTGCTCAACCCGAGGAAGACCTCGTTGACGAGGTTCCCCGCCAGGTTGACCCACGCCGGCGCATAATCGGGATCGATGGCCAGCGCTGCGCGATACAAGGAGTCGGACTGGGCGAATCCGCCGGCACTGCGCATTCCTGCGAGTTGCACCGCCTGTAGATACAGTGCGTAGGCCTTCGGATCGGTCGCGCGCACCTTCGGCGCATCGCCCAGGAGTGTCACTTTCAGTTCCTTCACGACCTCGCCCGCGATTTCATCCTGGATCGCAAAGATGTCGTCGAGTGTGCGATCCCAGTTCTGTGACCAGACCTGGAAACCGTCCGCGGTCTGGATCAGCTGCGCGGTGATCCGTACCCGGTCGCCAGCCATGCGCACCGACCCTTCGAGAACGTGGGACACCCCGAGCTGGCGCCCGATCTCCGGAACCTCAACCTCTTTTCCCTTGAACGAGAAGGACGACGTGCGCGCCGTGACCTTGAGTCCATGCACCCTCGCCAGCAGATTCAAAAGTTCCTCCGCGATACCATCGGAGAAGTATTCCTTGTCCTGCTGGGGAGACAGGTCCGCGAACGGCAATACCGCGATCGATTGCTCCGGCGGCGCGGGCGGCGTCGGGACGGGCTCCGTGGCCGGGGTCTGTTTACCGCGACCCTCCAGGAAAATAAACGCCGCAACGAAGACCAAGGCGACGGCAGAGACGGCCATCCACCACCGTACGCGCGCGCCGCGCGTCACCGGCTCCGTTTCCGACATCCAACTGCTGGAGCGACTGACTCCGGAGTCCACCTCCCGGCGCAGCTCTCGCAAATCGTTGCGGATGTCGAGGGCAGACTGATAGCGGTTGTCCTGCTCTTTCTCCAGGCAGCGCATCACGATCCGACTCAACGGACCCGGCAACTCGGGCTTGAGTTCGGTCAGCAGCTGCGGAGTCTCCCGCAGGATGGCTGAGGTCACGTCGGCGTTGCTCACTCCGACGAAGGGCCGTCTGCCCGCGGCGAGCTCGTAAAGGAGGGTGCCGAGCGAGAAGATGTCGCTGCGGCTGTCGACGGTTTGTCCCCGCAACTGCTCCGGCGACATGTAGGGCACCGTTCCCATGACCGCACCCAGCTGGGTCAGGCCCGCGATCTCGGTGGCGTCGACGTCCGATCCCGAGGTGTCTTGGGCGACCTTGGCCAGACCAAAGTCCAGAACCTTCACACGACCATCCTCGGTCATCATGACGTTGGCCGGTTTGAGGTCCCGGTGGACGATACCCTTCGCGTGAGCCGAGGCCAGGGCATCGGCGATAGCGATGCCGATCTCGAAGACCTGGGAGAGGGGAAGACCGTCCGTTGGGAGGCCTTCGTCGAGGCTCCGGCCCTCCACGAGTTCCATCGTCAAAAAGCGAATGCCCCGGTCCTCCTCGACCGAGTACATGTGCACGATGTGTGGGTGATTCAGCCCCGCGACGGTCTTCGCCTCGCGCTCGAAGCGTTCCAGGCGGGACGGGTCGGCGGCGAACTCGGCGGGGAGGATCTTCAGCGCAACGTCACGGTCGAGCCGGGTGTCCCGGGCGCGATAGACCTCGCCCATGCCGCCCCGACCGAGCTGGCCGGTAATCGTGTAGTGAGCGAGGGTCTCTCCGATCACATGCGCCTCGAAACTACTCGTTGAAAGGGAGGGAACCGGGGACCATGCGAGCTCATTGTACGCAGGTCAGGACACGGGTTGCCAGTCCAAAGTGGTTGAGAACAAGTCCCTTGCGCAGGTTTCTTGGGATCGCCTTGCTGGGCCAGGTGGTGCTCTCGAGATCGAAAGACAAGCGAGAGGCTCACGATCGGAGCCGAGGCTGAACCGCGCGGAACAAGGAGGAAAGAGCCCTCCATCGCAGAAGCGGAGAGGCTTCGCTGTGCGGAATGGGTAGGAAGAGGCCCATCATCGGAGTGTAGAGGCGGTTCCGCGCGCTTTGGCGCGGCTTAGCCTCGGCTCCGATGATGGGCCTCTTCTATCTCAGGGCACAGAAGCGCCCCTCCGCTCCTGCGAAGGAGGGCTCTTGCAAACTACTTGGTCCAGCGATCCAGCCACCCGATCACTTCGTCGTGCCACTGAATGCTGTTCTGCGGCTTCTGCACCCAGTGACTCTCGTCGGGGAAGTACAGGAACTTGCTGGGAATCCCCATGCGCTGACAGGCGTTGAAGGTGCCGAGCCCGCCGCCCAGTTCCACACGATAGTCGTGTTGCCCGTGAATGATGAGCATCGGTGTCTTCCAGTTCTGCACGAAGTTCACCGGATTCTGCTTCTCGTAGCTCTCGGGATCGGTCCAGGGCTTTCCCTCGTGATCCCACTCGGGGAACCAGAGTTCCTCGGTCGAGAAGTACGCCGCCCGTTCATCCAGGTTGCCGTCGTGATCCACCAGGCAGGTGAAGCGATCGGGCCAGTTGCCGGCGATCCAGTTGATCATGTAGCCACCGAAGCTCGCGCCCAGGGCCGCCACCTTGTCGCCGTTCATCCAGGGATAACGCCCCAACGCGGCCGCCAATCCTCTCTGCAAGTCCGTGAGCGGTTTGCCGCCCCAGTCGCCGCGAATCGCGTCACAGAAAGCTTGTCCGTAACCGGTGCTTCCGTGGAAGTCGACCATGACCGCGGCGTAGCCCGCGCCGGCGTAGGCCTGGGGATTCCAGCGGTAGTGGAAGTCGTTGCCGAAGCTGCCCTGCGGCCCGCCGTGGATGAGGAAGGCCACCGGATACTTCTTCGTCTCGTCGAAGTTGGCCGGCTTGACCACGTAGCAATACACCTCGTCGCTATCCGCGCCGGCAAAAGTGAACTGCTCGGGATCGCCCATGGCGACCTGCGCGATCCTCTTGTCGTTGATGTGCGTGATGCGCCGGTAGTTCTTTCCGTCGAGCTGGATGGAATAGAGCTCCACCGGCGACTGAAGATGGTCGAGTCCGAAGACGATGAGGTCCTTGGCCAGCACCGGACCGCGCACCGTACCCATGGAGTGCATGAGGGTGTGCTTGCCGTTCTTCGCGTCGATTTTCCACAGTGCGACCTGACCGAGATTCGCGCCGTAGGCATAGATGTTCTTGCCGCGGGGCCCGAAGAGGAAACCGCTGAAGCTGCGATCGAAGTCTTCGGTGAGCGGCTTCGCCGCGCCCGCGCTCATGCTCGCGCCGTCCCAGTCGCGCTGCACGATCCTGAAGCGATCGGACTCGTAACCCGCTCTCTCCATGGCCAGGTAGGCCAGGGTTTTACCGTCGGGCGAGAACACGGGTGCGGTATCCCAGGCGGGATTGTCGGCGGTCAGGTTCCTTGGAGCCTGTGACCCATCGATGGGCGCCACGTAGAGATCGAAGTTGGTCGACCAGGCTACCTTGCTCCCTCCAACCTTCATGCTGAAGACCAGACCCTGACTGTCGGGAGTGAAAGTGATCTCCTCGGGCCCGCCGAAGGGTTCGCTGGGGGTGTTACCGTCCATCTTCGCGCTCACGTCGACACTCGGTCCGTGATCCACCGAGCGCGCGAAGAGATGACTGCGGCGTCCATCCTCCCAGGTGTCCCAGTGACGGACGAAGAGCTGATCGTAGACGCGCCCGGTGTAGGGACGGTCCGCGATCTCCTTCAGCTTCTGCACCGTGCAATCCACGTCGGGGCAGTCCACGAAGACACGCATGGTGTAGGCGATGGTCTTGCCGTCCGGAGAGAGTCTGAGGTTGCCCACGTCGAGGGGCTCGTCGGTGACCTGCCTGGCCTCTCCCCCGTCGGTGGCGATGCGCCACACCTGACTCTTCCCGCTGCGCGAGGACAAAAAGTAGATCCACTCTCCATCGGGCGACCAGAGCGGCGAGCTGTCGTTCTCGGGATGAGTAGTGAGCTGCCGCAGGTCCGAACCATCGACCTTCACCGTCCACAGATCACTGCGCCCGCGGTTGGCATCCAGGTCGATGCTCGTCACCGTGAAGGCGAGCGTCTTCCCGTCGGGAGAGGCCTCCGGACTACTGAGGCGCTTCATCGCCACCATGTCGTGCACGGAGAAGGGATGAGTGTCGGCATCCTGCCCACGGGCAGCAGTAGAACCCAGAAATAGAATCATCAACGCCAAAACGACGCGGCTGCTAGTACGCACCTTCAGCTCCCAGAGTGGTTGGAGGAAAGGAGATCATCGAACGTTCACGGAGAACCCGAGCAGAGTAAGACGATCCCTGCCCGGGTTCAAGATTTCACGCTTCCGCGTGCTTCAGACCTACTGCTGCGCGCCCTGCATCTCCGCTGCGGGCTGCGGCTCGAGCGGGTACTCCACTTGCGTGGGCGGCTCGGAGTGCGCGCCCTTGCCCAGATAGCTCGTGAGCCAGCGCAGCATCCTCAGGTTGTAGTCGTAGCGCGCGGCGCACTTTCTGTTGCCGTGCCCCTCGCCGGGATACAGAACCAGACGCACCGGGGTCTTGGTGCGCGTCTTGATGTGGCGGTACAGCTCACGGGCCTGCCCCACGTTCACGCGCGGATCGTCCTTGCCGTGCACGATCAGAAGCGGGGTCTTGGCCTGTCCCGCATAGTAGATGGGACTGCGTTCCAGGAAGAAATCCCAGTCGTCGAAGGTGCGCTTGCGCTGGTGCACCAGGTACATCTCCTCGGGAATGTCACTGGTGCCGAACTTGGAAATGTTGTCACTGATCCCCGCGAACATCACACCGGCCGCGAAGTGGTCCGTATAGCGGGTGCACAGCCACGCGGTGGCGTAACCGCCGTAGGAACCTCCGGTCACTCCCACCCTGTCCTCGTCGACCAATCCGGCCGCGACGAAGTGATCGACTCCGTCGACCAGGTCGTTGAACTCCGCTCCGGCAAAATCTCCGTGATCAGCCTTGGAGAAGGGCACCCCGTATCCGGTGCTGCCCCGGTAATTGAGCATGAGCACCGCCATGTCGCGTCCGGCCAGCACCTGGCCCGGATTCACGTAGCGAGTCACCCAGCCGTTCGAATGATGCGATTCGGGACCCCCGTGGACGTAAAGTACCAGCGGATATCGCTGTCCCGCCTTTTCGTGCAGCGGATGTACGAGCACGCCCTCTATTTCCTGGCTGTCGCGTGCGGCGTAGTGCACCACCTCTTGTCGCGCCAGATCGACTGCGTCGAGCCAGGGGTTCGACTCGGTCATCCGGGTCGGCTTTCGGTGTCCGCGATCCATGAGGAAGAGCTCGCGCGGGAAGGTGGGAGAATCCCCCGTGAAGGCCACGGTCTTCCCATCGCTCGAAGCCTTCACCCCGTGCAGAATCGGCCCTCCGGTATCGACGAGAATTCTAAACTTTCCGTCCAGGCCGACCTCCCCCAGCTGCGTCCACACGCCTTTGGAGGCCAGGTAGAGGATTTCGTGCGTGCTCTTCCAGGCGATCGAATTGACTTGGCCCGTATCGAACAGTCCGGGAAGGAGATCGCTGTACTCCCCGCTGCTCGCGTCGGCGAGCATCAAGCGTCCCGGCGCGGGATCGTGCAGATCACTGGCGAGAATCATGGCCAGATGCGTCCCGTCCGGACTCCACTTTACCTCGCCGACCTTTCCCGGGTTCTCGATCTTTTGCAGAATCTCGCCGGTATTTGCGTCCACGATACGAATGCGCCGCTTCATGTAGTGATCGTCGATCAAAGGGGTGGGCGCGATGGCCACGACTAGCCGCTCGTCCACCGGACTGTAGCGCAGAAGCGAGAGGTCCCCTTGCACGGGCAACTCCTTGGCTTCTCCTGCCGTTCGGGTCGCGGGATCGTAGGGGGCCACGTAGACGTGCGTGTAACGCAGATCTTCCTCGTAGATCTCCGGAGCGATTCCCTTCTTCTTCAGTTCCTCTTGTCGTTTGGGTTTCGGGTCCTCGGCCAAGAAGGCCACGCGCGATGCGTCCCCGTTGAAAGCGTAGGATTGGATGTTGGTTTCGTGCGTGAGGACACGCTGAGCCTCGCCGCCATCTAGCGGAATGACATAGAGGCTGGTCGTCTCGTCGCCCTCGCGCTTGGCAAGAAAGGCGATCTCACGCCGTCCCAGAATCCACTGTGGCTCAGAGACCCTCACATGACCTGCCACGTAGGGGCGCGTGCTTCCGTCGCGTGTGTCGAGTACGTGCAGCTCGACCCAGGCCGGGCCGTCGTCATCTGCGAAAGGAATTCGCGGAACGGTGAGTGTGTAGGCCACATCAATGCCGCTCGGCGAAACCTCGACCTCGCCCACCAACTTCGTATTGGCAACCTGTTCGGGGCTGAGGGGTTCGGCGAGACTCGGCATGGCCGAGATGATCAAGAGGGACAATGCCATCCACAATGCGGTCCGAAGAGAAGACTGACGCATGACTCTCGCATTCCTTTCCAGTCGGTGGTGACGGGCTGCGAATCCCGAGGGTATCACTCTCTCGAGGGATCCAAAAGCTCGAAGGCCGCGCAACGCCGCCGCCCTCACGGAGTACGGCTTGCCACCTCTTGGATGAGCCGCCAGGTCGCCAGAAGATGGCTTCGTTGAGTGCGCAGGTTTCCGATGGCCAGCCGCAGCGCGAAGGATCCCCTCACGATCGTGTGCGAGAGAAAGGCCTGTCCCGAGCGATTGATCTCCTCCAGGACGGACCGGTTGTGCCTCTCGAGCGCCTCTTCGTCGCTCAACCCTCGGGGATGGTGGCGGAAGAGCACGGTACTCATGGGCGCCGGAGCGAGCTGCTCCCAGTTCTCGGCCCTTGCGATCCAATCCTGCAGTTCCCGCGCGAGTTGGAGGTGATAGTTCACGCGAGCGGCGATGCCCTCGCTCCCGTAGGCCCGCATCACCATCCACAACTTCAGAGCGCGGAAGCGGCGGCCCATGGCGGGGCCGTAGTCGGTGAGGTTTCTGGCGATCTTGTCCTCCGGCGTCTCCAGGTAAGATGGAACCAGCGAGAATGTCCTTCGGAGATCCTCGGCGTTCTTGCAAAAGAGAACGCTGCAATCCATGGGGACAAAGAGCCACTTGTGCGGGTTCACCACCAGGGAATCGGCGTGCTCGCAGCCGTCGAGTACCCAACGGTACTGCGGGATCGTGGCCATCGCGCCGCCGTAAGCCGCGTCGACGTGCAGCCACACTTCGCCTTCTTTGCACAAGGGGGCGATCTGGGCGACGGGATCGATACTGGTCGTTCCCGTGGTGCCCACGGTGGCGACCACCGCCATGGGCACGAAGCCCGCTTTCCTGTCCTGGGCGATGGCTTCTTCCAGGGCCCCGGGGATCATGCGGAACTCGCGGTCGGCCGCGATCTTCACCACGTTCTTACTGCCCAGTCCCAAGACGATGGCGGCCCGCTCCACCGAGGAGTGCGCTTCCTCGCTCGCGTAAACCCGAAGTTGCGGAAGACCGCGCAATCCCTTTTCGCGGACCTCACCTCGCGTGGCGCGATGGCGCGCGGCGGCAGAGTCGCGACGACCGCCACGCTCGCGGTGTCGTGGATCATGCCGAAGAGACCGTCCGGTAGACCCAGCATCTGGCGCAGCCAATCGCATACCACGAGCTCCATTTCGGTCGAGGCCGGGCCACTCCTCCACACCATTGCATTGTTGTTGAGCGCGGCGGAGAGAGTTTCCGCCACGATTCCCGGAGCGCTCCCGGTGTTGGCGAACCAGGCGTGGAAATTCGGATGATTCCAGTGCGTGGTGGCGGGCGGAATCAGGCGTGCGAAGTCCGCGAGGATCTCCTCCATGTCCTCTCCCTTGGTGGGAGGTTTGGAGGGAAGCTGTCGGGTGAAATCGCCGGGCTCGATCTGGGGAAAGACCTCCTGCTCTTCGATCTTGGCGAAATAGTCCCCGATCCACTCCGCGGTGGCTTGAAGATACCGGGTGAGTTCTTCGGGGGAAAAATCTCCCAGGTACTCGTCCTTGTCCATCTGGCGTGACTCCATCCGGGTTGTGAGAAGTTTGCCTGGACAGTGTGCACCTCGTGGGGACAAAAGAAAAGGCCGGCCGGGCAATGCCCGACCGGCCTCCAAACGGAAGTGGATCTGATTACTTGATCAGAGCCATCTTCTTCACGACCTCCGAATCCTGGGTCTTCACCTTGTACAGGTAAATACCGGTGGACACGGACGCGCCGCGGGTGTCCTTACCGTTCCAGATCACGCTGTGATCGCCGGCATCCTGGACGCCATCGACCAGAGTCGTAACCAAAGCACCACGCAAGTTGTACACATTGATGCTGACCTGTCCACGGAGCGGCATCGAGTACTTGATGGTCGTGCTGGGGTTGAACGGGTTCGGGTAGTTCTGGCTCACGACGAGCTTCTTGGGAAGCACGCCAGCGCCAGTCGCCGTTCCAGTCGGCTTACCGAAAGCACCGAGAATCTCACCGAACAGATAAGCCCGAGCAGTGTTCGGACCCGTCGATTCGGGATTCGTGAACTGGTCACGAATGTACAGAGGATCGTACGGGAAGGTGATGTCAACCTTGCGGAAGCCACCTTGGTCGCGATCCCAGTAGATGCTCGCGTTGCGGGAAGTCGGTGTGTAGAAGTTACCGGTCGGGTCCGTGAACTCGTGAGCCACGACCGCGCCGCCAACGGGAGAAATGTCATCCCAGTCATTGATCGCGAGACAGCCGCCATAGGGGCTGTAGTTGGTCACGAAGAATCCAGCGGAGTTACCGTTTCCGGTCGGCTTCACAAGCGCGGCCACCTGGTCATCCAGGTTGTGGCCGTTGTTCAGGTCACCGTTGTTGAACTGCACACCCAGCACGTTCGACAGGAATGCGCCGTTCAACTGGTTGTCCATGGCCTGTGCGAAGTTCTCACCGAAGTACGCGGAGAAACGATCAGCGGACTGGTTGTGCCAGGTCGTCAGCAGAGTGACGTCATCGCTCCAGTCATTACCGTTGACCCCCTTGTTGCCGTTGCTCAGAGCCGGCTCGGTGAGGTTTTGCATGGTGTAGAAGAGGCAATCGTAACCGGACAGCTGGCCCGCAGTCGCGCCGTGCTCGCCGGCGGAACCGAGACCGTTACCCATCCCGGAGGACGCACCCTTCGTCACATACGTGTCATAGTCGCGGCCTTCCAAGAGTCCGTTCTGCGCGAAGCCGAGCAGGATCTCATTGTCGTTGCCACGAGAGTCGACGTCGTTCCACCACAGCAGGCCCGGCTGTCCGCCGCTGCCGTCGACCGTCGGCAGAGCACGCATGGTCCACTGACGGTTGTAGGTGGTGGTCAAGCTGAAGTCCAAGAAGTCGCTGATGTCAGCAACTGTCCGGCTTACGCCAGGAGTCGGCTGATCATCCTGGAACTCCAGGTAGTAGTGCACAACGTCACCGGGGAAGATCAGCGAATCTTCGTCCGCGTGCTGGTACAGGCCATAGCCCAGACCGTCCGGCAGATCGAAGAAGTACTGATCAGGAACCACGGAGCCGTTGAGCGTGCACTGCTGGCCATCAACGTCGTAGGTGTAGATCGGCCAACCGTTGTGAGCCGCATCGGTGGAGGTGCCAGCCATCGCGTAGTTGTTCACGTCGGCAGCACCGGCCGCACGATCCGTCTGGTCGTACACCGGGTTCTGCAGGTGAGCGACATACATCTTACCGAAGTCAGGCAAGCTGCTCCCCGGGATGATGCACACCACATTGACAGCCAAGGAGTCCTGCGGGACATAGTTGACCGTGGTGGAACCAGTACCACCAATGTTGGCACCCGGATCGAAGCGCACAGCCGAAGTGGTCGTACCATTCGACGGGAAGCCGTCGTTGAAGAGGCTGTTGGCGGGAACGGTGATGGCCGGTCCACCAATCTCGAACCTCTTCACCCAGACGTTGTCGAACTCAGGAGCCGGTGTGGCGTCCGTGCTGGGGCCGCCGGTAAAGGCAACCGCAGCGTCGCGACCCATGAAGGACACCTGCACGGAGTCTGCGTTCGCAACGATCTTGTCGGTGATGCTGAGAACACCGTTACCCCAGGAGCTGGACGGACCATAATAATGGTACGGGCAGTCCTGCCAGGGGCTCCAACCGCCAGACACGGGGTCGTGGCTGCGGACACTCCAGCGCCAGAAAATCAGGTTCGGGAAGAGGGGCAGATCCGACCAGATCGTGTAACCCATCCAGAACCCACCATTCGTGGCCGGCTGACCCTGGGCCACATCGATGACGGGCGAAATCCACTTGTTGTAGACACCGCCGTCACCGGCAGGCAGAAGTCCGCCCTGATACTCGAACACGGTTCCCGCGCCGGGACCCGAGGGAATACCATAGGTGGTGCTTCCGACCGAAGCCGGAACCGGGGTCGGGGAGTTATTCGCACCGCTACCGTTGTTGATGAACGCCAGCTGCGGAGTGTTGTTCTCACGGCAAACGTCGATGTCGCCTTCGACAAAGGCCGCAATGACCTTCGAGAAGTCACCGTTGAAGGTGGAAGGCGTCGGAGTCCAGCCAGCGCTACCAGGAACTGCACCATTGTTCAGTCCGCTGATGTCACCTTCGGGCTGATCAACGATCGTGGCGCCTTCCCAGTCAGCGTTGCTGACGAGGTTGCCGTTCACGGAGACGTTGATGTTGTCGACCATCGCACCACCGCGACCCGCGGAAGGACGACCGTCCTCATCCGACCAACCACTGTCGGAGTTCACCTGAATGCGCAGGCGGATGTGGTCGGAGTCATAGTCCGCGGGCTGATACACGATACCGCCCGCAACGCCGTCTTGAGCCGGATCATCCGAGTCGAAGAGCCTGGCGTTGTACTGCGTTCCGTCGAAGGTCTGAACGTCCAGAGCAGCAACGGTGTTCCAGCCAGTGCTGGCCGAGTACCACTCGAACTGCAGGAAGTCGCAGCAGGACTCGAGGTCGCACTTGTATTCGGCTGTGAGCTGAACGTTGGCCGCCAAGGTGTTGTTCCAACCGGCAACCTGGTTCATGTCATAGTCGAAGACGAGCCAGTCTTTCCACAGGTTGCCATAACCCGTGTAGTCGACGGCAGTCGCGGCCTCGTGGTGAGAGATGACAGCCTGGTTGGTCAAAGGATTACCAGTGAAAAGGCTGTCGACCAGACCATTCAGGCTGGCCTCGGCGTTGATGGTCGAACCGTGCCAGCGAACCGGCGGCTCGGTCAAGTCTTCCGAGGTCCATCCCTGCGTCTGCGGGGATCCACCCGCCAAGAAGGTCTGGAACATTCCCTGCGGCCAAGGCGAAACGGACGCATGGACGTTGGGATCGGCGAAGGAGGGCGGCCCTCCATAGAGATAGAAAGTGTCAGTGGAGGCCTTGGACAGGCCATCATTGACACCGGTAAAAACTTGGGAAATCTGTTTGCCATCCTGAGCCGCATACTTTAGCGGCCCATCGTTCCCCCCGTTATTGGCGAAAGCTGCGCTTACACCGAAAACGGCGAGGAATAGGCACAACGCGAGAATGCTAATTCTCTTCATGCTGGTCCCTCCCACGTTGATTTCTCAACGACGGTCTGGATTTCAAACTGAGTGAAAGCGTCATGATGCGAGCACGACACCCCACGATGAGAAGCACGGCCAATGGGCCCACATTCCGCGGTCAGAAACCGCGGGATTCAGGTGCGGGATTGGAGACTAGCTCTTCCGAAATGAAGCGCTCTTCTCCAGCGTCGAGTAAGGATCCGGCCTGAAAGAGTGGTGGAACGACATTTCAGGGAAAAACATGCATCCCGTTCCATTTGACCGTAATCGCTCCAACCGAGATTACGGCTGGAACGAAGCTGCTGAGTCGCCGGGAGAAGTATACCGCACTTCTCCGTGAAGATTCAAGCGGGAGAATTCCGCTGGCCCCATCCGGGCCTTTGCAGTATTCAATGATGCGGGGCAAGCGGCGGGCAAGTCTCGTAGTCCATTGAATATCATAGAGTTAAGGCTCTAGACATCTCAAGGGGGGAGTCCCGGATGGAGCAGCAGCGAAGCTTCGGAGTCATCGGCGCGGGCAACATGGGCAGCGGAATCGCCCAAAAACTGGCCACGGAGGGCTGTGAGGTGGTTCTGGTCGATCTGGACCAGGCGGCGGTGGACCGCGGAATGGAACGGATCCGGACTTTGCTGGGGGAGGCGGTGGAGCGCCGCATCTTCCGTGAGGAGGAGGTCGCCCGCATCTTGAGCCGCATCCGTCCCAGCTGCCGGCTGGAGGACTGCTCCCGCTGCGAACTCGTGATCGAAGCCGTGTTCGAGGAGCTCGAGCTGAAGCGCAAGCTCTTCGCTCAGTTGGACGAGATCTGCGCTCCCTCGACCCGCCTGGCCACCAACACCTCCTCCTTCTACGTGAAGGACCTCGCGGCCGCCACCAAGAGAGCCGACCGCGTAGTTGGAATGCACTTCTTCTACCACCCGGCCAAGAATCGCCTGGTGGAAGTGATCCCCCACGAGAGCACCAGTGAGGAAACCAGAAGCTGGGCCTGGAGCTTCGCCGAGACCGTCGGGAAGACGCCCATTCACTCCGCGGATCGCCCCGGCTTCGTGGTCAATCGCTACTTCGTCCCCTGGCTCAACGAGGCCGTGCGCTTGCTGGAAGAGAAGGTGGCCTCCCTGGCCACCATCGAGGCCGCGAGCAAGAAAGCTTTCCGCATCGGCATGGGACCCTTCGAGCTGATGAACGTCACGGGAGTGCCGATCGCCTGGCACGCCGCCACCACTCTGGGAAAGGAACTCGGTTCCTTTTATGAGCCCGCCCCCCTGCTCGCCGAGAAGGGCGAGCGCGGTGAAAACTGGCAGCTGGAGGGAGAAGTCGACGAGTCGAAGTTCGAGGCGGTGGCCGATCGCCTCCTGGGCGTCAGCTTCCAGATCGCCTGCACCATGGTGGACGAAGGGGTGTGCAGCATCGAGGACTGCGACATCGGCGCGCGGGTGGGCCTGCGCTGGAGCGAGGGCCCCTTCCAACTCATCAACCGCGACGGCCTGGAGCGGGCGCGGGCTCGTGTCGAGGCCCTGGTGGCGCACTATCCGGACCTGAAGATGCCCGCGCTGCTGGAACAGGCCAAGGGACCCTTCGCCTTCGAGCTGGTGAAAGCCGAAGTAGAGGATGGGCTGGCCGAAATCACCCTGAATCGCCCCGACGCCCTCAACGCGCTCAACGAAGAACTCGTCGCCCAGCTGGCCGCGAAATTCGACGAGATGGATCGCCGTGAGGACGTGTCCACCATCGTTCTGCGCGGCGCGGGCAAGGCCTTCGTGGCCGGGGCCGACATCCGCTACTTCGTGAAGCGCATCGAGGCCGAGGACTTCCAAGGAATTCAGGACTTCACCGAGAAGGGACAGGAGCTGTACCGGCGCATCGACGAGAGCGAAAAGCTCGTCATCGCGCGCCTGGACGGACTCAGCCTGGGCGGCGGCAGCGAGCTTGCGTTGTGCGCCGACTGGATCCTGGCCACCGACAAGGGCAGCATGGGCTTCCCCGAGACCGGCATCGGCATCTACCCCGGACTGGGCGGAACGCAGCGCACGCGGCGCCGCATCGGACCCCAGATGACGCGCTATCTGCTGCTCACCGGCGACAGCGTGGACGCTCAGAGCGCGCTGGCCATGGGATTGGTGGACGAGATCGTTCCCGTCGAACAGCTCTCTTCGCGGATCAAGTCCCTGCACGCCGCGGGAAAGTCCGCCCTGCCAAACTCGAGGGCAAAGGCCGAGCTGCCACTGCGCCTGAAGGCGCTGCGCGATTTCTTCGACGCGGCCGAACTCGAGGCTCTGCTCACGGGCAAGGCGCAGGCTGAGGATTCCGCGGTGGGAAAGGCCGCGGCGCGCGTGGCGCGCAAGGCGCCGCTCGCCTGCCGCGTGGTCGATGCCGCCATCGCGCGCGGGGAAGAGGCCGGGCTTCAGGCCGGCCTGAAGGAAGAGCTGGCCCACCTGAAGGAGATCTTCGCCAGCGAGGACGCCTATGAAGGTCTCAGCTCGCTGGGCCGCAGGCGTCCGGAGTTCAAGGGGCGCTGAATTCGCCGGCCGCGAGCGGAATTCCTACGGCGCCGTGCTGGATCAGCGCGGTGGCGCCGCAGCGCTGATTCCCAGGTGAAAGCTCTGTGAGCTGCCACTCAGGTCCGGCAGATACATGCCGAAGATCCGCGCCACGGGCACCCTGAAGCTTCCCGGACTCTCCGCGCGCAAATCGTAGCTGAATTCGTGCTCCCCCTCGCTCAAATGGCCAAAGAAGAAGACGTTGCCCTCGTCGCGCAGCTCGCGCCTGCCCGAGAGGCCGCCGCCCGTGAACCAGCCGCTCAGACGCTCTACCGCTTCGCAGCCGGCGGGACGCGGATCCTCCAGCGCCACATAGTCCAGCTCGCGATGCGCATTCAACTTCAGGTGCACGCGAATGCGCTCGCCGCTCGCCACCTCGGCGCCGTCCTTCAACGCTTCCTCGCGCAAAATCACGCTGCCCCCCAAGGTGCGCTCTGGAACCAGTCGCGCATACTCGCGCTTCACGCTCAGCCAGTTCTCGGTGCTGCGCGGACGCTCCTGTGCGGTCCAGGTGTCGAAGGAGAGGCTGGCGTAGGCGCTTCCACTTCCCTCGAGTGCGAGATCGACGCGTCCCTTGGCACGCGCGAGGGCCGCCACATCGATCGGCCACGAGCCGCCCGCGTCGAGCAGGTTCTCGCGTGTGACCGCGATGCGCAACACTTCCTGCTGCCCCACCTGGGCGCTGAGGGTGAAGGAGGGATTGGTCTCACCCCGAGCCCGCGCGAAGGCGCACAGCGCGAAGATGGCATGCGCCGAGGCGCGCGTGCTGTCCCAACGCTCGCCCTCGCGATTCGCCACGAGCCAGCGCGCGGACGCGCGGGTGAGAGGATCGTCGGGAGCGAGCTCGAGCAGGGCCTGCAGGGCGAAGGAGGTGGCCTCGACCGCTCCGTCGCCGCGCCACCAATAGCCGTGCCTCTTTCCCCAATGCGCGGTGCCGTACTTCTTATCCTGCTGTGCATCCTCTTGCAGTTTTGCCAGCATCAGGAGTGCCTGTTCGTGGTGTCCGCTGCGCTGCAGATAGGAGGCGAGCAGGGCGCGCGCGTAGTCGCGTAGCGAATCGCGCTCCTTGAAGAGACCTTGCGCCAGGCGCGCCATCGTCTCGTCTTCGTTCAAGCCCTTGCCTTGCGAACCCGAGTCGGCCCCCGCCCCATCGACCTCGGCCAGCGCGTACAGCGCGTAGCTGAGATCGTCCGGGTTGTTCTCCAGTGAGGGCAGCAATTGACGCAGACGATCGCGCCCGCGCCGCAGCATGCTCGCGTTCACGTCTTGGCCGCCTTCCTCAGCCTGCGCGAGGGCCAGGAGTGCGTAGGACGTCAGATAGGGCTGGCTCTCATCCTGCGACCACCATCCCCAACCTCCGTCGGAGTGCTGCATGCTCGCGATGCGGGCCAGGCCCTCTCTGATCTTCTCGTCGAGCTTGGGGTCGAAGCGCGAACTCTTCACGCCGAGCTCTCGGGCCGCGGCGCGCACCGCCAGAGCGGGCACGAAACGCGAGAGAGTCTGCTCGGTGCAGCCGTAGGGGTAGTCGGCCAAATAGGGCAGGGCATCGACGCAGGCCGCGAGCACGCTGGGGGAAACCGTGAGCACCGCGCGGCTCAATTCGTCGCGGCGTTGCGTCGGCAGGTTCAGGGCCAGGGTCTCATGCTCGCTCCCCTTGCCTAGCTCGCCGTCCGTGACCACGCGCAAGGGCGTGCCCCAGGGATAGACTTCGACGGTGCGCACGAAGGCATCCGATCCCTGCTCGCTGCGAGCTTCGATCGTCACCTTCACCCGGCGCGGGCTGACCACGATACTCCCGCTCTCGTCGTCACGGCTCAGGCTGAGCCCGGCTGCGTCCTTGGGCACCGTGGCCACCAGATCGACGCTGGCCTGCCCATCGGCGGGCACGTGGACCTGTGCATCCTCTTGCTGCAATTCCAGGCCCTCCGCCTTCAGTTGCAGGCGCGCGTCGATCGAAGTCGCACTTTCGTTGTGCACCGTGGCCGTGAAGTGAAAGCGATCGCCCTCGCGGAAGATCCGCGGGTGGTTCAGACGCACCATCACTTCTTTGTGGGTGTGAGTTTCGGTCTCGGCCTGACCGCCGCGGTTCTCGGAGTCCAGCGCGAGCGCCCACGCGTTCCAGGTGGTGAGGTTGTCCGGCAGCGAGACCTCGAGTTGGGCGGTGCCGTCCTCGTCGGTCGTCACCATGGTGCGCCACAGCGCGGTGCTGCGGAAATCCTGGCGCAATTCGATGGGAGCCTGCGCGGGAGTGGACGTGGGCACGAACAGGGGCGGCTGTTTGGGCATCTCGGCCGCGGCGTCCTTGGCCATGCCCCAACTGTCCGGAAGAGCCTCCGCCAGATCGACGCCCTGGGCGGCCCGGCCCGATCGCATGATCGCCGAGCCTGCCACGGCGAAGCCCTCGGAACTCGGGCTCCGCGGGGAACGTGCGAAGGGTTCGATCGCGTCGTCCTCGTCCGCGAACTCGCGGAACGAACCGTAGGACTGAGGCGAGAGCGTCGAGGGCCGCAGGGTGAGTACCGGGAAATTCTGCAGAATGGGGCCCAACTCCAACTCGGGTCGCGGACGGAGCTGCAGGATCGCGTCGTCCACCACCGCCACCGTGAAGCTCGTCCGCACCGGCCTGCCTTCGAGGTCGGTCGCCTTCACGAGGAGCTTCGCGGTGTCGCCGGGACGGTAGTCGTCGGAGGCAAAGTCGAGCTTCAGCTTCAAGAACCGTTCGGGTGCGGGAGCTTCCACGCGCAATTGAGCTTCCTGGAAGCGATAGTCCCACGCGGTGATCGCTCGAAGAAAGAAATACGGCCGGTGTGCGGCATCGAGAGGGATCTCCAGCAGGCGCGCGGTCCCGCGCAACTTCAGAACCTGGGTCTTGATCTCGGTTCCGAAGCTCTGGGTAAGGTGGACCGAGACATCAGGACGCTCGCTCACGAGCAAGACGCGCGCGACATCCCCCAGGAACGCGTCTTCCTGGGCGATGAGGGTGATGCCCGTGCCCCCACCCACCAGCAGCTTCTCGCGCGGATCGGCGCAGTACACCGTGGTCTCCGCTTCCACCGCGTTTCCGCGCGTATCCTGCGCACTGAAATGTACTTCGTAGCGACCCGGCTTCTTGGACTGGAAGTCGTACCAGACCTCTCCGCTGTCCCCCACCTTCAGCTCACTCTCTTGTATCTGTTCGCGGGTGCCGTCGCTGCGGACGAACCAGAGAGTGCAAGCTCCTTCGATCGCGGCCGGACGGCCCATGAGGTCTTCCACGTGCACGCGAACGCGAGCTGAATCGCCGGGCGCCACGACGTAGAGCTTCGGCGCCAGGGAGGCGTACACCTCCTGCGCACCCACACGCACCTCTGATGTCGTCGACTCTTCTCGGCGACTGGCGTCGGTGACTCGCGCTTCCACGGAATACTCGAAGCGGCCGTTGGGCGTATCGGCCGGCGCCTCGGTGGGAAGAATCAACTCCGCCTCGCCCTTCTCGTTCAGGATGAGCGTCTGCCGAAGGACTTCCTGTCCGCCAGCGTAGCCAGGCCAGGGCTGCAGTGTGCGATCCCTACGGAATCCCAAGACGTAGAAGGGCGTCGGTCGCCAGCCTCCGAGGTAGGGGCTTCGGCGCACAACGACTTCGGCGCTGCCCTGCACCGCTCCGCCGAAGAGATATTCGGCCGACACCTTCACGTGGAGAGAATCGCCCAGAACGTAGCGCTGCTCCTGATCGAGCTGCACTTGCACGCGAAATTCGGGCAAACGGTATTCGTCGACCTGGAAAGACCCGTAGCAGAGCCCCGTCCCTCCCGAGCGTACTTGGACCGAATAGGCTCCCAACGGGGGGCGCGAAGACAGAGGAAAGACCGTCTCCAGCGCGCCGTTTGCATCGAGGGTCTCGTTTTCGTGCAGGATCTCGCTGCCGTCGGGCGCGCGCACCACCAGCTCGACTTGCCGTGGTTTGGGCAATTCCAACTTGCGCTGGGGCAGATTCGCGCGCCGCAGCAGAGCCTGCAGGTGCACCGTCTCGCCCGGCCGGTAGAGCGGACGATCTGTGAGGATGAACCCCCGCCACTGCGGGGTTTGTTCGATCGATGGCCCCCGCGAATAGACGGGCGCGTTGAACACGACGGGATGCCCGCGGAGTTCCCCCACCGCAATGATCTGCTCTTGATAGTGATCCTTGGACAGGGACTTGATGCGGCCCAATCCTTCATCGTCGAGTTGAAGCTTGGATTCTTGGGAGGACCGTTCTCGTCCCCGCATGCTGAAGTACCGGCGCACCAGCAGCTCCGGACTTCCGTTCAAGGGGCTGCCGTCCATTTTCGTCAGCCAGAACTCCGTCTCTCCGTTGGACATCGGTTCGGCCAAGAGCCCCAGATCGGTGACCTGAATCAAGAGATGCGAGACATCGGGTTTCCATTCGTCCGCGTTGCCCGCGGTGTCCGCGCTCGCCGAGACCGAAGGGGCAAAGCCCGAACCCCGCAGCACGGCCCAGTACAGACCAATCTTCAGGGGCGCGAGCGCGAGCGCGGTATCGCGCGGAACGTGCGCTTCGCCTGCGCCCTCGCGCGCGGCGAGCTCCGCACCGTCCTGACGCTCCAGTTCGTAGACCACCGTTCCGGCGTCGTCGCGGTAGCGCGGCCCGGTGAATCCCGGACTGCTCTGCGGATCCCACTTGCCGAGGGGGAGCAAATCCTGCAGCGGATCGACCCGGCGCAGCTCGAGCCGCCACTTGCGCAGATTGCGCCACTTTATGTGCAGGCTGTGGTAGGAGCCGGGCCGGTACAACTGGGAGCCCTCGATGCTCAGCGCGGGCGTTAGCAGCCGGCGCAAGATTTCCCGAGCCGTAATCGCATCAGCGGTCTTGTTCTCCCCCAAATCGACGGCGCGTTGGGCCTGGCGCGCGGCCTCTTCGTAAGTACCCGACCGTCTCCTCCGCGACGGCCAGCACCAGATGACAGCGCGCGGCCAGCACATCCTCAGGAGATAGTTTCAGGACCTCGCGCGCGATCTCCTGTCGCGTATCGAGTTCTTCGGAAAGGGCGGGCATTTGCTCCGCCGCGTATGGGATGGGCCTGGGAGGACGACCGCTCAGCAGAGTCTCCGCCAGCGAGAAGAGGACTTCGCGTGGCGCGGGCGCGCGGTACAGGTTGCGCCACATGCGCAAGGAGCGGCGCTCCGGATTCACCCAGCGAGTGCGCTCCCCGAGCGCGGCACGAAACAATTCCGCGTAAGCCGCCGTGTTCTCCGCGCTCGACTTTCTGGCTCTCCCAGTACGTGGCCGCCTCATCGAAAATCTGGCCGCCGTCGGCGTCGGGACCCTGGATTCTCACGATCTCGGCCGCGACGCGCGCACCGGGGCGATCCATTTCTTCGCTCTTCAAAAACAATTTCGCCTCGAGTACGAGCGTATCGAGATCCCCATGCTCCAAACTTTCCTGCGCCCATCGCAGAGCGGCCGACAGACGCCACGATTCACTTTCGCGCGGGCGCCAGTCGGGCGCATTCTTACGCAGGGTCTCGAAAGCATCGAGAGCAGCTCGATAACGCTGTTCGCCAAAGCTCGCACGACCCTCGTCATAGAGATCGGCGGGCGACTTCGCCGCGGACTGCGCGGCGCGCGTGTTCGCCGCCGCCAAGTTCATGGAAGAGCGGCCGGAGCTGGACTGCCGCGAGTCCGCCGACGGACTTTTTGCGCCGAGCAGAGCCACTGCGCCCAGCAGCAGAATCAGTCCCAGAAGCTTCGTCGAGGTCTTCGGCTGGCATTGGCGTTCATCTCAGCTCCCTGGTTGGATTTTCGGCGGGTGCGCTCGCTGCGCCCTCTGTTTCAATCTACCCTCACGGGGGTCGCTCTATTCCCGCCTATCCCACTTTTGTGCGGCCTTGGCCTCGCGACGCCGCGAATCGGCCATTCCCGCTCGCCGCGACCGGCTCCAGGGCTTAGACTGTGGCTCCAGAATCATCCATTCTCACGGGGATTGAAGAATCCGAGCTTCGAGGAGACCGATCGATGTCCCGAGCACGCATTGCCTGGATCGGCGTTCTCGCCGGCGCGCTACTCTGCTGCCTCGCGTCCGCGAGCATGGCCATAGACTACAGCAGAGAGGTGAAGGACAAGGACTACAAGATTTGGGAATTCGATACGGGTGATGGCTACTCCATGCACCTGACCGGGTTCTTCTGGGGCCTGGCGGAAGGGCGCCGACTCTCTCTCCTTCCGCCGGAAAACTTGAACTCCACTATCTTCTTCAACACGGTCGATGGACAGCCCGGTTGGGCCTACTGGTTCGCGGATCGTCACTGGAACGTATTCACGGCCGATCTCCCCGGGACCGAACTCGCACAACCGCCAGCCAATCCCGACATCGTCAAACTGACCGAGGACGCCGTGGCCGCAACCTACAAGTTGGGTACCGCCACCCAACCGCGCGCCATCTACGCCCAGGGGCTGGGCGCGGCCTTTTGCATCAAGTTGCGCTCCACCACTCCCGACGCCATTCCGGCCGCCATCCTGGTCGACCCCATTGGAACCAAGGGGATCCAGCCGAAGATCAGCGATTCGCCCGAACAGGTTGCGTCCTGGGACGACAGTCTCGAACAACATTTATGGGTGAAATGGGGTTTGGGTCCGCGCTATGGAGAACTGTACCCGGATTCGGACCTGGGAGAGGCAGGATTTCGCGCGCTCATGGAGAAGTACGATCACAACGCTCCTCCCTATTGGGCCACGGTGCTCACCGGGCTTCAAACCTGAATGGAAATCAAGAATCCCAAGAACATCGCCGAGTGGCCCGTACTCTTGGTACGCGGATCGCATCCCACGCCAGAAATGGATGCGCATCGCGAAGCAGTCAAGTCCTGGCTCAGCGAAAACGGCGCCTCGATCGAGGAGATGGATCTGAGCAAAGAAGGTCCGGCCGGTCTGAGCAATCTTCCCATGGCGGGCTCGAAGGCCGACGAAGTCGCGGCGTTGTTCATGGAATGGCTGCAGAATTTGCCCAACAACCCCAAATTCCACGCACCCAAACCTCAACCCTGAGCATTCCATGGCCAGTTGTGTCATCGACATCGAGACTTGTTCCCTGAGCGATGAGGAGATCGCACCCGCCCTGGTGGACAAGCTGAAAGACGCGAGCAAAGAGGTAGAAGCTGGCGCGAGAAGCTCGCGCTCTACGCTCTGGGCGGCTCGGTGGTCACGATCGGGATGTACAGCCCCGAAACCGGGCGTGCCGCGATGCTCTACGACGATCGCCACGGCACCATCGAATCCCTGGAGAAGACGACGCATGTCGAGCAGGTGACCCTGGTCGGGGGAGACGAGAAGAAAATCCTCGAAGAGTTCTGGGCAATGGTGCCTAGCTTTGGCTGTATCGTGGACTACAATGGCCGCGGCTTCGACATCCCGTTCCTCATGCAACGCACTCTGACCCACGGGCTAGCGGTGAGCCGTAACCTGATGCCCCCTCGTTTTTCGTCCATGCGCGAACACATGGACCTGGCCGAGGTGCTGAGTCAATTTCGCGCCACCCGGCCCTACGGACTCGAAGCCTGGTCGCAGGCGCTGGGGGTGAAGAGTCCCAAAGAGGGCGAAGTGAAGGGCGCACAAGTGAGCGCGCCCCCTCGGGAAGGCCGGATTCGCGAGATCGTCGAATACTGCCTGCGCGACGTCGTCGCCACCGCTGAGATCGCGGTACGAGTGAGTCGAAGCTGGGGCAAGGCTCTCAACTTGCCGAACATTCGCTTCAACGACGGTTAGAGGAAGAAAAGCCGGAGATCATGGATCCCACCCTTCTCACTCCCCCCCTTGCACGCTGCAAAGAGCTGACGGTCCGTTCTCCCAATCATCTCCACCATGCCGCACAACGACTCGAGGAGAGTACGCGCTACGATTTCTTCCTCAGCTCCTACGCCTGCATGCGAACTCTGGACAACACGGTCGACAAGGAGTTGCCTGCAGCCCGCACCCAAGGAGCGTGAACAAAACCGCCAGCGCGTTCTCGATCGGGTGAGTCAGTGGGAGGCCCAGGTGAAGACCGCGGCGCGCGCAGGATTACCGGGCGAAGGATGACGACTTCGAGCCCCTGGTCTTTACCGCCCTCAACCACTGTCTCGGCCAAAGCGATCTCGAAGAGGGGCCCTTCCTGCGGCTGGCGAAGAGCCTGCGGCGCGACGTGTTGGAAGAGGAACTCGCGAGCTGGGACGAACTCCTCGACTATTGCGAGGGCGCCGCGGTGGCTCCGGGAGCGGTCTTCCTCTACTTGCTGGCGGCGCGCGAGGAGGAACCCGGGCGTCTCGTCCTCTCCGGCGAAATCGACGTGATGGAGGAAGCGCGCGATCTGGCGCACTTCTGCTACTTCACGCACATCGTGCGCGACTTGCGCCAGGATTCAGCCTCGAGCGCGCAACTCCTCACTCTGCCCGCTGACTTGCTGGAAGAATTTGGATTCTCGCGTTCCGCTTTCTCCGAGGCCATCCTGAGGCAGGATGACCGGGTGCGCCCGGTGGTCCAGCGCATGCTCGAGGAAGCCGAATCCGCCGGCGATAGAGCAGGCAAGAGGGTGGACGCGCTGCGTCCTCGACTACCCGTGGGCAAGAGCGCCATTCTGGACTATCTCTTCCAGCTCTATCGCGAGGCCCACGAAAGCGTCCAGGGCCCTCTGGACGCGATAGACGATTCATCGTTTCAAGGAACGGTTCCGTACGCAGTCGGAGAATTTGGTGGAGGTATCCCTCCATGGCATGGCCCATGGTGGCGAGGCGGTGGGGCGACTGGACGACGGCCGCGCGGTCTTCGTGGCCGGGGGAATCCCGGCGAGAAGGTGCGGATCCGTCTGCTCAACGAGCGCAAACGCTGGGCGCGCGGAGAGCTCGTCGAAGTTCTCGAAAAAAGTGAAGATCGCGTGGAAGCGCCCTGCCCCTACTTCGGAGAGTGTGGCGGTTGCCAGTGGCAACACATTTCTCTGGCACGGCAGCGCGGCCTGAAGCGGGAGGTCGTCGAGGGTCAGATCGAACACCTCGGGGGCATGGAGTCCGCGAGCGTGGAGGAGACCCGGGCCAGCGGGGAAGCCGACGGTTTCGGATATCGTAACCACGCGATCTTCGCGGTCGATGCCGAAGGACACACCGCCTATCACCGCGCGCGATCGCGAGGAACTCGTCGCCATCGATCGCTGTCTGCTCCTCCACCCCCTCTTGCGCGAGAGCCACGAAGCCCTGCCCCTCTTGCCCGGGTTGCGCCGCCTCGAGCTGCGCGCGGGCGTGCGCACGGGACAGCGCCTGATCATGGCTACCGGGGAAGTCGATACCCGCTCCGGTGGAGGAAGCGGCGGCGCGCGGAGTTCCCCTGCGCGGTCCGGGACAGGGTGAAATCACCGAGATGGTGCACACCGAACGTTACCGGATCTCCTCGAAGTCCTTCTTCCAGGTCAACACCGACGGGGCGGAAGTCCTGGTGGATCTCATCATGGAGATGCTCGATCCCTCTGCGGAGGACCAAGTGCTCGACGCCTACGCGGGCGTCGGTCTCTTCACCCTTCCTCTGGCCCGCAAGAGCGCCCGCGTGTACGCGGTGGAGCGCAACCGGGCCGCGCTGCGCGACCTGCGCCACCTGGTAAAGGGTCTGCCGGTCCACATCGTGGGCGTGGACATCACGCGCGCGGCGGAACAGCTTCCCTCCGCGGTGGATTTGGCCGTGGCCGATCCGCCCCGCGAAGGGCTTGGCGAGGAGAACGTGGTGAAGCTGGCCGCCATGCGGCCGCGGCGCCTGGCTCTGGTGAGCTGCGACCCGGCCTCCTTGGCCCGCGACCTCAAGTCTCTGCGCGCGGCCGGCTACGCTCTCAAGCGCGCGGTGCCCGTCGACCTCTTTCCCCACACCTATCACGTGGAAACGGTCGCCCTGCTGGAACGCGCCTGAGGGCGCGAAGTCGGCACGAATCTTCCCTCTCGAGCCCCTTGGAGAGTCCCGCGCGCGTCCGCCGTGAGAAGGTGGAAGCCGCCCAAGCCGCTCGCTGGAGAGGATCGTCCGCCCGATGGATTCGCTCAACTTGTTTTCTGACAAGCCTTTGGAGCCACAGCCGCCCCCGGTCGTGCCCCGGCGACGACCCCAGAGACCGCTGTGGTTGATTCTGGTGGCCGCGGCCCTGGTGCCCGGAGCGGGCCACATCCTCCTGCGCAAAGTGCGAGAGGGCGTGGCGATCCTGCTCCTGTCTCTCTTCGCGCAAATCCTGCTTTCTCTGGGCTTCGCGATGGGTTGGCCGCTGATCTGCTGGATTGGGCTTCGCTCGAGCGGCGCGCTCTACCTGTATGCCGTGGCCGACGCGGCCTTGCTGCGCTACGAGATGGCCGACGGTCGCAGCGCCCAGTATCCGGAATCACCGCGCAGAGTCGCCTTCTGGAACCTGGTGGGCTACGGCGCGGGCTACGAGATGCTGGGCATGCGCGTATGGGCTCTGGGCGCCGGCGGAGCCGCATTTCTGTTCCATTTCGCCCTGGCTCTCATGGCACCGAAACTGGCAATCCTGGGAGAACTAGTTCTGGTGGCCTCCGCGGTTCACGCCTACATGGTGGCCTACGGAGACAAGAGAACACTGTCGCGGCTTCCGGAAGATACGACACCCCCCTGGCTGAGGCGCTCGCTGCTGATCACCTGCGCTCTGACTCTCGTCTTCACGGGATTGGGGCAGTGGGTGGCGCTGCAGTGGCGGGACAGTCTGCACCTGCAACGCCAGAACGCGGTGGCGGTCGAACCCTTCTACGACAATCCGCATTACGGTCTCCACCTGGAAATGCCCTCGCCGGGCTGGGAATTTCTGCAGCCCACCGGGAGACGAACTCTTCGCCGCCACGCATCTCACCGAGAACGCGCTGATGGACCTGCGGATCGCGCCTCGAAGCCCCAACGCCTGGAGCAACCGGACTTCAAAGAAGGTTTTGAACGACGCGCGCCAAAAGGGATGGAATCTGCAGCAGACCGGCAGCAGCGCCTCCACCCTTGGTGAACTCTCCGCCTGGTCGCTGAGCGCCGCGGGAAGCTACCGCGGCAGCAAGCGCGAAGTTCGTATCGTCACCGCGGCGCGCGGCCTGCAACACATCACCCTCTGGTACGAATGGTCGCCCTCTCAGAGTTCCCCGGCGGCAACCCGGGTGGGAGAGCTTCTCGCCAGCGTGCAACTGCACTGAAACCCCTGAACAATTTGTCCCGTTTGCGACTTTTGCGAAGCGCGTGAGCAGAGCGCTGCGTTCGTCTGCTTGCGCGACCGTGACAGAAGTGCCATCTAGGTCTAGGATGCGGCGATGTCCCGGGACGGACTCGAAATACAGGCTCCATGCATTGCAAGAGGCGAACGGATGGCAAGACGAACGAAGACAAAAACCAGGGTGAGCAAAGCGCGCGGAGCAAAGGCGCCGCGAACCGTCGCCACCGCGGAGAGCATGGCCAGCCAGCAGCGCGAGATCTCGGTGAGCGAATTCTTCACCAAGAATCGCCATCTGCTGGGCTTCGATTCACCGACCAAAGCGCTGCTCACCACGATCAAGGAAGCGGTCGACAACTCTCTGGACGCCTGCGAAGAAGCCGGCGTGCTCCCCGAGTTACGGGTGGAAATCCTCCCCGCCGGAGAAAATCGCTACCGGGTGATCATCGAGGACAACAGACAAGGGAATCGTGAAGGCGCAGGTCCCGCGCATCTTCGGCAAGCTCCTCTACGGTTCAAAATTCCATCGCCTCAGGCAGAGCCGGGGACAGCAGGGAATTGGAATCTCGGCCGCCGGTATGTACGGACAACTCACGACGGGGCGTCCGATCGTGGTGGAAAGCCGGACTTCTCGCCGCACGAAGGCGCATCGCTACGAGCTGGTGATCGACATGCTCAAGAACGAGCCGATCATCAAGAAGGAGAGGGAGGTGGATTGGCAGGACAAGCCACGGGGCACGCGCGTGGAGATCGAGCTCGAGGGCATCTACAAGAAGGGGCGCCACGGAGTGGACGCCTACCTGCAACAAACCGTTCTGGCCAATCCACACGTCGCGCTCAGCTACCTCGCGCCCGGCGCCACCGAACCCGAGCTGTACCAGCGCGCCAGCAACAAGCTTCCCGACGAGGCGCTCGAGATCAAGCCGCACCCCTACGGGGTGGAAGTCGGCATGCTCATGCGTATGCTGAAGGACACCAAGAGTCGGCAGCTCAAGGGCTTCTTCCAGAGCGAATTCTCGCGCGTGGGACCCAAGACCGCGCTCTCGATCATCGAGCCCACGGGCCTGCAGCCCACCACCTCACCGCGGCGCGTCTCCACCGACAAAGCGGAAAAGCTCATCGAGGGCATCCGCAAGACGAAGATTCCCGCGCCCTCGGTGGACTGCCTCTCCCCCATTGGCGAAGAGCGGATGGTGGCGAGCCTGCGCACGCAGATCGAAGCCAATTACTACGACGCGGTGACGCGCAGCCCCTCGGTCTATCGCGGCAATCCCTTCCAGGTGGAAGTGGGAGTGGCCTACGGCGGACAGCTCGAGGGAGACGAGCTCATCTCGCTGCTGCGCTACGCGAATCGGGTTCCCCTACAGTATCAAGCCGGGGCCTGCGTGATCACCAAGAGCGTGGTCTCCACCCGCTGGAAATCCTATGGGCTATCGCAGAGCCGCGGCGCGCTTCCCACTGCGCCCATGCTGCTCATGGTGCACCTCGCCAGCGTGTGGGTACCGTTCACGAGCGAGAGCAAGGAGGCCATCGCGAGTTACGACGAGATCGGCAAGGAGCTGCGCCTGGCTCTGCAGGAAATCGGCCGCAAATTGGCGCGTCACATCCGGCGCGGTCAGCGAGAGCGCGATGCGGCCAAGAAGCGGGCCTACATCGAGAAGTACATCCCGCACATCGGTCTGGCTCTGCAGGAAATCCTCGGCCTCTCCGATCCCCAGGAAAAGAAAGTAGTGACCACACTGACAGATACGATGTACCGGAGCCGGAAGGTCTAGCGGGAAGGCGGGCCGGCCCGCATCGATTGCAAGGGAGGAACAGCCATGGCAAGAGTTGGAGTAATGATCTCGGGATGCGGCTTTCAAGATGGCGCGGAGATTCAGGAATCGGTGTTCACCCTCTTGGCGCTTTCGAAACGGGGGCACGAGATCGTCCCCATCGCGCCAGACATGCCACAACATCACGTCACGAACCACAAGTCCATGCAGACCATGAAGGACGAAACGCGCAACGTTTCAGAAGAGGCGGCCCGCATCTTCCGCGGCGCGCCAAAGACTCCAGAGGAAGCGGGCGAACTCGATGCTCTGATCATGCCGGGCGGCTTCGGGGCCGCGCTGAATCTCTGTGACTTCGCCGAGAAGGGCGCCGACTGTCAAGTTCAGCCCGAAGTCGGCAAGCTCATCCGCTCCATCGTGGAATCCGGCAAACCCGTCGGGGCCTGGTGCATCGCCCCCGCTCTTTTGGCTGCGACTTTGCGCGGCGATCCGAGCGTGCAACTCACCATCGGCAACGATCCAGCCACCGCGAAGGCCTTGGAGAGCATGGGAGCCAAGCACGTCGACTGCGTGGTCGACGCTTGCGTCGTCGACCTCGAGCACAAGATCGTCACCACGCCGGCCTACATGTACAAAGCGCAAGTTCACGAAGTGCAGGCGGGAATCGAGAATGCCGTCACGGCCCTGGACGAGTGGTTGCGTTAGGAGGAAGTTGATCGATGGCGAAAAAGAAGGTCTCGAGCCTCATCAAGAGTGAAGCAAAGGACATCCACCAAAAAATTCTGGCGCGGGAGAGCCCCTCGCTAAAAATGCCGGTACGCAGTCTTGCCAACGTGACTTACCGGCCAGCGAAGGGCTACTTCCAGATGCGGGGCAAGACGAAGGAACGCACCCTCACCGTGAACACGGTGAAGACCTTCGCCCAGAGCCTCCGCATGATGTCCCTCTGCAAGCAGCTGGTGGAAACCGACGACATCGCCACCAAACGTGAGGCCTACTACGTCTCGAAAAACTGGGACGACGCGCGCTTCAACGAGCAGACGGAGAGCGATACGGTGATGGATGACGTCGAGGCTCTCTTTCGGGTGAACCGCGAGCAACTCGGCTTCATTCCCGAGGAGAAGGGCGGCGACGTCGCGGGCGAACTGGTCGTCATCGATCGCGACCGCGAAACCGGCGAGGAGCTCCGCATCGACTGCACCCGCTTCGGGAGCGGGGCCTACAGTATCCCCTCCTCGGTGGAGGACCTGAAGTTCGAGACCAAGGCGAAGTTCATCCTCGCCATCGAGACCGCCGGCATGTTCCAGCGACTGGTGAAGCATTCGTGGTGGCGGACCGCGAACTGCATTCTCATCAGCATGGGTGGAGTTCCCACGCGCGCCTGCCGCCGTTTCATCCGCCGCCTCAGCGATGAGCGCAAGATCCCGGTGTACGTGTTCGTCGACGGCGATCCCTACGGCATACGGCAACATCTACCGCACGCTCAAGGTGGGCTCGGGCAACGCGGCGCATCTCAACGAGTTCTTCTGCGTGCCCCAGGCCCACTTCCTGGGCGTGACCCCGCAGGACATCATCGACTACAAGCTGCCCACGCACCCGCTGAAGGACGTCGACGTCAAGCGCGCGAAGGACGCGCTCAAGAACGACCCCTTCATCCGGCACCACAAGCCCTGGCAGAAGGCCATCACGCAGCTCATCAAGATGGGAGTGCGCGTGGAGCAACAGGCTCTGGCCAAGCACGGGCTGAACTACGTCATGGATGAGTATCTGCCCAAGAAGCTGGCCAACACGCGCGCGTTCTTGCCCTGAGGCGCACAAGAAGACGGCGCGGTGAAGCTGGTCCACCGCGCCGCTATGGAAAGGGCCACAGCTGAAGAGACTCCGCGTATTTCGGACCCGGCTTCCTCAGTAGTACCTGGGACCCGGCTCCTCGTCGCTGCCCGATTCGTCGTCGGTACTGTCTTCAGCCGCTTCGTCCATCATCTCCACGTCCTCGACTTCTTCCGCTTCCTCGACCTCTTCGTCTTCCAGGGGGTCGGCGGGCTCGACCTTCTCGACCGGAGCGACAGGAACCGGCTCGGGCGTGAGTTCGTCCGGGGTGGAGATCTTCTCACCGCGCCGTTCCACCAGCATCAAGATCCCCCAGGCGATGAGTCCCAGCGGCAGCAGATAGCGCACGAGGAATCTCAGGATTCCCAACAGCAGCTTCACGATGCCCGCGAGAATTCCCAGGGTGAAGAGGTAACAGACGACGGAGATGCTGATGAGAGTGATCGCCGGCCCCAGGGCATCCTTGTTCTGCCGGTCCGAGGCGGCGACCGAGAGAAGGGCCAATCCCGGTGCGAGCAGAATGAAGGGCCAGGAGGCGTGAAATCCGACCCAGCCGATGCGCAGCATGAAGAAGTGAAGGGCCAGAAGAGTGATGAGCACGCCGCCGCTGAGGATGGCTGCTTCCCTGCGTCCGCGAGAAAACAGCACCAGAAGAGCCGCGCCGGCCGCGAAGAGCAGAAGCAGCCAGAGCACACTGAAGGCGTGCCAACGAATGGAATGTCCCACCAGCAGCAGGATGCCGATCAGAATGAGAATGGGACCTGTTATCAACTTGCCGCGGCCCGACATCGTTGTCACCTCCACGGGCAGAAGTCCGGACGAGCGGGCGGCCGCGTCCGGGAGACGGTAAAGAAGAGACGGAGCGGGGCCCGCCCCGTCTCAGATCAAGTCTAGCCTGCTAGCGCGAGAGTCGCACGGGAATCTTGAGCTTGACCGCGTCATCCGCGGTATCCAGCAAGTTGAGTGCGCCACTGTTCACGAATCCGTCCGGCGCCATGGGCGGGGTTCCGTCCGCCGAGACTTCCACTGGGAGCTGCGCCTCGGGATAGACACGGAATCGCGACTTGTCCCGCACCTTTCCCTCCAGACGTACTCTCTTCGCGAGATGGAAATCCTCCGTCAGGTCAAAACCCCAATCGGCCTCGTCCTTGGCCATCGCGAAACCGGCGTCGACCCTCAGGGTATAGCTGCCGGGAGAAGCGTTGTGCAGGCCGATCCTCAGATCGCGCTGGTTGAAGCCGTCGACGACCACGGCCTTCCCCGAGGAATCGTAGATGTTCACCGGGATGTCGGTCATCAGGTTGTAGACCTCGCGGCTCATCTCCAGTTCGAAATCGACGCTGGGAACGTCCTCGGAGAGCTCGAAGTCGTAGCTCCACTCGTCGTCGTTCTTCACCTCGATCTTCCGTTCGCGCCGATAGGAATCGATGCTGCCCTCGAGACGGGCTGTGAAGACATCGTCGAAGAGCGGCGTGATGGTGAGTTTTGTCGTGGGCGAGGACGCAGGTGCGTCGAAATCCATGCTCTCGATGCTCGCGGGCTCGGCCGCGAAGGCGGTGAAGTCCACGCTGAGATCATAGACAGAGGACCGGGCCTGGCTGCGCGAACCACGCGCGACGAGTTCCCACACGCCGGGCGTGAGATCCTCACCACTGAAGTCATATTCCACGGAGCGCTCGCCCCGGCTGTCGGCCACGCCCTGGAAATATCCCCGTTCGTGTCCCGCATTGTCGTAGAACACGGGCCAGGCGAGGCCCTCCTTCCCCTGGGGAATCTCCAGCTTCGCGTGCATCGCGGTCGCGCCGGCGGGAATTCGCAAGAAGTAGTGCTCGACGCCGCCGGCCTGAAGAGTGCGCCCTTGCCAGCTGCGCGTGTAGCCCTCTTCGGGCCCAAAGGTGTAAGGCGTCACCACCGTCACCACGATCTCGAAATCGTACGCGGCGTTCCCGGAGCGTCCCTTGCCCTTCGAACTGGCGAAGATGCGGCCCACGTGCAGACCGGGTTCGTCGAGTTCCTTGCCGGAGTAGGAAGCACGGATGGTCTGATCGGCGTTCCCGTTGATGTAGGTCTCGCCGCGGTCCAGATGGATCCAGGACGAATCGGTTTTCAAATTCCACGCGCGGTAGAACTTGTTCCGCTTGTCGTTGCTCAACCAATCGGGAAAGCGCGGGCTGATGGTGAAGGTCTGATCGTAGCCATCGTGGGGATACCATCCGCCGCGCCAGTAGGCGGCCGGCGCCTTTCCGTCGGGCTGGAAGGGCGCTTCCGTGCGAATCTTGATCACGCTCAACTCATCGGGCTCGCCCGCGTCGGAATAAGCGCTGGCCGCGGCGAAGGCGCTCGAGATGTCAACCACTCCACCGCCTACTTCGATGGGCGTGTAGCCGGGGAGCCGCTTGCCCGTGTGCCGCAGCGCGCGCTGGATGGTTCCGAAGTTCCAGCTCTTCCCCTCCTGGGCCAGGCCCGAGAGAATGCAGGCCACGCTGCCCGTGGTCATGGGTGAAGCCATGCTGGTGCCGTTGTAACGGTCGCGATCTCCCCACAGGGGCACGGTGCTGCTCGCTCCTCCCGGCGCCACCACGTCGGGCTTGGCTACTTCCCCTCCGCGGCTGCTGAACACGTAGAGCTGATCCTGCGGGAAGCTGGCGCCATAGAGGTCCTTGGCCATGGCCCTGGTGAAGAGCGCGCCGGCCGCGATGACCCCGTCCGCCGAGGCGGGAAGACCCACGGTGGAGATGCCGGGGCCGCTGTTGCCCGCGCTGTTCACGATGACCAGACGCGAATGATCGTCGAGAAGCTTGTCGAGGTACCTCTCCATGCTCGCGTCGCCCTCGATCTCGCTGTCGATGCCGTAGCTCATGTTGATGACGCAGGGCATCTTGTATTCGTCCATCCATTTCGCGGCGTAGTCGTAAGCTTTCTTCATGGATTCGGTCGTCGTGCTTCCGCCGGCGAGCAGATTGTCGCCGATTTTCAGGCTATAGACGTACGCGCCCGGCGCGACGCCATTGAGCCCCTTCTGACCGTGCACGGAAAATCCGGAGGCCATTCCCGAAACGTGGCTGCCGTGCCCCCCGTCGTCGTGATGCAAATTCAAGTGCGGCGTATCGTCGCCGGTGAGGTCGATCGCGAAGCTCATGCGATCGCGGCTCTCCTTGACCGACTCGTCGCGGAAGTGAATGGTCTGGAAGTCGGTCGTGTAGTCGCGCAGAAGGGTCTCGTCATCGAGATGGCCGTCGCGGTCGACGTCGATCACGCAGAGCCACACCTTCTTGCTCGCGTCAGCCTTGGCCTCCGCGGCCGCGGCGTCCTTGCCCCAGGACTTGCGCAGGGTGACTCCACGCCCCTCACCCAGCTTTGCCTCCACCGCGCCGCGGGGCGCGGAATACACCACGATGCCCCACTGGTCGTCGGTGGTGCCGTTGTCGTTCAGATCAGTGATGCTCTCGCTGTTGAGGAATTCCGATTCCTTCAGAACTCCCGTCCAGACCTCGTTGGTGTCCGAGGGGGCCACCGGCAAGGCATCGAGTCCCTCCAGTCTGAGACCATCGACGACCTGCAACACGCGCGGCATCTCATCCTTCACCCATTTCGCCTTCCTCAGCTTGACCTTCCCCTGGCCGGAAAAATCGCGCGCGCCGATGACCTTCACCTCACCGGTCGAGGTCTCGGTCAGTCCCGGAATCCCCATGTCCACTCCGGTATCCAGCACGAAGATGACCACTCCCCGTCCGTCGTACTTGGGGTGGGCGGCGAGAAATTCGGGGGCCCCGACCTCGCCGACGGGGAGAAAGTTCCAGGTGTCGGTGGTGTCCACGGCAAGCGCGGAGACGCTGAGACCGAGCGCCAAAAGGATGATCAATGCCGCGAAACGAGAGGGTGAAAGCGCACGCATGAGTACCTCCAGAAACAGCACGCGAGAGGAAGAGTCGCGAGATCCGCGTTTGAAAGTGGCACAGGGAGCCCTCGTGCGCAAGACGCGCAGCCGGAGCGTCAATGCGGAGGCTGTTTGGAGATCGATGGAAGGGTGCTCAGAGCGCGGGGGAGCGAGGAGGCACTTTGGGGCGCGCGATGCGTCCGCCGAGAAACTGACCGCCGAAGAAGGCCGCCACCAAGAAGGGAACCGAGGAGAGATGCCAGCCCAGGCCGGAGAAAATTCTCAGGGCCACCACCAGGGGCACCGGGCAGTGCACCGCGAGAAACCAGTTGCGCGAGAATTTCGCAGTGCCCGCCCGCCAGTAGCCGAAAGGCAGATTCAAAAGGAGGACCGCCAGCGCCACCCACAAGAGCTTCATCGAAAGCATCTCACCCTCCGCTGCGAAATCCCCGATCCCGACCCCGGGCAATGGAAAGGCCGGCAACCCGCAGGGTACCGGCCTCTCCCATGGAAATGAACCAAGCATTTTCCACCAAGGGGACTCGACGACTTTCTCCGGCCGGCGCCCCGGCCGGAGAACTTCTGGCCGTGCGAGCACGGCCCCTTCTTCGGGTGTCCCCTCGGCGGTTCAACTGTCCCCCTTGAGCTACAGTCGACGCCGGGAGGCTTTGGGCTTCCGTCTTCACCGGCTAAGTCCAAAGTCACCCTAAAGTGTTGTATGCCAAGTATTTCCGGAGCCGTGTCGAGATTGGTAGAAAGAGCTTCGGACTCGCAGGGCATTCAACGTCCTCTTGAAGTATCACAAGCCGTGCCATCGGGGAGGAATGCGCCGCGCGAAGGGGCGCGAAGTCGAGCTCCTCGAGGAGAAATCCGTGTAGCTCCTTGCGTGACAGCGAGTTGAGCCCGTAGGAGGCCGCAAAGGAGCGGCGGCGATCTTCGGCGCGAGGGGCCGGGAATGCGGGAGGAGAACCGTCCTTGGGTGTCCTCCACTGAGTGCATTTGCTTCGGATCTAGACTGTTTCGCGGATGCGATAGTAGTTGTCGCGGATGGCGGGCGTGAATCCGGCGTCCTCGAATCATGCCGTTCAGCTCTTCCTTGCCCAGGCGGAAGCGCACCCCCGCTTCGCTCACCACGTTCTCCTCCATCATGGTCGAGCCCAGGTCGTTGGCGCCGAAGAAGAGGGTCAGCTGGCCGATCTTCTTGCCCTGGGTGACCCAGGAAGCCTGGAAGTTGTCGATGGAGTTCAACGCGAGACGGGAAATGGCCAGGGTGCGCAGATAGTCCTGGCTGCCCTTGAAGGCGCTCACGGGCAGCTGCGCGAGATGTTCGGGCTGCTTCTCGGTCATGGGAGTGTAGCCGGGCTGGAAACTCCAGCAGATGAAGGCGGTATAGCCGCCGGTGCGCGCCTGGCTTTCGCGGATGCGCAAGAGGTGCTCGACCCTCTCGGGGAGCGTCTCCACGTGCCCGAACATCATGGTGGCCGAGGTGCGCATCCCCAAAGAGTGCGCTTCCTCCATGATTTCACACCAGCGCGAGGCGCTGACCTTGGTCGGCGCCAGAATCTGCCGCACGCGATCGTTGAGGATTTCCGCTCCTCCACCGGGAATGCTGTCCAGGCCAGCCTCCTGCAATTCGGCGATCACCTGCTTGGTGGGCATCTTGAAGAGCTTGCCGAAGTGCTCGATTTCGCTGGGGCTGAAGCCGTGGATGTGGATGTCCGGAAAGTGCGCTTTGAGATCGGCGAGGGTTTCCTGGTACCAGGAGAAGGGCAGTTTGGGATTGTGTCCCCCCTGCAGCAGGATCTGTGAGCCACCAATCGCCTGCAGCTCTTCGATCTTGCGGTGCAGTTCCTCGGTGGAGAGCACGTAGGCTTCTTCGTCGTTCTTGTGCCGGTAAAAGGCGCAGAAAGTGCAGTCCACGTAGCAGATGTTGGAGTAATTGATGTTGCGATCGATCACGTAGGTGACGTGCTCGGGATCGCAACGGCGCAGGCGCAGTGCATGCGCCGCCCTTCCCAGAGCGTGAAGCTCGGCATCCTCGAAGAGACAGAGAATCTCGCCGCCGGCGAGGGTTTCGCCATCCACCGCGGCGTGGAGAATCGAGTCTACCCGGGAATCGCTGCTGTAGGTCGTCGCCATGATTGATGGAAGATACATGAGAGCCGCGCGCATGACCACGCCCAGCGATCGAATTCTAGGCCCGCGCTCTTTCCTTGTTTTCCAGGGCCTCGACCAGGATTTCCATGAGATCGGTGACGGTGATCATGCCCACGAGCTTGGGCCCGTCCATCACCGGCAGGCCGGTGAATCGATTGGAGAGCATGAGCAGGGCAGCCTCGCGAACGTCATCCTCCGGCTTGACGGTGGTGACCTCGGTCGTCATGCGGTCCTTCACCCGCACCTCCGCGTCCGTGGGACGATGAGCTTCCGGGTTGTCGTTCATGGCCTGCAGAGCGAGGCCGCGAAGATCGCGGTCGGCCACGAGTCCCACCAAGGCTCCGTCTTCGTCCACCACAGGCAGCCTACGGATCTGATTTTCCAGCATCTTGCGGAAGGCCAAGACGGCCGGGCAATCTTCGTGCACGGTGATCACGGGATGTGACATCCAGCGCTTGACTTGCATCGTCTCAGCTCCTTTCGCTCACCACGCGCAGAGTTCATGGGAACACGGCGCGTGAATTACGGTTCCTTACCCAAGTCTACAATGCGTCCACCCCCTTGAAAAGGAGGCAGGGAATTCCTATCCATATTTGTGTTAGGATCGTATGCGACTCCTCAGGGTATGCCCTGTAGACGTGCTTTTCGGACGGATCCGAAGCTCCCTTCCCCATGAAGATCGAGGTTTCATGAAACCCGCGCTGCTCTGGCTGAGCCTTGCTGTCGTCCTCTTGTTGAACACACCTTCGAGCGCGCTTCAGAACACGGCGCAGGCCTTGCCAAAGTTCGACGATACACCGGGTAGCTCCTTTCACCGCGAAGAGGCCGCCAGCAAAGCCAAGGCCCTGCATCTTCTGCGCGCCTCCGCCAAGGCTCCGTCCACCAATCAGACGAAGTACGACGTGGGCTTCTACAGCCTCGATCTCTTGTTGGATCCGAACACTCCCATCTTGAGCGGAACGGTGGAGATGACGGCCAGCGTGGTCGACGGACCGATCGACCAGGTCGAGATGGATCTGGACGGCGCCATGCTCGTGGGTGCGGTGAGGGTCAACGGTTCGACGACGACCTTCACCCACGGCTCGGGTGTGCTCTCCATCGATCTCGATCAGAGTTACACGAACGGTCAGAGCTTCGTGGTGAGCGTCGATTACTCCGGACGCCCCAACGAGAGCCTGGGAGCCTTCGGCTTCGACACCCAGGATGGCTTCCCCATGATCTGGTCGTTGAGCGAACCCTATGGGGCGCGCACCTGGTGGCCGTGCAAGGACACGCCTTCGGACAAGGCCGACTCCGCCCGTATCAAGCTCACCGTGCCCAGCTCGCTCACCGCCATCAGCAACGGAGTGCTGCAGAGCACCAGCACGCAGACGGTGTGGAAGACCTTCAACTGGTTCGAGAAGCATCCCATCGCCGCGTATCTCATCTCGCTGGCGGTGCACCGCTACATCGGTCACACGGCGTACTACACTTCCATGGATGGCAATACCGTGATGCCGGTGAACGCCTGGAGTTACCTGGGGAGTTCCACCTCGGCCGGGAATGCGGTGAATACCGTGGTCTCGCAGCTCGAAGCGTTCGCACCGCTCTTCGGCGAGTACCCTTTCGTCGACGAAAAGTACGACCAGGCTCAGTTTCCCTGGGGCGGCGGAATGGAGCACCAGACCGCCACCAGCATCTGTTGCTTTCTGGATTGGGTCATGGCGCACGAATTGGCGCACCAGTGGTACGGCGACGCCATCACCTGCCGTTCCTTCTCGCACATCTGGTTAAACGAGGGCTTTGCCACCTACGCCGAAGCACTGTGGCAGGAGGCCACCGGCGGACCTACCGCCTACCACAACGAAGTCGAGGGCACGAAGTACTACGGGCCGGGCACCATCTACGTGCCGCCGGCGGATCTCGTCGACGAGGGGCGCATTTTCGATAGCAACCTGAGCTACAACAAGGGCTCGTGGGTCCTGCACATGCTGCGTGGCATGGTGGGCGACACGACCTTCTTCGACATCATGCGCGCCTGGACCGCGGATCCCTCGGTCCGTTACGGCACCGCGACCACCGAGGACTTCCAGGCCCTGGCGGCCAGCATCAGCGGACGCAATCTCTCGAACTTCTTCCAGAACTGGATCTACGGCGAGTACTACCCCACCTACACCTACTCGTGGGATGCAACGGACCAGGGGGGCAGTTGGGACCTCACCGTGGACATCGACCAGCTCCAGTCGGACAAGCTGTACGAGATGCCGGTTCCCTTGCGGGTGACCACGACTTCGGGCGTGGAAAACTTCAAGGTGGAGAACAACGCGTTCTCCCAGACCTTCCATCTGAGCACTTCGGCGCAGCCCGTGTCCGTCGAACTCGATCCGGACGACTGGATCCTGAAGACGGTGGAACAAAAGGTCGAGTCGCCCACTTTCAATCGCGGAATTCTGGTGGTGAACGGCGTGTCCTGGAATACCTACGGCAGCACGATCACCTCGGAGTACGCCGACAGCACCCTGAGTGGAGGTCTGCCGTTTTCGTTCTGGGATGCGTTCAGTCCTCCCAGCGGCGGCTACATCCCCGAGTTGCCCACGCCGCTGGGCAACGGTGACATTCCGGCCGACTCACTGGGACAGTTCTCGACCGTGGTGTGGGTGGGAAACAACTTCTCGGGTGATCTCACGGTGTGGAACGACGCTTCAATCCTCAGCTACCTGAAGCAAGGTGGCAACCTCCTGATCATGTGCCGTAGCGGGCAGAGTTTCCTACCCCCGCTGCGCGCGAGCTATGCGGGAATTCGCTTCGCCGAAGGCACCACCACCACCATCAACCAAGCGCACGCGGTGTACCCGAGCCTGGTGGACATGCCGCTCATCGGCACCCAGGATCAGAGCGCGGTCTTCGAAACCACGTACGACCAGCCCGAAGCGGTGACCCTGATGGAGGATGACACGAGCTTCTCGGTGCCGCGCGCGATTGCGGTGTGGAGGCAGCCGGCCGGCGGCGGACTGTTGCGGCATAGCGGCGGGCACTTCGCCCACATCGCGGGAAGGCCCTACTACTACAGCCACCCCGAGCTGAAGGCCAACATCCACACCATTCTCACGAGCATCTTCCAGGAGAACGGCGTGGCGACCCATGCGCCTCCCGCCGCGCGCCGCGAGTTGGTGCTGCGCGAGCCGGTTCCCAATCCCTTCAACCCGCGGGTCAGCTTGAAGTATGCGATGGCGCGCGCCGGACATGCCAAGCTCTCCATTTACGATCTGCGAGGAAGGTTGGTGCGCGTGCTGCTCGACCAGGACCTTCCCCAGGGCGAAGGCAGCGTGCAGTGGGATGGAAAGGACGGTTCGGGTCACAGCGCGGCCTCGGGCGTGTACTCTTCGTCTTGCAGGCGAACGGGCAACGCGCAGCCAAAAGGCGACCCTGATTCGCTAGCATCCGGCGCGTTGGATGCGACGCGCCGCGTTTTTCCGCCCGAAGGGCTTGCCTGTAAGCCCGGTTCGTTCCATCCTCCATGAATTAGGAGGATGAAATCGTGCCGGACAGAAAATCACTCTTGGGAAGCTCTCCGCTGCGCCGCGACGGCGAAGGCAAGACCTCTGGCAAACTACAGTATCTCGACGACTTGCCGGACGGAGGTTTCTGGCACGGCGTGACCGTGCGCAGTCCTCACGCTCGCGCGAAAATCCGCTCTCTGAAGTTCGACGCCAAGGCCGCCCCCGAGGGCGCGGTGTTCGTCACGGCGCGCGACATCCCCGGGGCGAACGGTTTGCAGATTCTCGATGACGCCTGGCCCATCCTGGCCGAGGGCGAAGTGCAGCACGTGGGCGAGGCAGTGGCTCTGGTGGCCGCGCCCACGCGCGCGGCGGCTCTGCGCGCGGCGCAGGCGGTCACGGTCGAGTACCAAGAACTCGATCCGGTATTGGGCTTTGCAGGCGGCGATACCGTCGATCCCATGTACACCCTCTCCTTGGTGGAGGGCGAGGCCGACGAGATTCTCGCCGCGCTCGCGAGCGGGAAGCCGCGCGCAGGAACTGCCAGAAGCTCGCGCGTTGATCGCAGTGACGGCGATGGCGACGCGCACGCCGCCCATGGCGACGCGGATGAACTGGTCTTCATCGAGGGCGAGTACTTCAGCGGGCATCAGGAACACATCTACATCGAGTGCCAGGGGATGATGGCGCGCTGGGAGGACGACGGCAGTCTGTACATTACCGGTTCGCTGCAGTGTCCCTACTACGTGAAGAACGCCCTGCAACACGTCTTCGCTCTTAAGCCCGAGCAGTTGCGCGTGGCCGGTCGTCCCATGGGCGGCGGGTTCGGCGGCAAGGAGGATTACCCCAGTCTGATCGCGGCGCACACCGCTCTCTTGGCGCGCGCCGCGAAGCAGCCGGTCAAGATCGTCTACGAGCGGCAGGAAGACATCGTGGCCACGACAAAACGCCATCCCTCGCGCACGCGCATCCAGAGCGCGGTGAAGCGCGATGGCACACTGGTCGCCGCGCGCGTCGATTTCGATCTGGACGGCGGCGCCTATCTGGGGCTCTCGCCAGTGGTGCTCTCACGCGGTTTGCTGCACGCGACCGGCGCCTATCGTCTGCCCCATGCCCATGTCGAAGGCCGCGTGCTGCGCACCAACACCACGCCCACCGGCGCCTTTCGCGGCTTCGGCGCACCCCAATCCGAGTTCGCGTGGGAACGCCACATGGATCGCATCGCGCGCACCCTGGGCCTCGATCCCTTGACCCTGCGGCGCCGCAACGTGCTGCGACCCGGCGACAAGTTGCCCACCGGCCAGCTCATGGACGATTCGTGCAGCGCGGCGAAGGTCCTGGATCGCGTCGCGTCACTCACCGACTTTTCCAAGCGCTGGCAGAAGCTCGAGTCGGAGAAGGCGCGCACGCTGCCCTTCGGACCCGGAACCGCAGCGCCGTTGCGTGGGATCGGCCTGAGCCTCTCCTTCCACGGCGCCGGCTTCACCGGTTCGGGCGAGCACAAGATGCGCTCGCCGGTGACCGCGCGTCTCACTCCTGAAGGCAAAGTCGAACTGCTCACCGCGGCCACCGAGATGGGGCAGGGCGCGATCTCCACCCTCTCGATGCTGGCGGCCGAAGAGACGGGACTGGAACTGGACGACGTGCTCATGGCCGATCCGGATACCGCGGTGGTGCCCGACTCCGGCCCCACCGTGGCCTCGCGCACCAGCATGATCGTGGGCGGCACCGGCGCCAAGGCCGCGCGCGGGTTGGTGGATCGCGTGCTCGCCTGGAAGCAGCAGCAACTCGCTGAGAAGTCCCTGCGGGTGGAAGCGAGTACGGTGCTCGGAAGCAAGGGCGCAGTGGGAAACTTCTGTGCAATCGCGCGCGAGTACGCCGAGGCGGGAAACGAATGCGAATTCACCGCGCGCAACGAACCGCCGCAGTGGCAGACCTTCGACGACGATACCTACCACGGCTCGGCCTATCCCACCTATTCGTATTCCGCGCAGGTCATCGAAGTGGAAGTCGATCCGGACACCCTGGAAGTGGGCGCCAAGAAGGCCACGGTGGTGAGCGAAGTCGGCAAGGTGCTGCACGAAGTGCAGTGCCGCGGACAGATCGAAGGCGGCGTGTTGCAGGCCATCGGTTGGGCGCTGCTGGAGGACCTCAAATTCGACGGGGGCCGCATTCTCAACGACCGCATGGCCACCTACATCGTGCCCACCATCCTGGATGCACCCGAGATGCAAGTGGAGATGATGGAGCAACCCTGGGGCGGCCCGCCCTTTGGCGCCAAGGGAGTGGGCGAGTTGCCGATGGATGGCCCCGCGCCGGCGGTGTGCGCCGCCATCGAGAACGCGACGGGCATCGTGGTGGACACCATTCCGGCCGTCCCCGAGCGATTGTTGGAGAGGATGGAGGCGAACCAGTCATGAGAGTGCGCTTTCGATTGAACGGGGAGATGGTCGAGGCCGAAGGGAATCCCACGGACCGCTTGCTCGACGTGGTGCGCCGAGAGTTCGGACTGACCGGCACCAAGGAAGGTTGCGGCGAGGGCGAGTGCGGCGCCTGCACGGTTCTGCTCGACGGCGAGACCGTGCTCTCGTGCCTGACACCTCTGATGCAGGCGGATGGGCGCGAAGTGGTCACGGTGGAAGCGATCGCGCAGTCCGCCGAGGGCCAAGCCTATCTCGAGCGCTTCGTCCAGGCCGGCGGCGCGCAGTGCGGCGCCTGCACCCCGGGCATCGTGCTTTCCGCGGCGCAGCTCTTGGAGACTTCGCATTCCAATTCGCGCGAGACGATCGCGCAGGCACTGGCCGGCAACATCTGCCGCTGCACCGGCTACGAAGCCATCCTGCGCGCCCTGCAGGAGGAACCGGAAGCGGTGCTCGGGGGCTTCGACACCAGCGCAGCCGAGGGCGCGGGAGCGACCCGGCCGGCGGGCGATGCCCATGGCAAGGCGCGGCCCGAAGGCACGAAGGGGGAACGCCGATGAGCGAGGTCTTCTCCCCCACCAGCCTGAAGAGCGCGCTGGAACGCTTGCGCGAAGATCCCACGCTGCGGCCCTTGTCCGGATGCACCGACTGGATGGTGCGCGGCGCCGTCGAACGCCTGGAGCAAGTGGGCGTGCTCGACCTTCTGCGAGTCAAGGAGCTGCGCGGGATTCGGGAGCTTGAAGAGGGTGAAGAGTTGCACGCTGCGTCGGGTTCGGCGCGCGGTTCGGCCAGGAGCTTCAAGGGGCTTCGCATCGGCGCCACCACCAGCTTCTCGCAGATCCGCGAGCACCCATCTGGTGCGCGAGCACTATCCCATCCTCGCCGAGGCCGCGTCGCAGATCGGCGGCCGCCAAATTCAGAATCGCGCCACGGTGGGCGGCAACGTGGTCAACGCCTCGCCCGCCGGCGACAGCCTGCCGGTGCTCTTGGCCTTCAACGCCGAAGTGGAAATCGCGGGACTCGATGGAATGCGCCGGGTCGCCTACGACTCCTTCTATACCGGATACCGCGCCACGGTGCTGAAGCCGGGGGAGTTGTTGAGCGCGGTGCTGCTGCCGCCGGTTCCGTCCTATCAGCGCTTCAAGAAGGTGGGCACGCGACGTGCGCAGGCGATCTCCAAGGTGGTGCTGGCGCTGTGCGCGGAGCGCGGCCCGATTCCCGACGCGAAGGACGAGGAAGAACGCTGGTCGCAAGTGCGCATCGCGGCTGGCAGCGTGGCCCCCACCCCTGTGCGCTTGCGCGCGGCCGAAGCGGTGTGTGAGGGCGCGCCGGTGGGGATCGACACGGCCGTGGAGGCAGCAAACGCGGCCTGCGCCGAGGTCACTCCCATCGACGACATCCGCAGCACGGCGCACTACCGGCTCTTCGCCCTGGGCCGCGTACTGCGGCGGATGTTGAACGGGTAGGGCCGCCGGGGAGCCGGATGGACAGGTGCGCCCAGAGAATTTCCGACCCGATGTGGCAAGTACGACCCGAGCTGTGTACCCGGGTAGACAAATGTGGGTGCGGACTCTTAGCGCCGGCGACAATAGCCCAGAACTTGACTTGTGGACCCGGGTAGACACGTTTGATTTCCCTAACTGATTTCATTCCAATGTCTTCAATTTTATAGCCGGCTAGAAAATTGCGAACCTCGACACATTCGGGGAGCTAAATCGTCGTTTTTGACGAGTTCATTGGAGTCCAGCGTGACTCGTGCTGGGTACCGGGTAGACGACTCCAGCTGTGTACCCGGGTACACAATGTGAGTACGGACTTTTGTTGCCGGCGACACAACTTGGTACCTGGACGAGTGTACCCGGGTATACAAATCGCATTGCGATTCCGTGGAGCCGGGTCCACAACGGGTCGGGAAGAGGCCGCCGCGGAAAACGGGGAAGACGATGCAATGAACGGGGCCGGGCACGATACTGGGATGGTTTAAACCTATCGGTGAAAGCCCTGCTCTCCAGCAGCCGATCTTTCTCCGGATCACTGTTCTCAAGCGGAGCTCTTTCTCCGGATCTTTCTCCGGATCCTCTTTGGCCCTTGTTCTTCTCTTCGCCTTGGCCGTGGCTCTGACCCTCGTCGATTCCCGCGCCGCTCTTGCGAAGACCTGGCAGGTAGAGAAGGACGGGAGTGGGGACTTCACGGTCATTCAAGACGCGCTCAATTCGTGTACTTCTGGCGATACCGTAATAGTGGGCCCAGGCCGCTATACAGAGCATGCCCCCTTCGACTACGGCGCGATCACCGCGGACACCTATGTGGTGGTCGATACCCCGAACATCACGCTACGCGGAACTGACCGAGATGGAGTAATCGTCGGTCCGCCCGTGTTTACCAAGATCAACTCGAACGAGCCACAGGGGATTGCCACTTCGCAGCAAGGTAGCGGCCTGAACGTGGAAAATCTAACGGTAGAGAATGTCGTGGATGGAATCAGGTTTGAGACGGCTGCAGATGCAAGCGATTGCGTCCTTCGGGACTGTGAAGATGGCTTCATCATCATCACAGACGCAAACCACACCTTTACCAGGTGCGAAGTCTACGACAGCCCTGGCTGGAGCGTGGCCTGCTATCTTCAGGGTACTCGCGTAGTCCTGAACAAATGTCATTTCGAGGCTTATGTGCCTTTTCCAGGGGCGCAGTCGCCAGGCGGGGTCAACATCTCCGCTGCGCACAATGTCTTGGTCACGAACTGTGACTTCGTTGGAGATGCTTACCTCCAGTTCCAGTTCGGCACGGACGGTACAATCCAGAACAACACTTTTGCCGCCGGAGGAATGGCCATTTTGGATTCCAGTGCAGACATTTCCGGCAATGTCATGGGTCTGACTCCGCTGAGCAACCTCCAAGTAAACGGTGGGTCGGTGACTGCTACCCGCAACATTTTTGGAGGAGGAGAGGATGTAACGCTATATTTCAGCGCACAATCCGTAGTACTTCATGAAAATCACATTCTAAATGCGGCGGAGTACACCGTAAAGATCAACAGCTATGACAGCCCCAACTACACCCTGGACCTCACCAACAACTGGTGGGGCACCGCGGACTCCACACAGATCGCGGCTTGGATTCGAGATGTACACGACGATCCCAAGTACAACATTGAGGTGAAGTTCGTACCATTTGCGGATCAGCCGCTGCCAGCTCGGTCCACGAGCTTCGGTGGGCTCAAAGCGCAGTTCCAGCCTCGCTGAAGTACCATCTCGAGCTTAGATTGCAGCCCCGCGGAAGCACGAGCCTACGGCTGCACCTCGGCCATCGCCTTCGACCACGCATCGGAGAGAACGGGGTACTTGGCGAACTTCATCATCTGCGGCACGATCTTCTTCTGAAATTCCTGCGTGTAGGCGTTCTGCTTGCGCGAAATTCTCTGAATTTCGTCTTGGCTGGGCGGCGGAAGCTTGGCGATTTGCTTGGCGAGATCCGCGAATTCATTGCCCAACTCTTCGATTCTGCCTGCGGCGGCGTCCGCGGACTCCTCGTCGTCGACCGATTCGAGGACCTTGACGATCTCGTTCATGATCTTGGCCTCCGCCTTGACGCCGTCCTCGTAGGAGTTGATGCCGCCGCCGCAGGCGCACACGAGCACCGCCACCGCGGAGAATATTGCCAATTTGAACATCTGAGACCTCCACCCAGGGAATGGAGCGAGTCTAGAGGACGCACTTCCCCAAAGGCAACCACGCGCTCTCGACGCCAGCGCCCAAGCATCCTAAAATGGTAGGATACGAGCTGCACCGGCTGAGCTAGCTTTCCACCGCATCCCGCACCCCCGACAGGAGCACCCGTTTTGGCTTCGATTTCCTTCACCCTGAATGGCACGCCGCAGAGCTTCACTTCCTATCGAGGGTGAGACGCTCATGCAATCGCTGCGCGAGCGCTTCGGCATGCTCTCCATCAAGAACGGCTGCGCGCCCCAAGGACAGTGCGGGGCCTGCCTCGCTTTGATCGACGGCAAAGCCAAGACGACCTGCGCCATCCCGGTGGAGAAGGCCGACGGCAAGGAGATCCTCACCCTGGAGGGCATCGGCGAGGAGAATCGCCGTCTCATCGCGCGCTGCTTCACCACCGCGGCCGGTCTGCAGTGCGGCTTTTGTATCCCCGGCATCGCCCTGCGCACCCACTGGCTCCTGGAGCGCAATCCCGATCCCAGCCGCGAGGAAATCGCCAAGTCGCTCGACGCCCATCTCTGCCGCTGCACCGGCTACCTGCGCATCTTCGACGCCATCGAGATGGTGGCCAAGGCGCGCCGCGGCGAGGCCGTTCCCAAGGCGGAAGAGGACGGCCACGTGGGCAAGAGCCTGCGCCGCTGGCACGGGGAGGATCTCAGCTTAGGGATGCACGAGTACGTCGATGACATGAAGCGACCCGGCATGTTGTACGGCGCGGTCACCCTCAGCAAGCATCCGCGCGCCAAAGTGAAGAGCATCGACACCAGCAAAGCGCGCGCTCTGCCAGGAGTGGTGAAGGTGTTCACCGCGGAAGACGTCCCCGGCAATCGCTGGTACGGACTGATTCTGAACGACTGGCCGGGCCTGGTGGCGCAGGGCGAGGAAGTGCGCTGCGTGGGCGACATGCTGGCCATCGTGGCCGCCGACAGCGAGGCCACCGCGCGTGCCGCGGCCCGTCTGGTCGAGGTCGACTACGAAGTGCTCGAGGCCATGACCACGACGGACGCCGCGACGGCCGAGGGCGCGCCGCGCGTGAATCCCACCCACGACAACCTGCTCTCGCGCACCACCATCAAACACGGCGACACCGAGAAGGCCTTCGCGGCGGCGGCGCACGTGGTCGAGGGTCACTATCAGACTCAGCGCATCGAGCATCTCTATCTCGAGCCCGAAGCCTGCCTGGCCGAACCGCGAGAGGACGGTGGCCTGCGCTTCTTCACCCAGGGGCAGGGCGTGTTCGACGACCGGCGTCAGGTGGCCGCGTTCCTGAACCTTCCCGAGGACAAAGTGGAAGCGGTGTTGGCTCCCAACGGTGGCGCCTTCGGCGGCAAGGAGGACATGTCCATCCAGGCCCAGACCGCGCTCATCACCCACCTCACCGGGCGGCCGGCCAAGATCACCCTGAATCGCGAGGAGAGCATTCGCATCCATCCCAAGCGCCACCCCATCGCGATGGACTACAAGGTGGCGTGTGACGAGGAGGGCACCTGCTCGCGGTGCGCGCGCGCATGACCGGCGACACCGGAGCCTACGCCTCGGTGGGCGCCAAGGTGCTCGAGCGCGCGGCGGGGCATTCCTGCGGCGCCTACCGCGTGCCCAACGTCGACATCGTCGCCGACGCAGTCACCACCAACAATCCGCCCTGCGGTGCCATGCGCGGCTTCGGCGCCAACCAGGCTCACTTCGCCATGGAGGGTTGCATGGACCTTCTGGCCGAAAAGTGCGGGCTCGACGCCTGGGAAATGCGCTGGCGCAACGCCCTCCAGGTGGGCGACACCACTTCCACCGGACAGATTCTGGAAAAGTCGGTCGGCCTGAAGAAGACTCTGAGCGCGGTGAAGAACTCCTTCTACGCGGCGCGCAAAGCGGGCCAGGCGGTGGGCGTGGCCTGCGGCATCAAGAACAGCGGCATCGGCAACGGCGCCACCGAGTGGGGCAAGTCGCGTCTCGTGGTGGAGGACGACGGCACGAGTGACCGTCTTCAACGGCTTCACCGAGATGGGGCAGGGCCTGTTGACCGTCCTCATCCAGTGCGCGGTCGAGGTCACGGGGCTGCCCGCCTCCACTTTCGAAGCGCGCGTCTCCACCGAACACGAGATGAGCGTGGGCCAGACCACGGGCAGCCGCGGCACCCTCCTGGGCGGACGCGCGGTGATCGACGCGGCCCAAAAGCTCAAAGCCGATCTCGACGCGGGCAAGACCCTGGCCGATCTCAAGGGCAAGGTCTACGTGGGCGAGACGATGATCGACGACACCACTTCTCCCGAGCAGGTGGTCGAGAAAGTGAAGACCCACACCTCCTACGGCTTCGCCACCCAGGTCGTGGTGCTCGACAGAGAGGGCAAGCTGGAGAAAGTGATCGCCGCCCACGACGTGGGGCGCGCCATCAATCCCGATCTCTGCGCGGGGCAGATCGAGGGCTCGGTGCACATGGGCCTGGGCTATGCGCTCAGCGAGGAATTGCCCTGTCCGGAGGGCTGGCCGGCCAGCTACAAGCTGCGCGACTTGGGCGTGATCCGCGCCCCCGCGATGCCCCAGGTCGAGGTCATCCTGGTGGAAGACCCCGAGCCCGAAGGGCCCTTCGGCGCCAAGGGCGTGGGTGAGATCGGACTGGTTCCCACCGCGGGAGCGGTGGCCTGCGCGCTGGCTGCCTTCGACGGCGAGCACCGCACAGTCACTTCCCATGAAGGACTCCCCCGCCTTCAGCGCGCTGCGCGTGGGAAAGATCCGCGACAGGACCGTCCCGGCACCGGTGGAGAGTTGAGAGTCTTCGCGCGCTGGAGGTTCCCATGAACGATCGCCGCGGCCAGGTCAACGCGCACACCCATCTCTACAGCGGACTGGCGCCCTTGGGCATGCCCGCACCCGAACCCGAGCCCAAGAGCTTCCTGCAAATTCTGCAATCGGTATGGTGGAAGCTGGACCGCGCCTTGGACGAAAAGAGCCTGCGCGCGAGCGCGCGCTACTACCTGAGCCAGGCAAAGCTGGCGGGCACCGCCGCGCTCGTCGATCACCACGAGTCGCCCAACTTCATCGAGGGCTCGCTCGATGTTCTGGCCGACGCCTGCCAGGAGATGGGCATGCGCGCTGTGCTGTGCTACGGCGCCACCGAGCGCAACGGGGGACTCGCGGAGGGCCGCGCCGGCCTGGCCGAGTGCCGTCGCTTCCTGAAGGAGAACGACCGGCCCTTGGTAAAAGGCTGCGTAGGACTGCACGCCTCCTTCACGGTGAGCGACGAACTCCTTTTGGAGGCGGGACAACTCTGCCGCGAGTTTTCCACCGTGTTGCACGTGCATCTGGCCGAGGGACTCGAAGACGTCGAGGATGCGCAGCATCGCGGCTGGCCGGGACCCCTCGCTCGCCTCTTGCACTTTCGCTGCCTACCGAAGGCCTCGATCCTGGCCCACGGCGTCCATCTCGATCGCGAGCAGGTGCAGCGCTGCGCGGAACGCGAGCTATGGCTGGTGCAGAACCCGCGCTCGAACAAGGCCAACGGCGTGGGCTATCCGAAGGCCCTGAGCGCTAGCTCCCGCGTGGCGCTGGGCACCGATGGCTTTCCCTCGGACATGGCCGAAGAGCAGCGCATCCTGCTTGAAGAGGCCGCATACGTCGAGAAAACGAGCGAGCGCGTCGGCGAACGCCTGGCCAACGGCTGGCACCTCATCGCCGAGAGATTCGCCGGGGAACTCGGCGCGAACGACGCCGCGCATTCCCTGCCGAAGGGAGTCGATGTGGAGTCGATCCGCGCGGAGGCCGAGGAGGAGGCGCAGCGCCTCTGGGAGCGAATGCGCGCGCAATAACGAGGATTTTCTGTTTCAGCGGGCGCGAAGGTTGTAGCTTCAACGCCAACTTTTGTCAGATTCGTCCGCGCTCGGAAGGAAGAAGGAGCCGTCATGCCGTCCCTGGGACTCGAAAAGCACGTCGTCGACCAGAAGGTCTACGAGAACAGCCTGGAGCGATTCGCGAAGCAGAAGATCCTGCTGCCCACCTTCGCGCAACTTGCAGAACCGGCAACAATTCCCACCCAGATCAAGGACCTGCTCGAGAAGGTCGATCCGGACGAGCCGCATCCCTTGAATCTCTTTCGAGTGCACTGGTACATGGATTCCGACCGGCGCCGCTTCGCCACGCTCCCCGAGTACATGGTTCTGCCCAAGGAACTCACCGGAGTCGACGCTGAAATCGTCCTCTTGATCGGCGCCAACTTCCCCATGATCGAAGCGCACAAGGTCCTGGCCGCCTACGGTTGCCTGGCGCCGCGCGTGATCACCGGGATGTACGACCCGCTGCACCATCGGGCGATCTGGCCCTCGACGGGAAACTACTGCCGCGGCGGTGTCGCCATCTCGCGCATCATGGCCTGCCGCGGCGTGGCGGTGCTGCCCGAGGGGATGAGTCGCGAGCGCTTCACCTGGCTGGAAAATTGGGTCGCTGACCCCGCGGACGTCATCGCGACACCGGGCACCGAGAGCAACGTCAAAGAGATCTACGACAAGTGCCACGAGCTCGACGCCGATCCCGCCAACATCATCTTCAACCAGTTCTCCGAGTTCGGGAATCACCTGGCACACCGGCTCTGCACCGGCAAGGCGGGCGCACACGTTTTCGAGAAACTCAAGAAGAACAATCCGAAGTTGCGCCTGCGCGCCTTCGTCTCCGCCACCGGATCGGCGGGCACCCTGGGCGCAGGAGACTATCTGAAGGACGAGTACGGCAGCTGGAACGTTGCGGTGGAGGCCCTCGAATGCCCCACCATGCTCTACAACGGTTTCGGCGAGCACAACATCCAGGGCATCGGCGACAAACACATCCCCCTCATCCACAACGTGATGGGGACGGACATGGCCGTCGCGATTTCTGATGAGTCCACCGACGCCCTCAACTTGCTCTTCAACTCCGAGGTCGGCCACGAGTACCTGCGCGCGCGTCAGGGAGTGCCCAAGGAGATCGTCGAGCGCCTGCACAAGCTGGGCCTGTCCTCGCTCTGCAACATCCTCGCCTCGATCAAGACCGCCAAGTACCTGAAGCTGGGTGAGGACGACCTCCTTCTGACCGTGGCCACCGATCCCGCCTCGCTCTACGACACCGAGCGCGAGAAGACCCTAAAGAAGGACTTCGGCGGTAGTTTCGACGCGGTGAACGCGGGCGAGGTCTTCGGCGAGCATCTCAAGGGCACGCTCACCGACCACGTGCTCGAGTGCTCGCTCCGCGATCGTGAACGTATTTTCGATCTCGGCTACTATACTTGGGTCGAGCAACAGGGCGTGGGTATCGAGGAGTTCGTCGCGCGGCGGCACGAGAGTTTCTGGCGCGAGCTTGTGGATCTCATCCCGGCCTGGGATGCAATGATCGACGAGTTCAACGCCCGCACTGGCGTGGCCTCCTCGCTCTGAGCCAAAGGAGAATTCGGTGGCAAGCCCATTGGCCACTCGCTTCGTGTGTTCGGGCTGCGGCTATGAGATTCCCGCGCGCGAACCGTTCCCCTTTTCCTGTCCTCATCGCGGCGACGGGCGCGATCATGTGCTCGTGCGGCATCTGAAGCTGGAACGCGTCGGCGGCGGCGGCGAAGACTCTCTGCTCGAATTGCTCAGCCATTCCGAGCCCAATCCCTACCTGCGCTATCGCCGCGCTTTTCATGCCTACCGGGTGGCGCTCGCTTCGGGCATGAGCGATGAGGACTACCTCGCGCTGGTCAAGGATCTCGACGCTCGGGTGGCGGAAGCGGACGGCATGACGCGCCTGGGCCAAGCGGGCACGGGCTTTTTGGAAACTCCCTTCGCCGTGCAGGAAGCGCTGGCGAGCGCCGCGCGCTACGAGAGAGGCGCATTGTGGGTGAAGGACGAAACCCACAACGTCTCCGGTTCGCACAAGGCCCGTCATCTCATGGGAATCGCGATTTGGCTGAGCGTGGCGGAAAAACTCGGGCTCTTGCCCTTCTCCAAACGACCTCCTTTGGCGATTGCCTCCTGCGGCAACGCCGCCCTGGCGGCTGCCGTCGTCGCCCGCGCCATGCAGTGGCGTCTCTTGGTTTTCGTGCCCACCGAAGCCGACGAGTCGGTCCTGGCGCAGATGCGCGCTCTGCAGGCCGAGATTCAAGTCTGCCCCCGTGAAAAGGGAATGAAGGGCGATCCCTGCGTGCAGAGTTTCCACGAAGCGGTGGACGAGGGCGCGATTCCCTTCGGCTGTCAGGGCCCGGACAACGGCATGACCGTCGAAGGCGGCCTCGGCTTGGGCTACGAAATCGCGGGTGCTTTGTCCAGCCGGCAGGAGAGTTTGCAGCACATCATGGTTCAGGTGGGAGGCGGCGCGCTGGCCAGCAGTATCTTCCAGGCCCTTTTCGAGATCGCGGCCCGCAAAGCCGCGGCCGAGGGCAGCCATTCTCGCCAGGAGGCCCTGCAGCTCCCCCGCATGCACACCGTGCAGACCGACGGAGGATATCCCGCTGCGCCGTGCCTGGGAAAATCTGGTCGAACGCATGGCGGAACGTTTGAGCGAGACCCCAGCGGACGACGAGGAAGCCGCCGAGCTCTTGAGCGCGACGCATCACAAAGAGCACCTCGACGAGGAGCTCCAGTACGCCGCCGTGCATCGCCGAGAATTCATGTGGCCCTGGGAGAGCACTCCCCGTTCGATCGCCAGCGGGATCCTGGACGACGAAACCTACGACTGGTGGGCTCTGCTGAAAGCGATGGCCAATAGCGGAGGCATTCCGGTGGTAACCGACGAACTCACGCTGCGGCGCGCCAACAAGATGGCGCGCGAGAGCGACATCGATCGACGTGAGCGTAACCGGAAGTTCGGGGCTGGCGGGCCTCTTGAGTTTGCTGCGCGATTCCACCACACCGATCACGGGCAACACCGCGATCCTGTTCACCGGCATCAAGCGCTGAGAGCCTATCCGCTACTGAGACACGCATCGGCCGCAGAGAGCGCACGGGCCTTTGAAAAACTCTCAGCTGCCGCGCGTCCTCTTGCGATAGAGGCTGGGAAAGCGCGCCATGACCGCGATGGCCACGTCGAACTCCCGGCTGTCCATGCACTCGCCGATCTTGTGGGTGTTTTGCTCGATGCCCGGCCCGATCCCGAAGAGCGGAGGATGGGCGTAGCGTCCCACGCGCACCCAGTTCTTCGCGTCGATGTGCTCGATACCGCTGCTTTCGGCTTCCACCACCATCCCCACCCCATCGGTGGAAAAGATCCAACGATCCACGCGAGCTTCCTTGCGCGGCTGACCGCCCTTTCCGTCCTGAAGAAATGGAGTCACCGTCAAACGGTAGCTCTCCGCGGCGGTTTCGATGGCGGGATGTTCGGCCGGGGTCACCCAACCGGGATAGATCTGTGCATTGTCGGGCAGCGTGCCCTTCCAGGTGGGCTGGGTGTAGCGGGGAGCTTTCACTTCCACTGTGAGTCCGGCCTCTCGTGCGGCTGCCACTGCTTTCAGCTTCTCGACGGCGCGCAGAGCCTCCTGCGGATCTTCGCCCGCTGTGAGACGCCGATCGAAACGGAAGACGAAACGTTCGGGAACTGCACAGTCGCTCGGAGTGTCGAGCACGGCCCAGCTCGCCGTCCGCGTGCCGGGTCCCAGGAACGCGTCCTCCTTGAATCCTTCGCCCGCAGCGGCCTGCTTAGTGGCCTCCATGATGATGGCCGCGGAGAATTCCAGTGGATTGCGCCCCTCCCACGGCATCGAACCGTGACAGCTCTTGCCCACGACCGTGACCTCGATCTGCATGCGTCCGCGCTGACCGCGATAGATGCCCACCGCACCCTTGCTGGAATCGCCGGTACCCTCGGTGAGAATGACCGCGTCCGGAACCAACTCCAGGGGAGCACCCGCAAGCTCGTGCTTCATGATGTGCATGGGACCGCCGCCGTCGTTGTCTTCCTCGGCTACCGAAGCGT